>CAVSQF010000044.1:0-61608 GCA_963729835.1 uncultured delta proteobacterium | reverse complement strand
CTAGGTCCTCGACGCCGAAACACCTAGCAGCCTGATCCGGCGTGCGTTGGCAGCACAACTGCTGGGCGAGTTGAATGCCCGCGTGGCGTTGCCGCAACTCCGGTCTACGCTCGCCGATCGCGCGCCATCGGTCAGCATTGCGGCGGCGCTTGCCCTCGCGCGCACCTCGCGTGCCGAAGCCGTTGCCGGCCCATTGCTTGCGGGACTGGATAGTCCCGACCCGGTGACGCAGGACGAATGCGAAGCCGCCCTGAGGCAGCTTGGAGCTTTGGTCTCCGCTACAGTACGGCAAGCCGCTCTTGGCCAGACGGTGCTGCTGCCGTCCGGGCAAGCGCGTCGTCTCAGTTTGTCCTCGCGTCGGTGCGCTGTCGCGCTTCTGAGCGCAGTTGACCCTCTCCAGTTCATCGACGCGTATCCGGCGCTTCTGCGGGACGGAGACGCGGCGGTCCGCTACCAAGCTGTGACCGAGGTGACGAAAATGGAAGACCCAGACCGTACAACTCTTCTCGCAGCCGCTGTTCGTGATCCCGACCCGCGGGTACGGGCGGTCGCGCGAGCCACGGGTGGCGGCCGGCCCGCCTGGCTGAACCGCAACGTCGTCGGCATGGGACTCACCAGCCTGCTCAGCGACGCCGGTCATGAGATGGCCACTGCGGTCCTGCCGGCGTTCCTGGCCACGATCGGTGCGGCTGCGGGCGCTCTTGGAGCAATCGAGGGCGTCGCCGATGCCGTATCCAGCTTTGCGAAGCTGGGCTCCGGCTGGTGGAGTGATCGTATCGGCCACCGCAAGACGATCACCGTTTGCGGATACGCACTCACCGGCGCCTCCACGGGCATTTTTGCATTCGCCGCCGGCTGGCCGCTCGTGCTCGCCGCGCGCGTGATCGGCTGGTTCGGCCGCGGCATCCGCCGCTCGCTGCGTGACGCCATGCTGGCCGAGTCGGTGGACCCTGCTCACGTCGGGAAGGCGTTCGGATTCCATCGCGCGGGTGACACCCTCGGGGCAATCATTGGGCCGTTGCTAGGTGTGGCGGTGATCGGGCTCCTGCACGCACGCTTCTCGGATGCCTCGACGCCGTTTCGCATCGTCTTCTTGCTGACGTTGATTCCCGGCTTGGGCGCGGCGCTCGCCTTTGCGTTGATGGTCCGCGAGCGCCGCCGCACGCCGAACCACGCCCTCACGTTCTGGCACAGCGTGCGCAGCTTGCCGCCGCCGTACCGCCGCTTCCTTGTTGGTGTGTTCGTCTTCGGCCTGGCGGACTTCGCGCCGACGCTGCTGATCTTGCGCGCCACTGACGTGTTGTCTCCGACCCACGGTATTGCGCACGCGGCGCAGCTCGCCGCGCTGCTCTACGCGGTCCGGAACGTGTTCTATGCAGGCGCCTCGTTCCCCATCGGCGCACTCGGTGATCGTATCGGAAGGCGGGGGCTGCTCGCTGGGGGCTATGCTCTGGCCACGCTCACGTTCATCGGCTTCATACGTCCGGCCTCCGATCTCCCGTATCTGACACTCTTGTTTGCGGCGGCCGGAGTTTTCATCGCCGTCGAGGACGCGCTAGAAGGCGCGATCGCCGCCGAACTGCTCCCTGCAGAAACACGCGGCCTCGGCTACGGCGTGCTCGGCACCGTGAACGGGGTCGGGGATCTGTTTTCGAGCGTCATCGTGGGGGTCCTGTGGGCGCAGGTCTCCGTCACCGCCGGTCTCGTCTACGCTGCCTTGCTGAGTCTGGCCGGCGCCGTTTTGATCCTGCGGGTGCGGTGAATCGTGGCGCCGTGAGACACTCCCCATGTCGCACTCGCCGTTACAAATCGCCGCTTGCCTCCAGCGGTTGCGGCGCGAGCCCCCGACTTTGATCGGCCGCGAGCGCGAACTGGCGGCCGTGCAGGGGCGCCTCCGCGCGCGCCGTCCGCTCTTCGTCAGCGGCCCCTCCGGCGTCGGTAAGAGCGCGCTGCTACAAGCCACTTACAGCGAGTGGAATGCGGATTGCGGAACCCGCAATCCGAAATTCTTGCTACCAGGCGACGATCTTCCGAGATAGTAGAACAGACACGATGATCCTAGAGAAAAGTAGCCGCGGCGTGTTCGCCTTCTCATTCGTCATGTGCCACACTGGTGGTATGGTCACCGAGTGCCACGATCAGCACGATGCGATCGATGAAAGTCTGCTCGACTGCTTCCTCGAGTTGGGCTTGAAGGAACGGATACAGAGCGCCGCCAATTTTGCCAATGCCGTCGAGAGACTTCGCCGCCTTCGATCCACTGACGATCCTGAGCCAGCTGCGTGACGTCGAGTATCTGGTGGTCGGCGGGTTCGCGGCCGTTCTCTACGGAGCCCCCACAATCACCGGCGATCTCGACATCATGCCGCTCGCCGGCGGGGAGAACATCGCGCGTCTCGCCGATGTGCTCACGACTTTGCACGCTGTCGTTCGCGAGCCGCGATCAACAGGGCGGCGGCTTGCGGTGACCGCCGAGCTGTTGCAGCAGACCGCCAAGGCCGCGAACCCGGGTGGTCAGTTGCGTACTCGCACCGTGGCCGGCCCGCTCGATATCCTCTGGCGCTTGCACGATGGACGAGGCTATGGCGATCTCGTCGGCCGGTCCTGCTTACTGACGGAGGAGGAGTTGCGCGTTCGCGTGATTGGGCTTGACGATTTGATCGAGGTCAAGAGCGCCATCGGCCGGCCGCAGGACCGCGCCGCGTTGCCCTATCTCCAAGCGATCCACCGACGCACGCACGTTCGCTGAGGGCGATATGAAGCAGAACTGGCGCCGATGCGCCTCGTGGCTTAGCAACACTGTCGCACTGCCGCCGCAACGGGCGGGTTGACTGACTGAGAGCGCGTAAGCTAACTTCTGGGCGTAGCGTTAAGCGGCGATGGGGTTCGCCGGATAAACCACCCACCTCAGGGTTGATAACCCCTACCACACGAGGGAGGTAGGGGTGCAAGCAACCAACCACGAGACGCAGCAATCACGCGGCCGAAAGTGTCGTGGTGCGCCTGTGCCGGGTGGCGCCGACGGTGCGTCGGGCGCGACGTTGGACTGAGCCATGCCGGTATCACCTTTACGCATCGGCGCGCACCTGCAACAACTGCGGGGCGCGCCGCCGCGGGTGATCGACCGCGAGCGCGAACTAGCGGCCGTGCAGGGGCACTTGCGTGCACGCCGCGCGCTCTTCGTCAGTGGCCCCTCCGGAGTCGGGAAGAGCGCGCTGCTGCAAACCACCTACAGCGAGTGGAATGCCGAGCGGGAAGGCTTCCCGCTCTTCTACTGCGCCGAAAGCAGTACGCGGCGCAACATCGCCACGCACGTGCTCGTCAACTTGTTTCTCCATCGTGGCCGCTTGGAAAGCCGGTACGTCGAACGCCGCAAGACCGTGGCGTCGCTCGGCGGGCTGCGCCGCTTCGTTGCGGGCGAACGCTTGGCGGATCTCAAGCGCATGATGCACCAGAACCTGGGTGGCGACCGCACCTGCCTGCTGCTCGACCACCTCGATGATCCCGATCCCAAAGTCGCCTCGTTGATCGAAGTGTGGCTCGAAACAACACCGCTGGTGCTTGTCGCGCGGCACGCCGAGGCCGTCGGTCGCGTGCGCTGGTTGCTCTCTGCGTTCGATTGCCTGGAGCTGCTG
Organism: uncultured delta proteobacterium; assembly: GCA_963729835.1. Taxonomy (GTDB): domain Bacteria; phylum Desulfobacterota; class Binatia; order HRBIN30; family HRBIN30; genus CAVSQF01. The sequence goes on along the minus strand of CAVSQF010000044.1, from coordinate 57,973 downwards.
CCGCTGCCGGAGGCGGCATTGCTGCGTATGGCGCGTGACATGGCCGGGAGATTGGGCGTGCACTTGCGTGAGGCCGACGTGCACGAAGCGGTCGCGCTCGCAACGGGCAATCCCGCGCAGTTGCAGCGTCTCCTGCACGCCGCCGCACGCCCCGAGTATCAGAAGAGCGGCACGGTGCAGTGGAAGCTGGTGCAACTGGATGAGCGCATTCGCGCCATCGGCCTCGGGGAGCACCGACGCATCAGGCGGAGAAGCGCATGAACACCGCTGCGCAGGCGTCTCTTGCCCCGACTGGTTTAGATTACGCAGCGATTGCGCGCCGGCTGGGTGCGTTGCTCGATGGCACCGGACTTCACGAGCTGGCGAATGGCGCCGACGCCGAGGCCGCGCGTCTGCACGCCGGCGTGTGCACGCTGGCCGTGGTCGGCGAGTTCAAACGTGGCAAGTCAACCTTGATCAACGCGCTGCTGGGAGCGGACCTGTTCCCGGTAGGGGCCTTGCCGCTGACCGCCGTCGGCACGCGGGCCGAGTTTGGTGAATCCGTGAGCGCGGTCGTCGAATTTGTCGACGGCCGCAGGGAAGCGATCACTCCTGCAGCCATCGCTGACTACGCCACGGAACGCGGCAACCCGGGCAACCGACAGCGGGTATCCGCCGTGACCGTTACCACGCCCTCACCGCTACTGATGGCACCGCTGTGTCTCATCGACACGCCGGGCATCGGTTCCGCCTTCGCCGACGTCAGTGGAACCGCCCGCGCGCTGCTTGGCCAGGCTGACGCCGCACTCATCGTGCTGAGCGCAGAACAACCGGCAAGCCGCCGCGAGCTGGAGTTCGTGCGCGAGGTGATGGCCAGCGGCGCATCGACATTCCTAGTCGAGAACAAGATCGATCTGGTTTCACCTTCCGAGCGAGCCGCGGTGCTGGGATTTGTGCGCGAACAACTTCGTGACGCCGGCAGCGAGGGCACGCCGCTATTTGCAGTCTCTTCTGCAGACGCTCGGCACGCCCAGCGTCGTAGCGATCGCGACGCGTTGAAGGCGTCCGGATTGCCAGCACTCGAACAGGCACTGATGGCATTCGGCGCACGGGAGGGTCCCGCCGCGGTTACGCGCGGGACACGACGGCGGCTGTTGCAGCTCGTCGACCAAGCACTGGCGCGGCTGGAGTTGGAGCGCCGCAGCGGGCCGCTGGTGTGTGAGTGGCAAGGCGAGCGTCGGACACAGGTGCGGCAACGGCTGAATGTCGTACTCTTCCGCGACATGCTCGATGGCAAAGATCGGGTGGCCGCGGCGGTCGAGGACATCGCGGTTCGATTGGCGTGCCTCGGATCGGACTCGGACATTTGGCACCGCCTCGACGGCGCGCTGAACGGTTTGCGACCGGAGCGTTGGCGGTCGGCCCGATACCGGGCCGCTCAGCTCGAGGACGCGTTCGCCACACTATGGACGGCAGCGTCAATCAATGGAGCGATGCCGAGCGCGCCACGCTCGCCGCCGCCGCGGCGGAATCAACCACAGCCTGGCGCTTTCGCGCCATCGAGCTGCTGGCGCCGATCGTCGGGCCGATCGAACCGCCCGCGCCACCGGCGATAGACTTCCGCGCGCCTCTCGTGGCGCTGCCCCCAACCTGCTTGACCCGTCCACTGTTTTTCCCCGGTAGACTCGGGTGGTGGCAGGCGCGCCAGCGTGCACAGCAGTGGCTGCGTAACACGCTCCCGGCGATGCTGGAAGCCCGCCGCGCTGCTGTCGCGGCAAGCGTGGCGGCGGGCCTGCAAGAGGCGGAAGAACGATTCCACAAGCAGCTCGAGGCGCTGGCTGAATGCGCCGTCGACAAGGCGCCGGAGCGCACGCCCGTTGTCGCTGTGAACGACGCGGTTACGGCTGAACTGCGCCGGCTTCGGGTAGCGCTGACGGAGGAAGGTGATGGCCGTTAGGTGTTCAGCTTCCTCTGCTTCTTGCCGCCCACAAGCTTCTCAACCGCAGAATGCGGCGCCACGTCCTCGGCACCCCAGCGGTGGTCCTTGGTTTTCCATTTGCGCGTGTACTCGCGCAATTCGGCAGCCAGCTGCCGCGATTGATCCGCCGCCGCGCGCAGCAGACAGCCGGCGATGTCACGGTCAGTGCACATACTCAGCCCTTGTGCGAGGTGCGGCAGGCACAGACCGCTGCTGCGGGCGTAGCGTTCGGCTTGTTGAGGATCGGCGATGACCGCCAGCACGGTCTCGATCGCTGCCCTCTCCCACATCGCTACCCAGTCGCAGACGCGACACGAAGTAGGCACGCCGAAGCGGGTTGCAAGTTCGGTCGCTCCTTGGCGGAGCAGGCTCGGGTTGTCCCAGATGTCAGCCGCGATCCGCGCGAGGCGGTCAGCAACGCGATCAATCAAAGGCGCCATCAGCTCGGCATTGGTCACCGGGCTGGCCAGCTCATCGAGGTACCAAAAGTGGTCGGCGCAGTATCCGCCGCGCGCGACGACATCGGCGTGGGTGTCGGGATCAACCACCGCTTCCCGTTGGAGGCGGCACAGCTCGTTGAAGACCATCGAGTCGAGCACGTTGCACACCGGACAGCGGTGGTGGGCCATCGCATCCAGCAGCAGCGCCTGCAGGGCCACGTCTGACATCGTCGCTTTCCTCGTGCCGTTGCCCCAGGCTCTTAGCGCGATCAGCGATGCGGCGCGAGAGGCGTGCGAGCTGTTTGAGCGTGCAGCGTGGAGAGTAGAGTGGAAGGTGCGGCGGCCGCGATGACGCAAAGAAACCGAGAGCGATGTTGAACGAAGCGCAGTTGCGCCATCTGAGTACGGTGATGCGGGTGGTCGAGAAGCGCCTGATGGACTTGCAACAGCAACTCAATACGGGCGCTCCGAAATCGACGCTGATCGAGCTGGAAGATGATCTCAGCGATGCGGAGCGGGCGTTCGTGGCTGAGAAGACGACCGAACTGCTAGAAGTCATCGCTGATGTCGCGCAACATTTCAGGTTGAGTTCCGAATGGCGTTCGCTGCGGCGCGCAATGGTGGCCAGCCTGTCGATCACGTGGGCCGACCTGCGGGATGCAAACACAACGGCGATGCGCAGCTACGGCGAGACCGACCCGCGGCTGCCTGAGAGTCTTGACCCCTTGATTGAGCGCCTGTGCGAGGGAGCCTTGGAGATCCTGCGCCGGTTGCGCAGCAACAAAAAGGAAGGAGAGCCTTAGGAATGACTAAGAGAGTGCTGCTCTTACGACATGGGGAAACCGCGCTGAATCGCAGTGGCGCGTTGCGGGGACTGATCGACGTGCCGCTGTCGGAACATGGCCAGCGTGAGGCGCGGCTGCTCGCGGCGCGCATTGCCGCTGAGTATCAGCTCACCGCGCTCTGGGCCAGCACGCTGCTGCGGGCGCGATCCACGGCTGAGGAGGTGGCCCGTGTCACCGGTCTCGGCGTCCAGATCGATGCCCGCTTCAACGACGTAAACTACGGCAGCTGGGCGGGACGAACGTGGGACGAACTGTCGCCGGAGGAACAGGTCGAGTTTCGGCGCTGGCGACAGCATCCCGAACGGCCGCTGCCCAGCGCAGAAGATCCCGCCGAGGTGCAGCGCCGTGCGCTCGCCGCGCTGACGGCGCTCGGAGAGGCGGGACAAGGGTGCATCGCGATCGTCGCGCACGATGCCGTCTTGCAGTTGCTCCTCTGTGGCGTGCTGGACATTGACCTGCGGAGCTATCGTGGAATCGCGCAGCACACCGCGACGCTCAACGAGTTGGAGCGAACTGCAGCCGGATGGCGGGTTCACCTGCTCAACAGCGCGTATCACCTCGACGACGCGTGAGGCGGCGTTTTTTTGATGCGATGAGTTCGGACGAGAAAATCTACTTCCTGTTGCTCGACGCCTTCAGCCAGGCGGGTTGCGCGGTGTGCGGCGTACTACACTCCGTCGTCTGCGATCGGATCGCCGCCGACACGGCCACGGCACGAGGCACGAGACGGCTCGGCGTTGGCGCCTGCGGCGCCCACGCCCGGTTGGTGACGAATCATCTCCGCACGCGCGAATCTTCGCTTCGGCAATTGTTAGCCGGTCTGCGGGCGATGCGACCGACGGCAGCACCGCCGCAACGCCGTTGGGCGAGCACGTGGCGCTCGCGGTGGACGTCCTACCGTTGTGCGCTCTGTGGGCTGGTGGGACAGCGGGAGCCGGCGGTCCTGCGAGTCTTTCTGGGAGGGCTCCGCGAAATCCAGTTTGTCCGGGCCTTTCGCACAGCGGCGCCGATCTGTCTGACGCATGAGATGCGGCTGCTGGCGACCGGGAGCGAAACGGCGCGGGAGTTCGCGGAATTGCAGCAAGCTAAGCTGGCGGGACTGAGCGATCAGTTATTGCATCACGAAGTCCTGGGCGACACTCCGGCCTCAGTCGAAGCGGCGCTGCGCTACCTCGGCGGTGAGCAAGAGGCCGCACCTTGGACGGGAAGCGCGGAGAAAGTGGTCCCGGTCGTAGAGGATAAGGCCCCGGCCACCGAGCCGACAAACAGCTTTGCGCTCGCGAAGCTGCGGCGGGAAGCAGAGGACCTCACCCGGCGCCTCGGGGATGCAGAGTCGCAGGCGGCGGCGCTGCACTACCGGGTCTCCGTGTTGAGCGAGGAAAACCGCAACTGGGAGTTCCGTTACACCGGTCTGGCCGCGGAGGCGCGGACCCTCCAGGCCGAGGTGCGTGCGGCCCGCGCCAAGGAGAGCGAGCATGGCTAATAATAGACGAGCATTACGGAGGTAGGGTTCGTTCACAACAGGGCGCATGGAGTTCAAGCACCTGGGGAACTCGTGGCGCCTCCCGGAAAGGCACCGCGCTGATGGCGGATCTCCGCACTGAGTTGAACGACAACCATCGCCGCATCCTGGCCAGCACTCTCACGTGCCTCGACGAGCTGCTGGTAGCGATCGAAACGACGGTGTCCGGGGCCGCGGCCCGCTCGCCGTTTTCACCGTACGTCCCGGACCTGAGCGCGAGCGAGCTGCACGTCCTCCCCGACTACGTGGCCGAGATCCGATCGCGCATGGCCGAGATGGCCGACGCCCTAGGCCTGGCGGTCGCACGCTTCACCGTGCCGACGAGTCGGGCCATCGATGTCAGGCTGATGAGCGCGGATATCACGCTTGCCGAGATCTGCCCCGAGAAGCTGCGCGGCTACGGGGCGTCGACCGCTGCCGGGGCCGCTGCCGTTGAGCACTTCAGGGCGGAGCTGTCCCGAGTGATCCAGCAGCTGCGCACGCTGCTCGCCCGGGGCACGGCGGCCGACCTTGCCGAACGGATCGCACGTCTCCACGATGCGCCTATCGATCTGCCGGGCCTGCACGCGCTCCAGCGGATCATCAGCACGGAGGGTCTCGTCGCGTTCAGAGATCTGCTCGAAGCGCTGATCGAGCGCCTCGAGCGGCGCACGTTCGAGATCTGCATGTTCGGCCGCGTCAACGCGGGAAAGTCTTCGCTCCTCAACGCTGTCCTCGACACCGACGCCTTGCCGGTCGGTATCACCCCGGTCACCACGGTGCCCACGCGGATCATCTTCGGCGCCGCGGCAATGGCGTCGGTCTGCCTCGGCGACGGACAGCGCACCGAGATACCCCTGGCGCGCCTATCCGAGTTCGTTTCGGAGGCAGAGAATCCGGACAATCGGAAGGGTGTGATCTCAGTGCTGGTGCGCCTGCCGTCGCGGCATCTCGCCGACGGCATCGCCTTCGTCGACACACCTGGTCTCGGCTCGCTGGCGACGGCGGGCGCACGCGAGTCGTACCGCTATCTGCCGCGCTGTGACCTAGGGATACTGCTGATCGACGCCTCGACGCCACCCACTCGCGAGGATCTCGATGTGCTGCACCTGCTCCACGCTTCTGAGATCCCGTCCCTGGTCGTGCTCACCAAGGCCGATCTCCTTTCCGACGCCGACCTCGATCGTGCCTGGGACTATGCGCGTGAACAGCTCGAACGCTTCCTCGGCAGACACGTGCCGCTGCAGGCGGTGAGCAGCATGGGGCCGGTGGCCGTGCGCGCCAGGGCGTGGTTTGCGGCGACGATCGAGCCGCTATGTGCGCGCGGCCGCGAGCTTGCGGACGACTCATCCCGGCAGCGATTCGGTCATCTGCTCCGGGCGGTTGTGGCGGTCGTCCACACCGAGGATCCAGGCGGGGCCGGTGAAGCGCTACGATACGAGCAGCTCGAAGAGGTAGTTGCTGAGGCCGGGCGTTGCCTGCGCGACGCCAGGTCGCGCTGCGACGCGATCTGGAGGCAGCTCCGGGCGAGTCTGCCTGACACGCTCGCTGCCGCCGTTCCGGTCGTGGTCCGACATCTCGTCGCCGACGGCGACGCGGGGGTGGTTGGGGAGACCGTCGCGATTGCGCTTGACATCGTGGCCGCCCGGCATATCGAGGCCCTCGAGGAGGAGCTGGTGCACGCCCGCGATCGCCTGCACGTGCTGCTCGGGCACATCGGCGAGCTGGGGGCGGCGTCCGCCAACCTGGGCCAGATCCACCTCGACTTGATCGGGCGACCCTGCTTCCTGGCCCCGGAAGAGATCCGCCAGGAACGATTCGAGCTTCTCCGCTTGCTGCGCGTCATCCGCCCCCTTCTGAAGCGGCGGGTGGCGGCCGCGTTGCGCGGGCGGTGCGAGCGGTCCGGCCGCGATGCCCTCTCGCAGCTCGCGTCGGAGCTTCGCACCTGGGCGGGGCACGTGCTCGACGACCTCGGGCGGCAGTTCTCCGCCCAGGCGGACCCGGTTCGTGCCGCGGCGCGCTTGCGCGCGCGACGAGACGAGACGGCGAGGCCCACGACCCCCGTCGATCCCGGCGATCTGCAGACGCTCGAACAACTCCTCGCAACTATCGAGCCGTCGCCCGAATGCCTTCGCGATCAGGCCGGTGCATCGGTTCTTCCAGTGCACGCACCAGGTGAATGAGCCTCAGTGCCGCCAGCGTCACTGGTGGTTACCCCGCTGACGGCTGGGCAGGACGAAAAAGTGCCCGGCAACACGCGGTGACCATCAAGAAAGATCTCCCAGCGCGCTGGTTATCGCCGCGGCCGGCTACGGTGCGGTTTCAGCCAGTGGTGCTCGCCCATGCGTTTGCCCCTTTTCGGATCGGCCACCGCAAGGTGATTACGGCACTTGACCGGCACCAGACGCGTGTGTAGATTATTCTGTGTCACGGCGATGGGGTTCGCCGGATAAATACCCATCAGGGTTGATGACCCCTACCGAAACCGACTTGGGAGGTAGGGTGCAGTCCACAAACTTCGATCAGGGACCGCGGAAAAGTGACGGCGCGGCCGTGCGCCCGTCGGTCTCCCGGAGGACGCGGCGGTGATCCAGCGCATCGGCTTTAACCTGTTGCAGGTGCTCGTCGTCATGGTTTGCGCTCCGCTGATGGCGGGAATCGAGAGCCGCCTTAAGGAGATGGTGCAATCCAAACGTGGCCCCAGTATTTTCCAGCCGTATCGCGACATCTGGAAGCTGTTCCACAAGGACGAAGTTGTCTCCGACCGTTGCTCGTGGATTTTCCGGTTCACGCCTTACCTTGCGTTCGTGACTCCGATCTTCGTGACACTGCTCATTCCGGTGCTCACGGATTATCCGTTGTTCTTCGCGTTCATGGGTGACATGCTGGGTGGTGGCTTCGTCCTCTCGTTGGGCGGATTCTTCGCTACCCTCGCGGCGGTGGATACGGCCAATCCGTACGGCCCCATGGGCGCCAGCCGCACACGCATGGTCGGGTTCCTCGCCGAGCCGGTGTTCATGATCGTGTTCTTCACCGTCTCCTTCGTGGCGGGCTCGACGATTCCCTACATTGTACAGCAGCGCTGGGTGACCCCAGTGGCCAATTTCTTTGAGCCGTCACACGTGCTGCTGATGCTGGCGTTTCTCATGTTGATCCTGGCCGAAGGCGGGCGCATCCCGGTAGACAATCCTGCCGGCCATTTCGAGCTGGCGATGATCGATGAGTCCAAAGGGCTGGAATACTCGGGCCGAGGCGCGGCGCTGATGAAGTGGGGCGGCTACATGAAATTTTTCGTGCTGCTGTGCATTTTCCTCAACGTGCTGGTGGCCCCGTGGGGCTTGGCGCACGCGCAAACAGTCGGTGCGGTATTGCTCGCGGTGCCCAAGGTTTTGCTCAAAATCCTTTGCTTGGTGGTCGTGTTGGTGATCATCGGGTCGTCGGTGTCCAAGCTGCGGCTATTTCGAATCGCCGAGTTCTTGGGTGCGGCATTCATCACGTCGGTAGTCGCGATGATGACGCGATTGTTCGCGTTTTAGCGGAGACACACTATGACGGACCCAACCGCGACCACCTGGCTGGAAAACCTGAACGCGCTGACGGGCAGCTTGTTCCTGCTCGCCACGTTAGGCATGGTGGCGATGCGTCAGGTGCAAGGCTGCCTGCGCCTGTTTGTCTTCCAATCACTTCTGCTCGCCTTGTCCGCGTTCCTGCTGAGCGGACTGCAGCACTCCTGGCATACGTTCGCGGTGGGCGTCCTGGACCTCATCACGAAGCCCCTCATCCTGCCCTGGTTGTTGCGTCGGACGCTGCGCGGCGAAGTGTATACGCGCCGCGAGATCACCCAGGTCCTCAACATTCCAACCTCGCTGTTGAACGCACTGGCGTTGACGGTTTTGGCGTATCTGGGTTCCGTGCCGCTGCTACGCGTCGGGGATGGCGAATTCATCGGTTTGAATCTCTCCATCGGCCTGGCGGGATTACTGGTCGGCGCGTTTACGGCGGCCGTGCGTCGCGAAGCCGTACCGTTGTTCCTCGGATTGCTCGCGATGGAAAACTCGGCCTTCTTTGCCGGCATTGCCATTGCGCCGGAACTGCCGCTGATTGCCGAGGTCTCGATCGCGTTTGACGTGTTGATCGTGGTGTTCGTTGTCGGCGTGCTGACCCGCGCCGTGCACGAGCATATCGGCACGACCGAAGTGGGCGCGCTGACCACGCTCAAGGAGGAACGGAAACCGTGGGCCTGATCGTTGCCCCCTTGATCCCGCTGGCCGCCGTGCTGCTTTCGTTGCTGCCGCTGGAAAAACGGTTCGCCCCAGCAGTCACGCTCATTGCGGAAATTGCAGCGTTCGCGCTCGCCATCGGGGAATCGCTGCGCGTGGTGGCGGAACAGAAGGTGGTTGCCATTGCGGGCTGGGTAGAACTCGACGGTTTGGGTGCCGTGGTGTTGCTGCTGGTCACGCTTGTCGGCGCGTCGGCGGCGCTGTTTTCCTGGGGATACCTTGGGGCGCACGAGCACGAGGCGCGACGGATTCGGTCCTACTGTGCGCATTTTAACCTGTTCGTTTTCGCGCTGGCGCTTGTGCCTGTCCTGGCCGAACCGGCGATTGTCTGGATCAGCATCGAGTTCACTGCTGTGTTTTCGGTGCTGCTGGTGGCGTTCGACAACACCCACGCGGCGCTCGAGGCGGCGTGGAAGTACATCGCGCTGATGTTCATGGGCGCGGCCATCGCGTTGCTCGGCTTCCTGATTCTGTTCTGGGCGCAAGAGCAGGCGGGCGGTGGGCACTACAGTTGGGACGGGTTGCGTGCCATCGCGCCGCACATGTCGCCGGTGCTTGTCAAGACCGCGTTCCTGCTGATTCTCGTCGGGTTCGGCACCAAAGTCGGTTTTGTGCCGCTGCACACGTGGCTGCCGGATGCGCACAGCCAAGCCCCCTCTCCGGTGTGCGCGCTGCTTTCCGGCGTGAAAACCACCGCCGCGCTCTATTGCATCCTGCGGCTCGTGCCGCTGCTCCCGATCGACCGTTTGCATGTTTGGATGCAGGTGATCGGACTGATCTCCGCGGGTGTCGCCGCCTTTCTGTTGCTGCAAGTGCATGACTACAAACGGCTGTTCGCCTACTCTACGGTGGAACACATGGGCATCATCTTCTTCGCGGCAGGGCTGGGTGCGGCGGGCGGAAACTACGGGGCGGCGCTGCAAATGGTCAGCCACGGCGTGACCAAATCCTTTTGCTTCTTTGCTGCCGGTGCGGCGTTGCTGGTGCTCGGCACGCGTGAAATTGCTGCCATCCGTGGTCTCATTCGGACCGCGCCCGCCGCGGGCGCGGCGCTGTTGTTTGGCGCGCTGGCCATTGGCGGCGCGCCGCCGTTCGCCGTGTTCCTGAGCGAGTTCTCCATTTTTCGCGCCGGGCTGGAGCAACGCCAGTACTTTGCTACGGCACTACTGGCCGTTTTCATCACCGTGGCCTTCTTCGGCATTTTGCTGCACGTGAACCGGATGGTGTTTGGCCGGCCAAGCACCCCGCCGGCGGAAAACCCCGGCCCGGCTCACACCGCGCTGCCGATCACTTGCGTGTTGACGCTGATTGTCGCGGCGATTCCGATTTTGGTGCTGGGCGTGTATCAGCCCGCGCCGTTGCACGAGTTGCTGGTGCTCGCGGCGGCCAACCTCGCTCCGCTGCCGTCGCCATGACCTACGTCGAGCTCCAAGAACAAATCGAACAACGCTGGCCGGGCCAAGCGCGCGTGATTCCCGGCGCGGACGGCTCGCCGTGCGTGATGGAACCCAGTCTGGACGTGCTCGCGCAACTCTGCGGCTGGCTTTTCCTGGATCGGAGTTTCAGCTTCGCGGGCTTGATCGTCGAGGAAGATGCGACGGAATGGCAGTTGCGCTACGCCTTTTACGGCGAGCATCCGGGCGACTGGATTCATGTGCTGGTGAATGCGCCGCTGGCCGAGCGAACTTTCCCCAGCATCGTCAAATTCGTCCACGCGGTGGACTGGCACGAGCGCGAAGCCGAGGATCTGTTCGGCGTCATTTTCGAGGGCCACCCGCGTCTGGGCGATTTCATCCTGCACGACGATGCCTGGCAGGAAGGCATCGAACCGATGCGCCACACCTTCAGCGCGCAGACGCCGGTGACGGAGCGCCGCCCCAAGGCGGACTGGCGACCGCCCCGCATCGTCGAGGAAGCTGGCGCGTTCGTCATGCCCATCGGCCCGGTGTTTTCGGGGCTGGCGGAGTCGGTCCACTTTCTGTTGGAGACCGTTGGCGAAGACGTCATCCACGCGATTCCGCGGCTCTTCTACAAATATCGTGGCATCGAAAAAATCGCCGAAGGCCGTTCGGTCGAAGATGTCCTGCTGCTGGCGGAACGATTTTCGGCGACCACGGCCTTTGCCCACGCGCTCGGGTTCTGTCATGCGGTGGAAGCGACGTGCCGCACGGAGGTGCCGGCCCGCGCACGCGCCTTGCGTGTGTTTCTCGCCGAACTGGAACGCTTCCGGCATCACGTCGCAGCGATCGAGGGCATTTGCGAATCCACGGCGCTCGCCGTTGCTGCCAGTCAGACGGCCATGCTCGAAGAAGAGCTGCTGCGCGTGAGCGGCGCGCTGACGGGACATCGCTATTTGTTCGGTCTGGCGACTCCGGGCGGGCTGACCAAGGATCTGGACGACGCAGCTTGTCAACAGGCTTTGAAAAATTGCCAGGACGTGCTGCGGCGGCTAAACCAGCTGGAGCAGATGCTGCAATTTTCGAGCAGCTTCCTCGATCGGTTGGAGGAAGTCGGCTTCATCCCAAACCGAGATGCCCGCGTCTTCGGGTTGGTCGGGCCGATTGCGCGGGCGTCGGGACTGGCGCGCGATGTGCGTAAATCCCAACCGTATGACGGCTACGAACGTTTCTCGTTCGATGTGCCAGTCGAGCACGAAGGCGACGGCTACGCGCGGCTGCGGATTCTTTTCGAGGAAGCGCGGCAATCGGTTCGGCTCATGGAGCAGGCTTGCCTCGCATTGCACGCTGGGCCGGTGCACGCGCCGGTGCAATTTCAAGCCGGCGCAGTGTTGGGCTGGGTCGAGGCCCCGCGCGGCGCGGCGTTTCACTGGGTGCGGCTGAGTGCCGACGGAGCCGTCGCGCGGTATCGGATCGTGCCGCCCTCGTTCATCAACTGGCATGGCTTTCATCTGAGCGTCGAAAACTTCGCGTTCCAGGATTTTCCCATCATCCTGGCGACGATGGACCTGTCGGTTGCGGAAAATGATCGCTGACACCACATGAAGACACGAACATGAGCCAATGGGTGCGCAGAGGAATTCGAACCGGAATTAAGACGACGGCCTATCCGGCGCGAGCGGAAACCGCCGCCGGCGTGTCACCGGGGCTGCCGTTGGGCGGCGCGTATCCGGCGAACGACATCGCGTCGCTGACTGCGGTTTGCCCGACGCACGCTTTGAGCGAGCGCGACGGCCAAATCGTCGTGGACTATCGCCGGTGCGTGCACTGTTATCGGTGCGAGCGGCAAATCCCCACGCTGCTCGCGTGGGAGAAGAGTTACGAATGGGCGGCGGCAAACAAGACCGATGACCCGCTGCGGAATTTTGGAAACGAATTTCACCGTTCGACTCACCTTCTGGTCGTGGACGCGGGCGACTGCGGCGCGTGTCTGCACGAGGTGAAACAGTTGAACAATCCATATTACAACATGCACCGGCTCGGCTTTTTCCTGACGCCGACGCCGCGACACGCGGACGTGCTGCTCGTCGTCGGCCCGGTCACCGATCACATGCGCGTGGCGCTCCAAAAAACCTACGATGCCATGCCGACGCCCAAGCGCGTCGTCGCGGTCGGCGCCTGCGCGCTGTCGGGGGGCGTGTTCGGACCGAGCTTCGTGAGCGAAAGCGGCGTTGCCCGAGTTATTCCCGTGGACGTCGAAATACCGGGCCAGCCGCCGCCGCCGCTGGCGATTCTGCACGGGCTGCTGGTCGTCGTGGGGCGCAAAGCGCCGGCGTCCCTGGTTTCACCGCCGGTGGCGGAGCGACAAGAGGTGGGAGAGCGATGAATGCCTGCGGCGTTTGGCTCGGAGTATTCGTCGCATTCTGCAGCGCGGGTATCGTGTTGTCACTGGTTCTGCCGCCGCGACATAGCGCGAGCGTCGTCGCTTGGCTCGGCGCACTGGCAGCGCTGGTTGTTCTGGCCGGCAGCGGCGTGGTGCTGTTCGGCGGCGCGCCGCTGCGCGTGCCGCTCTGGACCGTTCCGCCGTTCGGGCAACTAGAGCTGGTCATGGATCGGTTGTCCGCACTGTTTGTGTTTATCACCGCCATGGTTTACTTGCCCGTCTCCGCCTTTTCGGCCAGCTACCTGCCGCGTTACCTGGGGCGTTACAGCCTCAAATATTTCAGCGTCCTGTATCACGCCTTGTTTGCTTCGATCGTGCTGGTGCTGGTGGCGGGCGACTGTCTCCTCTTTCTGCTGGCGTGGGAGGCGATGTCCATCCTCAGCTATCTTCTGGTCAATTACGAACACGAGCGCGAGCAGACCATTCAAGCAGGCTATTTGATGCTGGTGATGGGCGAGGCCGGCACGCTGGCGGCGGCACTGGCGTTCCTGTTGCTGGCTAACGCCGGGGGCTCGATTGCTTTTGCCGGCATGAGAGGGGCCGGCGCCGCGTTCGGTCCATCGGCGCGTTGGGCGATCTTTCTGCTCTCTTTTTTCGGGTTCGGCGTCAAAGCGGGCCTTGTGCCGAGCAACGCCTGGCTTCCCCGCGCGCATCCGGTGGCGACCAGCAACGTGTCCGCCCTGCTGTCGGGGGTGATTCTGAATCTGGGCATTTACGGGATCGTGCGGGTGAATGTGGACTTGCTTCCGTGCACGATGATCGGCCCCGGCGTCGTCATTCTCCTCGTCGGCACGATCTCGGCCTTGGTGGGTATCCTCTACGCCACCACCGAGAACGACCTGAAGAAAATGCTGGCCCACAGTTCGATTGAAAACATGGGCATCATCACCGTCAGCCTGGGTGCGGGTTTGCTCTTTGCCGCCTCCGGCAAGCCCGTGCTCGTGGCCATTGCCTTTACCACCGCGCTGTATCATCTCACGAATCATTCCCTGTACAAGTCGCTCCTGTTCCTCGGTGCCGGCGTCGTGGACGACCGCGTCGGCACGCGCGATTTGGATCGGCTCGGCGGCTTGATTCGGCGGATGCCGGGGACGGCACTGGCCTTTCTGGCGGGCGCGCTGGCCATTGCTGCCCTGCCGCCGTTCAACGGTTTCGTGAGTGAATGGCTGACTCTGCAGACGTTGTTGCGCAGCGCTGAACTGCCGTCGGCGCCATTGAAGATTGATTTGCTGGCGTGGAGCTTCGAGCTTCCGCCGGTGACACTGAAAATTATCTTCGCGTTGTGCGGGGCAGGGCTGGCTTTGACCGCCGCGCTGGCGGCGACGTGTTTTGTGAAAATGTTCGCCATGGGCTTTCTCGGCACGGCACGCTCGCCACAGGCCGAACAGGCGACCGAAACAAAACCATCCGCTTTGGCGGCCATGGCTTTTCTCGCGGCGCTCTGCCTGTTGCTTGGCGTGCTGCCGACTTACGTCATTGGCGTACTCGACCGCGTTACGCAACCCATCGTCCACACCAGCGCGGTAGCGGCGCTCGTCCCGCCATTTTTCGCGGGCAGCCCCGGTCACGAGGAACTGCCCGGCGCGTTCGTCGGCGAATTTCACGACCTCGGCGCGCAGGTCGGACAGGGCGTCGCGCCCGGGCCGGGCCTCGTCATTCTGCATCGCGGCGGCGCGGAAAATCCGGTGGTGTTCGCGGGAGCACCGACTTACTTGATCATCGTCCTTGCTGGTTTGCTGGTGATTACATTTGTCGTGGTGCGAGGGGTTGTGGCACGGCAGCGGACGATTGTCCGGCGGCCATGCTGGGACGGCGGCATCCGGCGGTTGCTGCCGGAGATGACCTACACGGCAACCGGGTTCTCGAATCCAGTGCGGGTCATCTTCCAGGCCATTTTCCGTCCCACCATCGTCGAAGACACCCGCGAAACGGTAGCCGAACACTTTCGCACCGCCATCCGGCAAACGCGGGTGGAAGTATACCTGACCGATCGCGCCTTGTTGCAACCCGTCCTCGGCGGCGCATCGCGCATCGCGCATTTGTTAGCGAGGATGCATCACGGGCGGCTCAATGCCTACGTCGCGTACGTGCTGGCGACGATGCTCGCCGTGTTCGCGCTCGCCTACTGGTTCTAACGATTTTAACCGAGGGCCATCCGGGAACCACACGTTCCAACCCGGGGGAGGAGCCGAGAGACGTTCGGCAAGCGAATGGCAATCTTTTAGATTACGCGGCGATTGCGCCCCGGCTGAGTGCGTTGCGTTGTTTCATGCTTCGTGGCTCCGTTGGCCCTGTCCTGGTGCGTGCACCGCGCGCCAGGCTGGGCCACGAGCCCGTCGAAAAGCAACGTGTCTGTCTATCCAGCACTTTGACGCAGTGCATTGAAACCCCTATTTAGAGCACCGGACAATTCGATGAGGATACTGGCCCACATTCACAAAACTCTGAGCCAGGCGCGCCTGGATCGGCACGAGATCGCCGGCTCGCTGGGAGATCTGGGCACCTTTCTGCCCCTCCTGGTCGGCATGGCTGCGCAGAACGGGTTGAACTTTGCCGCTTCGCTGTTCTTTGCGGGCGTCTTCAACGTGATCACCGGGCTGACCTTTGCGATCCCCATGGCGGTGCAGCCAATGAAGGCGATTGCCGCCGTCGCCCTCACCGAGGGGCTGACGGTTCCGCAGATCCTCGCTGCCGGAGCCACGGTGAGCCTGATCGTTTTGGTGTTGGGGCTGACGGGACTGATCGATTGGCTCAATATGGTGATCCCGAAACCGGTGGTGCGCGGCCTGCAGCTGGCGTTGGGCTTATCGCTGCTGATGAAGGGGCTGCAGATGGTGGTGCGGACGCACGTTTGGGTCGGCCCCGACAGTTACGTGGTCGGTGCCGTTGCGGCCATGGCGGTGCTGGCGTTCTTCTTCTCACGCCGGGTCCCAGGGGCGCTGGTGGTGTTCGGGTTCGGTTTGTTGCTGAGTTTGTGGAAGCGGCCCGACATCCTGCAGACACTGCACATCGGCCTCACGCTCCCCTCGTGGTCGCCGCCTGGTTGGCGGGACTTCATTTCCGCCTTCCCTCGCGCCGCCCTGCCGCAGATTCCGCTGACCACCCTGAACTCCGTGATCGCTGTGTGCGCGCTCTCCGCCGACCTGTTCCCACAGCGACCGGCGGAACCGCGCACGGTGGCGATCTCCGTTGGCATAATGAATCTCGTCGCCGCGTGGTTCGGTGGCATGCCCATGTGCCACGGGGCGGGCGGGCTTGCGGGGCAGTATCGCTTCGGCGCGCGCACCAACGGTTCCATCCTCTTCCTGGGCGGCGCCAAGATCCTGATCGCAATCCTCTTTGGCACGTCGCTGATGGCGTTGTGCGAAGTTTTCCCCGGCAGTGTGCTCGGGGTGATGCTGGCCTTCAGTGGGATGGAGCTGGCGTTGGTTACGCGGGACCAGACGGAACGCACCGATGCCTTCGCGATGCTGCTGACGGCTGGCGCCTGTCTCGGTCTTGATAACATCGCCCTCGGTTTCGCGCTGGGTCTAGCCCTGGTCTGGGCCTTCCGCGTCGTGCCGCACCGCAACGACAATGCTGCGCCCGGAGGATCGCGTTGAGCTGACTCGGGCTGGCTCGGAGGTCGCCATGAGGCCGTCACTGGGAGCTATCTTCCTCGTGTTTCTCAAGGTGGGCGCATTCGCGTTCGGCGGGATCTACTCCATGCTCTCATTCTTCCAGAGAGAGCTCGTCGATCGCAGGAACTGGCTCAAACAGGAACAGTTCGTGGAAGCCGTGGCGATCGGTCAGATGACGCCAGGTCCCCCGATTATCAACACAGGCATCGTTGTCGGGTACCGTCTGCGGGGAGCCGCTGGCGCAGTGGCAGCGACGGCGGGCCAAGTGCTTCCTGGTTTCCTCCTGGTCTTGGTGCTTGCGTACCTCTACGCCGAGTTCAAGACCATCCCGGCGCTCGGGAGCTCACTGAGGGGTGTCGGAGCGGCCGTGGTCGGTCTGTTGGCCTCTGTAGTGTTGAAGATGGGCAAGGAGGTTCTTGATAGCAGGCGAGCCGTGCTCATCGCCGCGGGCGCCTTCGCGCTCCTTTGCTTCGCCAACGTGAACCCTATCGTCTTGATCGTTCTGTCCGGCCTGCTCGGCTATCTGTCCTACGGGAGGGCGGAATGACGCTACTCACGCTCTTCGCGGTCCTCTTACTGGTCAACCTCTTCACCATCGGCGGCGGCTACGTCATGCTGCCCTTGCTCCACGCTTTCTTCGTTGAGCAGTTTCGTTGGCTCACCGAGCGAGAGTTTGTTGATGCCGTCGCGGTCGGTCAGATAACGCCTGGCCCGTTGACCATCATGAACGCTTTTATCGGCTACAAGGTGGCCGGGCTCGCGGGGGCCGTCACCGCCACTGCGGGAAGCTACCTCCCCTCGCTGCTCGTGGTCACTTTCGTCAGCAGATTCTACCTGCGATTCAAGGATTCCCGTGTCGCCAGTGCTGTGCTGAGAGGCGTCAAGCCAGCCGTCGTCGGCATGCTGCTGGCCGTGGCCGTGAACCTCGCAGGCGTCTCAGCCAGCAGCCCGCTCGCGGTTGGTATCTGCCTGATCACCTTCGCACTGGCTACGTTCACCAACGTCGACCCTTCTCTGATGGTGATCGGCGCAGGCATCGTGGGAGCGGTAATCCTTTAGCGTGGGCCGGCGGCTTGTGGGTGGAAGGCGACACGCCGCCTTTTGGTCTGGGGGCGGCTAATCACTCCGTCGCCAGCCTTCGGCGGCGATGAGCCGCTCCACGCGCGCGCGGATCTCATCACGGGTGGCACGCACCCGCTCGACAGGTTGCCCCTTCGGGTCGGGGAGATCCCAATCTTGCCGGCGCAGGCCAGGCACCGCCGGGCAGCTCTCGCCACAGCCCATCGTGACCAGAAGCTGTGCGCCCGCGGCCAGCTCATCGGTGAGAAGCCTGGGCTGCGCACTGCGCAGATCGATCCCGACCTCGCGCATGACCGCCATCACTTCCGGGTGGACGTGCCCCGCCGGTTGAGTGCCCGCTGAGAGCGCGCGAGCACGATCGGGATCAGCCAGCTGATTGAAAAACGCCGCGGCCATCTGCGACCGCCCGGCATTGTGTACGCAGGCGAAGATGACGGTCTTCATGCGGCTACCTTGGCCAACAGCGATCGCATTGGGAACTCTACGCAGCCGATTCCCAGCACCTTAATCTTCCTGCGGGCGAAATCGCACGCAGGGCATCCATCGGGGTCGAGCCTGCTTTCGTATGCATTGTCCTCTCCTTTTAGTGAATGAAGCGATCGTGCTAGTGAGTTACCCCAGGGCTCGCGAGCCCCATGCCGGTGACGATCTCGAGCAGTGCGTCCCGCAGCGCATCGTTGCCGGGTTCAAAGGCTGGCGTGCACGCATGCACGGACACCTGCCCGGACCACAACCGGAGCGCGAAGGCGATGCAGGTCATCTCGCCGCACAGCCCGCAGTTGGTTTTCGGCAAGCGCTTGTAGATCTCCACGGCCGGTGGTCGCTTGCGGGTCTCGAACGACGGCTCGATGGATTCCCTCCTGGCCCAGGTGTCTTCGACCTGGCGGCGGATACGTTCCAGGGTGACCCAGGCGTCTACGATTTCGTCCGCCTTGGCGATGGTGATGCGCCTGGCGTAGAGCGCCACCATGCGATGGCCGTCCAGATAGGTGAAAGTCTCTGCCCGCGGCAGGTACCAGGCATGGGGCATCACGGCGTTCAGGAACGGGAGCGCCGGCGCCAGGTCGCCCTCGATGTGAGCTACCAGCCGGATCTTCGGATCGTCCGCCACGCACGGGCCGAGTACCATGATCGCTGCGCGCCGGAAGCGAACGCCATCACCCTGCGGTACCGAACCATTGGCATGGATATGGCGGCTGGGCGATGCTCAACCCACCCAGAGAAGACGATTCCTGTTTCCGCGCTCTGCAGGCTCGCCCTGACGTCCCGGCTCATCACGAGCGCCGGCACGGCGACCCGAGCCAGCGCCGGAGTCGGCTCGATGCGCTGATAGGCGGCGCTCATGTCTCTCAGAGCACTCACCGCGCGCTCGAACTCCGCTTGTACAGGACACGTCGTCGTAAACAGGTCGGGGTCCATTTCGATTCAAATCTCGCCTCCGACTCTCTCGGAGGCCGGCCAAAGGGCCCATTGTCCCGTTGTCCTCACTCGTTCTCGACAATGATATCCGGCTCGACGACGATCTCCGACTTCACGGAGTTCGCTACCAGGCTGTACTTCTGCGCCGCCTGCAGCGCACGCCGAACACGTGCCTCGACCGCGTCCGTGGGCTCGCTGCCCGCCGCAACGCGAATGCGAGGCCGGAAAAGGAGGCGGGTGAAGATCTCCGTGCGGTCGAGCTCGATGAGCTTGGTCCCTTCCGTGCGACACTCGTAGGAGAGGAGCCTGAGCTTGAAGCGCTCGGCTGCCCAGATGAACATCAGCATCACGCAGGTATTCGCTGCGGCAACAAACGCGTCCTCGGGGGTGAACACATTCGCATGCCCCTGCGCGTCCGGCGGCGCGGAGAAGCGCATCTCCGGGCCGTTCCCCATGGCCAGGTGGCCCCAGTGCTCGCCGGTCCACTTGACCGTGGTGTGATAGGTTGCCGTGCGGTTCATTGCGGCGCGCCCCCGGCATCGGCCACGCGCTCGCGCTCACCCAGCACCTCGTCGACCAGCGCGGCCAGGCGCTGGGCCGTGATTTCGACGGCCTTCTGTCCTGCTGCGTTCAGGCACCGACGACCCTCGGGTTTTGGGATGCTGTGCTCGGCCAAGAGATCGTTCACCACGATGCTCGCCGCGGGCTTGCCCGAGTACATCTCGGTGCCGTGCGCGGCGCACCTGAGGTCGCAGCCGTCGACCGTGATGGTCGGCTGGCGCTGCGCAAAGGCTCGGTGCCCCTGATCACCGGCCAAGAAGAGCGGCAGACAGATGGTGACCGTCTCGCCGCGCCTGAGCTCGCGCAAGACCTTCAGCGTAGCGAGCCGCGTCACCGTCCCCTCGGCCAGTTCCTCGCCGGAGCAGGCCACGATTCCCGACTTTGCGCTGCGGCAGGCTAGCCATGATCACTCCTGGTGATATCGTCGACGAGCGCCGCGACCTCCTCGGCCGTGACACGTGCCAGCTGTTTACCCTCGGCGTTGAGCTCGGCGATGCCGTCGGGCTTGAGTTCCTTATGCCGGCGGTAGACGTCCAGCACGGCCACTTCCCGCGCCTTGCCGCCGCTGTGCTGCACCAGCTTGGCCGCACACATCAGCTTGCAGCCGTCGATGGTAATGGCCGGGCTCTGACGCACATGCTCGCGCGCTCGTTCCTCGCCGAGCACCAGCTTGGAGAGCGCCACAAGCTGTGTCGTTTCGGGCCGCAGCTCGTCGCACAGCTCATAACCGGCCTCGCGCGCGACGCTGCCGAAGGACTTGCCGATGCCGCTACACGGCACGATTACAACTTTCCGCTTGCCGTCGTTCATGACGTCTTCAACTCGTGTTCGACCTGGGACTGCATGACTGCAAAGTATGCCTTGGGGTCGAGAAGCGCGGCACGCTCCGCTTCCCAGTCTGTCGCCTCCACCTCCGCCAACCACCCCCGGTCGTAAGGGCTCTGATTGACGAACTCAGGCGCCAGCTCGAGCGCCGCGTTCGCGGCCACCAGCGTTCCGCTCACGGGCGAGGGGAGGACGAGGTTGACTTTGATGGTCTCGATCTCGGCGAGATCGTCTCCGACCCGCAGCGTGGTCCCCGGTGGCTTGACGGTGACGAAGGCGATGTCACCGCTATGCTGCTGGAGGAAGTCGGTCAGACCGATACGGACGCGGTTTCCCCCTGGGGGAGGACCCACAACCCCTCGGAAATGTAGAGGCGATCGGTGGCCACGCGGAAGATGAACTTGTCTACGGTTGTCTCGAAAAAATCGGGCATGGTTTTACCCTGTGCTGCTGTCCGGAATTACGACGACGTATCCAGACACTCAGGTGGTCTCTCCGCCCGGCTTCCGGGCGTGGAACTTCGCGCTCCAGACCTTCTGCGCGACCTCAGCCGCCGTCCTGGCCGCGTCAATCGGTACGGGCGCCGCGTCGCCGCCGCAGCAGGACGACGGTGCCGGCCCGCAGCAACTCGCCGTTGCTTCCGCCGGCACCTCCGACTCGATGAGGGCCCGCACCTGTTCGAAGTCGTACAGGTAGCGCTCGCGGACCTCGACGTCGACCAGCCCGGCCCGCCGTAGACCCTCGACGTACTCGGCCTCGGACACGGCACCAGCCACGCAGGACCGCGTACAGGGCCATGCTCTCCCGCACCCACGCGGGCACGTCCTGCACCACGATGTCCGAGACCAGCATCCGCCCGCCTGGTTTCAAGACGCGGGCAATCTCCGCGAAAACCCGGTCCTTCTCCGGCGACAAGTTGATGACGCAGTTCGAGATGACCCAATCGACGGACGCAGCTTCGACCGGCAGGTCCTCGATGATGCCCTTGCGGACCTCGATGTTCGCGAACCCCGCCTCGGCGGCATTGGCGCGGGCGCGGGCGATCATCTCATCGGTCATGTCGACGCCGATGACAAGGCCGCTCGGTCCCGCTTTGCGCGCCGCGATCAGCAAGTCGATGCCGGCGCCGCTGCCCAGGTCTACCACCACCTCGCCGGGCTTCACCTCGCTGAAGGCCAGCGGGTTGCCGCAGCCAAAGGAGTTGACAACGGCATCAGCGGGCAGGCCAGCCACGTCATCTCCATAGCCGGCGAACTGCGCCGCGAAGCCCTTGGGGATGGCCTCGCCGCCGCCGCACCCGCAACCGCTCCCGGACTTCACCGCCTGGGTGTAGAACTCCGACACGCTCTGCCGGACCCGATTGCTGTCACTCATGCTGCCTCCGTT
This sequence comes from uncultured delta proteobacterium, assembly GCA_963729835.1. GTDB lineage: Bacteria > Desulfobacterota > Binatia > HRBIN30 > HRBIN30 > CAVSQF01. The sequence goes on along the minus strand of CAVSQF010000044.1, from coordinate 36,219 downwards.
GCGGGCTCCGCGCCCGCGAACCACTTGCTCTGGAACCATAGCGCCACGCTGACCAGACCGATCATCACCGGCACCTCGACGAGCGGGCCGATCACCGCGGCGAACGCCGCACCGTGATTGATGCCGAAGGTCGCGATGGCGACCGCGATCGCCAGCTCGAAGTTGTTCGACGCCGCCGTAAACGACAGGGTCGCGGACTGGCCGTAGGTCGCGCCCGCCTCCTTGCTCATGAAGAACGACACGAAGAACATCACCACGAAGTAGATGAGCAGCGGGATGGCGATGCGCACGACGTCGAGCGGCAGCTGCACGATGTACTCGCCCTTGAGCGAGAACATCACGACGATGGTGAAGAGTAGCGCGACCAGGGTGATCGGGCTGATCTTCGGGATGAACTTCTCATGATACCAGCGCTTGCCCTTCGCTGTGATGAGCGATGAAGCGGGTGATGACCCCGGCGAGGAACGGGATGCCGAGGTAGATGAAGACGCTCTTAGCGATCTCACCGATGGTGATGTTGACCGCGACGCCCTTGAGGCCGAACCAGGTCGGCACCACGGTGATGAACACGTAGGCGTAGACCGAGTAGAAGAGCACCTGGAAGATCGAGTTGAACGCGACCAGGCCGGCACAGTACTCGGTGTCACCCTTGGCCAGGTCGTTCCACACGATGACCATCGCAATGCAGCGGGCCAGACCGATCATGATGAGGCCGACCATGTACTCGGGCTTGTCGTAGAGGAAGGCGACCGCGAGGCCGAACATGAGGATCGGGCCAACGATCCAGTTCTGAACGAGGGAGAGCCCGAGCACCTTGAAGTTGCGGAAGACCGGGCCCATCTCCTCGTAGCGCACCTTCGCCAGCGGCGGGTACATCATGAGGATAAGCCCGATGGCGATCGGAATGGAGGTGGTGCCGACGCTGAAGCGGTCGAGGAAGGGCACGATGCCGGGGAGCAGGTAGCCGCTCCCGACCCCGACCGCCATGGCGAGGAATATCCACAGCGTCAGGAAGCGATCGAGGAAGGAAAGACGCGGGACGGCGCCGCCGGGCGCCTGCATCTGAGCTGGCTGTGCCATTGAGGACCTGACGTTCATCCGTGTGCTCCTCGCATCATTCTCGGGCGCGCGTAGCGCTCGCCTGTCCTACGCGCGTCAGATCTTGGGTGGCAGGCGTCTGGGCCCCGGAGCTTGCGGAGCCGGTCGAGGTCCGCACGCAGGGCCTCATGGGGTGCAAACGCCGCCGCCAGCGCGCGCAATTGGCGCTCGCAGTCGGCATCCGTCTGCTTGGCCAGCCGGTACAGCACCCACAAGCCGTCACGCCGCATCTCCACCACACCGGCGCTGCGCAGGACGGCCAAGTGTCGCGACACCGTAGGCTGCGGCTGTGCCAGGACGGCCTCGACGTGACAGACGCACAGTTCCCCGTGTGCGAGCAATGCGACGATACGGACCCGGGTTTCGTCGGCCAGCGCTTTGAAGAGCCGGGTCAGCGGGCGAACATCGATTGCGGCCATTGCATTCATTGGGATATTCCTATATGCGAATATACGGTGCTTGTCAAGTTCACATCCCCCCCTGGAATGGTCGCACTTCGCCAACGGCTTATGAAACGACAGGAAGAATTGCTCTCCGCCACCAGTACGGTTTTCCCCTACTCACCGGTGCTGGCGGCACGTATTGCCGACGCTGATCGCGCAGACGTTCTTCCAGCCGCGCGTGGTGCCGGCCCCGGCAGCTGTATCCAGGTCCGTCGCCCGCATGCCGCTACGTGCTGGGCAGGGGAGGTGACGATGTGCCCGCCTCTAGCTCTTCTCCGGAGACGGAGCTTTCCCAACCCGCGAAAAAGTGCGAAAGTCCGCGCGGAGAAACGGCTGACCAAGCCCGGTGATCCTCACGCATGAAAACGAGTATCACGATGGCAGAACAAGCTGTGCGAAGCGAATCCAAGAATCGCTACACCCGGATGGAGTGGGCAGGTGCATTCGGCGACATCGGCACGCTGATCCCTTTTGTCGTGGCCTATATCACCATTCTTAAAGTCGATCCCTTGGGGCTCCTGTTCATGTTCGGCATATCGAAGATCGCCGCGGGGCTTTATTACAAAACCCCCATGCCCATCCAACCCATGAAAGCCATCGGCGCGGCGGCCATCGTCGGCGGCATCAGCCCCCCGGCCCTCTACGGATCTGGCCTTACGACCGGCCTTTTCTGGTTCATCGCCGGGAGCACCGGTACCGTACGGTGGATCGCCGGGCTTGTGACGAAACCTGTGCTTCGCGGGATCATGCTCGGATTGGGCCTTTCCTTCATCTTCGACGGTATTTCCCGCATGAGAAGCACACCCGTGCTTGCGGGGATCGCGCTGGTGACGACCTACCTCCTTCTGACCAATCCGAACATCCCAGCCATGTTCGTCCTGTTGCTGATCGGCGTTATCGCCGCGGTCATCATGAACCCACCGATTCTCTCCGAGCTGGCAAAAATCAGGATCGGCTTCAAGCTGCCGGAATTCGGCCTGCACGGCATGACATGGGACGATGTCATCACAGGCACGTTGCTCTTCACCCTGCCACAGATACCGCTGACGCTGGGCAATGCCGTTATTGCCATAGCAGCCGAGAACAATGATCTGTTCCCCGACCGCCCGGTAACGGAAAGGGAAGTCGCTGTTTCACAAGGGGTGATGAATCTCGTCGCGCCCTTTTTCGGTGGCGTTCCCATGTGCCATGGCGCCGGCGGCATGGCCGGGCACGTGCGCTTCGGGGCCAGGACGGGCGGCGCGCTGGTCATTCTGGGGACCATCACGGTCATGCTCGCCCTCTTTTTCAGCGACTCGATATCGATCATCTTCAAGATTTTCCCGAATGCGGTGCTCGGAGTGATCCTCCTTTTCGCGGGGGCCGAGCTGGCGTTGACGGTCAGGGACATCGGGGATGACAAGACGGATTTCTACACCATGCTGATCGTGGCCGGGTTCGGCATGTGGAACATTGGGGTTGCCTTCGTTGTGGGGCTTGTCCTCGACACCGCGCTCAGGAAGGGATGGATCAGCGTGTGATACGCGCCCTTCCATCAACGAGGATGGATGCAACCACATGCTCAGCCTGGCGGCCGCGGCGCGGCGGTAGCTGGCTCGATCGCTGATCGTGTGGTAGACGCCCTTTCAGTGGCCCTACGAACGACAGGGGCACCGCTCGAGTTGATCGTTCCAAATGAAAGGACATCACCATGCGCTTTAACGCAGTAATCGCCGGGGTCGGGATGACCCACTTCGGAAAACACTTGGACACCGGCCTGAAGGCGCTTGGAGCGCAGGCGGTGGAAGCCGCGCTGGCCGACGCCGGTATCCAAGCCAGCGCGCTGCAGGCCGCGTTCGTCGGCAATGCCGCCGCCGGGCTGGTCACCGGCCAGGAATGTATCCGCGGGCAGGTGATCCTGCGGAGCATCGGCATCGGACGCATCCCGGTCGTCAACGTCGAGAACGCCTGCGCCAGCGCGTCAACGGCGTTGAACCAAGCGTGCGCAATGGTGTCGGCGGGCTATTACGATATCGTGCTCGCTCTCGGTGTCGAGAAACTGTACCACGAGGACAAGAAGAAATCATTTGCCGCGTTCACCGGGGCGGTCGACGTCGAGTTCGTCTCGGTGTTGCTGGAAGCGCTGCGCCAGAGTGCGGCCAGCTCGGGCGCCGCGTCGGCCGGCGGCGGTGGCGCGGGCGAAAAGCGGTCGATGTTCATGGACCTGTATGCGGCAGCGGCGCGCGCCCACATGCAGCAGTACGGCACGACCGCCGCCCAGTTCGCCGCCATCGCGGCGAAGAACTCCTATCACGGCAGCTTGAATCCCCGCGCCCAGTTCCGCGAGGTGCTCAGTGTCGCGGACGTCTTGGCGGCGCCGATGATCGCCGAGCCGCTGACGCGGCCGATGTGCTCGCCGATCGGCGACGGCGCGGCGGCCGTGGTGATCGTCAGTGAGAAAAGGGCACGTGAGCTGGCCGTGAGCAAGCCGGTTCGGGTGGTGGTCAGCGTGCTGCACTCCGGCTGGGACCACGGCATGGACGAGCCCGGCACGGTCGAGGTGTGTGCCACCGAGGCGTACGAACAGGCCGGCATCGGTCCAAAGGACATCAATGTCCTCGAATGCCACGACGCCTCGGCGCCCGCGGAGTTGATGGCCTACGAGTCGCTCGGCCTGTGTGCCAAGGGCGAGGGCGGCAAGCTGATCGACTCCGGCGCGACCCGCTTGGGCGGCCGCATTCCTGTGAACACCTCCGGCGGCCTGCTGCGCAAAGGGCATCCCGTCGGGGCCACCGGCATCGCGCAAATCGTCGAGCTTACCGAGCAGCTCCAGGGCCGTTGCGGCGCACGGCAGGTGGAGAACGCGCAGGTCGGCTTGGCGCAGAACGGCGGCGGCGCCATCGGCACGGACGCCGCCGCGATGTGCGTGACGATACTCGCTAGGTAAATGGAAAATACAAAATGGAAAATGGAGAATGAAACCGTTTTTCATTGTTCATTTTCCATTCTCTTGACGGAGTGCTTCCATGCGCGAACGCAGCGACTTGATTCTGGCCGATCTGATCGCCAACCGCGCCGAACAGCGTCCCGATCTCGATGTGCTCACGTTCGAACGCTGGAGCCTGGGCGGCGCGCTGCCGGACGAAGTCCGCACCTATGCGGACCTGCACGCCAACGCCAACCGCATTGCCGCAGCGCTCATCGCCCACGGCATGGAGCCCGGGGATCGCTTTGCGCTGGTGATGCGCAATCATCCGGAGTTCGTCGAGACGATGATCGCGGCGTCGATCACCGCATGCGTGTCCGTGCCCATCGATCCACGCACGCGGGGGGAGAAGCTGGCGTATATGCTGCGCCAGTCCGGCTGCCGCGGGGTCATCTGCGCGGACTACTGCGTCGCGCAGGTGGACGCGGTGTGCCCCAGTGTACCGGACCTCACGTGGGTTCTCGCGCTGACTACCGGCGAGGCCTCGGAACCCTCGTCGGTTGCGAATACCGACTCGCTCAATGAGGCGTTGGCGCAGCCGGCGCCGACAGTGGACGTGCGGCTCTCGGGCCTCAACGACCCGCTGCAGATCATCTACACGTCTGGTACGACCGGCGATCCGAAGGGGGTCGTCTTTGCCAATTCCCGCTTCGGCGCGTTTGCCCTGGTGGGCATGCTGTTCGGATATCGTGCGGATGATCGGCCGTACACCGGACTGTCACTGACCCACGGGAATGCGCAGGCCGTCACGCTCGGGCCGTCGCTGCACATGGGGCTGCGCGCCGTTATCAGTCGGCGTTTTACGAAGACACGGTTGTGGGACATCTGCCGGCGGTACGGCTGCACAACCTTCTCCATGCTCGGCGGCATGGCCACGGCGATCTACAGCGAGCCGCCGCGGCCGAACGACGTCGACAATCCCGTCCGGATGATCCTCGACGCCGGCATGCCTGGAGCGCTGACCGCGGACTTCGAGCGCCGCTTCGGCGTGCAGGTCCTCGAATGGTACGGTGCCGTCGAGGGCGGCTTGGCACTCAAACCCATCGGCGAGGGCCCGCCGGGGAGTTTTGGAAAGGCGCCGCCGGGACTGGAAATGAAGATCGTGGATGAGGCAGACAACGAATGCCCGCCGGGCGTCATAGGTGAAATCGTGTCGCGTCTGGCCACCGGCGAGCCGGCGGAGGTCGAGTATTACGCCAACAAGGAGGCATCGCGCGAGAAGACCGCCGGAGGCTGGCTGCGCAGCGGTGACATGGGCCACCGCGACGCGGACGGTTGGCTGTTTTTCGACTACCGCAAGGGCGGCAGCATCCGTCACAACGGCGATTTCATCAACACCGGCTTTGTCGAGAAGGTCATCGCCGAGCATCCTGCCGTGTGCGATGTCTGCGTCTACGGCGTGCCCCCCGCCTCCGGCGCCCCCGGCGAGAAGGACGTGGTTGCGGCGATCGTCCTCGGATCCGGCGTGGAGTTCTCCGCCGCCTCCGTGTTCGCTGCGTGCCGGGCGGGCCTCGAGCCGAACTTCGTCCCCTCGTACCTCCAGGTCGTCGATGAAATCCCGAAGACCGCGTCCGAGAAACCACAGGAACGTTTCCTCCTCGAACGTTTCGCACCGGATGCGCCGGGGGTGTATACCGAGCACGAGAACCGGAAGTGAGATGCTATGGAAGAAGAAGGCAGCACAGGCGCGACGTGGGTCCAAGACCTCATCCGCGACTATCAGGATAAGCTGACCTGCGGCTTGTACGACGCGATCTACAAGCTCGATCGGCGCTCGCTGCGGTCCCTCATGCGGGCACAGGCGCACGCGTGCGGCGCGGCGTTCACAGACCTCACCGATCTGCGGGGGCCCCTACCGCTCGACCAGTTCATCGAACGCATGCGGATGTCCGGCCTGGTGGAGATCCACTGCGAGGGGAACGTCATCTTGTGGGACGAGCAGCACAACGGCAAGTGCATGTGCCCGTTCGTGCGCCGCCGGGTCATCCGCCTGGATCGCCGGCTGTGCATCTGCGGCGCACAGTGGGTGAAGTATCTGTTCGAAAACGTCGCCAATACGCCGGTCGACGTGGACATGGTGAGCAGCGCCGCGACGGGCGCGCGCAACTGCTCGTTCGTGGTCCGGATCCGCGAGTAGATTTCCACCGGCCCGAGTGCGGCTCTTCAGAATTGCGATGACGTATCCGATTCGCAATGGCCTCCATCCTGACCTTCCCCAGTTGCCTTGACACTCAGCGCTAGCCGCGATTAAAAGCGCCTCAATTCACTGTAAGCACGCACCGCCTGCCGGAGCGAAAGGGGGATGAGCATGGGGATGAACAGTACGCGGGAATGGTGGCTGGCCCTGGCTCTCGTGTTCGCCTGCATACTCGCGCGCAGCGCATCGGGGATCTACCTCGACCAAGATCAAAACATCTCGCTCCGTGCGCGCATTTACAGCCAGGCCAGCATCAGAACCAACGATTCACAGATCGGAACCCTGCCCCAGACGGAGGATGGGCAAGTCGTACAGCACCGCAATTTCTATAACCCCGAGCTGGACGCCGAATTGACATCCTACACTACCTGGATGAAGGGCACGTTCCTCGATGTCCTTGCTCCCGACGAGTTTAGCGGCCGTCTGGCCGCGTGGGGATTTTACGATGGCCTCTATGACTATGGCCCCGGACAGTTCCACGCGGCGGAGCGCCTCGTCAATTCCACCTTCGGCAACTTCGCTGCCCGCCCCCGCCAGGCGTGGTTTCTCGAAAGTCCGACCGTCAACACCAACGGCAAGACCCTCGCGGAAGTTTTCCCTGGGTCCGAGGCGATCGACCTGCGAAACGTCTACGCCAGCCAACGCCGCGTCAACGAGCTCTATCTGAACTATGCGAAAGGTCCGGTGTTCGTGCGCATCGGCCGGCAAAGCATTTCGTGGGGTGAGTCGGACACCATTGCCCTGCTCGATCAGAACAACCCCTTCGACCAAACCATCGGGCCGCCCGGGATATTCGAAGATACCGACGAGGCGCGCATCCCGCTCTGGACGATCCGCACGAGTGTGAGTGTGTTCGATACCCTCGGGCCCTTGTCGAGTGGCTTCGTGGAGGCGTACTGGGTGCCGGGCGACCTGGATGTCAACACGGGGTTCACGCCCTTCGTGACGGCGTCGAGCCCGTACGTGCCGCGCGTTCCGGATCCTCAGACTCAGATTCCGACGTTGAACGGTCTTCCCCTCCTCCAGGCTCAGTTCGTGCTGGTCGATCACGTTCCCCAGAAACGCTTTGAGGAAAGCCGGTACGGTTTCCGCACACAGACGGTGATTGCGCGCAACTATACGGTCAGTGCCTGGTTCTACACGCACTTCCCCAGCGAACCGGTGCCGCGCGCCGTCGGCTTGGTGAAGGTTGGAGGGAACGGCACGTGCGGAAAATCAGGTACGGAATGTTTGACGATAACGGAAACGGTACACGAACTCACTCCTGTTATGGGTGTTGCAAATTCCTTCTTCCTCGAACCGCTGGACGGGATCGTGCGCATGGAAGCGGAGTACTTCAACCGCGAACCGGGGTTTGTCGCCCAGAGCAACCTGAATATCGGCAAGGGGCTGTTGGATCCGATCACCGAGGCGGGGCATGTCGAGCACGCGGACTTCTTGCGTTGGGAGCTCGGGTTCGATCGGTTTTTCTTCATCCGGCCGGTCAATCCGACCAACAGTTTCTCGTTCGTCGCCGCCTGGGTTGGCTCCTGGAACCTTTCGGAGACGTCGCGCAAAGACTTCCAGTACGCTGGCCAGTTCAAACCGAGCTTCTTCGAAAAACCGCCCGGCACGAGCCCGACTCCAGCAGATTTCGTCCAGCTCGAGAAAGTCGAGAGCTTCGTGCAGGCGCATTTGCAAACGGACTACCTGCACGGCCGATTGACGCCGGGCATGACCGTGATCCAGAACCTCCGTGGCACGTACGTGATCAACCCAACCGTCACTTACCGCTGGACCGACTGGATGCTCTTCACGCTCAACTACATCACCGTCGGCGGTGCCTACCAGGAGGTGGGGTTCTTCCGCGATCGCGACCAGATATCGATGCGCGCCACCTACCAGCTGAATTGAGCGAGAAGGAGCCGGGATTCAGAATCCAGGAGTCAGGAGAAATTCTTTCTTCCGGCTCCTGACTCCTGGCTTCTGAATTCTGTCCTGCTCCGCCAATCCTCCAGCAGATCACGGAGGGTCTGTTCCCAGGGGATCGTGGGGGTCCACCGGTGGCCGCCTGCAGCTTGGCGGCGGTCCCGACGCAGACGCGCGCGTCGGTTGCCCGCTGTCGTTCCGGCCGCACGGCAATGGTCGCGCGCACACCGGCGAGCCGCAGCAACGCCTCGAGGATTTCGCGTGGCGTCCGGGCGATGCCGCTGCACACGTTGTAGGCTTCGCCGCACTGTCCGCCTGCGAAGCCGAAGACGTAGCCCCTCACCACGTCACGCACGTCACTGAAATCGCGGACCACGTCGAGGTCGCCGATGTCGACCTGCGGCGAACGCTTGCCGCGTTCGACCTCGACGACCTGCCGCGCGAAATCCGCACAGACATAGAGTGGCGTCTGACCGGACCCGGTGTGATTGAACGGCCGCAACCGCACCACATCGAGCGCGTGGGTGCGCGCCCATTGAAACGCGGCCAGATCCGCCGCGGCTTTGCTCACGGCATACGGACTGAGCGGCCGGAACACATTCCGTTCGCTCACCGGCAACTCATCCGGCTCCACGTGCCCGTAGGCTGTGCTGGACCCAACCCATACGACCCGACACCGCACCGCCGCGACGTGCACCGCGGCGAACAGATTCACGCTGCCCAGCAAGTTGGTGCGATACGTTTCTTCGGGGTCGGCGAAGGACACCGCAACGTTGGTGCGGGCCGCGAGATGAAATACGCCACCGGGACGCAGCGTGCGGATAAGATCCACAAGCCCTTGCCGATCAGCCAGCTGCGCCGTCAGCACGTGATCCGGTGGCAGCGGCACCGTCCGCGTCTCCGGCCCGCTGCGTGTCGTGCCGAAGACCTCGTGCCCATCCGCCAACAGCCGCTCAGCCAGATGCCGGGCGGCGAATCCGGTTATGCCGGTGATGAGGAAACGCATGGGTTACCAGCGTTCCACGGTTGCTGCGGCGACGTACCGATCGCCCGTAGGACTGTCGATAAACGGGAACCACAGCCTTCGAGACGGTCCCAAAACAAGGGACCTCCTCAGGCTGAGCGGAAATTGTCTTTTGAAAACAACAACAGAACCGCTCGCCCTGAGGAGCCGCCTTCTTCTGGCGGCGTCTCGAAGGGCGCTACCCATGGGAAGCCGCCGCCTGCAGCTCGCGCTGCACCAGCTCCATGTCCGCATCGACCATGAGGTTGATGAGCTCCTGGAAGCCGACGGTCGGCCGCCAGCCGAGTTGCGTGCGCACCTTGGTGGCGTCGCCGATGAGATGGTCCACCTCTGCCGGTCGCAACAAACTTGAGTCTTCACGCACGTGCTCGCGCCATTCCAAGCCGACGCGCGCAAAAGCCAGCTCCGCCACCTCCTGCACGCTGTGTTGCTCGCCGGTGGCGACCACATAATCGTCCGGCTGCGGCGCTTGCAGCATCAGCCACATCGCCCGAACATAATCCTTGGAATAGCCCCAATCGCGACACGCGCTGAGGTTGCCCAAGCGCAGCTCGTGCAACAGCCCACACCGGATGCGCGCCACGGCATCGGTGATCTTGCGGGTGACGAACTCCTTCCCCGCCGTGGCGATTCGTGGTTGAAGAGGATACCCGAGCACGCGAACAGGCGATAGCTCTCACGGTAGTTCACGGTGATGTAATGCCCATACACCTTCGACACGCCGTACGGGCTGCGCGGATGGAAGGGCGTCTGCTCGGTTTGCGGCACGTCGCGTACTTTGCCGAACATCTCACTGACGAGGCCTGATAGAAACGGATGGTGCTGTCCACCAGCCGGATCGCCTCCAGCAGGCGGGTCACTCCCACGGCGTTGAACTCGGCCGTGAGCATCGGTTGCTCCCACGACGTCGGCACGAACGACTGCGCGGCGAGGTTGTACACCTCATGCGGGCGAACCCGCTGCAGCAGCGTGATCAAGGAGAGCTGATCGAGCAAATCGGCTTGCACCAACTCGATCGCGGTGCGTAGGTGTTCGATGCGCGCAAAGTTCTCCGTGCTCGCGCGCCGCACCATTCCGAACACCGCGTACCCCTGTTCGAGCAGTAGCTCGGCCAGATACGAGCCATCTTGTCCGGTGACGCCGGTGATGAGTGCCCGCCGCTTCTCTGTCATTTCCCTACCCGTCCGTAACGATCCTCGAGCCGAACCACATCGTCCACCTCCGGCGTGGAGACTTCCATGATCTCGCAGGTCTCGGTTCCCGTCATGCGGTGGCGCGTCCCGGGAGGAATGTGGAAGCTTTGACCGACGCCCAGCTCCACCCGCCGCCGCGGCCCATTCGCCTCTGCCACTTCGAGCAGAACCCGGCCGGAGAGGACATGAATCGTCTCGTCCTTCCGTTCGTGGTATTGGTAACTCAACTGCTGGTCCTGTTCGATGTGCAGCAGCTTGCCGACGTAGTGCTCGGTTTCCGCCCAGATGAACTCGTAGCCCCACGGCTTCTCGACGCGCCGGCCGTGTACCGGTTCGGCAACGCGGCTCATGGTTTCCAGTACAGCAGCACGGCTGCAGTCAGCAGCCATAAGAGTACGTCCAGCAGCAGCGGACGGTCCGACAGCAGCAGTTGAGTTGGGTTTCCCCCTTCTTCGCGTTGATGGACGAGGTACAGATAGCGGAAGATCCCGAACAGCACGAATGGAATGGTGAGATACAGCTTGTCGGTGCCGAGCTTGTTGCGCACCTCGGGCGAGACCGTATAGATCGCGTACGCCACCACCGTCGACGCGGTCACCACGGCAATCATCTGATCGAGGAAGTAGGGGCTGTATTCTTTGAGGCTGGAGCGGTGGTCGGTGGCGCGGGCTTCGAGGAGGATCAACTCGTGCCGCCGTTTGGAAAAACCGAGAAACATCATGAGCAGGAAGGTACAGATGATCAGCCATGGCGAGACCGGCACGTGGATCACGACGCCGCCGGCGCCAGCGCGAATCACGAAGCCTGCGGCGATCGCCATCACGTCGAGGATCACCACCTCCTTCAACCAAAAGGTGTACGCGAACTGCAGCACGAGATACAGACACACCAGACCGGCAAACCCGCTGCCGAGACTGACTGCCAGTGTCAAACCGACGATCTCCAACGCAACGGCCAACACGACGGCCGTGCTGCGCCGCACCCGCCCGGAAGGCAGGGGGCGCAGTGACTTCAAAGGATGCTGGCGGTCCTTGTCGCAATCGCGCAGGTCGTTCATCACATAGGCGCCGCTCGCCACTCCGCAGAACGCGAGGAAGCCGAGCGTGACGAGCAGCACGTCATGGGGAACGAAGAGGTGCTTGGCGAAGATCAGCGCCGCAAATACCACGGCGTTCTTGCTCCACTGCACCGGCCGCATCAGGCGCAGCAGGTCACGCACGGAGGAGGTGCGCCCCGGTGCGAGGGGGGCAATCCGGACCTGCGCCTGACTCATGAGGTTCCCTCCCGGGCACGCGCGCTCCGGAACCGGTCATCATACATGCGCTCGTAGTACGTCCGATACTCGCCGCTCTTCACGTGCCGCCACCAGCTGTCGTTCTCCCGATACCACGCAATCGTTGCCCGCAGCGCGCCATCGAAATGATGCACCGGCCGCCAATCCAGCTCCTCGCAGAGCTTGGAGGCGTCCAGGGCGTACCGCCGATCGTGGCCGAGTCGGTCCGTCACGTAGCGGATCAGAGACCGCGGCTTCCCCAGCTCGCGCAAGATGAACTCCGTCAGTTGCACGTTCGTGCGCTCGTTGCCCGCACCGATGTTGTACACTTCACCGGGCCGACCACGCCGCAGCACCGCGTCCAACGCCGCGCAGTGGTCCTCGACATAGATCCAGTCGCGCACGTTCAGGCCGTCCCCATACAACGGCAGCGGCTCGTCGGCCAGTGCGTTGGTCACAAATAGAGGGATGACCTTCTCGGGAAACTGGTACGGTCCGAAGTTGTTCGAGCAACGCGTGACGAGCACCGGCATGCCGTAGGTCGTCCAGAACGACAACACCAGCAGATCAGCAGCTGCCTTACTGGCCGCGTACGGGCTACTCGGGCGCAGCAGCGAGGATTCCGTGAAGCGGCCTTCCGGGCCCAAGCTGCCGTACACTTCATCGGTCGAGACTTGGACGAACCGCTCCACCCCAGCCCGGCGCGCCGCCTCCAGGAGGACTGCAGTGCCAATAACATTGGTACGCAGGAAGGCAGCCGGCGCATCGATGCTGCGATCGACGTGGGATTCGGCGGCGAAGTTGATCACCGCCGAGACCTCCGGCATCAGCACCTCGACCAAAGCGCCGTCGACAATGTCGCCGCGCACGAACCGATAGCGTGGGTGCTGGGCGAGGTCGGCGAGGTTCTCCAAATTGCCCGCATACGTCAGGGCGTCGAGGTTGATGACCTCGTCGCACGTGTCGCGCGCCAGGAGGGAACGGATGAAATTGGAGCCGATGAAACCCGCCCCGCCGGTGATCAGAATCCGCATCGGCTCAGTCGATCCCCACGGGCTCAGCGCGGCCGGGTCTGCCAATTGAAACCAATGCGCGGATCATCGAAGGGGAGGCGTTCCTCATCCGGATTGCCGGGATCGTAGCACTCGGTGGTGTGATAAAAGAGCCCTGCCGGTTCGGTGCCCAGGACCCGGTAGCCGTGCGCCACGAACTCGGGGATGCACAGGACCAAAGGGTTCCGCACACCCATGTAGAGGACCTGGGTCTGGTGTGCCGTCGGCGAGTCCTCCCGCAGGTCGTGGAGCACCACCTGCGCCACCCCGGAGGAAAAGAACCAAATGTCCTTCTGCCGCCGATGCCAGTGAAAGGCCTTGATCACGCCCGGGAAGGCTTCCGTGTACGTGGTCTGCCGGATCGGAGCGAAGAACGGATCGTCGGCACGCACCACCTCGATGAGCATCCCACGCTCATCGCTGTGGACCTCCAGTCTCTTGATAACCACGCCGTGAATCATTCGCTCCCCGCTCATGCAACGGTTAGGCTACTACGATAAGCTCTCACGCACCGATTTTCCACCGGTCAGTGAGGACTCTGATCCTTACTGGACTCCTATTTGTCTTTTCACCACGACGACGGAGGCGAATCAAGGCCTGCGCCGGCACCGGGTGGCACCCGGTACCCTCGCGCCCGAACGCAACGCTTTGAAATCCACGGACTGCCACGCTAAAGACCGCTGATGCTCAGTGCCAGCGAATTCCGCCGTGGTCAGCGCATCGAGCTGGACGGTGATCCGTACGTCATCCTCGACGTACGGTTTCAATCGCCCTCAGCCCGCGGTGCCAGCACCCTGGTCAAAGCCAAGGTGCGTAACCTGCGCACCGGCAACGTGTTCGACCGCACTTTCCGAGCCGCCGATAAGGTTGCCGAGCCACAGCTGGAGTTGCGCGCCGTTCAATACCTATACAGCGACGGCGATGCCTACCATTTCATGGACGCTGCATCGTATGAGCAGTTCGCCCTGAGTGCGGCTGATCTGGGCGACGATGCCCTGTATCTCCTCGAAGGGCTGGGGGGAATTCGCTCGGTGATCTTCAACGGCCGTGTCATGAGCATCGAGCTGCCGCAAACGATCGTCCTGCGCATCCGTGACACCGACCCGGCACTCAAGGGCGCGACCGCCCAGGCGCAGACGAAGCCAGCGACGTTGGAGACCGGCCTGGTCATCCAAGTTCCGAGCTACCTCGAGCCGGGCGAGGCGGTGCAGGTCGACACGCGCGAGGCCCGCTTCATTGGGCGGGCGAAGAGCTAGCGCGGTCGGATATGGACACGGTGCGACCGCAACACTGGCAGCGCCTGTGAGCAGTTTATTTACTCAGAGCTATTGCACGCCGGTGAAGGCGCCGGGAGGGCTGCACATCGGTCCTGCAGGATCTGTAATGGGGTCGAGAACCGTGCTCAGAGCCATTACAGGCCTGTAATCAGCCCGAGCAGGCTGCTCGGAGCCCTTTCAGGTACTGGAACGGCCTTGAGAAGGGCGTTCGGTGTAGTTCCAGGCCGTGGGATGCCGTCGAACCGTGCAAATCCTGTAGTTTTCCGAGTTGACTTCGCGGCACTTTCGCTATATATTCGCCTATCGACTGAGGTATTTATGAATAACGCCCCTACAATTGACGCAGTCCAAGCGACCGAGACGTGCACCCCACGGCTGGGCATGTTGCCAGCCGGTGCCCGCACGCAGATGGGGAGCGGACGCCCAAAGCTGCTCGATCAGGTCCGCGACGCCATCCGCACGCTGCATTACAGCGACCGCACGGAAGAGGCGTACGCGGGTTGGATCAAGCGCTTCATCGTCTTTCACGGCAAGCGCCATCCGGCGGAAATGGGCAAGGCGGAGATCACGCAGTTTCTCACCGCGCTCGCGGTCGAGCGTCACGTCAGCGCCTCGACCCAGAACCAGGCGCTGGCAGCCGTCCTGTTTCTGTATCAGCACGTGCTCGGCTGTGATCCGGGCTGGCTGGAGGACATTGTGCGTGCGAAACGACCGCAACGACTGCCGGTGGTGCTCACGCGGGCCGAGGTGGGACCGTTGCTCGCTGCGCTCAAGGGTGTCAGGTGGATCATGGCCATGTTGCTGTACGGCTCAGGACTGCGACTCGAAGAATGCTTGCGGCTGCGGGTGAAGGACGTTGAGTTCACCCGCAATGAGATCGTGGTACGCGACGGCAAGGGAAAGAAGGACCGGGTCACCATGCTACCCAGTGCAGTCAAAGAACCGCTAACCAGGCATTTGGAGCAGGTACGCCAGCTGCACAACGCTGACCTGCAAGCTGGCTTCGGCCGCGTTCAGCTCCCGGAGGCGTTGGATCGGAAATATCCGAATGCGGGCCGCGAATGGGGCTGGCAGTGGGTGTTTCCGGCATCGAGGATTTGTCGCGACCCACAGTTCGGTGCCCCGCAGCGCTACCACATCCACGAGTCCGTTCTGCAGAAGGCCATTCACACGGCGGCACGAGTGGCTGAGATCACCAAACCGGTGGGCCCGCACACCATGAGACATTGTTTCGCGACGCATCTTCTGGCGGCGGGCTACGACATTCGCACGGTGCAGGAGCTACTCGCGCATCGGGATGTGAAAACAACCATGGTGTACACACATGTGTTGAATCGTGGCGGCCGTGGCGTCGAGAGCCCGGCGGATCACCTCTTGGCGGGGTACATTTCGCCCGCTAGCCCGCCGCCGTCTAGCGGGCTAGCGGCGCCGCGCGAGTGATTCCCGTGTGACACAGGTATGACGCAACCTCTTGACACGGAAGAACGATCCGGCGTACCGTCACGCTGGGTTTTCTCGGTGAATAGCCCGCGAAGGAATGGCGCGGGTCGGGGTTTTTGATTCGTACGGATAATAGTAGTTGGGCGGCAGCAATGGCACTCCCACGCGTACTTGGAGCACAATCGAAGGCGCGCCTGCGTTCCATCAGAAACTAACTACATGGAGGCAGCTATGTCAGACGAGAAAAGTGTACTCGTGATTGGACTGGATCCAACACTGATTGATTTCTCGCAACCCGGCTACGCGCCGGGCATGGACGCAACGAAGGTCCGTGCCGGTCTGAAGGCCTCTGAAGACGAATTGACTCGTCTCGGGTACAGTGTGCAAATGTGTTTAACGGACTTTGGCGAAACTGCGGAGGCGGTTGTTCAAAGCCAACCCAAGCGGAAGCGGTTCGATTGCATCCTTATCGGGGCAGGTGTACGAACGAACCCAAGCAACTTCATCCTGTTTGAGAAGTTAATTAACGTGGTCCATGAACACGCACCTCAAGCCAAGCTGTGCTTCAATACGATGCCGAGCGATACAGCAGCGGCGGTAAAACGTTGGCTATGAGTACTGTGAGGTGTTGTCAGTAATGCGTTGCAATTTCGGTCTTATGGCGAGCCTCATGCCGCCCAACACGGCGCTGCAGACCGACGAGCGGCGCATCATGGTTGCGGCTTTCCGCGGGTCGGTTCTTGCGCCGCTCGCGGCTGAGCGCCAGGCCGTTAGACAGAGCAGAAATGCAGACCGTTTCGACTTCCATCGTGAAGCGCTTTGCGGCACGTTTCTGCTATGGCCGCAGCGGATATTCCCTTCGGGAGCTTGAGGAGCTGTTCGTCCGCTATCAGGTCGACGTGCCTTCCGTTGATCCGGGCTTGCCGCCGACCAAAGGGGCGTACTTCGAACAGTGCGTAGGTGCCATGACTCCGGAGAATCAACGCCAGTTTCTTTACGACCTCTGCGACGATCCGCCTCCTGCCATCGGCGCGTTGCCGGACGCAGCTGAAAGGCTCGAACTTCTCCGTGCGCTAGCTGGCGCGGACGGCATGACGCCGATAGCTGTTGACCTTTCAGCCCTGAGTATGCACGGCGTGCGGAACCAGTGGTTCGCGGCTGCCTCACGGATCGGACCTTCGCCATCCTCTGCGATCACCGCAGCGCGTGCGCTGGTCGAAACAACGTGCAAGACGATTCTCACGGAGCATGGCGAAACGCCAGACTCTTCGGGGGACCTCGGTCGACTATACAACCAAGCGCGGCGGACTCTCCAGATCCAGGCTTCCTCCGGTTCGTCGCAGGCAGTGCATCAGATGCTGAACGGGCTGTGCCAGGTCATGGATGGTCTGGCGGCCCTCACTAACCAAGGCGGCGATCGGCATGGACTGCCAGCAGGACTCCGCATCACGGATCGCTCGGTCGCCGTGTTGGCGGTCCACGCCGCGGGCACTGTATCTCTCTTCCTTGTCCAGACACATCGGAGAAGCTTGCGTGCAAATGACCAACCTGTCTAACCCGCCGGTGGATCGGCCCGCGGGCATGGACTGCGCCGTGTCGATTGAGCCGTCGCGGCTCGCCCGCGGCCGCTCACCGGCAAGCCGTTCGGCAGGCTATGGAACAGCCTGACACTCGCGAGGCGGTACTTGGAGAACTGAACATGGCAATCGTCGACGACAGCGTGCTCAAGGTGGTGGAGAAACCGCCGCCGCGGCGGGAGTATTCGGCAGAGGTCGATGCTTCTCTAGGTTGCATGCCCGCAGCGGAGCACGGACTTAGTCACTATCGGAGTTAGGCCTAACTGCGGGATGAGAAGGCGCAAAGGAGGGCAAGTATGGGCTGGCTTGGGAATCAGCTGAAGAGGCTCGCGGGGGCTGTGGCGGGGGCTTCGCCAGTCGAATTCATCTTTGTTCCGTCGATCCCCGCGCCGGGCATACCTGGGATCGGTGAACCCATCGAGCCCGATGCTTGCTACATCGAGCTTTATCTGGAGTCGCTGCGGTTGGCGCGGGCTCGCGTTTTTGCCACTCGTTTTCACGGAGTCGCGTATTCCTTCGTGACGCTTCCGCGTGAGGGGGAGCCGCGCGCGCAGCTTGCCGCAGTGTCAAAACCAGAGAAGCTTGCGGAACTCGACAAAGGCTCGGTAGACCGCGTTATCACCTTGTCGAAGCAAATGATGGGTGCGACCGCATTCCGCGGTGGCCCTGTGTCGCTGGAGTTTGGGTTATTCTCGGTCAAGAGCGGAAATTTGCTGACCCCCATCTTGGACTACGTCACAAGGGTCTCCGCGGCTGCCGGTATCAGCTACGTGGGTGCGATCAAGCCGTTCGTACCACTCATCACTGAAGGCATGGACCTGATCGCCGGTCAGGTGCAAGACACCGAGCTCGAGGTAGGGGTCGATACAGATCTCACCTTGGCCACCAGCTGCGTGGCAGCAGTCATCGCCCGTCCAAAGGGCTCGATTGATCCGGCGAAACTTTCTCTGGATGGCGACCGAAGGCTTCTCTTGGACGGAGAGCCTCTCGATTGTGGTTACGCGACGTTCTCGCTGAGGCGGACGCTGGAGAAGGCAGACTACGGCGAAATACCCGAGCTCAAAGAGCGGTATGCGGCGATTCAGTCGGCTATCAAATCCGACCAGCAGAAGAATGCGCGGGATGCTTTGGTCGCGTTTCGCCTCGCTGCTATCGCGTCACCTGACCTGATTCCATCAGATGCGCGCAAGTTGGTTGGCAAGGCCAAGGCCAAGGTTGACGAGGCATTTGCTCCACATGCCGCCGTGGAACCCGAGGTACTGCGAGAGGAGACGCTGTCGGAGATCGGACTGTATGAGTGAGCACGACACCGTCCAGCGCCCCCGTCGCCCTCGGAACAGTGAGCCGAATGGTCTCTTCTCGTAGTAGGGGCCGCAAGGCAGATCAGGGCGATTTTCCCGAACGCATGCTTGCTTTGGGCGCGAGTGCGAGGACTTGGGACTTTTCAATGGCCCGCCCCGATACGACCGCAGCGGTTGGTTCTCACGGAAGTCCGTTCGACATAGGAGCAAAGCGGAGTTGGGTGCCTGTTATCGGTGAGATCGAATGGGAGATACCGAAGGAAAAGGAGACGATCGCATATTACGCCTATATCTGTAGGATCGGTGATGGTCGACAGATCGGATATGTGCGAGTTCCAGACTACAACGCCAGCAAGGATGCGGGTAATGTCGGGAGTGTGGTGGAAAAAGGGGAAAGGCGTCATCATCCGGCCAGTTTCTTAACCCAAGAACAACTCCCGCGTAGCAGCGGGGGTCAGAGGATGACGCCATGGTAACAGATAGCAGGAAGGACGGACGACGGGAAACGAAAGCGGAGAGGTACGGCCCAGAGAGCATTGAACTCGGGATCCGAGAACGCGTGCGTGACGTGATCGAACGAATTGTCGAAGAGGAGGTGGAAGCGGCTCTGGGAGCCAAGCCCTCGGAGCGAGTGGGCGCTGAGCGCCACGGCTACCGTCACGGGCACCGAGAACGGAGCCTGACCACGAGCGTGGGAGCGACGACCATTGCGATGCCCCGGGCGCGATTGCAGGAGGCGGATGGGAGCAGTAGGGAGTGGCAGAGTCGCACGGTGCGGCGCTACGAGCGGCGTACCAAGCGAGTGGACGAGGCCATCCTCGGAGTCTACCTGAGCGGGATAAACACGCGGCGGATCAAGGGCGCGCTGGCCCCGTTGCTGCGCGGCGGCCCACTGTCGAAGGACGCGGTATCACGCTTGGTGGGGCGGTTGGCCGCCGACTTCAAGACGTGGCGCGAACGGGACCTGGCCCAGGACGATATTCGCTATCTGTTCCTGGATGGCTGGTACCCGAAAGTGCGCCTCGGAAGACGGCGGGTGAGGGTGCCGGTGCTCGTGACGCTCGGTGTGCGGGGCAATGGGCAGCGGGTGCTGCTCGACATGCAGTTGGCGGGCGACGAGAGCTCGGCGGCCTGGAGCGGCGTCATGGAGGGTCTCGTGCGGCGCCACATCGGGACCCCGGCGCTGGCGGTGATCGACGGCAACCCGGGGTTGGTGACCGCCCTGCACGAGCAATGGCCGGGGCTGCCGATCCAGCGCTGCACCGTGCACAAGTTGCGGAACCTCGAGGCCAAAGCCCCCGCGCATCTGCGCGAGGAACTTGCCGAGGACTACCGCCGGATGATCTACGGGAAGGACCGCGAAGCGATTGATACGGCACGCGCCGCGTTCCGCAAGAAGTGGCAGCGGTGTTGTCCCAACGTCGTGACGAGCCTGGAGGAGGCCGGAGAGGACCTGTTCACCTTTACCGCCTTCCCCCCCTCCCAGTGGAAGGCGCTGCGCACCAGCAACGCGCTGGAGCGCATCAACGGCGAGTTTCGTCGCCGCACGAAGACGCAGGCGAGCCTGCCCAGTCAGGACGCCGTGCTTTTGCTGCTCTTCGGTCTGCTGCACAGCGGGCGCATCACGCTGCGACGTCTGGACGGGTGGAAGGACATGCCTGCGGCGCCGGCGCGGGAAGTACCTAAACGGCACTCTCATCATACTACTAATACATACTCTTGTACATCTACTGATAAGAAAGCTGCATAAGAGAGGAGCAGTGGTTCATTGTTTAGCCGCCGAATGAACGCTCGATCGTTTTTCCACCACTTGACCGACACCACCAGGATGCGGTGGATGTATTCGAAGAATTAGTTGCACGCTTCCAACGTACGACCGCAGCGCTGGTTGTTGATCAGGTAGATAATGCCGGCGGAAGCATGTTTCAGATGTATGCGTTGCTATCGATGTTGACCGACAGGCCCCTGAGCTTACCACAGCACCAGATTACGATTAGCGATGATGATGCCGCCGTGGCTGCCGACATCGTCGCGAACGCAGAGGAGGAATCGCCGGAGCGCGTCGCCTACTCGCGGTTGGTGCTGTCAGAGAGAGAAGCTGGACGCGGGACTGGCCAGAGAATCACGAGCCCATTGTACTTGGGTGGTGTGGAGCAAATCCTGCCCGCCAAGAACCACTACACAAAGACAATTGTGGTCCTGGTGAATGAACTCACCTTTTCCGCCGGTGAATTTCTCGCCGCGATACTTCAAGACAATCGAAGAGCGACCCTTTTTGGAACGGCGACGGCTGGAGCTGGCGGTTGCGCCAAAAGAATTGTGTCACCGCGTCTCGAGCAAATCGGCATGGATATGACTCTTACCTGGACGATAGCGCGGCGAACGAATGGTGATCTCATTGAGAACATAGGAGTACTGCCAGACGTTGCGTACAAAACAACAGTCGAAGATCTCCAGTTGGCGGATCCCCTTCGCGTAGATGGGCAGCGTATTTCCGGGTTCCAGCTTTACCGACGGGCTCTGGTGCAAACATTGACTACAGCCGTGAGTAGAGATGGGGCTGGAGGACAAAAAGGATCGGAACCGAGCGAAGCAGGGGAGGCTGACGGGGCCGGCTCCGATCCGAACAAGCGCGCCGGGAGCTGGCGCCCCAGTGAAGCGGAGTGGAAGGAGATCCTAGAGCGACATGAGGGCTGGCCGAAGTCTCAGACGGGGAAGCGAGCGGACCTGAGCGGGGCGAACCTGAGCGGGGCGGACCTGCGCGACGCGGACCTGAGGGGCGCAAACCTGTTCGATGCGTATCTGCCCGGCGCGGACCTGAGCGGCGCGGATCTGCGTGGCGCTTCTGGAGTATCGGCTGATCAAATACGCTCGGCCTGTGCCGCTCCCGAGAACCCTACGAAGCTTCCGGAAGGATTCGATCCGCTACCCCCATGCGCAGAGAGACGAGAGGGCTAATGTCTCGCAGCGTCTACCTAAGGTGCGATGGGGCGTCCCATCGTCAGTCGCAGGTGAAACGGACAGGACATCCACGGGAAGGCCAGACGTAGTTACGTAACGAACGTAAGTCGAGAGGCCGCCAGAATCGAAGGCGTTATGGCGCAAGAAGATGAATCAGCCCACGCAGATCAAGACTGGGCCGAACAGGCCGGCTGCAGGCGCCGGCGAGGAGCTTGCTCCTTGGTCGGCAGTGCTTCGATTGGGGCTTGGTCGTGATGCGCGCCGCGCCTGAGCCGGAGCGTTCGGCTGCCAAGCCAGGCTGTGCTATGAGGCAATGGCCTGAGGACGCTGCGGGATGGCTTTCAGGATTATCTACTCCCCGGAAGCGGTGGACCATCTCCAGGCGTTACCGAAAGCCGCACAGATGCTCGTCGTGGATCAAGTGGATGAGCAGCTCACCCACGGACCGCAGCTGCCAACTCGCAGGCGAAAGCTTTTGCGTCTGAACCCGATTGCTCCGTGGGAACTGCGATTGGGCAACATCCGGGTATTCTATGACGTGCAGGAGGAGCCGTCTCTGGTCAAGATTGCGGCGGTCGGCATCAAGCGGCACAATGAGTTGTGGATCGGCAAGGAGAGAATCGATCTATGAAAGCCATCGAGCTGTCGGAAGTTTCGGCCTTGGCCCCGCACATCAGGCCCGGCCGCGATGAGCCGTTGCTGCTCACGGACCATGGGCAGGTGGTTGCAACCATCGTCCCCGCCGACGAGCAGGACGCGGAGAACATGCTCCTAAGCCTCGATCCAAAGTTCCAGGCCATCTTGGAGCGATCAAGGCGCCGCTTGGAGACAGAAGGCGGATTGTCTAGTGCCGAGGTCCGAGAGCGATTAGGATTACCACCGCAGCGGCGAAGCCGAACAAGCCGCCCCACCCGACCGCGGCCACGGAGCCGGTCGGGCAAAACCGTAGGGGCGCGTTCCGGCCGCGGCGGTTGAACGGCATATACGTTCGGCCTCACGTGAGACCCTACACCACTCATTGCTGTTCTCACACTCGCTCTTCTTAGCTCCGCCGCCGATGGCGGCGAGGTGACGGTCCTCACGCCCAAAGAATGCGCGACCTTCTCGCCAGGAGACGAGGCGGTGCAGGTCGACACGCGCGAGGCGCGCTTCATTGGGCGGGCGAAGAGCTAGCCAAGAGGGCTTGAAATCCGAAACTCGAAGCTCGAAATTCGAAACAAGTTCGAAATCCGAAGGCTCGAAATTCGAGACTGGCACGCAGCCGTATTGATCATGCGTTTGGGTCCTTCGAATCTGGGTTTTCGGATTTGTTTCGAGTTTCGGATTTCGAATTTCGCATTTGAGGATTCTTTGAGTCGTTCTGCGCAGACTGCGCCAGCAAGCGCCTAGCGCGCTCGGTCCCCGGGTCCTCCGGCGCCGTGTTGAGGTGATCGATCAGCATTCGCAACCGCCCGAAACTCAGCCGATCGAAGTGCAGCGCGAGGCGCGGCAGCTCTTCGAAGTCGCCCTCTTCCTCGGGAAATGCTGAGCGCTGGATGATCTCGCCGTCGAGGAGGATGTCCCGGAACTCGCCGCTGAGATCGCGCACGAAAGCGTCCGGTACGCGATATCGCATACGGATGACGAATTGATCCTTCACGTACCGCGATGAGTGGTACACGCGATAGAAGCCCAGGATCTCGTTGACCGCTGTCTCGACATTGTCGGTGACTTTGTAGAGGGCGAGGTCGGTCGCGGAAATCATGCCCCGCCGGAGCACGTGATCGGTCACGTAGCGCTGCCACGTTTTCCAATAGGTGCCGCGGGCGCGGTCGAGCAACACGAGTGGGATGGGCCGCGTCTTCCCGGTTTGCAGGAGTGTCAGCGTCTCGAAGCCTTCGTCATGGGTGCCGAACCCACCGGGAAAGAGCACGACAGCGTCGGCCTCCTTGATGAAGAACAGCTTGCGCGTGAAGAAATAGCGGAAATTGATCAACTTCTGGTCTCCGTGGATGACGGTGTTGGCGAGCTGCTCGTGCGGCAGCCGAATGTTGATCCCGAAGCTGCGATCCCGACCGGCCCCGCGCTGGCAGGCCTCCATGATGCCCGGACCGGCGCCGGTAATAACCATGAACCCGCAATCGGCGATGCGGCGCGCGAACTCCTCGGCGAGTCTGAAGACGCGGTCGCCCGGACGCACGCGGGCGGAGCCGAACGTGCTCACTTTCCGTATGCCTTGGTACGGGGCGAAGAGCTTGAACGCGTGCCGCATTTCTTTCAGCGCGCCCGTTACAAGTTTCAGGTCGCCGACGGACACCCCGTCGCTCAACAGCTGTTGCGCTCTGAAAATCAGCTCGTCGATGTAACGTTGCTGCAATGTGCGCGCCTCGGGAGCGCCACGCCCGGCCGTCTCCGCGCTCTGCGGAGGAACTTTCATTGGCATGTCCTGATGATAGGGGAAGCGGCAGCTTTGTCTATCCGTGCGGCCATCGGGCGTCCTGGGCAAGGCGTAACTTGACTTCGGTCTGAGCGGAAGCCAATAACCAGGCGCTATGCATCCTGCGAATGGATGGGGTTGATGCGTCCCGCGCTCGTGTTCCTCACCGCAGTGTGCCTGCTGGCAGCCGGCACGTTTTGGTGGCTCAAGTTCGAGCACCATGCTCCGCGTGTCTCGCTGG
Source organism: uncultured delta proteobacterium (assembly GCA_963729835.1). Lineage (GTDB taxonomy): Bacteria > Desulfobacterota > Binatia > HRBIN30 > HRBIN30 > CAVSQF01. The sequence continues at coordinate 11,853 of CAVSQF010000044.1, read as the reverse complement.
TGACGTCGGTTCAGGTCCTCGGCCGCAAGACCCCATTGGACATGGATGTGCACACCGATGTGCCGGGGCTACGCGCCGTTGAAGTGCGCCTACAGGCCGGCAGTACGGTCTTCAGCCTTTTCGAAGAGGGCTACCCGCGCCTGACGTGGCGCGGCAGCGGCGTCAGCGACAAGCGCGTGCACATTGAACCTGATTTGGTGCAGCTGAAGGTTCCGGAGGGGCCGGCCACCCTCGAGGTGTTTGTCGACAGCTATGCGTGGCATGTGCTGCCCTCGGGTCGCCAGCCGCAGCTGACGGTGCCAGTGACCATTCACCTTACGCCCCCGCGCCTGGAATTGCTGACCACGCAGCACAACGCTCGGCTGGGTGGGATGGAGCTAGCCGTGTTTCGCGTCTCGCCCGAGAGCATCCGCACCGGGGTCGAGGTGGACAAGTACTTTTTCCCTGCAATCACCGGCTACTTCGCCGACCGCAACGTGGCGTTGGCGTTCTTCGCGATCCCGCAAGATCTCACGGCCAACGCGCGTCCGCGCGTGATCGCCAGCGACGCCGCCGCGAATCAGCGCCAGGTGTTCCTGCCGTGCACGATCAAGCCCCGGCAGTTCGCCGAACGCGCTCTCGCCATTGACGACGATTTCCTGGCGACAAAGGTCCCGGAGATCGAGCAAGCGAGCGGCATCCCGCCCGCAGCGGATCTGCTGCAGGGGTATCTCTACATCAACGGCGAGCTGCGACATCAGAGCGAGGCGCGCATCCGTCAGCTCACTGTGAGCTCAGTACCGCAACCGTTGTGGGACGGTGCCTTTCATCGGCAATCGAATGCCGCGCCGCTCAGCTCGTTCGCCGACCGGCGTACCTACACCTACCATGGCGACGTGGTTGATCATCAGACACACCTCGGCTTCGACCTCGCCTCACTGAAGCTGAGCCCAGTGGAGGCAGCGCAAAACGGTATCGTGGCTTACGCGGGCGATTTGGGCATCTACGGCAACGCCGTCATTCTGGACCACGGGATGGGAATCTTCTCTTTATATGGACACCTCAGTACGATAGCGGTTCAGGAAGGGGAGCATGTGAAAACGGCACAGAGCCTCGGGCAAACCGGTCAAACGGGTTTGGCCGGCGGCGACCACCTGCATTTCTCGATCATGTTGCACGGCGTACACGTGGATCCTGTGGAATGGTGGGATCCACACTGGCTGCACGACCACGTGACACCGAAGTTGACGATGTTCCCGCGTGCGGCTGCCGCCTCAGAGGCCGCACCGGCACCGGCCGCGCCGGAACCGGCAACGCCGGGAGCAGCCGCCCCGTCGGAGCACCCGCATGAGTAAGTCCAACCGTGAAGCACAACTCAGCCGCGGAGAGGATCTGCTGAAGGCTTGGGCGGTTGATGCCAATGCCGACGTGGTGACGCTGCGGAACACCGTGGGCCGTGATCCCGCCGCCGATCTGGCAATCGCCGCGCGCCTGGGTAGGCGGCCTGAGCCGACGAGTGTGGACGCGTTGCTGGCTTTGGAAAGCAGCAGTACCGACAAGCTCGTACGCAAGGAGGTCCGCCGTTCGTTATATCGCCTGGAGCAGCGCGGCCTCTCCATCCCTCAACCCGCGCCTGCCGAACCGCCGCGGGTCGCGCCGGCGCCCGTTCTTGAAGGATATGTATCGGCAGTCGACGGCAACGGCGACCAGATCGTCTGGCTCGTGAAGCCACGGCCCGGTGGCGTGGCGCATGTCTTCGCCGTGGTCAATCACACGCACGGCCTGCGGGAAGTGGAGCTGACGCCGACCACACGCAAAGCCCTGCGCGAAATCGAGCGCGAGCTCCTGCAGAAGCATGAGCTGCGTTTCGTGAAGGCTGATTGGCGCCACTGCGATCATCTCATGGATCGCGCCTTTCGCTGGGCAACGCAGCACGGGCAACCGATCAGCGGCGATTATCCCGGAATACGCGCGCAATTGCTGAAGGAGCCCGCCGCCGAGCTGCCGCCTTTGATCTTTCGGTATGTTGATCCGGAGGCCGTCCGTGGGGATGCGCAACTGCTCCAGGACTCGCCTCGTCTGCTCGAGGAAAAAGAATTCCGCACCTGGTTTTTCGATACCGAGGCGCTGCAGCCGTACATCGACGAGACGCGACAGATCCGGGACAGCCCGCTGGTTTTGAACCAGGTCCAGCAGCAGGAACGGTTCCGCGTCCTGGGCGAGCGTGCGGTGGAAGAGCTCTTCGGCGGCGAGCGCCGTCTGGGCTGGGTGTACCGGCTGCAGGAGATGGCCTACTTCCTGCACGCCACCCGGCGCGCCGAGCCGGCGAAACAGGCGTTGGCCGTGGCGCTGGCACTTGAGAGCAGCACGCGCGGCGGGCGCGACATTCCGTTCTGCGAGCAGCTCGCGCGCAGCAGCCTCGCCGCGCATCTGCAAGTGGAAGAGGAGCGCGAGCAGGAACAGGCCCGCAGCTCACTAGTAGTGACTCCGCAGCAGGCCGTGCGGGAAGCGCAGCGGCGCAGGTAACGGTGACTGTCCTGCTGTCGGCAGTTACGCGGATCACCGTCGTAACAGGTAGAGCAGTACGGCGAGGACCACGCTGATCAGGGCGCAGGTAACCAGCGGGAAATAGAAGGTGACGTGGTCGCCCTTGTAGTAGATGTCTCCGGGGAGCTTCCCGAGCCACGGGATTTTGCCTGCGAAGGAGAGCAGGAGGCCAACCACCACGAGCAACGCGCCGAACAGCACCAGCAGTTTGCCGAATTCAGCCATCATTTTCCGAACAGTTTGCCTTGCGCGGATTGCCGTACGGATCTGCCGAAATGCGAGAAAGCCGATGATGGGGCCGATCAGCGTTGGCCGAGTCGTAAGAAGATCTGAACGACGGCGGTGAGACCACCAGCGACAGGATCATCGCTCAGCCGTTCCGCACCGCTTCAGCCACCTTCTCTCGCAGCCACAGATTGATCAACGTCTCGGTGGATACCCCTTGCCGGCGCGCCTGCGTTCGAGCTTGGGCGATGATGTCCCTCGCTACGGCGCAGTAGGTCCGGCTGCGGCGTATGTCCGTCTGCACATCCACGTCTTCCATGAGATCCTCGTAGTCGGCAGTACTATGGGTATCCCAGAACGCCCAGAACTCTTCGAGCGACGCGAAGCCCTCAGGCAACAGGTCGCGTTTGGCGCCTGACATCTTACCTCGCCGCATAGCTCCTTCGCTCCTTCCTGTCCATGTCACGAGCGCTCAAGATGAGCGCCTCTCCACCCCGCTTCGCGACCTTGGCGTCGGTATCACCCTCCGGTTGGGGCACCAAATCCAAGTTCTCCCTGACGACACCTTCGACTTGGATCGACCAACTGGGCCGCCGCCCAGATATTCAGTGCCAGCGCCGGCTAGTGTTCGCGCCGAGACGCTCACCCTTCAGCGCGGCTTTGCCAACCCACGGGCTGCCTATATTGCCGCAGCTTCCCTCGTGCTCGCTGCTCTCGCGAACGGCCTGCGTGAACGTATTGGCGGCCCCGCGCATCGATTCCGTAGCGGAGACCTTTAACACCAACGGACGCACCAATACCTCGCTTGGAAACGTTCAGCCGGACCGGCCCAAACCGAAACGACTTCCGTATATACTAGGCCATTTGCCTTCCGGCTCGTATATATCGCAGCGGTTGTGCTGGGCAAGAACGCCACAGGGGAACGGTCAGGCCAGAGCCGTATGCGGGTTTCTGCCGGTGATCTGCATACCTTCGCCTGTCAGCTCTTGGCCAACTTACCCAGTCGTAACTCTGGTCGACAGTTGTCGCAGACGTCATGATGAAACTTCTTCGTGTTTCGCCATTTTGTGACAACATCGCGCCTGGTTTGCCTGTCCTCTCGGGTCGGCACTATCGACGCTCCTGACCACGGGAATTTCTGATAGTCATGGATTCCGCGAGTCCAATCGACTGCAAGGCCATCGCGAGCCCCGCCGCCTTGACGTTTAAGGGGCACTCGATACGGGACCAAGTACCAGCTGAAATACCGCTCCTTCCAGTCATCAGCCACCGCGGGTGGAATCCGTTTCGCCGCAGACTCAGTAAGGGCACCTCCTGCCCACTCCTGCGCCTTCTCAAGCCTGTGGGCGTCGACAATCGCAGGGCCGATAAAGACTTCGTTCGCTGCGTCAACATATAGCTCACCGTAGCCGATACCCGCGCGGATGCGCGTCGTCGACTTGAACATCGTCACGAATAGGAGCCAGGCGACTGTCTCGATCACCCTCCGGCAGTCTTCATCGGAGTCGCCGAGGCTATAGAGAAGTACAGTGTCTGAGAACCATGCGACCCCGACCCGCTGCTGCTCGCGAAGGGCTGAGAGCGAAATTACGTTGTCAGCAGCCTTTCGTTGACGAACAGCGAAATCAAGCGCTCTTCTGAAGTAATCGAGATGAGACGAAACGACCTGCTGCAATGGCCTGCTGTCGAGCAGCCCAGTGAAGCCGAGGATGTCACACACGGCAACCATGCGTCGATGTTCCATCGTTCACTCTCCCATGTCCGTCTGGTGTTCGCCAACCTCCCTTCGGAACTGAGCAGTGTCCAAGGACACTACCCGGGACTGTGGGCCTAACGAGGATGTAGAAAAACCCGGAAAATGGAACTTTGAGTGATTTTCCGCAACTCGATATTTTCCTCTGCTTCGCTTCGGATCGACCCTGAAACGCGCGTCGAGCTTCTCTGGCCACGTTTCCCAGCATTTTAGGCAAATGTTCTGCGTTTCTGATTTCGATTCGTCATATCGCGAGTTTCCGTGTTCCGACCTGCCTCGTTGGGTTTTCCTACAAGCTCAACGTCGTGGCGGTCAGCCGCCGCGGCCCTGTCCGCCGTTGCATCGCCACCCGCGCGGCGCCGTGGCCGCGGTCGGCTGGACCGCCCTGTTAGGTTGCACCGCGCTCATAGCAACATCAATGTAGCGTCAGAGACCGTCGGGTTGGAGGAGGAGGTCACGCATTGGACGCAGACCGGTTCGACCGCGAGCGTCATGTAGGAGCCCTATCGACTCTAGGCGGATCTTGGCAGCGGTACGGGATACTCCATACTTCTGCATCAACTGCCCAGTCACCAGTTCGAAGTTCTGGACATTGCACGACTGATCGTCGACGTAGAGCGCGCCGAAGCCCCTATCGGCGATACCGAGCGACCTCACCAAGCGCCGGAAGTCCTCAATGATGTGCGCTCTGGGCATGAGCAGACTGGCGGCCAAGAAGTTCGCTTGGAACTCCATACGCGCGATATCGCTTCCGTGCACCGCTGCTTGCCGCTGGAGGACGAAGTCACTGTCGTCGCAAGACTCCTGTACCAAGTGCTGCCCGTGGTTCAACAAATGATGCGCAAGCTCGTGAGCCAAAGTGAAGCGGTCCCTTCCGCGATTCGGCGACTCGTACGCGTAGACCTCGATCACAAGGGGATCGAATGCGATGCGGCCGAGAATCGGGGTAGGCGAGTGCGACGCTGGCGGGGCTACGCCGGTTTTGACAATCAGATTGGTGCGCTGCTTTTCGCGAGCGCAGAGTTCGTCAAGCGAAACCTCGCCGCCGATGTAGCCGAGATCGGACAAGATCTCTGCGCATCTGCCCTCGATATCCTCCTTCTCGAGAAACGGCACTTGATTCGTCAGCTTGCTTCGGGGGTTTGTGATGCTTCGCGCCTGAGCGGGTGTTAGCACGGAGTCGAGCACCAAGTCTTCGAAGAAGTCCCAAAGGGAGTTCGTTTCGCGGGTGGGGGATTGTAGATAGAGATCGAAGGCGAGACTCCGAAAGTCCTCGCGCGCGAGCCCTTCCTCCACAAGGCAAGCCTGCTCGGCTGAAGTGGATCGGGCCGTGGCGGATGGTGACCGCTTCAACTCCCACTTGAAATTGTTCGCATCGAAGTAGCGCATCAGCCCAATTCCCTTGGACTTCGCGAACTCGCGCGTTGCCCGCTGAAAGGCCGCTGTGCTGGCGATGACCGCCTTCGCATTTGCCGCCGCTACCTGCTGGACCTTCGTGAAGAACTCTTCGGCGTCATCGACGGGCACTGAGTGTGTGTTGTAGTTCTTGCACTCGATCAGCACGAGTGCTGAGTACTCCGCGGAGCCAGGTAGATATATCTCGATCGAGACGTCAAAGACGATGTCGTCGCCCCTGTCCTTCGAGTGATACCCTTTCTTCCAGAAGACCTTGCAGTTCGATTTATTAGCCCAAAAGCGATCCGCGTCGATCTCAGCTTGGAAGAGGTCGCGCACGCGCTCCTCAAGGGCGTTGCCGGTTCGCGTCGTGTTCTTCGCGCCGGGCATCTGACAATCTAACTGTTATTGAACAGCGTGCGCTGCGCGGCTTGGGATTGTGGAAGCTCCGGCTTACCGAGGTGCGCGCGGGCCAATTGTGTCGCCACCCGACCTCTCGGGGTGCGGCTGAGAAAGCCTTCCTTGATCAAGTACGGCTCGTATACGTCCTCGATCGTGTCGCTCTCTTCCCCGACTGCCGCGGCCAGAGTCTCCAGGCCCACGGGGCCACCACTGAACTTGTCGATGATAGCCAAGAGAATGGCCCGATCCATCTTATCGAAGCCTAGGTGATCCACTTCGAGCATCTGGAGTGCTTGGTCCGCCACAGGCTTGGAGATGGTGCCCTCAGCGCGGACCTGGGCGAAATCTCGCACGCGCCGGAGCAGCCGATTGGCGATGCGCGGCGTACCCCGCGCGCGACGTGCAATCTCCGTGGCACCGGGATCGTCGATTGGGACGTTCAGGATGCGTGCCGAGCGCCGCACGATCGTGGCGAGCTCATCCGCGGTGTAGAAGTCCAACCGGAAGCTGGCCCCGAAGCGGTCGCGGAGCGGCGAGGTCAGCAAGCCGGCACGCGTCGTCGCGCCAATCAAGGTGAAGCGTTTCAGATCGAGCTTGATTGATCGGGCCGACGGTCCTTGCCCGATGAGCACGTCGATCTGGTAGTCCTCCATCGCCGGATAGAGGATCTCCTCAACGACCCGGCTGAGACGGTGGATCTCGTCGATGAACAACACGTCGCCAGCTTCGAGATTGGTCAGGATCGCCGCCAGGTCTCCAGGCCGCTCGATGACCGGGCCCGCGGTGCAACGGATGTTGACCCCCATCTCGCGCGCGATGATGTGCGCGAGTGACGTTTTGCCCAGTCCCGGCGGCCCATAGAGCAACAAGTGATCGAGGCTCTCGCCGCGGCGTTTTGCCGCGTCGATCGCCACGCGCAGATTCGCTTTCACGCTCTCCTGGCCGACGTACTCCTTGAGCGAAGGTGGGCGCAGGGTGGTGTCGAGCGTGAGGTCTTCGTCGGCCGCGCCGCCGGTGATGACCCGGTCATCACCCGCATTCATGCCCCCACCCGCTTCAAGGCGCTGCGGATGACGGACTCGATATCCGCCGCGCCGGCAGCACACGCGGTTTTCACGGCGCGTTCCGCTTCATTGCGCCGGTAGCCGAGGTTGACCAGGGCCGAGACGGCCTCCGCTTCCACACCCGTCGCCCGCCGTCCGTCTCCTCCCTCACGCGTGCCTTTAAGCAGCTTCACCTTGTCACGCAGCTCCAGGATGAGCCGTTCCGCCGTCTTCTTGCCGATACCGGGAGTCGCCACCAATCGCACCAGATCTCCGGTTTCAAGCGCCTCCTGCAGCTCCTGCGCGGGAGTGCCGGACAGAATGTTGAGCGCCAAGCGTGGACCGATGCCGGAGACACTGACCAGGAGCAGGAAGAGATCCTTCTCCTGGCGATCGATGAAGCCGTAGAGCTGCAGAGCGTCCTCACGGACATGGGTATGGATCAGCAGATCGACACGGTCTCCCGGTTCGGGGAGGCGGTAGAAGGAGTTGAGCGAGACAAACACCTGGTAGCCGACGCCTTGCACGTCGACGATGATGTGTTCCGGCGACTTGTGGGCCAGTGCACCAGCAAGTTGTGCGATCATTGGCGGCTACTGTAGACTGCAAGCGCGGAAAAGCGAAGTGAGAAAGGTGGCGACAAGGTCGCGGGCACTTCTCCCCCTCACCTTGACCCGGGAGGAGAGGGGACCCGGAGCCAACGGGCGTGTGCCGAGCGATTCTTGCGTTCTAGTTGGGGAGTTCTCCGCGGCCGATTTGCGGACCCAATGCCCACCACCTGAGCAGTGAAGGTGTGGGTGTGCAGGTGGCAGATGGCGGCGCCGAGAGCATCGGCTTCATCACTGGCCACCGCCCCTGCAAGCTCCAGCAGCCGGCGAACCATGAGTTGCATTTGCTCTTTGGCAGCACGGCCGTTTCCTGCCACCGCCACTTTGATCTCTGCCGGGCTGTACTCGTGCACCGGAATGCCGGCCTGCGCGGCGGCGACGAGAATCGCTCCACGCGCTTCGCCCAAGCGGAAGGCGCTTTGCACATTGTCGCCGACGAAGGTCTTCTCCAGGCTGATGCAGGTGGGCGTGAAATTAGAGAGAATCTGCTGGGTCTCCTCGTACACGCGGGCAAGACGTTGCGCCAGCGGACCGCGCGCGCGAATTACACCGCCGGCCACGTAGGTCAGGCGCCGATCTATTTCCTCGACCACACCCCACCCCGTCGCCACCGTTCCCGGATCCACACCCAACACCCGCATCCCTTCAACCCCACAAGAAAATGGAAAACGGAAAATGAAAAACTGAGAACCGGGAAGTCGAAACCGGCGGCATCATTTACCGGTTTTCAATTTCCGGTTTTCCATTTTCCATTCTGCCCTCTTCACGCACTCAGCCGCTCCATCACTTCCTGCGGAATATCGGCGTTCGACGCGACACCCTGTACGTCGTCGTGGTCGTCGAGCTCTTCGAGCAGCTTCATCGTCTGCTCCGCCTCTTTGCCGGTCACACTCACCGTGTTCTGCGGAACCATGGTGACCTCGGCCGCAGCGGTTGCAATGGCGGCCGCTTGCAGCGCCGCTTTCACGGTTTCGAATTTCTCGGGCGCGGTCACGACCTCATACACATCGCCGCTGTCCATGACGTCATCGGCACCGGCATCCAAGCCGATTTCGATCAAACGTTCCTCATCAGCCTTGCTCTTCTCGACCGTAATGAGTCCGCGTTTGTGGAACATCCAGGCGACACAACCGGCAGCGCCCATGTTGCCGCCGTGTTTCTCGAACACGCGCCGCAGCTCGGACACGGTACGGTTGCGGTTATCGGTGACCACGCTGGCCATGATCGCGACGCCGCCCGGGCCGTAGCCTTCGTAGTTCACCTCGTCGTAATGAGTGCCCTCGAGCTCGCCGGTGCCTTTCTTGATCGCCCGATCGATGTTTTCGTTCGGCATGCTGTTCTCGCGCGCCGTAATCACTGCCGTCCGCAAGCGGGGGTTGGCATTGATATCGCCGCCGCCGAGGCGGGCAGCTACGGTGATCTCCTTGATCAGTTTGGTGAACAGCTTGCCCCGTCTGGCATCCTTGGCTGCCTTCTTGTGCTTGATGGAGCTCCATTTGGAATGGCCTGACATGGCGACCTCCTAGGCAAACTGCGGACTGCGAAACAGCTCACGGGCTGCACCCCACGTCGGTTTTGCAGCTGCGCTCGCGTTGGTCGCTTCGCTGGTGCCATGACTCATGCGCACCGAGTTTACCCGTCATCAAGTGCCGTAGCACACGTGCTTGGGGGAGTAAACCAAATCCGCAGCACGCCCGGCGCGACCCGTGCCCCGGCGGCCGTTTCGCGGCGTGACCAGGCGCGGGGTCACGGCCAGAGCTGGTTCAGGATCATGGCCAGCCGGATGCCCGCCTTTGCCAGTTGCTCCTCGATGGCGGGCGCCGCCGCATCCTGGTAGCGCTGGCCCAGTTGCTCGTGCAGTCGCAACATGCCTGCGGAAATGCGGTTGCATCCGGCGTGTCGCTGCTCGGGGTGCACGGGTATCGGCACCGGGAGCTTGCCGTACACTGTTTCCTCGGCAACTTGATGGCTCTCCCACGCCCAGCGCTCGAGGTCGATCGGGGCCTGCAGCCAAGATGGCCACCGTGATTGGAAACGTTGCTCGAGGAAATCAGCAAACCAGGCGGCGCCGCGATGCGCAACGAGCCGGCGGATGATGTTGGTGTCCCACACCGCGTGCAGGTTGGGCTCGTACACAGCGCTTTCAAGGTGTCCTGGCGACAGCTGCGGCTCGATCCCGAAGTAAACGACGGGCACGCAGTTGCCGCCCGAGTCGTTGTTCGTTGCACAGTGCAGCGGCTGATGGAGATCGCCGACGAGGTGGATGATGAGCATCAAGGCTTCAGCTGCCCGGCGCCGGTCAAGCCGGTGCGCGCGCAGTTCCGTGAGCTGATCCTCGATTGCCGTAGTCACACAGCCGGCCGGTAGCGGGCAAAACCTTTTGAGGCCGTCGGGTGCGGCGCTGCGCGGAATATCGATGAAATGCCAGCGGCCGGTGGCGTAGAGCCGTGAGCTGTCGTCGCCGCGCACGTCGTCGGCCCAGGTGGAGACGTTCGCAAGCGGATCCAGTCCCGCCGGATGACAGGACCGTTCCAGGCGTGGATCGATGGGAAGCGGTTCGAGCAGATCCTTCACCGCCCGGCGGGCATGGATCGTGAGGTGCTTCTGCGCCACGAGGGCGATCGTCTCATGCCCTTCACACCCCCACGGCCAAGCGGGCGCGGCGACGCACAAAACGGCGACCGCGACGGCGAAAACAGACGCCGCACGGGCGAAAACGGGATGTATGGCGTGTAGCGCGGCGTTCGTGAAACGTTCTCCCCGGTTTTCTGACAGCAACGTCGCAAAGAAGGGACAAGAAGGGGCCAGGTGTTCCTGGCCCCTTCTCGAAGAGCGGGCGACCGGGGTCGAACCGGCGACCTTATGCTTGGCAAGCATACGCTCTAGCCAACTGAGCTACGCCCGCACGCCCGGGAACTCTAGCCGACGCGGCTCGGTGAGTCAAAAAGATTCGCTGCGGCACGCACATCGATACGCCCAAGGAAAAAAGGCAGCCGAGCCGTCGGCCGTTTTCGAATATAGCTGCCAACCGAGACGTCAAAACATCATGGATCGAGTAGAAAAACACTTATTCCCCAAACGGCGGGTAAGCGACCGTTTGCGCCGCATGGGATTCAAGGTAAGTTCGGTTTCTCCAACCCTGGGGTATGATTTGCTGGTCAACGACCGCACCCGGATCGCCCTCCGCGTTGCCTTTCCGCGCATGCGCCGGCATCATGTCACAGTTCGTGATCGTCGCTACACGTATCGTTACCGGTCGTGGCACTTCAACTTCCACCATCACGGCAAGCTCGGCAAACGTTACGCCGACGTGTTCGTCTGTGTAGCAATGGAGCCCCGGCGCCCACAACGTGAAGAGGCGTTCATCATTCCTTGGGAGGCGATCTCCGGGAAGACCTTCTCGCTACATGCGGCGCGCCAGCGCTATGCGGGGCAATACGCTCAGTTTGTGAACCGCTGGAGCGTCATCGCCAACACAGCGACGGATCAGCGCTCGCAACGGCTTCGTCAGGTCGCCTGAGGCAGTAGGGCCGGCGGTCACCCGCCGGCCACGTTCACCTCTACCTCGTCGGTGTCCTCGGCATTGTGCTCAGGGTCCGCGAGAGTCAGCCGCGCCGTGTACGTACCAGGGTTCTGGTAGATATGGCTGGGGTTCTGCTCACGGACGGGCGCTGAGCCGTCTCCAAAATCCCAGGTGAACGTCCCCTCGGCATCGGTGCACAGACCTTCGGCGGTGAACCGGACATCGAGGGGCGCCGCACCGGCTTCCACTGACGCGGAGGCGACCACGGCGCACGACGGAGGGGGGATGTACGGAGTCCCCGAAACCGTCGGGGGTATCTGCGGCGCACGTGGCAAGCGCCCCTCCTGAGGCACCGGAGCCGGCAGCTCTGGAGTCTGC
>CAVSQF010000043.1:102500-142512 GCA_963729835.1 uncultured delta proteobacterium | reverse complement strand
CCCTCATCACTCCCCGCAGCGTAGCTCTCCTCGACCAGACGACAGCGTCGGTGCAGGCCGCTGACATAGCGCTCGCCGCGCACACGTACGGTCATCCGTGTGCGTTGGTTGCGCAGCGGCCGCGTCACCTCGTAGACCCAAGTGTCGTCGGTATGCAGCGGGAAAAACTCCCCTTGCGGCTGCTCGGCTGCCGGTTTCCTGCAGCTTGCGGCCGACAACGCCAGCAGCGCCACCAAAATACCGGTGCAAGCCTTTGGGCGCGCGCGCGCCATGGAAGCTTTGTAAGGCACGCCACCGCCGGTGCAAGGGTGCCGTCGAGAACCGTGCATCGTGCGCGCGCTCGGTTTCTGGCGAGCACCCGCACGATCTTCACCAACGCGACAATATGGTGAGAATGCAGCCCACGCCGAGGCCCCATAGCACATCTTTCTGCAGATCGGCCTCCGGCCCGCGCAGCCGTTCGCTCATCACGGCACTCCCAAGGAAAATAACCGACAGCACGCCAAGTGTCACTGAGATCCCGGGACCGGCTCGCCCCCGCGGGCGAGCGTCGCCCGCTGCGAAGCGGCGAAGAGAACCGGCACGACGATCGCGACGACGGCGGCACGCACAATACGCAGGATCATCGTACGTCGTGTTCGTGCTCGTGGGTCGCTGGTCCGCTCGCTGCGCTTGCTTGACGGGCGCGCGCCACGAGCACGCGCGCCGCTATTCCTCGACCCCCTTTGCCGAGCGCGCCATCTTCAGTAGCTCCTCCGCCTGCTTGTCGCCGGAGGCCGCCTTGCGCTCCCATTTTCTGTGGCGCCACGGCCTCGCGACGTACTCGTCGAGAAACACGACCAGGAAGCTGAAGCCAATGCAGATCGCAATCGAGTTCCACAGGGTCAGTGTCATAGTCACCTCGTCGCGCGCTGCGCGCCCATTCTGGTCAGGGCCGGCATCCGATTTGCTTCCCTCATAATGAACCGCGGTTTGAACATCACGATGAGCACCGGAGTCAAGGTCTGCGAACCGATGTAGCTGATGGCCATCCAGATCGCCAGCAACAACCCCATCTCGGCGTTGAAGCGGATGTTCGACGAGGTCCAGAACACGGTACCGAGGACCATGGACGGCGGTGAAGGTCACCGCCTTCCCCGAGGTCTGCAGCGCCTCACGCACCGAGTCTTGGAGGTCGCCGCGCACGCGAATCTCCTCAATCGTGCGACTGACGATATACAGTCCGTAGTCGATGCCGAATCCCAAGCCGACGGTCACCAGCGGCAGCGTATGGATGTTTACACCGATGTTGTTCGCGGCCATGTAGGCGTTCACCATGATATTGGAGAGCGCCAAGGGCGCCAGCAGGTACAGCCCGGCGGCGAAGGAGCGATACGTGAACAGCATGATCATGTACATGGTGAAGAAACCGAGGAAGTTCATCAGGGCGTCGTTCTTCACCAGTTCCTCGTTGGCAGCAGCCAGGGTGCCGATCAGGCCGCCGGCAAGCTTGAACACAGCCTTCCACGGCGCACTGACCGTCGTGGGCACGTTCTGCCCGTTGCGTTCCAGGGTGAAATCGATGAGCGTCGAGTTGCCCGCCTGCCTCATGAGCGCGGTGCGGAACTCCGCCTCATTCTTGACCGGCTGCTTGCCGACCGCGACGATGCGGTCGTCAACTTCGAAGGGCGCCTCGCTCGTGGCCACGCTGCCCACGACCCACGACGGCCCGGCCTTTTCCCAGACCGGTTCGGCGCGCACTTCCTTGACCACGACATGCTCGTCGCGCGACTCGAGGCTGATGCCGAGATCGTCGATCTCCGTGCCGCCGATGAAGTCCTTGCACTCCTTGATGATGCGCCGGATGTTTTCGCCCTTGTGGTCCTTGCAGTAGAAGGTCACGTGCGCCGTCGTGTAGCTCGGGTCGACGTACTTCGCCGTTTCCGTCGGCGGCGAGCCGGAGAATAGATGAATAACAGGCCGCCGACGCTCACCCAGTCATCGGGGATCACCCCCCACTTGGGTTTCCGCCGTGGAAGACCATGTTCACGGCGCGAATGATGTCGGCCAGTGAGAAGCTGTACCCGACCACTCGTCGCGCTCGAGGTAGCGCTGAAAACGTTCCATGTTCCGCAGTGCGCCCGTCCTTCATGGCGTCCTTGTCGTAGCCTTCGGCCACCACGATGAGCGGCTCTACGCCGCCGAACTTGTCCTGAATGTGCTTGTGCGAGAGGTTGTAGGGCGCGTCGGTCCACAGCAGCGGCGAAGCGGAGCTCGGATCACCAATGGTGAGTCCGCGAAAAAAATACAGGGCGACCGCCGTCACCCCGATCCACGCCGCCACAGTCACCGCACGCCCGGGACGCGTCAGCAACACGCCGACGAAGCGGTTGATGTACCGCCGGAACGGGCCCCGCTCGCGCAGGATCACCAGCTCGGGTTCGGGGGCTTTGAGGTAGTAGTAGATGATCGGGTTCAGCAGGAGCTCCGAGATGGTGATCGCCAAGATCCACCACGACGCCGTGATGGCCAGCTTCTGCAGCATGACCACCGGCACCAGCAAGATCACCAGCACCCCGAAGGCATCGGTGGTGATCCCGGACAGCATCGGCACGAACAGCTCGGCTAACGCCGCGACGATGGCGCGCCGTTTGTTCCAACCGCTCTTTTGGAACTCCTCGTAGTAGCGGTCGTTCATTTGGACCGCGTGGCTGACCGCGCGCGCCGTGATCAGAAACGGCATCACCAGCATGAGCGGGTCGAGTGCCAGCCCGATGAGATGGATGAAGCCCAGGCCCCAGAAGGCCGCGATGATGCCGCTGATGGTGGGCCGCAGCCAGCCGCGCCAGTCGTGAAAGTACATCCAGCCCAGCACCCACTCGACGCAGAAGGTGATCACCAGGATGAAGAACACGTCGCCGGCATAGTGATAGACCCAGCCGTAGAGGCGCGGCTCGCCGGCCACCGAGATCACCGTGTTGGCGTCCTGGAAGGGTTCCACCACATTCTCGTTGACTTCCGTAAAGATGCGTTTGTAGTCGAGGCGCCCTTCGATGAAGTTGGCACGGATGAGAGCGGCCTTGTCATCCAAGGACACGAGTAGGCCGTAGATGTTCTCGGCGTTATGGACGACGCGCCGGATCGCCTCCGCCTCATCCGGGGTCTTCAGCGGCTGCAGCATGACCGGCTGCGCGCGCATGGTGCCGCCTGCCGCCACCTTCAAGTAGCGGACGGTGCGGTGGGCAATCGAATCGATCTGGTTGTGGTTGACGCCGTAGACCTTGTCCAAGCCCTCGGTCACCTGCCAAATCTTGTTCAGCGTCTCGACAGTAAAGATCGACCCCTCTTTCACCTCGACCATGATATTGATGTTGTTAGCGCCGCCGAAGGTGCCCGAGTACTTATTGTGGATCTTGATGTAGGAGTGGTCCTGCGGCAGCAGATCGCCGAAGCTGGTCACGAGCTGGAGCTGGGAGCCCCAATAGGCAAAGAGCGCCGTGACCAGAATGACGAAGACGGAAACAGGATGGCGATACTCGATGAGCTTGTCGCCCAGCCAGTACAGCAGGCGTTTGTCCTGGGGGACCTCGTAGTTGAGCGCCATGGACTCCTCCCTTACCTTTCCACCCACACCAATGCCCCGCGCACAAGTGCCACGGGCACAAGTGCCACGGGCACGAGTGCCACGGGCACGAGTGCCATTAGCCGAGCGACGGGATCCACGTTTTACCTCCGTCCTTGGTGTGCAGAATCATGCCGAAGCCACCGACGATCCAGCCGTCGTTTTCGTCCAGCCAGCTCATGCCCCGCAACCACGTGACCACTTCCATCCCCAGCTTGGCACGCTCCCAGGCGCCGCCCGGGGTCGCCAGGCGCACGACCTCACCGGCCGCACCAATCGCCCAACCGGTACCGTCGGGAAACAACGTGGGAGTGTACAGTGGGTCGACGATCGGGTAGTCGAGCTTCATCGCCTCGAATTTCCACGTCGCGCCGCCGTCGACAGTGCGCACGATGCGGCCGTCGAGGCCGGAGGCGACACCCGTCTGGGCATTGATGAACCGCAGCCCGAAGAGAGTTGGCAGGTCCAGCATATCCACGACTTCCGAGCCCAGTAAGGTCCGCTCCTGTTCCGTCCACGTCTGCCCGCCGTCGGCGGTGTGGAAGATCTTGCCAAACTCGCCGACAATCCAGCCGCTTTTTTCATCCACGAACTGGACGTCATACAGGATTGGGTCTGCAGAAACCACGGCTTCCTCTGCGCTTTCTGCCTTTTCCCTCGGGGTACTAACCTTGCGGAGGCTCCAGGTCGCGCCGCCATCGAACGTCTCCGTCGCCAGCGACTTATCGCCCACCGCCCACCCGTGCTTGGCATTGAGAAAGCACATCGAAAAGAGGTAGACGTTCGTTCCACTGTTCTGGCGTTTCCAGGTCTGGCCGCCGTCGGTGGTGTGCAAGATGAGCCCCGCCTGCCCCGACACCCAGCCGGTATTCGGATCGACGAACCTCACCCTGAACAGCGCGCGGTTCGTGCCGCTTCGTGCCTGCGTCCAGCTAAACCCGCCGTCGCTGGTGAGCAGGACTTTGCCGCCGTAGCCCACCACGACGGCATGGTCCGCATCAAGGGCCTGCACGTCGAAGAACTTGTCGGCGATGCCGATCATGCGTGTGATCAGCGGCACCCCTTCCACCTCTCTGTGGCACCCGGCCCACACGGCACACGCCGCCAGGCCCACAAGCAGCCGGACCGACCCCCTACCCTGCATGATTCCTCCTGACACTTTTCAGCGTACCCGACTCCCGCTGGTATCGCCCCTTTACAGACTCTCGCCCCTCAGTGTCAAGGGCTACTTTGGGATCTGTGGCCGCAAGCTTCAGCACCCGTGCGCGCAGCACCGTGCGCACCACAGACGGCAACGAGCGCGCTCCCTGCGGCCCGCGCGCCCCGAAAGATACGGCTACGCACGGCCCGGGCGCACATGCTCCCTCACTTCTCCTCCACCTGCGACGGGAACCACTTGCGTTGTTCGGGTCTGTCAAGCAGCTGCTGTTGATCAACCTTCCAGCGACCGTCTTCACGAATGAGCGTGTACAGCTCATACTCCGGGACGCCCAATTGATTCAGGAACTTGTCTTGCGAACTGAGGAGATTGGGGACCCGGGCTTTTTCTCCTTCGATCTTGCCCGGATACACGTGGTAGTCGAACACCTTGGCGTCCGCCATTTGCATGATCCACTGTTGCTCCTTAGCCCACTCTTCACGTCCTTTGTTCTGCGTCATCCCTTTCGACACGTATTGATAAGCGTCGTTGAAGTTACCCGCCTTGAGTGCCGCCAGGTAACGCCCCAGCGTTTCTTCGGGGCTCAACTCCGAGCCGGACGCCTTGCTATTTTCGGCGTAACCGGCCGCAGCACACGTCAGCAGCGCCACGATTAGCGCCGCCATGCACTGCGCACGTCCTCTCATGAACACTACCCTCCCAACCGCGCTGATACTCTACCCGCGCCCCCGAAACGTCAAGCCTACGAGTACGATTTGCAGCACGATGATTACGGCGACCACGATCCCGGCGCTGAGCCGGAAATCGCCCAGGCTGGCGTCGAGCCCCTCGACCTGCTTCCCGACCTGGGCGATATCGCCTTTGAGCCCGCTGCTCTCGACGTACAAGCCGCGCACCTCTTCGCGCATGCCTTTCACCTGGTCGAGGATGTTTTGGAGCGCATCGCGGTTCTCACGCACCTCGTCGCGCCCCTCGCTGACGCTGCGTTGCGCGGCGGTTAACTCCTCACTGAGATCCGCCACCTGCCCAGCAAGCTGGCGTTGCCCGTCGGCCACGGCATGGAGCCGGTCCATCAGCTCACCGATCGGCAGCGGCGTCGGCTTGGCCTTCGGGTCCGGCCGTCCCGCCGGCTCGGCCCTCACGGGAGAGAACGTCCCCGCCACCAGCAGTGCGGCCACCAGAAGCGTGCCCCAGCTACGCGCCACTCGACTGCCCCCGTATTGCACCACCCGACTCCCTTTCCGCGACTCGTGCGCGTGACCCGTGCGCGTCCGAACTGCCACTCCGCCCGCCACGCCTCATTAAGAGGTGCGAACGCGATGCACGCCAACACGACGGTTTTCTATGCGAAGAACGCCGCTGGTTCAAGGGTTCATTTCGTGGAACCCTCGAACCCTCACTCAATGATACATTTCCATGATGTCAATCACGCCGAGCGCGCGCATGGTCTCGAAGATTCGGCTCTTGATATCGCTGACGCTCGGCAGCGTGAGGACCTCCTTGGCTAGACTCTGGGCGATGTCGAAGTTGAGACTGCGGATCAGCCGCTTGATCACCGGGATGAAGAACGGGCCCATGCTCAGCTCATCGAAGCCAAGGCCGACCAGCAGCAGCGTGCAGACGGGGTCGGCCGCCATTTCGCCGCAGATACTGACCCGCTTGCCCGCCTGGCGGGCTGCATTGACGGCCTCCGCGATGAACTGGATGACCGCGGGGTGCAGCGGCTCATAGAGCGACGCGACTTTGCGGTTGCTGCGGTCGACGGCCAGCACGTACTGGATCAGGTCATTCGTGCCGATGCTGAAGAAGTCCACCTCCTTGATGAAGTGTTCGGCCAAGCACACGGCGGAGGGGACTTCCACCATCATCCCGACACACGGGCGCGGATCGAAGGGCTGGCCGGCGGCACGCAGATCGTCCTGCGCCTCGGCCAGCAACTCCTTGCTCCGCCGGATCTCCTCGAGGCTGGAAATCATCGGGAACATGATGCGCACGGGGCCCGCGGCGCCAGCCCGCAGAATCGCCCGGAGTTGCGCCTTGAACATCTCCGGCAACTCCAGGGAGATACGAATGGATCGCCACCCCAGGAACGGGTTGTCCTCGCGCGGCATATTGAAATAGCGTGGGTACTTGTCGGCTCCGAGGTCCAACGTGCGCACGGTAACCGGTTTGCCGCCCATACCGTCGACCACCCGTCGATACAGGCGCACTTGTTCCTCCTCACTGAGAAAATCGCGGTGGGACAGGAACGGGACCTCGGTCCGATACAATCCGATGGCTTCGGCGCCATGGAGACGGGCGAGAGTGAGGTCGCCGAGCAACCCGATGTTGGCGGACAGGCAGACGCGGTGGCCATCCACGGTTTCCGCCGGCAGGTCTCGTAGCTGTTCGAGATCGCGGTTGAACGCACGGTACTCGCGTCCCAAACGGTCGTACTCGCGGACGATCTCTGGGGCCGGGTTGACGAACACGATTCCGGCGTTGCCGTCCACGATCAGCTCATCGCCTTCACGGATCACCTCCGCAGCATGCTCGACGCCAACGACAGTCGGGATTTCGAGTGACTTGGCGAGGATGGACGCGTGCGATGTCACACCGCCGCTGGCGAGTAAGACCGCCTTCAGATTGCCCTGCTCAATGAGTGCCAGGTCGGAGAGGGCAATATCCGAGGCGACTAAGACGACTGGTTTACCCGACGGCCCTTGCGGCGCCTCGATGCCCAGCAACTGGCGCAGCACCCGTTGGCCGATGTCCTTGATGTCGGCAGCCCGGTCCTTGATGTACTCGTCTTTCAACTCGGCAAACTGCGCCACGAATTCCCGAACTGTTTGCTCGAGTGCGGCCTCCGCAGTCAACCCTCCCGCAATCAGTTCCTCGATCCGGCGCAGGAATGTCGCGTCCTGCAACATCAGCTGCTGGGCGTCGAACATGGTGACGTCAATCTCCGGAACCGTCGCCTGGATGCGCTCCTTCGTGCGCACCAACTCCTCGACTGCACGGCTGAGCGCGGCGCGCAACCGGCCGATCTCGCGCTTGGCGCTCTGCCGCCGTTTGACCGGCAGGCCGACACCGCTGACGTGCGAGTCGAGCAGGTACGCCCGCCCGACACCAAAGCCGGGCGACGCTCCCAGGCCGGTTAGGCGGGTCGTCGTCGCACCCGGCCCTGCCGCCACGCGCGCGACGCTCTGTGACTCGTAGACTCTGAGCCGATCGATGGCCTCCACCATACGCTTGTGGAACGAGCGCCGCTCTTCCTCTTTGATCTGCAAGCTGGCCCGCAGACGGGTCTGCGCCAGAATACCGGCCACAGGAACCGCGATGGCCCTCAGGAGCCGCACCTCGTCGCGCGTGAACCGCCGCCGCCGAGATGTTTGAACGATCAACACACCGCGCGGCTGGCGCTGATCCACCACCGGCACGCCGAGGAACGAGTGATACCGCTCCTCGCCGGTTTCAGGGAAGTACTTGTACCGTGGGTGTGCCATCGCATCGATGGCCATCACCGGCTCCATTTTTTCGATGACGATTCCGGTGAGCCCCTCGCCAACCCCCATGGCCACCCGCCCGACGGAGGTCGGATCCAGCCCGGTGGTCGCAAAAAGCGTCAGCATCTGCTCCGACGGGTCATACGTATACAGCGAGCACACCTCCATCGACAGATGCTCGGCGATGGTCTGAACGATTCCTTGCAGGCTGGCACGCAGGTCCGAGGCATGCGCAATGATGCTGCCGATCTCCTCCAAAAGTCGCAGCCCATGTCGCCGGCGCGGCTGGTGCCGACCGTGGGCTCTTTGTCTTGCGGGTTCTGGCATCCCAGAAGCAGTGTCCTCTAGCTTTATATCTCACACCCGCGCCCGCGACAATGCAAAGTGAACAGCCTTCGATACATAGTGAAACGACGGCGGTGATCCTCCTCATGGGTTCGCCGCGCGGCCGGCAACGGCGTCGATCTTCCCGTCCAGTGCGCGGCACCGTCACCAGCATGGGCGCAATGATCAGCCAGCCGTCGGGCTGCAGTCAAGCAGCGGGAACGCAATGGTGGCGTAGCTGACCGAGTGTTCGTAATCGCCGGTGAGGTCGAGCGACGTGTAATACGTCAGCAACCGCCCCGGCGTGCGCGCCTGGTGCATCGTCAAAAACGTCTCGATCGGCAGGCGGCCGCAGATCGTCGCGCCAGTAGCCGCCACATACTGCCGAAAGCCGAGGGCATCGCCCTCGCAGATACGCTCAATGGCGCCCATGTCCAGGGCCCGCAAGCCGGCGCGCACATTCTCGATCCCGGCCGCGGGAAAGGGCTCGTATGCAAAGCGCCACCCGTAGTGGACGAAATCCGAGCTGACAATGAACACCGTCTCTGCATCGCGCAGCCGCGACAGCACGGGGGCCAGCGCCGCCTGATCGTCGACGCTCAAGCTGCCGACGAGTAACGGGACGACATGGATGTCCGGGCGCACGTGATGCAACAACGGCAATTGAATCTCGATCGCATGCTCACCCTGGAAGAGCCCCGGGTCGACACGCACCAACGGGTGAGCGACAAGTGCGGCCACACCCGCCGCATCCACGGCGACCTGCCCGCAGGGGTGTTCGAAAAAATCGATATCGAGCACGGCAAGACCGGGAAACGAAACGCGGTGACTCGGCGCGAGGATCACGGCGCGGCGATACGAGTTGCGTTCGAGGCAGCTGTACCCGAGCGCCGCGGCGCGGCCGGAGTACGCATACCCGGCATGGGGCACAATCAGGCCAGCCAACATGGCGCGCGGGAGGTGCCCCTGTAACATCGGTGCAGCTTCGAACAGGTGGTCGAGTTGCGCCTGTAGCGTCGCGGCATCGCGCGCGTACCACGTGCCTACTAACTCCGAATGTTTGACCCGGGGCATTGGCAGAGCCGTCAGAAAGCAAAATTCACATACCGTTACACGCCACCGCCGCAGGCAGTGCCCAGGGGCCTAGCGCTGCCCATCCTCATCATGGCAAGAGCGACACATTTTCTCCCAGCTCCGGACGAAAAAGACGCTCGCGCTCTTCGCGGACGCACCGTTGGCCATAGCAATCGACACACGTAAAGACCTCATAGGGGCGCAGGATTCTCAACACCGTCGTCGCCACATCTGTCTCCTCGCTGCGCGTCATCAACACCGGCTCGACCTCGCCGGTGTGCAAGCCGTAATAGTCGACGCGATACGCTGCACGCGTATGGACCGTTTCCCGGACTTCGCGACCGCAATGCGTGCAACGCAATGGAACCTTCCCAACCTCCACCGAGGGCATAACGACGCGATCTTAGCTGAATTCATTGCGCTCCCCCACCCGCGCCTGCAACGGCAGCGTGATCGCGAACTGCGTGCCCGCACCCCGTTGGCTGCGGACCGTGATGGCTCCACCGTGCCGCTCGACGATCGATTTCGTGATCGCCAGCCCCAAGCCGAGCCCGCGCGCGCCGAACTCGAACCCGCCCGAGGCGTGCAGCAGGAGGTCCCCAGAGGCCGCAGAAAATGGCTCGAAGACCTCATCGACGACCTCCGGATCGAGCCCGATTCCGGTGTCCGCAACCGCGATTTCCACCGCCGCCGAACCCCGGTCAACTGCTGTGAGCACAACCGTTCCCCCGTCTGGCGTGAAGCGTACCGCGTTCGACAGGAGATTACAAAGCGCGGTCTCAAGGGCAGCCCGGTCGCCGACCAGCGCCGGGAGTTGCCCTGGCATGCGCAGTTCCAATGTGAGATTGCGGCGTGCAACGGCCGGCGCAAAAGCACTTCGCAAGCTCGACAATAGCGCGCCGAGATCCACCCGCGCGTAGCGCAGCGCGCAACCATCGGCACGCCAGCGGGCACAGCGCACCATTTGCGCCAGGCTGCGGGCCAGCCACTGAGCACCGCGTTCAGCCGTGTCGACCCACGGCCGTGTATCCGCTGGGAGCTCCGCCTCCGCAATGAAGGCCACCGCATTCATGATCAGATGCACCGGCGTCCCCAACTCATGTGCCGCCGTGCTGAGCAGCCGGCTCTTCTGTTCCGCTTCGTGGCGCACCCGCGCGTAGGCCTGCTCCAACTCGCGGACCAACCGCTGTCGCTCCATCTCCGCCTCGTAGCGCTCCAAACCGCGCCGGACCATCAACCGCAGCTCGCGTACCTCCCAAGGTTTAGACAGATAGTGATACACATGCCCGGCGTTGATCGCATCCGTCAACGTCTCGATATCAGTATATCCCGTGAGCAGGACGCGGATGGTATCGGGATGCCGCAGCATGCACTGCGCCAGCAGCTCCGTGCCGGTCATTTCCGCCATGCGCTGATCTGCAATCACCAACGCCACCGCCTGCTGGTCGAGGATGGCAAGCGCCCGCACCCCACTGGGAACCGTCAAGACCTCATACACGTCCGCTAGCGCGCGCTGCACAGCGCGCAAGCTCGCCGGCTCGTCGTCCACCACCAGGACCGTGTGCGCCGGGTTCATATGTTGAATGTACTGTATATATACGTAACTGTCAACAGTGTGTACATGTGTATACCTTGTACATTCGGTACTATCTTGAGGGTGCCGCCCGAGCTGTCCGGCCAGGCAATGGAAAACAGGCAACCGGGAATGGGGAACGGACCAAACGGGCTCGGCCTTCCACTCGCCGGTTTTGAATTCCCTGTTCTCGCTTCTTCATTGCTTCCTCATCGGCTCCGGCTCTGTCGGCTTGGTCGCCACCGCGCGGTTGACCCCTCGGAGCGCTACCGTTATCGTGCTCATGAGTATGGCCAGTCCGCGGTCCCGCCCGCGCCGCGCCGCCGGCTTCGGGCGGACGGTGCGGAATTTCTTGCTGTTTCTTGTCGTCGTCGTGGTTCTCGCTGCCGGGGCGGCGCTGAGCCTCATCTATTGGGAGGTCACCACCAGCCTGCCTCCGCTCGACAAATTGGCGCAGTACCGGCCGCCGGTGGCGACCCAGCTGCTTGCCGACGACGGCACGGTGATCGGCGAGTTCTATTTCGAGAAACGTTACCTCGTGCCGATTGAACGGATTCCGGAGCGCGTCCGCAACGCCTTCCTCGCGGCGGAGGACGACGGCTTCTATCGGCACGGGGGCGTTGACCCGCTCAGTATCGTGCGCGCCCTCATCAACAACGCGGTGGCCGGAGGAAAGGTCCAAGGGGGCAGCACGATCACCCAGCAGGTGGTGAAGTCGTTGTTGCTCACCCCGAGGAAGAGTTACGAGCGCAAGCTCAAGGAGGTGTTCCTGGCGCTGCGCTTGGAGCGCCAGCTCAGCAAGAACCAGATCCTGTATCTCTACCTCAACCACATTTATCTGGGCAGCGGCGCCTATGGGGTCGCGGCGGCGGCGCAGGAGTATTTCGGCAAGAGCGTGGAAGACCTCTCATTGGGCGAAGCCGCGTTGCTCGCCGGCCTGCCGCAGGCGCCCAGTCGTTACTCGCCGTTCACCCATTGGCCACGCGCCAAGGCCCGCCAGCGTTACGTGCTCGAGCGCATGGCGGACGTCCACTTCATCACGCGCGAGGACGCGGCTGCCGCCATGAAGGAACCCTTGGCGCTCGCGTCGCGCAAAGGCAGTTACGCCGCCGCACCGTACTATGTCGAGCACGTCCGCCGCCTGCTGGAGGAACGCTACGGTGAAACAGCCGTCTACGCTTTGGGGCTGCGGGTTCACACTGGGCTGAATCTCCGCATGCAGGCAGCCGCCGAGGCGGCGTTACGCGACGGCTTGACCGAGCTGTCGGTCCACGAACATTATGGCGGCACGTTGCGGCAACTTTCCGCGGAAGAGGCCGAGAGCTTTCTGCACACGCAGCGCCAGACCATCGGCGAACGCCCGCTCGAGCGCGGCCACATTTACGAAGCCGTCGTCACCGGCACATCCGGCTTCGGCAAAGCCCGAGACGGCACGAAGCGCCCACCGAGCGTGCGCGTCCAAGTCGGGCCCTTCCGCGGCACGCTCCTCCCACCGGCAACCCAGAACACGGCACCGGCTGAAACGTTTCACACCGGAGACGTGATCCGCGTGCGGCTGGCCGACGCACAGCTCGGCACTGGCGGCGCGGCGATGGACGCGTACCAATTCGCGCTGGCTCAGGAACCGCCCGTGGAAGGCGCCTTCGTGGCACTCGAGCCGAGCACCGGCACGGTGCGCGCCTTGCTCGGTGGCTACGACTTCGAAAGCAGCCAGTTCAATCGCGCCGTGCAAGGGACACGCCAGCCAGGAATCCGCCTTCAAGCCGCTGGTGTACGCCGCCGCCCTGGATCGCAAGTTTACCCCCGCGACGATCATCGTCGATGAACCCATCTCCTTTCAGGACCACAATGCGATCTGGATGCCGCACAACTATGAGGAGAAGTATTTCGGGCCGACGCGCTTGCGCGAGGCGCTCGCCTTCTCTCGCAACGTCGTGACCGTCAAGGTCGCAACGCGCATCGGCATCAAGTATCTCGTCAAGTACGTACACACGTTGGGCATCCATAGCCCCCTGGCACCTAACCTCTCCCTGGCGCTCGGCTCCTCGGAGGTCACCCTTTTGAACCTCGCGGCCGCGTACGGCGTGTTCGCCAACCAAGGACTGCGCGTCGAGCCGCGCTTCATCACCCGGATCACCGACAGCCAGGGTAACACCATTGATGAGAACATGCCGAAAACCGAGCAGGTCATTTCGCCCGAGACGGCTTACCTCATTACCAGCATGCTGCAGAGCGTGATCGACCACGGCACGGGCCGGCGCGCCAAGGACCTCGGCCGACCGGCAGCGGGTAAGACCGGTACGACCAACGACATGAATGATGCGTGGTTCATCGGCTACACGCCGCAGCTGCTCGCTGGCGTCTGGGTCGGCTTTGACGAGAAGCGCACGTTGGGCAAAGGCGAGACCGGTGGGCACGTCGCTGCCCCGATTTGGGAGCGCTTCATGGAACGCGCTCTTGAAGGTGAACCGATTCTGGACTTCCCCGTGCCGGCGGGCATCAGCTTCGTGTGGATCGATCCGCATACCGGCCAGCGCATTCCGCCGGGGACGGGCGGCCTGCTGGAGTGCTTCCGCCGCGGCACGGAGCCCAGCGTCGTTGCCGTGCAGCCGGCGACGGCCCCGGAGCCGGCTGAGCCGGGGCTGGAAATTGGACGCCCGTCCGCAGCTCAACCGCCGGCCGACGCGTTTCGTGATACGGATTGAATTGTCGTGCAGCCGTCCCGGCTGCACGACGCACCGGTGACCGCCGTGGCCTCGCAGGGGCCTCTCGGTTCGCGCTTCACTCGCTCGGCTGCCAGCGCGCAAAGCCCGCGATGGTGAAATGTCGGTCGAAGGTGAGCGCGCCGGTACATCCACGCGATTCCATCACCGCGAAGCTGACCGCGTCGGTGTACGTGAGCACCTGATCTGCCAGCTTGTCTATCCAGGTCCGTCCGCCGGCGTGATGGGCCGCTGTCGCGAACTCGATCTCCAGCAATGGGCTCGCGTCCATGCGATGCAATACCGCCTGCGCTGCGTGCCTGCCGGCCTTGTGGAGAAGGAACCGGTGCGTCTCCGCAACCACCAAGTTGGTCGTGATCAGATGAACACGATGGCGGATCGCCGATCGGAACAGTGCCTCCGCCTGCGCATGGTGGCCGTCGTTCGCGCTGACGAGCGCGATCCACGCACCGCTATCGACGAGCACGCGGGGCCGGACGTGACCGCCGATACCGGGCGGGCTTCTCCGCAACGTAGGTCTCCTGCAGGTACCGATCAAACTGCTCGCTGCAGTCAGCCGGCAATCCATGGAGCATACCGCTCATGGACAGCAACGGGTCCTGCTCTCGCGGCTGCGTGAGCGCCCGCACGGCGGCGCGGATCGCCTGCGTCTTCGTCCAACCGCGTTCCCGCGACCAGCTCTCGAGGCGGGCGAGATCCGCTTCGTCGAGGTAAACCTGCAGTGGACGTTTCATGATACCGGTGCATACCAAATCATGATGCAGCCGTCAAGCGGCCGTGCGTGTGGCTCGGCCGCTGACCACGTTGATAATCAACCGTCATTCCCGCCGAAAGTGGGAATCCATGCCGGCCGCGTAGCCACCACCCCCCTCCTGGATGCCCGCATGCGCGGGCATGACGGCCTTCACACCAGTGCAGCCGGCCCGCACCACAAGGGCCACCCTACAGCTTCCAGTACCGCCCCTGCACTTCGCGGATCCGCTCGAGCAGCGCAGCCGCACGGCTCGGTTCTGTCGGCGCCGCGAGCTCTGCGCCGCTCGTTTGCCGCAGTTCCTGCAGGACTTCGCTGGCCGAGTCGCGGATCGCCGTGAGATCGTACCCGCCTTCCAGAATCGCCGCACAGCGCCCGCTCGCACACTCCCGTGCGACCGCCAGCAGTGAACGCGCCATCGCCTTGAAGCCGCCCTCCGTGACTTGCATTCCGCCGAGCGGGTCACGCGCATGCGCATCAAACCCGGCCGAGATGAGCACGAACTGCGGTGCATACTGCCGGGCGATCGGCTCGACGATGCGCGTAAAGGCTTCACCGTACTCAGCGTCGCCGAAACCGGCCGGAAACGGCAAGTTCACCGTGTAGCCCTCGCCATCCCCGTACCCGACTTCTTCGACTGCGCCGGTCCCTGGGTAGTACGGGTACTGATGCGTCGAGATGTACAAGAGCCGGGGATCGTCCTCGAATATGTGTTGGGTGCCGTTTCCATGATGCACGTCCCAGTCCATGATCAGGACGCGCTGCAAACCGTAGCGGTGCCGGAGATACGCGGCGCCGACCGCCACGTTGTTGAACAGGCAGAAGCCCATGGCGCGGTGGCGCTCGGCATGGTGTCCGGGCGGGCGCACGAAGGCGAAGCCGTCGTCGACCGTGCCACCCATGATCTCATCGAGCAGCGCCAGCAAGCCGCCGGCTGCCAACCGCGCCGTGTCGTAGGATTGTGGCGAGGTCGGCGTGTCGGCATCGAACGCGAAGTACGCCTTGCGTTGCGTTGCTGCGACTTCTTCGACATAGGCACCGTCGTGGACCAGCGCCAGCTCATCCCCGGATGCCGCACGCGCCGCCACCGGCATGATATCCGCCTCCGCGGCTGTCAGCAGGGCTAGTAAGGTCGCAATGCGTTCCGGGCGCTCCGGATGTCCCGGCCCCGTATCATGCTCCAGGTAGCGACGGTCGATGACCACACCCGTTTGCGCCATAAGACCAGACTCTAGCAATCGATTCGCTGCCGGTAAATCATACCGGCAGGTTTGTGCTCCGCGATCTTCGCCAGCATACTCTGCAACGTGACCCTCAGCACCGACCTCATTCGACGGACGCAACGCAGCCTCAGCCGTCTCCGGGCCGAGGTACGCTGCCTGCGTCGGCAGCTGCTCCAGCAAGCAGACGACGCGCTCGGCCACGCCTTGCGGCGCCGCGGCTTGATCATAAAGAAAGTGTCGCACGACGGTTGCATCGCACCGCGCGGGACCGCAGCCCGCGAGGAGTACTATCACCTGCTCGGGCATTATTCCTTTCGGCTGTTCTTGCGCGACGTCATCAAGCATCGCCAACGGTTCGTGGTGGCGGACCTGCTGCGGTATTGCTCCGAGCCCACGGCACGACGGTACTTGCACTGGCTCGTGAAGCACCAGCTCGCACGGCGCACGGGCGCACACTATCGGCTGGCGGCCGACGCCGTGTCATTCGGGCCGACGCTAGAGTCGTTCGTCGCCACGGTGCTGCAGCGTGAGTACGGCGTCCCCACCGCCTGCAACGTGCGTTTCGATGCGACAGATACCGGTGGTGACTACGATGTGATCGGCTTTCACGAAGGCACCTGCATCTACATCGAAACGAAATCTTCACCACCACGGAACATCGAGGCGGGACAAGTCCGGGCCTTCTTCGATCGTCTCGAGACCCTGCGGCCACACATTGCGATATTCCTGAATGACACCCAGCTTCGCATGGCGGACAAGATCGTACCGCTCTTCGTCGACGAGCTGCGCCGTCGGTGCGCCTCAGGCGCGAGCGCCGGCAGCGCACGCCGTCTAAACGTTCGGCGCCTGCACGGCGAGCTGTTCACGGTCGGCGACAGCTTGTTCATCGCCAACGCCGACCCCGATCTGGCCGGAAACATCGGCGCCTGCCTGGCGCACTACTTCCGGCGGCACGGCATTCACTTTTATCACCGCACCTAACCGTAATTCACCATGCCCTACGCCTACCGCGCCGACCGTAACCTGTCAGACGACTTCTGGACCATCCGGTGGGAGGAGCAGTTTTGAAGGCGCCGCCCCGCGTCGTGGGCTGCGGGTCGCCTGCGGGCCATTTGACAGCCGCTGCGGATTTCTTTAGCGTGATTGTGTTTCGACGCGTATGTTCGGCATCGGCTTTCCGGAACTGGTGGTCATTTTGGTCGTCGCCCTGATTGTGCTCGGGCCGGAGCGGCTGCCCGAGGTCGCGCGCGCCTTGGGGAAGGGATTGGCGGAACTGCGGCGGGCAACTAGTGGGCTGACGGAAGAATTGAACAACGCGAGAAATTTTCTGGAACAGGAAACCCAGTCCGCAACCCAGGAAGCGGCCAAGCGAGAAGTCGCCAAGCGTCAAGCTGAGGCACAGGAACGCAGCGCCCAGATACCTCCAGCTGCTACACAGGAACAAGGTCCCCAACCAGCGGCGCCAGCACCCGGCACGGGGATCGGGGCTGCCTCCTCCGCTCCGGCATCCCCTGCGCCGCCACGGGCGAACGCCGATGCGACCGCTGGAACACCGGCACAGAAGAAGGACGCGTAGCGGGCCGCGCCCAGCGCCTGCGCCGACGGCTTGAGGCCCTCCCTCACTAAGTCTTCCACCTCCGGATCGAGCCACATGACCGACGTCAAGATGCCCCTGACGGAGCACCTGCAGGAGTTGCGCTGGCGCTTGATCAAAGCGCTCGCGGCCGCCGCCGTCGCATTCCTCGTTTGCTACAATTTCGCCGATTGGCTGTTCGAAATCCTCACCCGGCCGCTTCTTGCAGTCAACCCCGCAGCCGCCGGCACCGCTACCACGGGGGCCGGCACCGCCGGATCCGGTGGCGCCGCGGACGTGGTACGTTTGATCGGCACTGGCCTGGTCGAGGCTTTCTTCACCAAGCTGAAAGTCTCATTCATTGGCGGCATCTTCGTCTCCAGCCCAGTCGTCCTCTACCAAGCTTGGCAGTTCGTCGCTCCCGGGCTGTACGACACTGAGAAGCGCTACGCCCGTCCCTTCGTCTTATTCGGAACGCTCTTCTTCGTCGCCGGCGCGTGGTTTTGTTACGCGATTGTCCTCCCGGTCGGCTATCAATTCTTCATGGAGCAGTACGGCACCATTGGGGTCAGCCCGCAAATCCGCATCAGCGAATACTTGTCGTTCACGGCCCGCATGCTGCTGGCCTTTGGGGCGACGTTCGAACTCCCGGTGATCACGTTCTTTCTGGCGCGGCTCGGGTTGGTCACGCACCAGCTGCTGCTCAAGCCTTGGCGGTACGCGATCCTGATCATCTTCATTGTCGCAGCGGTGCTCACGCCGGGACCGGACGTGGCTTCGCAACTGCTGATGGCGGGACCGCTGCTCCTCCTGTACGGCCTCAGCATCGGCGTCGCCTACTTCTTCGCCAAGCCGCGGGCTCAGGACAGCCCTGGAAACAATTCTACCGCCACGCCACCGCCAGCTGGACCGTAACGGCAGCCACGGCTGCTCACCACTCTCAGACCAAGAAGTCAAGATCGGCACCGAGGTGCGCCTGCAGGACATGCTCAGCGTACAGCCGGCGCCAGCCGCGCTCCGGGAGCGGCGGCGGACGGAACTCTGCGCGCCGGCGGGAGAGCTCCGTCGCTGATACGAGCAGGTCGATGCGGCGCTCGGGCACGTTGAGCTCGATCCGGTCGCCGTCGCGCACCAGCGCCAGCGGGCCGCCGATCGCCGCTTCCGGAGAGCAGTGCAGCACGACGGTCCCGTACGCGGTGCCGCTCATGCGGGCGTCGGAAACACGCACCATGTCGCGCACGCCGGCCGCTGCCAGATAGCGCGGAATGGGCAGTGAGCCCGCTTCGGGCATCCCTGCCCCAACCGGACCCGCATTGCGCAACACCAAGATGTGTTGCGCCGAGATGTTCAGGGTCGGATCATCAATACGCGCCGCCGCATCTTCCGGCGAGTCGAACACCACGGCGGGCCCCGTGTGACACAGCAGCGATGCACTGGCCGCGGCGCGCTTGATGACCGCGCCGTCCGGCGCCAGGGAGCCGCGCAGCGTCGCCAGCGCCCCCGGCGGGCCGAGCGGCGCATCGAGCGCGCCAACGGTCTTCTGCCATGGCGCCGGCAGCGGCACGCCTTTGAGGGTCTCACCGAGTTCACAACCGGAGATACCCATCGCCGACAGATCCAGCAACGGCTCGAGTACCTTGAGCACCGCCGGAACTCCTCCCGCCCGGTGTAGGTCTTCGATGTACCCGTCACCAGCCGGTTTGCAATCCACGAGCAACGGCACACGCTGTGACACGGCGTGCACATCCTCGAGGGTCAGGACCACTCCGGCGCGCCGCGCAATCGCCAAGAGATGAATGATGGCGTTGGTCGAACCGCTGGTGGCCATCAGGACCGCGAGCGCGTTCGTGAATGCCGGCGCCTGCAGAATCACGCCTGGCCGCAGCGGCTGGACGGCCAACTGGACCGCTCGCCGGCCCGCCGCCACGGCATGGCGCAGGCGCTCGCCCGAGCCCGACGGAGCAGTCGCCCCACCGGGCAGCATGAGGCCCAGCGCTTCCACCATGCACGCCATCGTCGACGCCGTGCCCATGACCATACACGTGCCGCCGGTCGGGCACAGGGACTGCTCGATCTCGGCAATGTCACTATCGGTGATCTCCCCGGCACGGTAGCGGCTCCAGTAGCCCCGGCAATCGGTGCAGGCGCCCAGACGTGCGCCGCGCCAGCTGCCGGTGATCATCGGCCCGGTCACCACCGAAATGGCGGGAATGTTCGCTGAGGCCGCCGCCATGACCTGTGCCGGAACGGTCTTGTCGCATCCTCCGAGCAGCACCACCGCATCCATCGGCTGCGCCCGGATCATCTCCTCCGTCTCCATCGCCAGCAGGTTGCGATAGAGCATCGAGGTGGGTGACAGCAGGATCTCCGCCAGCGACGCGGTCGGGAATGCCAACGGGAGGCCACCAGCCTCCAGCACGCCGCGCTTCACCGCCTGCACGATCTGCGGCATGTCGCGATGACAGGTGGTGTACTCCGAAGACGTGTCGGCAATGCCAACCACCGGCCGGTCGAGATCCGCACGGTCGAAGCCGGCCGACGCGAGGAATGCCCGGCGCAAGTACTTGCTGAAACCGGCGTCCGCGTATGAGGTAAGATTCCGATCGATACCCATCAGGCACCTCACAGTCGAACAGTCGAAGGTCGAAAGTCAAATGCGCCCAGCCTTCAACCTTCGACGTTTGACTCTCCGACTGCTCTGCTACAGTTGAATGTTCACATACTTGGTGACGATGTACGCCTCGATGCCCTCGCTGCCGCCTTCGCGACCGAAGCCCGATTGCTTGACGCCCCCGAACGGGATCTCCGCCGCCGCGATGACCAGGTTGTTCACACCAACCATCCCGACATCTAGCCGTTCGGATGCGAGGAACGCAGTGCGCGTGTTTTGGGTAAAGACATAACCGGCCAAGCCGTACTGGGTCGCGTTTGCCCGGGCGATGACGTCGTCGAATTCCGTGAACGTCACGATCGGCGCGATCGGGCAGAACGGCTCTTCAATCATGATCCGCATCGAGCTATCGACTTCCGTCAGCACGGTCGGCTCGAAGTAGAAGCCGCGGGGGAACCCGGGCGGGCGGCGTCCACCACAGCGCAACACTCCGCCTTTGCTGCGTGCGTCATCGACGAGCGCTTCCACGGCTGCGAGGCGGCGGCGGTTCGCCAGCGGACCGATGTCGGTATGCGGCTCGCGTCCATCGCCGATCCGCAACGCCTGCACCACCTCGACGAAGCGCTGCGTGAAACGCGCGGCAACGCTCTGATGCACAAAGAACCGGCTGGCGGCGATGCACACCTGACCGTTGTTCCGGAACTTGCCGCGCGCCGCCGTTTCCGCCGCCTGGTCGACGTCGGCATCCTCGAAGATCAGGACAGGCGAGTGTCCACCCAACTCCATCGACACCGCTTTGATGCCTGGCGCGCACAGCTTCAGAATTTCCTTGCCAACCGGCACCGAGCCCGTGAGGCTGACCTTGCGAATGACATCGGAGGCGAGCACGTGCGTGCTAATGCGCGCCGGATCACCGGTCACCACGTTGAGAACACCCGCAGGGAGACCGGCATCATGGCAGGCCTGCGCCAAGCACAGCGCAGTGCGTGGCGCTTCCTCGGCCGGCTTGACGATAATCGAACAACCCGCCGCAATCGCCGGCGCGATCTTGCGCGCCGGCAACAGCGCGGGGAAGTTCCACGGAGTGAATGCGGCAACCGGGCCGACTGGCTGGCGCAGCACGAGCAGGCGATTCGCACAGGAGTGTCCGTCAATCACGCGCCCGTAAATCCGCCGCGCTTCGTCCGCGTACCAATCGAACTGATCGGCCGCCGCCAACACCTCACCTTTCGCCTCGGCCAGCGGCTTGCCCTGCTCTTCCGTGAGCACCGCGGCAATCGCATCGGCGCGCCCGCGCAACAGCTCGGCGACGCGCCGCAACACGGCACTGCGCGTCCACGCATCGACTTCACGCCACGATCGCCAGGCCCGGTCAGCCGCCGCCAGCGCCGCATCGAGATCCGCCGCCGTCGCCACCGGGACGGAATCAATCGTCTCTTCGGTGGCGGGGTTGATGATCTCCATCCGTGTGCCGTCGGCGGACGGCATCCATACACCGTCGATGAACATGTTGTTCGGGGTTGAGGACATATTCGGAATGCTGTTCCCTGCGGTGTCTTATCACCAGGCCGGCAGACTTGCCACGATCGCGGCCGTGCATACGCGCACCCATTAAGGGTGCGCCTACAAGATGGCGTTACACATCGGACGCGCCGAGGCCGAGCCGGATTTCTGTAGGCGCACCCTTTACGGGTGCGCGAAGTCCGTTATCCCGCAGCGATCTGCACGAAGAACTCGTCGACGCGCGGCGTCAGATCGGGCAGCGCCGGATGCGGCGCGAGGGTTTCACCAACTCCGTAGCGCTGGTCCGCGTCAGTTGTGATGGCCACGACCTCACGTTGCTCTGGTAGAATGAGCCACACCACTTCGACGCCTCGTGCGAGGTACCACCCAGCCTTCTCGCGCAGCACCGCTTCGTCCTCGTCTTCGCCAGCGACCGCCACGGCAAGGATTGGCGGTACGCGGCGGAACTTATGCTGATACCGCCCCACGTCCGCACGACGAAAGATGGCGGCGTCCGCACCGCGCGCGTCACCACGCAGAATCATGCCCGCTTCGTTCGTCGACACCACCAATCCCGGATGGGCACGCACCCACTGCAGAAGCATACCGACCACATCCGCCACAGCATCCTGTTGCATGTCTCCGCACAGCGACATGTACAATAGCCTCCCGCCCACGTACTCCAAGCGCCCATCAACTTTCGGCCACGTATCCAGACGCGCCGGGTCGAAACCCTCCGGCGGGATAAGTTCGACGGGGAAGCGAATCGCCCGCGGTACGGGAATCGTTTCTTCGTAGCGCTCGGCGATGGTCACACTTGAACGTCTACCACCGCGGCGCGCGGTTTCCAAGTTTGGGTCGCGCCGCGCCTTTATGGCTGTCTGCCGATCCGGTACACCCTGGGCCTGCGTGTATACCTCGACATGTACTGCCTGAAGCGGCCCTTCGACGCGAAACACCAGTTGTTGGTGCGCACCCATCAAGGGTACGCCTACACTCGCCCACAGAGGCCGACATAATTTGCAGGCGCACCCTTTACGGGTGCGCGAGATCAGCAATCGTGGGCCGATCCGCGTACGAGAAAGCGCTTGCCAATGTTGCACACGTCGCGCGCCGCGAACAGCGCGCGCGACAGCCGCTCGGCATTGGCATGCCGCGCCAAGCCGAACCAGCTCGCCACGGAGGCGCGCGCCTGTGCGTGGGCGGACGGGCAAAAATACGCCCGCCCACCGGCGGAACTCCTACCCGCAAAGGGCCAAATACGCAAAGTAAAATGACTAGCGCGCGCAACGAAAGCCGATGCCGTAGTACGAGTCGGACGGCTGGTAGTTGCCATGGACCGCGAGCGGGCCGGCATTCGCACCGAGGACGAAGTAGCCGCCACGCAGGAGCGCACCGGGGCCGCCAGTGGACGAGGTGTCTGCACCAGCAAAGCACTGATAGTCATTGCTGAACGCGCCCCACCCAAGGCACGTCGTTGATAGCGGTACCCAGTCCGCGACCCATTCGTCCAAGTTGCCCACCATATCGAAGGCCCCGCGCGCCGACACGCAGCTGCTGCGCGAGCCCGTTGCCACTGCGGCAAAGGCGCTGGCGGTATGGCAGTCCGTCGTGCCGTTGTCGGGTCCGGGGTCCGGTGTACCGTTCGCCTCCGCCTGCCACTCGGCGTTCGACGGCAGCCGTTTGCCGGAGTTTGTGCAGGCCTCCTGCGCCTGGAACCAGGTGATGTACGCCGAGGGCGTCACTCCCGCGAGGCTCACTGCGTAGATGTCGTTCGCGCAGTTCTGCCCGTTGGCCGTGCACGGCGCGTAGTCGTCGCCCGTCACGCCGAGCGGGGTCGCGCCGCCGGCGGTCAAATCGGCCGCCTTCACTTTGCCCTTGCGCACCTTCGTGATCAGGCCCTTGTTGCTCTTGCCGCCGGGGCTGGTGGCCGGAATCCGCCACACGCTGGCTTCGTACTTGTCGATACACACTGAGCCCGCCAGCACCGCGTCCGGCGCGCACTTGGTCACCGGGTCGGCCGGAAACGCCGCATACGCCGGGGCCGCCACCGCGATGGCCACGGCCACCAATCCACGTTTCAACTGCTTGTGATTCATGCTCTTCTCCTCTCCGGTCTCACTGGCTCGCACTTTCCAACACACTCTGTACTCCTCACGCCTCCATGGCGATCACGGCGGGCGGCGCAACGCGGATGCTGCTTGCATGCCTCCCCCTTTCTGCTGGTTTTCCCCAGCCCCTACCTGACCTAAAGTGCAAACTGATAAGAGAAATTCTACCGCTGTCAACCACGGTCGACCGTGCTGTTGTGGTGCGGCCGTCCCGGCTGCGCTGGGACGGCCAACTATACCGAAGGGCGGGATGCCATTCTACCGGAATGGGACGCCGCAACTCTGGTCAGAACCGCCCCCCGCGCACCCATCAAGGGTGCGCCTACGACACCCACGGACACACAGAAAATGGAATTCTGTAGGCGCACCCTTTACGGGTGCGCTGACACCGCATGCTTGACTATTATACATACTGCGACAATAACATCTCGTCACAATGCACGGGCAACACATCGGTATTCGGGAAAAGCCGCACCGGCTGCCGCGGCTGTGTTACCGTGGGGCGGTGAGCGTCTCGATCACCGCGTGCATGTGCGACCGACGGCCCGTGTTCACGGGGGCCGCGGTCGTGAACCCGTTTGTCGAGCTTTTGCGCCGCGGAAGCGAAATGTGCTCTTGTCGCGTGCTCATCTACTGTTTCATGCCCGACCATCTTCATCTGTTCTTGCAGGGTGAGAATGCGGACGCGGACACGTGGCGAGCGACGGTGCACTTCAAGCAGCACAGCGGTTTCTGGTTTCGCCAACATCTGCCCGCAATACGGTGGCAGAAGGACTTTCATGACCACATTGTGCGCGCCGAAGGAGATCTGCGCGCGCATGTCCGCTACATCGCGGAGAACCCGGTCCGCAAAGGACTCGTTGCGGAGTGGCAAGCGTACCCGTTTACCGGCGCGCTCGGGTACGATCTGGCGGCCGTCCTCGAGTCCGCCAACGGTTGACGGTCGCGCGCACCCATGAAGGGTGCGCCTACAAGACGACGACCTGGTCGGCACACCGAGGCCCACGGGCGCACAGAAAGGAATTTGTACGCGCACCCTTTACGGGTGCGCGAACCACCCCCCCGCGCAGCCATCAAGGGTGCGCCTACGAGCCGTCGTTACACGGCGATACAGGTGGGTAGTTTCACAACCCAATCTCGTGCCGCAGCGCCTGGGTTTCTGTCACCCAATTCCCGACGTTCCAGCGGCCGTACACTCCCATGCCGCCCAACGGGTCCGGGCCGTAGTACACCGGAACATGAACCAGTGACACGCCCTGATGTGCATGTGCCCGATTCAATGCGTCCTCGAGCGCCGCGACTGTGCAACCGCCATCGAACCCCGCCACGCCCTTCACCGCACGTGCCCAGGCGACGTAATCCACCGCGACAGCGTCGCTGGTGGCGTGCGCGACGCCGTACTGCGCCTCCTGCAAACCAGAGATCGCTCCCATGCGCCGGTTGTCGAGCAGCAGGATACAGCCGCGCGCGCCGTGCGCCGCTCCGTCGATGAGGATCTGCGGGTTCATCGTAAATGAACCGTCGCCGCTGATGGCCAGACCGTAAAACGGCATCGAGGCCAGACCGGTTGCCAGCAACGCCGATGCCGCGAACCCCATGTAGCTGGCGCCGGTCTCGGTGAAGGTGCGGCCGAGTCGGTCATCTTCGACGATCTGAAACCCGTTGGCTTGCACGTCACCGGCATCGAAGAATGTGATGACGTCGCGTGCCCGCGCCCAGTCGGTCGCGACTTTTATCGCCGCGGGCTGCGTCAGCACGTCCCTACCCCACCGGGCATCGTAGAGGCACGGCGTCCGGTAGCGTTCTGCCTTGAACGCATCCCAGCGCTCACGCTCTTTAGAGCATCTCAGAAGCCATTCTGATTCGCCCCTCGAAGCCGGGTGAGAACGCAGATCATCGTTGAGGCGCCGCAATGTGGGCGCGGCGTCTCCGACTAACGCGATGGCCCGCGTGTAGTGCATCGCTGCATGCAGATCGGTATTGATGTTGATCACCTGCCGGACGCGCGGGTATCCGGTACGCGAGCAGTCCGACTGGCAGACGAACCGCGTCCCAATGGCGACCAGCACGTCGGCATTCTCCATGGCATAATTGCCGCTGATCGAGCCCTTGGAGCCCCCGACCGTCATGTTGCGCCGGTGGTGATACGGGATGATGCCGGAGACCAACGGGCTGGTCACCGCCACACCGTCGGCCAATTCGAGGAACTCCAGCAGCGTGCCGCCCGCGGTCCGCGCCCCGCCACCGACCTTCACCACCACGCGCTCGGCCGCGTGCAACACCGCTGCCGCTTCCGCATACGCACCGTCATCGGCAGCAGCGCCGAGACGTGGCGGGGTGCCGGCCGGCAGCTCATCGAGGTTGAACCGGCGCAGCACGCTCGGTTGCGTGTTGAGTGGGAGGAGGAGATAAAACGGGCCGGCGCGGTGTGGATGGTCGACGGTGTTCAAGCCGCGGCGCAGCGCCGTGCCCACCGCCTCAGGCGTGTGCAGGCAGTAGGCGTTCCCCATCGTCGCGCACAGGTGCAAGAACAGGTGCTGTTCGTGCTTCGGGATCTGCTGCATGTTCGGCCCCTCATCATGTGATGTCGTATCACCGTAAAGGTGCCACACTCCGACCCCGTCGCTGGCTGCCGCGAGCGACCCAGCCATGGCCTGCAACGCACCCGGTCCGATCGAAGTCACCACCGCAGCTTTCTCCCCGGTCACCCAGCGCAGCGCCATAGCCGCGTGCGCCGCTTCCACTTCGTGGCGCACGCCGCACGTGCGTGCCAACGCCGCCTGCTCATAGATACGCAGCACTTCGCCGATCTCCGTCGACCCGTGCCCGAGCACGCACAGGAACGTACGCACCCCCTGTCGCAGTAGCCCCAACACAATCGCTTCGGAAAGGGTGAGATCGACCCGTTTGCCCAGCGTCCCCGCCGCGAGTGCCTGCTCCAGACCTCCCGCCGCGGCGATCGCGCCGGCGCGCTCGCCGCGCCGCTGCGTCACGCTTGCCGATTGTGCTTCCCGTGTTCGGCTCATCCGGCCTGCCTCTGACGTCGTCTGCGTCTAGCGCAGCCGCGCCAGCGAGTCCAGATGCGCCGCGCAGGCATCCGTCGACGGCCGCTGGCGGCCTCAATGCCCTTCCACAGCGGCAGTCACCGAGGCCCTTCGACGGGACTTCCCACGATGATTTCCCGCATCAACCAATCGTCGGCCGGCAGTGGCGGCGCATCGACCTCCGTCCAGGGAATCGCCGCTTGCAGGCTTTCCAGGATTTCGCGCGCCGTGTCGAGAAAGTCCGCAACGGCCAGGACGACGATGACCGCCACGTGGCGGTCAATGGTGCGCACGATGCCAACGCCCTCGTAAGACTCGAACACAAACTTGACGAACGCAATGTCCGCGGGCGCAACGCGGAGGTAGATCGGAACAACGGAGCTGGGCTGCGCCCCGCGTTTGTTCGGCGGTCCGCTCCCCCTTCGACGAGGCTCAGGACAGGCGTTGGTCGCTGCGGGCTGCCCGTCGCATGCCGCCCTGACAACATGTCGGTTTGAGCCATCGAGCAAGCAGCTATCCAGAGGGGCTCGCCCTTCTGACGATTCACTCATGACGCATCACGCTGCGCGTGTACGCGCCATTGATCGACGAGCAAGTAGTTCAGCAACTTTGCGTACTCCGTCACCACCCGCCGCACGGACGCGCGATGCTCCCACCAGCTCTCGACCGCAAACGGATCGTAACGCGACGGACGCACGGCGATCCGCAGACTGCCATTGGCGACGGCTCCAAAGGTCAACCGAGCGCGCCGCGTGTGTGCCTTCGAGGTCACCAGCACGATCGACTTGATGTGCTCGGCACGCAGGTAGGCGACGAGCACCTCCGCCTCGTTGAGCGTGCTCGATACCGGCTGCGGCACTACGGCAACCGCCGCCTTCGGCACGCCCAGTTGTTGGGCTATGGCCAGGTTCGCTTCATGGTGTTCCGGCAATGCGCCGCCGCGGGCGCGCAGCGCCGGCAACCCGGGCAACTCTTCCTCGCGCGTGAGGATGATGCGCGGCGCCACGTGCGCCTGAAACAGATCGACGGCTTCCAAGATCCGATCCGGCAACGACCCCGAGAGCACAACGATCGCGTCGGCCGCAGACACGTTATCCTCAACAACCAGGTACCTACCGATCGCGGTGAGCACGGCGCGCCGCGCACCGTACACGACGGCGGCCAGCACGGCTACTCCCAGAATCACCCACACCGCTCGCACCGGTTACTCCTTCACCACACGAACATACGCAATGCGCCAGCGTGATACCATACGCCATACGCAGCGTGCGCCGATTTCCGCGCATCGGCGGGTTCGCATTGCTGTTCGCAACCCGCCTCGGGGCGGGTCTGCGCCGTCATCGCCGGCCGCCGCCGGCTGGTCCCGTGCCGCGGCTCCCTCTTGTAAAAGAATGTCTTCCGCGCCAAAAGCGGCGCATGGCGAGGGCGGCCGCCGCGACGGACACAGTTGAGATTCCTGCGGCGCTATCCTTGTGGGTGACTTGGCTACGGGCCGCAGTGGTTCTGGCCTTGTTGCTGATGCTTATCGGCGGGCGCAGCCTTGCCGGCCTGTCCATCCCGGTTGTCCCGGCCATCGCAGTCGCCGCCGGCGCACTCGCCTACAACGCCGCCTTGGCTCTCCTGATGCGGTTGTCCACAGAGCGGCCCTCGCCCGCCGGGGATCGCTTCCGGGCGCGCCTCATTTGCGCTGGCGGCCTGCTCGACACGCTGGCGTTGGGACTCATGGTTCTGCTCACGGGTGGCATCATGAGTCCCTGGCTGTATTTCTTCTTGGCCAGCAGCATCGTCTCGAGCGCCTTTCTGCCGCTCACCCTTGGC
Organism: uncultured delta proteobacterium; assembly: GCA_963729835.1. Lineage (GTDB taxonomy): Bacteria > Desulfobacterota > Binatia > HRBIN30 > HRBIN30 > CAVSQF01. The sequence goes on along the minus strand of CAVSQF010000043.1, from coordinate 113,939 downwards.
CGCGTGCTGACGGCCATCAACTGTGCGGCGGCGCTCATCGCGATCACCTTACCTCTCTTTCAGCCGACCGCGCTGCGGATGGCGCTCTTCCCGCCGCAGTTCTGGTCGCACCCCGGCTATGTGTTCATCGTTGGACTCAGCCTCACGGCACTGATGGGTCTCACGGCTTACGCGGTCGGTGTCATTATCGAAAACGCGCGCGCCGCCGCGCGCTTCCAGCAGACGCTCGCCCAGATGGCTTCGACGTTACAGGAGGGTGCGGATGTCGACCGTATCATGGCAATTGTGTGCACCCAGGCACATCAGTGGTTCAGTGTTGATCATACGGTCGTTACGATCTTGGAAGGTGAGCAGCTTGTCGTCAAGGCTGCGCTAGGCTTCGGCGGCCACCGGGTAGAGGGACAACGCGTCGCGGTCGGCAATTCCGAGGTGTTGGAGGTGGAGGTCCTACGGCGGCGCGGCGGACTCTACGTCAATGACCGGCAGCGCTCCTCACGCAGTAGCTATCCGTTGGTGCCTACCGATGACGACGCCGTATTATGCGTACCACTGCGCGGGGCCCTTGGGGTGCTCGGCGTGCTCACCATGGGCGTGCGCAATGGAGCGGCGCCTTTCACGCCCGCGATCCTGCGGAGAGCCGAGATGCTGGCTGCGCAAGCAGGGATCATCGTGGAGAATGCGCGCCTGCTGGACCGGGTGCGTGAGGAGGCCGAAGGGGTCACGGCGCTGCTCAGCGCTTCCGAGCGCCTCACCAAGACAATTGACCTGCAAACCCTGCTCGCCGACATCAATCGCATTGCGGCGGAAATGGTCCAGTGCGACCGCAGCACCACATTCTTGTGGGACAGTGACCGCCAAGCCTTCCACTTCGCTTCCAGCTTCGGCAACGTCCCGGAAGTAGATGCCGTCTTGCAGCGCATGGCTTTCAAGCGCGGCACTGATCCGCTCATTGAAAAGGTGTTCGCAGGCGCCATTTTTGTCCTGTCTCCGGAGCAAGCATGGGCCATGCTGCCCTCGCAGCCGGAGCACTCCTCCAGACCCGGCTGGAGCGCCGTCGTTCCGCTCACAACCGAGAAGGCGATGCAGGGCGTGATGACCGTGAGCTACTCCGACCCGCAACGCGATTTCGGCGCCGAGCAACGCTGGATGCTGCGCGGCATCGCACGCCACGCCGCGTTGGCAATCGAGCGCGCCCGCCTGGCGGCGCAGGAGCGACAGGCGACCGCTACAGCCGAGGCTTTGCTGGCGTTCGGCCAAGAACTGAGCGCGACGCTGAATCACCGTCAGGTATTGGCCCGCATTCCGGAGATGGCGACCGAAGCAACACAGTGTGATTTCGCCTTCCTGGGCTTCTGGGATCCCGCAACGCACCGCGCACGCCTGCTCGCCGCACACGGATTCGCGACGGACGCCGAGCAGGAGCTGCTTCAGCTGTCTCTCGACACGCGGAATTCACCGGTTGCCGCCGACGTGCTGCGCGCAGGATATATCGAGATCGAACAGCCACAACCGCTGTTCACTGCCGCTCCCGACCTGATGCAACACTTCGGTATAGGCAGTCTCTTCTGTTCCCTGTTCGGCCCGCTGGAGCAGCGGGTCGGCAGCCTGGCCGTCGGCTATTGGCAGCGCACCGGACCCTTTTCCACGACCCAGCGGCAGCTGGTGACCGGCCTTGCCCAACAGGCGGCAGTGGCTTTCGAAAACAGCCGTCTGGTGGAAGATCTCCGGCAAGCCGACCGACTCAAGTCGGACTTCCTGAGCACCGTCTCGCACGAGCTGCGCACACCGTTGAATGCCATCATCGGCTACACAGACCTGCTCCGCGATGGGGTGATGGGACCACTGCAGCCGGAGCAACTGGAAGCGCTGGATGTCATCGGGAAGAAGGGCATCCAGTTGCTGGACCTGATCAACACCACGCTCGATCTGACGCGGCTGGAGGCAGGCCAAGCCAGCATTGACGTCTCCGAGTTCGAGTTGCCCGATTTGCTGGTCGAGGTTCAGCAGGAACTCGCCGACGAGGTCCCGTCACTGGTCGAGCTCAGCTGCCTGGCGGAAGCGCAGGTGCCCACACTGCGCACGGACCGGTTGAAACTCAAGACCGTTCTGAAGAACCTGGTGCACAACGCCCTGAAATTCACGCGCCAGGGGCACGTGCACGTGCGGGCTCACCTTGCGCCTGGCGGCTCGCAGGTGCAGCTCGTCGTCCGCGACACCGGCATCGGAATCGCGCCAGGAAATGTGAAGGCGATCTTCGAGATGTTCCGGCAGGTCGAGCCGGCACTGACGCGGCACTACGGCGGCGCTGGTTTGGGCTTGTACATCGTGCAGCGGTTGCTCGATCTCCTGCAGGGACACATTCACGTTGAAAGCGAGCCTGGCAAAGGCTCGACCTTTGAGGTAACAATCCCGATCCGATTGAATTGACCCGGCGCTAATCGGTATGGGCGATGGGCTGGCCGGGTACCGGCAAGCGAAAAAATATGGAATCCTGACACTTGACGAACGCTGGGGTTTTGGTGCAAACAAGAAGGAGTGTTGTCGAAGGCGAGCTTGCAACCAAGCCAGAAGGCTGTCGGGAGATGCCTTCCTTCCGGGGCCTCGTGATACCGGGCCGGGACGCGCTACGTCGCTGGTCAGAGAGAGGAGATGCGATGAGTAAGACTGATAGGGTAACATGGCATCGCGGCGTGTACCAAGCTGCAGCGATTCTGGGTTTGGGTTTGCTGCTCGGGCTGGTTCCGCGTGCAGCACAAGCGGCATTGTTGCCGTGCGTCGGCGACTGCAACGGCGACGGCGAGGTCGCCATCAACGAAATCATCACCTGTGTAAACATCGCGCTCGGGTCTGCACAGCTGTCAACGTGTACCTCGTGCGATGCAAATGGTGACGGCCAGGTCGAAATCAACGAGCTCATTCTTGCGGTGAACTCCGCGCTGAACGGCTGCACCAGCGTCACGCCGGCTTGCGGCAACGGCGTCGTGGAAACTGGTGAAGATTGCGACGTCGGCGGCACATGTATCGGCGGCACCAACGCGGGAACCGCCTGTACGTCCGAGTCGCAGTGCCAGGGTGACGGCGTCTGCATCGAAGGGCCAAAAGCGTTGACGGTCTGCGGCTCGGACAGTGATTGCCCGGCTAGCAAGTGCGTGCACTGCAAGACCTTCGGCGGCGCCACCATTCCGGGTGACAGCACCCACACGTGCTCTGCCACCTGTAGCTTCGAGACAACGGTCCCGTTCACCTTGGTCCCCGGCGTGGTATCGGGAGCAGGCTGCCAGCCCGGTACGAGCTGCGCAGTGGTGAACGGCGAGATCTTGACCATCCCGCTGCCGCTTACGGGCGGTCAGACGATGCGGGTCGGCAAGCTGACGACCGATGGCAAGATCCCTGCGGTCATCATCGCGAGTTCGGTGCAGCTACCGGCCATTCCGGTCAGCACGATCGCCTGCGCCTGCGTCCGCGGTGTGGAAGCCAAGACGTGCGGTGGCACGATCTTCGAGGCGGACGGCACACTGTCACTCGATTGTACGCCGATATTTAGTGCGGGCGACAGCGTATGTGCGGGCGGGAAACCCTGCGCGTTCGTGCACGGCGCAGGCAACTCCGCATCGGGTTTCGTATACTGTAATGCCGGTGCCAGTGGCATTGACTACTTGGAGACGCAGGACTCGGGTGGCAGCAGCGGAGTTTCTCAACCGCCGGTCATCGTATTCTCCGGCACCGGCGCCCCTGCGGGATCGGCGCTCATTGCGAATTCGCAAGCCATCGGCGTGGTGGTCGGGGCCTGCTCGGGTACCGACCCGGCCTACGGCCCTGACGGTCAGTTCTGCACCTCAGATGATCCGGCGTCGAGCCTTGGCACCGTGGCCACCTTGCCAAACACGACAGGGACTGCCACCGCTCAAGTCAACAACGCGAACGCAACCGATGGCGATACCATCGGGCCGTTCCCCATGTCCGGTACGACCTTCAGCTGTTCGGCTTTAGCCGGTGGCAGCGCCTCGGGCGTGTCGTTGGCTGGCGCCTTCACATCACTCGGCCTTCAGACGGTGGGTGATATCGTAGCTACCACCTTGCAGAAGGCGCAATAAGGCAGGTTGTTAGTTGTCATGTCTGCAGGTTGTTAGGTGGGTCGCCAGCCCACCTAACAACCTAGCGACGTGTTTCGCCGTCGCTCTGGTGGATTTCGCGGCGGTTGTCTTCGCTCAACTCAGAGGCTCGTAGCGCGTCGACCCAGCCACGGATTCCGCCGTGCGCCTGGTCTATCTCGAAGACCGCTTCTGCAACCGCCTGGTTTTCCGAAACCGGCCACAGGGACGGAAACAGCAGGTATCGCAGGCGAACAATCGGACCGTCAATTTCCCCGGCACCTAGGCACGTTGCTCGTGCGGGATAGGGCGACACGATCGTGGCCTCATCAATCAGAGCCTGGTATTCCGCAGCGACCCGTTCCGCCTCCTGCCATATCCGATTCCGTTCCGCATCGTGGCGGATCACCGCAGGAGGCCAATCCGGCAACTGCGTCCGGTGCAGATCCCGCAATCGAAACCGGTGACGCCCCGGGGCTGCAAGCGGCTGGAGCTCCAGCGCGGCAGGAGCGACCGGCGGCTCTGCTGGGGTAGCCGGAGCCTCGCCAGAAACCAACTCGGCAGGAAGCGCGCCCGCTGTCGCCGCCGCTCCCGCGTCGGGCTCACCAGGCACCGCTCCCGCGAGTACACCGGTACCCTGGTAGACGAGATCGTTGGTGCCGGCGGCGGCTCGTTGCCGCAACAACTTGCGGCGGCGGAATGCGTCCCTCCACCCCACCAGTGCAGGCACGAAGTAAAAGAAGACGATGGCCGCCGCGACAACGGCAACCTCTGCGGGGATGATATGCGGCATCGCTGGCCTCCTGATCTACTCCGCCCGCAAAGAAAGCGTAAAACGGGGAAAGAGTCCAGGAGGAGATGTCGTGGGCCGTGCTCGTGATTCGTGCTCGGATCAGAGTCCACACCTGCCGTGCTCTATACGAGCGCGACTCACGAGCACCCACACGACGCACGAGGTGTCACGACCCCAGTCCGACAAGCCGGTCCTGCTCCTCGGGATCGAAATCTTCAAACTGGATGATCGCGAGCCGCTCGAATGCCCGGCGCACGTACGGCGTGAGCAGGCCGAGGCGCTTGATATTCGGCACTACCCGCGCGAACAGCCCCTGGCGAAACATTCTCATCAAAGGGGAAAGCAACACGATCTCGCGGACCTCCCGCGGATTGAAGCCCATCTCCCTCGCAACCTCCTCGCCGATGAGGCGGTCGCGCATGAGCTCACAGGCCTCGATGACGAAGTCCTCGCGGTCGCGCAACTCTGCCGCAGGCATGTCATCGTAAAAGCCTTTGAGTGAGAGCACCCCAAAAGCAATGTGCCGGGACTCGTCCCTCATGACGTAATGCACGAGCTGTTTCACGAGCGGCTCGCGCGCCAGCTGGTGCATGTTGGCGAACGCCGCCATCGCCAAGCCTTCAACCAAGATCTGCATGCCGAGGTATTTGAAATCCCAGCGCCGGTCCAGAATGATGATGTCCAGGAGTTGCTTCAGACTCTCGTTGATGGGCCATTCCCATTCGAGCTTGTCACGCAAATAGCGGCTGAAGACCTCGACGTGGCGCGCCTCGTCCATGGTCTGGGTCGCGGCGTAGTATTTCGCATCGATCCACGGCACCGCGCCGGTGAGTTGCGAGGCGACGATCAACGCGCCCTGCTCACCGTGCATGAACTGCGAGAGCTGAAACGACAATGTCGCGTGACGGAAGTGCGCCACGCCCTTCTTGTCGAGCCTCTTGAAGGGACCGTAGTCATCCAACGGATTGAAGGCCTGCGGGATGATCTCGCTTTCCGGATCGACGGGGGTATCCCATTGCAGCTGCTGGCTCCCGTTCCACTGCTCGCGCTTGGCCTTTTCGTACAAGTCGCGAAGCCCTTCTTTCACACTGTCGTAGTTCCAGGCGTAATTCGTGTCGAAGCACGTGAGCAGGGTTTCTAGCTCGGCGCCTGTGCCGCGCCGCGGGCTCCCGTGGGGAGCGACGGATGCCATGCACTTTACTCCTTCTCCCGGACGCACCGGGAAACAGTTATGTGATTAAGAGAAAGTTACATGCGGGACTGCCTTCCGTCAATGCGTGGCCGGCAAAGCTCAGCCATCCGCCCAAGCGATATGGGGAACGGCGCTTCTACTGGGTGGCGGCTGCGGGCCGGCAGCCCGCCTCGCGGCAGGCGTCGCAAACGGGAACCGTCGTTCGTTTCCCCTTGTATTCGACCAGCACGCCGTGGAGCAGCTCGGCTGACACGGTCTTACCGCACACGCTGCACTGCGCAACCAGGGTCTTGTTTTCCTTCGCCTTCTCACTGGGCATCGACAGCGCCTCTCGATCGTCGAATCACTACCCGTGAATGCTGTGGGGCTACCCCTCGGGCTCAACGATCACAGTCACCTGCGTGTCGACGCCGACGCCGAGGTGAATCGGCACCACGTGCTCACCGAGTGACTTGATGGGCTCTTCGAGGCGAATGCGTCGGCGCTCGACCGAGAACCCTTGGTCAGAAAGCGCCCGTTCGATGTCGAGGTTAGTGACCGAGCCAAACAACTTCCCTTCCTCCCCGGCGCGCGCCTTGATTCTCAGCCGCAGGCTGCTCAGCTTCTGCGCGGCAGTCTCGGCCTTGCGGCGGTCGCGCTCGCGCTTATCTGCCGCGAGGCGTTTCTGATGGTCCAGCACCCGCACGTTGCGGCGATCGGCTACCACGGCGAGCCCGCGTGGCAACAAGTAGTTGCGGGCGAAGCCCGGCTTCACTTTCACGACATCACCTACCATCCCGAGCGCAGGCACATCCTCGCGGAGAATCACTTCCATCATTCCTCCTTCTAGTCGCCGTCCGCATGCAACGCCGGGCCGCTTCCCAGGCGTCTGAAATTGCCCCACAAATCAAAAACGCCGAGGGCCAGCACCATCGCGGCCAACACGTGCTGCACACCAATCAGCAAATATCCAACGACCCGGATGCCGCGTGGCAAGCGAAAGCGATCTAGGTAATAGCTGACAATCGCCAGTCCCTGGCAGAAATAGCAGCCGAGCACGACGATGAACACGTTCCGCGCCACCAACGTGACTGGAAGGTTCGGAGCGAACATGCCGAACCCAGCAGCAATAAGAATCCAGATGAGGGCTTCGGGAGACCGCCACCGGCGCAAGTCCAGGTCATGAAAAGCAGCGTCCCACCAGCGCAGGAGGGCCGCATTGAGCATGATCATGAACGCCCCAGTCAGCACCAGCACGGCGGGTAAGGTCTCGAGCAACGCCCGGATTACCGCCTCGCGCTCCCTGGCGAACGCAGCCAGCGCACCCGGCGAGACCCCAAGCGACGCGTACGTCGAAAGCGCCCGGTCGATACTGTCAGCCAGCTGCACCTGCGCTGCGGCCAGCACCGCCGGCGGCGTACCAAAGGCGAGCGCCAGCAGCAACGTCACCCCGACGGACCACGCGGCGATGCCAGCAAGTACCGCCGCTTCGAAACACCAGCCGCGTCGCATGCTGGCTGCGAACACCAGCGCGGGCACACCGAACGGCAACGCAAACGCCGGCGCCACATGCGTGCCCCACATCGTCGCGACGGTGCTGGTCGCGAAAAGAAACCACAGTGTGTATTCGCCCATCCAGCGCCGCGTTGCCAACAGCAATCCCGGCAAGGGAACCAGCAGCAGAGCCGGCACGAAGGGCGGAAAGGACAAGGCCAGGCCGAACAGGCTGCTGGTCGCGGCAACGCCCAGAATCAAGCGACGCGCAGTGCGCATTAGACGCTGATGGTACTGAACGGCAGCAGAGCAACGGCGCGGGCACGCTTGATCGCGGCCGTGAGCTCGCGCTGGTGCCTGGCGCAGTTGCCGGTGATGCGACTCGGAATCACCTTGCCGCGTTCCGTGACGAAGCTCGACAACACACGGGTGTCCTTGTAGTCGATACGGCTGTCCTTGTCGGCACAGAAACGACAGACTTTTCGGCGCACCGGGCCGCGTCGCCGCGTCGCGGTCTTGTCATCGGCGCCCATACGCGAGCGCTTGTTGCCACCCCTTGGTGCACGCGGTGCCATACTCAACTCCCTTCCTCGACGTCCACCGCCACCGTCTGCTCCGGCGCCGCACTCGGCCGGGCATGACGTGCTGCGACACGCGCTGTCTTGCGTGTCTCGCGGATGCGAACCGAAATGAAGCGCAAGGCCTCATCGGCGAGCTTCAACGTTCGTTCCAGCTCGGTCACAACCTCCGGACGCGCCGTGTATTGGGCCAATACGTACGTGCCGCGCGACTGTTTCCCGATTGGATAGGCGAGGTCCCGGACCCCCAATCTTGGATTTCTGAAACCTGGCCCGCCATCCCTTCAATGAGCCGGCGAACCCGGTCGAGCGTTTCCCGCACCTGTGCCTCGGGTAATTCAGGGTGCAGGACGAACAGGGTTTCGTATCGTGGCATTTGCTTCCTCCTCACGCGCGCGGCCGCGGCTACGCGTTGAAACGATTCATCGCCGCCGGGGTCCCCTCACGCACAATGCATTCAACCGCATCGGCGGCGTTATGTACCGCCTGATTTACTACCTCGTGCTCCCCAGGCGTAAATTTCGACAATACGAAGCTCACGGTGTCTGCGCCGTCGTACGGTCGCCCTACGCCGACGCGCACGCGCGTGAAGCCCGTTCCGAAGTACGCAACAACCGAATCCAGCCCATGATGGCCGGCGGTACCACCACCGACCTTCACCCGAATGCGACCGAGACCGAGATCCAGATCGTCGTGGATGACGATCAGATGCCGGTCGCGCACATCGCTGAGACCCGCTAATGCGTCGCCGCTGCGATTCATGTACGTCTGCGGTTCAAGCAGCATGACGGCTTGGTCACCAATCCGACCTTCGCTCCTTCGCAGTCCGTGTTGCGCCGGGCTGAGCGGCCAACGCCAACGCCGCGCCAACTCCTCCACCACGAGAAAGCCCACATTGTGGCGGGTATCGGCGTACGTCTTGCCCGGGTTGCCCAGCCCGACGACCACGTGCATCGATCCTCAGGCGGCCCCGCCTTTCTTCTCCGGCTCCGGCTTCGCCGCTTCGACTGCGGGGGCGCCCTCTGCCGGAGCAACCTCGACCGCTGCCTCTTCCACCTTGACCTCTTCCACCGTCGGCGGCAGGACCGTCACAACTGCCGCATCGATCTCGTAGCACACGGTGACGCCTTCCGGAGCTTGCAGCTCACTCACGCGGATGGCGTCGTGGATGTTGAGCCCGCTCACATCTACCGACAAGAACTCGGGGATATCCGCTGGGAGGCACTCCACCTCGGCATCGCGCTGAATCGGCTGCAGGATTCCGCCGAGGGCCACGCCCGCGGCTTTGCCGCTGAAGTGCAACGGCACCCGCACGCGGAGCTTGCGGGCCATGTCCACCTCGTAAAAATCCGCGTGCAGAATCGCGCCGCTAACCGGATGGTACTGGGCTTCTTTGATGAGGGAGATTCTGTCCGCGATATCGCCTGCGCCGGAACGCAGTTGAATGAGATGGGAACCTTCCAAGACCCCGATCTTCTGCGAGAACTCCTTCGCATCGATCGAGATCGCGGTGGCGCGCCGCTTCGGCCCGTAGAAGACGGCTGGCACTTTGCCCTGGTTCCGGAGCTGGCGTGCCGCCCCTTTGCCGCGTTTCGACCGCAGCTCCGCTGCGATTTCGACTGTTTCCATAGCTATCCCTGTCCCTCAAAGCATGATGGATCACACAAATAGTGAGCTGATCGATTCCTCATAATGCGTCCGCTTGATCGCTTCGCCAAGGAGGTGCGCGACGGAAAGGACTTTGACCTTAGCGCACGCCCGAGCCTCGGGCCGGAGCGGTATAGTGTCGGTGACGATCAACTCTTTCAAGACCGAACCCTGAATCCGCGTGATCGCCGATCCGGAGAGCACCGGATGCGTACAGCAAGCGAGCACTTCGCGCGCTCCATTGGCCTCAAGGGCGCTGGCGGCCGCCGCCAGGGTGCTGGCGGTATCGACCATATCATCAACGATCACGGCGATCCGGTCCCGGACGTCGCCGACAATGTGCATCTCCGCCACTTCGTTCGCGCGGGTGCGCCGCTTGTCGATGATGGCAAGCGCTGCGTCCAGATGCTTGGCAAAGGCGCGGGCGCGCTCGACACCGCCAGCATCCGGGGACACCACGCTGACCTCGTCATGGTTGAGACGCTCGCGCACGTAGCTGAGCAGGACCGGGGTAGCAAACAGATTGTCGACGGGGATATTGAAGAACCCCTGGATTTGGCCCGCATGGAGGTCGACCGTAAGCACCCTGGAGGCGCCGGCAGTGGTGATCAAATCGGCGACCAACTTCGCGCTGATGGGGACTCGCGGGGCGACCTTACGGTCTTGCCGCGCGTATCCATAGTAGGGAATCACGGCGGTGACACGCTTCGCTGAGGCACGCCGGAAGGCGTCAAGCATCAAGAGCAGCTCAATGAGGTTGTCGTTCACGGGCGTGCACGTCGACTGAATGACAAAAACGTCCCCACCACGAACGTTATCGTCGATTTCGACGAGGACTTCTCCATCACTGAAGCGCCGCACGTCAGCGGCGCCACGGGACACGCCGAGGTAGTGGCAGACCGCCTCGACCAGCGCCGCGTTGGAATTTCCCGCGAAGACTTTGACTTCGTCTTTCACCGCTTGCCACCAATCGTCTCAACAACACTGGGCGGGAAGGATTCGAACCTTCGATACCGGATCCAAAGTCCGGGGCCTTACCGCTTGGCGACCGCCCATCAGCTTCTCCCAGCCGGCGTAGCATGCAACACGTGCACCGCCTCGGCCCAGAGCCCGCAAGCACGTAGCCTCATGGTTGCCTGTAGAGCTGCATGTAAATCATACCAAACCCCGAAAACCGCCGACCCGCTCCCCGTCATCAGCGCACCGACGGCCCCCTCTTCCATGAGCCTTGCCTTCAAAGACAACACCTCGGGATGGAGCTGAGCCGCGGCCGCTTCAAGATCGTTCACGAGCACATCCTCGACCCGCGCACGACCACCAATGAAGGCCAGGATGTTACTGTTGGTTCCGGCGCTTGTCAATGAAAGGTCCACTCGGGCGTACACGGACTTTGTCGCCAAGGGATACCCATCGGAGCAGAGCACAAAGAATGGCCGCTCGGGAAGTTCGACGAATTCCAGCTGCTCACCGATTCCCCGTGCCCGAGCGGGGCGTCCGAACACGAAGAATGGCACATCCGCGCCCAGTTCCAATGCCAGCCCGGCGAGGCGCTCATCAGTGAGAGGAGGGCCCAGCAGCCGATTGAGCGTCGTCAGCACGGCCGCCGCGTCACTACTACCACCCCCCAAACCGCTGCCAACGGGGATGCGCTTGGCGATTCCGATG
>CAVSQF010000043.1:0-95000 GCA_963729835.1 uncultured delta proteobacterium | reverse complement strand
TGGTGATGACCTCGCTGGCCGAGAAGGAAGGGCTGAAGGGCAAGGTCCAGATGATCTACGTCGACCCGCCCTACGGCATCAAGTTCGGCTCCAACTGGCAGGTGTCAACCCGCAAGCACGACGTGAAGGACGGCAAGGTCCAGGACGCCACCCGTCAGCCCGAGCAGATCCGTGCCTTCCGCGACACTTGGAAGCTCGGCATCCATTCCTATCTCAGCTACCTGCGCGATTGCTTCGTCGTTGCCCGCCAGCTGCTCACGGAGACAGGCAGTATCTTCGTCCAGATCGGCGAGGAGAACGTCCACCTCGTGCGGAGCGCACTCGACGAGGTGTTTGGGAGCGAGGACCACTGTGCGCAGGTTGTGTTCCGAAAGACCACAGGGAAAGGAAGCAAGGACCCCACTCATGTCCAGCCCACGGGCATCACAGCTGCGGAAGCGAAGAACGGGATGCGGCCGACGTAGATGCAACACGAGCGAGTCTCTTCCGAAAATCGAGTGGGTGGTTTGATGACCCGGTGCATTCGTCCGACTCAGCCGGAGAATTCTATTCTCCGGCGATGCCGACACGGTAATGTCGGGAGTGTGGTGGAAAAAGGGGAAAGGCGTCATCATCCGGCCAGTTTCTTAACCCAAGAACAACTCCCGCGTAGCAGCGGGGGTCGGAGGATGACGCCATGGTAACAGATAGCAGGAAGGACGGACGACGGGAAACGAAAGCGGAGAGGTACGGCCCAGAGAGCATTGAACTCGGATCCGAGAACGCGTGCGTGACGTGATCGAACGAATTGTCGAAGAGGAGGTGGAAGCGGCTCTGGGAGCCAAGCCCTCGGAGCGAGTGGGCGCTGAGCGCCACGGCTACCGTCACGGGCACCGAGAACGGAGCCTGACCACGAGCGTGGGAGCGACGACCATTGCGATGCCCCGGGCGCGATTGCAGGAGGCGGATGGGAGCAGTAGGGAGTGGCAGAGTCGCACGGTGCGGCGCTACGAGCGGCGTACCAAGCGAGTGGACGAGGCCATCCTCGGAGTCTACCTGAGCGGGATAAACACGCGGCGGATCAAGGGCGCGCTGGCCCCGTTGCTGCGCGGCGGCCCACTGTCGAAGGACGCGGTATCACGCTTGGTGGGGCGGTTGGCCGCCGACTTCAAGACGTGGCGCGAACGGGACCTGGCCCAGGACGATATTCGCTATCTGTTCCTGGATGGCTGGTACCCGAAAGTGCGCCTCGGAAGACGGCGGGTGAGGGTGCCGGTGCTCGTGACGCTCGGTGTGCGGGGCAATGGGCAGCGGGTGCTGCTCGACATGCAGTTGGCGGGCGACGAGAGCTCGGCGGCCTGGAGCGGCGTCATGGAGGGTCTCGTGCGGCGCCACATCGGGACCCCGGCGCTGGCGGTGATCGACGGCAACCCGGGGTTGGTGACCGCCCTGCACGAGCAATGGCCGGGGCTGCCGATCCAGCGCTGCACCGTGCACAAGTTGCGGAACCTCGAGGCCAAAGCCCCCGCGCATCTGCGCGAGGAACTTGCCGAGGACTACCGCCGGATGATCTACGGGAAGGACCGCGAAGCGATTGATACGGCACGCGCCGCGTTCCGCAAGAAGTGGCAGCGGTGTTGTCCCAACGTCGTGACGAGCCTGGAGGAGGCCGGAGAGGACCTGTTCACCTTTACCGCCTTCCCCCCCTCCCAGTGGAAGGCGCTGCGCACCAGCAACGCGCTGGAGCGCATCAACGGCGAGTTTCGTCGCCGCACGAAGACGCAGGCGAGCCTGCCCAGTCAGGACGCCGTGCTTTTGCTGCTCTTCGGTCTGCTGCACAGCGGGCGCATCACGCTGCGACGTCTGGACGGGTGGAAGGACATGCCTGCGGCGCCGGCGCGGGAAGTACCTAAACGACACTCTTATCATACTACTAATACATACTCTTGTACATCTACTGATAAGAAAGCTGCATAAGAGAGGAGCAGTGGTTCATTGTTTAGCCGCCGAATGAACGCTCGATCGTTTTTCCACCACTTGACCGACACCACCTGCCGACACCACCCTCCACTGTCGCTGTTTGCCAGCCGCAAAGCATGGTAACTCTCTCGCCCGCTCCGAAACCGGAATGAAAGAGTGTGGAGAAGCCCTGCATCTTCACCACGCGCGATCTGCGAAGGCTCCGACCAGCATGAATATTTGCCATTTGGAGCGCGCAACGCTCTGACCAACGCTGTTCCGGGCCGATTGGCATAGAAAGCAGCGCGGACAAGCTTGGATTTTCAGCATGCGCAACGTGCCGAGGGTTGGATCACGATGAATATTCGCCCCGCGCGTCGTGCGACGGCCGGATCAAGCCCTATTAAACCCAATGCACACATGCAAAGCGTCAGATCGGCCCGGATTCTCGCCGCGCACGTCGTGCAATGGCGCGATCAAGCTCTGTGGAACCCGATGCACATAGGCAAAGGCCCGAATGAGCCTGGATATTAGGCACACACGTCGTGCGACGGCCCGACCAAGCTCGTAACCCGGCAATACATACATGCAAGCGTCATATCAGCCCGGAATCTCGCCGCACACGTCGTGCAACGGCCCCACCAAACTCTGTTCGACTCGATGCACGTATGCAAGGGGTGGTGGTGTCGGTCAAGTGGTGGAAAAACGATCGAGCGTTCATTCGGCGGCTAAACAATGAACCACTGCTCCTCTCTTATGCAGCTTTCTTATCAGTAGATGTACAAGAGTATGTATTAGTAGTATGATGAGAGTGCCGTTTAGGTACTTTCCGCGCCGGCGCCGCAGGCATGTCCTTCCACCCGTCCAGACGTCGCAGCGTGATGCGCCCGCTGTGCAGCAGACCGAAGAGCAGCAAAAGCACGGCGTCCTGACTGGGCAGGCTCGCCTGCGTCTTCGTGCGGCGACGAAACTCGCCGTTGATGCGCTCCAGCGCGTTGCTGGTGCGCAGCGCCTTCCACTGGGAGGGGGGGAAGGCGGTAAAGGTGAACAGGTCCTCTCCGGCCTCCTCCAGGCTCGTCACGACGTTGGGACAACACCGCTGCCACTTCTTGCGGAACGCGGCGCGTGCCGTATCAATCGCTTCGCGGTCCTTCCCGTAGATCATCCGGCGGTAGTCCTCGGCAAGTTCCTCGCGCAGATGCGCGGGGGCTTTGGCCTCGAGGTTCCGCAACTTGTGCACGGTGCAGCGCTGGATCGGCAGCCCCGGCCATTGCTCGTGCAGGGCGGTCACCAACCCCGGGTTGCCGTCGATCACCGCCAGCGCCGGGGTCCCGATGTGGCGCCGCACGAGACCCTCCATGACGCCGCTCCAGGCCGCCGAGCTCTCGTCGCCCGCCAACTGCATGTCGAGCAGCACCCGCTGCCCATTGCCCCGCACACCGAGCGTCACGAGCACCGGCACCCTCACCCGCCGTCTTCCGAGGCGCACTTTCGGGTACCAGCCATCCAGGAACAGATAGCGAATATCGTCCTGGGCCAGGTCCCGTTCGCGCCACGTCTTGAAGTCGGCGGCCAACCGCCCCACCAAGCGTGATACCGCGTCCTTCGACAGTGGGCCGCCGCGCAGCAACGGGGCCAGCGCGCCCTTGATCCGCCGCGTGTTTATCCCGCTCAGGTAGACTCCGAGGATGGCCTCGTCCACTCGCTTGGTACGCCGCTCGTAGCGCCGCACCGTGCGACTCTGCCACTCCCTACTGCTCCCATCCGCCTCCTGCAATCGCGCCCGGGGCATCGCAATGGTCGTCGCTCCCACGCTCGTGGTCAGGCTCCGTTCTCGGTGCCCGTGACGGTAGCCGTGGCGCTCAGCGCCCACTCGCTCCGAGGGCTGGGCTCCCAGAGCCGCTTCCACCTCCTCTTCGACAATTCGTTCGATCACGTCACGCACGCGTTCTCGGATCCCGAGTTCAATGCTCTCTGGGCCGTACCTCTCCGCTTTCGTTTCCCGTCGTCCGTCCTTCCTGCTATCTGTTACCATGGCGTCATCCTCTGACCCCCGCTGCTACGCGGGAGTTGTTCTTGGGTTAAGAAACTGGCCGGATGATGACGCCTTTCCCCTTTTTCCACCACACTCCCGACATTACCCAAGGGGTCATGTGACGTTGGACGTGTAGACATCAACGGTACTCACGTGTGCCGTGCTCTTGGTCGCTAACGCGCACACGGCTGGGGCGGCTTCCCTTCGTGTGCTATTATAAATCCAGGCAATCCATCGGGTACTTTTATCGATGCGTGGGTCGATGTGCTCTCCCGTCATAGCAACGGGACGATCACCGATTTTCGTGGAGTCGTACGATGAAACGCACAGCATTCGGCTTGATTTTCCCACTGCTGCTTGTCTGGGCTGACCTTGCGGCAAGCGCTCAGAACACTATCAGCGCGGGGACAGTGACAGTCCACAAGGGCGATACGGGCGTGGTGGTGCCGATCTCGGCGACGACGGATCAGCCAATCACGCTGCTGGATGTGACGCTGACGTTCGATGGCGCACTGTGCCAGGCCATTCAGAACCAGCAGCTCCTTCAGGCGGGCCGTACGCTTGCGTTGCCGCAGGAGGACGGCATCCAATGTCCAGGCGCCAGCGGAGAAGGGGTCGTGATGATCGTTCTTCTCGACCTGTCCGGCGGCGCAGTGCTGCCCGCCGGTAGCGGCGAGATCATCGACTGGGTCTTCGATGTGACGGCGGGTGCGAACGGCGGCGTGTATCCAATTACGGTCACTGTCACACACTCCGAGGACGGCCCGGTTTCGGTCCCACTCGCACCCTCGAATGGCGAGGTGACG
Organism: uncultured delta proteobacterium; assembly: GCA_963729835.1. Lineage (GTDB taxonomy): Bacteria > Desulfobacterota > Binatia > HRBIN30 > HRBIN30 > CAVSQF01. Next base: position 90,221 of record CAVSQF010000043.1, on the reverse strand, counting down.
ATCGTCGGTCCGACTCCCACCCCTACTTCCACCCTAACTCCTACCGTCTCTTGCCTATGCAAGGACGGGACCGAGTGTCCCAACGGCGTGGACGAGGATTCCTGCGCTTGCGGCAACAGCGGCACCCAATGCTTTGTCTTCGATGAAATATGCGAGGACAACTTCTGCGTCAACGTTGGCGGGCCGACGGGAACGATCACCCCTACGGCGACGCCGACGCTGACACCTACAAGTACGTCAACATCAACCAATACCCCGGCGAACACACCCACGGCGACGCCGACACGTACGGCGATCAGTTGTGTTGGCGACTGCGACGGCAGCGGGACCGTCGAGATCAACGAGATCATCCAGTGTGTGAATATCGCGCTGGGCACTGCCCAGCTTTGGGCGTGTACCGCGTGCGATGCGAACAGTGACGGCCAAGTTGAAATTAACGAGATCATCGCAGCGGTGAACAACGCCCTGAACGGGTGCGGTGGCGGATGATCCGTGGGACCAGAGAGATTCTTTGCCGAAAGTTCGCGAAGCACCGAGCGCGCATGGCGTGGCGAAGCGCGAAATTGCGGGGATGTGCGGTTGCCCTCCGGCATGGAGACCACGGCCGGCGAGCGTGCTGGGCGTTTCTTGGTCGACGATAAAGCTGCTACAAGGGCGCTCTGGGATGTACGGAGGAAGAGTCGGTCGTCGGTAGCGGGCGAATGCTACCGTTTGACCGTAGAGGATATTCACGCCTATTACCAGCGTCACAAAGAACACGAGGAGGGAATGATGAATATATCGACGTATACCACAATGTGCATAGTGATCGCGTGCAGCTTGTGCCCCGTGCTCGCCAGCGCGCAGCAATCGTGCGACGATTACAACCCGTGCACCGTCACCGACATGTGCCAGGCAGACGGGAGCTGCCAGGGAACGGCGCTACCTACCAGCAGCCCGTGCATTCCGTTCGGCGCGAACGGATGCACTACGAGCGGCATGTGTGAGACCGAAGGCGGGTTCTCGGTCTGTATCCCGGTTGAGACCCAGCCCGACGGTACGCCCTGCACCTACCTCGAAGCCGCCGAGCTGGGTGCATGCCTCATCAGCGCGGCTTGCCAAGATGGCTTCTGTATTCCACAAATCAAGAGTTGCTCGGAGTCCAGCGACAAGTGCTCGCCCAGCTTTTGCAACCCGAGCAGCGGCGAGTGCGAGACGATATCCCAGACGTGCGAGGGCGCTTGCGCGACGTGCGATCCAAGTACCGGTTTGTGCGACTTGGAGCCTATGCCCGACGGCACGCAGTGCGACGACGGCAACCCGTGCACCGGCAACGATCGCTGCCACGCGGGTACGTGCGTCGGCACGCCGGGGGCGGCGGCCAACCCGACGCCAACAGCGACCACAGGCGCCACGCAGGTGCTTGCAACTACAACGCCAACGCGGACCAACAGCCCGGGCGCGACTGCGACGTCGCCCCCCGCGCCGAGCGCCACCGCGACCCAATCGGCGACGCCGACCGGCAACCTGTGCGTCGGTGATTGCGACGGCAGCGGCGACGTTCAAATAAACGAAATCATCACCTGCGTGAACATTGCCCTCGGCACTGCGGCGGTTTCCACGTGCAGCGCCTGCGACTCGAATCACGACGGGCAAGTTGAAATCAACGAGATCATTCAGGCGGTCAACGACGCGCTGAACGGTTGCCCCTAGTCTTGCCCGCTCGGCTTCCGACACTTCACTCGTGGGCCGCTTCCACCTGTCCTTGACTGCTCACTTCTGCTGGCTTCGGTTCGCGCGAGGTGACCAGCCATTGAGTGAAAGCGCCCCAAAAGCACCCCAACACGGAATCAGGGGGTCAGCCCCCTGGCCAACCCCCTGATTTCCCGACTCCCCGGGCCGGACTCGAACCAGCGACCAATCGGTTAACAGCCGATCGCTCTACCGACTGAGCTACCGGGGACCACCTTCGGTTCCTGTCGCCAGCGACTGCACAGCGGCTGTGGGCAGCCCGCGACTACGGGCTTGGGTACCACACCGTCTCGGCGCCTTCAAGGTCACGTCAATGCGACGTGCCGGGGCCGGCGTGCTGAGTGACCGCAGCCCGGCCGCGTGACAGCAGTCTTCGTTCCTCGAACGTTGGAATTGTGCACACGCCGCGGCCTGCGGCGCCCTTGCGAAACTGCCTGCGGTGGCCTTCCGATAGAGTCGCGCATGTGATACCAGACCCGACGAAAAGATGCGCTGCATGCCAGCAATCAGCCCACGCGATAGCGGCCCGACTCGTGCTGAACCGACATTTTGGGACTCAGCACTTAGCACTGAGAGGTGACATGACACATGCTGACGTGAAAGCACTATACCGCAGCAAGCTGCGCACCCTCCGGGAAGTGGTCGATCTGCTGCGTGTCGACGACACAATTGCCGCAGGCATCGCCACTGCTCAGCCCACAGCCCTGTGGAATGGGCTTGCCCTGCGCGACGATTGGCGTGGCCTGTCGCTCTTCAGCGCGATTTTGCTCCAACCGTACCAGGTGGCGCTACAGCCCGGGGTCCGCCTAGTCAGCGGATTCTACGGCCCAGTGGAACGCATGTTGAAGGCCTCCGGCGCCAACCTGCAGTACCTGCCGGCCGACTTCCTCGGCTGGGAACGGTACGCGCTCGCGGCCCGTCCACGCGTGATGACTGCAATGCTGTCACCGATGGACGACTTCGGTTTCCTCAGCTTCGGCCTGCACTCCGGCGCCACATTCAACGCGTTCCTCCAAGCCGCCCGCGACCCGGAGCGGCTGGCCATCGGCGAGGTGAATCCCAACATTCCGCGGGTCCTCGGTCTCGGCCGCTTCGGGGGACATCGCATACACATTTCCGAGATCGACTGCATCATTGAGGCCGACGAGCCCGCATTCGAGCTGCCCGACGTTCCAATTACTGAGGAAGACAAGGCCATCGCCAGCCATATTGAGAAGCTCATCCCCGACGGCGCCACCTTGCAGACCGGCATCGGCGCCATCCCCAACATCATCGCGCAGATGTTGGCCCAAGGGACGAAAGGAGACTTCGGCATTCACACGGAAATGATGGTCGACGGCATCATGCACCTCCACCAGGCCGGTAAGATCACCAATCACAAGGGTGTGTACGATGGTTTCTCGGTCTGCACCTTCGCGGCCGGCAGCAAGACGCTATACCAGTGGATGGACCGCAACCCTGAAGTCCGTATGCTTCCCGTTGGGCAGGTCAACGATCCTTCCATCATCCGGCGCAATCGCCGCATGGTCAGCATCAACGGCGCGCTCGCCGTCGACCTGTCCGGGCAGGTGATGGCGGACACGCTCGGCCCGCTGCAGTACTCGGGGGTTGGCGGGCACGAACTGTTCGTCATCGGCGCCCACGACACCCCGGACGGCCGCAGTTTCATCTGCTTGCACTCTACGGTCGAGGGGAAACCGATCTCGAAGATCGTTGCCAGCCTGCCGGTGGGAACACGCGTCACCACCCCGCGCCATCACGTGCACAACATCGTGACCGAGTACGGTGTGGCCGACCTCAGCATGCTGACGGTTCCGCAGCGCGCCGAGGCGCTCATCGCCATCGCGCATCCGGACTTCCGGGGTGAGTTGCGCGCCGCAGCCAGTGCGCTACCGTAGACGACCACGCTCACGAATTCCCAGCCCGGGTCACGATTCCATGCGGCATGTTTGTCCGAGATGCGGCGAAATCTTCACGGTACCGCCGCCGAACGGCACGTGCCCGATCTGCGACGCCACGGTCGTCATCGAATCGGAGAGCAGCAACGCCGATCACCACCGCGAACCGGAAGGCCTCCCGTCTCTCAAGCGACGGCTATGAAGTTCGTGTTCGTGCATGTGAGTCGTGCTCGGGAAGAAGAGCGCATTCCAGCGCATCAGTCGCGATTCCGAACACCAGCACGAGCCACGAACACGACGCATGCGTGACCTGATCGAGATGTGGGGCAACACGCGCATGGTCGTACTGACGGCCATGAGCGCGTCGCTCTACGCCGCCATCCTGATCCCGTTCAAGGTCCTGCCGATCATCCCCGGCGTCACCGAGTTCCGGCCCGCCAATGCGGTTCCGGTGGTGTGCTCGTTCCTGTTCGGCCCGGCGGGCGCCTGGGGCGCTGCCATCGGCAACGTCATCGGCGACTTCTTCGGCGGCATCGGTCCCGGCGACCTCTTCGGTTTCCTCGGCAATTTCCTCTACGGGCTGATCCCGTACAAGGTCTGGTACGCCATCACGGATAGTGATCCACTCCCCCGTAGCGCGGGGCTGTGGGTCGTCTTCGTTGCCGTCATCCTGCTGGCGAGCGCCACCTGCGCGCTCACCATCGGCTGGGGCATCAACCTGCTCGGCTTCGTGCCCTTCTCCGTGCTCGGCAACATCATCATGATCAACAACTTCCTGGTGGCCGTCGTCCTCACGCCCTTTTTGCTGCGAATGACCTACCCACGGGTCAAACGCGCCCAGCTGTTGTACCGCGACGTCTTGCGCACGCCCGTTGCGCGCGCGCGCGTCACTCGGCGGCTCGGCGTCGTGCTGGTCGTGGTAGCAACCTCGGCCGGGATGATTCTCGGCAACCTCCTGGCCACCGGCCGTCTCATCGTCCCGTTCCTCCGCACTCCGCCGGTAGCGGCCGGCTCAAACGCCGCCAACGTCGGCCTCGGCCTCTTGCCGGTCATGGCGCTGTTGCTCCTTGGTGTCGCTCTCCTCTAGGGGCGGTTCGTGAACCGCCCGAGACAGCGTGGGTAGGCGCCGCCGCGTGGGCGATTCCCGAATCGCCCCTACAAGACGGGAAAATCGACGATTTCTGTAACCGGGCCGCGCGCCATGAGGAGAATCCACTCGTTGGTCGCGCCCCGGCTCGCCGGGTGGTGCAGCAGCACACGTAGTGAGCGCCGTCTGGCAAGCGGTATGACGTCCTCGCTGGCGAAGTTGCGAAAATGCTGCTGCCCGGCGCGTGGTGCCTGGTCCGCCGCCGCCACCTGCTCCGGCCGGCGCAGCATGGCGAAAGGCGTGCACTCGACGAGCAGCAACAGGCCCCCGGGCTTCAGCAGCTCGGCCATGCGCGCCAGGGCCTCGTCAACGTCGAGGACGTGGTTCAGCGACCGCAAGCACAGAATGTGATCGAACGTCTCAGGCTCGCCCCGGAAGCCCTCGATGCCGCCTGCGTAGTAGCGCCCCTCGGGGAGAGCCGCACGCAAGCGGTCGAGGCTGTGCTCGTCGGGATCCAACCCGAGGTACTCGACGGTGCCCGAACGGACGCGGGGCGCGAGCTCATCTCTGTACAGCTGCTCCCCGCAGCCGACATCGAGCACGCGCCCTCGCAAGCCGGCGATATACGCGGTGATCCACGCTTCTTCACGGGCAAAAGGCGGACCCGCGACTTCGCGGAAACGCCCCCCACACGCCGCACGGTGCGGACAGGGGTTGCACACCGGCTCGGGCAGAACGCGCCGCATGCCTTCTTGGATGTCATCCAGGACGCCGGGCGGCGCGCGGTCAACCAAGAGGTGGCTCAACTCGTCTTTGACCCGGGTGATCTCCGCATCCTCGAAGTCGGCGGTGTCGGTGACGTGGAGGATCAGTCGCTCGCCCTCGACGAGCCAGAGATGACGGCACGCATCGACGCCACCCGTCGCGGCGTGCGCGCTGCATGCCGCCGCGTCCTCCGTCCATGGCACCGCCGTCCCGCGGCGCACGAAATTGAACGAGTTTGCGCGCGTGCTTCCCCCCGCCTTTTCCCAACTCATCTCACATCCTCTAAGAATTGCATTTGAAACACAGCGAGACCAAGGCTAGGGGTAACATGTGAGAGTTGCGCTGGTCAATCCACCGCTGCGCCTGCCTCGGGACTTCATCGACTATCCGTTCTTTGCCAACCTGGGGGTGCTGCAGGCTGCGGCAGTTTGCCGGGCGGCCGGCTTCGAGACCACCGTCGTCGACGCCTTCGCCATGCCCGAAAGCCGGATGCGCGCCGACGGGGCGGCCGGGTTTCTACTCGGTGCAGAGGTCTCGACCGTCCTAGCCGAGTTGGAGCGGGCGCTGCCGGACGCACTGGTGATGGCGCACGGACCATTCGTCCACCCGAGCACCCGCGGCGCCGCGTTCTTCGACGAGCTGTGCGGTGCAGCGCGCGCCAGGCTCGGAAAAATCCCGCTCATCCTCGCCGACTGCGTGGTTGGAGGGATGCACTACCGCGAGTACGATCCCGACGCCGTGATCGAGCGCACCGGCGCAGACTACCTCATACGCTACGAGGCAGAGGCAACCCTGCCGGAGCTACTGCTGCAACTGCAGGGGTCGCACCCTTCGCCGGTGGTCGGCACTGGGGACGGGGTGGACCTCGACGCCCTGCCGTTTCCCGCCTTCGATCTCATCGATCTCGCCGCCTACGACCGCTTTCTCGCGAGCTGCTTCAACCGCGAGCTCCGTGCGCCCCTGTTCGAGCTACGCGGGCGTGCCTTGCCTCTCGTGCTCAGCCGGGGCTGCCCGTTCAGTTGCGTGTTTTGCACCAGCAACCCCGGGCGTGCTCCGGGGACCCCCAAGCGGCACCGCCACGTGCAACTGGCCCGGGCGGGCCAGCTGCTGCGCCACCTCGTTGTCGATCTCGGCGCGCGGACTATCGTCCTTCTCGACGATATCGCCAACCTCGACAAAGAAGCGTTCACGGCCGTCCTCGCACAGACTGCCGGCCTGGGGGTGCGCCTGGAGGTGCCGAACGGGTTGCGTGCCGACCGCCTCGAGCGCGAGCACCTCACCCTCCTGCGCGGGCGCACCTCACTCGTGTCCATCTCCGCCGAGAGCGGCAGCCAACGCATAGTCGACGAAATCATTGGCAAACGACAAGACCTACACGAGGTCGAGCGTGTAGCCGCCGAATGCCATGATCTCGGCCTGCCCCTCCTCGTGCACCTGATGCTCGGGTTGCCAGGTGAGCAGCGTACTGAGACCCTCGAAACGCTACGCTTCGCCTGTCACCTGCACGCCGAATACGGGGCGCAGCCAGCAGTGCAGTTTGCCACACCACTCGAAGGGAGCGCTCTCTGGGAGCGGGCCCGCGCCGCCGGCTTTCTGCCGCCGCCAAGCGAAGATCTGGCCGCCCAACTTCAGACGCGACCGGTCGTCGACTGGAGTGAAGCAACACCGGCGGAGCTCATCACGGCTCGGCGGTTGCTCCAGGACCGTCTTTCGGCCGACCAGCAGGCGAAACTCATCCTCAACTTGACGTACCAGTGCAACAACCACTGCGTGTTCTGCGCCGTCGGCGACCGGAGTGCCGCCGCCGGAGCGGCGGAAACTCACGTGCGCATCCTTCGGGAGCACGCACAGCGGGGCATCCGTCTTCTCGACTTCGACGGCGGTGAGCCGACGCTCGTGCCGCACCTGGTGCCCCTGGTGCGCATCGCGCGGCGCCTCGGTTTCGAGCGCGTGTGCGTCACCACCAACGGCCGGCGCTTGAGTTACCAATCGTTCGCGCGCGGCCTGCTGGAGAGTGGTATTACCGATCTCCTCATTTCGCTGCATGGTCCGACGGCCGAGGTCCACGAGAAGCTGACGGGCAGCCTAGGGAGCTTCGCGCAAACGCTGGCAGGGATCGAAAACGCCGTGCGTTTCAACGGCAGCGGAGCCGTGGCTCTCGGCGTGAATACCACCCTGACGCGTGACAACTTCCGACGGCTCGCAGAGTTCGCCGTTCTGCTCCGACAGCTCGGCGTTCCCAAGCTCAACGTGCAGTTTGTAACGCCCTTCGGCCGGGCGCGCCCCGATATCGTCCCCGATCCCGCCGAGGCGGCTGCGGTGCTGCGCCAGGTGATCGATGAGCACGGAGAACACCTGCGCATTCAAGTTATCAACCTGCCCTTCTGCTACCTACCCGGCTACGAAACGTACCTCGCCTCGGATCTCTTCAAGCACCAGCGCAACATGGTCTTCGTCTCGTCCGAGGAAGTGAACCTCGCCAGCTACCTGCGCTCGACGCGCGAACGGCGGGCCGAGTGCGGCGCCTGCCTGCTGTCGGTAGCGTGCGACGGTTTCTATCGCTTTGACACCGAAGAAACGCGCCTACAGGAATCGCAAGGATCTCCCGCCGAAACCAAGCCGGCACCAGGCGGTGATATCCGCCTCGTCGACGTCATTCTCGGCTACCGATGCAACAGCTCGTGTAGCTACTGCGCCATCGACGAAGAGTTGCGCACAGTGAACTCGACCGCGACCGAGGTCGCCGAGCGCATTCGTGCCTCACTCGTTCACAGGCCGCTCGCCATCCGTTTTGGCGGCGGCGAGCCGACGCTGTGGCCGGACTTACCGAAACTCGTCATGCTGGCGCGCGATCTCGGATTCCGCGAAATTGCGGTGCAAACGAACGGCTTCCTGCTCGGTGAGGACCATCTCGCGCGCCGCCTGATCGAGGCGGGCCTCAACAAGCTCAACCTTTCGCTGCGCGGCGCCGACGCGGCCACGCACGACGGGCTGACGCGCTCGCCGCATTCCTTTGCGCGGCTGCTGTGCGGCCTCGCTGCGGTGCGTGCCCAGGAGCCCGGACTTCCCATCGAGGGGGACGTCATCGTCACGCGCCAGACGCTTCCGCAACTCGCCGACATTGTGCGCACTTTTGCACCCCTCGGGATCCGCAAGTACAACTTCTGGCACGTGGCGATCGACGGGCGCACACGCGGCCACGAGGAGCTTCTGGTGCCACGCCTCTCCGAGGTCACTCCGCACCTGCTCGCCGCGCTCGAGGCGGTGGATGCGCTCGGGTTGCATGGGGCCGAGGTCTACTACGTGCCGTACTGTTTCGTGCCGGGACGGGAACGCCAGGTGTGGCATCCGGCAAATGAGGCCGCGGTCGTCATCACGCCACAGTCGACCTTCCGCTTGGAGATGGGCGCCATCGACCTCGGCCTCAAGACGGCGCGTTGCCAGGGCTGTCGCTTCGAGCCGCGCTGTTTCGGCGTGCGCCCGAGCTATTTGCAGCACTTCGGCGATGCCGAGATCCGTCCCGTCCCGGCAGAGTGACCGCGACAGTCGCGGACCACTCCAAATGAGCCCTGCTCAGATTCTGGCCTCCTAATTCTCGTGGCAAGCCGGATGAGCAACGCACGCCCTCTTGACCGCAGCGCCGCCGCCCTGGGATTGGTGATCGTCGTTGCCGCCAATTTCCTTTATCTGCTGGGATTGCCGTCGATCCTCGACCCCATGATGTCGCTAGATCCGTTTTACATTGAAATGGCGCACCGCCCGCTGTCGAGCATCCTGAGCGAGGACCCGGCGTGGGGGCCGCTCTACGCCGTGTGGTTCAAACCCTTTGTGGCAGCATTTGGCGACCCGCTAGTGGTCTATGCGGCGAATGTGTACGGCCTTTCGATTGCCGCCTCAGTTCTGATCTACCTGTACCTTTTGCTGCTGACGCGCCGGGCCGTGGCGGGCGTGGGCGGGGCGCTCTTCTTTCTGGTTTGCGATTTCAACGTTCCCCTGTCGAGCAAAATCAGTCTTTTTGCCGTTGTCGTTGTGCTCGCTGGCCTGACCGTGTCCGAGCTTGTTCCGGCGGGCGCCCGACGCATGGCCGTGGTGGCGGTAGGTGTTCTTTTGGCCTCCTATGCCCGCCCGGAGATCTATCCCGCGGCCCTCTGTCTCTGCCTGGCAACCCTGTGGCTTGCGCACAGGGAAATGGGCGAATCCGGGTGGCGCGTTCTGTTCTGGCCAGCAGGCGCTGTGGCTTCCATCCTGATTCTGGCGTCTTCCCCTGGCACGCCGATCTTTAGCCCCTATCCCGACAGCGACCGCCTCTTCATGGCCTTCCGCGAGCATTTCGCCTGGAACTGGGCGAAGTGGCACGAGCAATGGCGCTACTACCTGTTTGTCTGGGAGTCGGAATTCGGAGGGGCACAGACACTATCTCAGGCTTTCCTGAACAATCCGGGTGCAGTCATGCACCATATGTTCGACAACCTGCTCGGCACGGTGCGTTTCATGACCGCGTCAGCGTTCAACCATCACCCACTGTTTGTCCCCGCCACCTGCCCCAGTCTGGTGAAGGCCGAAAGCCTCGTGGTGTCGGCGGCCGTCTTTGGCAGCCTGCTCCTCGTCGCCAGCCACCCTGGATGGCGCCGCCAGATGTTCGACAGGTACGGCCACGCCCTGTTCGCGTACGCCACATTAGCAACATGCTCTTTGGCTTCGGCGACGGTCATTTTCCCCCAGGCCGGCTACCTCGTGATTCCGGGAGTGCTCTTGATGCTGTCGGGCACCCTGGCAGCCACGCTCATGATACCCCAGGGGCAGGCCTTTGCCTGGCGCAAGCGTGCTTTGGCCGCCCTGCTGTGTCTGGTCGCCGTTCCCAGGCCTTTTGTTCTGCCGTCGGCCTACGCTGTCGCCGGCTCGCCCTTCAAGGCCAGAATTGTCGTGGCGCGCCCCGTCACCGATACCATCGAGGTCGTCCGTTCCTTAAAGCTTCCCGCCCCGGTGCAGGTGCTCACCCTTACCGATGGCATCGCGCAGATGTTGGGAGCCGGTTTCCACGAGGTCAAGATGTGGCAAAAGGGGGCGCAGCCCCTACAGGCGTACATGTACGACAACGACATTGGCATGATCATCAGCCTGGAGGCCGGACGGAACAGCTTTGTCGTCGATGATCCCTATTGGACGCTCATCCAGAACACTCCGGAGCTGGCGGGGTTTACCCGCTTACCCGTACCCAACCATGAGGTAGTGGGCGTCTATGTGCGCGCCGACCTGTTGAAGAGAGCGGGGGATCCGACGCCGCTGCGCTCACCAACGCCGTAGGCACCCGATCGGGCATATCGCGTGGGACTCACGGCACCAGCGGACATATCGGCGACACTGGTGGTTCGTGACGGCGCCCCGTGATGCGGAAGAATCCGTAGTTCCGATGCGGTCCACTGGTTGTCAGCACGACTTCAAGCGCAAACTGCTTCAGAATCTGTGCGCACGCGGGCGGGGTGATGCTCCCCATGAAGTTGGGTTCGCAGTACATGTCACAGGTGAGGAAGATTGGCCGTCGTTGCGCCTCCAACGCCAACGCGTCAGCCCCGTGCTCGAGCGCCGAAGCGGTCGACATAACTTCCAAGTCCGTCGTTGCCTCGAGCACGGTTGGCCATTCGGCAAGCACCAGCGTGCGGGCTGGCCAGTGGACGCCGCGCGCGAGATCCGGCAGCGCTGTCTCGTTGAGTTGGGTGTCGGAGGCCTGCCGGTAGGCTTCACGGTGACTCCATGCGCCGACGATAAGGACGCCGCTGAGCGCGATTGACACGGCCACGGCCAGGCGTGATTCGCTCAGCGGCAATGCAAGCACTGCGAGAATGGCGGCAGGCGCCAGCGCACCGAGCATCGTGCGGGCGTAAAAAGCGACAGGCGGGTAGTAGAAAAGGACGAACAGCCCGGTCAGCAACGCCGCACCGCCAAGCAGAAGTACCAGGTCGAATCGCCGGCGCCGCAGCGACATCACGGCCCCGGCGAGTGCGGCGATCGCAACCGCACCGGACAGTGGCCCGCCCTCGTTCGCAGCGAACACCCACGCACGCGCATTCTCCGGAATACTCGCCCATTGGAACAGGACACCGCGGCTGTGCACCAAAAACGTGTTCAGCGACCAGATGCCAGGAAGCGCCCCGAGCACAGCGCCCAACACCAGCACCGTCGCGCCCGATCGCGCGCATGGGTCGCGGCGCCCGCGCTCGAGGGCGAGCAACCCCACCGGAACGAATGTGAGCCACATCTCCGGCCGTACTGCTGCCGCTGCACCCAGACCTCCCGCCCCTACTACCGCCGCTGCAACTGACCGCGTATGGCTCCATGACAGTGCCCCGGTCAAGCCGCAGAGCAGCAGCGTCACGCCAGCAACATTTGTTTCCGTCGTGCCCGACCACTGCGCATGCAAGGGATGGATCGCCAGCAGCGTTGCCGCCAGCAGCGCCTGCGGCCAGCTGCCCCCCGCGCAGCGGACCGCAGCCGCTGCCAGCGGTGCGGCACACGCACCGAGCAGCGCAGAGGTCAGAAAGGCTACCCGCTCACTGACACCGCCGACGCGAAAGGCCAACGCAAGGATTGCCGGCCATCCCACGCTCTTGACGTAAGACGTGCAGGTCTCTCCCGAGCCCGAGGCCTCGCAGATGCGCAGCGTGCCTGTGCGCAGGAGGTTCTTCGCCGCCTCCTCATACCAGGGCTCGTCGAGGTACATCGCGTGGTGAAATGTGACGACGCGCAGCCGGACGTAAATGGCAACTCCGAACATCGCCGCGATCAGCGTCAGACCAACTGCGTCCCGCAGCGAGCCGCCCTTCCAAGTCTCTCGCGCGCAGCGGGCCGCAAGGCTTGCTCCCCCGAGCAGAAGCACGGTCAGCAGCAACCAAGTGATTTCGACCATCCGCGATTCGAGCCTCAGCTCCTTGCTTCAGGAGGAAGCAACCGGCCTGCCGATGCCGCCCCCTGGAGATTGTCAATTGAAACCAGCGTCCACAAATGGCGGCTCATTCCTCGATCCGATAGACGGCGAAACGCCGGGGGTTCGTGGCGGCCGCGCACAACTTCTCCCGTAGTACGCCGGTAAAAATGCTGCAGTCGGCGAACGGCGCCGCGACCACGGTCGTGTCTTCGATGAGGGACGTCCGGTGTGTGCGCAACAGATCCTGGCACTGGCCTCTCGTAACCGGGTACACGTTCTCCTCCATGCATGGAACACCGAAGAAAAACACGCACGCCCCCCCGGTGCAGCCTGACTGCCAGCGGCCCTCCAGGTATTCCGTAAGCGCCACGAGTTTCACCCGCTGGGCCGCTTCCGGCTCGCCCGCCAGGGTCATCGCATACTTGGTGAACGCCTCAAACGTGGAGTGCGGGTGGCGCGCCATGACCTGGTCGTCAGGGACGATGATCCATTTCGCTCCGGAGGGCGGATCGGCCAGCAGGCTCTTGAAACGGGCGTGCTCCAGCACCTCGAGATACTGAGCGCCGAGGCACTCACGCACGATGATAGGCTGTGCTCCGAGGTAGAGGAGCGCAGCGCCAGCCACTGCTTTGGCAAGGCGCTGCGGCGCCGCCAGGGCAAGGGAAAAGCCGTAGCTGGCACAAGGCAGGATCAGGATCAGCCAGTTGGCGTAGGTGCGGGCGGCACTGTGACCGGAGTCGCTCGTCAGCACGGCGAGCCCCAACGCAGCAAGCCACGGTAGCAGGGCGAGCGAGCCGAGCCGGGATCCCTTGTATGCCCAGACCGCCACAGTCCCAATAAACAGCACCGGAACCGCCAGGAACGGGTTCAGGACAAGCTGCCGAGTTACAATGTCCAAACCGTGCCACACGTTGAGAGGGTTCTCATAGGAAAGCCCGGCGGTCGCCGCGTCGCACCCGTAAATGGAAAGCAACGCCCCCAACACGGCCAACCCAGGGACGAGTTGGCGGAAGCGCACCGCATCCCGGCGCGCCACCAAAATCACTGCCGGGGGGACGAGCAACAGGATGTTTTCGTAACGGACCTGGGTCAGTAACGCGAGGCCGGCGCAACCGCCGAAATAGTGGACTGCTGCCACCGGAGAGTCCGCTTTCAGCCTGACGGCGGCGGCGAGGAGCGCGTAGGAGGCGGCGGCAAGGAAAACCGAGAACACCGCAAGAACGTCGGAGGCGGAGAACAGGATGTGGAGGGGATAGACCGCAAAGAGGAACGCGGCAATGGGCGCCAGGAGCTTGTCCTCTGGCCGCAGGCTCCGGCAGAGCACGTAGACCAGAGGAATCGTCAGCACGCCGGCGATGCGGTCGAACAGAATGGCATGTTCGATGTCCCGTGCGGTAAATCCATAGAAGAGCGAGAAGAACTGCGCGGTCCCAAAGTATCCCTTGTAACCCAGCAGCAGCCGACTGTACGCGATGCCACCATGGTCCATGACGTTCGCGCGGGCCATGGCGAATCGCAGCCACCCGGCCACCACCGTCACTGCCAGTGCAGTACAGATCTCCGCCTTGTCTCCCCACGCCTTTCGAAGCCGTACAGGTGATAGGTTCCACCCGGTGACCACGGCGGCGCACAGGACAACGAGAAGGATGTTGACCCGGACCGTCAGGAGCCAAAACGGGTAGTCGCTATCCCCTTTGCCGAACAGAACCTCCAGCCAGCGGATGGCGGTGTACACCTGGCCACGCTAGTCCGAGAGCGGATCGCGCGCAATCGCGACGCGCAACTCCATGCGGAGGACTCGTAGCCGGTGCCATCGTGCTCCCGGCTGCTCGTCCCCCGACTGTTACGGCGCTTCCTTCAAGGCACGTCCATCACCAGCAAGACGCGGCCTCACGATCGTCCAGCGCTTCAGGATCTCTGTGGTCTCGGCGTCAGCCTCGTTGGCCAACAGCTCGAAAAGCCTTCCGGATACACCCATATGCTCCTTGCACTTGAAGGAGCGCGGCCGCTGCCCGAAGAGGTCCTGCTGGGTGACGAAGTTGAGTACCGGACAGACGCCGCAGAACGGCTTGTTCCAACACTCCGCACACATCGGCTGGGCATCGAGAAGCGACGCCGCGGCGATCGCACGCACGGTCGGGTGTCGCAGCATTTCCGGTAGCGTCAAGCCATAGATGTCGCCGAGCTCGAACATTGGATCCCCCATGGCGTCGACCATGCGCGCCTCGTCGCACGGGAACACCCGCCCATCGAAATTGTACGCCACCTGACCGGTTCCCGCCCCGCACGGGGACTGGATGTCGACAAACCCGGCATCGTCGGAGGTGAGAATCTTGATCAGGAAGATCGACGCCGTCCGCTCCATGATCTCAACGCCCTGCCGGTTCAACTCGATGATGTAGTCGAGCGCCCGCCGGTAGAAGTCGAGGTACTCTTCCGCCGTGTAGCCAATCATCCGCCACGTATCGCGGGCGAAGCCCGAGGGGTTGAGAGGCCGCAGGTGAATGGTGCGCATCCCCCGGGCGACGTACTCGTCGACGACTTCCCGCCATGCTTCGATGGTCTGGCGCGTCGTGGTCGTCAAAGCATCGATGTGCCACAGCCGGGGATCCCGTCCGAGCTCGATGTAGCGGCGGTTGAAGTAGTCGATCCGCCGAATCACCTCCGCATGCGCGCTGCCGTGCTTCCACTTGCGGTTCGCGTCGTGCACACCGGCGGGCCCGTCGAGACTGGTACACACCAGCACGTCATTGCTGATCAGCCACTCGGCGCGCTCCTCGGTCATCGCCGTGAAGTTGCTGACCAGGCTGAAGCTCAGGGCCTTTCCTTCACTCTCGCCGCGGGACCGCGCGAACTCCACCAAATGGCGCAGCACGTCGAAGTTGAGCAGCGGCTCGCCCCCCTGGAACTCGAAGGTAATTGCCGGAGAAGAGCTTTGCAGCGCCAGCTCGACAACCTTCTCGGCCGTCTCGGCGCTCATGTCGACGCCGGGCTTGTCCGCGGTTTCCCGCGAGACCTGGCAATATGTACACGTCTGGTTGCAGCGCAGCGTCAGGATGACGATGTGCAAGTGCGGACCGCGGCTCACATGCTGGTTGCGCCGGGCCACTCTTTCGACCAAGGCATCGAGATCCCAGGCCGTCCCGAAGAAAGCCCTTGCTCTGCAACTCCTGGAATCGGGGGTGCCCGTCGACAATCCGTCCGGCCAGAAGGTCGTTGAACTCCTCATTGCTGAGAAAAAGCCAGTCGCCGGCATCGCCGGTGATGAGCACCTTGCCCGCCATCCGCCCCCAGCGAAAGAATCCCAAACTCTCCTCTGCGAGAGCCGGCTTCGGCAACGTGATGCTGCGCGGCTCCGTGCTGATGCTCTGTGCGTCCATCAAACAACCTCCTGCGGCGGTACCCGTCGTGACCGCACGATGGTCTCGTGCAGCACGTAATTGCAGAAGGCGTTCACCAACACCGCCGTATCGCTGTCGCCAAGAGGGGAAATCACCGCCACTACGCTGTCCTTAGTAGGCGTTAGATCGATCTGGGCGTGTTCTGCGTATGCCGCAGCCGCCGCCTCAACCGCCTCGGGTAGATACAGCGATCGCGCGAAAGTCACCCGTTCACTCATCGCTCGTCTCCGGATCTTTTTTCGGCTCCGTCTCGTCCTGCTGCGCTCCGTGCTTTTCCTCCCACGGGACCATGATCTGCAGTGGATCTTCCCCGAGATCCTCGGATTCCAACTCCGCCAGCAGGTCATCGATGGAGGGAGTCGGTGTCGCCGCTGCCGCCCCCAGAGCCGCAGCCGTGTAGTACTCGCGAATGCGCGCTGTCGCCTGCGCCAACCGCAGTCGCGTCGCTTGCGACAGGAGCTCGTTGGCAAAGTCACCTGCGAGCGCATCCAATTCTGCAGGCGTCGCGGGCTCGCGTGCAGTCAACCGCACGTTCACCACCTCCGCCTTCGGCCTCGACAGGTAGATGAAGCACTTCTCGACAAACAGGTAGCACGCACCGTAGACCGCCTCGAGCGAGTAAAGGGTTTCGTCCACATCGAAAGAGATCTGATCCGGCCCCAGCGTGAAGCCTAGACGCGATTCCTGTTCACCCTCCGGCGTGGACGCCATCATTGCAACCTCCAACCCGCCACTGCAGCATTGGCTGCAAGCCTACCGACTAAAGCACGTCGCGACAGCATGTTACACCTCCTGTGATTGCCGTATGGTTATTGCAGGTACCACAGCGCCCCCGCTGACGCAACGAATTTCTACGCCGCATTTCGCCCGGCCGCCTCACGGATGCACCTCGTACAGGTGCACGGCGTGCGAGGCGGACCCAAACAGGTCGTTGGTCGCGTGGGAGACCACGGCGGCGGACGCGCGCGGCCCGTTGCGCAGCGCACTCCGCATCTCCGGACAGCGGCGCTGGAAGTATGCGAGCGCCGTCGCATGCCGTGTGCGCGCTTCGGCAGTAGCTGCCAGCGCGCACGCGCTGCCCTCATAATAGACCACGCAAGCACCCTCGGTATTCGGCACCAACACCCTCGCGCCGGCCGACGCCGCATCCAAGGAACGGAACACGAGCCCTGGGTAGGCCGCCACCAGCGGCGAACGTGGCACGTCGAGACAGCAGTCGAGGTCGCGCTCGAACCCCTCCACCCGCACCGCGAGCTGGTACACAGTGCAGCCTTGCCGCAATCCCCGCAGGGCTTCCCGAAGGAATCCGTACTCCTCCTGAAATGCATACTCGTAACGGTAGGCCGGGTACGACCCGACGGCTGCGCCGATCCCGGCCAGAGCTGCGAGGAAGGCCGCCCCGCCGGGTTGGCGTACGACTGGCCACCAACGGCCCGCGATCTCGGCGATCACGAGTACGCCGTATCCGGACAACGTCAAGAAAACCGGCTCGGTCAAGAGCAGATAACGCGCACCGAGTAGCCCGTCGCTCTCCAGGCTGCGGCCGAGCAGCCCAAAGCACGTAACGAGGGTAAGCAGCAGGCAGGCCAGTAGGCCCGGCCGGCGCAATCCAAGGTAGACCGCACCGACCGCCGCCAGCAACACCGCGACCAGTGGAATCCAATGCGGGTCCTTCAACGCCACCGCCGGGTACTGAGCAAACAGGCGCCCCAGCACCTGGGTGATGCTCCCGAGGTCCGGCCGCGGGTGATGCGACGGCACCACGACTAGCCACCAGACCGGAAACGCCACTGCAGCCAAGACCATGATCCAGGCGCCGGCGGCAATCCACCGCCAGCGTCGAGGCGGGGCCGCCTCCACCGGAACACGCCACCACGGCAGGATTGCCCACAGCGGCAAGGCCACTAGCTGCGTGAACGCATCGGCACGCAGGAAGCACGTCAGCGGCAAAAGCGACAGGCCGGCCACAACGCTGGTCCAGCGCCGTGACGCAACCCCCTGCAGCCAGAGCACCAGCGCCAGAACCGTGAGCAGCCCGCTCAGGACGTGCTCACTACTGGATGCCGAGATCCGCACATGGAAAGGAGAAAGCGCCAATAGGATCCCCACCCCGAGCGCTACGCGCACGTCCACTGCCAGGGCCCGCAGCGCCGCCAAGAAGAGCGGCACCGTGAGCGCACCGAGCAGGATGTTGACGTCAAAAAGCGTACGATCCGACCACGGCAGAAGCGCCGCCAGCAGCCGCTGGAAGACGGCCTCGGCAGGACCGAACCTGGTCCCTGCCCACGGTTGATCGCTCGTCGCGATCTCCGAGTACCAGTTCGCGGGCGCTGGGTGCACGGCAAGGCGCGCGCACAGGGCCAAGGCGAAGCACCCCAACCCTACCCAAAACCACAGCCTTTCAGCCTGCCGGGAACGGTGTTGCAGCATCTCGGCGAGCGCCAGGAGCAACCCCGCAGCCGCCAGCACGAACAGCGCGGCACCCACGGCGAGTCCCGGTGCCGCGGGGTCGCTGCCCCCAACGGCCAACGGCGACGGGGCGCGAAGGCCCGACAGCACGCGCTCCAAGGCCGCCAAGGTCGCCGGGCAGTCGCGTTCGACCACCGCAGGCACAGCCAGTGTCCACTCACCCGCAACGCGGGCGCCGGCGTCGCGGGCCGCCGCGGTCGACACCTCCAGCACCTGCTCCTCACCGGAGCTGGCCTGCAGCCCGAGCGCGATGCGAAAGCGTCCCGTATCGAGCCGCGTTAGGCGGCACCCGTCGGCCTCGCGTAGCGGCGCCACCCGGTCGTAGAGCGCTTGCGCAAAAGCCGGCGTGATTGCGGCACCGTCACTCAACGCCGGCCGCCCGCCCTCGATTGCCTCTCCGTATCCTGCCGACAAAGCCGGGTGGGCCACACCTACGCACACGGTAATTGCGCCGACCAGCCAGAGCCTCCCGGCAAGCGGCCACGGGCCGCGGCGGATTACCGCCGCCACCAGCACCAGTGCGGCGCAGAGTAACCACGGGCCTTGCAAGACACCGACAGGGATCATGTCGTCAGCGCGGATCGTACTCCGCGCCGCACAGAAAAAACAGGCAAGAAAGCGCGCCCGACAGGACCGTGTTACGAGCGCACAACGACGGCGCGCGGACTATCGGTCACATTGAACTCGCGACGCACGCTCCGCGCAGTCCCTCACTAACCCGCTGCTGCCACTCCTCTTGCCCTGGCGTCCCTCAATGCAAGCGCTGCGATGGCACACACAGCTCGTCGAGCTTCGTCGCCCGCAGCACTTCGCTGCCGAACTCATTGTCCGTCGACAGCGGCGTCGGCGTGAATTTCGCCTGCGCCGGAGTGTCGGCTCAGCTTCACCGCGTAGCACACCAAGTGTGCACTATCTGTCGGCGCCGTCGGCTCCTCCCCGTTCTGGTCCGCCGGCAAGCATAGCTTGGTCGGCTTCGTTACAGTGAGTTGGCGTGGCCCGCCCAGTTGGTCGAGCATCGTCACCGTCGTCGGCGTGAACTTCGGGTACGGCGTCTGCCGCGCCGGCGCCCGCGCCACACTCACCTTGTAACACTTGAAGTGATCGAGGCTGGTGCCGCCCAGCGATGTCGACGCCGCCCGTTCCCAATGCCGTCGCCGACGGCTCCATCACGCTGGCGATGCCGGTAACATTCAGTTTCAGCGTGCCCAGCATGTTCTCGATCGTGTGCACGCTCTTGGTAAATTTCGGCTGCGCCGGTGTGGTCTTACTCAACGTAATTCCATACGCCTCGAGGTGCGCAGCGTGCCCCGGCGCCGAGGGGTCTCCACCTCCCACATCTGCCGGATTGCACACGTCGACCGCCTTCTTCAGGTCCACCTTGTGCAGATCGGCCGGCGTTGGCGTGCCGTTGCTGAAGGCATCTTCCACCACGACACCCGTTTGCGGCGTGAACTTCGGGAATGGCGTCTGCCCCCTCGGTGCTTTGGCGGCGACGACCTTGTAGCACTGGAAGTTATCCAGAGGCGCTGTCGGGGTCGCCGTCGGCGTCCCCGTCGGCGTCTCGGTCGGCGTCCCTGTCACCGTCGGTGTGCCGGTCTCCGTCGGCGTCTCCGTCGGCGTACCGGTCGGGGTCACCGTCGGCGTCTCCGTCACCGTCGGTGTGTCCGTCGGCGTCCCCGTTTCCGTCGGCGTTTCCGTCGGCGTCTCGGTTGGGGTCTCCGTCGGCGTATCGGTCACCGTCGGCGTGTCCGTCGGCGTCGGTGTCGGCGTCTGGGTCGGCGTGTTCGTGTTCGTCGGCGTCTGGGTCGGCGTGCTGGTCGAGGTCACGGTCGGCGTGTTCGTAGGGGTGAAGGTCTGCGTCGGCGTTTGCGTAGGCGTCCTAGTCGGGGTTACCGTCGGCGTATTCGTGTTGGTCGGCGTCTGGGTCGGCGTGTTGGTCGGGGTCACGGTCGGCGTCTTCGTAGAGGTAGGTGTCACCGTCGGCGTGTTCGTGGGCGTCGCGGTCGGGGTCGGGGTCGCCAGGGCTTCGTAATAGAAGGCCACGTCCACGTGGCTGATATCCGAGTCAGTTCCGTTACGAGTGTGCGTTGGGTTGAACACGTTGGGGCACGAGTAGCCAAGTATTGGGTAGGCGTCATCTTTTGCCTGCACCTGGACGGTCACGGTGAAGCTGGCACTGCCTACCAACCAGAGATACTGTACATCCCCATTGCCGTTGTTGAGCCCGGTGATTGTCGAGTCGGTGATCAAGCTTCCCGTTCCGCTGGTGAGCGTAAGCACCATCTGCGTGTTGACGTTATGGGTCCCCGAAATGGAGTCGTAAACCGTCGTGGCGGTGCCCCCGGAGTTTCCGGCATACGTGAGGGTAGTGTCGCCCGTCGCGTTTGAAAACCTATAAATCGCCGACGAGCTGGTCGTTGGCCCGGTGCCCGTCATGGTCTCGCCATTCGGGTTCACGTCGTTCTTGATGCCGAAGTACAGATGGCGCACAGCACTTAAGTTCAGGCCCGAGCACGTCACTGTCGTGCCCGTGATGCTCGGCCCGTGTGTGGCGTCGAGCGTGGTGGTCGTACAGCTGCCCCCGCCCGGCGGGCTGTACGTCGGCCCACCGCTGATGGTGATCGCCAGGCTACTCGAGGCCAGACACAGCCCTGCCAGTACCCCGAAGGTTGCACCACGCTTCATCGCCCACCTCCGCTGTACGCGACGCAGCGCCGGCCCAGGCACGGTCCACGCCACAGTGTCCGCACCTGATCGTCTCTCGTCTGGCCGAACTATCGTCATAACCATGCCTCCGCCTGCGCTGCGAGTGCTCTCAGCACCAGAACTGTTTGTCTTGCACCGTTCCCTCAATCCAGTCGCTGTGACGGCACACACACCTCGTCGAGCTTGATCGCCCGCAGCACTTCGTTCCCAAACTCATTGTCCGTCGACAGCGGCGTCGGCGTGAACTTCGCCTGCGCCGGCGGCGTCCGGCTCAACCGCGCCGCGTAACACACCAGGTGCGCACTGTCTGCCGGCGCCGTCCGCTCCTCCCCGTTCTGGTCCGCCGGCAAGCACAACTTCGTCGGCTTCGTCAGATCCACCCGCACTGACCCGCGCAGCTCGTCGCTCACCGTCAGCGTCGTCGGCGTGAACTTCGGATACGGCGTCTGCCGCGCCGGCGCCCGCGCCACACTCACCTTGTAACACTTGAAGTGATCGACGTTCGTGCCACCCAGCGGTGTCGCCCCGCCCGTCCCTACTGCCATGGCCGACGGCTCCAGCACGGTCGCGATGGCGCTGGTCTTCAGTTTCAGCGTCCCCAGCAGCGCATTGTCGATCGTGTACACGCCCTTGGCGAACCGCGGCTGCGCCGGACTGGTCCGCGTCAACCGAATCCCATAGGCCTCGAGGTGGGTGGCGTGCGCCGGCGCAGAGGCGTCCCCGCCATTCACGTTTGCCGGATTGCACACGTCCGCTGCTTTGACCACGTCGACCTCGTGCAGATCGGCCGGCGTTGGCGTGCCGTTGTTGAAGGCATCTTCCACCACCACGCCCTTGCGCGGCGTGAACTTCGGAAACGGCGTCTGGTGTAGCGGTGCTCGGGCGGCGGCGACCTTGTAGCAGTCGAAGTGATCCAGCGGTGGTGTCGGGGTCGCCGTCGGCGTCGCTGTCGGCGTCTCGGTTACGGTCGGGGTTCCGCTCGCCGTTGCCGTCGGCGTATCACTCGGCGTCTCCGTGACCGTCTCCGTGGGCGTCACCGTCGGCGTGTCCGTCGGCGTCCCGGTGTCTGTGGGCGTGCTTGTCGGCGTTGCCGTCGCGGTCTCCGTCGGGCTCTTCGTTGGGGTGCCTGTCTCAGTGGGCGTCTCCGTCGGCGTGTGCGTCAGTGTCGGCAGCGCGGTGGGAGTCTCGGTTGCGGTATCGGTCTGCGTCGCGGTCGACGTCTCCGTGGCGTGTCGGTTGGGGTATCGGTCGGCGTGTCCGTCGGCGTGACTGTCGCGGTCTCGGTGGGAGTGTCCGTCGGCGTATCAGTTGGCGTCTCCGTCGGGGTGTCGGTCGCGGTTGGAGTGTGCGTCGGCGTGCTCGTCGGCGTCTGCGTCGGCGTCTCGGTCGGTGTGTTGCGTCGGTGTCGCCGTCGGCGTGTCGGTCGGGGTCGCCGTGTTCGTCGGCGTGTCCGTCGGCGTGTCAGTCGGCGTGGCCGTCGGCGTGTCGGTTGGCGTCTGGCGTTGGCGTATCCGTCGGCGTCTCCGTCGGCGTTGCCGTTGGCGTATCCGTCGGCGTCTCAGTCGGCGTGTCCGTCGGCGTGTCGGTCGGTGTCGGCGTCTGCGTCGGCGTGCTCGTCGGCGTGTGCGTCGGTGTCTGTGTCGGGGTGTTCGTCGGCGTCTGCGGTCGGCGTGTTCGTTGGCGTTGGCGTGTCGGTCGGCGTCGCGGTCGGTGTGTCGGTCGGCGTCGCCGTTGGGGTATCAGTTGGCGTCGCCGTTGGCGTGTCCGTCGGCGTATCCGTCGGTGTCGCCGTTGGGGTATCCGTTGGCGTGTCGGTCGGCGTGTCCGTCGGCGTGTCGGTCGGTGTCGGCGTCTGCGTCGGCGTGTCCGTCGGCGTGTGCGTCGGTGTCTGGGTCGGGGTGTTGGTCGGCGTCGGCGTCGGCGTGTTCGTCGGCGTGTCGGTCTGTGTCGGCGTCTGCGTCGGCGTGTCCGTCGGCGTATCCGTTGGCGTCTCCGTCGGCGTTGGCGTATCCGTCGGCGTCGCCGTCGGCGTGTCCGTCGGCGTCTCCGTCGCGCGTCACTGTCGGCGTATTGGTCCGCGTTGGTGTATGGGTTGGCGTCGGCGTCGGCGTCTCCGTCGGCGTCTGTGTCGGCGTGTTGGTTGCCGTCTGCGTCGGCGTCACCGTCGCTGTGTCCGTGTTCGTCGGGCTATTCGTCGGTGTCGCCGTCGGCGTGTTCGTCGGGGTGTCCGTTTGTGTCGGCGTCTCCGTGGGCGTGTCGGTTGGCGTCCACGTCGGCGTCTCCGTCGGCGTGTCCGTGTTCGTCGGCGTCTGCGTCGGCGTGTTGGTCGGCGTCGGCGTCGGCGTCACCGTCGGTGTCTCGGTCACGGTCGGCGTCTGTGTTGGCGTGTTCGTCGGTGTCTGTGTCGGCGTGTTCGTGTTCGTTGGCGTCTGTGTCGGCGTCTGTGTCGGCGTGTTCGTGTTCGTCGGCGTCTGCGTCGGCGTGTTCGTGTTCGTCGGTGTGTTGGTCGGCGTGTTGGTCGGCGTCGCCGTCGGCAACGGTTGCCAATAGAAGGTCAAATGCACGTGGCTAATGTCCTGATTGCCCGTCAAGGCAACGTGAGACCGGTCGTACACCGTGGGGCACGAGTACCCGAAAGTAGAATAGGTCGCATCCTTTGCATTCACGCTCACGGTCACTGTAAAGCTGCTGGCGCTCGTTATCTGAAACACATCCGAGATATCCCCGTTGCCGTTGTTGGCGGGCAGACCCGCAGGCGCTTCTACCGATCCGTTTCCACTAGTGAGCGCGAGTACCAATTGCGTGGTCACGGCCTCGGTCCCGTCCACTTGGTCGGGAACCGACGTGCTCCCGCCGTACGTAATGGTGGTGCTCGTCGTGCTCGGGCTCGTGAAATCATTCGTGCCACTCACCGGCCCGCTCGTGCCGGTCTCGCTGTCCCCGTTCACCTCGCTGTCGTTCCGGATGCCGTAGTACAGGCTTTGCACCGCACTCAGGCTCAACCCGGAGCACGTTACCGAGGCACCCCCGTTCAAACTGGGGCTTCCCGTCACCGAGCAGCTGCCCCCGCCCGGCGGGCTATCCTGCGGCCCACTGAGCGCCGCCGCGCTCGTACTAACACCGAGCACCGCCAGCACGGCGAAGGTTGCACCCAGCTTCCTCGTCCCCCGCCCCAGCGCCTGGCGCAGCCCCCGTGCAACCACGCTCCACGCCACGGTGTCTCCAGCTGACCTTCCCCCCTGTGGCCGAACTGCCGTCATAACTACGCCTCCAGCGCTGCCGGTGCTCTCAACACCACAACTGTTCACCACGACCCATGCGAGCCGTGCGACCCGTGGCTCCCGTGTGACCCGTGACTACCGTGCGAGCCGTGACTGCCGTGCGACCCGTGGCTGCCGTGCGACCCGTGACTGCCGTGCGAGCCGTGGCTGCCATGGGAGCCGTGGCTGCCATGCGAGCCGTGACTGCCGTGTGAGCCGTGGCTGCCATGCGACCCGTGGCTGCCGTGTGAGCCGTGGCTGCCGTGCGACCCGTGGCTGCCGTGTGAGCCGTGGCTGCCATGTGACCCGTGACTGCCGTGCGACCCATGCGAGGCGTGCGACATGTGCTGCGCCAACAGCAGCCGCTCACTGTGCGGGTCCGTCCGCAGCGCCTGCGCCGCCGCCGCCGCATCCAGCGCCCCGTCCCCGTTCACCGCTTGGCGCGCTTCCTCCCGACTCAAAAACTCCAGCGGGCTCTTGCGCAACGTTGGCAGCGCGCTTTTCGTCTGACTCATGCCGCCTCCTTCAGCCTAGACCCATCGCCAACAAAACGCGGCCCCTAGAGTGTCCGGTGCTCCTCACCATTTGGACTCGGCCGTACCGCTCTTTGCACCATCTCAATTCGTACGCTGTGACGGCACACACAGCTCGTCGAGCTTCGTCGCCCGCAGCACTTCGCTGCCGAACTCATTGTTCGTGGACAGCGGGGTTGGCGTGAATTTCGCCTGCGCCGGAGTGGTCCGGCTCAGCTTCACCGCGTAGCACACCAGGTGCTGAGGATCTGTCGGGGCCGTCGGATCCTCCAAGTTCTGGTCTGCCGGCAAGCACAGCTTGGTCGGCTTGGTTACAGTGAGTTGGCGTGGCCCCCCCAGTTGGTCGAGCATCGTCACCGTCGTCGGCGTGAACTTCGGGTACGGCGTCTGCCGCGCCGCCGCCCGCGCCACACTCACCTTGTAACACTTGAAGTGATCGAGGCTGGTGCCGCCCAGCGATGCGACGCCGCCCGTTCCCAATGCCGCCGCCGACGGCTCCATCACGCTGGCGATGCCGGTAACATTCAGTTTCAGCGTGCCCAGCGTGTTTTCGATCGTCTGCACGCTCTTGGTGAATTTCGGCTGCGCCGGTGTGGTCTTACTCAACGTAATTCCATACGCCTCGAAGTGTGCAGCGTGCCCCGGCGCGGAGGCGTCTCCACCACGCACGTCTGCCGGATTGCACACGTCGACGGCCTTCTTCAGGTCGACCTTGTGCTGATCGGCGGGGAGTGACGTGCTGAAGGCGTCCACCACCACGACCCCGCTTCGCGGCGTGAACTTCGGAAATGGCGTCTGTCCCGCCGGCGCTTTGGCGGCGACGACCTTGTAGCACTGGAAGTTATCCAGGGGCGCTGTTGCTGTCGGCGTCGGCGTTCCCGTCGGCGTGTCGGTCGGCGTTCCGGTTTCCGTCGGCGTGTCGGTCACCGTCTCTGTGGCGGTCACCGTCGGCGTGTCGGTCGGCGTCGTGGTCGGCGTCGCGGTCTGCGACATCGTCGGCCGCACGGTGCGCGTCGGCGTCTCCGTCGGCGTCAGCGTCGGGCTCTGGGTTAAGGTAGGTGTCAACGTCAGCGTATTCGTCGGCGTGTTGGTTAGGGTCGGCGTCTGCGTCGGCGTATTGGTGGGTGTCTGCGTCGGTGTTTGCGTCGGCGTGGCCGTGGGCGTCACCGTCGGCGTCTGGGTCGGAGTGTTCGTGGGTGTTCGTGTCGGCGTTTGCGTGGGGGTCTGGGTCGGGCTCGGTGTGCAGGTCGGGTTGACGTCAGCCGGGCAGCTGCCGCTGCTTCCGGTGCAACTCTCCGCTGGGTCGCACGGCCCCGTCGAGGGACGACACACCGTGCCCGCGGTGACGAAGTTGCAGTTGGCGTCGCAGCACGACCCGCTCGTCCCGTTGGCCGCACCCAGATCACACTGCTCCGCACCCTCTCTGGTGCCATTGCCGCAGGTGTCGTAATAGAAGCCGACGTTCACGTGGTCCAACTCCTGATCGGTCCCGTTGCGCGTGTTCACGCTGTTGAAGTAGTCGGTGGCGTCAGTCCAAGTGACACCATCGTAGGAACCTAGCACGGTGGCGGTCACACTGAAGCCGGGAACACCAACCACCTGCCACAACGTGTGGACAGCCCCGTTGGTGTTGCTCAGCGCCTCGGTTGTCGCGTCCGTAACCATTGTTCCTTTTCCGCTTTCGAACCCGAGCGTCAGCTGCGTGTTTACCGACTGGTACCCTGATATCACCGAGTTGTAGATTGACGTTGTCCCGGTGTACGTGAGGCTCGTGCTCGTTTGGCCCGCATATCCGAAGATCTCCGTGCCCGTGGGTCCCGAGCTGTCCATCGCATTGCCGTCCACCGAGGTATTCGTCATGCCGAAATATAAGTAGCGGACGGCGCTCAGGTTCAGGCCGGTACACGTCACCACGGCTGTGGCGGGCTGGTCGGGCAAGCCGCTCAGCGTGCAGCTGCCGCCGCCCGGCGGCGTGTCCGTCGGCCCACCACTGATGACGATCGCCGATGCGCTCGACGCCACACAGAACAGTGCCAGCACCCCAAAGGTTTCCGCAAGCTTCATCGTCCACCTCCGCGGCGCGCGGCCACGCGCACCCACCGAAGCAGTCAGCGCCACGCTCTCCGTGGCTGACCTTCCGTCGTCTGCCTGAACCAGATTCATAAATCACGCCCTCCGCAGCGTCGCGCTGCCGCCGGCATCAAGGTTGTTCACCACGACCCGTGTGACCCATGCGAGCCGTGGCTGCCATGCGAGCCGTGACTGCCATGCGACCCGTGACTGCCGTGCGACCCGTGACTGCCGTGCGAGCCGTGGCTGCCATGCGACCCGTGGCTGCCGTGCGAGCCGTGCGACGCATGCGACATGTGCAACGCCAGTAGCGTCTTTTCGTCGTTGGGCTCCGTCCGATTAGCCTCCGCCGGCGCAGACACCTCCCCGGTTCCCTCCCCGCCTACGGCTTGGCGAACCTCTTCGCGGCTGAGAAACTCCAGCGGGCTCCGCCGCAATGAGGGCAGCTCACTTTTCTTCTCGCTCATCTTGCCTCCTTTACGGTGGGCTCATCCCCAAACCACACCTGCTCACGGATGAATGCACGCCGGCGTCGGTGTCGGTCGCGGCCGCGGCGTACACGACAACGGCACGCACGCTGTCGCCTTCCCGGTATCACACCGCAGCGTCGTCTTCCCGAGGCCCCGGCACCTGACAATCGTGCCCCCGTGATAGTACCCGCATTCGTGCACCACCGCCTGGATCGGCGCCGTCGGCACGTTGAGAGTCGTCTCCGTACTGTTCAAGCTCACCCGGTACAAGAGCAGACGGAACTCTGTCCCCTTCTTCACCGGCTTAAACACCGCCTGCGTCGTACGATCCGCACTCTTACACTTGATGTAAGGATGGCGGCCGCCCGTTTGACTGCACCCGGTCAAGCTCAGCTCGGTCTGGAACGCCGCCCCGTCGCTCATCTCCACCGTCACGTTGTTCGTCTTCAGGCACTCCCACAGGTCTTGGCCGACGTCCGTCGTCGTCGCCACCCCACCCAAGAGCTGCGCCCGCCCGTTCGTGCGCGTATCCGACGTCACCCGCCGCAGGATCATCTGCTGGAAGTGCAGGTCACACACATCCCCGAACCCATTACAGTCGCAATCCCCCTGGTCCGGATTGTAAATCGTCGGGCAGTTATCCATCGCATCGCAAATCCCGTCATGGTCCGTGTCCGGCAACGCCGGGTGCGTACAGTGGCCACTCCCGTCACAGAGGTCCTGCGTGCACGGGTTGCCGTCATCCGTACAGCAGGTGTTCGCCGCCGTGAAGCAGCTGCGACCCGCCTCGTTGCACGTGTTGCAATCCGTCCCCGGGCAGGGATCGCCCGCATGCACCGAACACGTGCCGCCACCGCAGTGGTCCGCTCCGTTGCAGTAGACCCCATCATCACACGGCGCACTGTTGTTGGGATGGCTACAGGTTCCGGCGCCGTCACAGACGTCATCCGTACATGGATTGCTGTCAGGGGTGCACGCCGTGCCCACCGCCGTCAAGCAGCTGTGACCCGCCTCGTTGCACGTCTTGCATTCCGTCTCCGGGCAAGGATCGCCCGCATGCACCGAACACGTGCCGCCACTGCAGGTGTCCGCTCCGTTGCAGTAGACCCCATCATCACACGGGGCGCTGTTGTTGGGATGGCTACAGGTTCCGGCGCCGTCACAGACGTCATCCGTACACGGGTTGCTGTCAGGGGTGCACGCGGTTCCCACCGTCACGAAGCAATTCTTCGCTTCTTCGTCGCACGTATTGGCGCACTCCGGACCGCCACTGCACGGGTCACCGCTGCTCACGCAGTTGCCGGCGCCGTCGCAGGTATCGGTGCCATTACAGAAGATGCCATCGTCACAACTGGTCCCCACCGGGGCGCCTTGACAGATCGGTGTGCCCGTCGGCGTCGCGCTAGGCGTCTCCGTTGGCGTCGACGTAACCGTCGGGGTCGCCGTCGGCGTCAGGGTCGGGGTGGCCGTCGCTGTGTGCGTCGGTGTATGCGTTTCCGTGGGCGTCAGCGTCGGTGGGGCCGTCGCTGTCTCTGTCGGCGTGTCCGTCGGGGTGCTGGTCGGCGTCTCGGTTGCGGTAGGCGTCTCCGTCGGCGTTTCGCTCGGTGTATCTGTAGGGGTATCCGTCGGCGTATCGGTCGGCGTATCGGTCACGGTTGGCGTCTGCGACGGCGTCGCGGTTGCCGTCACCGTCGGCGTGTCCGTCTGCGTCGGCGTCTGCGTTGGCGTCGCCGTCGGCGTCGCCGTGTTGATCGGCGTCTGCGTCGGCGTGTTCGTCTGCGTCTGCGTCGGCGTGTTGGTCGGTGTCTGTGTCGGCGTGCTCGTTGGCGTATTCGTGTTCGTCGGCGTACTCGTCGGCGTCAGCGTCGGGCTATTCGTGTTCGTCGGCGTCTGTGTTGGGGTGTTCGTCGGTGTCTGCGTTGGGCTGTTCGTGTTCGTCGGCGTGTTCGTCGGCGTCAGCGTCGGGCTGTTCGTGTTCGTCGGTGTCTGCGTTGGGGTGTGCGTTGGCGTCACGGTCGGTGTGTTCGTGTTCGTCGGTGTGTTGGTCGGTGTGTTGGTTGGCGTGGCCGTCGGCAAGGGCTGCCAATAGAAGGTCAAATGCACGTGGCTAATGTCCTGATTGCCCGTCGAGGCAACGTGAGACCGGTCGTACACCGTGGGGCACGAGTACCCGAAAGTAGAATAGGTCGCATCCTTTGCATTCACGCTGACGGTCACCGTGAAGCTGGTGCCGCTCGCAATCTGAAACACACCCGTGATATCCCCGTTGCCGTTGTTGGCGGGGAGACCTGTAGGATAGGCTACCGATCCGTTTCCACTAGTGATCGCGAGCACCAATTGCGTGGTCACGGTCTCGGTCCCGTCCACTTGGTCGGGAACCGACGTGGTCCCGCCATACGTAATCGAAGTGCTCGTCCCAACCGCACCGGTGAAATCATTCACGCCATTCGCGGGCCCGCTCGTGCCGGTCTCGCTGTCCCCGTTCACCTCGCTATCATTCCGGATGCCGTAGTACAGGGTTTGCACCGCGCTCAGGCTCAGCCCGGAGCACGTCACGCGTGGCTCCTCCGTCAACAAGCTCGGGCGCGCCGCTCACCGTACAGCTGCCCCCGCCCGGCGGGGTATACTGTCGGCCCACCATAATGAGGTCGTCGCCGGGCGCTCGCAGCGCCACCGAGCAACGCCAGCACCGCGAAGGTTGCACCAAGCTTCATCGTTCCCCTCCGCTGGGCGCGGCGCAACCCGTTCCCGCGAACGGCCACTGCGGCTGCCCTTCTCTCACCTGGCTGAACGGACATCATATATATAGCCCCGCTAGCGCTGCCAGCACTCAAACTTCTCACCACGACCCATGCGAGCCGTGCGACCCGTGACTGCCGTGCGACCCATGGCTGCCGTGCGAGCCATGGCTGCCGTGCGAGCCGTGACTGCCGTGTGAGCCGTGACTGCCGTGCGACCCGTGGCTGCCGTGCGACCCGTGACTGCCGTGCGACCCGTGACTGCCATGCGAGCCGTGACTGCCGTGCGACCCGTGGCTGCCGTGTGAGCCGTGGCTGCCGTGCGACCCGACCTGCCGTGTGAGCCGTGGCTGCCATGTGACCCGTGACTGCCGTGCGACCCATGCGAGGCGTGCGACATGTGCTGCGCCAACAGCAGCCGCTCACTGTGCGGGTCCGTCCGCAGCGCCTGCGCCGCCGCCGCCGCATCCAGCGCCCCGTCCCCGTTCACCGCTTGGCGCGCTTCCTCGCGGCTCAAAAACTCCAGCGGGCTCTTGCGCAGTGCCGGCAACTCACTCCTCTTCTCACTCATGGTGCCTCCTTCGCCCTGGACCCGTCACCCGACCACTCGCGACCCCCCACTGGGCTTCGCCGCACGACCGCCGCCCCCCCGGCCGCCCCACTCCCTCACCGCAACCGCCCGTCCCCCGCCGCCGCATACCGCCGCACCCGCTCCGCGTGCGGCATCAACTGCGCCACCACCCCCTCATGCTGCCGCCGCCGCTCGTTGGCCGCCAATACGTGCGCCACCGCCGCCACCGCCTGCGCCAACCCCTCGTCCGTCGGCATATCCCCCCGCCCCCCGTTCATCACTACCATGTCTACCCGCCGCGTATACACCAACCCCCGCGGCCGTCCTACCTTCCCACATAAATGCACCCGGTGCGTGCGCCCCCGCCCGTTGCGCAACGTCAACACACACACCCCGTCCGCTACCCCGCTCAAATCTGCCACCCGCCAGCCATGCCCCACCGCCGTCCCCACCCGCAACGGCCGCAATAACTCCCACGGCGGCGCCGTCCCCGCTCCTGGGGGGCGTACCTCAATCGCTTCCGGTAGCGCTTCCGGCACCGGCAGCCGCGCCGCGCTCGCTGCCCGCCCCGGCGCCCCGCTACCTCGACCCTCCCCCTTGCCGGGCGGCACCTCCACACGTCTCCGCACCGCTGCCACGCTCGGCCCTGCACCCCCTGCGGCCCACGCCATCGCCGCCGCAGCACCCACCGCCAGCTTCCCAACCACAGCACGTCGCGTCAACATGTCGTACCCCCTTTTCACTGTGTCCCGTTGCTGTCAGAGCCCCACCCGCAGCATATTTCGACTCTTTTCGTTTACCACGCCCAGCGGCGAGCGAGCAAGTAGAATTTTGTGCTCCGGCCTGGCAAAAGCGGGTTACTCAACTGATATTTGTCAGCCCGGCAGGCCTGCCGCCACCGAACGGCGACAACCGCCGCCGTTGACCTATGGCCAGTTCCAGCGATCACCTCGAACTGGCGCAGGCGCGGCACCACACTTCCGGCAGCACGGGAGCCGGACCGCTGGGCCGCGCCGGCTCCCACTTCGGGGTGCCTTGCGGCGTGGCGGCGGACCACAACTGCGTCTCCGCGCCGGCAGGAAGCGGTGTCAGGCAGCGCAATCCCAGCACGCGCACCAAGTTGATCTGCAGGCCAGCACAGCGCGGCGCCAGCGCGCACCCGGCGCAGCGCAACGAGTGCACACGGTAGGCCTGACAGATGAAGGCATCCGTCAGAGGGTGCAGCGCCACCCTTCCCGTAGCAGGCTCGAATAACTCGATCCCGACACTGTTCAATCCAGGCAGGATTACGGCCCCGGGCGCGAGGCAGGCGGGCAACCCGCGCACGCGGACCGGCAAGGCCAGCTCTCGGAACACGCGTGCCGGGTCATCCACGTCCCGGGCAAGCACGCTACGCACATCGCTGCGGCCGGGAACGTTCAGCACCAGCCGCTCGAGCACCGCGCTGCAAACCTCCCGATGCGTCAACAGCCACGCCGCGACATCGCGCGTCAACTCCACCTCCAGCGCCGACCCGGTGGGCGCCGCCGCCACCCACTTGAGCCACAGCCCCAGCTCTTCTGCAGAATGCACGGCGAGCGTCACCGCCTGCCCGAGCGCGGGGAGCCGGCTCGGGTCTGTTCCGGCGGGCACGCACAGGCGCAGCGCCATGTCCCGCGGCACCGCAATGCCCGCCAGCGCGTCACCATCACTAAGAGTGATAGCCAGCTCGTTACAGCCGAACGGCAGGGCGTCGGGACAACATCCGTCTTGCCCTTTGACGGCGTCGATCGAGAAGAGCGCCGGGCGCTCCTGTTGCAGGCTGGTGATCAGCGTATCCACAAACGCGCAGAAGGGCTCCATGAAACAGTGTGCGCAGCGCTCCGGCTGCCGGCAGGGCATGGCGACGCCTTCGTCAAGGTAGGCGCGGAACTCGTCCGCCCGGCCGCGCACCTCGTCGTGGAGCTTGTGGGGATCCTGAATGAACTCCTCGAAGCCTTCGAGGTAGCGCGCCGGCAAGCGGTTGGTCCAGATCGTATAGGCGGGGTGGCGACCCAGGCGCAGCACCCGGTGCAGCCGGTCGAGGTGTTCGGCGGGCTCGTAGAAGAAATCGTCCCCGTTGTCGAAGGCGCGCCCCTGCGGAATCACATGCAGGAGGTCGAACTCCTTGACACCCAAACCGATGCACATCTCGACTATGCGATCGAGCACGGCGATGTTCTGCCGGCACAGGAGAATGTCGACGCTGATCACGGGCCGACCGTCGCGCGTTGCCAGGGCGATGGCGCGCACCACCCGGCGAAATGCTCCCGGGTGGCCGGTCAGGTCGTCGTGGAGCTCCGGCGTGTGCCCATGCACGGAAAAGGTGATCTCATCGAGCCCGGCATCGAGGCACGCCGCGAGGAAGGCGGGCTCGGAAAAGCGCAACCCGTTAGTGATCGTCTGCACCCACGCGTACCCGCTCGCCTTCGCGAACCGGACAAGCTTCACAAAGCTCCGGTGCACCGAAGCTTCCCCACCCGACAGGATGAGTTTCTCCGCCCCGCGCTCCCGCCGGCCGCGTTCGATCTCGGCGCGCAACTCGGCTTCGGGAAGCAGCACGCCACGGTTGCGGTCGCCGTCGAGGCAGAAGCGGCAATGGTTATTGCACGCCGTCCCCACGCTCACCCAGTGACGGGGCGTGGTGGCCACGCCTTCGCGCGCCAGCAAGGCTTGCGGCCGTATGTTGCTCACTGCGGCCTCCAGCGCAGGGCGCTGTCGATTTCGAGCCAGCCGAAGGTCTCATCAAGCTCCGCCTGCCACTGCGGTACTGCCGCGTCCAGATGGATCGCGCCACGGTCGCCGGAAACCATGGGCAGGCGCATCGTCTGCGACGTTCCGTTCCCCTGCTCGGCGAGCGGATCAGTCACCGGCATCCCCACCTGGCCGACCTCCCCCGAGCCCCGCCGCGTCACCCCCCACCGGGCCCAGACCCGCACTGTCAAGAGCAAATGGCTCGAGACCCACAGGGCCGAGACCCACAGGGTCGGAACCCGCTGGTGTCACCTCGACGGGACAGATCTCGTCCCACCCGAACAGTGACGGATACTCCGCCCACGGGCCCTCGCATCGCTCGAAGTAGAGACAGGGCTGGCACATCGGCCCTTTGGCCTTGCCCTCCGTCTGCCGGTATGCGGTGTAGTCCTCCAGCATCACGTCGGCGTCGAACACGACGGTGCGCGGAATGATCTGCTCCGCGACACACTCCTCGTAACCGGGCAGGAAGCAGAACGGGATCGCCTCCGTCATGCAGCGCACCCCGGCGCGAATCCCGACGTCCAAGCCGGCCTTGACGAACGGCATGACCTGGGTCTTGCGCGGCACCAGCCAGGAGGCGTTTTTTGCGGCGGTGCCCAGGATATGGACGAACGCAAACTGGTATTGCAGCACGCCCAACTTCACCAGCAGCTGCGCAATGTCGGGAAGCTCACGGTAGTTGACCGAGGTGATCACGGTGTTGGTGAGCACCCGTTGACCGAGACGCACCAGGTTGCGGATGCCGGTCACGACCTGGCGGAAGGCGCCGGGCGCGCGTGTCAAGCGCTCGTGCGTCCGCGCCGAGGCGCCATGCAGCGCCAAGGCGAACTCATCGGCACCCGCAGCGATCGCCTGCTCGCAGAAGGGCCGGTGGGAGAACAGGCGCCCGTTCGATTGGATCTGCACCGTATCGTAACCCATTTGGCGCGCCAGGCGGGCGACATCGAGCACTGTGGCATGGATCGTCGGTTCCCCCCGGTAATGACGATGCCGGAGGCGCCCCGCCGGCGGCCGTCTTCCAAGTCGGCACGCATCTGCTCGAATGGCCGCGGCCCGTACTGCGACCGCTTCTCTCCCTGGACACAGAACTCACACCGGTTGTTACAGGCAAAGCCGATCTTGACATCGATCCGTGACGCGTGCGCGTGTGCGCCCATGCTGCTGGCGCCCGTAGCGGCTCCTCCCGGAACGGTCGGCTCCTGAGGCGCGGCCGGCCCTGCAGATGGATGCGCGCCCTCAATTTCCAGCTGGCGCGCGATGCGCGGTGTCGCACCCCCGCCAAGGCCCCTTTGTTCGATCGTCATGGCTCCGTGAAGTGATTCTCGCCTGCCGCCAACGATCTGTCAAACTCAATTCGGAACAGGCTCAGCGCCGGCTGTCGCCCGCAACTCAAACCTCGAAGAACTGTATTCCACCACCCCCGCCATCTTCTGAGGGTACAAGGGTACGAGCGTACACGGCCTCAAGGGAGCCGTCCCTCGAACCCTTGTACCCTTGACCCCTGAGACACTGCAAAGCCGCCGGAGGCGCGCGACGTTGCTATCGGTTACCCGTCCTGGCCTGTGCCCGGGGTGCCGCCGCCCGCACCACCTTCCCCTTCCCGGCACGGTGCGTCGCCCGTGCGGGCGTCCTTTCCCTCGGGTCGCGCTCCGCGCTCGCCGCCCTGCCTGCCGAAGATCTCGCGCAAGCGCTCCTTGGTGCGGCCGCGCTCCCGCGCGCGCTCCTGGATGCGCCCCTCGATCTCCAGATTGGCCAGCATGTCGTCCACCAGCTCATCGACGGCTAGCTGGGCGAGCCCGGTGATCTTGTCGCCGAAGCGTTCCCGCAGGCGCGCCTTGGCCGCCGCGCCGAGGAGTTCGCGCCACGCCTGTCTCGTCACGCACTCCGCCTCGCCGTAAAGCAGCTGTGACATCTCCAGGTGCAAGAAGCGCGTGTCCGGTCCGTCCCCGCAGGGACCGGGCCGGTCGCCTCCCCGGCGATCGTCATAGTCTCTCGGCCTCTCGTCGTGGTGGTGACAGCACCCCCGCTGCTCGTCCTCGTGGTGGTGACAGCAGCCATCGTGCTCGTCGTGGTGGTGGTGACGGCACTCGTGGTGCTCGTCGTGGTGGTGCCCTCCGTCTCCACAACACCGTTCGTCGCCCCTGCGATCATCCTCACAGTCCCTGCGGTCGTGCATCGACGTCCCCCTTTGGAAGTGGAACCACCATAGCAGATGTCGGCATCACGCCGCCAGCGTCTTGTCGCGGAGACGGCGCGCCCGTGCGTTCCGCGCTTGCGACGTCTGCCGTGCGCCGGTAAAGATAGCGGCATGCCCAGATCGCTGGCGTTTTACGGCAAAGGTGGCGTCGGCAAGTCCACCATCGTCAGCAATTTGACCGCGGCGTACGCGCAGCTGGGCCGGCGCATCCTGCAGGTCGGCTGCGATCCGAAGCGTGACTCCTCGCGCAATCTGATCAAGACGTTCCCGCCCGTTACCCTGATGGATCTGCTCAGCGCCGGCCGCACCGACCTGCGGCCGAGCGACATCATCATGGACGGCGGCCCGAACGTCGACTGCATCGAGGTGGGCGGCCCCAAGCCCGGCGTCGGCTGCGCCGGTCGCGGCCTCGGGCGCCTCTTCGAGGAGCTCGCAGCGATGCACATCTTCGATGAGAACTACGACTACATCTTCTACGACGTGCTCGGTGACGTCGTGTGCGGCGGTTTCGCGGTTCCCATGCGCTCCGGCTATGCGCAGGAGGTCTGCGTTGTCACTTCGGGTGAGTTCATGAGCCTGTATGCCGCCAACAACATCGCCCGCGGCATCCAGAACTACGCCAACGAGGGGGACGTCCGCATGGGGGGCCTCATCGCCAACGTCAAGGAGATCGCCTACGACCGCGACCTCATCGAAAAGTTCGCGGAGCGCATCGGCACACATGTCGTCTATTACCTGGAGTGGAACACGGTCGTGCGCGAGGCCGAGCGGCGCCGGCAGGCGGTTGTGCGCTACAAGCCCGACGACCCGTGCGCCAAGGCCTGGTTCGGGCTCGCCGAAGCGATCGAGAACGACACGCGCACGCACGTGCCGACGCCGATGGCGGACAACGAGCTCGACATCTTTCTCGAGACGCTCTTCGGCTTCCCGCGGCGCCACGAGGCGCTGCAGACAGCGAGCGCCGCTACCCCGGCTCCGACCGACGCGGCAGCGCGCGGCTGCGCGCCTGCGCCAGCGCCAGCATCACCTGCTCCCACAGACGCAACGCGCCGTTGAATCCGAGATACGGTGCCGGGAACACGTAATGCCGCTCCTCGGACGGAAATCCGAATTCGATCCAGGCGGGGCAGCGCTGCGGCAGCAACTTCTTCTCGACCGTCGTTCCAATTGCCAGGTCACACTCGTCGACCGCCGCAGCACGCACCGCCGCGGGCGTCGGATTCTCCAACCACTCGACGCCGGCCGGGAGCTCCACCTCGTAATGCGCCCGCAGATCCGACACCACCTCCGCCTTGCCCCCGCAGTGGAAGTGGAGCGTGCCGATCAGCTGGGGCACCATCCCGACCTCCATCAACGTTGCGGTGACACCGGCGGCGCGCGGCGCGTCGGCGAACAGCGCGAAGCGCTTGCCCGCGAGCTGGCGTCGGGCCAGCTCCGCCAGCGGCTTGAGCCGCATCATCTCGCGGTCGATGAGGGCGTGCGCTCTCTGTTGGACCCGCAGGTGCTGGCCGACGCGCCGCAGCCAGGCCTTCGTCCCGCCGATGGACATGGGGAGGCCGGTCACGCAATGGTCCTGGTCCAGCGCTTGCAGAACCTGGCATTGTGATTGCGCGTGCGGCAGCACCAAGTGGCTCCGGGCGTTCACCGCTTGCTTGAGATTCGCGTAGCTCTCGCCGCTCATGAAGACGGCGGGGGCCTTGAAGCCCAGCCGCAGCAGCAGGCGCCGCAGCTCCGCCACGTTGCCAACTTGGTCCGGCTCGTAGCGATCGAACAGGTGCCCGACCACGCTCACTTCATCGGCGCGCCGCTGGCCGTGCTGCCAGTCGAGGCGGCGCAGGATGGCGCCGATCGTTTCCGCATAGCCGGCGAGATAATCCGACTCGTAGTTGCGCGCCGCCACGTATACGACGTGCGCTCCCGTCTCCGCTTCCATACGCTGGATGACGCCGGCCAGCGATTGCGCCTGCAGGCTGATCGGGGTCGAGCCGTCGATGACGACGATCCCCGGTTTCTGGCGCCGGTACCAGGCTCTGATTTCTTCTTCCAGCTGTGCCGTCGATCCGCTGATCAGATCCTCGTCGATGAATTGCGAGTACCGCATCCGCGAGTGGGCATCCTTTATCCCATCATGTCCGACCAGGTGATGTTGCGTCTTCACCTTGCAGCCCACCGAGGCGTGGCACATGCACAGGCCGTCGACGATCGCGTGGGTCGCCAGATACACCCCGAAGAACGCCGTGTGGCTCGAGGCGCGGATCACCAGGTCGTCGAGGGACAGCTCTTCAAACACGGCCCGCCCGCGGCGCCGGTCGCTGCTCGGTCGGCGGCGCCGGCTGGAAATGACGATAGAACGATTGAAAGATGGCCGCGTCGAGGCGCCCCACGTTGGGGCTGACGGCGCCGTAGCCCACGCCGAACTGCAGCTTGTGCAGGAGCGGCAGGTTGAGTTTCGACAGCTGGTCGCCAAGGAAGTCGGCGCCGAAGAACACGTCGAACTCGCCGGGACGCATGTGCTTCGCCAGCGAGCCGGGATCCGGAAAGATGACGAAGCGGTGCGTCACCCCCAGCTCGGCGAGGACGCCCGCTGTCCGTGCCTGATTGCCGGCGTCCTGCGGGCCCTGGATGAAGAGCTTGCACTCGAAGCCCAACTCGTCGAAAAAGGGCAGTTCGCCCATCTCTTCGAGCGCGATCCGCCGCAGATCGAAGCTGCGCAGAGAACCGACGTTGAACGCGCAGCGTGGCCCCCGGTGCTTCTCCTTCCTGATACGCTCGTGCAGGCGCGCGCGATACTCCGCGCTTGCCGCCGCGGCGGTCGCCCGCACCCTTGCGATCGCCGCCTCGCACACCGTCGCGTCAACGCCGGCGGCAACAGCGATCGCACGGTAGAAGCGATCGGTCGCCTCGACGCCGTACGGCAGCGGCACCTCGATCGCCCGCTGGCCCAACTTCTGGAGGCATTGCTCGTCGAAACCGAGCATGAGATGCGGCCCCGGGTGCACGTTCCAGCGGGCGGCCGCAACGGCCAGAAACTGGTCGAGCGCGGCCCGCTCGTTCAACACCGCGTTGACCGTCAGCTGCATCGCCGCCAGCACCGCCTCGATCTCCGCACGCTCATCGGGCGCCAGCTCGATGCCGACCAGATTGATGCGGCGCGCCAGCTCCAACTCGGGCGGCACCGGGTGCGCGCCACGGCAGAGCAACGCGTAGAGGTTGTCCACCACCTCGGCCGGTGATTTCGGGCGCAGCCCGTTGGTCATCTCGGCAACCACGTTGACTCCCAGCTCTGTGCTCGCCTTGCGCACCACGTTTTTGACGTTGTCCCCAATCATCACCGTCGGGCAGGTGGCGAGCACGATGATCAGATCGGGCCGTTGTGCGGCGTGCACCAGCTCGATCGCCCGCCGCAGCTTGGCATTTCCCTGTCCCGTGACCAGCTCGTCCTCTTTCATATTGGTGCAGAAGAAACGGTAGCCGTCGTCGCCCTGGAGAAATCCCCCCTTCTTCGGAATCACGTTCGAGCAATCACGATCGCTGTGCACGATAACGGCCAGGCGGCCGCCCATCCGCATGATCAGCTGGGTCGTCGCCTGGTAGGAACAACACTCCTGTGCCAGGAGGGCGCCCGGATACATCTTGTGCGGTCGAAAGCGCGGCATGTGCAATCACCTGACAGCGCGGTGCGCGCTAACACTCAAGGCAACGACGGGCCCCATCAGATCACCGCATACGTCATCAGCGTTTGCCCGCCAGGGGCGTTGCCCTGGCTCACGAAGTCCCGCCCTTGCAGGGCTGATGGCAGACCGCTTCGCAAACCGGGACGATGAATCAGCCCCCACGGGGCGGCCAGACACGAGCCTGGGGCAGGCCGGGCCGTAGTTCCGTAACCGCCCCAGGCGGTGTGGACATGTGGGCGCGCGTCGGCGCTCATCGCGCGGTCGCCACGCCGCTGTCGGCCGCAGCAGCCGGTGCAGTATGCGCCCCGCGCAGCAGAACCACCAACTGGTCGACGACGGCTCTGACGTTGCCCTGATCGCTGCTGTCCATGGGCTGGAAGGCCACGCCCACCTGCGAGCGGTTGCCGCGCGTGCCGAGCGTGAACCGCAGGCTCACTTCCGCCCCGCCGGGTCCGCGTGCAACCAGCTCCGCCGTCGTTTCGCTCGCCCAGCACAACGGTTCGAGGTGCCAACCGGGGAAGGCGAAGCGACTGTAGAGCCGTTCGGCGTGCAAGGCGACACGTTGCTGCCCGCGCATCAACAGCGAGGCGTGCAGCGCGCGCGCGATGGCGTCGTCCGCGAGCGCCGGAGCCGCGGCTGCATCCAGCGCGGCTACCAGACGCCCGCGCGCCCAATCGAGCAGACCCGCAAGCGCCTCGATCGGCACCCGGAGGTCCGCCGCCGCCTCGACATCGTACGCCGCGGTACGGATCACCGGCATTCGCCCGCGTCCGGGAGCAACAAAGCGCAGGTGCACCAGTGCGCCAGCTGCGTGCTCGAAAACCATCTCCACCCGCCGGTACCGATCTTCGCCGCTCTCCTGCTGCAAGCGCCACGACGACGGCATGTTGTTCGCCGCCAGCGCCGCACGCAACGGACCGAGCAACGGCTCCACCAGCAGGACGAAGTTACGCCGTTGGACATCGAGGGCCGCCAGCGCCGCGCGGCTGACGGGCCGGAACTCAGCGCCACCGTACCAGCTCGAGGTACACGCGGAAGATGCCGGTGCAACGCGAGCGGAAGACGCACTCGGCACAACCCGGCAGGTGTGTCCGCAGCGACTCGTGCCAGTCGTACTTGTTCATCTCGTCCTCGAGGCCGACTGCATCCGAGGACTTGGTGACCGTCTCTTCCCCCCCATGGTGAATGCACGCACCCCACTCGGGCAGGATGCAATAGGGGAAGTTGCCGACGTTCACGTCGAAGTCCGGATCCCAGCGCTCGAAGCCCGCGAGCATCTCGGCGTAGTACGGTGCCATGTCGGAGTAGCGCGGCATGATGCCGCGAAAATAGGCCTCGTCGCGTTGGCCGGTGCTTTCGGGCCGCACGATGTCGACGTGCAACTGGCGCACGCCGTAGCGTGCCAGCAACTCCGGGTACTGCGGCAGGGAACGGTAGCTGCGCTCGTTCACGCACGTGTTGGCGGTGACCAGTTGGCCCCGGCGCTGCAGCTCGGCGAGGCCGTACAGGATGCGCTCGAACGAGCGCGGTCGCCCGGTCGTGGCCACGTGCGCCTCGGCAGTGGCGCCCTGAATCGAAATGCGCCATTCGAACTTGCCGAGCGCGGTCACCGCGTCGATGAATCCCGCATGGGAAAACATCACCCCGTTCGTAAAGATCACAATGTGTTCGAAGCCGAGCTGGACAGCGCTGGCCATCGCCTGGAGAAAGCCCTTGTGGATGGTCGGTTCGCCGCCCAGGATGGTGAGATGTGTCGCCCCGGCGGCGCGCGCCGCCCCCAGCGCCTTGATGATCGGTTCGAGCGGCACCGGGCGCGCAATCTTCATGGCGGTCAGCTCGCCGACTCGAGCAGAACACGCAGCGGTTGTTACACAGGTGGCCCAGCTGGATCTCGAACTTGTGTCCCGATCCGGAGGTAGTGACGGCGACCGCCGCGCGCCGGTCCTCCTGGCTGATGTTCAACTGTACGGGCATGCGTCACCGGCATGGTAAACCAAATCGGTGTGATATCGCAAGGCGCTTCGCAGCCGGGTAGTGGGCGATCACCCGGTACCCTTTCCTTGCCGTCCTATCGAACGATTGCCGTGCTGCCGTCAACGGCTACCGCGGGTACCGGTCTCAAGTTGACTCGACTTTCCGGATTGGGGAAGATGGGCAGTGACGTCGAAGCAGCCCTGCGACCGGCTGGGAGCAAGCATCGGCTCGATCGATGAGATGTTCAGCAAGCAGTGAGGCGAACGCACCAAGGGGGTCGGTCACCCATGCGTCTCAGGAGCGCGCCCAGCGTCTCGCCCCGATCCTGCTGGCCGTCGGTGTCGGGCTGGCCGCGTTCGCTTGGCTGAATCACGTGAATCCGTCATTTCTCGCCTCGGATGACGGGATCCGCGATCAGCTGTTGATGCGGGACTGCACGGAGCTGGGCCGCTGTCATCTCATCGGTGCTCCAACGTCGCTTCCAGGTCTCCATCAAGGGGCGGTGTGGCTGGATCTCCTGATTGCGGTCCGACTGCTCGGCGGTGACGCTGCCAGCCAGCGGACGGTGGTGCTCGTGCTTTTGGCGTTGAGTGTGGCGGTGCTATTCGTCGTCGTGTGGCGCTGGCTGCGCGCTTCGCTGGCGCTGCCGGCAGCCGTGCTCCTCGGCGGAGCATTGAGTCTCGACATCTATCCGAGCCAGTTGATCAACCCCAGTGTTTCCGCATTCCCGGACGTCCTGACCGCTGCCGGCCTGCTGTGCTACGGGCTCGCGGGGCAGCGACGCTTTCTGCTCTTGTCTGCCTTCGCTCTGGGCGTCGGGATCAACGTCCACGTCGGATCGTCGAGTCTCGTGGCGCCGCTGCTGGCGATCGCCGTGTTGGCGCGGCCGCGGTCGTGGCGCGCATTGCTGGCGTCGATTGCCGTCCTCATGGCTACCTA
Organism: uncultured delta proteobacterium; assembly: GCA_963729835.1. Lineage (GTDB taxonomy): Bacteria > Desulfobacterota > Binatia > HRBIN30 > HRBIN30 > CAVSQF01. Next base: position 48,041 of record CAVSQF010000043.1, on the reverse strand, counting down.
CTTCATCACCTCGAGCGCGGCACTGCGCGCCAACGTCATCGGTCTCGCGACCTACGGACTACTGCTGCCGGCGCTGGCCGGTGCGGCCGCAGTGGTCCTCGTGTGCACCGGTCTCGGCTCCCGCTTCCGGCGCCTTTCATGGGACACGCGCGCATGGATCATGGGCGTCATTATGATCCTACCCTTCAGTCTCGCGTCGCTATGGCTTGTCATCTGGGAAAACCACCACTTCGGTATCACCTATCTCCACCCGATCCTCGCTCCCGCCGCGGTGCTCACCGCGGCGCTCGTCTGCCTGCCGTTCGAACTCGGAGCCCGGCGGCGTCGGGCGCTGCGCTGGATCCCGACTGCCGCAGCAGCTGGCGCAATCGCCATGGTCGCGATCGACGTCTCCAAACACACGGCCGTAGTAACTTCGAGCCCCTCCAACTCCTGGAGTCTAGCGGAAGCGGCAGCCATCGCCGATCAAGCAACCAGACGCGGCTGGACGTACGAGGACTTGATGTTTCGCATTCAAGGCAGCGCCTGCCGCGAGCTACTGACAGCCATGTCGGTCGCGGCACCGCCACCACACTCGCCGTTGCGCTCAAGCCGCCGGCAGCTCCAGGTGGTGAAAGTACCTCGCGATGCGCAGGCAGTGTTTGCAGACACGAACGACATCGTCCCGCTCGGGCCAACCACAGTCGCCGTCCTGCGCGGCATCGAGTCCTGGCTGCAGCCCGAATCGCTGCAGGCCTGCCGCGTCCCTGTCGACTCCGGGCGCGCGCCGCGCTGTTCATCCGCGACTCCCAGGGCGAGCGGCGCCCTGGCGGTCGAGCGTTTTCTGTTCATCAGTCGATCGTACCCGGAAATTCACTCCCTAGATCTGCTGCCGCCCTACGTCGCCACGTACGTGATTCCCCTCGCACCGGCCGCGGGCGAGACACACGACCTGGCCGTGATCGACGACGCCGTAGCCGGCTGCGGCTGGCGCATCACGCGTGCCGAGGGGGTTCAGGTTGAGGGCTCGCTCCCTGCTAGACGTGTGCGCCTGCATTCGGACGCCGGTGGTCCGGGATTGTTGGTGATCGAGAAACCTTTCGGCACCGCCGCGTGTGCGCCTGACGAACCGGACAGGCGATATCCGCCATGTGTGTTCGAGGCACCGCCGGGCGATCCCCTTCAGGTTCCGGTGGCCGCAGGATGATGTCCCGCGCTCGACTGGTTTGCGTAGCGTCGTTCCTCCTCAGCGGGCTGTTCTGGAGCCGGTCCGCAACTGCCCGGGATTTCGCGCTGACCAAGGATTGCGAGGACGGCTTCCGGCGGTTCATCCACATGGCCCAGGTCGGGCAGTTGGGGGACGATGTCACCAACGCGAATATCGGCGTCTTTGGGGACCGGGCACACGTGGAGCTGGTTCGCCGGGCAGCGCCCAACAAGGTGCTTTTTCTCACGCCCAAGATGTCGCCGCAGACGATCTGCCGGTACTTCGACATCGCTCCCGGTGACGGTTCCAACCCGAGCGATGTCGTGCGTGTTGGCAAAGCCCTGGACGAAGTCTTCGGGCACGATCCGTTCGAAGTCCCCGGGCTCGAGGCCTGGTCAGTATCCCCACGCTGCGAATATGGCCAGCGCCTCGCTTTGTTGTCCTGCGCTCTCGGGCGGATGATGGTTCCCGCGAGTATCCAGTACACCATCGGGGTCATCATGGCGCTGGCGCTCGTCCTGTTCGCAAGCGTCGTGCTGTTGTGTGGATCGAGTCCGTCCCGCTCGACGGTGCAGTCGACAACACCGCCTTGACGCGGGCCTTCCCAGGCGGCGCACTTTCGCTTGGCGAAATGGATGCTCCAGTGTAGGATTTGTGCACGGGACATTGATGCGCACCGAGTCCATTGCAACGAATCTCACGTGCAACCAGAAACTGCACCTACTGCACGAGTCGGCAGCCCACCGACGATCCGGAGCTGATTCGGCCGGCGTCACTGCTTGTGCGCATCAAGACCGCAGCGGCCTCCGGCGCGCAGGAGATCGTCCTCACCGGGGGTGAGCCATCCCTCCGCAAGGATCTGGCGGCGCTCATCGCCTACGCCCGGAAGCTCGGCCTCGAGGTCACGCTCGAGACGAACGCCACCCTGGTCGACGACCGGCGCGCCGAGACGTGGCGTCGGGCCGGCCTGGCGCGGGCACGCGTCAACCTCGCGGGCGCAGACCACCGACTCGATGCCGTGACGCGCGACGCCGGCGGCTTCTCGCGCACCATGGCGGGCACCGCGGCGCTCCGCCGGGCGGAGGTGCCGGTGGAGATTGCGGCAGTCGTGGTGCAATCCACTGCGGCGTTGCTTCCGGCCCTTCCGGGCGCACTGCACCAGCTTCTCAGACAGGACGACGGCCTGGAAGGCATCGTGCTCGTGGTGCCGGAGCGGTCGCCTGATCCCACCGAGCTGCTTCCCTATGACATCGCGGCGGAAACTATCTTGGCAGTGGATGCCGCGGCGCAGCCGCTGCACATCCCTGTCCGGCTGGATGCGCTGATGGCTCCGCCGCCGTGCGTCTTTCCAGCGCCGGCGCCGGCCGCGCGCCTGCTGCACGCGCTGAGCCCGGGAGCTGCGCAGCGTCCGGGCTATCGCCAGCTCGGGGCGTGCGCGTCCTGCCTGGTGGCCGATCGTTGTGCCGGCGTGTCGGAGACTTATCTCAGCCGCTTCCCCGTACCGGCGATGCGGCCGATCACCGATGAGCGGCAGCGCCGCCGGCTTTCCGTCATCTCGACCGTGCGTGAGCAGATCGCCCGCGAGCTAGTGTCCGCCAATCGTCGCCAAAAACCGGGGCGGCCGCAGAGGCCGGGCCGGCCGCCCGAGGATGAGCGGATCATCCGCGTCAACTTCCATTGCAACCAGGCCTGCAGCTTTTGCTTCGTCTCGACGCATCTTCCACCGCCAACCGACAGGGCGATTCGTGCGGCGATCGCCGACGCCGGACGTTGTGGTGCCCGCATCACGATCTCCGGCGGCGAGCCTACCCTCAATCCGCAGCTGACCGAGTACGTCCGCCTCGCCCGGCAACACTCGCACGGACCGGTGGAGTTGCAGACGAACGCCCTGCGATTCACCGATATGCCCCGCGCGCAGGAGGTCATCGCTGCCGGTGTCGACGAAGCCTTTGTCTCACTGCACGGCAGCACGGCGGAGATCTCCGATGCCGTTACCGAGGCACCCGGCACGTTCGTGAAGACGGTGGCCGGGGTGGACAACCTCGCGCGCTTGGAGGTTGCGCTCGGCCTCAACTTCGTCATGTGCGAAAGGAACTACCGCGATCTGCCCGACTACATCCGCTTCGTCCACGGCCGCTGGCCCAAGGCCGAGGTGAGCCTTTCCTTCGTCGCCGCCTCCTCCGACCTGGTCCCGATGGACCGCGCTCTCATCCCGCGGTACAGCGACGTGCTGCCGTACCTGCGCGAGGCGTTGCGCGTCGCGGAGGGGCTTGAGCTCTGGGTATCCCCTCTGGACTCCATGTGCGGTCTGCCGCTGTGCTTGTGGCCGCCGTCCGTTGACGAGCCGCTGGCGCTGCTGGACATCCCCGGGGGCGTCGACGGTGGCGAGTTCATCAAGACCGAGGCGTGCCGGTCGTGCATCGTGCACACACGGTGTTTCGGCCTGCGCCGGCGGTACGCGACGCTCTATGGCACGCAGGAGCTGCATCCCCTGGCGCTCGCGCCAGACCGGGGTAAACCACAAGAGGCAGACGCGGCAGTTCGCGGTTGACGCCGGCCAAAACTCGTGCGCAATGTGTGGGTGCTTGGACGACATGCAGGCAGACGCATCAGTTAAGCCGCTGGCTAGCGGCGTTCCCCAGCGGCTGTTCAAGAAGAAAATACCAGAAGAAGCCCCGGTTACTTCCGGCAGTGCAGCCCTGTTTCGCTTTGGCGAGCAATGCAACAACCACTGTCCGATGTGCTGCAATACCGGGGAGCCGGCTCTCTTGTTTCATTCCACGGAGGAGCTTTTGCGCCGCGCCGCCTTCCTGCAGAGCTGTGGCTTTTGCCGGGTGGTTGTCACCGGCGGTGAGGCCACCATCCACCCGGGGTTTTGGCGGGTCGTCGAGCAGCTGGCCGCCTGCAGGATGATTTGGGACATCAACACGCATGGCCGCGCTTTTTCGCAGCCCCGGTTCGCTCAACGGGCGGTCGACACGGGCCTGAAGCGCGCCATCGTCTCACTGCACTCGCCGCACGCGGCAACCAGCGCCGCCATCTTCGGCGGCACCGAAGAGGCACACTACGAAACCATAGCGGGCATCGATCACCTCTTGGAAGCCGGCGTCGAGGTGATGCTGAACTGTGTACTGAGCCGGCTCAATCTGACTCAGCTCGATGAGTACATGCAGACCGGCTGCCAACGTTTCGGCCGTGGGGTGTCTTTCAAATTCGTCTTCCCCTCGACCCTTGGCAGGGGCAGTCAGTGGCCGGGCATTGCCACGCTGCGCTACAGCGACGTGCGTGAATCCGCGCAGCGTCTTCAGGCGCTCGCTGCACAGCTGCAGGTGTGCATCCTCTTCGAGTCGTTTCCCAATTGTATCTTACAAGACCCAAACGCCGTGAATCTGGGCCGCTCGGCGTTTGGGGAAACACACTATCTGGACGACGCCACCGGCGACCGCGTCTACTCGATGCGTCACATCGAAGCGGAGCTGTCGGCTTTCGGAGAGAACTGCCGGCAGTGCGTTGCCGCCCGCCGCTGCTCGGGCGTGACACTTGAATACGCGCAGCAGCATGGGGTGGATGAGCTGACTCCGTTCTTGCAGGTGTGTTGATCAGGCCGGGGGCTATCGTAGGCGCGATTCGGGAATCGCACCACGCGGCAGTCCTGACACGAGGCGCCGTTTCGGGCGGTTCGCGAACCGCCCTACACGCAAAGACCACAAAACCCACTCAGAACTTGACTCGCTCAGCGCCGCGGTGGTACTGGTCATTCATCCCATGACAGGGGGTACTGGCACCATGAAATGGGCCGCAACCACAGGCGTCTATGTAAACGCCTCGCGGTGTAGCGCGGCTGACAAGTTGGGCTCCGTCATCCCCGGCAGCGACGGGCACCCCGATGTTTGAGCCGATTCATTTCCATACCGATCTCTATCGGCGTGAGGCGCTGGCGGCCGCCGCGGAGAAGTACGGCCGGCGGGTGTCGGTCGAGCTGGCGGATTCGGGCGGGCACATCGTCGCTCAGTTGGAGCCCCGGATGCCCATTGGCGAGGCGGAGTTCGAAGTTCTCCGCGACGAGTTCTGCAACGAGGCCCTGTCAGAAACCGTTAAGCGGCTGCGCGGGTTAGCCGGCGAAGCCCGCAAGCCAGAGGAGGCTGGTCCCGAGGAGGACACGCCGCCGTGGGGGCTGCTGGCGCCCTTTACTGAAGGCGCGGCGGTGGGTCGCGGCTGGGTGCTCGAATCGCTGAGCCCCGTGCGCGGCGGGGCTGCCACCATGGTGCTGCGCCACCAGGAGCACGGCGTGGCGCGTGTCACCATCCGCCGGAACAGCGGCGCGCCGCTGGGCGTGGCGCACACGGACCATCTGGATTTCATGCTGATGAATGGCGGCGGCGGTACGGCACAGACCGAGCAGTCTATTGCGAACGTTCTGATCACCTTCGCCGCCACGCTGCGCCGACGCGGCAACGGCGCGTCCAACCAGGCCCTGTTGGCCGCGCTCCGGCCGCACACCGAAATGCAGGCGCCCCAAGGTTTCACCCGCGGCAGCGCAGAGGCGAGCACCGCTGACGTCTCCAAGCGCATCGCGCCCGAAATTGATCTCGAGCGACGCGCCATCACCTTCCAGCTCGACGAGTCCGGCATGAGCCGCCTGGCCCTCTACGACGCCGTGCTCGCGTTCGCCAATCGCTGCTACGTTTTTCTGACGCGACCGGACACGAAGCGCGTCGCCCTGCGGATCAAGCCACGCGCGGCCGCCGCCGCAGATGAGGTCAGAGCGCTGGCCAGAGACGTCACCAAGGTGCTCAACCAAGTCGTGCGGCGGGCCGGCGGCGCCACTCCCAGCGGTCCCGACGGCCATGCAGGACTCCCTGCCCTGCCACGGCGCCGCGTCGATATGGAGGCGCTGCTCGCCGAGCTCGAGGCGGCAGATCGGGCCACCTTGGGCCTGGGCTTCAAGCCGGAACGGGGACCAGGGCACGAGAATATGCGCGTGTTGAACCTCCGCGGCACCGGCCCCTGCGATAGCGAATGCATCTTCTGTATCGAGAAGTTCAATCCGGCGCACCGGCCGATGTCCAACGCTGACGACACGCGCGACTTGATCCTGAGCTCGGCGGGCGATTTCGACATGCTGTTTTTCGCCGCCGGCGAGCCCACCATCCACCAGAAGCTGTTCGAATACGTCGACCTCGCCAAGAGCGTCGGGTTCATCTCCTTCGGCATGTCGTCGCATTTTCGCGCCTTCGCCAATCCGCGCTTCGCGCTGAAAATTCTGCAGGCGGGTTTTGAGTACTTCGACATCGCGGTGCACGCCGCCGACGCGGCCTCCCAGCTGGAGGTCAACCCGATCGGGGACGACGGGCGGTCGCTGTTGGAGGCGCTCAAGGGTCTCGCTGTGCTCTACCGGCTCGCCGACGTGCTCGGCATGCGCATCAGCGTCACCCACAAGATCGTCATCTCGCGACTGAACGTGACGCAGCTCGAGCCGATCTTCCGCTCGACCTACGACCGTGGTGTCCGCCATTTCATCTTCCAGCCGGTGCGGTCAATTGGTCTCGCTCCCGAGCTGCAAGCCAAGCTGGCCATTTCCGAAGAGGAGATCCTGCCGCATCTCAACGATCTCCTGCGCAGAACCGCAGGGCTGGGGGCGGTGCTCAAGCCGTACGGGTTTTCTCGCCAGAACCTCTTGTCCGCCGATCACGTCGAGTACGAGCAGAACCGTCTCAAGAACATCTACGGGAAGGGCAAGGCGAAGCAGCCGCTGCAGCGCCGGTCCCTGCCGACGGTGCAGGAAGAGCGGCCGGCCGTGCAGACCGCCGAGGGGCACCACTGGGTCGAGGTGCGCATACGGCATTACAACCGGTTCGGCTTTATCGACGGTGACGAGGATCGGTTCGGCTTCGAGTCGGACGGCAGTGCCCCCATTCTAGACAACGGGCTGCAGCGCGGTTTGGACCTGAATTTCGGCTGCCGGATGGGCTCGTGTGGGATGTGCTGTAGTCGCCTCCTGGAGGGCCGCGTCGACCAGAGCAGTCAGATCTTTCTCACGGAAGAGCAGATGCAACAGGGCTTTGTCGTCCTGTGCCAGGCGCGCCCGCTCTCCGATGTGGTCGTCCAGCTCTGTACCGAGAACGAAATTGATCAGCTCTAGCCGTGGCGCGACACCTGCGAGCACACACGATGCTTGAGCCGGTCCATTTCCACGCCGACCTCTACCGACGCGACGCGCTCGAGGTCGCTGCAGCCAAATACCGCGGCCTGGCGTCGGTGGAGTTGGTGGAATCCGGCAGCCAGATTGTCGCGCGGTTGAAACCCCTCGTGCCGATTGCCGAGGAGGACTTGCAGGTCCTGTGTGACGAGTTCTGCACCGAAGCGCTTTCGGCAACCGTCAGTAAACTTCGGCATCTCGCCGCAAACGACTCTGCCACGCAAGCGCATATCCCCGCCGCTCCGACTGCACCGCCTTGGCAGTTCCTGGCGCCATTTGTCGAAGGGGGCGCCCTCGGCCTCGGTTGGGTGCTCGATTCGCTGAGCCCGATCCGCGCGGGAGCGGCGATCATGGGGCTGCGACACGCACACCACGGCCTGGCTCGCGTCGCGATCCACCGGAACAACGGCGCGCCCCGCGGAGTCGCGCACACCGCGCAGCTGGACTTCATGCTCATGAACGACGGCGGCGGCACGGCGCAAACCGAGGATTCGATTGCGACGGTGCTCACCGGCTTGGCAGACACGCTCTGTAGCAATGAAGCCGGCGTCTCCACTGACGATCTGCTGGCGGCGCTCCTGCCGCACAGCGAAACCGCGATGCGGACCCCTGCGGACGCGGCCGCCGGTCGTTTCGCAGGCCCCAGGCGGGTTGCGCCCGGGATCGATGTCGAGGCAGGAATCATATCGTTCGAGATCGAAGAGGCGGGGGTCAGCCGCCTTGCGCTCTGTGACCAGCTGCTAGCATTCGCCGATCGCTGCCACGTCTTTCTGACGCGGCCCGACCCGCACCGGGTAACGCTGCAGCTGAAGGCCAGAGGGGAAGCGTCGAGTGATGTTCTGAAGGCGCTGGCGCGCGACCTGACCAAGGCGCTGAACCAGGTTGTTCGAGGCGCCGCGGGCCGCTCTGGCTCCGACGCTGCAGAGCACCGCACGGGGCTCCCTCCACTGCAACGGCGGCGGGTCGATATCGAGGCGTTACTTGCGGATCTCGAGGCCGCCGATCCCGCCACCATCGGACTCGGCTTCCAGCCGGAGCGCGGGCCAGGGCACAAGAACCTGCGCGTCATGAACATCCTCGGCACCGGCGCGTGCGACAGCGACTGCGTGTTCTGTGTCGAAAAGTTTGATCCAACGCATCGGCGGAGGCCGCAGGTGGATGCCTTGCGTCAAATGATCGCGGACTCCGCGGGCAATTTCGACATGCTCTTCTTCGCCAGCGGCGAGCCGACGATCCACCCGCAACTCTTCGAGCACGTGGAGCTCGCCAAGAGCGTGGGCTTCAGCTGCTTCGGCATGTCGTCGCACTTCCGCGCCTTCGCCGATCCGCGCTTCACCTTGAAGGTTTTGCAAGCGGGCTTCGAGTACTTCGACATCGCCCTGCACGCGGCGGATACCGCCGCGCAGCTCGAAGTCAATCCCATCGGCGACAGCGGGCGGTCGCTCTTCGAGGCGCTGAAGGGCCTTGCCGTTCTCCTGCGGCTTGCCGATGTCCTCAGCATTCGGATCAGCGTCACGCACAAGATCGTCATCTCGCGCTTGAACGTGTTGCACCTCGAGCCGATCTTCCACACCACCTACGACCGCGGTGTGCGCCATTTCATCCTGCAGCCCGTGCGCACACTCAGCCTGCATCCCGACCTGCGTTCCCGACTTGAAATTACGGAGGAGGAGATTCTGCCGCATCTGAACGAGCTGCTGCGCCGCACCGAGGGGCTCGGAGCGACCATCAAGCCGTACGGCTTCTCCCGCCTCAAGCTCTATGCCGGCAGCCACGTCGAGCACGAGCAGAATCGCGTCAAGAACATGTACGGGAAGATCCAGCGTCCCGCATATTTCCCCTGGCTGCCGAGCATCCAGGAAGAGCGGCCAACAGACGGACGCCACTGGGTCGAGCTGCAACTATTGCCGGAGGGCCGGTTCAGCTTCGCGTCAGACGGCACTGCCCCCGTTTTGGACGGCGCCCTGGAGCGGGGTCTGGAGTTGCCATTCGGCTGTCGCATGGGTTCGTGTGGAATCTGCTGCGCGCACCTGGTGGACGGCCACGTCGATCAGAGCAACCAGATCTTTCTGACCGATGACCAGGTGCGACAGGGGCTCGTGCTCCTGTGCCAGGCGCGCCCGCTGTCCGACGTCGCTGTCAAGATGTGCACGGAAGACGAGCTGGATGAACTCTGATGCGTACGGGTCCTGATTTGAATGTCACGCCCTCCAACCTCCCCCCCGCCCCGACGCGGAGAGGGGAGACAGAAGTAATCGCATCCTTCCCCCTTCCCTCGCACCTCGCACGGAAGGGGGCCCGGGGGGTAGGTTCAACAATGCGCATGCCGCAGGCGTTTTCGGCGCGGGAGATCGTTCAGCAGCTGCTCGGTGACGTCCCGATGGCCGGATGGACGATCGCGGATGTGCGGGCGTCGTCCGGCATCCGTGTGACCCTATCGCGTCCCGCTGCGGCAGACCTGCGCGAAGCCGTGCTGATCCTGCGTCCGGCTGGCCAGGCGGGTTTCTTGTCGCTGCCGCAGCTCAGCGCCATGCTCGTCGGCGCATCGACACCCGAGCATCGCCCCCTGCTCAACGAAGTTATGGCGCGGCTGCAAAGCAGCGTCCACTCATTCGCAACGGGGGAGATAGAGGCGTTGCTGGAGGAGGCCGCCCGCCGGCGCGCGCCTATCGTCGCCACGGAAGTACAAGAGCGGGCACGGCGCCCCGGGGCCGTTGAGCTTCGCCTCAACCTCGCCTGTAATCAGGCCTGCTTTTTCTGCAACTGCGACGGCTTCGCTCCCAACGTGCTGCCGAACGCTGCCGGTGCGATCGACATCGCCAAGCAGCTCGGGCGACAAGGCACGCAATCGCTGGTGATCACCGGCGGTGAACCGACCCTGAACCACGCGCTCCTCGATGTCGCACGCGCGGCGCGCGACGGCGGCGTGACGCAGGTGATGGTGCAGACGAACGCCGTCAAGCTCGCCGAGCCCGGATTCGCGGCAGCCCTCCATGACGCCGGCGTCGTGGCGCTCTTCGTGTCATTGCACTCGTGCCACGCCGACGTCTCCGATCGGATCACCGGCGTACCGGCAACACACGTGCTCACGTTGCAGGGGATGGACGCCGCACTCGAGAACGGGATGAGCGTGATCACCAACTTTGTGATCAACGGGCTCAATTTGCAAGAGCCCCCCACTTACGTCACCTGGCTGCGCGCGCGCTTCGCGGGGGCAATTGCTGGGCGGGTCTTCTCTTTCATGGCTCCCGTCGCCGCCGCCTTGAACCACCTGGCGCTGATGCCGCGCATAGCGGAGGTTCTGCCGCCGTTGCGCGCCGCGCTCGATGAGTGCCGGCGCGCGCAGGAGTGGGTGCGGGTCGCCGGCGTGTGTGGTCTGCCGCTGTGCGTGCTCAGCGGATACGAGCAGGATTGCGATGAAGCCGCTAACCCGTTCGACGTGCCGCTGGCCGACGACCGCATGAAGCTCGACAGCTGCACCGCCTGCATCCACGAACGCCGCTGCTCCGGCATCTGGAAGTGCTATGTCGAGCGGTACGGCGCTGCCGAGTTCGTGCCGATTATTCCCTGACGGGCGACACGGCATACGGTGGGCGATAGATTTGTGGGTTGGGCACCTGTCTTGAGCCGTTCGCGTTGAGAGCGCCCGGCGGCCCGCCTGGCCGCTGTAGCCGGGCACCGCGACCGCCGGCGCGTTGCCCGCCGGGCGGATTCGCGGTATCAGGCTGAGATGGCGCAGCCGAACCGGATGCACGTCGTGAACTTCAAGGCGTTCCGGGCGCGCTACGGCGCCTGGCTCGGGCCGCTGGATGCCGAGACACGCGCACTCGGCCGTCAGCTCGCGCGTGCCGGCCTGCGGCGTGTGCTGGTCGTGGCGCGCTGCCCGCGACACGACCAGTCGACCCAGTGGTGGTACGAGCAGGCGCTGCTCTCGGTGCTCGCCAGCGGCGCAGATCGAGGTGACCTTCGTGACCGACGCCTGGTTCACCTACGACGTCGAGCGCTTGCGCGCCCTCGGCCGGCTGCCCACGCTGGTCGAGGGGGAAAACGCCGTACCGCCGCCGCGGCGCTTCGATGCGGTGGTCGCGCTACCTCCGAGTGACATTGCCACACAGGTAGCGATGGATCACGGCGTGCCCCTGGTTGCCTGTGTCACCAAGAAGCACGACATGACCCACCCGGCACTCACCGTCTCACCGCCGCCCGGGACGTCGCTCTGGCACGCGTTCGCGCGCACAACGTGGGGCGCACTACACCTGCTCGGTGCCGCGCACGGGTGCTGGGCCGCTCGCGGCGCGCCATTCCCCGTCAACCGCTATTACTTCCCGCGCACCAACGCGGCCCCGGTGCGCCACGTGCTGCTGTTCGGAACCAAATTGCGCGACCTGGATCTCGCGTTCGCCGCCAGCCGCGCCGCCGGCGAGGCGCGCATCGCAGTGCTCGGCAATCACGCCGACCGCGATGCAGTGTTGCGCGGCGCGGCTGCCCACGGTCTCGGGGTTGACTGGTGGGCGCAGCTCGACCACGAGGAGATGTTGCGTCTCCACGAGTCGTGCGCCATCGTCGTCAACCCGATCACGACGGAGAGCCACTACTCGCTGTCCCTGCCGCTGGCACTGGGGCGGCCCGTGCTCGCCACCAGTTCGGTGAGCGCCTCGGTGTTCTATGACCCCGAGCGCCGCGGGATGCAGCTTCTTCCGGCCGGTGACGTCGGCGCCTGGGCAGCGGCCATCGCCGCGCTGCGCGACCCGACGGCCTGGCAGCGCGCCAGCGACGACGCCGCCGCCCGCGCCGCCACGCACCACGACGCCGAGCGGTTCTTCGCCTCCGCCATCCTGAACACCGTCGCGACCGGGCCCGGAAATTCACCGACGTGAGGCCGGCGTTGCTGGCAGGGCTTGCAAACACGCATCTGGAAAAACGCCTCCGGGGCAGCGCGCACCGCAGCAGCCAGCGCCGCTGCCGGCAAATGCCACCGTCCCGTGGGACGCGTTTCCGTCCGTGTGCGTATCTTGTGCTCGTCCTCCTGGCGGCGTGCCTGCCGCGGTGCGCGTTCGCGTCCTGCCCGTTCGGGATTTCTCCGGAAACGGCACGGCGAGTATTCAATCGTGTCAAGAGCATCTCCATCGGTGACGGCTACCGCTTCGAGGGCGTGGGCACCAACAAGTCGGAGATGGTTGTCCTGTGGTCTTTGAATGGCGTGGCCTGTCCGCCCATTCAGGTCAAGGTCGAGAACTGCACGCCGCTGTTCGGGCTCCCGAGGCTGCAGCTCCATGTGCCACCCGAGCTGCCGGCGCGCTGTCCAGGGCTGCAGGCGGTCGTGCAGGCACTTTCCAGCACCTTGCCTGGCGAGCATGCCGTCCGGGCACGCTCACCCCTCCTGGCTGGGGAGCAACCTACCGGAGAATCCCCATCGATACCGCCGTCTGCCTTGCCTCTGTTCAGCGCCGTCGTTGCTCTCATTGTCGTTGTCGGCCTGCTGATCCGGCGTCTTTTGCCCTCAGCCTCGGAGCGCCGCAGATGGGAAGATATTGGATGGATCGCCGGCGTGCTGGCGGCGGCGGCTCCGTTCCTCTTCAACCTGGCTCTCGCCGTGACGGTGGAATTGGGCGCCGCCTGGCTGGTGTTCGCCGTCCTGCTTTTCGACCGCGAGCGCCTGGCAGCTGAGAGCCGCGCACTCAAGCTGTCACTACTTGTGCTTTTCTTCGTTTCGCTGCTGCTGCACTGGTTGCTGTCGTCGGGCGGACCGGGCGATCTCCGGCTGAATCTGGCGAGCATCTGGTCTCCCGAGTTGGAGCTGCGTTGGGGACCGGCCCCGGTCGCGCTCTTTCGTTTGCTGGGATTCGTCCTGGGAGGCATTTGGGACACCCACATTCTGTGGTGCAATCTCATCCTCAGCGGCCTCGTCCCGATTCTGTTGTACGGGATCATGGCGGACCTCGGGGTCGGCAAGATCGCCGCGTGGCTGGGGGCTTTGGTGGCGGCCGCCCATCCGTTCACGGTCGCCTTTTCGGGCGTGCTGGAGCGTCAGCCGACGTACTGCTTTGCCGCCTTCGGCTCGCTCCTGGCGTTGATCGCGTTCCTGCAACGCGGCGGGCGCGGCCGATTCCTGGCTTTCGTTCTCGGGACCGCCCTCGCGATCACCTCGCGTCCGGAAGGCGCGCAGGTGGTGATCCTGCATCTGGCGATTCTGCTGCTGGTGCCGGCGAGCCGGCGGTCGCGGGGCGCAGTCGCCATCGCACTGGCTGTGCTGATCCCGCTCACCTATGGGTACCTTCAGACCTTGGGGTCGAAGTTTCCCGGCAGCGGCAATCCACTGCTCAGTGGGCGTCCGTTTCTATGGACCATTTTGCTCGACCGCAACTTCACGCCCTTTGCGTGGATCATCGCCTGGATACTGGGTTTGGCGGTGGGCATCCGGCAGCGCGCCGCCTGGGTGGCGCTGCTCTCCCTGCTCGGGCTGGACGTCCTCTGGAAATGCACCAGTGTCTATAACATGTTCGTCGGCCACGAGCGGCAGGTGGCCAGTGCGCGCTATGAATCGATTCTGCTGGTGCCGTTCGCGATCGCAATGGCGCTCCTTGTGCAGACGGCCTGGAAAATGCGCCCGTGGTTGCGCGTGAGCCTGCTCGCCGCATTTATTGCGTGCACAGCCATGACGTTCCGCCGGCCTTTTGAGACGCTGCTGCGGCCCTTCACCATCGATTATGAGTATCGCTTCCTCAAGAAATACGCCTTGACGCTGGCGCCGGGCTCGCGCCTCTACATCTTCGACTCACCGGTCGACGATGTCGGGCTCATCGACGCCCACCTGGTCGGGCAGTTCGCCGGCAGCGCCGTAGACTTCGTGGCTTGGAGCGCGCGCCAATGCGATCAGCTTTTCGGCGATGCGTCGCCGACATACCTGTACCTCGGCTCGTCCTGTGCCGAGTTGATCGGCAGTCCGGACCGTTCACTGCCCGCCGCCTACGCGCAATGGCTGCAGGATTGCGCGGCGATCCGCGCCCGCGTCGCCGGCACCCCCGTCGAGGAGATCGACGTGCCGGCGCACAAGATGTCCTGGCATGACTTCAAGGGCAGCACCGTCCGTCTGGCTGTGTACCGCTTGACAGATGCGTCGATCTGCGCCCTCGGCCCGCGCTATCCGTGGCGGCCCGAGCCATCCCCCGCGCCACCCTGATCACCCCTGGTGAGCCCGACAAGTGATATCACACCGCGTCAGCGATGATGTTGCGAACCACTACTGTGCCGCTGCCGTTGGCTTCTGTGTCGGCGCCGGCGGCGGCGCCCCTGCTGGCGGTTGCGTTCCGGCCGGTGCTGCAGCCGGCGGTGTTGCGGCCGGTTGCGGTGTTGCGGTTGGCGGCCGCACTGCGGCAACCGGCGGCTCGAGCCCGAGCGAGGCATGATCGATGAGGTACCGCCATTTTCCGTCGCCCCCCTTCACCAGCACCTGGCTGCTGCGGACCGGCAGCGTCTTCGGCTTCCCCTCGGGGGTCGTGACGGAATAGGTCCAGTGTCCGACGACGGCGATGTATTTGTCGCCGAGAGGAATTGCATCGATGCGTTCGAGCTTCGCCTGGGTGTGGACCTTCCGACCGAGGGTGGCGCGGACCAGGCGCTGGATCGCTGCTTCCCCTTTCGCTTCGTCGCCTTGGATGGGCCAGACCACCGATGCGTCGTCGGCGTACAGTGCGAGGATCCCAGCCACATCACCGGCGTTGATCGCTCGGGCAAAGGCTTGGGAGATCGCCGTCGCCTCCGACTTCGCATCGGCAAAGGCGGAACCCGCAATAAGAAATGAGAGTGCGCAAGCAGCCCAGGCAACACGTGTCATAGGTAGTCTCCTTCGCTCGTGCCTTTAACCTTTGCTCTGTCACGCGCAAAGAGGCAAGCGCCGCCGGGCAGCGGGGAAAACTCAGCAGCCCAGCAAGCCGTCGCACCACTCCACATCGAGATCCGTCGGCACATAGTACACGGTCAGCTTTTCCGTGCGACCTACGGAAACCGAGACGCGGCGGACGGCCATGGGGAACGCCGACTCCAGCGTAGCGAGCGGGTTCCCGCCACCGAGCGCCGCACGCAACGTTCGGGATCCGGCAAGATCCTCCCAACACAGGTCGTTGTCCTGCAAAGCGAAGTCCACCTCCACGGGGCGCTCGAGATCCGGATCGTCGTACCGTTGCATGCGGTGAATCACGAGCAGATTGCGCACCTGATGCAGCCCCGCTTCGGCCAGGTATGCGATCAACTCGACCGGTCCGGCGATACGCGGCACGTCGTGCGACGGGACCTGCGCTTGCAGGAAGTACAGCTTTGCAGCCACGATGCCCCGCGGACCGAGATCAATCCCGACGAGGTGCAGGCTCCGCTTGCGGAAGAGCCGGCGCAGATCCGTGCGCCCGGTCAAGCGCGAGGCGATGCGCAGGGGCTCGTCCCCCGCATCATCTCGGAACTGGAAATAGAGCTTGATGCGCCATGACGCCGGCGTGTTGTAGGCAACACCCACGAGCGGCTGACACACCGGCGGTTCCAGCACCGCTGACAGGAGCATGCGGACCAGATCGCGCAGCTCTTCACCAAAGGGACGGCACACTTCGAGCAAATCTCGGCTCGCCGAATCCGGATCGCTGTGGAAACCCGGGAACGCGTAAGAGAAGCGCCAGAAGTGCCAACCGCCGCTGTCCTGAGAGCAGGATGGCTCGAAGACCTCCGAGAACCGCATGCGGTCGGTGGCGAGTCGCGTGAGAATTGCCCACTGCAACTCCTCGAGCCTGGAGTCACCGCCGCAGCCATGGAAACAATTCCACCACGCCAGCAGGTCGGCTACTCTGTGCAGGCTCGTCCCCAGCAAGGGTCGATGGCACCGCGGGTACACGTCTCTGACTGGACGGCGCATGCGACACCGCGACTGGTTGCCGCACGTTGCACACCGCGGACGCGGGAACACCGCTCCCCCACGGCGTCTGTTCTCGACAAGCAACTTGTGTTGTTCCCCCCGCACAGCGGGCGCAGCATACAGCGCCTGGCCCGCGGGCGTCAACCTTTACGTCCCGGCTCGACTCGCTGGACCCGCTTCGAAACCGGGCACTGGAAGGCCACACCCAGTGGGTTGACCCGCCTCAAGCTTCCGGCGAAGATACGCGGCAACGTACGGGCATAGGAACAAGATGAAGACCGCGATCGTCTGCGGTGCTGGTGGCTTCATCGGCAGCCATCTAGTCAAACGCCTCAAGCAGGAAGGTTGCTGGGTGCGCGGCGTCGATCTGAAAAGACCCGAATTTGCCGCGACGGCGGCCGACGAGTTCAGTCTGCTCGATCTCAGAGAGTCTCGGAACTGCACGGCGGCGCTGCAGTTGAACGGCGGGCCGCCGGACGAAGTCTACCAGCTCGCAGCCGACATGGGGGGCATGGGTTACATCGAACAAGCAGAATGTGAGATCATGCGCAACAGCGCACTGATCAACATCCACATGGTCTCGGCTGCCGCCGCGGCTGGCGTGCAGCGCTACTTCTTTTCATCATCGGTGTGCGTGTATCGCGACATGGATCCGGGCGAGCCCGAGCTGCCGGAGGCAGCTGCGTATCCGGCCATGTCCGAGAATGAATACGGCTGGGAGAAGCTTTACGCCGAGCGTATGGCAATGGCGTTCGGGCGGCGTTACCCGATGGCGGTCCGGATCGCGCGCTTGCAGAACTGCTACGGGCCCGAAGGGACGTGGCGCGGCGGAAGGGAGAAGGCACCCGCGGCGCTGGCGCGCAAAGCTGCGATGGCCAGGAACGGCGACGAAGTCGAGGTCTGGGGCGACGGCTCGGCCCTGCGATCGTACACCTACATTGCCGACATGGTGGACGGCATCTGGCGCCTTATGCACTCAAACCTCGAAGGCCCCGTGAACATCGGCAGCTCGGAGTACGTCACGGTCGATGAGCTGGCCCGGATCATTGCCGCGGTGGCCGGCAAGAACATCAAGCTCAAACACGTTAAAGGGCCGATGGGAGTGCGCTCACGCAACTTCAGCAACGAGCGCATCTACTCGCTGGGTTGGCGGCCGGCCTATTCGCTTGCGCGGGGTATTGCTCTGACTTACCCGTGGATCGAAGAGCAACTCATCAAGGCAGGTCTGGCATGAGTTCGTGTGTCGAGCGCGAAAAGCACCGCATTATGAATGACCGTAACGGTCGGCCCAGGACCCTCCTGCTGAACCTGCCGTACAAGGTCCGGCTCGTTCGCCGTTACATGTGCTCCTATCAGTCTCCGAATATCCTGTTTCCACCCGTGGAGCTTCTCGCTCTCGGCGGCATCGTTCGCGACTGGAAGCAAGGGGAGGTTGAGCTGTTCGACGCGGTTGCGGAATCAGGCGATCTGGACGCGGTGAGCCGCCGGATCCGCGACTTCCAGCCGGACATACTCGTCACGTTCACTGGTTTCGCCTGTTTGGACGATGATGCGGCCGCGATCAGAGAAATCAAGCAGCGGCACCCGCAGATCAAGCTGGTTGTGTTCGGTTACTATCCGACACTTTTTCCGCGGGAGTTTCTGCGCGAGCTGCCGATCGATTTCGTCATTCTCGGCGAGCCGGATTTGATTTTCTCCGATCTCTACGACTGCCTCGCTGCCGGAGGGGGGCTTGCCGATCTCAACGGAATCGCCTACCGCGGCGCAGACGGGAACCCCTTTGTCCAGGGTGAAGCACACCGAGTTCTGGATGTAGACAGCTTGCCTCGACCGGCATACGAGCTGCTCCGGATCGATGGCTATTCCGAGCCCTTTTTCCCGCGGCCGTACGCCGCCATACAAAGCGCTCGCGGGTGTCCCTTCCGTTGCACCTTCTGCGTCAGATCCTACGGCAGGAGCCTGACGATGCGGAGCCCGGAAAACGTGATGAAGGAAATCCGCTTCCTGAAGGAACGCCTTCACATCCGCGCCTTGCGATTCATGGACGACACGTTCACCGCGGTGGAGGATCGCGTGTTGAAGCTGTGCCGCTTGATGGTGGAAGCCGGACTTGACTTACGGTGGAGCTGCCTGAGTCGTGCGGATACGATCAATGGCCAGATGCTGCGCTGGATGGCGAAAGCCGGCTGCCGGCGGATCTATTTCGGGATCGAATCCGGTAGTCAGCGGATCCTGGATCTGTATCAGAAGGGCACGACCGCAGCCGACATGCTGCGGAACCTGCTCGCGTGCAAGCAGCATGGGATGGAGACGATGGGGTTCTTCACCATCGGCATGCCAGGAGAAACGCGCGAGGATTTCGAGCAGACCATTGAGCTGGCCGCGCGCGCGAAGCTGGACTACTACGGCGGGACGGAGTTGATCGCTTACCCGGGAACGCCGCTCTTCAAGCAGGTCAAGGACGAAGTGGATTTCAATCTGTTCCCGTACAGGAACCGGTTCAAGGACCAGGAATTCGAAATGCGGCAGCGGCAGTGGAAAAAGGAATTCTATCGGCGGTTCTACTTCCGCCCATCGGTGCTGCTGAAGTTCGCCGGCCGGGCGGCGTCGCACCCCGTAGACGTGTTCGGGGGAACGGCGAAGCTGAGCCGCTTTCTGCTTTCGGGTCCGCCGAGCGCGAAGCGGGACGAGATGTTTTAGGTGCGTCCGATCGACGGGCCGCAGCTTTCGACAATGCAACGAGTGCGCTTCCCTCGGGTGCTGGTCATCGCGCTCGTTTTGGTCTGCTGTACGCTTGCCGATCTCTCGGTCCTCCACGTCGCATGGCTGCGGCGGGAATTCCACCGCGGTCAGCTGGCATTGGGATACTTCGAGCCGGACGGCAACGGTGTACGACTGGTCACCGACGGGTTTACACCACGTGGCGTCGATGAGGACATGGCGCTGGCAAGCGCGACGAGGTTGTGGGTCTCTCCCGGCAAGTCGGTGATTCTCCCAATTGGCGCAGATAGCAACCTGACAGTGACGACGGGGGGCGAAGCGATCGCCCCGTATTTGGTGTTCGGCGCATTGCGTCCAGCCCCGTCCCCGAGTGGTAGCGTGCGAGCGCTGGCGTCAGCCCGGCGCCTCGATCTCAGTGCCGGCGGGCTGTCGTTGGCGGCGTGGGACCCGACCTTGCCTTGGGAGAAGGATCGCGAATGGCTGAAGCATATCGCCTCCGCCTGCGCAAAGGAGCAGTCGAAAGCGATCCATCTGAGCGTGCGGAGCAATGTACTGCGCGTCGAGTACGGACCGTGCCTGCTGCAGCTCCCACTAGCCGAGGCCGACATTTCGGTGCTGGCTTTGTTGGCGGGACCGGCGACATTGCTCGTCGAAAACGGAACGGCGTGGAAGATCCACCGTACGGTTCAACCGCGAGCATTGGAGATCGTCGGCGTCATGGCTGGTGCCACCCCGGTCCTCCTGTTCTTCGGACTCGGAGTCTGGTGGTGCGCGTTGTTCGGTACAATACCGGTTCTACTTTTTGCTTGGTCACCTTTCGTGGCAGTCCTCGGCTGGCTTGCGACGAGCGTTGTCGGCGGCCTCTGTTGCGCCTGGGCGCTGGTGCGACTCGCCCGCAGATCGAAGCGGTTCGCGATTGGGACCGCCTGCGCTGCACTTGCCGGGCTGGCGAGTGGGCTGGCGTGGTACCACTCCGGTCACCCCGCTGCCGGCACGGCGACACCACCTGGAAGCGAGCAGTCAACCTCACCGGCAGAAGGGGTTGCGGGGGTACTGTTGGGATACTCGGCTGTTGCGGGAGGTCAGCTCAGGTCAGGCAGCGACGGGCTGCTCGAACACCTCAGACGCCTCGGGCGCGCTTACGTCGATCCGCTTTCGCGCCGGGCCTTTCCTGCGCAGACCTTTTCCCGGATCGAGGAGTGCATCTGCGACGAGTTCGACGACGTGCCGCGGGGCTCGGTTGTGCTCTTTTTCGGGGGGACGAACGACGATTGGTTCTCCGGCATACAGATGAGCAGGTGGCGGAGCGTGCAGATGTTCATCGGCTGGTTGCAGTTCATGTCTGATCCGCACCGCTGGGAGAGGAGCGGTGAGATCTTTGCGGCGGCCACCCGCGTATCACAAAATGTGCTGCCTCGTCAGAAACAACTGATCAACACCGGCGTCGATTGTGCCCGCGCGCGTGGGGACCGATTCATCTTCTTCCACGACTTTCTCGCCTCGGATCTCGAAGGCGGCTTGCCGCCCATACGCCGGCAGATGCGCGAGGCGCGCAAGGATGCCGTCACGGCAGCCGGTGGCGAGTTCGTGGATCTCTTCGACGAACTGCACCATGAGGCTGGGGTGGCGTGGTACAACGACATCATCCATCCATCCTCTGTGGGGCATGAGCGCATTGCCACGCGCATCACGCGGTATCTGGCAACCACGCCGATGCCAGCGGCTGGTCAACGCAGCGAGTAGACCGATCAGCGCGTATCGATCCAGAGCTTCGCCAGTCCCACCAAGTGAGAGATAGCAAGTCCCGGCGTCTTTCGGAGGGTGAAGACTCTGGTGGCACCGGCCGCCCGCGGACGGTGATGGACTGGCACCTCGGCAACCGATAAGCTTGAGCGTTGGGCTCGGGCCACCAACTCCCACCAGAACCCGAATTCCAGCAGCCCCAACCGATCGAGAAGTGACGCGACTGCAGCCCGCCGGATCAGCGCGTAGGGGCAGCTGGGATCGTGCACCGAGGCGTGAAAGAGGGTGCGATAGAGGACCTCGAAGCTGCGTGACGCCAGCCGGCGTGGCAGCGAATCGGCGCGTGACTGCCGCCACCCGAGTATGATGTCAGCCGAGCCCCGGCAGGACCAGAAAGAAGGGAAGTCACCAGGGTCACACTGGCCGTCGGCGTCGAGCACTAGCACCTGGCCGGTCTGCGTGGCGCGCAATCCTTCGATTAATGCCCGTGCATAGCCTTTTCGCTCGGCGCTCGTGATGAGATGGATCGGAGCCTCCGTGGCGAGCCGGCGGAGAATCGCCAACGTGTCGTCTACGCTTCCGTCCTCGCAAATGACCAGGCGTGGCTCGACGTAGCGGCCCAGCTCAGCGAGGAGTCCTCGGACCACTGCTTCGATCGTACCTGCCTCGTTGTGCACGGGAAGAACCACATCGAGGCGGGGGCAGCCCTCATGCATTCCACGACAGTATGCCTCGCGGAGGGAAGAAGGAAGAGGACTTCATTGTCGGCGTGCAGCGGCTGTGTTAGCGTCGGCTCCGTTTCTGTCGCATTTCCGCAAGCCGGTATGCGAGAGGACCAGTGTTGTGAACACGATTGAGCTTGTTGTGACCTTCGCGGCATTTGCCGCACTCATCGGTTCGAGTGTTTCTCTGGGGCGGGCCAGTAAGGACCCGTTTCGTGTGGAAAACGCCGCGGCGGCAGTGATCCTGTTAATGCTCTTCACCGCACGCTGGGCGCTCACCACGCCGATGTTCGTCCACGCCAACCTGCACGGCCCGCTGCTCCTGGATGCCCCGTATGACCACCCGACGCAAAGCTTTCGCAACTACGGTCCGTTCGGCGTTCTCGCTCAGGGAGTCGTCATGCACTTGATCGGTGCCGACCTGACGGTCGTGGCGATGATGAATCAGTTGTTCGCGGTGTTGACCGTCGGTCTGATGGGATGGGTGGCGCAGCGCTGGACTGGTTCGCGCGCGGCCGGCTTGTGCGTGATTGCAGTTGCGGCCTTCAACCCGGTGCTCATGCGGCAGGGTTCCTCGGAGGATGGGCACAACCTGGCGGTCCTACTGGCGTGGCTCGCGATCGCCGCTATGGAGCAGTACGCCGGCAGCGGGAAGCGCGCGGCACTGGTTGCCAGCGCGGCGGCCGCCGCCCTGATGATCGAGACCAGACAGATCCTGTTTGCGTTCGTGCCTGTGTTCCCATTGTTGGGGTTGTTGCGGGCGCGCTTCCGCGTCCTCCGGCAATGGCACTTCTGGGCCGCTACCGGAGTCATGTTCGCGGTCCTCATGCTGCGCATCGCCGCTTCTCTACAGGACCGCGTTCAAGCCTGGCACATCAGCAGCATCGTTGAGCGGCTTTCCAGTTTCGACGCCATTGCACTGGCGATCACGAGGCACCCGATGCTCGACCTGCGTTTCGCCACGCACCTGCTGCCACTCTACATCATCGGTGCGGCGTGGCTGATCCGGCAGTCCTGGGCCGGGCGTTTTTTCGTCGTCGCCGCGGTCGGGCTGTTCGCTTCTTCGCTCTGGCTTTACGAGGGGCAGGACGTTGCGTTCATGTTCCGTATGCCGGTGCTGACCGTCGGGTTGTTCATTGCCGGGCTCGGGGCGTGGTCGTGTGCGGAGTTTTTGCTGCGACGGCTGAGCGGTTTCTGGCCGCTGAACAGTCGACTCCGCATTCCCGTTTACGGCGCCGTGGCCGGCGCACTCTGCTTCGCTCCGGCGCTGCAACCGGGCTGGGCGATTCTGGGCGAGGTGGATCCTTTGACGCGGGAATACGCCTACATCAAGACAATGTTGCCGGTTCTCCCGCACGAGATCACGCTCGTAACGGGCGAAGACTGGCGTGGTCCCTCCTATCAGTTCCCGATTCACCTGCTCGAAGATGCGGGAATTGTGATTCACCAGCGGGGCTCCGATGCTCCGCGGATTTTCCTGCACGGCGTCTATTGCACAGCGTACTCGATGGCCGAGGTGGTGGGATTCAACTCCATGACCGAGGCGCTGGCGTTGCCCAAGCCGACACTGAAACGGATGGTGGCGGCGCTTGCCACCACACGACCGGAGGGCTTCAGTGTGCCGGCGGTGGATCGCCCCGAGTGCCGCCGTTTGCTGGAGGGCGCAACGCCGATCGGCACGCCTCTCCGCATCCCGGCGTTTCCCCAGGACCCACCGTTCGTCCTCTTCGGCGTCGACACCATCGATCTGCAGTTCTACCGCCTCCCACTGAAAGACTAGACGGGGCGGAACGATTGCCCGGGTAGCAATCCGAGCACGGCGAACGAGGCGGCGCTAGTGGTCCGGGCTGCCGCCCCGAGGATTCAAAATCCAACGCCGTACGACAGAGGTCGGTTCTGATGGAGGAACGGATTTGCAGGTGATATGAACCCGCCCATCAGAACCATGGCGGGACGACTGACCGAGTACCATGTCTTCACGCGCAAATCGCGCGCCTACGCTGCGTCGCTCCTGATCTTTCTGCTCAGCTGCACGCTGCTGCTGGCCAATGCGTACCACAACTACTACCGGGGCGGTCGCAACTCTGAGGCCGGTCCGTTTCTCCCCGACGACGTGTTGATCTCGCTGCGCTATGCGGATCGGTTGTTGGACGGCAAGGGCCTTACCTGGACCGACGGGGAGCGCGTCGAGGGCTATAGCAATTTCCTCTGGGTTCTCGGCACCGCCTCGTTGGGGGCGCTCTCGGTCGACCTCGTGACGGCGGCCCGGGTCCTGAGCGCGGTAAGCATGTTCGCGTGTCTCGGCGCCATCATCTTTGCCGGGGACCGCGGGCGCCACCCGGTTGCGGCAGCAGTCGGAAGCATAGGCCTGGTCTGCTCGGGTACCGCCGGGGCATGGACTCTGGGTGGGTTTGAACAGCCGGCCCTCGCTGCGTTCGTGATTTGGGCGTTGGTACTGCTTTCGCACTCCCTCGACGATCAAGACTATCGATCTTCTGTAGCCGCAGGCTTCAGCCTGCGCTGTGCTACGCGGGCGTCGGCGTTGGTGGCGGGAGAAGAGCGCACCCTAAAGGGTGCGGCTACGGCACACCCGCAGACAATCGACGGTCTCGATCCGTTACGGCGGGCCGGTCGGCTCGCAGCGCCGGGTTTGCTGCTCGCACTGGCCACGCTCACCCGAGTTGACGGCATCGCCCTGGCCGGCGCAGTCGGTCTGGGGTGGCTCGCCGCGCGGAACGTGTCGGGCGCGCGCCCGTCCGCCTCATTGAAATCCGCTGCGGTCTTGATGGCACCGAGCGTTCTCGCCTTGTTGGGCCAGACCGCGTTTCGCTTGGTCTATTACAACGCGTGGGTGCCGAACACGGCACTCGTCAAAGTCGCGCCGAGCATCAGCCGGTTGATCGTCGGACTCCAGTACGTCGGCAGCTTTGCGCTCGTACACTCGCCGCTTCTCCTCCTTTGTGTAGGGCTCTGGTTTCTCGGGCGTCGGCGCGAGGCGCGTCTGAACGCGCTCGCAACGCTCTTCAGTGTGCCGATCTTTCTGTGGGCGGGATACATGATGTTTGTGGGTGGGGAAATCTTTCCGGCCTATCGCCAGCTGCTCGTCGTGGTTGTCATGAGCTGCGCGTTTCTGGCGATCGGTCTGTCGTGGCTTGCCCGCGGTCGATCGCGATTGGTCTGGTACGTTTCGTCGGTCGCCGTCGTCTTGCTGGTAGCGATGGG
Organism: uncultured delta proteobacterium; assembly: GCA_963729835.1. Lineage (GTDB taxonomy): Bacteria > Desulfobacterota > Binatia > HRBIN30 > HRBIN30 > CAVSQF01. The sequence goes on along the minus strand of CAVSQF010000043.1, from coordinate 23,352 downwards.
GGCTTTTCAGCTGCGCGAATCAGCGCACGTGGGGACCGGGGGGTATGACAAGGATGTTTGGGATTGGAGGGACACCGGCCTCTTTCTGCGGGCAGCGTTTGGCGAATCGCAGCCGCTCGTAGCGGTGGCCGCGGCGGGCGCCATTCCGTATTGGTCGAAGCTGCCGGCACTCGACATGTTCGGTTTGAACGACGCCCACATCGCTCGTTTTGGAAAGCGCTTGAGCGGGCCGAAGCAGGGGCACGATGTCTGGGATGCCGAGTATGTCATCGCGCGCGCTCCCGACCTGATGATCTTCCCGCAAGGCGGCCCCACTACACTGCAGGAAGATCTCGTCGAGCAGACGAAGGCGCACGGCGGAACCTTCGAGCCGCCCCCGGCCATGCGCACGTTGCTCCCACCCGACGAGCAGTCCGACATCCGGTTGTGGGCCGAGAACCTGGCGCGGGAATACGAGCTGGTGCGGTTCGAGGTGGGCACAGCGCGTCGCCTCGAGTCCCGAATGTTCGTGCGCAGGGACAGTCCGAAGATCGGGATTCGCCGCACGGCGAACGAGATCGAGGTGCCCGGCTTTCTTTTCGCCGGCAACCCCAAGACGGTGGCGCGGCTGAGCGCCAACAACCGCGTTGTCGTTACAGTAGCGCCCGACATCCCAGCCATTCTGCCCGAGATTGTCTTACCAGCTGGCCAGTGGCTCGTGCAGCCCGACCCTGCTAACGCGCCGCTCGGGATCGAAGCTCGCAGCGAGCACGGCGTCGTTTCAGGGCCCGGAGGTGTCGAGATCGACCTCCCCGAATCCCGTCAAGTCGCAGTCGTTGTTACTGCGGTGGACGGCGCCACGCACCCGCTTACCGCACTGGTCTTTCACCGCGTTCCCGGCGGTCCGTAGCCCACCGGCAAGGCGAGGCATGGTTTCACGAACCGCTTCTCAACAGTCGGCGGCCTCAACACGCTGTCAGAAAAGGCGGCTGCTTGACGCGAACGGTTCTTCTGTTCACCGTGACGAGCCGGTTGCCGACCGCCGTGATCTCAACCCGGGCGGCTTGCGGCTGAGCGTCGATGCAGTGATGGGCTCGAAGAACCACCAGTAACGCCCGTGGTATCCTTGGCCACTGTCCGCCACCAGCTGCGAAAGTCTCTCCCGCTCAGCTTCCAATGCCTCCGGGCTCCACCCACGACAGGAAGAAATCGCCAGCGTGTACGGGTCGATCTTGATGGCCAACTCAGCTCGTGCCCGGTCGAGGAGTGCACCGGGCAATGCAATGGCCTGGAACACGCGGACGTTGCAAGGCATATCGCGCACGGTATCGAGCGTGTTCCGAAAGGACTCGGGCGAGTCGCCCGGAAGACCCATGATGATCTCCACATCGGCAATCAAATTGCCTACCGCCGCAACCTCCTCGAGCATTCCGCACAGGTTACGTGCCTTCAAGGGACGGTGCATCTCGCTCAGCACATCGGGATTGAGGCTCTGAACACCGACCCCGAGGCGTGCAAGCTGAGCGCGCGCCAAGAATTCGATATGGTCGCGTCTGACGCCAACCGGAGACAGCTCGCAAGTGATATTCCTGCCCGAGAGGACGTCAACAGCTTCCTCGGCCCTGCGCAAGTTGTTGAACGCGTGCAGATTGAGGTTGAGACCCGCGTCGATCAAGTACACTAACTCGGGATCGTGCTGCCCGAGCGCCTTTAGCTCTCTTTGCAGCCGCTCGCTCGACATGATGCGGACCCCCGCACCGGCCATATCCCAGGAACAGAAGAGGCATTCGAACGGGCATCCACGCGAGATCTCCAGGTAGGCCATTCGTCCCTTCGGCATCAATCCGAGCTGATAGGGAGACGCGAGACTATCGAGGGGCGGCAGATTCTTGCGTACCGGCGTCTTCTCCCATCCATCTGCGGCGGGCAGGTAGAGTCCGTTGATCTGGGAGAGCGCCTCGCGGGAGCGCGGCCAGGCGGCAACGATTTCACAGAGTGTGGTCTCACCCTCACCGACAGCAAGGGCGTCCACACAGGTCTGCCTGCTACGAAAGGGCGGCAACTCGAACATCGCCGGCGCAGCGGATGGCCCACCGAACACGATGAAGCACTCGGGATGCGCCCGCTTGGTGCGTTCCGCTATCTTCAACAGTTTGGGAAACGACCACACGTACGCCGAACAGCCGAGCACATCAGGCTGGAACCTTTCGATTGCCGCGTCGATGTCGTCCATGTTCTGCGACGGTACCTCGACGACTGCGACCTCGGCGTCGAGTTCCGCCGTCTTGAGAGCTGCGTGCAGCCTGTGCACGGCATAGCAGGGGAACTCCTGCAGGAAGCTGTGCCCTACATAGTCAAGGGACGGGGTTACTGCCGCCAATAGGACGCGTCGACGCATCGACCTTCCCCACCGAATGCCGATTCGGTACGTACGATACAATACTTAGTAGCACACAGGCGCAGCGCGAGTCCACCAATTCTGTCGCCGGGGAGTATCCCAATTCGAGCCCGGCAAGCGCCCGTACCGATATTGATCGACCGGCAAGGAAGACCACACACTTTCACGCGCCCAAGTGGCGGCTCAGCAGCGACGACACTCCGCTGCAGCAATCAGGTTGAACATCGCATCGGCCAGCCAGAGCGCACCACGGAAGCCCCACCACGGCGCAGGGTGGAGCGCGTGCCGGACAAACGACGGGTAGCCGAGCTCGAGATACGGCACGCCCGGGCTGACCGCATCGCGCTCGTTGTTCGTGCCGATAACCAGGTCGAGCTCACCGCTGCAATGCAGATCCGCCAGCTGCCGCTCGACCGCAGCAAATGAGGGATCGATTAATACCGCCGCCGATTGTCCGACCCGCTCCAGCGCGAGTTGGACGGGCTCGGCGGAATGGGCGGTGCGGCAGTGCAGCATCACCGCGCGCACCTGCATCCCCAACTCCGCCAAATATGCGACCAGGGCACCGGCAAGGTGCGGATCGCCGGCGAGGGCAACGCGCCGGTGCAGCAACCCGCGGGGCAACGCCCATTCGAGGATCGGGATCGCTTCGTCCAGCTCCCGGGTGATGAACGCTTCCGCCTCCTGCACCCGATCGAGTTCCTGCCCCAACGCCCTGATCCAACGCGCGGTCCCGTCCAGGCCAATGGGCGGGTCGAGCACCAGCATCGGCCGCTCGACGCGCGTGCCGAGTGTGGCGGCGGCACTACCGCCCCATGGCAGCCCGAGGATGCAGGCAGCTTGCGAGACCCCAGCAAGGTCGGACACCGAGCCGCCCTCGAACCAGAGCGAGCGCACATCGAGCGCGAGCGCCGCGCACATACGTCTGATCTCGGCAATGTTTGCCCGCTCGTCGGGCTCCAGCCGCGTGATCGGGTAGCCGATGAGCGCGACCCCGCTGGGCTCGGACGACGGCGATGGCAGCGGCAGGCGCCGTGCGATGGCTTCCGAGGCGCGCGCGAAGCCGTCAAGTAGACAGCCGGAGAGCGGCGCCGAGTCCACGACGGCGATTTGCAAACCGGTCTCCGCTTCGAGCTCGCGGGCGATGGCCTCGGCATCCGTGCCGGAGATCATCGGCAGGCTCGATCGTGCCATCAACAGCAGGCTGGGCGCCGTACGACCGGCGAGGGCGCGTACGGCCGCCCGCAGGCGCTCCTCCGTTCCGAACACTAGGTCGCGCTCCAGTAGGCCCGAGCTGAATGCCCGAGGGTGTCCGCTGCCGTCGAGCAGCTTCGATTGCAGGTCGTGCTGAGCCACCACGTTCTCCGTCCGTTCGAGGACGCAGTCGGGCGCGTCGTAGAGCAGGTACAGGTCGGACACGCCGGTAACCACCTGCAGCAGGCCTTCGAAGAATACCGGCGTGGTGGGAATCCCGCCGTCACTCATGTCGCCGCCGCCCCGCACTGGTGCAGGTGCTGCCGGTAGCGCGCGTAGAACGGCACGCGGCAGTTCTCGAGCAACCGCGCCAATGTACGGCACGCTCCGGCGAATCCCATCTCGAAGTCGGCGATGGAGAAGGGAACTTTCCCGGCAGCGGTGACCCTCCGATCGCGGAAACAGTCCGAGTAGATCAGGGCGAACTCGCCATCGCGTAGCGCGTCGGCGAGCGCGTCATCGGCCGGCGCAAGCCAATGCAGCCGGTGCCGCGATCCGTCGGCGCCGGTGGGCAGCAACGCCTCTGCGGCCTCCTCAATTTCGGGGCGCTGGCCGGCGGTAGCGAGCACGAACAAGTCCAAGCCGAGCCCCATTTCGTCAAGCGCGTCCAGCCACGGAAGGCCGCGGTTCAGGCGCACGTTTCCATCGGTCACCTCGCGGCCGCGCAGCACTACGGCGATCCGCTCACCGGCTGCCTGCCGCCGCAGCTCTTCCCAGCGAGCAGCGTGCTCACCCGCGAGCCGATCGACGCTACCCGCAGGTAGTGCGCTCAGTCCACACGCAGTGCGTACGGCGTCGAGCCACGCCATGGTGCCGAGCCAGCCGCACGGCGCCGCGGGCTGGACCGTTGGGAGACCGCACCCCGCGGCTGCCGGGCCGAAGCCTCCGAGCGCCAGCCGCGAAGGACAGATGACGTTGGCCCAGGCCGCACCCAGCCGCGGCAGTGTCTCGGGATCGAAGGTGGGCAGGATAGCGAGGTTCACGGCGACGCCGACGGCCGGCAGCAGGTCCGTCAGTTCCGCCAGGCTCCGCGTGCGTCCGTGCCCAAAGCCCACGAGGTTGACGGACGGCTCTGCACTGCGTGGAGCGACGCTCGGCAACACATCGAGCAGGCGCCGCCAAAGCCGCGGGTGATTATCGAGGGCGGCGACGCTTCCGTCGAGGTAGAACATCGGCACGTTCGTCTCAGGCTGCATCGCCGCGACCATCCGCTCGATATTGTCGCCCAGCATCTGCGACAGGCACGTGGAGAAGGCGACCAGGAGCTGCGGCCGCCCCGTCGCCAGCTCGTGGCGCACATTTTCGTGGAAGCGTGCCTCACCGTCGCCGAGGACCACGTCCATCTCGCTGGCGTAAGTGATGCGGCTGTTGCGCCGCCACGCTTCGCTCGTCGGCGGCACCCACTGTCTGCGGTTGAGGCGCTCGGTTGCGGCGCCGCCCCGCGGCAGGCATTGCAAGCACTCGCGCTCGCAGGCGCCGACGAGCGCGACCCGGTCTCCGCAACCCAGCAGCACCTCGACAGCAGCCAACTCGTCAACGTAGCGCTCTTGGAGGAATGAAGCGGGGGCGTCCGCCGGCTCGCCCATTGGGGCCGCGGTGCCGCTTTCGATGGTCATGTGCGCACCGAACCGCATGTGCAGCACGTACCCGACGTAGTCAGCGGCACGCCGCGCCGCGTCGGTACGCAGCACCTCCGCCGCCAGTGCTACAGGCCCGCAGCGGGTCACGAACTGCGCAGCAGCGGAAGGTTCGGTAGGCGCCAGGCGCAACACCGCCTCGTCGTCAGCGGTGCGAAAAGCCAGCCGCAGCGTCTCCCCGTCACGAGTGCACGCGGCCAGCCGGTACGGGCCGCAGCGGGTCTCGCCCACCTGCAGCAAGCCGCGCGTCAGGCGCAACAGCTCCGGGTCAAGTGAAATTGATGTGACCTCGTCGTTGCGTCGCTCCAGCAGCGGCGGCGCGCCTTTCTCCAGCAACAGAGTGAGGCGGCGCAGTAGCTGGCTGCGGGCGCCGGCCGCTAGCCTCTCGTGGGTGTTGGCTCCGAACACGATATCGTCCGGCTGCGGCGTTGACCCAGGCCGCCATACGGCCTCCGTCTCGGTCTCGCCGCCGCGCATAGCGAAGGCGAGACGGCCGTCGGCACGGCACGCGACGCGCGTGCACACATGTGGCCCGCCGAAAGAGACGACGTGTGCCAACCAGGGCAGAAACTCGTCCGGCTGGTTGGCGTTCATTTCATGCTCCCGCGGCTGGCGGCTGCCACGAAGCGGTCGAAGGCCCGGTCGTCCATCGGGGTGGGGATTACGCGCTCGTCGGCTGCCATCCGATCGATGCGCTCGAACAGCCGGCGATACGCCGCCGCCGCCGCGGAGTCGGGGGCGTGCTCGAGTGCGGTCCTGCCAACCCGTTCGGCGAGGTTGTTGGTCTCGTCGCGCGGCACCGCTGGCAGCAAGGGTGCCGAGAGCGCGGTTGCGAACCGGGCGAGGGTCTCCGCTTCATCGGGAACATTGCGCTGGTTCGGCACCAGACCGCCCAGCCGGACGCCGTTGCGCGCGAAGCGCACCACCGCCCGTGCAATGTTGTTGGCTGCCCACAAGGCCAGCACTTCGCCGGAGAGAATGATGTATACCTCGCGCGCGTAGCCGAGGCGCATCGGGGCAGCAAACCCGCCGCACACCACATCGCCGAGCACGTCGAAGATCACCGCGTCGTAGCTGTCGAAGGATAGACCGACATCGCGGAGCACTTCGAACGTCTTCGTGATGCCGCGTCCGGCGCAACCGATACCTGCCTCGGGACCACCCGTCTCGATACAATCGACACCGGTGCGGCCGCGTATCACCAGTTCCTCCCGCGTCGGCAGCCGGCCGTTGCCTTCGTAGAGGTGGTCCAGGACCGTACGTACCTTGTTGCGATCGACGAGGAGGTAACACGAGTCGTGCTTTGGATCGCACCCGACCTGAAGCACACGGCGGCCAGCGGCGGCGAACGCCACGCTCAGGTTTGCCGAGACCGTCGTCTTGCCGATGCCGCCCTTGCCGTAGAATGCGAGCGCGCGCATCTCAGGCTCCATGCCGATCACGCCAGCGTTGCAGGACTCGGGCGAGGGAGTCACCTGCCAGCGCGTCACTTGCGCACCGAGCTACGATTTCACACACCGGCGCGATGCGTGAAAACTCAATCTCGGTCGAACGGTAGTGCAGGCCCCCTTCGGCCACCGGAAACGGAGAATGCTGCCCTTGCAGATCGGGCTTGAGGTCTAGATACAGTGGCTCTTCTTGGTCGGAGCACAGACAAAGCTGCAAGCCTGCCTCACCTGCTCGCAAGGACACCACCCGCCAATCCGGCGTGAGGTGCTCACCCACTTGAAAGGGGCCGAATGCGAGAAACTCGCTGGAGCCGGAGCGCTCGATGTCCTGCAGGTTCTGGGGTTGCTCCGCCGCCGGTGCGACACACTCGCCGCCTCCGGGGCGCTCACTATCCCACCGGCGCTGCCGCTGCTCGGCTGTCAGGGGAAGGGAGAGCATGTTGACGATCTCGGCTCCGGGGAAGAGGGCGCGGAGCTTGTCCACCTCGGACCGGGGAGGCGAATCGTCGGCGATGAATATACCGCCCGGGCAGAGCTGCGAAGCCTGGTCGATCGTTACGGCCTGGAAACCCTGCGGGCACGCCCGCCAGGTTTGTTCGCGATCATGAAAAAGATACACAGCAGGCCTCCCCATCTGCATCAACAGCTCCGCCGCCAGCGGCGTCCGATGATCGGCTCCGTACACGAGAACCGGAAAATCCGACGGGTTGCTCGCGAACACCCAGAGCGGCGCGAAGGGGCCGAGTGGATCCTCCGGATTGTGCCGCGCTGGTGCACGACCTACGTCCACGTTTCGCGGGGCGCGATTCTTCGCGGGGATGGAGTATCCGAAATGCTCCAACGCCGATCCGCAATACCGACTGAAGAGTTCCCTCTTCATGTCGTCCCACACGTTCCAGAAGAGGTTCTCCGGGCTCCGATCTCCCATCACCTTGCGATTGATCACCACACCTTGGATTGCGACGCATTCTTCAGGAGTCAGGTCCTTGCCGGTTGACTCGCGACACAGCTGCCTGAGTGCTGCACTGTCCGTCGTCAATTCCTCGAGTCGGTAGACTTTCATCGGCCCGAGCAGCTCCAGAAGTTCCACCTGCTGGCTCCAGCGAACGCAGAGGTAGGCAAAAAGGCGGACCCCTGGCGGAGCGTTCTCGAGGCCAGGCGGCGCAACGACTTCGTCCATCGGCCGCGTGCTGGGATTCCACTCCTCCGGAAGGCGCTCTCGCAGCTGAAACCACGAATGCACTACTTGGATGCCGTGGCGCACGGTCATCGTTCTCTTCTCCGGCAGGAACCCGCGCACCTGGGGCCACCACTCCCCCAACTCCGTGTGAATCTCGCCCACCGCCTCGAATTGCAGTTCGCGATGTCTTGCCCATTCGACGTACGGTCCAAGAGCCTTCTGTGTCTGTCGGCGCGGGAACATGGGTGGCCGTGCGCCGGCAGCCTGGATCGCGTACAAGAGGGGGCCGAGGATATGGACGATCGGCTCGTGGAATACGGCGATCCCCTCAGCGGGCCGATGCAGAGCGGTTCTCAACCATGTGCTGCCGGAGTGGCCCGAGGTGATGATCGCGTAGCGCATGCTCAACTGCTCGCGCCGTCGACCCGCGCAAGCTCCGCGCGCGCCATATCCACGACCGCGGAAATGAGGGCTTCGAGATGGCGCAGCTCCTGCGTGGCAATCGATCGATCTTTGGGCAGCAAATAACCTACCGCCAAGTCTCCAACGACTCGATAGGCCGGTTGCTCCCTGCTTGACGGCCAGGCAGCAACCGTCAGCTCGCCGTGGGTTGTCTCGCAACGCAAATGCAGCTCTCCCTCTTCGAGGGTAGCGGCCTGCAGCTGCCAGTGGGATTGCGTCACCCGGCTGATCAACGCGGCCACCTCCGCCCGCCAAGCGTCGGAGACCGATTCAGGCCCACCGCGCTTGGACGTGTGCTGAGGCGTAGACGGCATGAAGTGCCACCAGGTGTAGCCGTGCAGGCCGCCTTCCACCGCGAGACGCTCCGATAGATAGTCTTGCTCGCGTCGCAAATCGTCGGCCGACCAGCCGAGGCACGATTGCATCTCGAGGGAGACCGGGTCGAACACAATCTGCAGCTCACTGCCGGCGCGACGCATCAAGGCGTCCGGAAGTACCAGGCAATGGTAGACCCGCGTGCTGCACCCAAGGCGTCGGGCCGTCTCGAACGAGGTCCGGAATCCCTGCGGGGTATCTCCCGGCAGGCCGAGGATCATTTCCACGCTGGCCTCTGCGACCCGCGTGATGCGGCCGACGATCTCCTCGAAGTTCTCCACTGTCGCGGGCCGGTCCACAGCCTTGAGCGCCTCCGGGTTGTACGATTGTAATCCGACTCCCACGTGAGAGTCGAGGCCCGCAAGAAACTCCAGATGCTCGTCGGCGAGGAGTCTCGGATAGAGTTCGCAGTGCACAGAGGTTTCTCGCAGAAAACCCACTTCACGCTCTGCCGCCACCAAGTTTGCAAAGGCCTCGGTTCCCATGTTGAGACCAGCATCCACAACCAGCGCGCCTCTGGTGTTGCTCTTGCGGTAGGCGCGGAACTCCTCAATCAAGAACTCCCGGGAAAGCACCCAGCGGGCCTCGCTCGGTTCCCCCCATTGGCAGAACTTGCAGTTCAGTTGGCAGCCCTTGAAGCGCTCCAGATGCCCTGTCACATCGCGCGGGGCAATCCCCATCCGGAAGGGCGACGCGAGGTGGTTCAGGTTGCACTCCGGAGGACGGGCGGTGGGACGCCACGCATTGCCATCGGGCAACAGGAGTCCGCCGACACTGCCCAGATCGGCGCCGGCCATCACACTGCCGACGAGGTTGCACATCGCTTGCTCGGATTCCGTCACGACCAGCGCGTCGAGCCACTGCACTGCGCCGGCGAACGGTGCTTGCTGCATCATCTCGGCGCGTGCGCTCGGCCCGCCGATGACGATCATGCGGTCCGGCCGCGACCGTTTCAGCCGCTCGGCCGCCGCGAACAAGGTCGGCAACGACCACACATACGCGGACAGTCCGATGATGCTCGGGTCGATCGCCTCGACGCGCTCGACGAACTCGTCCACTGCTCCCGGCTTCCCTTCGACGATGTCCAGGTCATCCACGCGGCCGTCCGCGCGCAACGCTGCCGCGATCCGATACACGCCGTAGTTGAACGGCCGAAGGTTCGGCGCTTGCTCCTTCCAAGGGTCGATCGCGAGCAGCGCCACGCGAATGTCGTGCCGCGCGATCATTGGTTCAGTGGATGACAGATCATCGGGCCCATAAAAGGTTGCCGGAACATCATTAATCTGCCATCCTTGGCACACAGAAACAAGGCGTTCACTACGGGCCTACCCGAGCTTTTTCCAACGCCCCGACCGCACAGCCTGCAAAGGGTGATTTTGCTGAGATAATATGTCACTTGCAGAGATACAGCACTCCAGGCACCGCGTCTGCGTGATCAACTGCAGCGACACCTGCGAGAATAGTGGGTTCATGTGGCAGCGGGCCCTGCGGTTCTTGCGTGCGAACCACTACGATGTTGGCTCCGAGCTCGACGGCTGCGAGACCATCCTCGTCAACACCTGTTGCGTGACGCAGGGGCGCATCAAGCAGGCGCAGGAAACCGTCACGGCCGCACGGCGCACACGCCCGCAAGCCCGGGTGATCATTTTCGGTTGTCTCGCCGGGCTGAGCGACGCGAGCGTTCTGGGAAAAGATGTCGTCCTGGTGGGGCCACACAGCCTGGCCGACCTCCAGCACCACTTCCCATACCAGGTCCCCCTCGTGGAGACCGTGAGCGGCATGCTCGACGCCGAGGCGCTGTGCCCGTACCAGCAAAAAGTGACCAACCTGGATGCGTTCGTGCTGATCGCGCAGGGCTGCGTCAACGGGTGCTCGTATTGCAATATCAAGCGGGCGAAGGGCAACGTATCGAGCGTGCGTCGCGAGGCGATCTGCGCGGCGATAGAGCAGGGCCTCGCACGAGGCCGGGATGAGTTTGTACTCCTCGCCGATGATTGTGGCAGTTACGGCGCGGACGTTGGGAGCGACCTGCTCGATCTTCTCCGAGCCATTCGGAGAATCGACCGGCGAGTACGCGTGAAGCTCCACTCGCTGTTTCCCGGGGAGTTCTTGGCAATGGCCGCGGGGATCACGGAGTTGGCTGCGGGTGGCCTGATCTCGTACGCCAACATTCCCGTCCAGTCCGGCTCACAGCGAGTACTGGCGATGATGGAGCGCGATTACGATATCGCGGCCGTGACGGCACGCCTCGCGGAGCTCAAAGCACGGGCGCCGGGAGCGTGGCTGCACACGCATTTCATCGTTGGCTTTCCCGGCGAGACCGAATCCGACTTCGCGGCCTCGCTGCAGCTCGTCCCCCGATTCGACGAAGTGCTGTTTCTCGCCTACTCGGACAACCCAGGCACCCGAGCAGCGCGGCTCGACTCGAAAGTCGATGGAGTGGTGGTGCGGGCACGCCTGGCCGACGTGAAGAGACGATTCCCGGACTCCCGCGTCACCGTCGTCGCTGATACGTAGAGAGGTGACGATCAGCGGACCGCAGGCACGTCTGAACCGACTCAGGAGTCCGCCTCGCAGCCCGTTGCGATCAACGTCACTTCACCGGGGGAACCGATCCTGATTCGCCGTGTTGAGTCGGCAGCCGTCACGACACGCGGCAATTTCTGTTCTGCAATGCGTTACCGCCGCGCTTTCGAACAGCTGGGAGAGCGGCGTGCCGCCCAGCGCCGAGCCGACCTCGTCCTTGTAAAAACAGAGTCGGACATTGCCCAGCGGGTCGATGCCGAACTCCGTGTTCCCGGCTGGGCATGGTAGCCCCAGCGGCTCTGCGGAATGCAGGTAATAGCGTCGGGCGGCCTCGATCTGCTCCACGGTGTTGCCGATGATTCCGCTTCTCTCCGCCCTGATCAGCGCATCGAGGGCGCGGCCGATCGCCTCCCGCTGTGCGGGCGAACGCGGCCAGAGCACCGACGTCTCCCGCCGATCAAGGATCCTGCTCATCAGCACCGAGCGTCGCATTAAGCGTCTGTCCCACTATCGCCAAGCCGTGTTTGCGAGCGAAGTCGATCAAGGCGGGAAACTCCCCGGCGTTGCCAGCATGCAGGATAGACGACAACACCACCCGAATCGTCGGCTGCCGTTTCAGCAACTGCACCGCGCGCAGTGCCTTCTTAAAGCTTCCAGCCCTCCCTCGGGTCAGTCGACCGTCTCGGCGCGGACACCATCCAGGCTCACGTACGCGAAGCTCACCCCGGCCCTGGCGAGAGACTGGGCGCGCCCCGGCGTCATCATCCATCCATTCGTGCAGATCCCACAGTTCAGGCCCAAGCCCGCAGCTCTCTCGATGAGCAGCTCCAGGTCACGGCGCAGGAGCGGTTCTCCGCCCACGAACTGAACCGATGCGCTGGGACAGAAGGCACCCACACGGTCAATCATCCCGAGCCACGCGTCGGTTGGGAGGTCCACCGTCCGGTGTCTGCCGATGTGGCAGTGAACACAAGGAAGAAAACAGCGGCCGGTTACCGCGAGGTAGACCATGGTCACCCGTACCGGTGCGGCCGGCACGCAAGGTACCGCGGCTGCCGTCACTGCCACTTGCATGTGCGACCAGCGTTGCACCGGGCAATTCCCATTGTCAACCCCCGCGGTGTCCCTGCCGAACCGTCGCGTTCTGTTCGACAAACGGACAAGCTGTGGTAGGGTGTGCGCGTGGGGTTTGAAAGCGTCGACAGTTTGCAGGGCGCTTTGCGAGTCAGTGCCGGCCCTAATGACCGCTTCGCTGCCCTCGCTGAGCAGCTGAAGCCGTTTCCGGTGGAGACCTGCAGCCGCAGCGAAGCGCACTACGATTACACCCTGCGCCCGTACACGACGAGCGAGGATCCGCAGGGACGTCTGCGCTCGACAACGTTGCTCTACCAGCTTCTCGCCGGCAGCCAGCAAAAGGAAGCGTGGCAGCGTCTCATCGCCAGCCTCCGGAACGGGCTCGGGCTGCACAGAACGATCTGGGGGATCAAACTCGTTGAGGGCCGCCTCGGCGCCGAGCTGTATTTCTATTTTCGCACCCTCTCCTCGGCCCGTGCGCATCGGGAGCCAACGGAGGCAATCCCTGAGCCTATCACCTTTGCGCAAGTGGCGGCTGCGCTGGCGCCCTCCCTGCGGATCCTGCCAACGTATCCGGCGCACGCACCAGCGATCATGGTGAGTGTGGACGTGAACGACGAAGTGCTCGCCTCCGGCGGCATCCACGAGCTGCACGTGTACCTCCGGAGCGGGCTTTCCTGGGACGTGCGTGTCGACAGCATCGAACATGCGAACCACTACACATTCTTCGAGCTTTCGGAGATAGACAGGCTACGCGCGCTGGTCGAGCACCAGGCCAACGGCCTGCTCCACGCCAGCGCCTGTGGGGTGAACATCGCGCCGTTGCTGTTGCCTCGCCTGTACAGCTGTCGCACCCTCTGTCTGGCGGCCAAACGCAGAACGGACGGAATCTACTTCGCCGGTATCGATACCACCCAACTGCGATGGTTCATGGAACACTTCGAGTGGCCAGTCTCCACCCAGTCTTTTCTGGCTGCACATGCCGGTGACTTTGCGCACGTGCGCTGGGACGTCGGCTTGGATTTCGTTGCCGCGGATGGCGCACTGCACTGGGTCAAGCAAGGGGTGTATGGCACACTCTGAGTTCCAGGAGGCCTCGTGGCGCAACCAGCCAGCACCGGCCCCGCGCGCGGCGGAGACGGAACTGGCCCCAGGACGTGGCACCTCCCGCACGCTTGCCGTGGGTTACAACTGCAACAACGAGTGCGCCATGTGTCTGGTGGAGGTGGTGCGTGGCTACAAACCGCCGATGGACTGGGACACGTACCGGCGCCTCGTCGATGCCGCCGCGGCAAGTGAACACGTGGACCGCCTCGTCCTGTCCGGTGCAGAACCCTCACTGGATCCGGACTTCTTGCGCCGTGCAGAGTATGCGCGTGACAGCGGCGGCTTCCGCCACATCCGCGTGCAGAGCAACGGCCGCCGCTTTTCCGACCCGGAGTTCACGCGCGCTGCCCGGGAAGCCGGAATCGATGAATTCTACATCTCCGTGCGGGCCCCTACCGCGGCGCTCGAGAGAGCAATTACGGGCAGGCAAAACAGCTTCGCGCAGATGATCGCTGGGTTGGAGAACATTCGGCGCGCCGCTGGCACGCTGATCACGAACACTGTGGTGTTCACACACAACGTGGCGTACCTCTCACAGATTGTTGAGTTGGTGCTGCGTTTCGAGCCCGTACGCATCGAGTTTTACAACTTCGTGCTGGTGCATCCGCTGCAACAAACGCTGCTGGCGCCAATCTCCACGATCCAATTGGCGCTGCAGGGCGCCCTCGATCGCGTAGTCGCGAGCGGAACGGAGGCGGCGGCGACCTGGTTTCCACGTTGCATTCTCGGCCGGCACGACAAAGCATTCGTGCCCGATTTGCCCGAGACGACGATCGACGAGGATTTCTGGTGCTCCTTCCCGCCGTTCCACTGTTTTTTCAAGCATACGTGCGCCTGGTACGGCCCGTGTCAGGGACTCACGGAGCCGTACATCGAGCGCTTCGGTTGGGAGGTCGAGCGTCTGCGCCCCCACGAACGTTCGCTGCCCGCGGAGGAAGCCAATACGTCCAACGACCCAGTGCCGGCCGAGAAGTTCTCCGGCCCTGACGCGGAGCTTGTTGGCCGCGCCAGCGACCCGCGCTGGCTGCAGCTGCTGAGCGGCCCAGATGGCAAGCCCCTGCTACGTACTACACTGTGGTCCGTCGAGACGGTGACCCGACACGGCCGTCAAGTTCGGTACCGACTGCTTCTGCCGAGCGGCGACCGCTACGAGCTCGTGTTGGAACCTCGAGATGACGCTGCGCGCCTCCAGGCCCAGACCACTGGGTTTAACGTGGGGCTGCTCCCGCTCGGTTCCAGCGCGCGGCGACTCGTCCACCGCCTGCTCTTCACCCTGCTGCCGATCGTCTCGCGCAACGACGACGGTCGGCTGCGCCTGGACTGACGGAGAGGGTGCGAAATCCGCACCGGCGTTTCAGAAGAGGAAACGATATCGTATGACCTTTCAGGCGCCGAATATTCTTCTTTACGCTCGGTAGCTCTTATAGACCACCCGCAAATAACCGTGACGGTGGATCCACGCGAGCGTGAACGACGCGCGCCGGACCACCGGACGGGTGTGTGGTGCATCCGGCCCGTTCAGGATGCAGGCGTGGCTGGGAAGGGTTGCCGCCGTAGCATCCACGGTCTGCAATGGTGTGAGGCCCACGGCTGCTGCCAGTGCGTCGTGGTCTGCGTCCGCGCCCCACAGATCGGGCCACGGACCCATGCCGCTTTCGATGCGTGCCTCAATAGCGAATCGCGGCAAACGGTGCGGCGGCGCTGACTGCAAAGACGCCTGAGCGACAGTGTCGCGCGCGACGATGTCGGAAAAGACCAACCGTCCCCCCGGACACAGGACGCGCGATGCCTCGGCCATGAACGCGCGCCGTGACGAGAAGTGAAACATCGCTT
This sequence comes from uncultured delta proteobacterium, assembly GCA_963729835.1. Lineage (GTDB taxonomy): Bacteria > Desulfobacterota > Binatia > HRBIN30 > HRBIN30 > CAVSQF01. The sequence goes on along the minus strand of CAVSQF010000043.1, from coordinate 8,079 downwards.
CGATGCACAGTACCCGCGCAAAACTCTTGGCTGGGTAAGGGAGGCTGCACGCGTCCCCGCAGCTCCAGGTGACATGATTCTCTTGCCGGGCGACGATCCGGCGCGCAACCGCCAACTGGCGCAGGTCGGCATCGATGCCTAGGAGCGTCATGCCGCGATGGCGGGCGTTGAGCACCGCCAGTGTCCCGCCTAGGCCGCAAGCCACGTCCAACACCGCCATGCCATCACGGATGTCAGCCATGGCCAACACTTTCTCCGTGAGTCGCAACTGTGCGATGGGAAGCTCATCAGGGGACAGCTCTCCGGCAGGAGGAGCATCCCAGTGGCCCAAGTGCACGAAGGTCGGCTGATCCCGCTCGCGGGCGTGCACGCAGGCGAGCGCATCACGCAAGGCGAGGTCGATATATGGCGGATATCGCACCGGCGTGGCACCCACTCCGTTTGTCAACGGAACCCGGGCCCCCGCTGGGCGGGCTGCGGCAACTCGATTGGACGCCCATCCGCGCGCACCTGGTTCCGCACACACGCCAACACCGCTTCGGCAACCGCTTCCGGTGACAGCCGCACCGCCGGCGCTTCGAGCCCTTGCGAGATCAGCCGGTGCAGCAGTGGCGTGTCGACGGCACCCGGCACCACACAATAGGCTCGTATATTTGCCGGCGCGCCCTCGTACACGATGGAGCGGGTCAGGCTCTCGAGCGCCGCCTTCGATGCGCAGTAGGCAGCTAGCCCAGGCATTGACTCGGAGATCGCCAATGAGGAGATGCTCACCACGCACCCTCCACCACAACGCACAAATGTATTCCAAACCCGCGACACGAGGACCCAGTGGCTCACGAAGTTCACTTCAAAAAGTTGCCGCAGGAGCGCGCCCCGTGTCTCGGAAATAGTCTCGAGTGGTGCTTGCGCCGCGTTGTTGATCAAAACCGAGACCCGCGTCCAATCGGCGAGCACGCGATCGACGACCCGCGCGGCTTCCCCCGGCGTACTGAGGTCCGCGGGCAAGACGAGTGCGTTGCGCGAATTCTCCGCGGTCGCCGCGGTTTCCACGAGTTTCCGTTCGTCGCGTCCGACGAGCGCGACGCGGAAGCCAGCCGCGAACAACTGTGCAGCAATGGCCCGGCCGATTCCCGAGCCAGCCCCGGTGACGATCGCGCACTCTGCGACCTGCGCGGGCCGATCGTCGCGGATCATGCGTTTGAATCGCCGGCTTGCGCAGGCTTCGCTCGAGCAGCCTGCCCCCGTAGCGATAGGCTGCGGCGCAGCAATGCAAAGGCGAGGCGGACGGATGTAAACGAGAAGACCGGCAGGAACCCGCGCACGACGCCCAGAAACTCGTAACGGAGCACCCGGTCTAGCTTTGTGTCCTGGTGGTTACTTCTTGCGTTGACGACCAGGCGCCAGAGCGTGCGCGGGAACAAGACGAACCGACAGAGAAAGAACCACAGGAATGCGTGCAGCCGGAGGATCCTGATCTCCCGCCCGTTGAAGTGGGGCGAGTAGGAAATCTGTTGATCCAGATCGCCCTGGGCGAGCGTCCGAAAGTAAGCATCATCGAACTGCAGACGACCTTCCCGCCGCAGCTGCCAAAAGAGCGGGCTGCCAGGATGCGCCGTCAGTGCGGAGACGGCGATCTCGTCCACGCCCAGAAGGGCCATGCGGTACAGGAAGCGCAACGTGGCCAGAAAATCGTCGAGCGTTTCCACCGGACTACCAACCAGGACATACGCGCCCACCGGTAGCTGCGCACTTTTCGCGCTCCGGATCGTGTCCAATACCGCGTCCAGCGAGAAGCGCTTGTCCAGCCAGTCCATGACCCGTTCCGAGCCCGTCTCCGGAGCGACCTGTAGGTAGATCAGCCCGGAGGCCCGAGCCTTCTGCATCATCTCCGGGGTGATCCGTTCGGTGCCCCGGATGCCAGCAGGAACCGCCCACTGGACGCTGAGATTGGCTTCGATCAATCGATCCAGAAACGCCTCGAACCAGCGCAGGTTGGTGGTCATGCTCAGGTCGTTGAAGCTGAAGTATTCGACCTGGTAACGATCGCGGAACTCCCGCATCTCGGCGACGACGCTTTCGGGAGACCGGTAGCGCTGGCTCCGCCACGTGGTCGAGGCGGTGCAGAACATGCATTGGTAGGGGCAGCCACGGGAGGCGATGATCGGCAGGTAGCGATCCGTGGGCGTGGCGCCGTGACTCATGCGGCGGCTCCAGTACGCGGCGAGCGGAATGCTATCCCAGTCCGGAAACGGCATACTGTCCAACTCGGCCGACAAGCCGGATTTCCGTGGGCCGCGCGTTTCCCACTCGGTCCTGCCTCGGGTCACAACGTTGGGGATGGCGTCGATCGGCCGATTGCCACTGAGCGCCTCCAGGATCGTGACCCACGCCGCCTCCCCCTCGCCAACCACGGTCGCGTCCACCGGCGTCTCCTGCAACAAGAATTCCGAGAGTCCCGAGACCCCTTCCCCTCCGAGGACGACGGCCGCTTCGGGTACGCGCTTGCGTAGCCCGTGCAGCAGCTCGCGCACCGCCGGGTAGGTCTGGGAGAACATCAATGAAAGGCCGATGACGTCTGTATCGCGTGGAACGCGTTCCAGCACTTCGCCGATCGTCAGGCCGTGCAGGAGGCAGGCGTCCCCATAGCGCCAGCTGTGACCGTATCCTTCCCCGACCCCGTCGACGACTGTCACCCTATGGCCGGCGGCCTTGCTGACGGCCGACAGGTAAGCGAGGCGCAGTGGCGGTTGCGACAAGTTCGAAGGATTCGCAGCCGGACAAGGATCGAAGGGAACGATGAGGGTAACGTTAGCCATCGCCGCGCTGTTCGAACAGACTCAAGCACTTGGGCAACGCATTATCACTCATGCACGACGGTCTCCGCAAGGGGCGCGGAATGATTGTCGGGGCATGGTGGGTGCGCACGGTCACCGCGCTGCTCGATCGGTGCGGCGGCACGCCGTCACCAGGAGGAAGCCCAGCTCTGGATCGCTGCGCTCCGCCTCGATCTCGGTGAAGCCAAGGTCATCCAGCAGAGCGGAATACTCCGCCGCCGATCTGAGATTGCTCAGATATGGGAGCACCGCGAGCTGCCGGAAAGGAAACCGACCGTGGCATAGGTCGATGGCCTCACGTTCGTAGATCAGGACTCGGCCACCGGGTCTCAGTGCGTCGAGGGCCTTGCGCAAGAATACGCGCACGTCCCCTGATTCCCAATCATTCAACACCGATTTGAAACAGACCAGGTCGAAGTCCCGCGGTAGCGGATCCTTTGTCATGTCCCCACCGACGAACGAGACCCGTTCCGCGCCGCGCTTGCCTGCGAGGTACTTCGTGCCCACCTCGCACACAACCGGCAGATCGAAGACGGTCGCTTCGATGTGTGCGTGACGGGTACAGATCTGGCGCGCGAACTCACCGCTGTTGCCACCCACGTCGAGTACCCGTCGGTATCGGTTCATATCGTATCGGCGGATGCAAGCGGGCGCCTCGTATCGCGTGAGCAGCGAAAGGACCGCCACCCAAACCCTGGCGCGCTTGGGGTCGGTCTCCCGGTAGTTGAACAGCCCCAGCCTGTGGGCGCGCGGGGAAAACTCCCAGGGGTCGTGGAAGAACGCCGGCGCGTTCTCAGTGAGATCCTGCGCAGCCAGCGCGATGAGCCCCAGCAATGTTAGCAGCAACCCCCTGTGCTGTAGCGCTCGCTGAAAGGCCGCACTCACGGTGAAGCGTTCCTCTTGAAGGTCCAGGACTCCGCTACCGACGAGCAGTCCCGTCAGCAAACGAAGCCCCCGCACGGTGATGTCGAGCCGCTCGCACAGCTCCTCGAAGGACAGGGAATCGCCTGCGAGCAGTGTGTCGACAAGCCCGATTTCAAAGGCTGCCGCAATGGTTTGCGCCTCGACCAAACCGCTGAGGAAGACATCCACTGCGGCCAACCCGTCCTCGGACACGGCACTGCCGTCGTAGCGGTCGAAATCTTCCAATGCCATCAACAAGACAGTGGGTACCTGCGCGCGGTCGTCGCCCACTCGCCCCGAGGGCACCGCCTCCGTGCTGCGACCCTTCCCCTCGTCGCCGCGGGGCCACTGTCTGCCGTTGGCGCACGCCCGCGCTCGTTCGAGACACCACGCGAGCTGCACGCGTAACTCCGGTCCCCGCTCGGCCATGGTTGCGCGGAAGCTCGCGCCGATGGCTGCCAGCAGGCGTTCGCGGGGTCCTTGCCCGTCGCTGCGCATCTCCGGCCCTTGGTAGGTCAGGTCGAGGCCGCCCTCCGAAATCCAGCTGCGCCCTCCGGACGCTGAGTCGTGGAGCTCGACACAAACCTCGTCGCTGCTCGGTGAGACGACGCGGACGACGAGGCGACCGACACAGCCCGCGGCTGCCGCCTCTCTGCGGACCTCCCAATCAATGACATGGTCCGCAGCAAGGCCGAACAGCGCCCGCAGGAGCGCAACGCTCTCGTCCCTCGACGCCTGTTGCATGGACGCATACTAACCCGGCATGATCTGTTCGACAAATGAAGCGTCGGTGATAGAAGGAATCGCGGTGAGCATCAGCGAACGCTTCGTCGCAATCGTGCAGGCGCTGGACGCGCGTGCGGCGTGTCAGACCGCCGCGCCCAGCAGCGGTGCGCTCCGACACTGCTGGCCCGCTCTCGCGGTCTGCCTGCTGGTCCTTGCAGCCATCGTCTGCATGGACACGCGCTTGGGCCTGAACGAGGAGATGACGGGCACCATCTATTTGCACCCGTACCACCTGCTCGCGGTCGATGCGTCGACGCCGCGGTGGTCCGAGTGCATCCACGGTTTCTTTGTGCAGAACATCAAGCCAATCTTCGGCGTGTGTATCGGAAACCAACTGCTGCCGTTGCTCAGCAAGTCATACATCCCTACGCTCTCATACTGGCCACTGTGGTGGATTGGATCCCACATTCCCAACTACGTACCGATTCTGGTCAACGTGATTCCGGCTCTGATAGCGGGGACTTTGCTGCTTCTGATGGCGATTCAGGTCTGTCGCCACGACGGCCCGCTCTCGGCCTGCCTGAGTGTAGCTAGCATGCTCCTTTCCCCGTTCGTGGTGCTGTATGGTTCGTTGTATCTCTACGAATCACTTCCTGTGATGGCTCTCTTTGGTGTCTGGTGGTTACTCGACCGATACAACGAGACTGGGAGGACCCGCCCGCTGTTCCTCGCGGCCCTGCTTGCCGGCTTTGCGTGTCATCAGAAATTCACGACCGTCTTCGTGTTGGTGCCGTTTCTCATCGCCTACGCAGCCGTCTTTGGCTGCCGGCGTCTGTCGCTGCGCACCGCGACGCGCGCGGCCGTAGCCGGTTGCGTCTTTCCGGTGCTCACCTTGGCCATCTTGTGTGCCTACGCCGCAGCGCGAGGCGGGGGTCCGGAGTTGGTCCCGCACCAGGCACCGGCGCCATGGGCTTACATTCTCTTGGTTGCGCCGAGTTGGGTATTTGCCGCCCTGCCCTCCCCGGGGTTTTCGATGGCGGCCGCCGCCCGAATGGTCATGCTGGCCGCTCTGCTTGCGCAGTGTGGGCGCAAGGTGTTGCTGCACTTCCGCCGCAGGGCCCGCGGTGCACCGCAACCCCGGGCTGAAGTGCTAGCCGCCCTGACGCTTCCCGGCACGCTGTGCGGCTTTGCCGTCATCTATCGCTACAACACCGGCTCGCTCCCATTTTTCCCCCTCCTTCCATTGGTCGCCATCGTCATCGGCGGTCTTTGGCAGGACACGGCTCGTTGGCTGATGCCTCGATTGGGGCAGCGTGCGGCTCGCGGCCTGCTGCTCGGCAGTTTCTCAGTATTCACGCTCGGTGTGATGGCGATCCGGTGGCCGAGCGCCTTCGAGGACGCCGTCACGAAGATGGGGTATCCTCGTTTTCCCGATCAGACCTACGTCACGCTGTGGCTCCTCGATCATAAGGTGCGCGAGCCGGTCATTCCTGGTTTTTCTGATATTGGAGTCCTGGAGTTTCTGAGCGAAGGGCGCATCCGCCCGCGCTACGTCAACCACAACCTGTGCGACCGGATGGGGAAGACCGGATGGGAGAACGTTTTCGCGGCGACCGGACACCAGCAGACAGACTTCCTCGTTCCGACGCCCTATTTTGCCAAACAGCAGGTGGCGCGGCGCTGCGACATCGGCGCGGACGATTTCGCGGCCGCCCTGCGAACCAGCGGTCGTTTCGTCACGGAAACCAAGCTCTCGACGCCCGCCCACACGTGGGACTTCACGCTGTTCTCCGTGGCGCCGGCGGCAGCGGCGCCGCGTCCCTACTGACTTTTGCAGAACAATCCGAGGCTCCGCCCGGCGAATTCATTTCGCGGGCTACGGTAGCCAAGCACGCCCTGAACTACTATCTCCGAAAGTCTTGCCGTGGCGCGCAGAAGTTGGCGGCAATCATGCGGCCTGGCGGAGCAGCTGCTTGATGCTGGCATCGCGGGTGGCGCGCAGGGCGGCGGTGAGGAGGCGGCCGCGGTGGGTAAGCTGATAGCGGTGCGTCTTGTGGATTTTGCGGATGATGCCGTGGGCGCGCAGGAGCCGGAGCAGGCGGCTAACCCGGCCCGAGAGACGCCGGGCGTCGAGCACGGTCGGCGGCGGCGGATAGAGTAAGGAGCGCAAGTCGCGGTTGCGGAAGCCGGCGGTGACGAATTCCCCGCGAGCGATGACCTCCAGCAGCGCGAGATCGGCCGGGTCGCCCACGCGCACGGCGCGGAAACGCCGGCCGTCGTCGACCACCGGTCGGCAGACCGCGTCAAAGATGCGCGCGCACGGCGTCGGGTCATCGACCACCGCGAGCGCGTCGAGGTACCGCTCGTTGGAGCGTTGCGAGATCTCGGCGCGCCGGTGGAGGTCGGCGACGCTTTTGCGCAGGTTGCGCCAGACGAGCTTGGCGCCCTCCTCGGCACTGTGCCGTTCGCCGCCTTCATCTTCCCGGCGCGGGCGCAGGACGGCGAAGTCCTTCGGGTTGCCGATGGTCGTCTCGACGCGCAGGAGGTTGGCGGCCTTGTCGTACATTTTCACCGAGTTCCCGTTGAGCCAGTGCTTCACGCGCACGCCCTCGGGCCGCTCCTTGACGCTGGTGACGATGTCGGCCGTCCAATGCTGGCGCACCGTGCGCCCGAGGAAGCGCAGCACGTCGGGGCTCTTGAAGTGGTCGCGCGCGTGCCGGACCCACGCCGGGTAGAGGCTGGCGAGCGCCGCCGCGTCTGTGAACGCCACGTCGGTGGCCCATTCGGTCTGATAGGCCACCCAATAGTAGGTCAGCGGCCAGGCGCGGAAGATCTCCTCGTGCAGTGGATTGAGCGTGGCCAGAAACGCGTCCAGGGTTGCTGGCCATGCGGTACGCAGCTGCTCGTCCATCAGCTCCTGTGCCAGCTGCGGGTCCTGCAGCGAGGGGAAGCAGTTGTCCGCGCGAGTGAACTCCGACCCCTGCAGCGCGAGCTGCTGCGCCAACCATTCGCGGCCGTTGAGACACACTTGCACGTCGAACGGGAAGTAGGTCTGCAGGCGCGTGTGCATGAAGCCGAAGCGCGGGTGCTGGTAGTACTTGTAGAGGTGCAGGCACTTGCTCGGCCGCAGCTTCAGCCCGCGTTGCGTGGGGTCTTGCGAGCGGTGGTACTCGAAGCGCATGCAGGGCTCCACACGGGTGAGCGCGCAAATGAGTCCGGGCTCGGCCAGCGGGTGTTTCGCGAGCAACTCGCGAGCGAGTTCCTCGGGCCGGGCTTTCGACGACTCCAGATAGACTACCGGCCGTTGTGCCCGCTCGGCCTCGGCCAGCGAACTCTCCTTCACTCGCTCGGTCGTGTCCCGTGCGAAGTTTCCGAAGTCCAGCAGTCGTATGCCCGCACGATCCAGGAAGGTGCGGATCCCGCGATGCCGCAACGAGCGCAGCGCCCCCCGGAATACCAGGCGGTCGAATCCCGAGAGCACGCTGGTGATGAGCGCTGCGTGCCGAGCTATAAACTCTTTCATGGCGTCCTCCTTGGGTAGGGCGGGTGGTTTTAGGCACCCCCGTCATACCCGAGGAGACGCCAATTCGTGAAGCTTGGGTTGCGGGCATCGCCC
>CAVSQF010000042.1:0-9538 GCA_963729835.1 uncultured delta proteobacterium | reverse complement strand
TACCTTCGTTGACACCACGGCGGCACTTGTTCGATACGATGGCAAGGAAAGGGGAAGGATCATGCAGAAGCGACTCACGGTATTCGTACTCGGGGTGATGGTGGTGTGGGCAGCCCGGAGCACTGTCGCGCAGCAGTGTTGTCCGGGGGAACAATGTCCGGGGGACCTGAACTGCAACAACGAAGTCGAAATCAATGAGATCATCACTGCCGTAAACTCCGCGTTGAATGGTTGTCCGACTCTGTCATCACCGACGCCCACACCGACCGTGACACCTAGCAGTGGGCAGCGGTTTCCAGCCACGGGACAGACAACGTGTTGGGGCAGCAACGGTTACGCGATTGCGTGTGGTGGAACAGGTCAAGATGGGCAGATCCAGGCTGGTGGGGCATTGGCATACGTCGACAACGGTGACGGAACCATCACCGACCTCAACACGCACCTGATGTGGGAAAAGAAGAGTGCTGACGGCAGCATTCACGACTGGGGCAACCTATACACGTGGTCAGATGCGTTCAGCGTATTCATTACCGGGCTGAACGCGGGTGGCGGCTTTGCCGGGCATACGGACTGGCGGGTTCCGAACATCAAGGAGTTGCAGAGCATCATCAACTACCAGAACAGCGATCCGGCGGTTGATCCGGTATTCAACACGAACTGCACTTCGGGTTGCACGGTGCTGACCTGCAGTTGCACGAATTCGTACCTCTACTGGTCGTCTACTACCTACCAGAGCGGTCCGGGCCTCGTGTGGGACGTGTACTTCTTCGACGGCTACGACAGCGCGCTCAGTAAGAGCAATAACTACTTCGTTCGCGCAGTCCGCGGCGGCTTGTAAATGGTCGCGCCGCTCGTGAATTGACGACTCTCAGTGACTCGGCGCCACCGTATAGATTTACCATTACCCGCCTAGCGCGTGGGACATGCTCTTCGTCTCCAGCAGTACCCGTACGACCTTTTTGAGGCTGCTCGTGCCAATTCGCGGTTGGATTGGATCGCTTTATCAGAAACCTGACAAAGCGTTACTTAGTCGCCATCACCCCTGCCGGTTCGGTGCAAACCGCTCCTCGATCCGCTCCGCACCGCTCAGGATTACCAGCACCAACACGACGGCGAATACGGTGATCACCCACAGTCCGCAGGCCGCTGCCATGCCGATCGCCGCCGTCATCCAAATCGCTGCCGCCGAGGTGAGTCCATATACAAGCGGACTGCCTGGCTTGCGTCTGATCTGGTGGATGATCTCCCCCGCGCCCAGAAAACCGACCCCCGTGGCTACACCTTGAAGTGCCCGCCCGAGCGCTGACCCATCGGACGGTACCGCCAGCATCGCGATCAACGTGAACAACCCGGCACCGACGCTCACCAGCATGTAGGTTCGCAGTCCCGCGGGCTTGCCCTTCATCTGGCGATTCCAACCGATTGCCGCACCAGCCAGCGCAGCAAGAATGAGGCGGGCTATAGCGTCCCACTCGCCGCGCGGCACGAAGAGATCCGTTGTCATCGCGGCCCATATACCACAATGCGGAACGCTGGCACATACGAGGGCGAACCTGTGAAGGTCCGAGGCACTGTCAACGCTGTCGTCCAACTGCCTATTGGTGGGGTGCGGTACTACGTGTTGCGGGATGGGGATACCGAGCTGCTGGTGGCGCATGCCGCGCCAAGTTGCGCGGGAAGTGCTACAGAGTAGGTAACCGTGTGGCAAAACCCACCCCTGCAGGGCTGCCAAGCTGGCACGAAGCATGAGGGAGAAGCGGCCGATCGCGTTCAGGCGTAACTCCTGCGGCTGCTGAAATTGCACGCCAAGAACGCTGCTCATTCCCGTCGCGTCAAGGCGGACATCATTCAATGCCAATGCCGCCGGACATCTTGAGTGTTCCTTGCGCGACCAGGCGAAGGTGATTGTACCCGCCTCCCAAGCGGGTTATTGCGGTCCTGAGACAGGTTGGTGTGCCACCCCATCTGGGAAATATCGGATTAAGAGGGCATGAGCATGGATCAGACACACACTGCGGCGGCTTTGTTGCGTAAAACTCTAACGGACGACACGAACAACCACTGGGCTACCGACGTACGGGCGGCGGCTCGTGCGCATCAAGAGCGCTCCCTCATCGAGCGCGGGCGTTTGTTCCTTTGGGCGATGATCGCAGTCATAGTGGGGCTGTGGGGGCTTAACGGGAGCGGCCTCATGACGCAGGTTGCATCATCGCTGCCGTTCCTCAACAGCATCGAGTTGTGCGTCTTGACGGTGGCTCTGACGCAATTACGCAGGCCGTGGTGTCGACGGCACGTCTGGGGCCTGTCGGTCGCGTTCGGTGTCCAGCTCGTCGCCTTCGTGGTCCTGTACGGGCTGTGGACTGGAGAACTCTGGCTGCTTGCTCTGCGGCTGACCGCGTTGACCTTGGTGATGGCGGCGGCACTCCCCTGGGGAGTCGCCGCGCAAGGCGTCGTGGTGGCGGCCAGCAGCCTGGGGTTTGCGTCTGTTCATTGGAGCCTGAACGCCACTTTGGATCACTTTTCGACGATTACAACGTTTGTCCTGTTTGCCTTATCCTTGCTGATAGCGTTTTGGGCGAATCGGGCGCACGCGGATATCGCGACTGAGATCGACCGACGGCGAACGGCGGAGGACGTGCTGCAGCGCGCAACTGAGAGCGCCAAGGTTGCGGTCTGGGATTGCGACCTGCGGACTCGCAAGGTTCGCCTCGTATCGGGATGGGACCGCCTATTCGGTCGTAACGAGAAGGAGATCACGCTGGTGGAACTGTTGGATCTGGTCCATGTCGATGACCGCGCCAAGACCACCGTCGCTCTGCAGGAGCATCTTCACGGGCACAAGAGCACCCACGACATCGAGCACCGCATTCTCCACGGCGACGGTTCGTACCGCTGGGTGCTCAGCCGGGGCGTTATCGCCTACGACGCAGAGGGTCGCCCGTGTCGCATGCAGGGCGCGGACATCGACATCACCGAGCGCAAGCAGCTGGAAGAAGCCCTCCAGGATATCGAGGCCCGCAAGCACGTGGAGGAGGTGCTGCGCGAGAGTGAGGAACGATATCGCGGCCACTTTGAGCAGGCCGCCGTCGGCATTGCGTTCGCGGGCGTTGACGGCCGCTGGTTGCGGGTGAACCAGCGGCTCTGAGACATCGTCGGCTACCGTGAGCCGGAACTGTGCACGCGGAGGTTCCAGGACATCACCCATCCAGACGACCTGGACCGAGATCTGGCCTCCATGCGCGACATGTTGGACGGAAAGATCCAGACGCATTCCATGGAGAAACGCTACTTCCGCAAGGATGGCTCGATCGTGTGGGTCGATCTCACGGTGTCCCTTGTACGGGACCCCTCTGGTCAGCCGAAGTACTTCATCGCCGTCATCGAGGATATCGACGCGCGCAAGCGGGCGGAGAGCGAGCGTCAACGGCTGTACGCATTCCTCGAGTCCATCGTGGAGAACATCCCCGACATGGTCTTCGTCAAGGATGCTAAGAGCCTGGAGTACCTGCTGCTCAACCGCGCCGCCGCCGAGATCCTCGGGCCCCGACGCACCGAGCTGATCGGCAAGAACGATTACGATTTGCTTCCGAAAGAGGTGGCGGACTCCTTCACCGAGAAGGACCACGCCGCTCTGCACAACAAGACCCTGCTCGACATTCCCGAGGAACTGATCAAATCGGCACACCACGGTGAGCGGATACTGCACACGAAAAAGATCCCGATTCTCGATGACCAAGGGGAGCCGGCCTACCTCCTCGGTATTTCGGAGGACATCACCGAACGGAAGCACGCGGACGAGGCACTCAAGCTCCATGGCACGATTGTCGATACGATGTCCGAAGGCGTCTGCCTGATCCGGGCAAGCGACGCGGCAATCATCTACGCGAACCGCAGATTCGAGACGATATTCGGCTACGGTCCGGGAGAGCTGGACGGAAGGCCGGTGGCCACGCTCAACGCCTCGGGCGAACAGAGCGCGGAAGCGGGCGCCCAGGAGATCCAGCGGGCTCTGAGGAAGAACGGGGCGTGGCGGGGTGAAGTACGCAACAGGAAGAAGGACGGTACCCCGTTTTGGTGTCAATCCTCCGTCTCAACGTTCCAGCATTCCCAGCATGGGGACATCTGGGTGGCCGTCCACACGGACATCACCAAGCGCAAGCATGCCGAGGAGACCAGGCAGCGTCATGAACGCGAAATGATGACAATCAACAACATCCTGCGTGCAATCAACACGCATCTCGATGTGAAGGCAGCTTTTCCGGAGGTGTGTGCAGGATTACGGGAGCTGGCGCGTTGCGCGGCGGTCAGCCTGAACCTGTTTGACGAGCGCCGCGAGTGGCTGACGTTCGTGGCGGCCGATGGGCCCTGGGCACTTGGTGCGGGCCAGGACGTCCGTCTGGGCGCGGCAGAGTTCCCAGCCATCACCGATGTGTTGGCGGGACGTCCCCACATTGTTCGTGATTTGGCCACCGAGTTGCAGTTTCCACTGGTACGGGTTGTTTACGAGATCGGATTTCGTTCCGTCGTCAGTCTGCCCCTCTGCGTCGGCAGCGACGTAGTCGGCTTCCTGGACCTGTTTTGGCGGGAGGTGGATGGGTGCCAGGCCGGCGAGATGGGGCTGCTCACCCAAGTTACCAATCCTGTGGCGCTCGCTGTGGAGAGGAACCGCCTGTTCGAGCAGGTGAGTGCCGGGCGTGAGCGGCTTGCGGTACTCTTTCGGCGGTTCATGGAGGTGCAAGAAGCCGAGCGGCGGCACCTCGCGCGCGAACTGCATGATGAGATCGGCCAGTACCTGACCGGCGTCAGTCTTGTTCTGGATGGACTCCAAGGCCGGCCGCTGAACAGCGCGAGCGCACTGCTGGGGGAGGCACACCAGCTGGTTGATGACTTGATCGTGCGCGTGCGGGATTTGTCGCTCGATCTGCGGCCGGCGATGTTGGATGATCTGGGCTTGCTCCCCGCCCTGTTGTGGCTTTTCGAGCGCTTTTCCAAGCAAACCAACGTCAAAATAGAGTTCCGGCATAGCGGGTTGAATCGGCGGTTTCAGCACGAGGTCGAAACGGCCGCGTACCGCATCGTGCAGGAAGCGCTGACCAACGTCGCGCGCCACGCTGGCGTGAGCAAGGCCCGCGTGTACGTTTCGGCCGATCACCGTCTGCTGAGCGTACTGATTGCGGATCACGGCAAGGGCTTCGACCCGGACGCCGTGCTTGGCGCCGGCGCGACCGGCGGCTTCTTGGGGATGCGTGAACGGGCGGGCTTCGCGGGCGGCCGCCTGAGCGTTGAGTCGGGCGTAGGAACTGGCACCCGGGTGCGCGCGGAATTCAAGTTTACTGGTCAGATTCCTTCGCCATGCAAGCGCATCGAGGTACTCGGCACCACCCCCTTAGGGGAACCGTCCCGACATTCCGGAGAGATCAGATGAGCGAGGCGCCGCAGATTCAGTGGTTGGGTCAGCCTGAAGCGCATGACTATCCAGCCGCCGCATCCTATTTGGGGCTGCTGTATGATGCCCGCACCACGGTCAGATATGTGCAGCACCTCAAGCGCGCCCCGGTCTCGACCTTCAAGGCGAAGGATATTTTCAGAGCCTCCGGGCTGTCGCTGTTGGGGATCAGCAATGCCCACGTTGAAAAAGATCGGGCGAAGATTCGTGCGGGGAAGCCCCTGTCTCCGCTCCTGCTGGTGCGAGATGCCCAGCAGGGGAAAGTCATTATTGCCGACGGGTATCATCGACTGTGTGCGGTGTATTCGTATGACGAGGATGCGCTGATTCCGTGCAAGATCGTCTGAGTGGGGGGACGGCCGAAGTGCCCTGACGGCAAGCAATCGGGGACAGCGCGAGGGCGTTTGGTATTCGGATTTGGGGGCTGTTTCCGGAAGGGATCTATGAGCGGCGACTTCGGCAGGAGCAAGGTGGAAAGTGAGACGGTTTTGTCACTGGCTTGCCATTGACAGCAACAGCGAAGTGGTACTAAGAGGGCGATAGGTAGCAAACTGGCTGCCGAGTCAGAGCGGGCGATTCCTGCGCAGCGCCCATAATGAAATCAGGGGTAACTGGGGATGCGCATGGGTCGCCATTGGACCTACCTTGGGGGACCGAAGATGGCGAAGGCAAGCCTAGACTGTGGGTCATTGCGAAGGGCAACCTTGGTGCGGGCACGGTGCTTATTGTGCTGGCTAGTCCTGCTGGCTGTATTGGGCAGTGCAACCGTTGCTCGCGCTGGGTTCAATGTTTGGACGACTAACGGCCCTTATGGGAGTGCGATCAGCGCGCTGGCCCTCGACCCGAATACCCAGAGCACGCTCTACGCCGGAACTTCGGGCGGCGGAGTTTTTCAGACCACCGACAGCGGCGACAGATGGAGCGCGGAAAACACCGGCCTGAGCAGACTCTACGTCCGCGCGCTGGCCCTCGACCCGAGTACCCCGAGCACGCTCTACGCCGGGACCGATGCTGGGGTCTTCACGAGCACGGACAGTGGAGTCAGTTGGGTCAACACTGGCCTGAGCACCCTCGGCGTCTCCACGCTGGCCATCGACCCGAGTACCCCGAGCATGCTCTACGCCGGGACCCCTGGCCTTGGAATCTTTCAGACCACCGACAGGGGCGCCAACTGGAGTGCGGTCAACAGCGGCTTGACCAACATGGACGTCTATGCACTGGCCATCGACCCGAGGACCCCGAGCACGCTCTACGCCGGGACCTACCAAGGCGGGGTCTTTGAGAGCCCCAACGCGGGCGCCAGTTGGACCGCTGTCAACACCGGCTTGACCAACAGGGTCATCTGGACGCTGGCTATTGACCCGACTACCCCGAGCACGCTCTACGCCGGGACCTATGGCGGGGTCTTTCAGACCACCGACAGGGGCGCCAACTGGAGTGCGGTCAACAGCGGCCTGAGCAATCCCACCGTCTGGACGCTGGCTATCGACCCGAGTACCCCGAGCATGCTCTACGCCGGGACCTATGGTGGGGGGGTGTTCCGAAGCACCGACAGCGGTGCCGCGTGGATTCCCCTCAATACCGGCCTGACGAACCTCGACATCACCGTGCTGGCAATCAATCCACTTGCCCCGAACATTCTCTATGCAGGAACCTTGGGTGGCGGTCTCTTCAGTATCGAGCTGCAAAGCATGATGGTCACCGAGCGCGTAAGTGTGAGTAGCACGGGTATTCAAGGCGATTCTGGGAGTTATAATGCCTCACTATCTGCAGATGGTCGCTACGTTGCCTTCACATCTCTCGCTTCCAATCTCGTCAGCGGAAACACCTCTTCGATGGATGTATTTGTCCACGACAGGCTCACGGGCACAACCGAGCAGGTGAGTGTGGACAGTGCCGGTCAGCCAGGAGCGGGAGATAGTCAGATGTCGGGTGGAAATGCGATGAGTCCAGACGGGCGTTACGTTGCATTTCAATCCAAAGCGGGCAACCTCGTACCCGGTGATACCAACAACGGAATCGACGTGTTCGTGCACGACCGGCTCACTGGGGAGACCGAGCGGGTCAGTGTGGATAGTAGCGGCAATCAGGGAAACAGCAGCCTTACTGATGCGATCTTCTCCGCCACCGTTTGCATCAGCGCGTCTGGGCGGTACGTGGCGTTCACATCGGATGCGTCGAACCTGGTGCTTAATGATAGCAATGGCGTCTCCGACGTGTTTGTGCACGATCGCAGCACGGGAGCCACCGAGCGCGTCAGTGTCGACAGCGCAGGAAACCAGGCAAACGGTGCCAGTACAAACTGCGCCATGAGTGCTGAGGGGCGGTATGTGGCGTTTGAATCCACGGCAACTAACCTCGTTCCGGGTGATACCAACGGCAAAAGTGACGTGTTCGTGCACGACCGGCTCACGGGCAGTACGCAGCGTGTGAGCATCAGCAGTGCGGGGTTTCAAGGAGACGCCGACAGTTACACACCGTCCGTCAGCGCGGACGGGCGGTTTGTCGTCTTCGCCTCTCTGGCGGACAACCTGGTGACGGGCGACACAAATGGAGCAGAAGACATCTTCCTACACGATATACTCACCGGACTCACGCAGCGAGTAAGTCTCGATTCCGGTGGTGATCAGGCGAACGACGACAGTGTTGATTCATTCATCAGTGCGGATGGAACCCAGGTTGGTTTTACGTCGTCCGCCACGAATCTTGTGCCGGGTGATACCAATGGTGTTGCTGACGTGTTCGTCTACAACCGGCTTACCGGAGCAACCAAGCGCATCAGCACGGACAGCCTAGGAACCCAAGGCAACGATTGGAGCGGATTCGTGGCACCGAGTGCCGGCGGATACGTGGCACTGAGTGCCGATGGTCGATACGCCGCGTTCGCCTCAGCCGCCAGTAACCTGGTGGCTGGCGATACCAACGCCGTCCCCGACGTGTTTGTCTCAAGCAATTGTTCGCAAGCCCTCTGTGGGGACGGGATTCTGGATTTCCGGTGCGGAGAGCAGTGTGATGATGGTAACTCCGTCAGTGGAGACGGCTGTTCCTCGACGTGTGCTGTGGAGAACGGCTTCTCGTGCGAAGGGGAACCGTCGGTCTGTACGCCGTTTACACCGACGCCGACGCAGACGCCAACTCCGACGGATACCCCGACCGAGACACCGACTCAGACGCCAACGGAGACCCCAACTGAAACCCTAACTGAAACCCCAACTGAGACGCCGACGGACACGCCAACCGCGATGTCGACGGACACCCCGACCGAGACACCGACTCAGACGCCGACGGCAACGCCGACCAGCACGCCGACGCAGACGCCAACCCCGATGG
This sequence comes from uncultured delta proteobacterium, assembly GCA_963729835.1. GTDB lineage: Bacteria > Desulfobacterota > Binatia > HRBIN30 > HRBIN30 > CAVSQF01. The sequence goes on along the minus strand of CAVSQF010000042.1, from coordinate 762 downwards.
ACACCCCGACCGCGACACCGACTCAGACACCGACTCAGACGCCGACGGACACACCCACCGCGATGCCGACGCACACGCCGACGAATACCCCGACACAGACGCCGACGGACACCCCCACGGCGACGCTGACTCACACGCCAACAGCCACCCCGCGCCCGTGTTTGGCGACTGCAACGAGAGTGGCTACGTGAGCATCGGTGACCTGCTCACAATGGTGAACATTGCCCTCGGGAACGCGCCGGTCTCGACGTGCGAGGCCGGAGACGCGAATCACGACGGGCAAGTTAAAATTAGCGAATGATTCAGGCAGTGAACAACGTGCTCGACGGCTGTTCCGCTTCCTAGATCCCGAACTTGCCGACCACCGCACCACACTGCGGGCTAATGCTGCGCCTCACCTGATGAGGCCGAACACTCAGCAGGTCCATGCATGAGTCGGATTGCGTCCTCGTTTGCAGGCAGCCCAAGATCAACCTCGTCTACCAGATGAATATGCAGTCTCGGATCGAGCGTGGCCGACAGGGCTTGCAACTCCGCTTGCCGGTTCGTTTCACGGACCCCAACGAGAACGAGCCTGTACCGATTGAGCCCGCCCTCGTCCCTCACCCGGCGCCCGCGTTCGAGGATTAACGGAATATCGGTTTCCGGGCTGCCAACACACTCAAATGGAACGACAGCTACAAGCAGCCGTCGGCCAACCAAAATCTCTAGGCCACCTTCGACGCCGTGAGTATCATACAGAGTGGGCAGGCCGATTCTTAG
>CAVSQF010000041.1:0-16035 GCA_963729835.1 uncultured delta proteobacterium | reverse complement strand
CTTGGGGGGTGGGGATGCCAGCCGGGACCGTCCCCGCGTTGAAACGGCCGTTCACCGAATCAAACATCTGCATCACAAAGTCGCCCGCGATATTGGCCGCGGCCGTCCAACCTGCTGTCGCACTGGAATTGCCGAGTTGCGACTCGGGCTCGCTGCGAGAGCTGTAAAGGCGGCAAAAATATCGGCATTGTTCTCAACCGATTTGCCGTACTGAAGAGGCTTGGGCGGGGGTACGCCCTTGTCTTGGTAGCCGAGAAAATATCCGCCATAGCCGGACCCAGAACAATCTGTGAGATTGCCCATTATCCAATTCCCGATTCCACTGCGTCGCTCAAATAACGCGAATCACCGAATTGCTCGAAAGCGGCTATGAGCGCCATAATGGCAAAACTGTCATTCCCACCCGTGCCACCGTCCAGCACAAGGCAGAAGCCGAAGGGGCCGCAGAGGGTCGTGCTGGCAGTAAAACCTGCCAGTCGGGCGTCGCCCATCTGCCCCGCCTGCCCGATGCCCGTCTGATCATTGAAGAGCGAGAGGTCGCCGTTCTCATAGCCATTGTGGAGACCAATCGAGCCATCCGCCGGTGTGGGCAAAGGATCTCCGTGGCTCTCATGGTGAAGCGCGTAATCGAAACTGTCCGCGATCAGCTGCGCGTTCGTCAGGTCTTGTTGTGTTCCGCGCGCAAGAAGAGCCAATTCGGTCAGGGCGGACTCGTAGATAGTCGTGAGGTTCCGCAGCAGCTGGTCCGGTGGAGTAGGAGCATCCTGTTGTGGAAGCGCACCGAATGTCTGATTACTGAGTGGAAATCCAAGTGCCGATTGCTGGCTGGTGGGAACCGGGGCGAAGCGCATGTTATCGACCAACACCGTGGCTCCGGCAGCGTCATAAATATTGTTGGCTGCGATTGCAAAGAGAATATGCACGCTCGATAAGTCGGGCAAGCAGCTCAGGGAATTGAGAGAGATGCTGAGGGTGGTCCAGGTTGCGGGAATCGACATGTACGGCGTAGTACAGCCGCCAACCCCAAACTGGACTGTGGCGCTGTTGGGCGACCGCACATCGAAAATGACGCTGTTGGCGCCGCGGAGGTCGTAGCCGTTTCCGGTTTGCAATTGGCCCCAATCTTCCGGCTCCTCAATATTGACGCCGGCATAGTTCCGGCGTCTGCGGATCAAACGAGATCCGCATCACGGTCCCCCGGACAAGGTCTAGGACATTCGGATCGGTGGAACATCCATTCGAAGCCGTCACACTGTCTATACAGCCAGTGTCAATATGAATCGTGCCGAGGTTGTTCATGCTGCCGAATAACCCCGATGGAAACCCGTGGTTGAAGCCCGAGTCCTGATCCAGATAGATATGAAAATTTGTCTGTTGGCTACCCGTTGGGAGAGGAGACTATATGCGGGGTCGCTGATCGAATTATTTTGGCTTTGACCCGCTACGGGGAACGAAAGGCAAAGGAACATGACACCAGCGAGGTGAGACCACGAAGATTTGGATCTGCACTTCTTCATCGCTCTCCGCCCCTTGGCTCCTTCCTTACTGCGGCGCTGCGGCCGGCTGAGACTCGCCGTCCCTCGCATAGCACCATAACGACTGCCCACAAAGCGATCCGCCGGGCTCTCGACCCCACGCCCGCCCCGGTTCAACACAGTGGGTGTAGCTACACCGGGACAGTTGACTGTCAGTCAAGTTTCCTGGTCCAATTTTCGGGCTTCGACGGCCACTGCGGGCATGGCGTCGTCTAAGCTGCATCGAAGGCGCACCAGTTGACCTCTGGGCTCGAAGCGGAGTATGCAGCTCCTGCGATGCGGTTGCAGGCATGGTGAGCGGGCTTTGTGAAGAGCATCGCCCCTCTCCGCGCCGCGTCGCGGTGATACCGACATCATGGGAAAGGAGATCGAAATGAAGTACCTCGCTACCATCCTTCTGGTCGTTGCCTTCGCGGGAGCCGCCTACGCTGACGGTGCCGCCACCGATGCTGCCAAGTGCAGGATGTGCGATGGGGCTGCCGGTGAGGGAACGAAGATGGCCCCCGCGTCAATCAAGGGCAAGGCGGAGGCAGACGTGCTCAAGGCAATCAACGACGGCAAAGGCAAGATGAAGGCCGTCAAGATCGACGACGCCGCCGAGGTGGCAAAGTTCGTCGCCGGCCTCAAATAGCGCCGGTCGATCACGTTCCGGAAGGGTTGCGGAGCACGCGGCCCTCCGGGCCGGAGGAGCCCATGACAACTTTCATTCGCAGAGTATTCGTAGCCTGTTTGTTGCTAGGCGTACCCTCATCGTTCGCGGCAGGACAAAACCAAGACGCGGGGGGAAGCAAGGACCATCCCTTGATTTCGCGATATCCCGGCTCGGTCATCGGAGCCTATTTCCAGAAGGAATTTGATGAATTCACCCTTCCGCTCGGCAAGCTGGCTGACGAGAAATTTACCAAGAGCCAGCATTTGGAAGGGAAGGTCACCCGCATCGTTTACGCGGCGCCCGAGGGACGCTCGGTGCTGGAGGTCTTTCGCAACTATCAAGGCGCGCTCAACAAGGCCGGGTTCGAGACGCTCTTTACTTGCGGCCCGCAGGACTGCTACGGGTCGGGATTTCGAGTGCAAGGGTTACGGTAGCGGTGATTACGACGATTACTGGGGACCCGATCACGGGATTCATTACCTTTCGGCGAAGCTCGCGCGGCCGGAGGGCGACGTTTATGTGAGCTTGCTGGTTGACGACCAGGGCGGGAATGGCCGGCCCAATGTCGAGCTCTACGTTGTCGAAATGAAGCCCATGGAGTCGGAGCTCATCGCGGTGAACGCCACGTCGCTGGCGAACGACATCAACCGCACCGGCCACGCTTCGGTTTATGGGATCTACTTCGACACCGGCAAGGCCGACATCAAACCGGAGTCCGACGCGACGCTGAAAGAAATCGCCAAGCTGCTTCAAGGCGATCCCAAGCTGAAACTCTATGTCGTCGGGCACACCGACAACCAGGGCCCGCTCGACCTGAACATGGATCTTTCGCGCCGGCGCGCCGACGCGGTGCTCGCCGTGCTCACGACCAAGTACGCGGTTCCAGCCGTCCGGCTGCGGGCGTACGGCAGTGGCCCCTACGCTCCCGTGGCGTCGAACGACAGCGAGGACGGTCGCGCCAAAAACCGCCGTGTCGAGCTGGTGAAGCAATAAAGCATAGCTGTGCCTCGCCAAAACTCCATCCGCGCCTTTGAATCTGTCGCAGTTCCCGGTGGTGACAAAAAATGTCACTTCCCTCAATGGGCCGCATGAAGAGTCTCATCGGTCCCCTGACCTCAGTGCAGTCCGTGCGGCGGCGCGTCACTGTGTCATACACAGAGTGCAGTCAATCGGTTGGCGGATGTGCGCTCAGAGTGATGCTGCCGCTGGTCAGGCCGTCGGCTGTGGCGACGAGGGTGACGGCGCCTGTTTGTCCCGCTTGCGCGCGCACGATGACGAGCGCGAGGCATGAAGGCGCTACGTCGCTCGTGCCCTGGATGGGGGCGAGGCTTGTCTCGTCGCCGTTGTCGACAGCGACGATCTCGCCGGGGCCGGAGATCGTGTAGTGCAGCGCGTTCATCGCCGTCGGTACCATCAGGCCGTCCTTGTCCTGGATCGCGACAGTGACGTAGGAGAGGTCCTGGCCATCGTTGGCGATGGCGGTGCGATCCGCGCTGAGGGCGATCCGGGCCGGCTCGCCGGTGGTTTGTACCCGGTCCTCGGCCCACACCGCGCCGTTTTTGTAGGCGACGGCATGGAGTTCTCCCGGTTCGTATTCCACATCGTTCCAGCGCAGGCGGTACTCATACTGGCCCTTGGTCTGGCGGCCTTGCGACACGCCGTTGAGGAACAGTTCCGCTTCGTCGCCCGAGGTGTACACCATCACCGGTGTGGTTTCGCCCTCGCGGCCCTTCCAGTTCCAAGACGGCAGAATGTGCGCCATGGGCAAATCCGGTCGCCAGTGCGCCTGGTAGAGGTAGAAGCGGTCTTTCTTGAAGCCGTCGAGGTCAAGAATGCCGAAGTAGGAGCTGCGCGACGTGTCCGGTGTGCTGCTAGAAACGGGGTTGTTGGCCGGCTCGCCAAGATAATCGAAGCCCGTCCAGACGAATTCACCGGCGACGAACGGGTTCTGTTCCTGATGCGCGAATTCGTCGTCGGGCGTGGTGCCCCAAAACACCGCGTAGAGGTCGTAGGAGCTCATCAAGTGGTTGGGCAAAGCGCCGCCGCTCTTGTCGTCGGTCACGGGATAGGCATACGCACCGCGCGTGCTGATGCACGAGGCCGTCTCGCTGCCACGATGCTCACGTCGGGATACGCCGTGTGATACCCGCCGTATGTCGGCAGGGACGGCCCAGTGTGGGTCGGCTCGTAGTTGAAGCCGTAGACGTATTCCGCGGGTGAGAAGCCGGTGAAGCCCTGCGTCGTTGGCAGTCACCGTCATGCGCGTCGGGTCTTCCTCACGGACGTCCGTGATCAGCTCGTTCAAAATGCGGTTGCCGACTGTCGAGCCCTGGTCGGGGTTTTCATTGCCGATGCTCCACATGATCACCGAAGGGTGGTTGCGATCGCGGCGGACTTCGGCGCGATGTCCTTCTCATGCCAGTCGGGCCAGAGCAGGTGGTAGTCGTTGGAGACTTTTCCCAGGTCCCAGCAGTCGAACGACTCGTCCATGACGAGCATGCCCATCTTGTCGCACAAGTCGAGCAGCTCGGGCGCGGGCATGTTGTGGCTGGTGCGGATGGCGTTGCTGCCCATCTCCTTCACCAGCTCGATCTTGCGCTGCCAGCCGCGCACATTCACCACCGTGCCGAGCGGTCCGAGGTCGGAGTGCTCGCACACGCCGTTGAGGCGGACGCGCGCGCCGTTGAGGAGAAAACCCTGGTTCGGATCGAAGGCGATCGTACGAATGCCGAAGTTCGTCGTCGTGCGGTCGACGGCTTGGCCATCGTGAGTGATGGTGACCACGGCGGCGTACAGGTTGGGTGTCGCGAGACTCCAGAGCCGCGGATTGGCACCGTAGCACGAGGGTCACGCTGTGTGTGCCGTTAGCGTCGATCGTCACCGTTTGCGGCTGCGCTGTCGCAACGGGGTTGCCGGCCATGTTGCCCGCCGCATCGAGTGCGTACAGCTGGGTGCTGACCGTGGCGTTTGCCGCACTGGGCGCCTGGTTGTCGACGTCGACCTGACGCTCACGGAGGCGGAGTCCGAAGTCACCTCCGGTGTGGTGACGAACACGCCCCAGTGGCCGACGTGCAGCGGCGCGGTCTTGATCAGCCAGACATTGCGGTAGAGGCCGCCGCCGGGGTACCAGCGCGAGGAGTTGTCGGGGTTGTCGAGGCGGATGGCAAGGACGTTGTCCGCGCCGTATTTCACGTTGGGCGTCAGCTCGACCTCGAAGGAAGAATAGCCGTAGGGCCAGCCGCCGAGATACTGGCCGTTGAGCCAGAGGGAGGCATAGGACATCGCGCCGTCCACATCGAGAAAAATGCGCCGGCCCTGGTCACTGGCGGGAACGGTGAAAGTCTTCCGGTACCACGCGGTGCCGAAGTAGGGAAGGCGGCCTGTGGCTGGGTTCAGGTTCACGTCGAACCCGCCTTCGATCCCCCAGTCATGCGGCAAGTCCAATAGCCGCCACGAGCTGTCATTGAAGCTCGGTTGTGCATACGGCACGTCTTGGCCCAGCTGGAGGTTGTCGGGCGTCGCGCGGACGACAAAGTCCGGGCTGGCGGCATTGGCCAGCAGCTGCGGCTTGATGGTGTCGTACGCCAAGGCGCTTTCGGCACCGGCCGGATCATCCCGGATGAAGCGCCAATTAGCGTTGAACGAAATGCGTTCCCGTGGGCCGTTGGCGGCGGATGTTTCGCTGTTCATGGTCGTCTCGCAACCGGCCGCCGCCAAGAACACGCCCACGGCCACCAGCAACTTAGCGACCGCCGGAGTTTTTGAGACGAGCAACGCCGCTTCGTGGCGCCTGCTCGCCGTCAGAATCTGCGTTTCCCGCCGTGGGATTTCGGATCGCGCCAATATCCAGCCCCGAGCCTTCATCTGTTATGTGGGCACGACCGCCGACAATCGGAGGCGGCGAAGGCGTGCGCTCCTCTTGTGTTGGTGCGCCTCCACGCGGCGCAGATTATCGTCGAGCGCGCGCACGGCGTCAACCAGATGCTGTGGGTCCTGAAAATTCGATCATCTTGAAATCTCAAGCAGAATAGTGATCGCCGTCGGCGTCCAATCCGATGGCCTTGAGTCCGTCTGGCTGCCTCGATACGGTGCCGGCCATGCGAGCCGTTGTGATTGCTGTGGGGAGGAGCCTTACCCTCATCTTCCGCTCGCGACTGGCGGTGCAGATCGAAGTCCTCGCGCGTGCCCTGGCGGCTGAGGCGCGTCCAATGGTCTCGGAAGCGTGTGCGCTGCCAGCGGATCACCGTCCCCTCCTTGCGTGCCGATCTTCCTTCCACCGGGGCGTCGGAGTCAAGGCCCAACGCTCCGGCGAGTCGGAGTGCGTGGCCCCGCGGAGCGCCCGGCGCAATTTTGGTTGACCCCCACTTGACACCACCAGTTCGGCCACGGAACGTTATTAGTTGAAATCATCAAATCCAACGTCTTTCGGCTCGCTCGTCGGGCACGACGGCCTTGTATGAAACCACGCCCCCGTTCCGCGCCGTTCGACATGTTTACAGACGATTGACACGGAAAGTCGCGGTAGGATAGATGGCTTCCACTGATGGTGGCCCGAGCCTCTGGAAGACGCCCAACCGGCGCGGCGCTCAAACCTCCGATCCCGCCATTGCCAGCCGGGCCGGCCTTGCTGCCTCGATCGCCACTTCGCTCCTTGGGAGCTCAAACTAGGCGCAGAAACAGCGCTGTGGAAGCAGAAATGTTCTCATGACTCGTCGGAAACCCTTGTCGTTCAAGGCTCAGCTCAGGAGTCGGCAGGCCATGGCACGGTGGCGGACAACACTCGTCATCCTATTGCTTTGCCCCTTTATCTGCGCGGGCTGCGGGGAGAAGGAGGAGGAGAATTTCGGTGCGCCACCGCTACGGATCGAATCGCCCGACCCGCGATTTATCGCGGATGAGCAGGGCCGCGTAGTCATCCTGCACGGCGTCAACGTCATCAACGCAGCGAAATCCGATCCCCAGGGCACCGGCGGAGTAACCGAGAGTGATATTGCGGCGATCAGCGGCCGCTTCGGGTTCAATTCGGCGCGGCATCTGATTTTCTGGGCTGCAATCGAGCCCGAGCAAGGCGTCTTCGACAGCGCCTACCTCGACCGGGTCGAGCAGCGCCTCGACTGGTATGCCAAGTACGGCATCCGCGTCGTGCTCGACATGCACCAAGACGTCTGGTCGCCGGTGTTCTCCTCGGAGTTCAGCATTGACGGCGCGCCGGCGTGGGCGACGATCACCGACGGGCACACATTCAAGCCCCTCCCTCCGGCCAGCCGTGGTGGATCGCCGACATCGATCCGGCGGTGCAAATTGCGACCATGAACTTCTTTCGCCCGGAGCGCCACCATCCCGAGTTGCAGGCGGAGTATGTGAAAGCGTGGCAGTTCGTGGTGCGTCGCTTCAAGGACCACCCGGCCGTGATCGGCTACGACGTCATGAACGAGCCGAGCTTCAACTCCCTCGGCACCTTCAGCGATGCCTTGGCCTTCGTGCAGCAGGCGCAGCAAACGGGGGATTGGCGCAATCCGGTGCTCACGGCGTTCATGCAGAAGGTGATCGCTGGCATCCGTGAGATTGACCCCAATGGCTACGTGTTCGTCGAGCCCACCTCGGTGGTCACCGCGTTGTCCTATCCGGGTGATCTGGGTGCGCTGACCGATCTCCGTGCGGGACCACCCCGCCTGGTGTATGCTCCCCACCTTTACGACCAGACAGCGGACAACAACGGTGTCTACGACCCGAAGGACTCCTACGTAGCGAACTGGGAACAGCTGCGTGCGGCAGATCGACAGAAGCTCGGCACGGGGATGTGGATTGGTGAGTTCGGCGATGGGCAGATCACCAATGTGGATCAATACTTCTCCGACATTCTGAGTGTGGCCGATCGGCAGATGGTCGGTTGGGCACAGTGGTCGTACGATTGCGGCGCCTGGGGTATCCTCTACTGTGACGGCACCGAGACGCCGCACGCGAACCGGGTGGTGCGGCCCTACCCGCGCGCCATTGCCGGTGTGCCGCAATCCTTCGGCTATGATCCGACGACGCAGGTGTTCACCCTCGCCTGGGCGCCGAATCCGGCGGCGGTGGGCATTACCGAGATTTCCGTCCCGGCGCGCCGGCACTATCCGAACGGTTGGGCTCTCGTCGTCGACGGCAGCGAAGTCACCGCCGGCCGCAGTTGGGATGCCGCCCGCGAGGTGCTGAGTCTCGATCTACCCCGTCACGTGGGTCATCGCGTCTGCATTGCGCCTCAAGCTGGGAACTGTCCGGCCGGGCCGTGAGATCGACGAGACTCTGTGGGGTCGGCCTGCGCCGTGCCCGTGCGCAGGCGATTGTGTCGCCCAGCTAGCAAGCAGCGGCAGTGATGGCTGGATACGGATACCCGACTTCCGCCGGGAGCAATGGAGCGGCGTGTTCTTCGGAGACGAGGTGTTGTCCGTCCCGAAAATTCGCGTGCGCCTCGCCAGGGTTCCATATGCGGGAAGTGACATTTTTTATCACCACCGGGAACGGCGAGAAATTCAAAGGCGCGGATGGAGTTTTGGCGAGGCACAGGTTTCGCTCCCTCACGCGCTCTCGACAAGCGGGTAGTGGTGCATTTTGCTTTCAAAAGTACTGGTGTCAGTTGGCGATCGAAAGTGGACGCAACTGGTCAAACGTGGCAGAAGCATCGTAACGCGATAAGGGCATGGCCATTGCGGAAACTCACGTCAGTGCTAGCCTTCTACATCGCCCTTGTTCCGACTTTCAAGCAGAGGGTCGCTGGTTAGATTCCAGCACGGCTCATTGTTTCGGGGTGTAGGGTTCGAGGTACTGGGGACCGGGTTGCCGGCCGGAGTAGCTGGGAGGAGAAACCAGAATGTCCGATCACTGGGCGGATCTGCTCATTAAGGATCACGAGACAACCGAAAGAGTCTTCGACGTCATGAGCCAGGCATTTGAGATGCCCGGGGGCCCATCGCCGACAATGGTGGGCGAGCTGCTCGCCTTCCTCGTTGAATACGTCGACGGCTGCCACAACAAGAAAGAGGAAAACGCTCTCTTTCCGCTGTGCGAGCAGCGCGGCATCCCGCGCCAGGGCGGCCCGCTCGCCGTCATGTTGGACGAGCACGAACAGAGCCGCGCGCTCCTCGCCCGGCTACGACCGCTCGCGGAAGCGTATGCCGGCGGCAACTCCGCGGCGCTCGATTCACTGCGCGAGACGTTCGCGACCTACACCAGCTTGCTGAAGAACCACTTCTGGAAGGAGACCGACATCCTGTACCCCATGGCTCGACGTATTTTCTCCTCGCAGGACGACGCGTCGGTGCTCCGCGGCATCGAGGCGGCCGAGGCGGCTCTCGGCCCCGACGCGCGTCGCCGATATTACGGGGTGGCCGCGCACATCTGCAACACGGGCGGCCTCGACGACCTTTCGAAGAGCCTCGATCGCGATGTGCTCGCCGCCATCCTCAACACCCTGCCCGTCGAACTGTCGTTCATCGACGCCAACGACACCGTGCGGTATTTCAGCCACGAAAACCACGAGAAGATTTTTCCGCGCACGCGCGGCGCCATCGGGGTCAAGGTGCAGGACTGCCACCCGGAAAAGAGCCTGCACCTCGTCAACCGCATCCTTGCGGAGTTCAAGGCCGGCCACCGTGAGGTGGCCGAGTTCTGGATCGACTTTGCCGGCAAGCGCGTGCACATCCGTTACTGGCCCGTGCGCAGCCCCGGCGGAGACTACCTCGGCTGCCTCGAGACCGTGCAGGACATCTCGCACATCCAGCAGCTCGCCGGCGAGCGGCGCCTGCTCGACGAGCAGTAGTCGCAGCGTAACTCCACTCCGCCCGCATCCGTGTAGTTGAAGGGGGCCTTGAAGCCGTACGGATAGACCTCGTGCAAGCGCAACCGGCAACCCTTCCGTGGTCGACGCCCTTTCGACGTCGTGGTCAGGCTCGTACGGCATTCCTCTCTTTCGGCTTACCTGTGGGTCCCGGCGCCGCCCCTACTGTCGTTGAAGAACCAGGGCCTGGTGGCGGAGTGCGAGGATCTCGGCTTCCAGGTCGGTGCGACGGCGAACGATGTCCCGGACGCCACTGGGTGGGGCGATCAGAGCAGTGACCATCGTTCGACTCTGGCGCAGTTACACGCCGAAGGGAAACTGCTGGCCAGTCAGCCACGTATGGAGTTTTCGGAAGGGACAACAACACCGCCCGGCCCGCGCGCTGTCGCAGCCTATAGCAACTTGCTCACGACAGGTGAGGCGTCTCAGCAGAAACCTTTTGACGCATACTGCTTCGTTGTATAAAACCCCGTGAGCACAAGGCATGTTCAAGGCACGTTATCCGAGCGAGACCGGCAGGCGCGAGTGACGAAGCAGACTGAGGATCTCAGGGGAGCAATGCTAGGACTCCGCAGTCGCGACTCGCCTCAGCACCTCGCAGAATCAAAAGCGTTAGCGGCGCTCAAGGACAGTGAGCGGTTGCAGATGTTCGGGATTCGCGTGTGAGTTGGGCGCGGGACCTCATCTGCCATCGTCGATTTGCGCTCGATGTACCGGGCAAACACAGGACCCGTTACAAGCCGCCACGAACGGCGCTGGAATTGGCGGACCCAACACGCAGAGGTGGCGTAAGAGCGAACGAACGCGCCGCGTGACAGGGAAAACCATGGACTAGGGGGTTGGGGAGCAACGGAACGCAAAACCCCGTTAAGGGTCGCCGGTAGCGGGGTTTCTCAGGGGCGGGATCTCCCCAAGACTCATACATTGTTAGGTACCGACCGATGTTTGACACCGGCACCAGCATCCCCGTGGCTCAGGCTTGACATGGACACACCGGTGGAACGAAGATCGGGTCTCGAAGAGTGGGAATCATGAGAAAAGCGAGTTTGCCCGGCGCAGCAGCGCGCATCATTTGGGGACTCACCGTGTTCATTGCGATAGCGGCGAACGCTCAAAGTCCAGACGCGGGAAGGAACGATCTCATCAACGCAGCCGGTGCAGGTGATCTCCCCCGAGTCAAGGCGCTGCTCGACGCCAAGGCTGATGCGAACGCCAAGCGGGGTGATGGCAGCACGGCGTTGATGGCGGCGGCGCAGGAGGGCCACGTAGAGGTCGTGCGGGCGCTCCTCACCGCCAAGGCTGATGTGAACGCCAAGGCGGGCAATGGCGCCACGGCGTTGATGGGGGCGTCGCTTAAGGGCCACGTAGAGGTCGTGCGGGCGTTGCTCGACGCCAAGGCTGATGTGAACGCCAAGAGGGTTGATGGCGCCACGGCGTTGATGCTGGCGTCGCAGACTGGCTACGTGGAGGTCGTGCGGGGGGTGCTCGACGCCAAGGCTGATGTGAACGCCAAGGGTGCTAGTGGCGGCACGGCGTTGATGCTGGCGTCGTTTGGCGGCCACCAGGAGGTCGTGTGGGTGCTGCTCGCCGCCACGGCTGATGTGAACGCCAAGATGAGTGATGGCTTCACGGCGTTGATGGCGGCGTCGCAGGAGGGCCACGTAGAGGTCGTGCGGGCGCTCCTCGCGGCCAAGGCCGATGTGAACGCCAAGGGTGCTAGTGGCGGCACGGCGTTGATGCTGGCGTCGTTTGGCGGCCACCAGGAGGTCGTGCGGGTGCTGCGCGCCGCCAAGGCCGATGTGAATGCCAAGGCGGGTGATGGCTTCACGGCGTTGATGGCGGCGGCGCGGGAGGACCACGTGGAGATCGTGCGGATACTGCTCGACGCCAAGGCTGATGTGAACGCCAAGAGGGTTGATGGCGTCACGGCGTTGATGCTGGCGTCGGAGACTGGCCACGTGGAGGTCGTGCGGGCGTTGCTCGACGCCAAGGCCGATGTGAATGCCAAGGCGGGTGAGGGCTACACGGCGTTGATGCTGGCGTCGCAGGAGGACCACGTGGAGGTCGTACAACTCCTCAAGAATGCTGGCGCCAAGGAGTAATAGGGGGTAGGTGCGGACGTCAACGCGAAGGGTCGAGATGGTCCGCCCTAATTGGGGCAGCGCGCACGGCAGAGGAGGAGCCCCACCCGTTGGCTTACCGAGGGGGGCGCGCAGGGACCTGCCGTCTCGGAGCGCCAGCAGTGGAAGACCACGGAAACGTCAAGGTGGCACTCCCTTCAGTCATCGCGCACCGCGTCGGGGCAACAGACGAACAGGCGGTCAGATCGTTCGGACTCGTCGCTAGTGCGCGAGAGAAAAACGTTCCGTCCCCAGCCGTGGGGTATACAGCGATAGCGCTCACCCTTGCGAGCGCCACCGACCCGCCAGGAGCGATGGTCATCCCACCCGCCCCAGGACATACGGTCCCGTCCGGCTCTGGGCTCCCAGGCATGGTGAGAAACACCGTGTTGCCTGTGACGTCGAACGGGTCCAGACCACAACAAATGCCCGTGGAGGGTGAGCAATCGAGAAAGGTTAAGGTACCCGCGAGTGGGGTTGTACAGAGTGGGTCCGCGCACGCTAGTTCCAGCAGGATGGTCCCAGAAAGCCTTGCGGGGACCTCCTGCGCCCCATCGGGAGGTGTATCGGTCGAGGTATTGAATACGCGTACCACTTCATGCAGCGTCGCTCCGGTACTCAGTGTCGGCTGCTCAGGAAACACGGCGATCGACCAACTTGCTTGAACGGCAGGCACCGGGCGCGCTGCCAACACCAGAACAAAGGAAACACCCAACACGCGCTTCAAGTGCATTGTCGCTTGCCCTTCCTCTTTTCATCACCTTACCGAACAACCTTGACTGACGGGGTGGAACTTTCCGGGGTGAACACGAACGGCTTTCCGCCCCTGCCGTACTATCACTGTCTAGTGTGTTGGATCGACTGCCAAGAGAGTGCGCCGCAAGTACTGCACCGAGACACTCAGCATGTCGCACAGATTCACGAACGAATATGGCCAGGCGCGATCGTCGGACACTACCCAGTGGTACGCCTGATGGTAGAGCCGCTGGCTTCTTGGGGTGGGGCGTATAGCGGAATTTTTGTAGGTCCATCACAGCCCGCCACAACACGGCAGCAGCCAGGACACGCTCGGGGATGAGAGTCCTCGATCTGTGCCACAGGTCTTGAAACTGTTCCGGGGTGAGCAATTCTTCTGAAAGAATCCCCGAAGATCCTTGCCGCCGTCCCTCAGGGTGACTCATCAGGATGCCCCTATCCCATTGCGTTGGTGTTCCCTCCGCACCACCGGACGCATCACGCCTCATTGGCGCCGTCTACGCTGCCCAGTAGAAATCGTCTATGCGGAATCCTACGCGATTACGGCGCCCAGGATACGGAATTCTGCCGTGGTTCAGTTCGACGGCACCCGCCCAGACACACTCCATCCCACAGGATCAGTGATGCGATCTATCAACCCCTATGCCTCGCCAAAACTCCATCCGCTGTGCCTCGCCAAGACTCCACCCGCCTTTGAATCTCTTGCCGTTCCCGGTGGTGACAAAAATGTCACTTCCCGCATATGGGACCCTGGCGAGGCGCACGTGAATTTTCGGGACCCACAGGTGCGGATTCTTCGGAAGTCTCCGGAGAATCCCAAAAATCGCGGACTGAAAAGCGGAGGGGGAGGGATTCGAACCCCCGGACCCTTGCGGGTCGCCGGTTTTCAAGACCGGTGGTTTCAACCACTCACCCACCCCTCCGTATGTGGGGCCTACGGTAGCTTACAGAGGATAGGTTATAAGGAACGTCGGACGGGTTACAAGGGAACAGAGGATAGATTGATTACGTGTTCCCTGAGCTAATGCCGATCGTAGTCACGGTTGACAATCGTCCCGGGTGGCTCCGGGTGTTGCACGAGATCCAAAGCATCCATGATGAGCCGCTTCTGCAGCACCGGGTCGTTCGCCCTGCCCAAGCTGTGTCCTGGTTTGAAGCCCACCGGGCTCAAGGCGCGGGGCGGATTGGCCTGGGCGCTCTCATCCGGACTCACCGTGATGACGACCGTGCAGATCCCGCGCAGCTCGATGAATCTCTGTGCCGTCACGACCGTGCGGTGGCACAGCGGTCAGCCGCCGGTGAGCAGCACGATGTCCGGCCGGACCGCCTCGATCTCTTTCAGCAGCTGCGGGAGCGTCTCATCGTGCAGTTGCTTCAGCTTGGTCGTGAACCCGAACGAGAAGTGTGTCTCCATGGCCCCACCGATGCGCCCCTCCGTGGCGAGCTCGCGCAGGCGATCGATCGGGAAAACGCAATTCATGTCTGCGTCGACACACGCGTGGTCGTAGTGCGTGTCGTCATACGTGAGGTCCGCTGCCGTCGCCGCGCCAGGGATACGCCGGTAGGTAAGGTCGCCGTCGGAGTTGAACGGTACGTCGCTTTTCAGACGCACGCCGGCGGAGGAGACCAGGCAGACCACGGCCTCCTCCAGTTTGCCTTTGAATGGCGTCCACGGAATGCACCGTCGGGAAAGTTCAGGCTGTTCCATCGCGACGAAGTTATCGCGGCAGCTTTCTGAGTGCCTCGAAGATCCTGTCGGTCGGCGGCTGCTCCGTGATGTTGTGGATGTCGATGTAGGCGATCTTGCCCTGTTTATCGATGACGAAGATCGACCGCTCGCTGATGCCCGCGTCACGCAACGAGTTGTATTTCAACGACACCATCCCGTGCGGGAAGAAATCAGAGAGCAGGGGATAGGACAAGCCGCCCAAGCTCTTGGCCCATGCCTCATTGCATGGGACGTTATCGACAGAGATGCCCAGCACCTGGGCATTCAAGCTCTCGAACTCGGAGAGGTCCTCCTCGTACGAGGGCATTTGTACCGTTCAAACCGGCGTCCATGCAGCCGGGAAGAACGCCAGCACGACGTTTTTCTTGCCGCGAAACGCCGAGAGTGTGATAGTTGTCTTTTCCTGTCCTTTGCCGGCCGTCAACCCGGTGGCTGGCAAAGTGAAATCGGGTGCTTCGTCACCGACCTCCAAGCGATACACACCTTTCATACAGCCTCCCTTCTTCTGACTCGCCGAAGTGACACCGTACTCTATCCCACTGGCGCGTCGGAGCAAGATGGATAATTCTGCATTCGGCTGGGAGTGTCGTTTTCCGGTTCCCAGTTCTGATCCCGGTTCCTGGTTCCACCTGGCTCTCTCATGAACGCGCCCCAGGCGGCACACTTGCGCCGCCGGGAATTTGCCTCTATTGAATTTCATTAGATCAATGAACACGGCGGACGTTGAAGCACTCATTCGTGGAGGACTGCCCGATGCGGCCGTGCAGATCGTGGACACGACCGGCACCGGCGATCATTTCGAAGCGGTGATCGTCTCTACGGCCTTTGCGGACAAGTCGTTGGTGGAGCGCCATCAGCTGGTGTACCGAGCACTGGGAGTCGCAATGGCCGGACCGATCCATGCCCTTTCGTTGAAGACCTACACGCCGCAGGAATGGGCGCGCACGCCGTAGGACATCGATCGTGGAGGGATGAGATGCTTCGTGATGTCTTCGAAGAGATTCGCGCCGAGACCGCGCGGAACAAGGTCATTGTCTACATGAAGGGGACACCAGCGTTCCCGATGTGTGGATTCTCCGCGGCCACCATTGAGGTGCTGCAGGAGCTCGGATACCCGTTCGCCCACGTGAACATTCTCGAGGACGAGGAGAAACGGGAAGCCATCAAGGTGTTCTCGAACTGGCCGACCATTCCGCAGGTGTACATCGACGGCAGATTCATCGGCGGCTGTGATATTGTGCGTGAGCTGTACGCGAGCGGCGAGCTGCGGCGCCGGCTCAAAGCGGCCTTCGCAGGCGCAGAGCCGAACGCAGCGCAGCAGCCCGGATAAGCCCTGCCGCCGCGGGTGTGTGGCCGGCGCAGTTTCTTCTGAAAAACTTGCGCTCGCGACCAATGGTGAGCACCATGGGTGACAGCGGTCGCAGGTA
>CAVSQF010000040.1:0-18883 GCA_963729835.1 uncultured delta proteobacterium | reverse complement strand
CGGCCAGATCCTCCTCGACGTCGTGAACGGCAAGACGCCCGGTTACTTCGACGCCGGCTTCAGCATCGTCGACGTCGAAGATGTAGCCCGCGGGCACATCCTTGCCGAGGAGAAGGGCAAGGTCGGCGAGAGCTACCTGATGGCCAACAAGAACTTGACGTTCAAGGAGTTTCTCGAGCTGGTGATGCGAGTGACCGGGGTGCAGGTCAAGCTGCGCAAGATTCCTGTCAGTGTGGCGATCGGGTTGGGCTACGTCCTCGAGTACTGGTCCAACAGGTGGTCGCATCGGCCCCCGTTTCTGAGTGCCAAGGCGCTGCGCTACGCGCGACAGTACCTGTACTTCGACAACAGCAAGGCGCGAAACGAGCTGGGCCTCGAGTTCACTCCGGTCGAGAGCTCCATCCGCCGGGCCGTCGAGTGGTTCAGGGACAATGGCTACATTACCAAGGCAGCCTATCTGCCGCGAAGTTCGTAGGTTCTCGGGCCGCTCTCACGTTCTCTGCCAGAAAATCGCGAAACCTACCCATTGCAAGCGTGACACGGAGGCCATGTTGGAGTTGTTTTGGGCACTCCGCTGACATCGTCGAAAACGCGAGGGGAAGAGCAGGCCCTGGCGGTTGAAACCGCGGCTACGAAGTGCACAAAGTCCGCCTACGCGGACTCACCGCTGGAGGAAACCGAGCATGCGCAGGCCATTCAGCCAGCTCTTCTTGCATTGTGTGTGGGCAACGTCACCCACGAGGTCGCGCCTTGGGGAGTTCTTCAAATGGCAGGGGTCGTACGGAGCGTTTACCGTGAGTAAGGAAGCGGTCCCTTCAGTGAAGGCGTATATCGAGCGGCAGAAGGAGCATTCACGGTTCCGGCGATGTTGTGACCGAATGGGAACGAACGACCGCGGAGGTGGAGGGACAGTTGTGAGACCGAAAGCTGCGGCCGGCGAATAAATTCGCGCCTACAAG
Organism: uncultured delta proteobacterium; assembly: GCA_963729835.1. Lineage (GTDB taxonomy): Bacteria > Desulfobacterota > Binatia > HRBIN30 > HRBIN30 > CAVSQF01. The sequence goes on along the minus strand of CAVSQF010000040.1, from coordinate 17,924 downwards.
AGGCACAAAGTCGGCCTTCGCCGACTAGCCGTTGGCACAACCGGCGGGGTGGAAGACCCGCCAGCAAAGTCCGCGCAGGCGGACTTCGTGTCCCTGGTAGCCGCGGTTTCAACCGCCGGGCGCTGTTTGCACTCGTTGTATCCGAGCCGCCTTCCGGATACGTGTCTGCGCAACGATGCGCTCGCTGTATGGTCGGCTCTTCCGGCAGCGGTCTACCCCGGGACGTTCGCCCCTTGGCGAACTTCCTCACGGAAGCCCTCGCCGACACACTAAACCGCATGGCGCGCAACGAGATCCTCAGTGTCCTCGAGACGGCATTCTTGGCTGAAGCAAGAACCGAGTTCTTGCAATACCCTCTTAGAAATGATCGCCAGGTCCAAGTCGATGTGCTCGACCTTGGTGGGGTAGGGGCTGAGGTTGGCTCCGGCGCGCCGCCCTGAGCGTCCCTCGCCGCCTGCCTACCGGCCCAGACCGATCCACCCCAGCGTGTCGAGACGTGCGCAGCCGCGCTCGATGCACTCGCGAATGGCGTCGTAGAAATCGGAGCTCCGGTAGCTTCTCCCCCAGGCCTAGGATGTAGTTCCCGCATCACCGGCCGCGCGGCATGCGGGTAGAGCGCGGCCTGCAGATCGGCGTACAACGCCCCCGAATGCCCGAAGCTGAGCGCCTTCTCGAAGACGATCACGCCTTTGCGACCACACAGCTCGGCAGCCAGCAACTCGCTCGGAAACGGCCGGTAGAGGGAAAGCGCGAGCAGGCCCGCCTTCGGCCCTTCTTCTCTCAAACGATCGACCACGTCGGCGATCTGGGTGGCCATCGAGCCGAGCGCGACCGCCACATATTCCGCGTCATCGCACAGGTATTTCTGCATGATCGGGTTGCCCCCCGCGGCCGATGACCTCGGCGAATTCGCCGTCGATGCGCGTGTAGATTTCTATCGCCTGCTTCATCTCCTCGTGCAGGTTGTGCCGCATTTCCATATATCCCGGCGCAAACTCCCCGTGGATATCCGTCCTGCCCCCGGGCATTGTCACCGTGTTCAGATTGGCCGGCCGTGCCGGGCCCAGGGTGTACCGATATCGGTACGGCGGCAAGAAGGCGTCGACGGCGCGCTGCTCCGGGGTCTCGAAGGGCATGTAGGTATGCGACAAGTAGTAGCCGTCGTAACAGACCATCACCGGGATGCAGACCGCATCGGAGAGCCGGTAGGCTTTGATCACGGTGTCGAGGATCTCTTGATGGTTTTTGGCGTAGATTCGGATACACCCGGCGTCGCGCTGTGAGATGGAATCCTGGTGGTCGTTCCCGACCGAAAACGGCGCCCAGATTCCCCGGTTGACGACGCACATGACCATGGGCAAGCGCGCCCCCGCCGTCCAGTGGACCTGCTCGGCCATGTACAGCAAGCCGTTGGCGGAGGTCGCCGTAAACGCGCGCGCACTGGTGCTCGACGCCCCGATGCAGACGGCGAGCGCGCTGTGCTCACTCTCCACCGCCACGTATTCGGCATCGAGCACGCCGCTGTCGACGTATTCGGAGAGTTTCTCGGTGAGGGGGGTCTGCGGGGTGATCGGATAGGCGGCGATGACCTGGGCCCTGGCGAGCTTCACCGCAATGGCGGCTGCTACGTTGCCGGACTCGAACACGACGAGCTTTCCTGGTCACCCACCGCCGCAAAGCTGCTCTCTTCGGCCGCCGAGAAGCTACTCTCTTCGACCATGGTGATGGCCTTGGGTGGGCATTCCTCGGCACAGATGCCGCAGCCTTTGCAGTAGTCGAGCGTGATCTGCGGTCCCAGGGTCTTGGACACCACGCCGTCTGGGCAAAAGAGCCAACAGCGAAAGCAGGACGGTTTGCCGCTGCGCGCCGGCGCGCACTTGTCGTAATCGATCACCGGCCTGAGGACCCGCCAAGAGCCGGTGTGTCCGGCGTCGCGGCCCGGGCCGGCGTAACTCGCGGACGTCAAGATACACAGATCCTCGGTGAGCATGCCGGCTACTCCGTGGTCGTGTGCGCGTGCGCCAAGCGCGCGGCCGCGACGTTTTCCGCCGCTTTCTTGCCTGCGAATTCCGCCTCGATGGCCGCCAGCAGTTTGGCCAGTGGCACGATGGGCAGCACCTTCGCCAGCGCGCCGATGATGCCGGTGTTGACGATGCCCCGCTTGAGACCGGCCTGTTCCGCCAGATGCGTGACATCGGCAGTCGCCACCCTGACGTTGCCGTTGTGAGCGACGGCGTCTTTGTGCGTATTGATGACCAATATGCCGCCCGGCTTCATGCCCGCCGTCACGTTGATCTCGGCCAAGAGCGAATCATCGAGCACCACGACCACGTCTGGATTCTGAATGGGGCACAGGTCATTGATGGTGGTCTTCGCGATCTTCAGTGACACTTCGACCGGCGCGCCGCGGCGCTCGGTCCCGAAGCTCGGGGCCATCACCACGCCGGGAAACCCGGATTCAAATGCCGCCTGGGCGAAGATCTTCGCCGCCGTAATAGCCCCCTGGCCACCACGACCGTGCCAGCGGATCTCAACGGGTTGGTCGTGCATGCAAATTCACCGGATAGTGCCTTTAGGAGCTTAGAAATACGAGATCCGACCCGGTTGCGCAAGAGCAACCACCCGTCAGTACCGGACGGGATTAGCCGGGAAAACGTTACGCCGCCCGGCGCCGCCGTGCCGTGGGCATGAAGCGAATCTCGACGCGCTTGCTGAGCGCGGCGGCATCCGTCGCAGCATGGACAACGAGTGCCCTTCGTAGTCGGCATCTTCGATGCGGCAGATGGCAGCATCGAGCGCCATCGATCATGCCGCAGACGCTTCCACCAAGATCCTACGCGCCTTGGCCTGCAGAATTGAGACGAGGTCGATCGCCTCAACGTAGGCTTCGTACTGTTCTTGTTCCGCGGCGGTGAGCCGACCCTCGTTGCACTTTTCGGCCAGCTCATCGAGTCGAGCCTCGACCCCTGGCCCGAGCGGGGTGGAGAGCGGCTGAGCTTCGCGGCGATTGCCGACCGGCTGAATGCCGAAGGGCACCCGACCCGCACCGGCAAGCCGTGGGCGGCTGAGACGGTGCGCGGCATCATCCAGCGAGGCCGGGCCGCGTGAGTAGTGACCGGTTTCGGGCCGATTGCGAGACGAATCTGGTTGACAGCCGCAATCCATGCTTCGATTATCGGCAGGCATGTTTGCGATAACGTATCTTGCCTTGGCCCTGCCCGTCGCTTTATTCATGGCGACGTGGGTCAGGCCTCTGCTCGGCATTCCCGCCGTAGCAGCTCTCGCCTGGAGCGTGCGCACCTTTGGGCGTTTGGAAAGCAAGCCGAGGCTGCGTCTGACGTGGGCCTCACGGTTGCTCGCCTTCGCGGTCAGCTTGTTCTGGCTCATCATGAGTGGAGCCGGTGGCGTGGGGTGGCAACAGGGCGATTGGCTCAAGCACAATGTGGTGCTTGCCGATCTCATACGCCAGCAATGGCCGGTGCTCTACTCACCCGAGCGAGCGCTCGTCTACTACTTGGCCTACTATCTTGCGCCCGCCCTCGTCGGCAAAATCGGTGGCTGGCATCTCGCATACGTCGCCTTGGGTATCGAAACGTGGGCCCTGTATTTTCTCGCCGCCCTCTGGGTTCTAAAGTTGCTCGGTCGCCATGGCCGCATCGGTCTCGTGGTGTTCTGCTTCTTTTCGGGGCTCGACGTGGTGGGCAATTGGTATGCGTTTCACTCGTGGACCCATGATCCGTGGTGGTCTCGCCTCCAATATTCCAGCCCTGCACTCCTGGTGATGTTTGTGCCCCAGCACGTCATCATCGGCTGGTTGGGGACGGTTCTCGTTCTCGAGAGTGATCGCCTTGCTCGGCCGGGGCTCGCGGTCCTTGCCGGAGTCATTTCGCTCTGCTGGTCCCCCTTTGTGACGCTGGGCCTCGCCCCTTTCATCATCTGGACGTGGTTGCGACACAGAGGATGGCGACAGGAGATGGTGCTACAGACAGTGGTGACCCTCACTGTATTTGTGCCAATAGCCATTTTTTTTCAGGCGCGCGCACGGCTCGAAGTCTACAATTGGCTTAGCATGGGTATCCCTTGCTCGACGTTCTTCCTCTTCATGCTCCTCGAGTGGGGCCTGTTCGCGATGTTGCTCTGCTTCGTCGAGGGGCGCCGCCTGATCGGTCGCCCGTTCGTCCTTGTGGCGATGCTCTGCCTCACTCTCATCCCCTTCGTGCGTTTCGCGGCCTACACCGATTTCGTGATGAGGAGTTCCATCCCCGCGCTGTTCATCCTGTCACTCCAAGTCATCGAGTCAGCCGTCGCGGGTCTCGGACGGTTCACTTTCCGGGTCGCGGCCCTGTGGGGAGCGCTCTTTTTGGGCGCGCTGCAACCACTGGGACTCTACCAGCAGTCTCTCGCCCGATTCGAAATCAACGTACCGCCAGTGGAGTTGGTACCCACGTTGCCTGACATGGGCAGTTTCACCGGACACCCGGGTGATGGCCAGCAGTACTTTGGTCGGGTCGATACATTGTACTTTGAGCATCTCGCTGCACGGCGGCGCTCATAGGTGATCGTCTGTATCATCTTCACCTCTGGGGGGTACTTACACGCACGGCTCTCTAGCCCGAGAGCCTGCCCACGAACCTACGGGTATGGGTTCGCCTCCTCACCAAGGTGGGGCCAGGCAAGGAATGCGTGCATGCTGGAGTGGTTCACGGCACCGGCGGCAGTCGTTGGGCACAATGGCCTGCCCGGCCGCCAACTCACGTGCACGGATGACAATCCACTCTGCGACTTCGGCGCGACCACACGGACAACAACTGTACAGCCTTTGCGCCAATTCAGGTGCTGCTGAAGCAAACGACGACAGGCTTCAAAACGGCGCGCTCGACGCTGAGCGTGAATGCGAGTTCCGATCCGGGCGCTGGGGAAAAAGGGCGCAACTCGCTCACGCTGACCTGCAAGCCGCATTCGTAGGAGTGTCCCCGGCATCATTCAGGGAGGGCGGGCCGGGTGACAGCGGCCCGGCCGAATTCCTTCCGGGTTCTTCCCAGGTTCTTCCCGCGAATATATTGCCGAACTCGCTTGTTCCGGGAAAGGCACAAAAGCCCCTGATTTCTCAAGGGCTTTTGCATGGGCCGCCCGAGACTCGAACTCGGGACCCGCTGATTAAGAGTCAGCTGCTCTAGCCATCTGAGCTAGCGGCCCGCGCTTGCAAATTCAGCTACTTATGATAACGGTCGAAGTGCATGGCGGCGGCTTGGGACACTTTTGGTGACACTTGCGTTTGTGGGGCACCCGCCAAGGCCAACTGCGCGACGAACCGTTCCATACCCCGCGCTCATAGCGGAACTTTTCCCCTGAGTCCACACGCCGCGGTGGTGCCCTCCATCCGCCATCCGTTCAGAGGATGCCATGGCCACGTTTGAGCAGCGCACGGGCAGCGGCGGTGTGACGTATCGCGCCAAGGTCCGCCTGCTGCACCGGACGCACACGAAGACGTTCAAGCGCCTAACCGATGCGAAGCGCTGGGCGCAATCAAAAGAGGCCGCGATCCGTGAGGGGCGGCACTTTCCGAAAGCCGAAGCGCAAAAGCACACGGTGCGGAACATGATCGACCGCTACTTGAAAGAGGTGTTGCCGAAGAAGGGCCAGTCCATGGTGCGCAATCAGACCACGCAACTCAACTGGTGGCGCCGGCGGATTGGTGATGAGCTGGTGGGCGATGTGCAACCCGCTCTCATCGTGGAGTGCACGGGCGAGTTGGGGCGAAAACGGACGCGCATGAATGAGTTAAAAGCAGACGGCACGCGCGTGAAGAAACGCCGGACCGGCGCCAGCGTCAACCGCTACCTAGCCGCGCTCTCTCACTGCTTCACTACGGCGGTGCGGCAATGGCAATGGCTCGATACCAATCCCGTCCTGAATGTCGACAAGGAAAAGGAGTCGCGGGAACGCGTGCGCTATCTGTCGGCAGACGAATTGTCGCGCTTGCTGACGGCGTGTCAGGCGAGCCGGAATCCTCGGCTCTACGCCGTGGTGATGTTAGCGCTCTCCACCGGGTGCCGACGCGACGAGATCCTCAGTCTGCGGGTGACCGACGTTGATCTCGTTCGCCGCGTCGTGCGCTTGCGCGACACCAAAAACGCCGAGCCGCGCGCCGTCCCGCTGACCGGGCCGGCGTTCGCGGTCATCCAGGAATTGCTGAAGGCCCAGCGCTCCGATACGGAGCTGCTGTTTCCACGTCGAGACGGCACACGGCCGGTCAACATTCGGGCGGTGTGGGAACGGGCGCTGACCACGGCGCAGATCGACAACTTCCACTTTCACGATCTGCGCCACACCTGTGCGAGCTATCTGGCGATGAACTCCGCCACGCTGCCGGAGATCGCGGCGGTGTTGGGCCACAAGACCTATGAGATGGTGAAGCGGTATGCGCACCTCAGCGAACAGCACACCGCGGGTGTCCTCGAACGGATGACGTCGCGGCTCTTCGCGGCCCCGCCCGATGCGGGACCCGTGCCGCTCACCCAACCGCCGTCTGAGGAGTAGCCTCGCCCTGTTCCAGCCACTCAAAGAAGGCGTCGACGTCGATCCAGAGGCGCCGTCCCTTCTTGACGAGGGCAACCGAGAGCCCGTTGGTTTCTCGGTTGAAGAGAAGCCATCGCAGCGAACCTTCCGTAAAGGCGGGATGGGCCACGCAGAATTGGCGCACGGTCATCAGGTTGTGTGTGGCGGCGTCACCGGTGGCGCCGCGTATTGGCTGTCGGCGCTGGTCCTTCGCATCGGGTGCCCACAGGTGCCGCGATCGCTTCCCGGTTTCAGACCGAACAGCCGCAAGACCTGAGTCGATCACGCAATCAGCGGCATGGTCAGACTGCGCGCGGAGCAAGCGTGCCCACAGCTCCGCCTTGAGCTGTTCAAGCCCAGCGGCCTGCAGCTCCAGTGCGCCGATCAACCGCGGGATCATCTCCGCAGGCACCTCCCGTACCCGATCAGGGGTTGCAATGAGATCGGTCAGATCGGCAATGTGTTCGGTGTTCCGCATCGGCGCGCCTATTGTGAATGTGGTTGGCGATTGCTATTCTCGAATTCCAAGATTGCACTACAGGCACCTAATTGCAAGAGTGAAACTGGAGGGCACGATGGACAAGGAGCATTTCGACACCGAGGCGTTCTTCACCGCCCTCGACAGCGTGCGGGAGACGAAGGGGCAAACCTGGAAGGATGTCGCGGCCGAGTCCGGCGTGAGCGCCTCGACGCTGACCCGGATGGCCCAGGGGAAGCGGCCCGATGTCGATGGATTGGCCGCGCTCCTCACCTGGTCGGGATTGAAAGCGGAAGACTTTCTCAAGGGCCGTCGACCGCTCACCGGTAAGCCGGAAACACTTGCGGTCATCTCCAAGCTGCTCCGGGCCGACCGAAAACTCGGCAGGGAGAACGCGGCGGCGCTCGACCAAATCATCCGGCTTGCGTACAAGCGGCTCGCTGAGAAGGACTGACGAGCGGCGGCTGATGAAATTGCGGTGGGGCTTCAAGGCTGAAGCCAACACGATCGCCCGCAATATTCGACGGGAACTGGGACTGGCTCCAGCCGACCCCCTCGATCCGTGGCGCCTGGCAGCGCAGCTTGAGATCCCGATTGTCAACTTGAGTTCTATGAGAGCCGAGGCAGGAAACGCCGTGATGCAGTTCACGCAGAAGGACCGCGAGGCATTCTCTGCGGTCACGGTATTCTGCGACTACAAGCGGCTGATCGTTGTGAACGACGTGCACAGTCGTGGTCGCCAGGCCAGCAACATCGCCCACGAGCTGGCGCACTCTCTCCTGTGGCATGAACCCGAACCTATCGTTGACGGACACGGCATCCGCGAATGGAACGCGGAGCAGGAAGAAGAAGCGCAGTGGCTGGCCGGAGCGTTGCTCATCTCCGAAGAGGCGGCCTTCAGCATCGTGCGTCGCGGCTTATCGCTCCAAGATGCGGCGAACCTCTACGGAACGAGCGTGGACATGGTGCGTGGCCGCATCAACGTGACAGCTGCACGAAAGCGTGCAGAACTTGCGGGGCAGCATCGCTGGTAGGTCCGCAACCGCCTTCCGTCACCGCGGGACCAGTGCCTCATGGCTCGCCTTTGGCGTGAAACCCTTGTGGCACACGGGATTCCACGGGAATGGCATAAATATGGCCTTTTTTTCAGGATTTCTCAGGCGCCCGTGCAGCCGTTCAGGGCGTTGTTCACTGCCGCAATGATTTCGTTGATCTCGATAGCTCCGTTGCCGTTGGCGTCACCCGCCGTGCAGGCGGAGAGCGGGGCGTAGCCCAGGGCGATGTTCACCATGGTGATCAGCTCGTTGATGCTCACGTCGCCGCTGCCGTCGCAGTCACCGGTGCAGGTTGACACCTGCTCGATGGCGAAGACGCCGCCCCCGTCGGTCCCGGCGTAGAGCGTGGTCGGATCGATGGCCAGCGCGTTGACGTCGAGGACGCTCAGGCCGGTGTTGAGCGTGCTCCAGCTGCCGCCGCTGTCGGTGCTCTTGAAGACACCGCCAGTTGTGCCAGCGTAGAGCGTACTCGGGGTGCTGGGGTCGATAACGAGCGCGTGAACGTAAGGGCTAGTTCGGCCGATGTTGGCGAAGCTCCAGCTGCCGCCGCTGTCGGTGCTCTTGAAGACGCCGGCGGCACCTGCGATTACGGTGTATAGGGTGCTCGGCGTGGTCGGGTTGATGGCGAGCGCGCGGACGTAGTCCGTGTCGCTCAAGCCGGTGTTGACGGCTGCCCACGTGGCGCCACTGTTGGTGCTCTGGAAGACGCCACCCCAGGTTCCCGCGTAGAGGGTGCTTGGCGTCGTCGGGTTGATGGCCAGCGCGAGGACGTAGAGGCCATTGCCGCTCGGGCCGGTGTTGACCGCACTCCAGCTGGCGCCGCTGTTGGTGCTCTGAAACACGCCGCTGTTGTACGTCCCGGCGTAGAGCGTGCTTGGGGTGCGCGGGTCGATCGCCAACGCGGTGATGCTCTGGGGATTACCGTACTTTCCGCCGGTGGCGCTCCAGCTGGCGCCGCTGTTGGTGCTCTGCAAGACGCCGCTGCCCTCGGTCCCGGCGTAGAGCGTGCTCGGCGTGGTCGGATCGATGGCCAGCGCTTGGACGAGGGGGGCATTGCCGCTCAGGCCGGAGTTGACCGCGCTCCAGCTGCCGCCCCTATCGGTGCTCTTGAAGAAGTCGCCTCCTCCTAGGGGGACTGTCGATAAACCGAGATGAGTGAAGCCCGTGTTTGACTCGATGTCATTCTGTTTGCCTGAGCGAGACGATGCGGATCGAAAGGACGCAGAGTTCGGCTGCGGCCCCACTACCCTCTCCGTACTGGCCAGAGACGACAAAGACGATAAGCACCGCAGCCTCCCGCAGTGCTTTCTTCAGATTGAAGGCAATGCAGTACAGGCCAAACTCGGCTCGCACGGCGCTGAGCCCACGACGGTGGAAACGTCGCAGTCCGAACCGCTCGCGCAGCTCTGCGTGGACCGTCTCCGCAATGGGCATGCGCTGCTTGTAGACCTCACGCGCCCGGGGCTGCATCAACACCAGGGCCATCGCTTCCTTGTACTCGTCGCCAGCGTAGCGCTTGATGCTGCGCCCATGCTTGCCGGTGGTGCACTGTGCGCGCATGGGGCAACGGGCGCAGGCTGCGGTACGATAGCGCCGATAGCGACAGCCCCGCCCGTCCTTGCCCTGGTCGGTATAGCTCAGCACCTCACCGGCTGGGCACACGTAGGCATCGCGTTGATCGTCGTAGCGAAACTGGTGCTTGGCAAAGAGTCCCTTCGCCCCTTTCTTCTCCCAGTCGTCGTCGCCCATCGCTTTGCCCGAGGGGCACAACACATCGATCCCCTGCTCGGCCAAGTCCCCCAACAGCGGCCCGTGGTGGTATCCTGCATCCATGAGCAACGTGGGCGGCAGCTGCCCGAAGACTTCTTGGTGCTGCTCCAGCAACGGCGCGACGGCCGCCGGCTCACTCGACGGATCCACATACTGGCCGATGATCACCCCCGCTTCGTGCATCAGCGTGCTGGCTTTGTAGGCTGGCCGCTTCACCTTGTCCTTGCGCGGTTGCACCACGGCGTCGGGATCACTGCAGGCCACCACCACGGTGTCGGTCGGCTTGCCCTGCTGCACACGTGTGGCGCAACGCTGCTCGGCGACGCGGGCCACCTCCGTCGCGGCCTCGGCGCTCTGTTGCGCGGCCGGATTGTCGGGAGCCGCCTCCGCGGCCTGGCGGGCCTCGGCCGCCACCAGCGCTGCGGCCTCGGCCTGCACCAGTTTCCACCGACTGGCCGCCGATTCCACTACCGTCCCGTCGATGCTCGCCATCCCGGGGCGCAGCCGCAGCCGCTGCACCACCCACGCCGCCAGGGCGGTGACAAACTCCTGGCCCAACACCTCTTCGTGCAGCTGCACAAATTTCCCGATGGTGCTGTGATCGAGGCGTCGCCCGCCACAGACCCACCACGCGCCAATGTTGGCCACGCTCAACTGTTCCAACTCCCGCAGGGCCAGCTGCTTCACGAACAACCCGTACACGATCAGCCCCAACACCGTGCGCGGATGCAACGCCCGGCGCCCACGGGTCGAGTATTTCGCCGTCAACAGCGAGTAGTCCAGGCTCGCCAGGAGCTTACGCAGCTCTCCCACCCACCGCATCCCATTGTCCTGCAACACCTGATCGAGGCGCCGGTCGCCGATCAGGATATGGTACGGGTCATCGTCCAGGAACCGATCATCACTGATCGGCTGGCGCTCGGCCGCCGGTGGTGCCGGCGCCTGACAAAACTCAAACCCACGCTGTCCGGTGTTGGCCACTCGTTTCGTGGGCCGTTTGATCCGCCGCATCATGCCCCTCCACCCAACACGACCCTTATACCTGATCGGCACGCAGGAGGTCACCATGCTCATCGAGAAAATCGACAGTCCCTAGGGCGTAGAGGGTGCGCGGGGGGCTGGCGCCGATAGCGAGCGTATCGACGATAGTGTTGGTCAAGCCGGTGTTGGCGGGGCTCCAGCTACCGCCGCTGTCGGTACTTTTGAAGACGCCGGCACCGCCGGAGTAGTAGTCGTAGGAGGTGCCGGCGTAGAGTGTGCTCGGTGCGGTCGGGTCGATGGCTAGCGCCTGGACGGGGAGGGTAACGCCGCGAGAGTTAGTCAAGCCGGTGTTGGCGGGGCTCCAGCTGCCGCCGCTGTCGGTACTTTTGAAGACGCCGCCGAAGCTTCCGCCGTAGAGCGTGCTCGGCGTGCTCGGGTCGATGGCTAGCAGGCCAACGAAAAACTCGGGCGGTAGGCCGCTGTTCATAGCTGTCCAGCTGGCGCCGCTGTCGGTGCTCTTGTACACGCCGTACTCGGTCACGGCGTAGAGCGTGCTCGGCGTGCTCGGGTCGATGACCAGCGCGTAGACGCTGAAAAGGAGCAGGCCAGTGTTGGCCGTTGGACTCCAGCTGTCGCCGCTGTTGGTGCTTTTAAAGACGCCGACGCCGGCGGCTAAAGCGTAGAGCGTGCTCGGGGTCGTCGGGGCGATAACGAGTTCGCTAATACCTCTGGGCAGGCCGGTGTTGGCGGGGCTCCAGCTGGCGCCGCTGTTGGTACTTTTGAAGACGCCAGCGCCGCGGCTTACGGCGTAGAGCGTGCTCGGGGTCGTCTCGGCGAAAACGAGTTCGGTAATATCTCTGGGCAGGCCGGTGTTGGCGGGGCTCCAGCTGCCGCCGCTGTCGGTGCTCTTGAAGACGCCGGCGGCTAAGGCGTACAGGGTGCTGGGTGTGGTCGGGTCGATGACTAGCGTCGGGAAGTATGCATTGGGCAGGCCGGTGTTGGCGGGGCTCCAGCTACCGCCGCTGTCGGTGCTCTTGAAGAAGCCGGCGACGCTGCTTCCGGCGTAGAGCGTGCTGGGTGTGGTGGGGTCGATGACTAGCGCCCCGACGTTGCCGCCGTCAGGCCCGCGACTGGTCCAGACATTGATGCCCGCCTCCCCCGTATGTGCGCCGACGACCAACAGCACGGCACACGTGAGTGCCGTCGATGTCCACACACCCAACCCAACAGGAAAGAGCCGTGTTACCGACCGCTTCATGGCTGGACCTCCGTCCGTTTACGAGCGCTCTTCTAGCACCTTTCTGGTTGACCAAAAAACGCCCAGCGCATTGTTGGCCCGTGGTCCCCATTCCAGAAGGAACCCACAACCGATCCCCTGAAAGAGCTTCGTGGGGTATGGTTACTCGTGCGCTAACTCCTTCACCCTTTGACACAACGCCCCTCCATCCCGTACGATGTAGATGCGTTTTCATCCCTTTCATCTCCCGCCGATGTGCACCATCATCGCCGTCGCCAACCAAAAGGGCGGGGTAGGTAAAACCACGACGTGCCTGAACCTCGCGCACGCGCTCGCCGAACACGGCCAGTGCGTGCTTCTGGTCGACCTCGACCCGCAAGCCTCCCTTACCATCTCCCTCGGGATCGACGTCCGGACCCTTCAAAAGACCGTCTACGACGTGCTCCTGGAAACCACGCCGGGCCTCACGCTCGCCAGCATCACGCTGCCGACGCAAATCGCCCACGTATCGCTTGTCCCTTCTTCGATCGACCTCTCGCAGGCCGAATTGCAGTTGATGTCCGAGATGAACGGCGAGCGGGCACTCCGCGAGACCCTGAAACCAGGGCAGGGCGTCTACGACTACGTCCTCATCGACTGCCCGCCCTCGCTTGGGCTGCTCACCACGAACGCGCTGGCCGCGGCCGACTCCGTGCTCATTCCCTTGCAGAGCGATTACCTCGCCATGCGTGGCGCCGAGCTTCTGCTCGCCACCATTGAAAAGGTACGGCGCAAACTGAATCCAGACCTCAAACTCTTGGGTGTGCTCGTCACGATGTACAACGCCCGCACGAACCACGCGCGCGGGGTGCTCGACCAGGTCCGCAAGGCCTTCGGTGACCGCACCTTCCAGGCCGTGATCGGGTACTCCGTGAAGGCCAAGGATGCCACCGTCGCCAGCCAATCCCTTCTCGAATACGACTCAAAATCCCCACTCGCCGAGGCCTACCGGGCCCTGGCCGACGAAATCCTCGCCTATGCCAAAGCGGCCTGAAATCAAAGCCCTCAATCTTTCCGGCTTCGGCGCAGCAGACGACCCGCACCCGGTTGAGGCCTTCACCGACGACGACGCCGGCCGTGTCGTCAACATTCCAGTCAAGGCCATCCGTGCCAGCCCGGACCAACCCCGAAAGTATTTCGACCCGCAGGCACTCCACGACCTCACCGAATCTGTGCGCGAGCGCGGCATCCTGCAGCCCATCATCATCCGCCGAGACCTCGACGGTACCAGTTTCACCCTCATCGCCGGCGAACGACGCTGGCGCGCCGCCACCATTGCCGGCCTTGTCAAGATCCCGGCGCTCATCCGCCAAAAGGAGGACCCCGCCGAAATCGCTTTGATCGAGAACCTGCAGCGCGAGGACCTGAACCCGATCGAGGAAGCCGAGAGTCTGAAACGCCTCAAAGATCGCCGCCACCTCACCGACGACGCGCTCGCCCGCATCATCGGGAAGGGCAGGGTGAGCGTTACCGAATCCTTGAGCCTCAACAACCTACCGGAGGCCATCAAGGTCGAATGTCGGACGTCCGACAAATTCAAGAAAAGCCAGCTTCTGCAGCTGCTGCGGCAGCCGAATTCCGAGGCGCAGCTCGCCCTCTGGCAGGCCTTGCGGAACGGGAACCTCACCGTCCGCGAGGCCCGCGCCAAGACCGTGACCGCCCACAGCAGCAAGCCTGGTCCCAAACCCTACGAGCACAAGTTCCAGGCCGAGGACCGAAGGTTCACCGTCCGCGTTACTTTCCGAAAATCGAGGATCACGCACGACGACATCCGTGAGGCGTTGCGCGACGCCCTGAAGAACCTGTCTTGACCGACCGTATGGCCTGCCCTGCTCCTTTCCGCGGTTTCCGTGGATTCAACAGCCCGAATAACACCCAGGTTCCGGACGAACTGTTCGACGAGATCATGGTGCATCTGTCCGGCGCGGAGCTGAAAGTGCTCCTGTACGTCATCCGCCGCACGTACGGCTTCAAGCGCGAGAGCGACAACATCTCGCTGAGCCAGATGCTCACCGGCATTGTGAAGCGCGATGGCAACCGGCTCGACCACGGCACTGGGCTCAGTAAACCGACGCTCCTGAGCGCCATACGCAGCCTCGCAGAGAAGGCATGATCATTCCCGAGCGTCGCCGCAGCACCGAGCGTGGAGACGAGGCCACCACGTATCGGCTTCGGCTCCTCACTGAAAATACTTCCAATGGTGGCCCTTATGGCGACGCATCAACCGAGGGAACCGAAAGTGAACCCCCCGTGGTAAAAAAACTTGCCCAGGGGGAGGCAGGATCTTTACCCACCCCCGTGGGCAAGGTATTTGCCCAGGCCGTGGTCAAAAAATCTGCCCCACAAGTTACAGTTACCAACAACCAGGAGAACAAGGTCGTTAACGACGTTACGGCTAACGACCAAAAATCGACCTCTAAGGTGAGCCGGACCTCAACCCGACCTCCAGTCATTTCAGACTACGTGCTGCGACACACCTACGGTTTGAATGACGACCACATCGGTCGGGTACACTGGCTCGTGGAAAAGCAGGGCGAGATCCTTGGCGCCCTCGACCGTAACCACGCCGCCTATGTGAAGCGAGCTGCGGAAGCCGTCCGCGCTGGTTTGGCCGATGCCCTTGATTTCAAACTGAGCGACTTTAAGCAGGCCGCGACCGAGATCGCTATCGGTTCCCGACCCGCGTACTTCCACGCCATGTGGACCGAGGAAGGTGAGAACCGCCGGCACCCCACGCCGTCTGTTGCCAGCGACGAACCACACCCCAGCGGCACCACCCTGGGCAACCTCTTTGACCGTTCACAGGCCCAGCCCACCGGCATTGACCCCCGCATTACGCGGATGATCATCGACGCCGAGCGTCGCGGTTTCGCCGTCCCCGACTACATCCGCACCGCCGACCTCCAGGCCGTCAACCATTGGTGGGCTGCCCTGGTCGATACTACCCGGTAACCACCGTTAGCCCCGCTTCACCTGTCCTTCCAAAAGACCGGTTACGTTGTCGCGCCCAAGAAGACCGTCCGGTTGCGCGGCGGCGAGCGCACCAAACAGAACGTTGATGTCGAACTTCTTTTTTGGCCGATGCTTGACTATCACCGTGGCCGCAGTACCCCACGCTGGACAAGTCGACTCCACCCGCGCTACACTCAACACTCTATGGCGAAATCACCCGCAGCATCCGCAACCAAGCGATCGCCCCACATCCCCCGCACTTCGACCAGTCGACGCACGGAAACCGTGTACCGCTACACGGCCGTCTTTGAACCGGCCGAAGAAGGTGGCTACGTCGTGACCATTCCGGCCTTGAACGGTCTCACTACCGAGGGCGACACCATGGAAGAGGCGCGCGCCATGGCCAAGGACGCTATCATCGGTTACATTGAGGCGCTCCAAAAGGTCGGTGAGGACATCCCGCTTGAACACGGTGCTGCCGTCGCGCGACGCATCGCTGTGAGACTCACCCCCGCATGAGCGGTCGGCTGCCGGCGTGCACGCCGGCTCAGGTCGAGCGCGCGCTACGCCGTGCCGGCTTCCTCCTCCACCACACCCGTGGCTCACACCGCTACTACTGGCACGCCGAGCGCCTCCTGATGGTCGGCGTTGCCTACCACGCCCGTGACCTCAAACGCGGCACGCTCACTGGTATCATCAAGCAAGCCGGGCTCACCGTAGACCAGTTCGCGACCCTGCTGCGCGGCTGAAGCAGCCCGACCGTCTCCGCCACCGCTTCGAGTACAAAAAGCAACAGGCACCTCAGGGTGCCTGTTTTAGTGAAGGAGCACAGCCGGTGGACGGAACCGCCGAGTGAACCCCTTCCTCACTATTCTGTACGAACACTAACGCCGCATCCTCGATGCTGTCAAGTACGAGTATCAGCTCAGCACGGCCCTGCCCCGCAACCCCGACCCTGCACTCGCCGCCGCCTCCGGCGTTTAGATGCGGCTCGTTCCGGGTGGCTCACTCTGCCGACCCGCTCCGCGTTCTGATGGTCGGCTCCGTTCGCATGAGCCAGTTGATGCGCGCGGCCGTCGCTACGGCAACGGACCCCTTCAGTACGCGGCGAATCAGGGGGAAAGTCCGTCACGCCGGGGCGTGCCGGGCGGCTTGCATCCTATGCAATCCACCCGCTGCAGCCTATGCAATCCCAATTGCATAGGCTGTTTCGTGCTTTCCCCTTTTGATTCCGCGTACTTCATGTGTCCGTCGCCTTCGCGACCCCCCTTGAAATCCCCTCACCTTACTTCGCTCTCGACTTGTCATCACCAGTCTGCTGGCTGTTGGTAGTCGCTGCGTAAGGTTCGGCTTCGCGACCCCGCCCTCCGGTCGGGGTCACTCGGTCGGCGGGGGCCCGGTCACTCCTCCGTCGTGACTGCCCCGCCGACGGCTTTCAAGGGGGGTCGCGAAGCACGAAGTCCTATCACTCCACTCCGTTGCGTTCCCACTCGCCCGACCGCGGCTGCACGCCGAGCAAGCGCGGTACGGTCGGGCTCGTGGAGGACTTCGGCTCGCGACGGCCGCGCGCAACCGCCTACGGCGGAAAGGTGCCCCCCTTCGTGGGCTGCCGCTGCCGCGGCACCGTCCCCCGTCGGGGGACTGCCCGTGCCTACGCTCCGCTTCGGGTGCCCCGTCTTGGACGGGCGCCCCGTTGGGGCTGTCCGCTTTCGCCTGCGGCGTAGGGTGGCGCTGCGCGCTCATTCAATCTTTTTTGCAATGGCGTCTTTTTGCCATTGCTGGTGCCTTGCGCCAATTGTGGGGGGTGGGGTGTGGTTCCGCTACGACGTTCGTTGACCAGGTGCTACGTCTTCCGCGGAGTGCCGGACGTCCGGCACCGACTCCTTTTCATCCGTTCTCGGACCACAATGGTGGCGCTCCGCGCTCATTTCCATCCCCACTTTGATCCGAGGGCACGTGAAGGGTCAGCCGGTAAAGTTATTCGTTGCAGGCTATCATGGGCTGGCGGGCAACTTCGCAGCACAGTCGATTGCGAGTGCTTCGAGAATATTCGCCAGTCCCGTTCTCAAGCTTCTGACGAATACCCAGTAGAGACCGAGCAGCGAAGCAAATACCAACGTCAAATATACAGCCACAGTCTTGAAGCGGAGACCCAAACGCGGGGGTCTTAGCAATCGGGTAAGCGCGTCTCTCTTTTCGACTATCGATGCCACGGCCACCGAATCAATTGGGTCGATATATTGGGCCATGTTATTGACTTCATCCAGGAACCCCCTGATTGATATCGACGTGCAGTCTTGACCGCTCCATTCCGTGAGCTTTGTAGTCAGCCCGCCGAGCGAGCTATGGAACGAGGGTCCACTGCCTTCAAGCATCCCGCCGGCGCTACCGTCAGCCGGTCCCCCAGTTGAGAGTCGACTTGCAGAGGAGAGTAAATTGACGAGCGTTCTGCCCTTGGCCCAAAGGGCTTCGCATCTTGTCGCTGGTTCCCGGTGAGGCGTCGGATCATCCAAGCGTGTTTTTCCAACGCGCTTCGTTATTTCTTCGGCCACTGCCAAGATGTCGCTGAGGGAGTTGTTTGCGTCTGCAAGATTGCCGATAGCATCGTGCAGCTCGCGTTCTGGAAACTGAGAGGGTTGCGGTTCCGTCATAAACGCAAGGAGGATGTCCTCCGCGTCCCGTAGTTTACTGCAGATGACCGAGCAAGGCTTGGCGTCTTCGCCTGGCAATGTGACTGCGGTCCGAATCTCCTTCAGGAGGACCCTTGACGCTTCAAGCTTTGGTTGAGCGCCGCGGTCGCTTATAGTCGTACTAACTACCTCAATTAGTCTGGGGATGCCCCCAATAGCCGGTA
>CAVSQF010000039.1:0-582132 GCA_963729835.1 uncultured delta proteobacterium | reverse complement strand
GCTATCGCGACGCATTCCGTCTGCTCTTGCCCTTCGCCGCACGGCAGCTCAACATAATGGTAGACCGACTGAGCGTCGCAGATATCTCGGCTGATCTCGTGCGTCAGTTCCTGGCCGATCTTGAGGCCGCTCGCCATTGTCGGATTGCGAGCCGCAACCAGCGGCTCGCCGCTCTCCACGCCTTCGCCCGATTTGTCGGCGAACACAGCCCCGAGCACGTCGCGTGGTGTGGTCAAATCCGCTCGGTGCCATTCAAGAACACCGCCCGCCCCGCGATCGCCTACCTCGATAAGCCCGAAATCGATGCCCTCCTCGCCGAGGCCGATCGCCGCACCGCTCAAGGTCTGCGGGACTATGCCCTGATGCTGTTTCTCTATAACTCAGGCGCTCGTGCCGACGAAGCCGCACGATTGCTGATCAACGACCTCGACCTCACCTCTGCCTCGGTAAGAATCGTGGGCAAAGGCGGCAAGCAACGCCACTGCCCACTGTGGTCAGTCACCGTGCGCGAGCTGCATGCCTTGAGCGACGGACGCTCCCCTACCGAGCACGTCTTTCTCAATCGCCGCGGTGAACCAATCACCCGCTTCGGCATCCATACGCTCGTCGAACGCTATGGACGTCGCGCACGAATCCGCGTGCCCTCGATGGCCAACAAGCGCGTGAGCCCGCATACGATTCGCCATTCGACGGCCTGCCATCTGCTGCGCGCCGGGGTGATATCAACACCATACGAGGTTGGCTTGGACACGTCTCGCTCGACACGACCAACATCTACGCCGAAGTCGATCTTGAGATGAAGGCGAAGGCGCTCACCAAATGCGATATCGGCGACGGCAACACGGTCAGGCGTTGGCACGATCCAGGCGTGATGGCATTCTTGCGCACACTGTAGTGCTTTACTTATGTGGCGTTCGGTTTGCCCATTTCGCTGAGAGGACAAGGCCCCATGGACTGAACGCCACATAAGCGGGTTGGCCACATAACGCATCAAATGTGGTGCACCACATTTGATGCGGGAAACCCGCACGTCCGGTTTGATGAGCGGGATGTGGAAACGGAGCATGGCTGGGATCATGGGACACTCGCAGACGAAAGGGCGAGCAACAGGGAACCCAAACTCCGGCCTAAACCACCGCGCCACATCTCGACTCTACACGAAGAGGGTTTGATCCGCTGTCCGGCCCAACGAGCGCAGCGAACGAGGTAGAGGGCGTGCGGCCGGACGGCGGATAAACGCCGTTGACGTCATCTATCAGCGCCGGCCATCTTGCTCGCCACCACGCAGCGCTACATCGAGGTCACCCCCGACCAGGAGCGCCGGGCGCTGCGCGTGATCAAGTTCTGAGTCCCCATTGCGCGTGCACACGCTGGCGCCGGAAGTTCCTTGACTCAATACGTCATTGGCGTATAATAGGCTATGCATACGGTTGTGGAAACACCGGCGTTTTTGCGGCGGGCCAAGGAGTGCGGCGTTTCCGAGAATGAACGCACGGCCATCGTCACGTGCCTGGCAGCCGACCCCCAGGGCGGCGACCTGATACCCGGCACCGGCGGCGCACGCAAGAGACGCCTGGCCAGACCTGGGCAAGGGAAACGGGGCAGTTACCGGGTGATTACGTTCTACGGCGGCGCGGATATTCCGGTGTTCCTGTTGTCGATGTTCGCCAAGAACGAAAAAAGTGACCTGAGTCCGGCCGAAAAAAACGAGCTGAAAAAGATTTTGAAGGTTCTCCCGGAGAGCTACAGGAGGGCAAGACTATGAGCAGAGCCAAGAGAACAACCAAGGCCGGGCACAGCATCCTGCAGGGAGCGCGGGAAGCCTTGGCCTACGCCCGCGGCGAAAACACCCACGGCTGCATTGTGCACGTGCCGGAAGTGATCGACGTGAAAGCGATCCGCAAGCAGACCCACATGTCGCAGGGCGAATTTTCCCGCAGCTATGGCTTCAGCAAGCGCAGCCTTGAGCAATGGGAGCAGGGCCGGCGTACACCGACCGGCGCGGCGCGGGTGTTTCTGACGGTAATCGCTCGCGACCCCGCCGCCGTACAACGCGCGTTGCAGGAACAGCCCTTACGCAAGAGAGCGTGAGGCCTCATTGCGCGCGCTCACGCTCGCCCGCCGCATCCGTCCAAGAGCCGCCGGAGAATGTATCCGGCGGCGCTTTCTTAGATTCAGCCACGCCTGCGATTCGGCAAGTTCGGCACACTGTCCGGTGAACCGGAGCTGGCCGCACTTGCGTAGGCGAGCCAGTGGGGCCAACCAAGCCAAACAACGCCACGGCGACCGCGAACCGCGATGCCGCTGGAGACGTCCTGTCGCATGCGCGGTCTCTGGCGCTGCTGGCCCCGTCCCTACAACTATTGTAAACATTTGACAACTTCCCAACGGGCGCCTATCCTTCTTCTCATGAAAGCTCGCACCACCGCCAAAAGCCGCCAAGCCTTCGTCAACGTCTCCATGCCGGTGCCGCTGCGCAACCGGCTCACCAAAAAGGTCCAGAAGCTCGGCTCCTACGGCTCGATGAGCGACTACATCCGCGATCTCATCCGTCGCGACCTCGACCGCGACGCCGCCCTCGAACAACTTGATCAGCTCATCGTGGAAGGGGCAAATTCCCCTCTCGAACGCGTTGACGCCGCGTGGTGGAAAGCGCGGCGCGATCACCTGGCTCGCTACCGGCGCGCGCGCGCCGCGCAGAAGCCGCCCCCGCAGCGCCGACGCCCGTGACCGACCTTGCACTCGACATCCGCGCCCACGCCCGCGGCGACATCGACGGCCACACCGAGTATTTTGACGACCGCGATCCCGAGTTGGCCGAGCGCTTCCATGGGGGGCTTGAACACGCGTAGTCCCTGATCCGTGGCACGTGTGGCTCGGGAGTTATACTTGATAACGAAGCGGGTTTGATCCGCAGTCTGGCCCAACGAGCGCATCGAACGAGGCAGAGGGATCGCGGCCGGCCGGCGGATAAACGCCGTTGAACTAAGGCCTGCGGCAGCATGGACTGCAGCAGCGTTTCACCTCGCACGCGTGCATTCTCCGCGGTAGCAGCAGTCTCCTTCAGATTCCGACACGGGTGTTCCACACTCTGGAGCGCGACACCCGATCACCGGGTGCGCCAAAGGAGGAGACGATGGGACAGCTACGCGATCAGATGGACGGTGACTTGCGGCTCAAGGGCTACCGGCCCGTGACCCGGTACCACTACTTACGGTGCGTCGGCAGCTTTGCCGCACACCACGGACGCTCGCCGGCCACATTGGGCGAAGCGGAGATTCGGGCCTTCCTGCTCTACCTCATCCACGAGCGGCAGGCCCAACCGGCCACGGTACGGATGTACGTCGCGGCGTTGAAGTTCTTGTACGTAAACACGCTGCGTCGCCCCGAAGTGGTGGCGCATATTCCTTGGCCCCAGGTCCCGCAGCGGCTGCCCGATATTCTCACCCCCGGTGAGATCACGCAGCTGTTGAGCGCCGTGCGCTCCCTCAAACACCGGGTCGTCCTGATGCTCGCCTATGGTGCCGGCTTGCGGATCAGTGAGGTGTGCTCCCTCCAGGTCGCCGACATCGACAGTCAACGCATGGTCATCCACGTGCGCGACGGCAAGGGGGGCAAGGATCGCTACGTCATGCTGGGCGACCGACTCCTGGCGGTGCTGCGGGAGTACTGGCGTCTGGTCAAGCCGCCGGGGTCGTTCCTGTTCCCCGGGACGAAAGGGGCGCCCCACCTGCAGCCCACGACCGTCCAACGCATGCTGCAGACGGTGGTGGCCACGTGCGGATTTTCCAAGCGAGTCACGCCCCACGTCCTGCGGCACTGCTTCGCCACGCACTTGCTGGAAGCCGGCACCGATATCCGTACGATTCAACAACTGCTCGGCCATGCCTCGATTCGCACCACCGTCCGCTACACTCAGGTCAGTACGCTGCAGATCGGACAGACGCACAGTCCACTGGACCGCCTCGACTTCCCGCCCGCGCCTGAGCCCGAGTAACCGTGGGGCACGCGGCAGCCGAGCCGTGTCGCCCGGCGGCCCGCCCGGCCCTGGAGATCGCCTCGATCTTCCGCGCCCACGGCGAGGTGTACCGGCAGCGGCACCCAGTCAGCGCCGACCAACGTGCGGCGATGCACGCCATCGAAACGTGTCGCACCGCGGCGTTGGGCGGACACCTGGACGTGTGCGACACTTGCGGGCACGAACGTCCGGCCTACAATTCCTGCCGCAACCGGCACTGTCCCAAGTGTCAGAGCCTGCGCCAGGCGCAGTGGATCGAGCAGCGCCTCACCCGCCTCCTGCCGACGCACTACTTTCATGTTGTCTTCACGCTGCCCGCCGCGCTACGGCCTCTCGCCCATCGTAATCGGCGGCGACTCTTCACGCTCCTGTTTCAGGCCGCCGCGCAGACCTTGCTCACTCTCGGTCGCGATCCGGCGCGCTTGGGCGCTCAGCTCGGCATCACCAGCGTGCTGCATACCTGGACGCGGGAGTTGCAGTTCCACCCGCACGTGCACTGCATCGTCACCGGTGGCGGACTCAGCGTCGACCGGCAGCGCTGGCAGAGTGCCCGCCGCCGTTACCTCTTCCCCGTCAAGGTGCTCTCGCGGCTCTTCCGTGGAAAGTTTCTGGCCGCCCTCGTCGCCGCGTACCGCAATGACGAACTGCAGTTCGGTGGCGGCACGCAGTCACTCGCCGACGCGGGCACGTTTCAACACCTCGTCAACGAGCTGCACCGCAGCGAGTGGGTCGTGTACGCCAAGCGCCCGTTCGGTGGGCCGCAGCATGTGTTCCGTTATCTCGGCCGCTACACGCACCGGGTTGGGATCTCCAATCAGCGCCTGCAGGCGATCGATGCTGACGGCGTGCGCTTTGCCACCAAGGGGGGCCGCAGCATCACCCTGCCGGTGCACACGTTTATCCGGCGCTTCCTCCTCCACGTGCTGCCCGCGGGCTTCGTCAAGATCCGTCACTACGGCCTGCTCGCCGCGGGCAACGCCACCACGCAGCTCGAACGCGCCCGTGCATTCTTGCAGGCGACTGCGCTACTGGTACCCGAGCCTGCGCTAGCTCGCGGTGGCGCTACACTCGACTGGCAGACCCGACTGCTGCACCTCACGGGCATTGACCTGACGCGCTGCCCGCGCTGTCCACACGGGCGCATGATTCGCCATGCCCTCAGCCCGGCGCCTTTCCACCGCCGCACCGATCGCGGCCCACCACATCTTGGACAGGCCGCATGACTGCCCAAGCTCGCCGTGGCGGCGATCGAGGCCACCTCGCGTGGCGCTGCCCCCGTGCGTTCTGGCGCGCAGCAGTGCCCCCAACTTCGGGGCGCGAGTGGTCGACGCACCGCATCGTCGGCGTTGGCCCGCGCCACAGGATAGCTGGACACCACCTTACCAACGCCCTCGCGCTTCCTATTGTCATCTGTTGATCGTTAGCGCCACAATGGAATGTGCATAGGGCATCACTCGGTGCGCCGCTGCTCAGACTGCTCAGTTCAACTCCGGTTTGCAAAAGTGCTCGCTCGACAACCGCTGTGGCTCGTCGCGAACGTGCGTGGCTCGCTCGACTTCTGCAAACCTCTATGAGTTGAACCTGAACCGCGTAGTCCGACGCCTAGCCGAGAAGCTCCCTACGGCTGGCGTCTCAGCTCCGACGGCAACCACATCGAGCCGGAGCCACATGAGCAAGCCACCGTGGCGCTGGCCCGGAAGCTGTGCCGCTCGGGGATGTCGTTACGCCGAATATCGGTGGTGCGATCGTGGGGGCTGTGAATTCGCTTGCTGTCGTTACATTATGTAGCTACAGTCTCCGCCCGTGGAGTTCGAGTGGGAGGAGACGAAGCGGAAGGCGAATATCCGGAAACACGGCATCGATTTCGTCGGCGCGGAGAGAGTCTTTGACGGCTACACGGTGAGCGTCGAGGACACCCGATTCGAGTACGACGAACGCCGCTTCATCACGTTCGGTATTCTGGCAGGGCGAGTGGTTGCGGTGGCACATACGGAGCGCGGCGATTCGATCCGGTTCATTTCGATACGGAAGGCGACAAAGAATGAGGAAACGAGCTACTTCGCAAAGATCCCGGAGTGCTGAGGCCATCGACCTCACCGACATTCCGGAAGTGCCCCCCGAGGTGTTTGCCAAGGGACTCGTCCGCAAGGGGCTGAAACCGATCGAGCGCAAGGCCCAGGTCACCCTCCGCATTGACGCGGATGTGCTCCAATGGTTTCGCGGGCACGGGAAGCGGTACCAAACGCGGATCAATTCGATTCTTCGGGCGTACAAGGACGCCCACCGCGGCGCCTAGAGGAGCGGTTGGCCGATCCTTGCGGTTGCGGTCGGCATCTTGGGCCTGCGCGTCCTCTGGCCGCAGATGCTGGCGATGGCAGTGATCGGAGCGACACTCCTCAGCGTGAGCATACTGCGCTTCCGAAAGTCGCTCGACTGAGAGGCTAAGCACCACAGGTGTGATGGGCGCTTCCTGTCGCGCCCGCTCCCCGTCCGGCCTCCGGCTGTCGTGGAAGAACTCTCGTGCCAAAAGCCGTCAGCTACCGAACGAGACTGTGGATTAACGGGAACCACACCCTTCGAGACGGTCCCAAAAGAAGGGACCTCCTCAGGGTGAGCGGAAATTGTCTTTGGAAAACCCTAACAGAACCGCTCGCCCTGAGGAGCCGCCTTCTTCTGGCGGCGTCTCGAAGGGCGCCCGCCGGAGAAGATCGACAGTCTCGACCGGTGGGTGACAGCGGCCATCGTTGCGTTTGCACTTGGCACGCCATTTAGGGTAAGGGACTTCCCGGATTGGCGAGGCAGGCTGCGCGGCCGGGTGCCAGCCTCCGGCTGTTGTGAAAGAACTCTTGTGCGACATCTCGAAGATCGGCACTCAAGGAGGGCAAATCATTGAGAAAGGCGAGTGACCGTGGCAGCGTGCGCCGCGCGGCTGTGGGGAGCGAGAACGCTCCCTCACATCCTGTGCCATGCGCGGTCTCTGGGTTTCTGGTGTTGCTGGCCCGGTCCCTACAACTATTGTAAACATTTGACAACTTCCCAACGGGCGCCTATCCTTCCTCCTATGAAAGCTCGCACCACCGCCAAACGCCGCCAAGCGCTGGCACCCCCAGAGCATCAGGAGCACCACCACGAGACAGAGGGAACAGCAGGAAGGTTCCGTCGCTGGCGCACAGGTCAGATCGCAATTCGTCGAGCCATAGGCGGTTAGTGAGCGGCCAGGATGGCCTTTTGGGCCGTTGCCAGGGGCAAATACAACGTGCGGGGGCGGCTTGTCAGAGAACGGAATCCGTAACGCCGATAGAAAGCAACGCCCTGGTCGTTCTTGGCATCGACTAGAAGCGTGCACGCCGCAGCATCGGACTGCAAACTGCGGTGTACAGCGTTCAGCAGCAACATCGCACCGAGGCCACGCCCTTGAAACGTCTCGTCCACAGCGAGGCGCCCGATACGAACCGCCGGCACAGTGGGATAGCGCGGCAAGCGTTTGGTGTGTTCTGGGGGAAGATCCACCAGAGGGATGCTGGCTGCCGACAGCGTGTAGTAGGTGGCCAGGCGGCCGGTCGCGGCCTCGATCGCCACGAAGCAATTCGCAACACGGCGGCGGATGTCCTGGGTTGCCTGCGTCTGCAGATACCGGTCAAGCGCCGGCTCCCCGCAATGAAACGCGGTGCGGTCGTGGGTCTCGCTCAGCGTCTCAAACCGAAAGGGGGAAGCGGTCATTCCGCTCCGAACAGATCACGATACCGCTTGGCGGCTTTCTTCAGAGCCGCGGACGGCGCGGGAGGATGCAGGAGCGCGTCGGCGATTTGTCGCTGATCCTCGACGGAGAGACGAATGATTTCAGTTTGCTCGATGGCTCGGCACGCGGCTTCATCGGCGGCGGCCACGACAAAATCCGTGAGCGTGAGGCCCTGGATCTCGGCCGCACGTTTCAGCCGCGCCAGAACGTCGGGCGGCAGGCGCGCTTCCAGTCGAGCGGTGGTTTGGGTGTCCGGTTTCATAGCCGACACACCATACGGCAAGCCGCCGTACATGTCAACTTAAGCCCGCAATGACGATTTAATGCTTTGACGCTGGCGCAGGAACGACCGATTTTCTCATGCCAACCTTACCGCTCTCGGTTTTCTACCGCCCAACCGAAACGACCATTGAAGTGTTCCGCGTCCTCCAACCGGGCGCCCCGGGCGAGCAATTGTGCAATTTCTCAGTAGAGCCACCCGGATACCGGCTCGAAACACGCATCGCGGTCGCCGTGTTGAAACTGCGTGTGAGGTTACCCCATGACCTGCCATAGCCTCCTATAAGATTTACAAAGTTGGCGGCGCGCAGTGGCTAGCTGAAGGGAATATCAATTTCGGTGTAGCTGCCGGGTGTGGCCGCGTTCACCACGGCGGCTATGCGTTCAAGGTGCAATCTGACACGTGACCATTTCGTGGTCCCGGTCAACACAACGAGGGCAATGGTTCGTCCGGCGAGGTTCTGCTGGTAGCGGATTCTCCTGTCGGTCGTGAGCAAGAGGTCAAGCGCCGCCGCCTCTGCAGCATTCAGCAATGCGCCATTGTTGAGCGTGTCCCAGCCTCTGGCTTGGGCGGTGGTGATCGTGTGGCCGGGAAGCGCGCGGGCAAGTCCCTTTGGTGTTCCGTGGTCAAAGAGAATGCGCATCGATCGGCGCGGCGGGTTGCCCCGGTGCGGACACCTTGAGGCTCTGGGCCACAAAATCCAGGACCGCGGTGATCTGCTCCCGCGTCACGTCGAATTGTTCCATCACTTCCTCGACGCTCAAATCCTCAAGGTTCTCAATCACGGTCGCCACCGGCAAGCGGGTATCACGAAACACCCATGCGCCACTGACTTTACCGGGGATGCTCTCCACGGCGGCGCATTGGGACCAATCGAGGGAGGCCATGTTTCTACCTACCTTTCATCGAAGCATTTTACCACAGGAGCGGGCGGCGGAATCCATACGGAAATTATATCGCAATCCGTTCGATCTCGTCGAGGGTGATCTGGTCAGTGGGTCAGTGGTGCGATCGTAGAGCTTCGTGGCTCATCTATCTGAACCCGCTGCGGTACCTCCTGGTCGTTCTCCGGGGCACGTTCCTGAAGGGCTTGGGTTTGCGCGTCCTCTGGCCGCAGATGCTGGCGATGGCAGTGATCGGAGCAACAGTGCTCAGCGTGAGCATACTCCGCTTCCGGAAGTCGCTCGACTGACTGGGGACACCTTGCCGGGACGTGAAAGTCGGTGTCCACCTACATGATCGGCCACGGCCAGGGAAAGTGGACTGTCCGCTGTTCACAGCCGTTTGCGCTCCGCGGCTGAAAATGGAAAACAGCCGTTGGGAGACACGACGCATGCCAGCTCACATTCTTGCGATCGATCAGGGGACTACCGGGACCACCGTGATGATCTTCGATGTGGCCGGCCGCGTGCGCGGCCGCGGCTACTCGGAGTTCCAACAGCATTACCCGCGGCCAGGCTGGGTGGAACACGACCCGGAAGAGATCTGGTCGGTCACCCAACGGGTCATGCGTGCTGCGCTGCGCCACGCACGCCTGACACCGAAGGACATTGCCGCCATCGGCATCACCAACCAGCGCGAGACCACCGTGTTGTGGGACCGCGTCTCCGGGAAGCCGGTGCATCGCGCGATTGTCTGGCAAGACCGGCGCACCGCACCCATCTGCGATGCCCTCAAGGCGCAGGGTGCCGAGCAGACGATTCGCGCCAAGACCGGCCTGGTCACTGATCCGTATTTTTCCGGAACCAAGCTGCAATGGCTCTTCGATCACGTCAAACGAGCACGTGAGCGAGCGTCGCGTCTGGCGTTCGGAACGATCGATACATGGCTCATGTGGAAGCTCACGGGCGGGCAGCTGCATGCCACCGACTACACCAACGCCTCACGCACGTTGCTGTTCAACATCCACGAGCGCCAGTGGGACGAGGAGTTGCTCCGGCTCCTGAACGTCCCGGCGGAGGTGCTGCCGCAGGTGGTGCCCTCTGCCGGCGTCGCGGGGATCAGCGATGCGTGCGCCTTCGGTGCTGAGGTGCCGATCGCCGGCATCGCGGGCGATCAGCAAGCTGCGCTGTTCGGCCAGGCTTGCATCCAAGCTGGGATGGTCAAGAACACCTACGGCACCGGCTGCTTCTTGCTGATGCACACCGGCAGTGAGGCCGTCGAATCGCGGCGCGGCCTGCTCACAACGATTGCTTGCGCCGCGGATGGCGGCCCGGCGTACGCCATCGAAGGCTCTGTGTTCATCGCCGGCGCCGCCGTGCAGTGGTTGCGTGACGGCTTGGGTCTTTTCAAACACGCCAAGGACTCGGAGGCATTGGCCCGCCAAGTCGATTCGACACTCGGCGTCTACATGGTCCCCGCCTTCGTTGGCCTGGGGGCGCCATACTGGGATGCCGCGGCGCGCGGCGCGCTGGTCGGGCTCACGCGTGGCGTCGGCAAGGCGCACGTGACCCGCGCGACGCTCGAAGCGCTGGCGTACCAGACGCGCGACGTGGTGGACACCATGGTTGCGGAGTCCGGCCGGCCGGTAGTGGAATTGCGGGTCGACGGCGGGGCGGCGGCGAACGACTTCCTCATGCAATTCCAGGCTGACCTGCTCGGTGTCACCGTCGACCGGCCGAAGATCGTCGAGACCACTGCGCTGGGTGCGGCGCTGTTGGCGGGCGTGGGCATCGGGTTGTGGAAGTCTGAGCGCGACCTCCAACGCGTGCGCAAACCGGACCGGATCTTCCGCCCGCGGATGGCGCCGGAGCAGCGCGAGGCGCTGTACCAAGGTTGGCGGCGGGCCGTTGCCGCCGTGCGGTCGCTGGGATCGTGATAATCGTGGCTCGTGCTGGTGAATCGTGCTCGGCTCACGAACACGAGCACGAACACGATTCACGATTTTGCGCGATTCAGCTATGGTGCTGGAAGGAGAGAATATGGACCAGTTGCCTGCCATTCTGCAGCGCCTCGTGGCCATCAATGAGTTGGCGGTTTACGCACTCATCTTCTTGGGGCTGCTCACATTCCTTGGCTTGGTCGTAACCGTGATCGGGCTCTACCGGAGCAGCGTCCAGCACCGTGAAACGCTCCAGGTGCTGGATCGAATGGGTTACTATCTCTTCAAAAAACTCGGCCCGGCTGAGTTGCCGTAGGGCCGTGGTGCGTGCGGTAGAAACTCGCCTCGATGCCGGTGGCACGTTTGTGGAAGCGGGTTGCTTGCGACCGATGGGTCGCGATGCTATAGACTCCGCCTCCGGTAAGAGGCAGAAATTCAATGCGCGAGGGTATACATCCGAAGTACGAGGCGGCGCAGATTGTCTGCGCGTGCGGCAATGTCATCGAGACCCGTTCGACGGTACCAAAGATCCATGTGGAAATCTGCTCCAGCTGCCATCCGTTCTTTACCGGCAAGCAGAAGCTCATGGACACCGCTGGGCGCGTCGAGCGCTTCAAACGTAAATACGGCATGCAACAGTAGTGTCCCGAGAGCTGCGGCTCTGGCGGCACACGAGATTCCAAAGGGCGCGGGAGCTGAGCTCCCTCGCCCTTTTTCGTGCTGACTCCCGATGTTCCAGAAATTGGAAGACGTCGAAAGGCGATACGTCGAGACCGAAGGGGCGCTGATCGACCCCATCGTCATCGCCAACCGCAAGGAGTACGCCCGGCTCGCCAAGGAGCGTTCCGATCTCGAGGAGATCGTCGCGCGCTATCGCGAATGGAAGAAGCTTTCTGCGGAGATCGAGGGTCACAAGGCCCTGTTGGAAGAGGCCGACCCGGAAATCCGCGAGCTGGCGAAAGCCGAGCTGCCGGAGTTGCGCGAGCGCATCGAGGCCCTCGAAGCCGAGCTCAAACGCCTGCTCTTGCCCCGCGATCCAAATGACGAGCGCAACGTGATCGTCGAGATCCGTGCGGGGACGGGCGGCGAAGAGGCCAGCCTGTTTGCCGCCGAGCTGTTTCGTATGTACAGCCGTTACGCCGAGGAGCACGGCTGGCGTGTCGAAGTGATGAGCGCCAGCCCCACGGGCCTCGGCGGCTTCAAGGAAGTCATCGGCCTCATCGAAGGCCGCGGCGCGTACAGCCGGCTGAAATTCGAGGGCGGCGTGCATCGCGTGCAACGCGTCCCGGTTACCGAGGCCTCCGGGCGGATTCACACCTCGACGGTGACGGTCGCCGTGCTCGCAGAGGCGGACGAAGTCGACGTGCACATCGACGAGGTGAAGGACCTGCGCATCGATGTGTTCCGCTCGTCGGGTCCGGGCGGTCAAAGCGTGAACACCACCGACTCGGCGGTGCGCGTCACGCATCTGCCGACGGGCCTCGTCGTGGCGTGCCAGGACGAGAAGTCGCAGCACAAGAACAAAGCCAAGGCGATCAAGATCTTGCGGGCCCGCTTGCTCGAACGCGCGCAAGCGGAGCAGCAGGCAGAGGTGGCAGAGAGCCGGCGCAGCATGGTCGGGACGGGAGACCGCTCGGAGCGCATCCGCACGTACAATTTTCCCCAGGGGCGCGTCAGCGATCACCGCATCAATCTCACGCTCTACTCGCTCGATCGTGTGATAGAAGGGGAGATCGAGCCGCTGATCGATGCACTGATTACGCATCACCAAACCGAAGCCCTGAAGGCGGCGAACTGATGGACGCGGCCATCGAGAGTGTCGCCCCGCCGGACACCGTCGGCCGGCTGATCGCAGCAGGAGCGGCGGCGCTGGGAGCGGCGGGCGTGAGCACGCCGCGGCTGGATGCCGAGGTGCTGCTCGCCGCCGCCGTTGGGGTGGATCGCCCGGCGCTGTACGCCCGTGGGCGCGAGTGCCTGTCGCGCTCGTGTGAGCAGGCCTTCCGCCTGATGCTCGAACGGCGCTGTACGCGCGAGCCGTTGCAGTACATCGTCGGCCGTCAGGAATTCTGGTCGCTGGACTTTGCCGTGACGCCCGACGTGTTGATCCCACGCCCGGAGACGGAGCTGCTGGTGGAGCTGACGGTGGCAATGGCGGCCCGGGGCAATGCCAGCCGTTCGTCCGGAGTTCCCCTCCTTGCGAAGGAGGGGGCAGGGGAGGTTTTGGAATGGCGCGTCAGCGACCTCTCCCTTGCCCCGTCCTTGGTAAGGCGGGGGGCCAGTGAAGGGAACGAGCACAACATCACTATTTGTGATCTCGGAACCGGCAGTGGCTGCATCGCTGTCGCCCTGGCGACCGAGCTGCGGCGGGCAGAGATCTGGGCGCTCGACATTTCGCCGGCAGCGCTGGCCGTGGCGCGGGCAAATGCGCGCCGCAACCGGGTCGCGGCACGCATCCACTGCTGCGCCAGCGATCTGTTCGCCGCGCTTGGAGGGTGCCGCTTCGACGCGATCGTCTGCAATCCGCCGTATGTGCGCGCCGGCGACCTGCAGGGCTTGCAGCCGGAGCTCGCCTGGGAGCCGCGCGGGGCGCTCGTGGGTGGTGCGGACGGGCTCGAAGTGATGCGGCGCGTGCTGGCCGCCGCGCCCGGGTGCCTGACTGTCGGCGGCTGGTTGTTCGTGGAAATCGGCGCCGATCAAGCAGAGTCGGTGCAAGGCTTGGCACGCGCGGCCGGATTCCGCCGCGTGTCGGTGCACGCTGATTACGCGGGATTGCCGCGTGTGGTGGCCGCACAACGTTGAGGGAAGCGCATGTTGGTACGAGTACTGTCGACGCGGGATGCGGATTTCGCCCGCCGGTTCGCGGCAATCCGCGAGCGCGGGAGCGGGGGGAACGCCGCGATCGATCTGCAAGCGCGGCGGATCGTCGATGCCGTGCGGCGGCGCGGTGATGCGGCGGTCATCGAGTTCACACGGCGTTACGACCGCGTGCGCCTGTCGCCGGAGCAGCTGCGGGTGAGTGAGGATGAGCTGCGCGCCGCGCCGCGTGCCGTGGCCCCGCAGGCGTTGCAGGCGCTGCGGTTTGCCGCCCGGCGCATTACCGCCTTCCATCGCCGCCAGCGGATGAAGTCGTGGAGCTATCGCGATGCGACTGGGTTACGGCTCGGGCAGCAAATCACGCCGCTCGATCGTGTTGGATTGTATGTGCCCGGTGGGCATGCGGCCTATCCGTCGTCGGTCTTGATGAACGCCATTCCGGCGCGCGTTGCGGGGGTGCGTGAGGTGGTCATGGTGTCGCCTGCGGGAGCCGGCGGGATGAACCCCGCGGTGTTGGCGGCGGCGGCGATCGCCGGCGTGCGCACGGTGTTTCGCATCGGCGGCGCCCAGGCGGTGGCGGCGTTGGCATTTGGGACACAGACGATCGCGCGCGTCGACAAGATCGTTGGGCCGGGCAACGCGTACGTACAAGCGGCGAAGAGAATCGTCTACGGCACCGTCGACATCGACGCCATCGCCGGCCCCAGCGAGGTGCTGGTCATTGCGGACGAGACCGCCACCGCCGCGCATGTCGCGGCCGACTTGCTGGCGCAGGCCGAGCACGGCAGCGGGGATGAATGCGCCGTGTTGCTGACGCCCGCTCGGGATGTGGCGCTGGCGGTCCAGGCCGAGATCGATGCGCAACTGAAAGTATTGCCGCGGCGTGCAGATGTGGCGCGCGTGCTGCGCCGCCGCGGTGCGTTGGTGATCGTGCGTGATCTCGAGGAGGCCGTGGCGCTCGCGGATCAAGTGGCTCCGGAGCACCTGGAACTGATGGTGAAGGACGCGCAACGTTGGGTGCGCCGCATCCGCAACGCCGGGGCGGTGTTTCTCGGACCGTTCGCGCCGGCGCCGCTTGGAGATTATCTCGCGGGGCCGAATCACGTGTTGCCGACGGGTGGTACGGCGCGCTTTTTCTCGCCGCTCGGGGTGTATGACTTCGTGAAACGTACGAGCGTGGTCTCTGCAACGCGCGCCGGCTTGCGGCGGCTGGCGCCCGCAATTGTGCGTCTGGCGACATTGGAAGGGTACGAGGCGCATGCGGCGGCGGTGCGCTGTCGCTTCACACCGGCGCCGCGCCGCAAACAAGGAGGACGCAATGGGACGATCGAAAACGCGGAGTGATCGCGGCACGTCGGCGGAGCGGCGCGCCCTCGTCGCGCGGCCGCGCCCCAGCGGGCGGCATGCCCGCGTGGTGCGTACGACGAAGGAGACCGACATCGCCGTCGAGCTCGACATCGACGGCCGCGGAGAGGCGCAGATCCACACCGGCGTCCCCTTCCTCGATCACATGCTGGAGATCTTTGCACGCCACGGCTTTTTCGACCTCACGGTACAGGCCAGCGGCGATTTGGAGGTCGACCAGCATCACACGGTCGAGGATATTGGTCTGGCGCTTGGTCAAGCGTTGCGCGAAGCGTTGGCGGAGAAGGTCGGCATCCGGCGCTTCGGCAACGCCGCCTGTCCGCTCGATGAGGCGCTGGTCAATGCGGTCATCGATCTGAGCGGCCGCCCGTTTCTCGCCTACAACCTGCGCATCAAGCAAGCCCGCGTCGGCGACTTCGACACCGAGCTGGTGCACGATTTCCTGCTGGCCTTCGCGAATCAGGCAGCCATGAACCTGCACCTGCACCAAGTGCAAGGCCGCAATCCGCACCACATCATTGAAGCGGCTTTCAAGGCGTTGGCGCGCGCCCTCGACGAGGCCACCCAGATCGACCCGCGCGTGCGGGGCGTGCCGTCGACAAAAGGAAGCTTGTAGCTGCTTATGGCGTGTGCGTTAGTGCCGCATCTCGTAGTGACGACGGGGTATCTCCTGGGTTCCTTCTCCCTCCGGGAGAAGGTCAGGATGAGGGGATTGGATGTCGGACGAAGTCACCTTATTGGGGGTAGCACGATGAGTGCTGTTCGTTCACTCGGTGAAGATGGTGGTCTTCGGCATTATCTAATCCCCTCACCTGACCTCTTCCGGAGGGAGAGGAACCTGGATCCGATGCGTCATCGTGATTGCTGGCGGTTTAGTGTTAAGTGCTCGAAGGGCGTAAGGCCGGCCGAATCCGGCGCGCTGCACCGTTTGCTAATGCCGAGGACGGCCCGCGCCGCCGGCCTTACTCTGGCTTCAAAAAAGTCTGGCCATAAGCCATAAGCTATATGCCAACCATCGCCATCATCGACTACGGGATGGGGAATCTGCGCTCGGTGCAGAAGGGGCTCGAACGGGTGGGCTTCGCGGCGGAGGTGACCCGCGATCCGGACCGCATCACCGCGGCTGTGGGGGTGGTGCTCCCGGGGGTGGGCGCATTCGGCGCGTGCATGGACAATCTGCGCGGCTATGGCTTGGTGGAGACCGTCCGCCACGTGATCCGCCGCGGCACGCCGTTCCTGGGAATCTGTCTCGGGATGCAGCTGCTCTTTGACGAGAGCGAGGAGTTCGGTCCGGTGCCGGGCTTGGGGATATTCCCGGGTCGCGTTGTGCGCTTTCCGGAAAGCGCAACCCTCAAGGTGCCGCACATGGGATGGAATCAGATCCGCAAGTACCAAGACGTGCCGCACCTGCAGGGCATCGAGAACGGCGCCTTCGTGTATTTCGTGCATTCCTACTACGTCGTGCCCGCTGATCCGTCGCTCACGGCAACCAGCACGGAATATGGGTTCGAGTTCGCTTCCGCGGTCGCGCGCGACAACGTCTTCGCGACCCAGTATCACCCGGAGAAGAGCCAGCGCGTGGGATTGAAGATCCTGGCGAACTTCGGGCGATATGCCACAAGCCATAAGCCATAAGCCACAAGCCAAATGCTGATCGTCCCGGCCATCGACTTGAAAGGCGGCAAGTGCGTGCGCTTGCTGCGCGGCGACATGAACGCGGAGACCGTCTACAGCGATGATCCGCTCGCCGTCGGGCAGCGCTGGGTAGCCGAGGGAGCGCAATACCTGCACCTCGTTGATCTCGACGGCGCCGTCGCCGGTACATCCGTCAACGGTGCGGCGGTCGCCAGGCTGTGTCGTGGCCTGGCGATTCCGATTGAAGTCGGTGGCGGGGTGCGTAGCGTCGCGCGCGCGGCCGAGTTGCTCGATCTCGGTGCTGATCGGGTGATTTTCGGTACGGCAGCGCTGGCCGATCCGGACATCGTTGGCGAGGCCTGCCGCCGTTTTCCCGGACACGTTGCTGTGGGGATCGACGCGCGTGACGGCAAGGTGGCGGTACACGGTTGGTTGCAAACCAGCGATACCACCGCCGTCGCGTTGGCACATCAGGCGGAGGCGCTGGGGGCATGCCGCGTGATCCATACCGACATCAGCCGTGACGGCACGCAGCACGGGGTCAATGTCGCCGCAACGCGCGCCATCGCCGAGGCGATCACCATTCCAGTCACCGCGTCCGGTGGTGTCGGCTCGCTGGCAGACATCATCGCGTTGCGGGACTGTGGTATTGCAGGGATCGACGCGGTGATCGTTGGACGCGCGTTGTACACCGGCGCCGTACGTTTGCCGGAGGCCATCCGAATCGCCCGGGGTGGCCAGGTCGATCTTGGCCATAAGCCATAAGCCATATGCTATAAGCCAACGATGCTCGCGAAACGCATCATCCCCTGCCTCGATGTGAAAGACGGGCGTGTCGTCAAAGGCGTGAACTTCGTGGGGCTGCGCGACGCGGGAGATCCGGTGGAAGTCGCGCAACGCTACGACGACGAGGGTGCCGACGAGCTGACGTTTCTGGATATTACCGCCTCGCACGAGCGCCGCCGGATCATCCTGGAAGTCGTACAGCGGACCGCCGAGACGGTGTTCATGCCGCTCACCGTGGGTGGGGGGCTGCGGGAACTCGGAGATATCCGCGCTCTGCTGAACGCCGGCGCAGACAAGGTCTCGATCAACACGGCGGCGGTCCAAAACCCGGACTTCGTCCGCGCCGCGGCGGAGAAGTTCGGCAGCCAATGCATCGTCGTCGCCATCGACGCCAAGGCGGTATCACATACTGTGATGCGCGGCCCGGTGAGCTGGGAGGTGTTCACGCACGGCGGCCGCACGCCCACCGGCTTGGACGCGGTTGCCTGGGCGCAACGGATGGAGACGTACGGCGCGGGCGAGATCCTGCTCACCAGCATGGACCGCGACGGCACCCGTGAAGGCTACGATCTGGCCCTGACACGTGCCATCGCCGATGCCGTGCACGTGCCGGTCATCGCCTCGGGAGGCGTCGGGACGTTGGAACACATTCACCAAGGTCTCACCGCCGGCGGTGCCACCGCGGCGCTCGCCGCCTCGATTTTCCACTACCAGGAGTACACCGTGCGCCAATGCAAGGAGTACTTGGCGGCGCGTGGCGTTCCAGTGCGGCTGCGGTGAGCGGGTCGTCGTGGGGACGGTTCGCGAACCGCCCCTAGTGCGCCCTTTCATAACCCGGCACCAAATTCACTTGTCCCGCGGCTGCTGCGGGGGCATAGTCCAGCGAGCACAGCGCTCACGGAGGGACGGCTCATGGTGCTACAAGACATCGACTTCGATCTTTCGGAAGAAGAACGGAATATTCGCGACCTCGTGCATCGGTTTGCGGAGGAAGTCATGCGCCCCGCCGGGCAGGCGTTGGATCGCCTTTCGGCCGACGAGGTCATCGCCGACGATTCGCTCTTGTGGGAGGTGCACAACAAGTGGGACGAGCTGGGCATCCGCATGCTGGCGGGCCCGGGCTCCGAGATCACGCCCGTGCAGCTCGCCCGGCTGACCTGCATCGCGACGGAGGAGCTGGGATGGGGCGATGCCGGGCTGGCGATCAGCCTCGGTGCCGGCGAGTTTCCCGCGATGCTGGCGCAGACCACGCAGAACCCGGACCTGATGGCGGCCTTCCCGTTGGGCAAGGTCGGCTGTTGGGCCATCACGGAGCCGGATCACGGCAGCGATTCAATCGATTTGAGCGGCAGCAGCCGGCGACCCGGTTTGTTCAAGCCGAACTGCATCGCCCGCCTCGATGGCGACTACTACGTCATCACCGGCCAGAAGGCGGCATGGGTGTCGAACGGTCCCGTTGCTGAAGCGGCGGCGTTGTACACCGCCGTGGACAATGGTGACGGGGTCACGGGCGGCGGCGTGCTGCTGGTGGATCTCACGGCGCCGGGGGTGTCGCACGGCAAACCTCTCGAGAAACTCGGCCAGCGGCCGCTGCCGCAAGGGGAGGTGTTCTTCGACGACGTGCGCGTCCCGATCACGCACATGGTTATTCCCCCGGAGATGTACGCCATGGGGATGGAGCTGACGCTGTGTACGGCTAACGGGTACATGGGGGCCGCCTTCGTGGGGTGCGCCCGGGCAGCGTTCGAGATGGCGGTGGAGTACGCGAAGCAGCGCGTGCAAGGAGGAGTCCCAATCATTCAGCACCAAACCATCAAGATGAAGCTGTTCGAGATGTTCCGGAAGATCGAGGCCGCCCGCTCCCTGAACCGCCGCGTGGTGCTCTACAACATCGTCAACAACCCGTTCTTTGGCGCCGCTCCGGGGAGCTTCCCGGCCGTGCACTACGCCATCGCCTCGAAGGTGACTTCGACACAGACGGCCTTCGAAGTGGCGACGGAAGCGCTCCAGGTGTTCGGCGGCAACGGGTTGAGCCAGGAGTACCCGATTGAGAAACTGCTGCGCGATGCCCGGGCGTCGTTGATCGAGGACGGCACCAACGAAGTCCTCGCGCTGCATGCGGCCGAGAGGTTCTAACCGGTTGCTGAAAAGTGAGGAGAACACCCTTCGAGAGCCTCAGGGTGAGCGGAAAAGTTGAATAACTTCGGGGAGGGGATCCGCTCATGCTGAGGCTCTCGAAGCATGGAGCGGGGTTCTTCAGCAGCCTGCTAAGGACTGCGCCCAGCCGTCGCTGCGGATGAACGGAAACCAATCATTGACACGTTGTTAAATAACCACATTTGTCAACTACTTTCCAAACAAGTGGTACCACATTCTTTGTCGACCTGGCGCCGTTCCGGCTCGGCTGCCGCTGTGCTAACGCTGGACCCTGATTGCTGGGGACGCTGAAGGCTTGAAGAGAAAGTTGCTGTAAAATGACCTGAAAGTCTGCATGGTGAGCAGGGGGAAGACAGCTGCAACACTCGAAAAGAAGCGAGGGAGGTAACGGTATGACAGGGGGTATCAAAATCGGAGCCTTGGCGGGAGCGCTGGGGGCTCTGCTGCCCGGATTGGCGCACGCCGCGGAAGGGGGCGGCGATCTGGTAGTGGTGGCCGACACCCGTGTCCTCAGCGGGTTCAGTCTCTACCTGGCAAGTATCTACAACGAGGACCCATGGATGTTTGCCATCTGGGCAGTGGTGTTCACTGCGCTGCTCGGGGGGAGTTTGGGGGTGTTGATGGACGTGATCATGAGCCGGGTCGGATTGGATCTGACCAAGGGCGGCGGGCACGTGGAGCGCTAGTCTACGTGTCAGGGGGCAAGGAGCGGAAACTATGGAATGGATGTACATGCACATGCCCATTGCGGGCGTGGATATTTTCTGGCCGGGTCTGCTTCTGATCGGCTACTCGGTAGGGGTTATCGGCGGCTTCTTCGGCATGGGGGGCGCTTGGATGGTGACGCCGGGTCTCAACATCCTCGGCTTTCCCATGGCGTTCGCCATTGGTACGGACATAGCCCACGTCGCGGGCAAATCGATGATTTCTACGATGCGCCACTCCAAGTTCGGCAACGTGGACTACAAGCTGGGCTTCATCATGGTCATCGGTACCATGTTTGGCATCGAACTGGGCGCGCGGATTGTCATGGCCCTGGAACGCATCGGCCAGGTTGGTCCGGTGGTACGCTGGACCTACGTGGTGTTCCTGTCGCTCATTGCGCTGATGGTCTTCTATGATTACGGCAAGGCTGTACGCAGCAAAAGGAAGAGCGACGACCCCAGCCACACCGGCGCCACTGGCGGCGTGAACTGGGCTCCCGCCCTGCACAGGATCAAGATTCCGCCCATGGTCCACTTCGAGGTTGCCGGCATCTACTGCTCGATGTGGCTGCCGGTGCTGATCGCTTTCCTCACGGGCGTGATGGCCGGCTTCCTGGGCATCGGCGGCGGTCTCCTGCGCATGCCGTCGCTGGTCTACTTCGTTGGCGTGCCTACCCATGTGGCGGTGGGTACCGACCTGTTCGAGGTGATGATGAGCGGCCTTTACGGCGCATTTACGTATAGCTTGAAGGGCCGGATCGAGCTGGTGGCGGTTTTTGTGATGCTCTGCGGTGCGGCTATCGGAGCGCAGATCGGTACGGTGGCCACCAAGTATACCAAGGGCTACGGCATCCGCCTGCTCTTTGGCTGCGCGGTGGTGGCCTGCATGATCTCCATCATCTTGAAACAGTTCGGCTTCAACGCTGCGGCCACGGTGATCATTCTAGGAGCCATCACCGCCATCTGCATTTACATCATGAAGATCATGTTCGTGGGTGCAGCCCAGGAGCTGCGCGAGAAGCGCGCCAACAGCATTGCCAACGCGGCCTGATAAATGGAGGCGTCTAGATGAAAAGACTACTTACCCTGATGCTGGTGGTATCGGTCATGTCCGTCCTGGGTTGCCGCAACGAGACCAAGAGTTACGTCTACCAGGGCAAGTGCTTGCGATTCAGTCCGGCCGACCACACCCTAGAGCCAATGCCAGTAACTTAAGGCGTTTCTGCCGGCACGGCAATCACTTGCGCTGAGTTGAAGCGCGCAACGGAAGAACGAGGCTTTGACTATCGAGTGTCTTTCGGTTATAAGACCGTAAGGCATGGATCGGCTTGTGAAGCGCCGCCAGCGGCTACTGGCGAGGTTGCCTCCGCTCGACGAGATCTTGCGCGGCAGTCTGGTGGAGCGTTCGGTGCGCTGCGGCAAGCAAAGCTGTCGCTGTGTGGACGGGGCGCTGCACCGCGCGGTCTATCTGAGTGTCACCCATCGTGGGGGACGCACCGAACAGATCTCGGTACCACGCGAGCTGGTGGCCACGGTGCGCCACGGCATGGCGGTCTATCGGCGGTGCTGGGAGATTCTTGAGCAGGTAGCGGCCGTCAATCGCGATCTGCTGCGGCACCGACGGGCAAGAGGAGGAGGGGAGGAGGATGGAGCTGGCAGAGGCCCTGCAGGTGCTCGGAGAAGGAAATCGCAGTGAGAGTTTTGCGCTGTTCAGCCGCACCCTGGACCTGGCGTGGGTCAGACGGGTGTTGACCGCTACCGGCACGGCCAGTGTGCGCAAGCGCAAACTGCCCGCGGAGTTGGTCGTCTGGCTGGTGCTCGGCATGGCGCTGCTGCGCGACCGCTGCATTGACGAAGTCGTCCAGCACCTCGATCTGGTCCTGCCGGAGATCAAGGAAGACGACGAGGTCAGCCGGACTGCCGTCGTGCGGGCCCGGGATCGGCTGGGCTGTGAACCACTGGCCGTGCTGTTTGGCGAAACCGCACAACGCTGGGCGGGGACGGCTGCCGCCGCGCTGCGGTGGCGGGGGCTGGCCGTCTACGGGGTGGATGGCACCACGATGTTGATCGCGGACACGGCCGACAACGAGCTCGTGTTCGGCCGCCCATGTAATGGCCGCAGTGCGGGGGCCTATCCGCAGCTCCGGCTGGTCGCCCTGATGGTGCTGCGGGCTCATCTGCTGGCGGACATCGTTCCGGGCTCCTACCACACCGGCGAGCAAACGCTGGCTCAGGAACTCTGGAACCGTCTGCCCGACCACTGTGTCACCGTGGTCGACAAGGGGTTCATCAATTACTTCGTCTTCTACTCCATCCAGAGCCAGGGCACCGAGCGGCACTGGCTCTGTCGCAGCAAACGCAATCTGAAGTGGCAGGTCGTACGCCGGCTTGGCCCCCACGACGATCTCGTGCAGATTCGCATCAATCGCTCCCTGCGCAAGCAGCACCCCGAGTTGCCCGAGTGCCTCACTGCCCGTGCCATTCGCTACCAGCGCCGCGGCTTTCGCCCGCAGGTATTGCTGACCTCTCTGCTCGATCCCAACACCTACCCGGCCTCCGAGATCGTCCACCTCTACCACGAACGCTGGGAGCTCGAGATCGGGTTCGACGAAGTAAAGACTCACGCCCTGGAACGTCTCGAAACCCTGCGCAGCAAGTCCCCACAACGAGTGCTGCAAGAGCTCTGGGGACTCGCCATTGCTTACAATCTGGTGCGGCTCGAAATGCTCCAAGTGGCTACCCGGCTGAAACTGCCCCCGGCGCGCATCAGCTTTCGCCACTCACTCATGCTCGTACGCAACTTCCTCGTCAGCGCGTGGCTGGCCAGTCCTGGTGTACTACCCAAGCGCCTGGCGGCCTTGCATGAACAAATCGCGCTCCTGGTCTTGCCCAAACGCCGGCCTCGTCGCTATGCGCGAGCAGTCAAAATCAAAATGAGCAACTACGCCAAAAAGGCTCCGCCCAACCGCGGTCCACTGCCCCGATGGCCTTAAGTTACTGGCATTGACCCTAGAGCTGAAAAACACTCAGCCGGAATTGAACCCCATCCATGGAGAGACGGCGGTGTTCAATGTGGCCGAAGCGAAGGTGGGGCTCAGCCCCGACCCTGGGGACGTTATCCGAGTGGCTTACAAGGTCCAGGGCAACTCTTTCCTGGCCCTGAAGGTCATGAACGTCACCAAGCAAGACCTCCGCAAGCAGTAGCCAGAGTTGGCCCGCCATCTCGGAGACCGACCCGCTGAGCCTGGAGGAGACATAGAGATGAACTTTTGGAAACTGGCCATTGTGGCGAGTATGGACATACTGCTTCTAGCCGAGCTGACGTTGGGTATCTGGTGGAGCCACTTCCAGCCTGCCGAAATCGCCTGGCGCTTCAGCCAGGTGTTCGTACCCGCCGCGCTCGTCACGGTGCTGCTTGCCCGCTGGGCGCTCAGGCGCTTCGCCCCCGAGTGTCCCGCCACACCGGGGGAGCGGCTTTGCCGGCCGGTGGGGCTTTTCGGCGCCCTCGAAGGCGTCTCCGACCTCGGCCCAAACCGCCAAGGCTGAGAACGCGGGAGGGTGACGGTTGTGACCAACCGCTTCACCAGAGCTTGGCGCAACCTGCGTGGTTCCTCGCGGGAGCCAGGTCAGGGCTTTGTCCAGCTCAAACTGCGCTTCAAGGAGTTCCAGTACCTGCTCAGGGCCAACAACGAGGTGCTGGAGATCATCGCCGAGATCCAGAGTGTCCTGGAGCGGAGCGGCGTGTTGGGGGTGGACTTTTTGCGCTCTCGCTATATTGCCGCCAGCGCCAAGGTCTTTCTGATGATCCGCCACCTGAACCTCATCTCCGGCGACCGCTACCAGTCTCTGTTGGCACCCTTCAACGAGGTACGCCACCAGATCGATGCACTGTTAGCCATCCAGGCGGACGCCGCCGCTGGATCGAGCTTTTTGCCCCTGGAGGCCGTAGAGCCGGGTATGGAGCATCTAACCGGGGCGAAGGCCAGCAACCTGGCCACTCTGCGCCGGGAGGGGCTGCCGGTGCCGGAGGGTCTGGTCATTACGACCGAGGCATTCCGCCGAGTAATGGCCGAGACCGGGCTCGGGGGGCGGCTACGGCAGGTGGCCATGCTGGCAGAGGGGGGCGACCTGGCCGCACGGGAAGAACGTTCACGTCGCTTGCAGGCCGAATTCGCTACGATCAAGCTTCCGGCGGACCTAGAGAAAGAAATGCTGGAACGGTGCCGCGCTCTAAGCAGCGCCCAGGGCGGGGCCGCTTTGTCGCTCCGTTCTAGTGCTCTCGGTGAGGACACCCACACTTCCTTCGCCGGACTCTACGAGAGTCGACTGGGGGTGCGCCCAGACGACGCACCCCACGCGTATCTCGCGGTGCTCGCCTCCCTGTATTCCGCGCAGGCCCTGGCCTACCGCGAACGGGAAGGACTTTCGGACTTGGATGCCGAGATGGCCGTACTGGTGCAGGTCATGGTCGAGTCGGCGGTCAGCGGGGTGCTCTACACCACCGACCCCCTGGCCGGCGGCAAGGGACCGGCTGTCATCAGCGCGGTACCGGGTCTTGGACTAGGGCTGGTGGACGGATCGCTGGACGCGGACGTTTACACGGCGGATCGGGGTCCCGACGCTGGCTACAGCGTGCGCCACGTGGGCCGAAGGGATTACATGCTGGTGGTCGGGCCGCAAGGGACAGAACGCCGGAAGCTGGATCCCGAGCAGGCCCGTCAGCAGGTGCTGCCGGCCGAAGCCATTCAAGAACTGGCGGTGGTCGGCTTACGTCTAGAACACATCCTAGGCGAGGCCCTAGATGTGGAGTGGGCACGGGACGGCCAGGGGCGCCTGTGTATACTGCAGGCTCGGCCTTTGCGGGTGGTGCAGGATTCGGCCAGCCCCACCCGGGTGAGGGTAAGCGCGCCATTAATTCTGAGCGGCGGGCAGACGGCGCGGCCGGGCACCGCTTGCGGCCCCGTGCATCTCGTGCGCGGGATCGACGACATGGCCGACTTCCCCACCGGCGCGATACTGGTGGCTCGTGAGTCCTCGCCAGCTCTAGCGGCGTTGCTGCCCGCGGCTACGGCGCTGATAACTGAGGTGGGTGGGGTGGCCGGACACCTAGCGGCCCTCGCCCGGGAGTATGGAGTGCCGACGCTGGTGGGTGTGGCCGGGGCATTGGAAAAGCTCACGCCTGGTCTGGAGGTGACTCTGGACGCCAGCAACCGCAGAGTTTACGGCGGCCGGGTGGATGCATTGCTCGACCACAAGATCACCACCCAGGCCGTCGCCAGCCGGGTACGGGCACTGCCCTTGAGGCTCAGGGCGGTTCAACTCATCACCCGGCTGAATCTCACTGACCCCAAGGCCCCGGAGTTCCGTCCGGAGAACTGCAGCAGCTTTCACGACCTCATCCGGTTCATGCATGAGATGTCCTTCAATGAAATGTTCCGCCTGGGCGACCAAGTGGGGCAGAAGGCAGCGGGAGCAGCCCGCCGCTTGCAGGTCAAGCTGCCCTTTGATTTGTGGATCATCGACTTGGGTGGCGGGCTGCGTGCTGAGGCGGGGGAAAGCCCCGGGGTCGAGGCCGTGCAGTCCCGGCCGGGTGCAGCTTTCCTGAAGGGGCTTACCGACCAGCGCATCGACTGGAGTGCTCCGCGGCCGGTGAGCCTGAAGGGCCTCGCCTCGGTCCTCAGCGCGTCGCTCTTGACCCCGCCGCAGGACGCCGGCCAGCGCAGCATGGGCGGGCGAGCCTACGCCATCCTCAGCGCCGACTACATCAACTTCAACTGCCGGGTGGGTTACCACTTTACGGCCCTGGACTGCTACTGTGGGCAGCGGTTGAACGACAACTACGTGAGCTTCCGCTTCCACGGCGGGGCGG
This sequence comes from uncultured delta proteobacterium, assembly GCA_963729835.1. Classification (GTDB taxonomy): domain Bacteria; phylum Desulfobacterota; class Binatia; order HRBIN30; family HRBIN30; genus CAVSQF01. The sequence continues at coordinate 555,944 of CAVSQF010000039.1, read as the reverse complement.
CCACCGAGGACCGCCGCTTGCTCAGGGCGGTGCTGGTGCAGCGCATCCTCGGCGACCTGGGCTTCAACGCCGAGCGCACCGGCGACGCAGTCAGCGCCTTCCTGAAAAAGCGTGCGCCGGAGGAGATCACGCGCATTCTCGAGGAAATAGGACGACTCGTGCTCTTCAGCCGCCAGTTGGACATGCTCATGGACGGGCCGCACATGGTGGAATGGCTGGCTCAGGCCTTCAGCCGGGGCGACTACAATCTCACCACCTTGCCAACCGTGGGGTCGGCTTCGTGATCAAGGTCTACGCGCAGCTTGCTCGGCGCATGACCCTGGTCAGCCTAGTGGTGGCCCTTGTGCCTTTAAACGTCCTAGGGGTCGGGATCTACTACTACTTCCTTCGTGCCAACCAGGAAAAGCTCAAGGAAGAGATGATCGTGCGGGCGGTCGCCCGCGCCGAGGCCATTGATCTCTTTTTGGCTGAGCGTACCGCTGTGCTGGAAGCATTGGCCCATTCCGCTCAACTGGCCCAGCTCGGTGACCAGCGCGAGTTGAACAAAACCTTCCAGATGCTCAACCGCCGCACTCGAAGCTTCCTGGACCTGGGAGTCATCGACGCCTCGGGCAACCACGCTTCCTATGTGGGGCCCTATCCCCTGCAGCACCAGAACTACCGCGACGCGGAGTGGTTTCACCAGGTCATGCTTCGGGGAGTGTACATCAGCGATGTATTTCTCGGCGTGCGCAACGTGCCCCATTTCGTCATCGCGGTGAAACACGAGGACGAAGGCGAACCCTGGATCCTGCGGGCCACGATCGACTCGGAGGTCTTCAACCGCCTGGTGCGCAGCGCCCAGGTCGGCCTCAGTGGCGACGCCTATATCGTCAACTCGCGGGGACAGTTGCAAACCCCTAGCCGCTTTGCCGGGGGAATCCTCACGTCCGCCAAGTTCGATGTTGGGGCGGTGCCACCTGGCAACACGGTCGTGGAACGGGTGGGTCCGGATGGGCGCACGCTGTTCACGGCGTTTACGTGGCTGTCGAGCATCCCTTGGCTGTTGGTGGTAGACCAGGACCCTCAGGAGATGCCGGGCCCCCTGAACCAGGCCAGGCGTGTGGATATGGCCATCGTGTGGGTGGCCAACCTCCTCATCATTGCCTCGGTGCTGTTACTGGTGCGGCTGTTCATTAAACAGCTTCAGGCCAACGACCGTGAGCGTGCCGCCCTCGACGCTCAAGTGGCGCACTCGGCCCGGTTGGTGTCCTTGGGCCGCATGGCCGCCGGCGTGGCGCATGAGATCAACAACCCGTTGGCCGCCATCGGTGAGCTGGCTGGCGAGCTCGAGGATATCCTGCGTCCCGAGATCCTGGCGCAGCTGCCGGAAGGCGATCTCTGCCGGGACAACCTTGGTAAGATACTGGGACAGGTGGAACGGGCCAGGGATGTGACGCACCGCATGCTCAAGTTTGCCCGCCACATGGAGCCCACGCTCGAGAAGCTGGATATCAATCAGGTGGTGAAAGAGTCCCTCTCCTTTGTGGAGAAAGAAGCACGCTACCAAAACCTCACAGTCGAGCTCAAGTTGGACTCCAGCCTGCCGCTCATCCCAGCCGACCGTGCCCAACTCCAGCAGGTGCTGCTGAACCTGCTCAACAACGCACTCGACGCTGCCAGCCAAGGCGGAAAGTTGGTGATCACTACCACCCGTGACGGTCACTTCGTGCAGGTGCGGGTGACCGACAGCGGACCGGGGGTGCCACCCGACGTAGGCGAACGGGTTTTCGATCCCTTTTTCACCACAAAGGCGCTGGGGCAAGGCACGGGGCTGGGGCTTTCCATAAGCCACTCCATCATGGAGAAGATGGGCGGTACGCTGACCTTCGAGAGCCCACCGGCTCAAGGAGCCACTTTCATCGCCAGCCTGCCCATCGCGGAGCCAGAGAGGGGCTGATGGGGACGGAAGGAGAACAGCAATGAGCCAGTGCAAAGTGCTAATCGTGGACGACGAGCGCGACTTTCTGGAGTCGCTGGTGCGGCGGCTTCAACGTCGGGGGCTGGATGCCCACGGGGCTACCAGCGGCATGGATGCCTTGAAGATGTTGGCCGAAAACCCAGCTGAGGTGGTAGTGCTCGACGTGAAGATGCCAGACATGGACGGCATCGTGACCCTCAAGGCCATCAAGGACCGCGACCCCAATGTGGAGGTGATCCTCCTCACCGGCCACGCCTCGGTGGGATCCGGCGTAGAGGGGGTGGAGTTGGGGGCCTTTGATTACCTGATCAAGCCGGTCAAGTTGGACGACTTGATCGAGCGCATCCGGGACGCCCGGGAGCGCGCACAGCTAATGCGCCGGGTCCCCTCCTAAGCTCGGCCCCGGGGCCGGAGGTACCCGATGGGCGGCTGGGGCACCCTGATCAAGTCCCTGTTCCGCGGCCGGTCTGGTGCGCAGGATCAGGCGGTGCTGGCCGAGCTACGCACTCGTCTCGCGGGGCGGTTCCTGGGCTACCGCAACCTGCTCAAGGCCAACAGCCGGGCGTTGACCATCATGGCCGAACTCCAAGAGGCTCAGCAGAGTCCGGAGCCCGTCACCATGGCGCGCCTGCGTTCGGCGGCTACCGAAATGGCGGTGAGCGTGTTGGCCATGATCCAGGAACTGCAGAAGCTAGCACCGGGACGCTACACCGCGCTGATGGAGCGCTTCACGGCGCTGAAGCGGGAGCTGGACGAGCAGGTCGCCGGGGCGCGGCCGTTGCCCCACGGCCCCTTGTGGTTGAGTTGGGTGAGCTTGGCGTAGGGGCTGATGACCTGGCCGGCCCCAAGATGGCCACACTGGCACAACTGGGCAACCGGCTGGGGCTGACGGTGCCCGACGGGTTCGTGATCACCACCGTGGCCTACGCCCGCTTCGTGGAGCACAACGACCTGCGCGCCGAAATCAACCGGCTGCTGCAGATCAAGAGTCTGAGCGGGGTCGACGAGCTGTTTGCCGCCTGTTCCGCTTTGCAGCGGCTCTTCATCGAGGGCGAGTTGCCCCCGGAGTTGGAACAGGAAATGGCGGCCGCCTGCCAACGGCTGCTCCAGCGCCACGGTCCCGAGTTGAAGCTTGCGGTGCGTTCCAGCGCTTTGGGAGAGGACGTGGGCGCGGCTTCCTTTGCCGGTCAGTTTCACACCGAGTTGAACGTAACGCCCGCCGCACTGTGCGAGGCCTATCGCGAGGTCGTTGCCAGCGCTTACGGCCCGCAGGCCCTTAGTTACTATGGCCACCATGGTCTGAGAGACCAGGACCTAGCCATGGCAGCGGGCTGCCTGGTGATGCTTCCGGCCCGAGCTGGAGGGGTGGTGTACAGTGCCTCACCCTTGGACCCGGCCGACGGCAGGGTGTACATCAGCGCCTGCTGGGGCCTGCCCAAGGGCGTGGTGGACGGCTCGGCAGAGGCCGTGGAGATCGTGGTGGACACCGAAAGCGGAGTCCTGCAGCGCCGCGCCGGCAGCCAGGACCGCTACTACCAGTGCGACCCTTCCAGCGGGGTGCTGTCGGCTGAGCTACCAAAGGGGCTAAGAAACACAAGTCCGCTCAGCGATGACCTGGCCAAGGAACTAGCTGCCTGTGCTAAAGAGGTGGAGATGGCATTCGGGGGGCCGCAGGACTTGGAGTGGGCACTGGATAGGGGAGGGCAGCTGGTTTACCTGCAATGTCGGCCGCTCCACCGTCAAGCTGCAGCGGCCGCCCAGCCGCTGGTGGAGGGGCTGCCTGATCCGATCATCAGCGCTGGGCTCGGGGCCGCACCTGGGGCAGCCGCTGGGGTGGTGCACTGGGTGCGTACCGGGCGTGACGCCATGCTCTTCGAGGCCGGCCAGGTGCTGGTTGTAGAGCGGCCGCTGCCACGTTGGGCCCCTCTCTTGAGCCGGGCTGAGGCCTTGGTTGCGGGCCACGGCGGGCTGGCGGGCCATTTAGCCACCGTGGCGCGAGAGTTTAGGGTGCCGGCGCTTCTGGACGTGGGGCCGGATTTGAAACGGCTCGAGGCAAGGGAAGGTGATCACAGTGGATGCGGACCGCCGAGCTATCTATCCCGGCCGCGTGGAGGGCCTGCTGAGAGCCCGGCCGGCGCCGCCGGCACCGCAGACCCCTATCCGGCGCAGCCTCGAGCAGCTCATCGCATTGGCCGTACCGCTGAACCTCCCGGACCCATCTTCCCCAGAGTTCAATGTGGCGAGTTGTCGCACCCTGCATGATCTAACCCGTTTCTGCCATGAGCAGGCGGTGCGCGAGATCTTCAGCCTGGGCGGGAAGAAGTTTCCGGTCGCTGCAGCCAAGAGGCTCTACTGCAACGCACCTATGCAGTGGCGGCTCATCGACATCGGCGGCGGCTTCACGGAAGAGGTGAGCGGCAAGTATGTGCGCGTCGAGCAGATCGCCAGTCGGCCATGGCTGGCCCTGTGGGAGGGCATGCTGGCTGTGCCCTGGGATGGGCCGCCGATCACCGGCTCCGGGCTGACTTCGGTCATCGTGCAGTCCACCATGCGGCCGGAACTGGAGACCCGTGCCGGTTGGGAAGAAGGCAACTACTTCCTGGTGGGGCGCGACTTCATGAACTTGCAATCGCGGCTGGGAGCGCACTTTGCTGCGGTGGAAGTCTTGGCCGGTCCCGACCCAGAGGAAGATTTTGTGCTGTTCGCCTTCCAAGGCGGCGGGGCCGACATGGCCCGCAAGCAGACCCGCCTTCACCTCATGGCCGAACTGCTGGAGGAGTTGGGTTTCGCGGCGGTCATCCGTGCCGATGCCATACGGGCGCGCCGGGACCACTTGAGTGATGCCGAGGCCTTGGAGAGCGTGCGAGCCCTAGGCCACCTGATCATACACACCCGCCAACTGGACATGGCCATGGCTGATGCCAGCCTGGTGGCTCACTTCGCGGCCAAGCTCCGGGCCGACCTGGGTAGACTGATCAGACCTGCGGAAGAGACTGTCGCACGCCAACCATTCAGCGCGCAGAAACCCCGGCCAGAAAAGGAAAGGACGAAAACGTGAGCGTGAAGCAGGTGTATCTCGATCTACGCAAGATCGACACATACTCATAGGGGCGATGGTGACACTGACTTCCCGCCATCGTGCCGTCTGGCTGTGTGCCCTCCTCGGCGTCACCGCCTGCTCGATGCTGCGGCTGGCAGGACCGAAACCGCTTGCAACCTCGTTGCAGGAGCTGGTGCCGCACGCCGATGGCGATCATCTGGTGTACCTGTGGTGGCGGGCTGGCGAGAGCGGAGACGTGAATGCCGGCATCCACGTCGAGCGCGTCACGGCGGCGGGCCCGGAAGGAGAATTTGAGGTCACTACAAGTGAGGATGGCGTGGCAGTTGCTCGTACGCACTTCCGTGACGACGGTCATGCGTTGCTGCTGCTCAGCGAGGACTTCGGGCCGGGCGAGCGCTTGCGCTATGATCCACCCTTGTCGCAACTGGAGATGCCGCTGGTGCCCGGTGAGCGCCACGGCGCGGCGACCGCGGAGGTGACGCGGCTCAGCGACAATCAGCGCACCGGCTCTGTGCAGGTAACACAGGTTGTCCGTGTCAGTGCCGCCGCCGCGGTGCATACCGCCCTCGGTGATTTCCGCGCTGCGGTCTCCGTCCGGACCGTACGCTCCGTGCACACGCCGGAAGGCATCATCGAGCTCAGCAGCGCGATGGTGCTCGTCCCGGGCATCGGTGAGGTTACGGCTGATGGGCAGGTTTCCGGCTCCGCGCCGCTGCACCGCGAATTGGCGTGCGCGAGAATCAGTGGCCGCTCCATCGGCGATTGTCACAACCTGATTGCGAAAGTCGAGGCGCTGCGCCGTCCGGGAACCGGCGCGCCGTAGGGGCGATTCGAGAATCACCTTGACACCTGTAGCGCTGGGCGCTACACAAGACGCATGCCCTCTACTGCGGCTGCGCCGGTGCCGGAATCGATCCCCGTCGGGGCTGCCGAGATCGCCTCCCGCTTGGGCGTGAAGGCCCAGACCGTCCATACCTGGCGTCAACGGGGGTTGCTCCCGCTGCCACGGTGGACGGTGTCCGGACAACCGGCGTGGGACTGGCCTGAGATCGAGGAGTGGGCGAAGCGAACGGGGCGCCTGAAGGAGATTGACCTGTACGAGGAGCTGTTGCAGTTGGAGGGAGCTGGCTGGGAGGGGAACCTGGCCGAGCTGCGGCGCGCGCGCGGCGGACGATGATTCTCGTCGATACCTCCGCCTGGATCGAGTTCCTGCGCAAGAGCGGTCACCCGACGCACCTGGCTCTCAGGCACCTGTTGCAAGCGTGTGCCCCGATCGCGACGACCGAGGTGGTGATCATGGAGGTGCTCGCCGGCGCGAGGACGGGCGCCGATCACGCCCGCATGCGTGTCCTGCTACTCGGCCTGCCGCGCCTGCGCCTCCGGGGGCTGCCCGACTTCGAAGGTGCGGCGGAGCTGTATCGCACCTGTCGCCGCAAGGGGGACACGGTGCGCAAGCTGATCGACTGCTTGATCGCGGCCGTGGCGATCCGTGAGCGGGCGTCGCTGCTGCACAATGATCGCGATTACGATGTCCTCGCACGGCACTCGAAGCTCAAGATCGAGCGGGTGCGCCCCGCGTGAGCCACGACGGCGACACGGCCTGGGTCAGCCTTTAGGGAGTAGGCGAAGGGTGCGCCGGCCGACCCGGTAGACGGTGAAGTCGCGGCGGTCGAGTGTGAACACGGTGGTCGCGTGCAGGCGCTCGGCGAGGACGACCAGGGTGGCATCCGCAAAATCCATCGGCAGATTGGCGAAGCGCTGCATCAGCGCCGCGGCACGAGAGACGTCCGCGGCGCCAAAGTCGGTGATGGCCACCGCGCCGGCAGCGATGAAGTTGAAGAGCGCATGCTGCGCGCGCGCAGAGAAGCCCAGCGGGTAACACGCGAGTATAGGTTCCGCAATACGCAGGCTGGGCGCCAGAAAGAACACGAATTCTGGAGCCGGCGTGCCCTCACGCCGCGCCTTGCAGGCGGCCTTTCCGATCACTCGGCGTCACCTTCTACTCCGCGGAGCCCGCCAGCAGCTTGGGGTAGATCCGAATCCGCGCGGGTGGAGGTCTCGGCACCGTCACTAACTCCTGATCGCGACATACGGTGCGAGCATTGTGTCAGCGTCTGGTCCGCCGAAACCGATGATTGTATTCTTGAGCTTGCCGTCCGCCTTCTGGACGAAGTCGAAGCCACGGCCGATGTTCAGGACTCCCAAATTCAGATGCGAGGCAACGGTCGTGCTTGAACCTGAACGGCTGGCCGGGGTCGCCGTAGAAATAGGTCTGCGCATGACCGTCGAGCCCGTGCTTCTTTGTCAACTCAAGCACCGTGTCGCGCACGTGATCGGGTTTGTTACCCGCACCCCGGCAGCAGTGGATCGTGACCTGCACACGTTCCTTCCAGTGGCATGACCTGCCAAGCGCCGCGAAGAGGCAATCCAGGGTATGCCCGTAGTCGTCCCGGTAGTTCTCTCCCAGTGAGCCATCGATGAGGTCGAGCCGTTCGGCGAATCGCACGAACGGAACGATATACACTTCGATGAACTGGGTCGCCGGTATCCCATCATCACTGTAATGCCGGTCTGCAACACCTTGTGAGCGAACGGCTTCGAAGTCCGTCATCGGGTAGCCGGTGAGCGAGGCCCGCGGCACTCGGGTCGCCTGCGGGTCCCATTCGGTGTCGGCACGGATGATCACCAATTCCAGGCCGAGTTGCGCCGCCTGCTCGGCTGCCAGGTGCAATTCGGTGGAGCCGGCGTAGTCGTCCTTCAGTGCCCGGATGATTCGATTTGCTTTCTTGAACTGCGCGAGCAGCACCTTGACCATCTTTCTGAGCTCATGCGGCAGCGTTTCCACTTCCACGGCGACGCGGTCGTCAAAGCGGTAGTCGGTGAAATCAAGCAGGAGGCAGTTCTGGAGGAGTGAGCGCAGCACGCTGATCAGGAGACCGGCGCCAGCATCACTCAGAACGACGGGATCGGACAGATTCTCGGGCGCAAAGTAAACGAGGTGCAGCATCCAAGGTTCACCCGAACAGCTCGCCGAACCCTTCCTCGAAGAAGCCGCCGGGCCACGGATCGAGCAGCGAGCCGTCCGGTTTCAGCCGCAGTTCGTGCACGATTGAGCCCTTGGTGGTGGGCTCGACGAACAGCACGGCTACGTCCTCCGGTCTCACCGGCGGCGCATCACCGCGTTTGCCACGAACAGTGTCCCGCATCCGGCGCATCACCCGGAGGATCAGGTGCTCGCTGTGCGTTTCGAGGAGGAAGGTGTTCTTGCGTTCCCCGAGTGCGGAGTCGATGAAGACATCGGCAAGCTCGGCTTGAAGGGCGGGATGCAGGTGGATCTCAGGTTGCTCGATGGCGACGATCAGGTCCGAGGAACCGTACGCGCTTACCAGCACGGGCAACACCTGGCTGATGCCGATGCCCACGTCACGGTGAGTGACCTGTGTTTCGGTTCGTTTGTCGACGAGGTGCAAGACCTGCAGCCGCGCTTCGCTGTGCTCCAATTCTCGGAGGTGATCGAACGACACCTCCTCTTCCTTCCATTCCGAGAGATCGGCCGCCTCGTCCTCGGGGACTTCGAGGACATCCGCGAGTGCATCCCGTTCGCTTTCAACCCTCCTCGCATAGGCCAGCTCCAGATCGTCGACGGTCACAAGGTGCTCGACCCGCACCTCATACGGCGTACTGAGTTTTTCGGGATCGCTCAGCCATCGGTTTACGGCGGAGCGCACAGACTCATTGGTGCGCAGCACCTCGTAGGCGTGCCCACCGCCGGCAAGCCAGTTCGGGTCGTGATACTGGTCCGATGCGAGGTGCCGAGGCGGGTAAGAGCGCAACGGGCCGAGATAGCGCAGCCGGCCCAATTCACTGCGCGCCACCTCGCTTAGTCCGCCGATCAATTCACTGAGCGTGCGCGGGAGGACAAAACGGACCGCTGCGGCCAGATCCTCGTGCCGGCTCCCCTTGCCCACCGGAAACAAAGTCCGACTCTCGTCTCCCGGCGATGTTGCCTCAACGGTTACGCGGTTAGGAAGCAGACCCTTTCCCGTGACACTCAACGCAGGGACCAAAGCGTCGACGGCTTCTGCGACGCTCTCCAGATCAGAAGCAGAGATTTTGGTTGCCGTCGTACTGGTTTCAACGATGGCGCCCAGAATCCTTTCGATAACCGCATGGTGATGGTCTATCCGGTCAAGCCGCATGTCTTCGGTCGGCTGCATGAAGTCTTCAATCTTCCGCCGGCTGGCGCGGAGGAGGCTGACCTCGTCAACGACCAGGTCATAGGCAAGCGTCTCCACAACCTCTGGCACTTCCCACGAACTCTCTCGCACGCCGATGAGCAACTGGAGCGCAACCGTCCTAGCCGGCGTGAGCAACTCGGCGAGGCGACCACTCAAGGCGGCCACCTGCATCTCGACGCCCCAGTGTACCGGCTGCCAGTCCTGATGCCGGTGCGTATACTGGCGGAACCCTCCGAGGTCGACCGAGTCACCTCCCAGCTCGGTCCGCAGCACGTTGAGATTGCCCGTGCGGTTCGCTTCGTGTGCGAGCAACAGCCCATGGATGATGCTCGACTTACCTGCGCTGTTGGCGCCGAAGATGAGCGTGAGGGGTTTGATCGGAACCGTTTGCGGTTCGGCGAAGGCCTTGAAGTTGCCGATGCGGAGCGCGGTAATCATACGAGAGCCCCGCGCTCGACAGCCGTGTCGGGATTTGCTCCGGCTAGAGCCTTCGCCTGCCCCTCCATCTCCGCCAGCAGCTCCTGCATGTGCGCCTCGCGCCACTTGGCCGTCAGGTCGCCGGAGAATGTACGATGAAGCAGCGTTTCGAACGCGGTCTGTAGTGCTGCCGCTGCGGACTCACGTTGGCGCCGAAGTCTAAGCAGTTCCTGGGTCAGCGACCGAAATCGATGCTGATGTTCAATTGGGGGCACAAGTATCTCGATGTTGCTCAGTCCTTCGACGCTGATGTTCGACTGACCGGCCGTGGTTCGAATCACCGGTGACATATGCTGGCGGCCCACCGGGCTCCGAAGAAACGCGGCCACGTACCAAGGGTCAACCTTCGAGGCGTTCAGCCGTGCGCGGATAAGGTAGGAAGCGAACAAGAAAGGCTTGGGAAGATCAAAGACCGCGCAGCGGCCCACATACTCCCGGTTTCCGTTCGTCCTCACGAAGAGCAGATCCCCTCGCGCCAAGAGCAGGCGCTCGACTTCAGCTCCCGATAGATCTGCATACTTCAGATCAGCCAAGTCGATCTCCCCCTTCAACACGTTCGGTATTCTCAAGACGGGCAATCCCTGCGGTTCGGGCTCACACTTGCTCGATGTTCCGTAGCGGAACTCCAATGTAATGTCGGGGTCGCCAAGCTTCGAGATTGGCCACACCATCGGGTTCGTCGCCGGGTCGCCGAACATTTTGTAGAAGAGCGCGGGCAGGATGCGCTCGGCCTTGGCGTCGGCCGCGGCGCGCAGCTTCCGCAGCGCCTCGGCCTGGTCGAGGATCTCCACGATGCGCCGCTGCTCGGATGGAGCCACAAGCGGCACCGCAAACTCGCCCAAGAATTTGAAATGGCGGCTGTACCCGCGGCTCGGGATCTGCAGGGACCGGAAGTAGAACCAAAGAAACTTGGGATGGAAAGGATGCTTCGCGACGAGTACTTTCACTCCATCCGCTCCGAGCGCGAACGGGAAATCCACGTACTTGAACACGCGTGTGTGATCTCCAAAAAGCACAACAGGCAGTGGGCCGCGATAGGCTGCATCCAATGCATCCGTGTATCCTGCGACAGGTTGTTGCCCTTGGTCGACTACCGGCAGAGGGCCGTCGGTGAGATAGTCGCGCTTCTGGACCTTCATCTGACCGCCCGTCGTGTCCGAGCACGCGTGTTCGAACGGAACACGCCGCCAAGGAAACGCCATTGAGCCTCTGTGTTCCATCTACCGTGCGGTCTCAATATCCCTGAGCAGTCGTTCCAGTCCCACTTCAATCTCGCGCTCGATCGAGAGGACCTCTTGGACGACCTGTTCGGGTTTCTCTTCCGGCGCCTTCTCAGCGACCTGTGGCTTGTAGCGCCCAGCCGCGAGATTGTAGTCGTTCTCAGCAACGAGTCCGACAGTTGCCCACCAGCAACTCGCTGCGGAGTCGTCCGGACTGAGAAGGGAGTTGGCTTCATGCCCAGGCGGTTCGCGGAAGCCGGATGCTTTGTATGTCGCCCATTGCGATAGAAGATTCGGGATGTCATTCCGCTCAGGCGTCTCCGGCCGGCCGCCGCCGGTGATCTTGTCGGGGTCGTAGCCGTCGGCGTGGATTTCGTAGAACCAGACTTTACGAGCAGTGGTCAGTGACGAGTGATCAGTGGTCACTGGTCTGCGAAACACCAGGACACCCGTTTTTACTCCGGCGTAAGGTTTGAAAACACCCGCGGGCAGTGAGACGACCGCGAGTAACTCGAACTCTTCGACGAGCTTGCGGCGGAGCTCGACGTGCGCCGACGTTGAGCCAAACAGCAGCCCTTCGGGTACGATCACGGCGCAACGGCCGCCCGGCGCGAGCGATTGCATCATCAGCCCGAGGAACAGTAGCTCGCTCTTCTTCGAGCTGGTCCCCAGATCCTTGCGGATCGATTCCCTCGGAAGCACGCCGGCGAACGGCGGGTTGGACAGAATGACCTTGTAGCGCCGCCGCAGGTCCTCTTCACTCAGCCCGCCCATCTCAGAGAGACTGTTGGCGCGCTTCACCTGCGCGTGCCGGATGCCGTGCAGGACCAGGTTCATCATGCCGATGCGCATCATCTGCCGCGAAACGTCGATGCCGTAGATGGACCGCTCCAGCAGCTCCCAGTCCGGGATCTTTTCGCCGGCGCCCTTCCGATACGTCTGCAGCGTGGGGATCTGCGCCTTGACTTCTTCAATTGCTTGCCCGCGCTTCTCCAGCCACTCCTCGCCGTAGATCGGCACCTCCTGCGGCGTTCTCGGAGTACTTGGCCAGGATGTGTTCAACGGAGTCGATGAGGAACCCTGCAGTGCCGTCACGCCGGATCGAAAATCGTGTCGCCGAGATCGGGATCGAGCATCGCCACCATCATCGTGCGGATCTGCCGCGGCGTGCGGAACTGGCCGTTGAGCGCCGACTGGCCGAGATGAGTGAGCAGATACTCGAAGATGTCGCCCTTCACGTCGGTGCCGAGCTTGCGGAAGTCGATGCTGTCGAGTTCATCAATGACTTGCTTGAGCACGTTGGGGTCGACGATCTCCAAGACCGCGTCGCGGAAGTACTCGGCGATCTGCGGTTCTTCCCGCACCAGCGAGCCCATGTAGGGGAAGACCTCGTCGCGCACGAAGTTGCGCAGCTCCTCGCCGCTCTTGAAGCGCCACTTCGACCAACGGTAGCGCTCAGCCTGCTGCGGAAAGAGACTCTTGCTGTTACCGTTGCCGCGCCTCCCGGTGAGCCGCGCCTGCAGCTCACGGACCGACTCCTCCTCGTCGAGCAGCTTGAGGTAAATGAGGTAAGAAATCTGCTCGATGTAAGTCACCGGATTGGTAACCCCACCAGCCCACAGGATGTCGGTGATGTGGTCGAGCTTTCTGCGCAGGGCTTGGTTCATCGCCGCTATGCGCCTTCTGGCGAAGATCGCCTCGTTCATTTCGGTGACGATCTCCTGCAGGCCCTTCTCGCCGAACAGCTCGACGCCGAGCTGGCAGCGTTCAGAATCGACAGTGGTGGCTGGAAGAGGTCGTCGACGTCCACCTTGCCGCGCACTATACCGCGGTTCTTGAGCAAGGCCAGGTACTGCGCCTGATCCGGCGTGAGGTTCTTGGAGACGAGCCACGCGCGGAAATCTTCGGTGACCACTTCCTCGCGGCTCTTCACCTTGGCCGTTCCCAGCGCGTGCCTGATGAAGTCAACCAACGTTCCGCCCGGGTTGCGATAAGCGCGCCGCAGGTTTTCTTCGTTGAAGTAGTGCTCCGGACGATTGAGCTTGTCCGCAAGCCGTTGCTCTTCTTCCGCCGTTAGCTCGATACCCGCCTCGCACCTTACGCAGCGACCTCGTCATCCTTCGCCGCAGCGCGGATGGCCTGCTCCCAGTCGACTTACGTAGTCTTGCTTGTCGATGCGCTCGCCTTGCGGCCCGACTTCAACGTAGGTGACCGCTTGCAGCCACTCGTCCTCCAGACCCAGCTCGATGAGGTTACGGCCGCCGGGCGGTCGGGGTGGCCGCGGGCTGGGCACGTGGCCAGTACCAGTGCCGACGAAGATGTCCGTGTCGCTGTCGTTGAAAAACTCGTGATTGCCGAAGAAGTCGTAGATGACGAACTTCTCTTTGCCGATGTGCGGTGCGGTGCGCGTGCCGCGGCCGCGCATCTGCTGGTAGAGGATCGGGCTGCGGACGCGCCGGCACATGACCAGATGCAGCACCTCGCGGCAATCGAAACCGGTGTCCAGCATGCCCACGCTGACGGCGATCTGCGGGTAGTCTTCCTGTTTGAAGCGCCGGATGAGATCCTCGGCGTTGGCAACGTCGGAGGTGATCACTTCGGCGTAGCGCCCTTTCTGCTCCGGGATGCAGTTCGTTGAGATACTGCGCCAGCCGAGCGGCGTGGTGCTTGGTGATCGCAAAGACGATGGCCTTGCCCGGGCCAACTTTCTGGTCGGGCGCCAGCTCCTTGTAGTTCTCCCAGGCCAGCCGGTCGAACTCCTCCATCATCTTGCGGTTGGTGTCCTCGTTGGTCCATTTGCGCTCGAACTCGGCTGGGTCGTAGTGCTCATCGTCCACGTCTGCACCCTCAGCGAGTAGCTCGGTGATGCCGGTGGCGAACTTGTAGGGGACCAGGTACTCCTCTTCGAAAGCTTCTTGAATCGGGTAGGAGAAGTCCGGCTGCGCTGTCCTTGCAGTGATAGAAGCTGGAAGGTGTTCCGTTCAATGTAGGCAGCCGGGGTGGCAGTCAGGCCGATGTGGAGCGCGTCGAAATGGGTAAGTGCCGTCTGCCAGGCACCATAGATGGAACGATGGCACTCATCGGCGATGACCACATCGAAGTAGCCGCTGGTGAACTCCTGATAGCGGCCGATCATCGTCTGGAGCAGGCAGACCGTAATCTGTTGCTCCTGCCGAATCATGCCCGGCTTGAGCCAATAGCTGCCGTGCCGGTTGAGGATGTCTTGCATCGCCTCCAGCGCTTGCTTGGCGAGTTGCTCGCGGTCCACCAAGAAAAAGACGCGCTCAGCGCGGCCGGCTCTGATGAGGCGCTTGAGGTAGAGGCAGATCAGGTCCGTCTTCCCGGTGCCGGTCGGCAGCTCGATGAGGAAGCGGCGCTTGCCCAGTTCGACGGCTTGGTCGAGGGCGCGCATGGCTTCTTTCTGGTACGGGCGGACCGCGCGCTGTCTCGCCCTGCCTCAGGTAATAGCTCGGGAATCGGAATCGTCGCCAGCGGCTTCTGTGTCTGCCCGCATCTCGACCAGACGTTCGAGGTCGCGCCGGGAGTAGAACGAGTTGACGATGCGCGCGTCGTCGTTGGGTAGTCCCAGAAGTAGATCACCTCGCCGTTGTTAGAAAGATGAACGGCGCGCCGATGCTCTTGGCGTAGGGAAGGACCTGCTGCTTGGCGGTGTAGGGCTGGATAGCTGTGCGTTTGGCTTCAACAACGGCAAGCGGACGTCCGCGTTGATCCAGCAGCACGTAGTCGGCGCGTCCGGTCGGCATGTCATCGCCGTCGCTATGGATGATACCCGCAAAGCCGTCTTCCTCACTGACAAGTCCAGACGCCTGCTTAACGGTGAACTCTGTCAACACCTGTGACTTGTCCGCCGGGTCCCAGCGTGCCTGCCGGAGCATATCGTCGATCGCGATTCGTGCGTCGGTTTCTTTTTGGGCGTCGCTCAAGCTGCTGCACCGTCCCCTTCGGAATGGTCCCTTAGTCCTTCCACATTCTGCCGCAACACTTCAAGCTGCTTGTCGATTTCGTCCTGGAGGCGCTCGGCGCGGTCGCGGATCTTTTCGCCATGCGAACGAACCGTGCCGGCCATGCTGACGATGTCGCTGAGCGACTCCGCCGCCTTGGCGATGCGGCCCACGGCGGCCTCGATGGCGCTGAACTCGGCCTGCACCCGTGCCTGCTGAACGCGCTCCCGTACAACCAAAGCGCGCGCCAACGACAGGGCTGCCGTGAAGAGAGATGCGCTCGGCTGCACCTCCCATGTTCAACTCCCTCTCTCCATCTGTGCTCACCTTGCACTACTGAATAGCAGCCAGCGTGCCAACCGGTTACGATGGAACACCCAAACGGCGGATACGATGCGCCAACGCCTGCCGGCTCGCAAGCCCAAGAAGCTTCGCGGCGCGCTCCTTGGTGCCGCCGCACTCACGCAACGCTTGCTCGATCAACCGTCGCTCGACGGCTTCAAGTTCCTCATTCAGGCTGAAGTTTTTCCGTGCGGACAACGGAATTACTTCGGTGCTGGCGGCGTCGGTCGGAATCACGTGGGCTTTGAAATCCTCACCGCGGATCGTGTCACCGGACACCAGCGCGAAGATGCGCGCCAACGTGTTCTCCAGCTCGCGCACATTGCCCGGCCACGGGTAGCTCTCCGCAAACTTCCTTGCGTCAGGGGAAAGATGCTTGCGCTCGGCGCCGGGAATCGCGGCGGCACGCTCGTTCAAGACAGCGAGGAAGTGCTGCGCGAGCGAGAAGATATCCTCGGGATGTTCTCGCAGTGGCGGGATGTGCAGCACCAGCACGGCCAGGCGGTAGAAGAGATCCTCGCGAAAGGCGCCGTCGCGCATCGCCGCGATCAGGTCGCGATGCGTCGCTGCAATCACGCGCACGTCAACCTTTCGCGTTCTGCTCTCGCCGACGCGCTGAATCTCCCCGTCCTGCAACACGCGCAGCAGCCGCACCTGCGTCTCCGGCGCCATGTCGCCCACCTCGTCGAGGAACACGCTGCCGCCGTCGCACGCCTCGAACAGGCCGGGGCGGTCGGCAACGGCTCCCGTGTAGGCGCCTTTGACATGCCCGAACAGCTCGGCGTCAAGCAGATCGCGCGGCATGGCCGCGCAGTTCTTGGGTTGAAACTGCTTGCCGGCACGCAAGCTGGCGGCATGGATCGCCCGCGCCAGCACTTCTTTGCCGGTGCCGGATTCGCCGAGGATCAAGACCGGGTTCGGGTAGAGCGCGGCGCGTCGCGCGTTACGGATCACGGCGGCCATCATCGTGCTCCGATGGATCAGCGGTTCGAAGGCCCTCGTCACCGGCAACGCAACGTCCAACGGCGCGAGGAGCGCGGCGCGCCGCGCAGCGATGTCCGGCAAGACGTCCAGCGTGAGGTCGAACGGAATCTCGACTTCGCGCAACTGGGGTGTGCCGTCCGTGTCGAGCCAACTCTTGAACAGCTTCGCACCGGCGTACTTCGTCTTCGCAAGCAGAATCCACACGGCCGCCATCGCACTGGTGCCGGGGCTAGTGTGAATGGCGATGTCGTCAGCGCGGACGTCCTGGATCAGCTGCGCCAGCGCCGCGTCTGCTGCGCGGAAAATGCCGAGATAGTCGGTGGGGTCCTTCAGCTTGATGGGTCGGATGTCGATGGTCGCGTCGACCGCGCGCCGCACGGCTGCGACGTACTTCGCCGTGACATCTTTCGCCCAATCTGCGAGTAGGACCGCGGTCACTTCCGGATGCACGCGGAGAAAGTCGACAATGGGGCCGGTTGGAGTCTCGCGGGCAGCTCCCTCGATATCCTGTCGGCCGATCCAAGAGACGAAGTATTTCATGGTCATTTTCCCGTGAGGCATCCGGCAACTAACGGGCGTCACGTAACACAGGGTCAGTACTCGTCGAGGTGCTCACGTACGATGACCTTGAGCATGGTTTGATAGCCGAGCCCGCGCTTGGCGGCCTTCTCGCGCAGCTGCGCGACGAGGTCGGGCTCGAGCACGATCGAGGTCGGGCGTGACTTCGGGTGGATGACGACCGGCCTGACGCCGGAGGTGCGCACGTCGTCGCCGAGATCGCGCCGCTCGAACTCTTCGGTCTGTGCATCTCTGCGGCGGGGTTTAGTGATCTTCCGTGCAGGCTTCCTCATACAGTTTCCTTTCGTTGCTTCGCATGGGTCACAGCCACTCGGCCAGAGCCGCATCTTCAAGCAGCCTCATAGCTATTGAATAGCTACTCGGTGATTGGTGTCAAGAGATAGGCGTCTAGCGCGGATGACGCAGTTGTGTCATCGGTGAAAGAACATGGCCCTCCTCCATGAATTCGTGCTTGCCTTTGTCGCGCTCTTCGTCGCCGTCGACCCGGTCGGGGTGGCGCCGATCTACTTCGCGCTGACGCACCGCATGACGGTGCCGCAGCGGCGGCAGATGTTGCGCCTGTCGATCCTCGTGGCCGCCGTCGTCAGCGTGGGGTTTGCTCTGCTCGGCAAGGCGGTCTTCGTCTCCTTGGGCATCACCGTATCCGACTTCCAAATCGCCGGCGGTTTGATTCTGTTGGGCATCTCCGGCCTGGATCTGCTGCGCACCGAGCCGCACAGCATCGGTGAGGACATCGATCTGGGCGCGGTGCCGCTCGGCGTGCCGTTGATTGCCGGCCCGGCCGTGATCACGACCACGATCGTCTTCGTTGACCTGCACGGCGTCGCGCTCACCATTGTCGCGCTGCTTGCCAACCTGGCGCTCTGCTGGTTGGTGCTGGCGCGCGCCCAAGGCATCGAACGGCTGCTGGGGCGCAGCGGTGCCCGCGCCCTGGCGAAAATAATGAGCTTGCTGCTGGCGGCGATTGCGGTGCGCATCATCCGCCAAGGCCTGGGGCTGCGCCCGGCATAGAGGGGGCTGCGCCGGCGTCTGTGCGGCGGGCCCGTTCCCCCTGCGACGTGGCTCAACGCGGGCTGACGCCCGCAACCCAAGCGAGGCATGGCCTTGCTACTCCAATACTCTGGAGTGGCGAGGCCGCGCCTCGCCAATTTCGTCGTGCCACGCGATCATCCACGGGTTGCGTAGCTCAGGACAGGCGTTGGTCGCTCGGGCTTGCCGATTTGCGAACACGCGACGGGTGATATGCGGGGCAGTGCTTGACACGACGCGTGGACCACTGGAAGCTCAGAGGCCTGCCGGGAGGAAACATGTACAGATTGAGAATCTGCAAACTGCTGCTGGGGATGGCGTTGGCACTGATTGCGTTCGGCGTGCGCGCGGCGGCGGCCGAGTTGCCGCAAAGTACCAAGGAAGCTCTTGCCAACAGCAAGTACGTCTATATTGCCACGACGCGAAAGGACGGCCATCTCGGTAAGCCCGCTGAGATTTGGTTCCTCTACCACAATGGCGCTGTGTATGTGGCCTCGCCGCCGACGGCCTGGCGCGTGCGCCGGATCAAGGCCGGACGGACGCAGGCGAAGATCTCCGTGGGCAAGCCTGACGGGCCATCGTTCATGGCCACCGGCGCCATTGTCAATGAGCCAGACGTGCTCCCCGTGATGTTTGAGAGCTATGCCAAGAAGTATCCGGACGGCTGGCCGAAGTTCGAGGAGAAATTCCGCACTGGCTTGAAGGATGGCGGGCGGGTGTTGATCAAGTATACGCCGGCCAAGGTAAGTGATGAGAAATGAGGGTGGTAACGATGCGCCGCCCGGGGAAGATCCAGGCGTTCCGTGCGAGGCCTTGACGTTGGGCGGCGAAGCGCGCAGTCAGAGCGGAGATCGTGGACAGCCCTGGAGGAGATGCATCGATGAGCGAGCGGCGGACGACACAGGACGGTACATTCGACGAGACGGTTGTGTCCTATGGGCGCAAGCCAGGTGTGGCGGCGCGGCCGCGTCTCGAATCCTCCGCGCTCCTGGCCGCTGTGGGCAAAGCTGGAACGGCACACATCTATGCGGACACGGCAGATGTGACCGAGCTTCGCAGCCTCATCACTACGAGTGATGGCGCGATCCTGCAGGAGATCGACGGGAACACGGCCAACCAGCCGCTGGTTTACAAGGTGCTGGCGCGGTATCTCGCCGAGGGTGACCCGGCAGGATGGGCGAAGGGACTGCGAGCGCTCCAGCCGGCGCTGCGCCCGCGTCAGCTGATGCCGCTGGTGTATGCGATCGTCTGCGGCCGCATCGGCAGCGATATGGTGCAGGCATTCGCCGCCGGGCGAGCGTGGGAGGTGAGCCTCCAGCTGCACATGGATCTCGGCGGCGACCCCGAGGCTGCGACGCGCATCGGCCGGTATCTGCGCCGCATGGTGCCTTCCGCGATTGTGAAGGTGCCGTTCACGCCGCATGCTCCGCATTGTTTTCTGGTTGCCAGGGACCTTGAGCGGGAGGGCATTCCGGTGAATTTCACCTCGACCTTCTCGGCGCGCCAGGCGGTGGCCGCGGCGCTCTTGGCCAATGTCGAGCGCACAAACATCTTCCTCGGCCGGCTCAATCAAGGTTTGAAGGCGGACCTGATCGGCGAGCAGGCCTGCATCGCGGGGCAACGGGCGCTGCGGCAGGTCCGGCGCGCGACGCCCAGCATCAAGACGCAGCTCATCGTGGCCAGTGTCCGCGAGTGGCAGACCTTCCCGCGCTTGGCGGGCTGCGACGTGTTTACGGCTCCGTGCGACGCCATCCGTGGGTTCCTCACACAGACCGAGGTGCCCGCCGCCGAGATCCGGACGCAATTAGAGACCTCGTACGAGGATCAGCTGGGAGTTGCCGATGACGTGATCGGGGTCCTGGGCGCCAAGCGCCTGGCGCGACTCTACACCGTCGAACCGGAGCTGGTGCAATTCATGACCGAGCTGCGCGGCAGTGCGGAATACGAGAGGGTGCGGGACGGCGATGCGCTGTACAAGCGCTGCGAGCAGGCAGGCTTCGGCGACCTGTTCTATGCGCCGAGCGCCAGCGAGTGGCAGGAGCTGCGCCGCAGCAAACTGCCCGATCTGGGTTCGCCGCTGACCCAGCACCTCCCACTCGATACCCTGTACACGCTGCTCGCCGATGCGGATTTCGACAAGTACCAGGAGCAGATGGACGCGCAGATCGCCGGGCGCGTCGGGGTGTAGAGCCGAGCGGCGGGCAATTCCCTGTAGCCGTCGAGGAATCATTGCGGGGCGGCGCCTCCGCACAGTGGCCCCTACGGTCTACGGGCCGTTTTGCGGCGCGGCGCGGTTCGTATACATTTCGGGGCAATGGAATCTCCTGCAACGACGCTGCAGCGCTTTGGCTGCGACCTGCAACGGGTAGCGTGTGGTGTCGACATGCTACGCGGCCTGGCGCCGACGGTCGCCGCCGCATTGCCGGACCTGCTGGCCGGTGCTCCCGACCCGGCCATGGCCCTGGCCGGTTGGGAGTGGTTGCTCGACGTGACGCCGGAGCTTGCGGCGCTCGAGACCGCGAGCCGCGAGGAGTTGTCGGCCCTATTCACCGTGTTGGGCGCCAGCCAACCGTCGACCAACACGCTGCATGCCGCCGGAAAGGATTGGATCACGTTGTTCCGTGACTGTGCGGTGGCGGCGCGGCGCGATGCAGCCGACCATGAGCGGGCGCTCGCTGCCGGGGTGGCGGAGCCGTGGGAGCGGTTCTCCGAGCGCCTGCGGCGGCTGCGCCATCGCGAATACGTTCGCATCGGCATGGCCGACCTCACCGCGCGCTATCCCGTCGAAATCACTATGAGTGAACTCAGCACCCTGGCGGCCGGTCTATTCGCCGCCGCCTACGAGTGGGCGCGGCAGTCGCTGCGGGAGCAGTACGGCGAACTGTTTCTGGATACTCGAGATCCGGCGCCCGGCACCCCGCATCCCTTCACCGTCCTCGGCATGGGGAAGCTCGGTGGTGGCGAGTTGAACTTCAGCTCAGACGTCGACGTGCTGTACCTGTACGAGAGCGAGGCCGGTGAGAGCACCGGCGGGCCGCGCGGATCGCTGTCGGCGCGCCAGTACTTCACCCGACTCGCGGAGCTCATCACCCGCGCCTTGCAGGAGGTGACGCCCAGCGGCTTCGCCTTCCGCGTGGATCTGCGCCTGCGCCCGGAAGGCATCAACGGTCCGATCGTCAACGCGGCGCCGAATGCCCTGCTGTACTACGAAGCGTACGGCCAAACCTGGGAACGCTCGGCGCTGATTCAAGGGCGGCCGATTGCGGGCTCACACGAGCTCGGCGAGCATTTCCTGCGCGAGGTTCAGCCCTTCGTCTACCGGCGCTATCTCGATTACGCGACCGTGGCCGACATGAAGGAAATGAAGGCGCGGCTGGAAGCCCGGCTCGGGGAGAAAGTGGGCCGCGGCAACGTCAAACTCGGGCCCGGTGGCATTCGCGAGATCGAGTTCCTGGTCCAAGTCATGCAGCTCATCCATGGCGGGCGCGACGATCGGCTGCGTGGAGGCGGATCGCTGCCGACGTTGGGCCGGTTGGTTGCCGGCGGCTACCTGCCGCCCGAAGAGGGCACGGCGCTGGTGGAGGCATACCGCTTCTTGCGCAACGTCGAACACAAGATCCAGATCGTGCATGAGCGGCAAACGCATAGCCTGCCGGCCACGGCGCACGAACAGGAGACGCTGGCGCGGCGACTCGGGTACCGCGGCGCTGGCGCGGTGGCGCAGCTGTGGGCAGACCTCGATCGGCATACGCAGAACGTCCGGCGCGCCTTCGAGAAGCTCTTTTACGAGCCGGCGCGCGAGACGCAGCGCGCGAGTGAGCCAACCGTCGTGCAACTGCTCAGGACCTTAGATGACCGGGACGCCAGCATCGCCCGCTTGGAGGTGCTTGGGTCCGCACGGCCAGCGGCGAGCTACGAGAACCTGCTGCTGCTGCGTGACGGCCCCCCGGCTGCACGGGCACGGGCGCACCGCAAGAAGGTGCTGTACGAGCTCGCTCCCGCCATGCTCGGGACAATCCTTAAGGCGGCCGACCCGGATCTGGCGTTGCAGAACCTGGCGACGTTCATTTCGTCGATCGGGGCGCGCACCAGCTTCCTGGCGCTACTGCGGGAGAATCCGGGGACGCTGCGCATGCTCGTGGACCTGTTCGGCGGGAGTCAGTTCCTTGCCAATGCGTTCATCCGCCATCCGGAACTGCTCGATACATTGGTGCGCGCCGATCTGGTGCGTGTCCACCGCACGGTCGAGGAGTTGCATGCCGAGATTGCGGAGGTGCTGGCCCGCGCCGATGACTTCGAGGAGATGCTCGGTGTGCTCCGGCGGTTCCGCAATCAGGAGTTCCTACGGATTGGTATCAATGATCTGCAAGCGCTGCTCGAGCCGCAAGAAGTGAGCACGGAGCTAACGGCGTTGGCCGAGGCGTGCTTGCGCGGCGCGTGCGCTGTGGCGCACCGGGATGTCTGCGCCCGCTACGGGTATGATGACCTGTTGGGACGGCTGGTCGTCGTCGGGATGGGGAAGCTCGGGGGCAGGGAACTCAATTATAATTCCGACCTGGACCTCATTTTTGTCTACCGGGACGCCGCCGAGAGTGGACCGCTGTCGGCGCACGAAGCTTTTTCCAAGCTGGCCCAGCGGCTAATTACGGTCCTGCAAGTGACGACACGCGAGGGCATCGTCTACCGCATCGACACGCGGCTGCGCCCGTCGGGCCGGTCGGGGCCGCTGGTGTCCTCGCTCGAGGGATTTCGTCAATATCACGAGACGAGCGCCCGCATGTGGGAGCGTCAAGCACTGATCAAGGCGCGACCGGTCGCCGGGGATCCGGCATTGAGCGAGCGAGTCAGCGCCATCATCTCGGCGTTCGTGTACCGCGCCCCCCTGCTCCCGGAGCAGGTCCGCGAGATCCGACGTCTCCGTGAGCGCATGGAACGCGAGTTGGCACGCGAAACGCCGGACCACATCAACATCAAGACGGGGCGAGGCGGCATGGTGGACATCGAGTTCCTGGTGCAGATGCTGCAGCTGCATTACGGGTTTTCGGAGCCGCGCGTTCGGGTGCGCGACACGCTCGGAGCCCTGCAGGCACTCACCGATAGCGGCGTGTTGTCCGTCGGAGATCACGCGTTGCTTACCCAGGGCTATCACTTTCTGCGCCGCGTCGAGAACTCGCTGCGCCTGGCGCGCGACCGCCCGGTGGAAGACCTCGACCGCGCGGACATGGGTTTGTCAGCGATGGCGAAGCGCCTGGGCTTCGAGGGGTCCCCTGCCGTCGTGAGCGAGGGGCTCTGGCACGAATGCACCGTGTGGCGCGAAGCCATCCGAGCCTGTTACGAACGGTGGTTCGATCGCGCCGAGGGCGGTCTGGATTGACCTACGGGATCGCTTCCGTTACGCAGGCACGGGAGAGGAAATCGCTGTGCAGAAGAGCGAACAGATTTGGTTTGACGGTGAGCTGGTGCCGTGGGATGCGGCGCAGGTGCACGTGCTGGCGCATACGTTGCATTACGGCCTCGGCGTCTTCGAGGGTATCCGCTGCTACGAGGGACGCGATGGGGCCGCCGCGATCTTCCGCCTGGAGGAACACGTGGATCGGCTGTTCGGTTCGGCACACAT
The DNA here is from genome assembly GCA_963729835.1 of uncultured delta proteobacterium. Taxonomy (GTDB): domain Bacteria; phylum Desulfobacterota; class Binatia; order HRBIN30; family HRBIN30; genus CAVSQF01. Next base: position 532,475 of record CAVSQF010000039.1, on the reverse strand, counting down.
CCTCGGAATGCGCATGCCATTCACCAGGGAGCAGATTACCGAAGCGTGCGTGCAAACGGTGCGCGCGAATAAGCTGCGATCCTGTTACATCCGCCCGCTGGTTTTCCTCGGGGCCGGCGAGATGGGCCTTGCCGCCGTGCAGAACCCGGTGCACGTGGCGATTATCGTCTGGTCGTGGGGCGCGTACCTGGGCGACGAAGGGGTGCGCAATGGTGTGCGCCTCAAGACCTCATCGTTTCAGCGGATGCACGTGAATACCTTCATGACCAAGGCGAAGGCGGTGGGGAATTACGTCAACTCCATTCTCGCGGCCGTGGAGGCCCGGCATGCCGGCTACGACGAGGCGGTGTTGCTCGATACCGATGGCTTCGTGGCTGAATGCAGTGGGGAGAATATCTTCATCATTCGCGGCGGCCGCGTGAAGACGACACCCCAGACATCCATCCTCGCCGGGATTACCCGGGACAGCGTGCTGACCATCCTGCGCGCGCAGGGGATCGAGGTTGTGGAGGAGCGTTTCACGCGCGACGAGGCGTACCTGGCTGATGAGGCCTTCATGACCGGGACCGCTGCGGAGGTCACTCCGGTACGTGAGATTGACGATCGCCAAATCGGCGCCGGGCGACCAGGTCGCATTACGCGGGAACTGCAGGACCGCTTCACGGCGATCACGCGGGGCGCGGACGCAGAGTACAGGCACTGGCTCGCGTGTGTCGGGTAAGCCAACACCGATTGCCTTTTGCCGGCGTACGTTGTAGTGTATCTTTTAGGTTGACATGTTGGGCTAAGCAGTTTATAAAGCAACACTTGCGACGTAGGGTCGCGGACGTGGCGTGCGGCCGGAGCAATGACGAGTGCCAGGAATCCCGGCGGCTTTGACGCGACGGAGGAGCATGGAATGAAGGGAAGTGCGAGCGGGGTGATTGCGCGTTGGGGCGTTGCGGCGTCCATCGTGTTCGCCGTCACGGCCGTGCGGGCGCCCGGGGACGTGACCACCGAACTCAGCAGTTCGATTCTGATCTTCCCGAAGGTGCAATCCGATTCAACGGGCATACAGACGGGAGCCCCCGTCGATACGATCATTCAAATCTCCAGCACGTCGAACTCGATGGTGTTCGCGCATTGCTTTTACGTGAACGCGGTACCGGAGGATCCCTCTCAACCGGCGGGAGTTCTGAACCCGGCGCAATGTCAGGAAATCGATTTCGACATTTGGCTCACCAAGCAGCAACCGACGCATTGGGTGGTGTCGAGTGGCCGACGGTTCGACCAGACGGATAAGTCCTGCACCAAGGATGTTCGGGACTGTTTCGGTGCGGGCTTCGACCCGGGACTGATCCCGCCAGTCTCTGACCCGTTTGCGGGCGAGTTGGAGTGCATCGAGGTGGATTCATCCGGCGCCCCGATCAATGGCAACCATTTCAAGGGCGAGGCGACACTGGTCACGCCGGCCGGTGACGCGTCCAAGTACAACGCCATCGGCGTGCTCGGTATCAATTCGGATCAGGGGTCGAACAACGGCGATAACACGCTGTGCTTAGGGGGCGCGCAATCGAGTCAGTGCCCCACCGGGGCGGAATACAACGCCTGCCCCGAGACCGTCATTCTGAATCATTTCGCGGAGAATGCCAACGATCCGGCTGTGGACGAACTCGGCAACGGTCCGTCGAAGGTGGTTACTGAGTTGACCTTGGTGCCATGCAGCGAAGACTTTGAGAACCAGATCGCGGGGCAGGTGACCGTGCAATTCCAGATTACGAATGAATTCGAGGAACTGTTCTCAACCAGTACCACGGTGGCCTGTTGGAGTAATCTGCAACTCGACGCGATTGCGCGAGTGTTCGATGTTGGCTTCCTCGGAACGCGGTTCGCCCAGACGCTTATGACCGCTGCGACGGATGGCGAGCCGGGCTTCGTAGGAGTTGCTGAGGAGTTTCACAGCCAGGGACCGGTAGCGGCACCGCTGGTCAGTCGTGCGGCGTTGAACCTGCACGGCGAAGGGGTGCGTCCAAACAGCGACGTCATTGTATTGCCGGAGGCCCCGTGATGCACACACGTACAGGACGGCTCGGTATGCTCAAGCAGGCTGTGTGGTGGAGTTCGGTGTCGGTCGTGGCGGCGTGTGTCGCGCTGTCGGGTGCTCGCGCTAACGTTGCATCCGATGAGCCCGCGGCGATTCTCGTGTTTCCCAAACTGGTTGTGGATACATCGGTGCCGCCGCAAACATCACAAGGCCCAGTCGATACGCTGATCCGGGTGAGCAACACCTCCAACCAGCCCATCACGATATGGTGTTTCTACGTCAATGCAACCCCGCATTGCACGAATGGAACGGGAAGCTGCCTCTCGACGCCGGTGACGTGCAGCCCGACTGGCGCATGCCAGGCTGACTGGCAAGAGAGCGATTTCGTCGTGAATATCACCGCAAGCCAACCCATTGCATGGCTGGCTTCGCAGGGTTCGGTGCTGTGTCAAGAGAGCGACAACCCCGATGTGCCGTGCCTCCCACTGAGTACCAGCGGCCGGCCGGGTCCAAACGGGCAAAATAACGACGGCAGCCGGATTCCTGGGGTGCCGGAGGGTCCCGTTCATCGGTGAGTTGAAGTGCATCGCCGTCGATCAGAACAACGTGCCCGTCGAACGGAATGACTTGAAGGGTGAGGCGGAGATCATTCGTTCGACAGGGACGAGTATTGACGTGGAAGGGTACAATGCCGTCGGCATTCCGGCGAATGCAGGGACCAACAACGGCGACAACACACTCGTCCTCGGTGGCAGCTGTAACGGCGGTTTCGAACAACGGGTTGCCGTGTTCGGGTGCCGCTTCATGCCCTGGCGGGAGCTGCCCCGCCGAGTACAGCTCGTGCCCCAACATTCTCATTCTGGATCATTTTTTCGACGGTGCGGACGATCCGGTTTCAGGACTTGAGGTTACTACGGACTTGACGCTGGTCCCGTGCTCCGAAGATTTCGCAACCCAGATGCCGGTTACGACAACGGTCCAGTTCTTGGTGTACAACGAGTTTGAACAACGCCTGTCGACAAGTCGCCCGGTGACCTGCTTCCAAGAGTTCCACATCTCCGATATCGACAAAGCGAGTACGGACCGATCGATTTTCAGTGCCGCGGTGCAGGGGACATTGACAGGGCAGACGAGGATCCGCGGGGTAGCTAACCAAGACCAGACGCAGGGACATACGCTTCTTGGCGTTGCGGAGGAATTCCGTGCCGATGGGGGCAGCGCAGCGGTCAACCTGCATTTTCAGGGAACTCGGCCCCAAAGTGATTTCATTTACCTGCCCGCGGGGGGACTATGAAAAAAGGGCCTTTTGACTTGACAATCTCAGACCCCACAGATATAAGGCTCGCACTTGGTCGAAGGGGTTCGCCTAGGCGAATTTCGGTGCGGCGTGATCGAAAGGAGGAGGGTAATGCGTAGGCAGCGAGGGCTAGTAAGGCTCATTGGACTCGCAGCACTGGTCGGGGCGGCGTTTGTAGCCAGGCCGGCGGCGGCTGCCGTAACCACGGAGCAAAGCGCGTCTATCCTGATTTTTCCAAAGGTGATAGCCGATGGAGTTCGGGATACGGTCATTCAAATTACCAACACCACCAACAGTATGCGGTTTGCCCACTGCTTTTACGTAAATGGGGCGCCCACGATCCCGGGCAACCGCCTGGAGGTTTCATTTGTAAGGGCGGGGCTTCGAACGGCCTTTCGTGCAATCCGCAAGTGGCTGGAGTGTGCGGCAACAACGCCGTGTGCGAACAGGTAAACCCGCCGCTGTGTACGGAGATCGATTTCGACATCTGGCTGACGAAACAACAACCGACGCACTGGGTGGCCTCAACCGGGCGTCTGTATCCGTCCAACGAGGCCACGTGCAGGGCTGTGAGTTGTAATCCCAACGACACGACTTTTCCCGCAGGCGGTCACCCCTGTTGTGATGCCGGTTTTGATCCGGGACGGGTACCGCCCGTCGTGCCCGGCTTCACGGGTGAGCTCATGTGCATCGAGGTCGACGCTGGCGGTGCTCCACTGCCGGGCAACTCGCTCAAGGGCGAAGCTACCCTTGAGGAGATCGCGACTGGCGATGTTTCAAAGTACAACGCGATTGGCCTCCAGGGGCTGAACCCCAATAACCAAGACAACGTCCTCTGCGTGGGGCAGGGCGGCGGCGCCAACTGCCCGGGTGGTCCCGAGTACGCGGGGTGCCCGGCTACCTGGATCCTTGATCACAGCGCCGTCGGCGCTACGGATCTGTTGGTCGGGGGGAGCAGCACCGTTGGCACAAACCTCACTGTAGTGCCGTGCACCGAGAATTTCGAATTGCAGTCAACCCCAGCGGTGGCCTTGCAATTCGCGATCACCAACGAGTTCGAACAGACGTTCTCAGCATCGACGACCATGGAGTGTTGGGCATCGTGGAACTTGGAAACCATCAACTCGATCTTCCAGGCTGCGAACCTTCAAAGCTCGGTCGTGCAGACGCGGATGCGGTCGGCGGCCAACACGCCGTTCGGCGTGATTGCGGTGATCGAGGAGACTCACACAGCAGGGTCTCTCACAGCCCGGTCGGCACAGAATGGCCACACGACCCTGGTGACGCCGAGTCAAGAGCCCGCGGACGTGATTACGATTCCCGCGGAACAGCTCAATTCGGACTAATTTCCGGTGCTGATGATGCGGCGTCCGAGGACAGCGGAAAGGAGACTACAGATGGGAAAGGTGCGATGGGCAGGCTGGACGATGGCGGTCGCAACGGCATTCGTTATGTCCGGCGGACAAGCAGCACGGGCGGACATAGCCTCGGATAAGCCTGCAGCGATCGTGGTGTACCCCGAGGTGGTGGTGCAAGCCACCGGCGACACGGTGATCCGGCTGACGAATACCAACCAGACAACACCGATTAACGTGGAGTGCTTCTATATCAATGCGAATTCACACTGCTCGGGTGGGGCGGCGGACGGTGCGGTGTGCACGGGCAACGCCGCAGCTTGCACAGGCGGCGGGGTTTGCGTGCCCCAGTGCCAAGAGACGGACTTCAATATCGTCCTGACGGAGGGCCAACCGATCGAGTGGCTGGCCTCAGCGGGCTTGGCCGATAGCGGGCTGCCGTTGCCGTATGGCTTCTGCCAACAGAACCCCTTCCAAGCGTGTGGCACCAATGACGACTGTAATCCGGTGCCGGGAGGAAACTGTACGGACAGCAACGCTGGCACGCGCATTCCTCCGGTTTCGGAGAGCCCGTTTGTGGGCGAGTTGAAGTGCATCGAAGTCGATGCCACGGGTGCACCGGTCGCGAGCAACGATCTGAAGGGTGAGGCGCTGATCGAGACGTACGAGACGACCCCCGCGGCTAACTTGGACGTGGCCAGTTACAATGCGCTAGGGATCCAGGCGGTAGCCGGCAGCGCTGTCTCGGGCAATGTCCTCACGCTCGGCGGCACGGCTGGCGAATACAATGGGTGCCCGAATTTCTTGATCCTCGATCACTTCTTTGATCTCGCCAGCGACCCGGTGCCGGGCACCGATGACACGATCATGACGCACCTCGTTCTGGTGCCCTGTTCGGAAGACCTGCTCCGGCAGATCCCAGGCACCGCAGTCGTGCAGTACCTGGTATTCAACGAGTTCGAGCAACGTTTCTCTACCAGCAGGACAGTCAGCTGCTTCCAGGACTTGGAGCTGTGCAACATCGACACTCCGAGCTGTAGCCGGTCGATTTTCAGTGTTGCGGTAGCCGGTACGCTGACTGGGCAAACCCGGATGAACGCGATCGGCGTAGGACCGGTTCCGAGCGGTATCCTCGGCGTCGCCGTGGAGCACCACAACGACAGAAGCGCCGCGTTCAACCTGCACATGCAGGGCTCGCGGAGCACGGCTGATACGATCACCTTGCCGTAGCGGAGTGTACTTGTGACGGGAACGAACGGGGTGCCCTAGGGCGCCCCGTTCGTGTTTTGGGGGCTCGGAAGGCGGCGAAGGCGCTGCTTTGTGCTTTGTCGGCGGTGGCGGGATTCCTCAGTGCGAACGAATGTGGCGCTCGACGAAGTCGATAACGGCTGCCTCGATCCGCGTGTCGTTCAGCAAGTCGATCTCCTGGATGCCCGTGGGGCTGGTCACGTTGACCTCGGTGAGGTAGCCGCCAATGACGTCAAGTCCGACGAAGTAGAGGCCGTCCTCGCGCAGGCGAGGTCCTAACGTCTCGGCAATCAGACGGTCGCGGGCGGTGATCTCGGTCTTGGTGCACATCCCGCCGACGTGGATGTTGCCGCGGTGTTCGTCCTCACGCGGGACGCGAAGAACGGCCCCGAGAGGCTGACCGTCGAGGAGGAGCAAACGTTTGTCGCCGGCGCGGACTGCAGGCAAGTACTGCTGCGCCATGATCGAGCGCTGTCCGTTGGCCGTCGTCATCTCAAGGAGAGCATTGACGTTGCGGTCGCGCTGGTGCAGGTGGAAGACGCCGGCGCCACCGCAACCATCCAAAGGCTTGATGATCATTTCACCGCCGCGCTCCTCCATGAACGCCTTGAGACGGCGAATGTCACAGGTGACGATACTCGGCGGGATCACGCTCGGGAAGTTGAGGGCGTAGAGCTTCTCGTTGGCGTCACGCAGACCACGGGGGTTGTTCATGACCCAGGTCGGTGTGTGATCCAGCAGGCTGAGAATGTGCGTCGCGAAAACGTACGCAAGGTCGACCGGCGGGTCCTTGCGCATGAAGATGGTATCGAACCAGGTCAGCAGTTCAGTGCGCTCTTCAAAAAGGCGGTAGTGCGGGACGTCCCTGGCCACTTCGGCACGGCGCACACGTGCGTGCGGGACGCAACCTTGGACGAAAAGGTCTTGAATGCCACAGTAGTGGAGCGCATGCTGCCGTCTCTGGCTCTCCAGCATGAAGGCGAAGGTCGTGTCCTTGTCCGGCAGGATGTGCTCGATCGGATCCATGATGAAGAGGAAGCGTGACATGGCATCGGTATGCTACGGCCCCAACGCCGCGCACGCAAGTTGCGGCCGCCATGCGCCGCAGCTGCCGCAGGCAATTACGTGCGGCTCGGGCCGAGATCGCCCCACAAGTATTGGCAGAGAGTGACGGCGACGAGGGCAGCGGTTTCGGCGCGCAAAATGCGCGTCCCGAGGCTGATGAGGCGGAACCCGGCTCTCTGGGCTGCCTCGGCCTCTGCAGTGCTGAAGCCTCCTTCGGGCCCGACAACGGCGAGCACGGATTTGCTGTGAGGCTGCTCAGTTTTTACCTGTGCCAATCCACCGGCGCGGCAGCTCTCCCAAAACAGCAACTGTACCGTAGCGGTCGCTGTGGACAGCAGTTCTTTGAAAGGTATGGGCCCTCTGATGCGTGGTACGCTGCTGCGTTGGGATTGCTTGGTTGCGCTGGCGGCGATGCGCTGCCAGCGAGCCTGATGCTCTGGAGTGGCACGCACAACCGAACGCCCGGAGGTCAGAACGATGATCTCGCTGATCCCCAGCTCGGTCGCCTTCTCGATCAGCAGATCTGTCTTGCTCGATTTGAGGAGTGCCTGCGCTAAGACGAGTCGCAAGGGTGCTACCGGTTCTGCAACAGCCTCATCGAGCAAGCGGATCACAGCCCGGTGCCGATCCAGGTCGGTGACGATGCCCCGCTGAAAGTGCCCCGAACCGTCCGACAAGAGGACCTCACCCCCAATCGACACACGGCGTACGCGTAAGTGGTGGAGCTCGGTGCCCATGAGAATCACGTCGGGCTCGAGGAGCGCCGCACCGGTGACGAGGAAGCGCGGCGTGCTCACGCCTCAACTCTCCGTTCGAACATCAGGCTTACCCAGGACTCGCACTCCCGACGCTCCAGCACGTTACAATCTGCGCCATAGGCGTTACGGATACCGGTTTCGTCAGTCACAAGAAAGCCGGAACAGATCAGGATTCCAGCCCTTCGCAAGCGCCTGGAAAACTCCGGCGCCAGTTCGTGAAGCACCGCGGCATAAAGGTTCGCGGTGACGAGATCGAATGTTCCCTGCGCGTCAGCAAGCCCTGGACGAACCCGGATAGACCCGGCAACACCGTTGAGCGCGGCATTCTTCTGCGCCACGCTGCAAGCAACGGGGTCCGTATCGACCGCCCACACCTCCGGTACCGCAAGCTTCGCCAGTGCGATGGCAAGTACGCCGGAACCGGTTCCCACGTCCAACGCACGGGTGATGTGGCGCCCGGCGATGGCGCGTTCCAGCAGTTCCAAACAGCCGCGAGTGCTGGCGTGTTGGGCGGTTCCGAAGGCCATGCCCGGCTCGATCGTGATGCGCAGGCGGCCAGGTGAGGGCTCGCCCGATGCCCATGGCGGGCAGATGGACAGGCGCTCTCCAACCGCTTGTGATTGAAAGTGACTCTTCCAGTTCTCTGCCCAGTCTTCATCCGCGACGATGCGCGTTTGGATATCAACGCGCGATGAAGTGAGCGCTGGAGTCAACTGGGAACAGAAACGTCGGAGGGCCTCCACGGGCGCGGTCTGCCGGAAGTGGGCGACGAAGAGCGTGCTGTCCTGTTGCTCTTGGAACTGCAGCCCGGGCGCTCCGTTTTCGAGCAAGAAGTTGGCGACCGGCTCGCCCCAGTCCGGTGGCACCTCGACCGTAAGCTCGATCCAGCCGACACTCATGGTGTGACCTATCGCATAAGCCAGCCCAGGCAGCAATTCCGCGGCGTTGCTGGTGCTCTGCTTGACGGCAGGGTCCACCTTCCGTATCTGCAACGGTATGGGTCGGCCTTGGTTGCGGATCGGTCACCGGGGCGCGTCAGGTCTTGCACCCGAGCACACGCGGCGTGCCTTTCAGCTTGCGGTGGACCTGGGTGTCGACATGATCGAATTGGACGTGCAGTTGAGCCGAGATGGCGAACTGGTGGTGATCCACGATGAAGAGCTGGAGCGTACCACGACTGGGCGCGGCGCCGTGCGTGAGAACAACCTGGCCGAGCTGAAGGCGCTCGATGCGGGGGCGTGGTTTGCGCCGGAATTCAGCGGCGAGCGGCTCTTGAGCTTGGAGGAAGTGGTTGAACTTGTCGGTGCGCGCGCAGCCCTGAACGTGGAATTGAAAGCGCCGCCCGAGGATTGGGCTACCCTGGTGGCGAGGCTGGACGTGTTGTTGCGCGCGCACGGCCTTCTTGGTTCGACGATCATATCCTGTTTTGCTCCCGAAGCGCTGCTCGCGGTTCGCGAGCGCCTGCCAGCGGCGCAGGTGGGCTTACTTTGGCAGACCGGTGACTTTTCCGAGGCCTGGAACTGGGCCGGAAGGCTGCGAGCCGCATCTCTTCATCCGCATTGGTCGTTGTTGTCAGCGGACGTGTTGGCAGTTGCCCACGCCAGAGGAATGAAGGTGCTCGTGTGGACCGTGAACGACGTGGGGACCATGCGCGCGCTGGTGGCTGCAGGAGTGGATGGCATTATGAGCGATTACCCGGACCGTTTCCGTCAAGTCGATCGCTTGACACACCTCGCAAAAACACTAAGCTAGCTCGGTTGGACGCCTCAGTATCAGGTTACCTACAGTACCGTGGTTCGGCACGCGTTCATCCCAGAGTGGGAGGGGGGTGAGTGATGCATGGCAGGGGTTCGAGTGAAGGAAAACGAACCGATCGAGAGTGCCATCAGGCGTTTTAAGAAGCAGTGCGAGAAAGCGGGCATTCTGGCGGAATTGCGCAAACGCGAGCATTATGAAAAGCCAAGTGTCAGACGCAAGAAGAAGGCACTGGCCGCGAAGAAGCGGTTCTTGCGCCGGGTGGCGCGCAGTGGGTTTTAGCTCCGTGATCGGCAATAAGCGGGCCGGGTCGTACGTGGATGAACAGCGTTGACCTGGCCCTTGCCCTTCTGTTGCTGCTCTGTGCTCTACGTGGGTACTGGCGAGGGATCTTCCGGGAGGGCTTCGGCCTCCTCGCCCTGGCTGCGGGTGTCGTTGCTGCAGCGCTCCTCACGCCGTTAGTAACTGTCACTTATCATGAGTATCTCCACCTCCCGCCCGCGTTCGAAACGGGGATGATCTTTGTCGGCATTTTTGTGATCGTCCACACCGTAGTGAATCTCAGCGGCGTGGTCTTCGATCGTCTCCTGCCGGTGCGTGTGATGAGTCGGCTGGCAGGCGCGGCCCTGGGTGTGCTGAAGGGCGCCGCCGTCTTGGCGTTTGTGCTGCTGTTTTTTCATCTGTTCCCGATGTTGCCGAAATTCGACGCAAAGATCATGAGCTCAGCCGTGGGCCGTCCTCTGGTAAACGCGGCTGGCGATATCGTTCGCCTAGGCTCGCAGGGCGCGCCCCAGCCGGCTCTGAAACGGAAGGCGTAGGATCGAGCATGGGCGGCAGAATCCCTGACGAGGCCCTCCAGGCAATTCGTGAGCGAGTGAGTATCGTCGAGGTGGTTTCCGGCTATGTGGCCCTCAAGAAGGCCGGCAGGAATTACCTCGGGCTCTGTCCGTTCCATTCCGAGAAAACCCCGTCCTTTACGGTGAACGACGAGCGTGGACTTTTCCATTGCTTCGGCTGTGGTGCGGGCGGCACCGTGTTCACTTTCGTGATGCGCGCCGAGCGGGTTGCATTCCCGGAGGCGGTGGAGCTGCTGGCGCGCCGTGCGGGTGTGGTCCTGCCTGCGCAAAGGGAAGCGACTGCTGGCGGTGAGCAACGGGAGGAATTGCTGGCACTGAACGAGAAGGCGCAAGGGTGTTTTCGCAGCGCCCTGCAATCCCAGAGTGGTCTGCCCGCCCGTCAGTACCTGGAGAAACGGGGGCTCAGTGCGCTGACGATCGAACGCTATGGCCTGGGGTTTTGCCCAAAGGCCGGTGCAGGCCTGGCGCGCGCTGTGGCTGGAAAACCGAGTGGGATCGAGAAGGCAGTTGCGTTGGGCTTAATCGGGCGGCGAGGCGATGGCAGTACCTATGATCGCCTGTGGGGACGGGTGACCTTCCCGATCCGCAACGGCAGCGGTCGTATCGTCGGCTTCGGGGGGCGCACAATCGGTAACGACCAGCCCAAGTACCTCAACTCGCCGGAGTCGACGATCTTCCACAAAGGGCAGGTGTTGTACGGACTTTTTGAAGCGCGGGAACCGATCCGTCAAGCTGAACAGGTGGTGGTGGTTGAAGGCTACCTCGATGCGCTCGCGCTTGTAGAGGCGGGCATCGGATATGCCGTTGCCAGCCTGGGCACGGCGCTGAGCGCCGCCCAGTTGCGCCTGGCGCGGCGGTTTGCTCCGCAAGTGGTGGCGTTCTTCGACGGCGATCGCGCTGGACAAAATGCGGCAATGCGCGCCTTCGCGTTGTGTGCCGAAGTGGGCGTGTGGGGGCTCGGAGCATTTCTCCCGGACGGCTTTGATCCGGACTCGTACGTGCGCGCGCACGGTCCAGAGGCGACACGGACGCTTTTGCAGAATGCCATTCCGCTCGCGGATTTCTTTCTCGACCGCCTCGATCCCGGCTCACAAGCCACACTGCCACAACGTGCTCACGCCGCAGAAGCAATTGCCGAAATCGTCGCGCGCATCACCGACCCGCTGCAATCCAGTTTGCTGGCGAGCAAAGCCGCGCAGCGCTTGGGTGTCGATGAAGCCGTGTTCCGCAGCCTGCTTGCCAAGCGTGCACCGTCGTCCGGAACGATGCCCAGCGCGGCAGAACAGACTGCCCCGTGTTTCGTCCCGAAGAGATGACTTTGCTGGAAGCCATGGCGTTGGACCGCGGAGCCGCGCTCCTGGCTGCGGAGCGTGGCGTGCTGGACGTTTTTCGGAACGCGACATTGGCCGACGCCGGCCGTGCCATTGTGGCTGCGTGGGAAAGAGAAGGCAGCAGTGCATCCGCAGTAGATCAGCTGCCGGATACGATGGTAGAACGGGTTGCAGCTGGGTTACTCGGCGAGGGCGCGGTGGCAGCGGCAGACCGTTGCCAGATCGCTTTGGACTGCATCAAACGCATCGAAGACCGTGCTCTGCGCTCGCAGAGGAAACAGAACCTCGCCGATTTGCGACGCGCGGAGACCAGTGGCGATGAAGCGGTGTTTCGCAAGCAACTGGCGCGGGGGAATGCGCTGCTCCGCCGTCGAGAGGTCAATCCTGGGTCGTGACGTGGGCACACTGCGAGAGGCCGGATCGACCGGGGTGCTTGATTTCGTTGCGCGATGCTGCAATCAGCAGGAACGGGGAGGGTGAACATGCCGATACCGTTAGCGCTTCCACACCGCGCCCATGCCATACCGGGTATCCGGAATATGGCAGAGCGCCGTGTAGCGGAGTGGTCACGCATGCGCGCTGCGCGTGGGCCCATAGCTCAGGCTGGTCAGAGCCGCCGGCTCATAACCGGTAGGTCCCAGGTTCGAATCCTGGTGGGCCCATTGTCCCCCTCGCGAGAGAAGAACGCCCTTGGATAGCTCAGCCGAATCCCCAATTGCCCGCTTGGCCCAGCTGCAAGCCCTCGATCGCCAGTTGCACGAGAAGACGGAGCTGCGGCAGACACTGGAAGCCGAAATCGCGGCGCTCGAAAGTCGGTTGCTCGCACAGCGTGAGGCGACGCGAGCGGCGCAAGCCGAACGCGACACCCTCGACACGCGCCGCCGAGAGCTGGAAGCCCAGCTGGAATCCGAAGGCGCCAAAATGACCGATCGCCGCATGCGCCTGAACCGCGTGCGTAACGAAAAGGAGTTGCAGGCTCTTCGGCGTGAGATCGAAGTGGGCAAAGAAGCGAACGAGCAGCTGGAAGAAGCAGTCCTGTATACCCTGGAGTCGCTGGAGACGGTTGCAGCGGCTGCGGGCGAAGCGGAAGACCGCCTTGCCGAACTGGAGGCCGCGTTGCTTCAGAAAGACGGTGAATATCGGATGCGCATCGAGCAACTGACCGCCGAGGTGAGCCAGGAACGCCACCACCGGGATGAGATCGCCGCGTTGCTCGATATCGACCTGCGGCAGAAGTATGAGCAGATATTCGAACGCCGCGGTGGGAGCGCGGTCGTCGAAGTGCGCAACGGCACGTGCCAGGGATGTTACATGCATGTGCCACCGCAGTTTTTCAACGAGCTGCAACGGACACGCGATGTCCGGCTCTGCCCGAATTGCCACCGCATTCTGTTTTGGTGCCCCGAGCCTCTAGAACCCGCAGAGCCCTCACGGTAGAATACAGCCGTGGCTGGGCGGGATCGCATGGTCGCTCGCATTGATGTGCGGGAGGAAAGTCCGGACTCCACAGGGCAGGGGTGGCCGCTAACGGCGGCTCCGAGTGATCGGAGGAAAGTACCACAGAAAGCAGACGGCCTCCGGCGTGGCCGGAGGAGTCGGTGAAACGGTGACGTGTTCACCAGCAGATCCGGTGACGGATGTGCTCGGCAAACCCCACCCGGAGCAAGACCGACAGAGGGTTGCGTGGCCCGCGCCCCTCGGGTGTGTCGCTGGAGTCGGCTGGCAACAGCCGATCGAGAGGAATGACCATGGGTCTCCCTGTTGTGGGAGATGACAGAATCCGGCTTATAGATCCGCGCAGCCACTTTCACTACATGTTCGCTATGTAGGCGAGGAATTCTTCACATTTTTTTTCTTGCAGCCTTTCGCGCCCTGCGATATATAAGGCGTCTGGTGGGATAGGGTGGGATAGAGTGGGTACAGCAGGGCGCTAAATGGAATACATCTTTCGCGGCACCTTTGAGCATACCATAGACGACAAAGGGCGCGTCAGTGTGCCGCTGCGGTTCCGCGAGGTTCTGCAAGCCAGCAATGATGATCGCGTCGTGATCACGAACTTCACGATGGGCACGGCGCGCTGTCTCCATGTGTATCCGCAAGCTGTGTGGGCGCGGCTCGAAGAGTCGATGAGCGCCCGACCGCAATTCGATTTGAAGGTCATGCGGTTTCTTGCTTTCTATATTTCCAGAGCCCATGACTGCATTATAGACAAGCAAGGAAGAATACTCCTACCACAGCTCCTAAGAGATTATGCTGGGATAAAGAAAGACATAGTATTTGCATCAGCATTGGCAAAGTTTCACATTTGGGATCGCGACCAATGGAACCAGTTCCTCGGTGAGGCGGAGCAAGGGTTTGTGGAGAGTTTTTCCGAATTGGGGCTGTAGAGATGGTGCCAGTTTCGCTAAGTCGCAGCGCCGCGCCGGGACAACGCAACGACTTGCGCGGCTCACCCGCATGGCTCTGCCCGGCGAACGTCGCGGCCGACCGCAGCCTTGAGCTGCGGCATTTGATCGTCTGGCTCGTCGTCTTCGTCTGCGTCGGCGTTCTCATTGCGCTCGGACACGTCTGGCTGCGGCTAAAGGTTCGCGACTTCGGCTATGGCTTGTCATCGACTCGACAAGTGGTCGAAAAAGTCGAGCAGGAGCGGCATGCGCTGAGAGTGGAAGCGGCGACGCTCAGCGCCCCTGATCGCCTGGAAACAATCGCGCGTGGACGGCTCGGAATGATGCGTCCGCGGAAAGACCAAGAGGCGGTGCTTCCATGAGGCCGGCGGTGTTACGCCTGCGGATGGCGGCCACGGCGGGGGTTTTCTTCATGCTGCTCGTCGTGGCGCTTGTCCGTGCGTTCCACCTCTGCGTGATCGAAGGCGCATTCTTCGAAGAACTTGCAGCCCGACAGCAGCGACAACGCGTTGCCCTGCCGCCGGAGCGTGGTCCGATTGTCGATCGTTATGGGGATGCCCTGGCCCTCACCGTCGAATCGGCGGCAGTGTACGTCCGGCCGCGCGATCTACCGCCAGACCTGAACGTGGTTCCCGCCTTAGCGCAGACTCTAGATCTGCCGCCCGGAACGGTGGCCGACAGGGCGCGCGATAAGTCGCCGTTCGTGTGGCTGCTGCGCACAGCGACACCGGAGCAGGCGGATGCCATAGCGGCATTCGGGTTTCACGGCGTGGGCAGTGAGCCGGCGCGGCGTCGCTTCTATCCACGCAACGCGCTCGCCGGCCAGGTCATGGGGTTTTCCGGCGTTGATTCGCAAGGCCTGGAGGGCGTCGAGCTGGCGTACGACAAGTATCTCCCTGGTGCCGGCGAGTCACTGAACGTGGATCGTGATGCGCGCGGCCACTGGATGTTGACCGAGGGGGCCTGGCAACCATTGCCGCGCCAAGGGGCGACGGTTGAGCTCACGATCGATGCGAGCTTACAGCAGGTCACGGAGTCCGAGCTCGCCGCTGCGGTGGTGCAGCGCCGTGCTGCCGCGGGGGCGGCGATCGTGATGGATCCCGCCACGGGTGAGATCTTAGCCCTTGCCAACGTCCCGCAGTTCGATCCCAACCAGGTGGGCGCCTCCACACCCGAACAATGGCGCAATCGAGTGATCGCCGACACGTACGAGCCGGGTTCGACTATGAAGGTCGTACTGGCTGCTGCGGCTCTCGAGGCCCGTGTGGTTCGGCCAGACGATCGTGTGTATTGCGAGAATGGTCATTATGCGGTTGGGCGGCGCGTCGTTCATGACCATGAGCGCTACGGCTGGTTGAGCTTTGCCGAGGTCATCAAGCATTCGAGCAACATCGGTGCGGCGAAAATAGGAGAACGGCTCGGCGCCACCCGCTTTGGGGCGGCCCTCAAGGCGTTTGGCTTCGGCAAGCCGACCCGCATTGATTTGCCCGGTGAAGTCCCCGGATTGGTCTCGCCCCCCGAGAAATGGGCGCGTATCAATTTGGTCACGACCAGCTTCGGGCAGGGGATTGCGGTCACACCTTTGCAGATGGTGCGAGCGTACGCTGCCATTGCGAACGGTGGGAAACTCATGCGGCCGTACATCGTGCGCCGAGTTGTCGCCGCTGACGGTTCGGTGCTGCGCGAGAACACACCCGAGGTAATGGCGCAGCCGGTTTCGACAGAGACGGCCGGTATAGTCACGGACTTGCTGCGAGGGGTAGTGGAAGGCGGCACGGGAACCAACGCACGCATCGACGGCGTGCCGGTGGCCGGCAAAACTGGCACGGCTCAGAAGGTTGATGGTAAGACCGGTCATTATTCGGCGCGGGATCGCATGTCGTCGTTCATTGGCTACGTGCCGGCGGATGCGCCGCGGCTGGTGATTCTGGTGCTGATCGACAGCCCCAGAACCGCCACTTACGGCGGTACTGTGGCAGCACCCGTGTTCCGCGCGGTTGCGGAATTCGGGCTTGACCGCCTCGGGCTGCGCGTTGCCGCCGCACCGGCGCGGTGCGTCGATGCCGCCATCGGCCGCCTCAACTGGTCCCCGAAAGATGCCGATCGCGGCATGCCAAGCTTCATCGGCCTGAGCATGCGCGAAGCGTTGGTGCAAGCGGCGCGAGCCGGGTGGGAAGTGCAGGTGACGGGCTCGGGCTTCGTCGTCGCGCAAGATCCCCCGCCCGGCACTCAGACCGTAACGAATCGGAAGCTCGAACTGCGATTTGGCTCAGCGGCGAGTTGACGCTATGAGGTTAGCAGCGGCAATTGAACGCGTGTCTATCGGCCCAATGACTTGGAGCTTGCAAGACGTCCTCATCGCCACCAGCGGTACCGTCCCCAGTGGCACTGCCACCAGTGGCACTGCCGGTGGCGCGGTTGCGCCGACGTTGATCTTCGAGTCGATCAGCACGAGCTCCAAGGAGATTGCCCCCGGGGCGCTCTTCGTCGCGCTGCGTGGAGAGCGTCACGACGGTCACAGCTTCGTCGGTGAGGCGTTACAGCGCGGCGCCTCGGGGGCCATCGTCGAGTACGTTCCTGCTGGCGTCTCGCCACAACACCTGGTGCTCGTGTCAGACACGCTGCATGCCCTCGGTGACTTGGCCGCCTGGACACGGGCGCAACAGCCGATGAAGGTTGTGGCAGTCACCGGCAGCGTCGGGAAGACGACCACCAAGGAGATGATCGCCGCCGTCTGCGAGGCCGCGGAACCTGCAGGAGCGTGCACGCGCGTGCTGCGGACGGAAGGGAACTTCAACAACCTGATCGGGTTACCCTTGACCCTGCTGCGGGCGCGTGGGGACGAGGCCGTTGCGGTGCTGGAGATGGGGATGAACCGACCGGGGGAAATCGCGCGGCTGACGGAGATTGCCCGCCCCGATTACGCGGTGATAACCAATGTTGGTCCGGTGCACATCGAGCGCCTAGGAAGCATCGCTGGTGTCGCCGCTGCCAAAGGGGAGCTGTTTGCCGGCCTGTCGCCGTCAGCCGTGATCGCCGTCAACGCCGATGATGAATGGATTGGGCGGCTGGCGATGCCCTTTGCCGGCCGCAAGGTGTTCTTCGGGCAAGGCGGTGAGGTGCAAGCCCGCCGCGTCGCGGATTTCGGCAGTGACGGTGTCGCCTTCGACTTGGTTGTCAACGACAGAGTGGTGAAGACGCGGCTGCCCCTGGTTGGGTTGCACAACGTGAGCAATGCCCTGGCGGCGGCGGCGATCGGCCACGCGATGGGCATCGATATCGACGTGATTGCCCGCGGGTTGGGACGGACGATGGCGGTTGCCAGCCGCATGCAGATCATCCGGCTGCGCAACGGCGTGACGCTGATCGACGATGCATACAACGCAAACCCGTCCAGCGTAGAGGCGGCCTTGATGGCGTTGCGGCGCTTTTCCGGGCGGCCGGTGGTGGTGTTGGGGGAGATGTGGGAGCTGGGCGACGAGGCCCGGCGCGCGCACCATACAGTCGGTGAGCGCGCCGCGGCCCTCGGCGTGCAAGAGCTGTTTCTGCTGGGGGCGCGGGCTGCGGAGATGGCGGCTGGTGCGCGCTGCGGTGGCATGCCGGCCGAGGCGATCCACGTGTGCGGATCGCACGCGCAGGTGGCGGAGGCGGTGGTGGCCCGATGGCAGCCGGGAGACACCGTGCTCGTCAAGGGCTCGCATGGCATGCGGATGGAAGAGGTGGTGCGGCTGTTGGAAGGAGTCGGGAGCCTACCGTGATGCTCTATCACATTCTGTTTCCTCTGCACGTCTCGTACTCCGTCTTCAACGTCTTCCGCTACATTACGTTCCGCACTCCGATCGCCGCGCTGACGTCACTAGTGATCTCGTTCTTGCTCGGTCCGTGGCTGATCCGCCGGCTGACCGCACGCCAGATCGGCCAGACGATCCGTCCCGATGGCCCGCAAAGCCATCTCTCGAAGGCCGGCACGCCGACGATGGGCGGCACGCTGATCTTGTTCTCGTTCATCCTGGCGACGCTGTTGCTGGCCGATCTCACGAACATGTACGTGTGGCTCGCCGTTGGTGTAACGATCGCCTACGCGACCATCGGCTTCATCGACGACTACCGCAAGCTGCGGCGCGGCAACGCGCAAGGCTTGTCGGGCCGCGCCAAGTTGGTCGCCCAATTCGCCGTCGCACTGGTGGCAGCAGCTATTCTCTACGTGAAGCCGGACTTCAGTACGGCCCTGGTGTTTCCCTTTTTCAAGGAGCTGCACCCCAACCTCGGGTGGTGGTATATTCCGTTTGCGGCGGTGGCGGTGGTGGGCATGTCGAATGCCGTCAACCTGACCGATGGCCTTGACGGCTTGGCGATCGGCCCGGTGATGACCACGGCGTTCACGTACGGCGTCTTCGCGTACGTCACCGGGAACGTGAAATTGGCAGAGTATCTGCAGATCCCCTACGTCCCCGGAGCTGGCGAGCTGGCGATTTTCTGCGGCGCGTTGCTGTGCGCGGGGTTGGGCTTCTTGTGGTTCAATGCCTATCCAGCCGAGATGTTCATGGGTGACGTGGGCTCGCTGCCGCTGGGTGCTGCCCTCGCTCTGGTCGCCTTGGTGACCAAACAGGAGCTCATCATGCTCGTCGTGGGCGGCGTGTTCGTCGTCGAGGCGCTGTCTGTGATCCTTCAAGTGGCCTCGTTCAAGTTGCGCCGCAAGCGCATCTTTCGCATGGCGCCGATTCATCACCACTTCGAGCTGCAGGGGTGGCCGGAGCCGCAGATCATCGTCCGTTTCTGGATCATCTCCATTATTTGTGCGGTATTTGCGCTCAGTACGTTGAAGCTCCGATGACCCCAACCATCCGCGACAGGCACTTCCTCGTGATCGGCGCCGGCCGGACCGGGCAGAGTGTGGCGCGCTTCCTGGCGGCGTATGGTGGCGCCGTGCGTCTCGCGGAGCGGTCGCCCGCTGCCCTCGAACGCGCCACATTGCCGCCGGGAATCGAGTGCCGAGTCGACGACGATGCCGATGACCTGGTGCGCGGAATCGACGCCGTCATTCCCAGCCCGGGCGTGGCGCAGTCGCACGGTGTGCTGCGGCGCGCCGTCAGCCGTGGCATCCCGGTGATGAGCGAGATTGAGCTGGCCGCCCGTCTGTTGACCTGCCCCATTCTGGCCGTGACGGGGACGAACGGGAAGAGCACCACGACGGTTCTCCTCGGAGGGATGCTGCAGGCGGCCGGCCTGCGCGTCTTTGTGGGCGGCAATCTCGGGACACCGCTGATCGAGGCGTGCGCCGCGGAAACCGCATACGAGGCCGCCGTGGTCGAGGTCTCCAGCTTCCAGCTCGAATGGGTATCGGCGTTCCGCCCGCGGGTCGGCGTGCTGCTGAATCTCACGCCGGATCATCTCGACCGCTACCCCGACATGCAAGCGTACGGGCGCGCGAAAGCGGCGCTGTTCGGAGCGCAGCGGCCGGAGGACGTCGCGGTGCTGAATCGCGACGATCCATGGGTATGGGCGCAACGGCGGACTACACGCGGAGCCGCGATTTCCTTCGGGCGCGAGCCGGTCGAGTTCGGCAGCTTCGTTGATGGCGAGACCCTCATCTACTGGGGCCCGGGGCCGGCCCCACTGCGCTTCTCGTTGCAGCACGTGGCGCTCAGCGGCGCCCACAACCGCGAGAACATGATGGCCGCGGTGACCGCCGCCGCGATTTGGGGCGTGCCGGCGCCCGCCATCCAGCAGGCGCTCGATCACACCAGACCACTGCCGCATCGCCTGGAGCTGGTGCGCGAGCGCAACGGTGTCCGCTTCTTCGATGATTCGAAGGGCACGAATGTCGGCGCCATGCAGAAGTCGATTGCGAGCTTCGAGCGCGACGTGATTCTTTTGGCCGGGGGCTACGACAAGGGCAGCGACTTCAGCGTGTTGGCGCCGTTGCTGCGGGCCCGTGTCAAGCGCCTCGTGCTGTTCGGCGCGGCCGGACCGAAGATGGGCTCGCAACTCGACGACACGGTAGTCACCTCGGTGGTGTCGAATCTGGCGGAGGCGGTCAGCGCCGCGCATGCCTGCGCGTGCGCCGGCGATACGGTGTTGTTGTCTCCCGGCTGCGCCAGCTTCGATGAGTTCACGGACTACAGCGCGCGCGGCCGTCGGTTTCGCGAACTGGTGGAGGCCTTGTGAGCCTGTTGCCGCCGCTCGTCAGTCTGCGTCAACGTGTGGTGATGCCGCGGCTCAACCGCCCGGATTTCCTCTTGCTCATTGCGGCCGTCGGCTTGGTGGGGCTCGGCATCGTCATGGTGTTCAACGCAAGCTACTTTTATGCACAAGACAGGTACGGCGATCCCTTCGTGTTCTTCCGCAAGCACTTGTTCGCAGTTGGTTTCGGCATGGCGCTGCTCCTCGCAGTCTCGCAGGTGCGGCTCGAGTGGTTCGAGCGTGCGGCGTACCCGCTCTTTCTCTGCGGCGTAGTGGCGTTGGCATTGATTTTGGTTCCGGGCCTCGGTGTCAAACATGGTGGGGCGCGCCGGTGGCTGGCGTTGGGTCCTGTGAGCTTTCAGCCCTCCGAGTTCGTCAAGATCGCCGTGGTCTTGTACCTGGCGCGCTCCATTTCACGGAAGCGCGACCGCATGACGGAGTTCGCCGCTGGCGTCGTGCCCCGCGTGTTGCTCGTCGGACTGTGCGCGGCCATGGTGGTGGTGCAGCCGGACTTCGGTACGGCAGCGATTTTCGTCTTGGTGCTGGTGCTGATGCTCTACGGTGGCGGTGCGCGTCTCGGGCACCTCGCTGCACTGGGGCTGGCGGCGACGCCGGTGATCGTCTTTACGCTGATTCATGCGCCGTACCGCTGGCTGCGCATTCTCGCGTTCCTCAACCCATGGCACTACAGCCAGGACATCGCTTTCCAGCTCGTGCAGTCATTGATTGCATTCGGCTCCGGCGGGTTGACGGGAATTGGATTGGGCGAGAGCCACCAGAAAATGTTTTTTCTGCCGGATGCGCATACCGACTTCATCTTCGCGCTGATTGGAGAAGAACTGGGTGTGTGCGGGGCGTTGGTGGTGTTGGCGCTGTTCGCGATCATCGGGATGCGCGGGTTTCGCATTTCCCTGCGGCACCCGGATCCCTTCGCCAGCCTGCTGGCGTTCGGCATCACCATCACGATCTTACTCGAGGCTGTGGTAAACGCGGGCGTGGTGATGGGCTTGCTTCCGACCAAAGGGCTCGCCCTGCCGTTCCTCAGCTACGGCGGTTCGGCGTTGATCGCGACCTTGATTCAGGTCGGGATCTTGGCTGCCCTCTCACGGATGACTGGTTGAGGGCATGTGATGGCAGGTATTCTGCGGACATGAGCCACGCGCCGTTCGTCGTCGCCCAGAGCGACCAACGGGAGCGGCCCCGTCGCATGGAGGCTGGCGGCAGCCCGCGCCTGATCATTGCCGGCGGGGGGACCGGGGGGCACCTGTTCCCGGGTTTGGCCGTCGCACAAGCACTGGCGACAAACGGCGCGGCGCACGTGCTATTTGTCGGCAGCACCCACGGCATTGAAGCGACGGTGATTCCCAAGACGTCGTTCCCCTTTCAGGCACTGGCGATCAGCGGTCTGCGCGGCCGCGGCCTGCGGGGCGCGATGCGCTTCGCAGCGCAGCTTCCCATTGCGCTGTTCCAAGCGTGGCGCGTGATCGGCAGTTTCCGGCCGTCGGTCGTGTTGGGGCTGGGTGGGTACAGTTCCGTCCCGGTAGTGGTCGTCGCCTGGCTACGCGGCGTACCCACCGTGCTCATAGAGCAGAACGTGCGGCCGGGGCTCGCAAACCGTGTGCTTGCGTACATCGCCCAGCGCGTCTGCACGGCCTTCGCGGAGAGCGCCGAGTTCTTCCCGGCGGGGCGTGCGGTGCAGACGGGCAATCCGGTGCGGCCGCTGGCCAATAGCAAATATTCCTCATCTGACCTCTTTACCATTTTCGTTTTTGGAGGTAGTCAGGGAGCGCATACGATCAACATGGCGGCAGTGGACGCCGCCGGGATTTTGAGGGAGCACCTTCCCGGTCTGCGAATGATTCATCAGACCGGGACGGCGGATGCGGAGTGGGTGGAGCGACGGTATAGGGAGCTGGGGGTGGCGGCGGAGGTGCTAGCGTTCATCGACGACATGGCCAACGCGTATGGGCGCGCGGACTTGGTCGTCTGCCGTGCCGGAGCGAGCACGCTGGCAGAGCTGGCAATGCTCGGTAAACCTTCCCTGTTGGTTCCCTATCCCTTCGCTGCCGACGACCATCAACGCGCGAATGCGGACGTGCTGCGGCGGCGTGGCGCCGCGGAGTGCATCGAGAGCTCCGCACTGAGCGGGGAATGCCTCGCCGCGCGGGTGTTGGATCTGGCGCGCGACCGCGCGCGCTTGCAGGCGATGGGGACGGCTGCTCGCCAGCTGGCGATTCCCGATGCGGCGCAACGCGTCGTCGACGTGTGCCGGCGGGTGGCTCTGGAGGGGGCATGATGGGTCCGCTGTTCAAAACACCACGTTCCATTCATTTCGTCGGCATTGGCGGTGTCGGGATGAGCGGCATCGCGGAGGTGCTGCTCAACCTGGGGCATAAGGTCAGCGGCTCCGATAGCACAGAGAGTGATACGACAAGGCGGCTGAGTCGGCTGGGCGCGCAAGTGGTCTACGGACACCGCAGCGATTCGGTGCACCCCGGCATCGACGTGGTGGTGATGTCGTCAGCGGTGAAATACTCCAACCCCGAAATCTTGCAGGCGCGGGCGCTCAAGATCCCGGTGATCCCGCGCGCCGAGATGCTCGCCGAGCTCATGCGCATGAAGTGGGGCATCGCCGTCGCCGGGACACATGGGAAGACGACCACGACCTCCCTGATTGCAACCATCCTGGGTCGTGCCGGGTTGGACCCCACCGTGGTGATCGGCGGCAAGCTGCAAGCGCTGGGGACCAACGCCCAGCTCGGTACCGGTGACCTCATGGTGGCTGAGGCGGACGAAAGCGACGGCACGTTCCTGCTCCTGTCGCCGACCATCGCCGTTGTGACCAACATTGATCCGGAACATCTGGATTACTACGGCGACATGGACCGGGTCCGGTCGGCGTTTCTCGAGTTCATGAACCGCGTCCCGTTCTTTGGGGCCGCCGTTGTGTGTCTCGATGACGTCACCGTGCGGGCGCTGGCGGCGCAGGTCCGGAAACGGGTCATCACCTATGGGACCAATTCGGACGCGGATTTCGTCGCCCGGCACATTGCGGTCTGCGGGATGGAGACGCACTTTGAGGTCGTGCGGGGCGGCCGTCCCTTAGGTGACTTGAGCGTGCGGCTCCCGGGGCGGCATGAAGCCCTGAACGCCCTGGCGGCCCTCGCTGTCACGACGCAGCTCAACGTCCCGTTCGAAACGGTCCGGCGCGCGCTCGGCGAGTTCGGCGGTATCCATCGTCGCTTCGAAGTGTGCGGTGAGGCGGGCGGGATCATGGTGGTCAGTGACTACGGCCACCATCCGGCGGAGATTCGCGCCACGCTGGCGGCGGCCCGCGAGGGCTTCGATCGCCGCATCGTCGTCGTCTTCCAACCGCATCGCTACACCCGCACGCGCGGCCTCTTCGGCGATTTCCTCGAGGCGTTCGACGCGGCGGATCAGTTGGTCGTGACCGACATCTATCCAGCCGGCGAAGAGCCGATCGATGGGGTCACGAGTGAGGTACTCTATTGGGCGCTGCGCCGGCGTGGGCACCTGGACGTGATGTACGTTCCGGACGCCCGTGCCGTGATCGACGCGCTGCAGCCGTCGTTGCGGCCCGGTGATCTCGTGATGGTGCTGGGCGCGGGCTCCATCCATCAAATCGGAGAAATGTTGGTACGCGCACTGTCGGGGGACCAAGCAGCTTTCACGATGCAGTGACCGGTGGGGTGTGGGTGGAACGGTGAATCTAGACGCCGAATTACTACGACGAACCTTTGGCGAGCGCGTCCGCTTTGCGGAACCGCTCAGCCGTCATACTTCGTTTCGCATCGGTGGGCCGGCGGATGTGTGGGTGGAGGTGGCCGATGCCGAGGAGATCCGCCGCGTACAGGCGGTTGCCAACGCGGCGGGTCTCCCACTCTTCCTGTTGGGCGGCGGCACCAATGTCTTGGTCAGCGATCGCGGCGTACGTGGGATCGTGCTGCATCTCGGACGCCCATTCGGATTACTCGAATGGCGCTCGAATGGCAGAGGACAGCACCTGCGCGCCGGCGCGGCGGTGCCGTTCAAGCGATTGGTGACTGAGACAATCGCGCGTGACTTGGCCGGACTGGAGTTCGCCGAAGGCATTCCCGGGACCCTTGGCGGTGGCTTGCTGATGAACGCCGGTGCCTTCGGGGGAGAAATCGCCGATGTGATCGAGTCGGTCGAAGGTGTCGATGCAGATGGGGCGACGCAGAACGTTCCGCGCGGCGCGTTGCGTTTCAGCTATCGGCGTTTCGATTTGCCACCCGGGTTCATCGTAACCTACCTGGAGTTTCTCCTGCATCCCGGTGAGCGTGCGGCGATCTGCGCGCGGCGGGACGAGGCGAAACGCCGCCGGGATCAGCATCAGCCGCTTGGCTATGCCAACGCCGGCTCGGTCTTCAAGAATCCCCCGGGTAACTTTGCCGGACGTTTGATCGAGGAGGTCGGCCTGAAAGCGCGGCGCTGCGGGGCAGCGATGATATCGGCGCAGCACGCCAATTTCATCGTGAATCTCGGCGGTGCCACGGCTGCTGATGTCCGTGCGTTGATGGAAGAGGCGGCGCGCCGCGTATGGGAGACGAAGGGCATACGCCTCGAGCCGGAGATCCGGCTGGTCGGTGAGTGGTGAGCCATGGGGAACCGCTGGCGCCCGCAGATAGGTCACGCGTCCGGCTTGCGCTGGTGGGCCTCATCCTGGCGCGGGGGCCTGCTGATCAGCCTCATGGGCGCCCTGTGTGGAGTGCTCCTGGCGATGCTGCTGTGGGGCCGGGTGGGGCGGCTGGTGGAAGCTCTCCAATCGCATCCCTATTTCGCTTTGCAGACGGTCGAGGTGACGGGAAACCGGCGGCTCAGTCGCGAGGAGGTCCTGCAGTGGGCCGGGCTGCGCGAAGGGAGCAGCATCTGGGATGCATCACCCGCGGTCGTGCAACTGCGGTTGCAGAGCCATCCGTGGGTTCTGTATGCGGTGGCACGACGGGATTTTCCACGTCAGCTCAAGATCCGTATAGCCGAACGCGTTCCCGTCGCGATTGCCCGTTTCGACGATCTCGACTATGTCGACCGCGACGGGCATGTGCTGGGGCCGCTGCGGCCGGACGATAACCGCGACCTGCCGTTGATCACCGGGCTGGAAGGACCACCAGACCCGCACGGCTTCACAGCGATCGCGTTGCACCGCGCCCTGCAGTTGCTGCGCTGGTGTACGCGCGCCAGTTGCGTCGGGACCATTTCGGAAGTGCATGTGGACAGGCAGCGGGGTGTGACGGTATTTCCCCTGCGCACAGCGGTGGCGGTGGTGTTGGGGTGGGGAAGTTGGCATGAGAAGCTCGCGCGCGCGGCGCGCGTCTTTGCAGCTTTGGAAGGACAGGCTGGGCGGTTGGCGGCGGTGGATGTGTCCTTCCGCGACCTGGTCGTGGTCAAGCTGCAGGAGGAGCGCCACCTCCCCGCTGTGCGCAATCCCAAGAAAGGAGCACGCGTTTAGCGTAAGCGTCGACTGCCAGCTATCGGCCTGAAAGGAGCAGTTGAGGGGCGGCTGATCGGGGTATGGGAAGGAAATCGGAACTGCTGGTCGGACTCGATATCGGCACGTCGAAAGTCGCCGCCGTGGTCGGTGACTTGCACGACGGCACGCTGTCGGTCGTGGGCGTCGGTGCCGTTCCCTCCGAAGGCCTGCGCAAAGGCGTCGTGGTCAACGTCGAGGCCACGGTGCAAGCGATCGAGGGGGCTATCAAGGAGGCCGAGGTCGCGGCGGGATGCGAAATCCATAGCGTCTTTGCGAGTGTTGGCGGCACCCATATTCGCGGCGTCAACAGCCACGGCGTGGTGGGCGTGAGGAATCGCGACATCGACAAGTCTGATGTCGATCGCGTCCTCGATGCAGCACGCGCGGTGGCGTTGCCTGCAGACCGCGACATCTTGCACGTCTTACCGCAGGATTTCGTCCTGGATGGGCAGGACGGCATCCGTAGCCCGGTGGGGATGTCGGGCGTACGCCTGGAGTCGCGTGTCCACATCATCACGACGGCGATCGGCTCCGCACAAAACGTGATCCGATGCTGCGAGCGCACCGGGCTCCATGTTGCCGACCTCGTCCTGGGACCGCTGGCAGCAGCCGAAGCGGTGGTGACCCCGGAAGAGAAGGAGGTCGGCGTAGCGCTCGTTGACCTGGGCGGCGGGGCCACGGATGTGCTCGTGTTTCATCATGGAGCGCTGAAACACACCGCGGTCCTGCCGGTCGCCGGCAATCACATCAGCAGCGACCTTGCGGCGGGCCTCCGGACCCCCTTCCGCGATGCCGAGATGCTCAAGCAGCGCCACGGCTGCGCGCTGGCGCGTTTGGTGGACCGTGACCAACAGGTCGAGGTGCCGAGCGTCGGCGGGCGCACGCCCCGTGTGCTGTCGCGTCACATGTTGAGTCAGATCATTGAGGCACGCGCGGAGGAGATCTTGACAATCGCGCGCCAGCAGCTTGTCAAGAGCGGTTTCGATGGGGAGTTGGGCTCCGGGGTCGTCCTGACCGGGGGAACGGCGCTGCTCGATGGAATCGTGCCGCTCGCGGAGCAGGTCTTTCAGACGCCGGTGCGGATCGGGACGCCGTCCAGCGCCAACGGCGGCGGCTCCGACGACGACAGCACGCCCGAGCCGGCGAACAGCCCGAGTTTCGCGGCGGCCGTTGGCCTCGTCCGCTACGGCGCGCGCCCGCGCGATCATGTGCCGATACGTAGCGACGATGTGGCGTGGGGCAAGGTCGGCAAACGCTTAAAGGGGTGGATTCAGGCGTTCTTCTGATGAGGCAACGGGAACGCGAGGAGTGAGACGGAAGGTATCGAATGTGGAAAGCTGTCGGCGCAGAAATGGTTGAATGTCGGCAATCAATTGTGAGTGCGAGGCAGAGCTGGGCGGCGGAAACCGCGCGGCGGAACCTCGCCGGAGGAGGGGATGATGATTGAACTAGCTGGGAGTGGGGACGTGCTGGGAGCCCGAATCAAAGTGATCGGCGTCGGCGGGGCAGGTGGCAATGCCGTGAATACGATGATTGCCTCGGGGTTGCCGGGAGTCGAGTTCATTACGGCGAATACCGACTTGCAGGCGCTCGGTGTCAGCTTGGCGACCACGAAGATCCAATTGGGCGCGCAGCTGACCAAAGGGCTCGGGGCGGGTGCCAACCCGGAGATCGGCCGCCAATCGGCGCTCGAGGACAGTGAGATCATCCGTGACCATCTGGCTAACTCCGACATGGTGTTCATCACCGCGGGCCTGGGCGGCGGGACGGGGACCGGTGGGGCGCCAATCGTGGCGCGTATTGCCAAAGAGCTCGGCGCGCTGACCGTGGCGGTAGTGACGAAGCCGTTTCAATTCGAAGGCAAGAAACGCATGGCCCAGGCGGAAGACGGCATGCGCGATCTGAAGGACGCCGTCGATACACTGATTGCCATTCCCAACCAGCGCCTGCTCGCTATTGCCGGTCGCAACACCTCGCTGCTCGAGACGTTCAAGAAGGCAGACGATGTCTTGCTCCAGGCTGTGCGGGGGATCTCCGACCTCATTACGGTGCACGGCCTCATCAACTTGGACTTCGCCGACGTGCGCACGATCATGGCCGAGATGGGCCTGGCGATGATGGGCGCCGGCAGCGCTAGCGGGGAGAACCGCGCGGTGGAAGCGGCGCAGAAGGCCATCTCGAGTCCGCTGCTCGAAGACCTCTCCATTCACGGCGCCAAAGGGGTGTTGATCAACATCACTGGAAGTCCAAGCCTGTCACTGTACGAGGTGAATGAGGCCGCGACGCTGATCCAAGGGGAGGCGCATGAGGAGGCCAACATCATCTTCGGCGCGGTGATCGACGAGCGCATGGGTGACGAGATCCGCATCACCGTGATCGCAACCGGCTTCGGCGATCCGCGCCATGAGCAGAAGCGGCCGGCCTTCAGCCCGGCGAAAGAGCCGGCGGTGAGCAGCTGGCGCAGCCAGCCCGTGCGCCACGCGGCGCGTGAGCGTGATCCGTCCCGTCCCGTCGTCCACCTCGGCACTATCGTCGATGCCGCACGTCCCGTCCTGCAGCCGCCGAAGTCGACGCTGGATAGTCGCAAGGCGGCGGACAATGGCAACGGCAAGGATGAGCGTGACAACTTCACGATCTCGGACGAGGCAGACGCCATCCTCGAGACTCCGGCCTTCCTGCGCCGCCCCAGCGCGATGTAGGGCCCTGGTGGCGGGGCTACCCCGGAGTCACCCAAACCGCGCTGCCGCTACTTACCACAGGTGGAATTTGGGCGATATGCCGAACAGCACGCCGTAGCGGTTGCCCCCGGAGAGCCAGCCGTACACGCCCACCACCGACGGCTCCAGGGAGGCACGGCGATGGCAATAAGGAAGTGTACCGATAGTGACTTTGATGCAATCGTCGAGATCATCAACGACGCGGCGAATGCTTACAAAGGCGTCATCCCAGCGGACTGCTGGTCCGAGCCGTACATGCCGCGCGAAGAATTGAAAGAGGAGCGCTCCGCCAAAGCACGTCCGTCGGCAAGTGCCGGGTGAAGAGAGATGGGTCCGGTTGGTAAGCTCGGCTTGCGCCTTTCGGTCATTGTGAACACGTATAACAACCCGCGCGCGCTCTCCCTCGTGTTGGCATCCCTCGCACGCCAGACGGTACGTGACTTCGAGTTGCTGATTGCCGACGACGGCAGCGGCCCGGCCACACGAACCGTGGTCCAAGAGTTCGCGGCGTCGGCCCCGTTTGCGGTACGGCACATCTGGCATCCGGACGAAGGGTTCCGAAAATGCCAGATCCTCAACAAGGCGGTATGCGCCGTCGCGGGAACATATCTCATCTTCTTCGATGGCGATTGCCTGGCGCCGGCCCGCACCGTCGAAAACCATGTGCGCAGGGCTGAGCGGCAACGCTACCTGACAGGTGGCAAGGTGCTGCTCAGCCAGCGCTGCACCGATGCGCTCAGCATCGCGGCGATCCAGAGCGGTCAACTGGATCGCTTTGGACTGTGGTGGCGCGAGGTGCGCAAAGTCCGCCGGTTGCTGATCAGCCGCCTGCCGGGCATTCGTATTTGGTTCAACCGCAACGTTCCACGCCCGCCGGCATGGCGCGGCGAGAACTCGTCCACCTTTACCGAGCACGTCTACCAGGTCGGCGGCTTCGACGAACGCTTCACCTACGGCTTAGAGGATGCCGACTTTGGCCATCGGCTGCAGGCGGCAGGCATCTGGCCGCGCTCGCTGCGCTACCTGGCTCCAGTGCTGCACCTCGAGCATCCAAGGCCGTACGCCCTGTCCGAAGAACGGGGCCGCAACCGGGCCATCTTCGACGCCAACCGAGCCGCGAAGATGACGGTCACGCCCTACGGGATTCGCGTTCCTATGCCGGCCGCCGACCGAACAGACTGACCTCTCCGCGAGGCGGCCGCCCGAATAGTTGCCGTTTCATTTCGGAGGCTCCGCCTCAGCCCGGTGTCACCGAGGCTCCTTCGATCGCCAGGCCTCGGTCATCGGCGGCACGCTGAATCTCCCTTCGGTCATTGCAGCCGGCGTGGCACCGTATTGGCAGCGGCCGGCGAGGTGAGGGGCAGGGTCATTATTTCGCAATTCCACGCCGTCCCGATTGACAAGAACGTGGACCTCGAATAGAAAACGCCCTGGTCGGGTGGAGGGATGAGGAGCTTGCGGAAACGGGCTCACAGGTGCTTAAGATAACAAGGATAAGAGGGCGCACTGCCAAGCCCCTCAAACCCTGAAAGGAGGACAGTGAGATGGCAGTAGCAGATGATGTGAAGGCAATCTTCAGCGCGATGCCGGCGAATTTCAACGCCGATGCGGCCAAGGGGATGAGCTCGGTGATTCAGTTCAACCTCACCGGTGACGGCGGCGGCAGCTGGAACGTGGCCATCAAGGAGGGCGCGTGCACGGTGAGCGAAGGCGCGCACGCATCCCCGAACATGACCATGACGATGGCAGCGCAAGACTACGTCGACATGATCACCGGGAAGCTGAACGGTCAGATGGCGTTCATGAGCGGCAAGCTGAAAATCGCCGGCGACATGGGCCTGGCGATGAAAATGCAGAGCCTGTTCAAGCGCCCTGCCTGACGATACCCCAGGGGCGAGGAACCGATCGGCTTCCTCGCCCCGCCTTCTTTTTTCCTGTTTGCGGAGACATCTACAGACCGGAACTGTGCCCCAGTTGCCGGCCGGCGCGGTTGTGTGTCACCGCCAGCCGTTTAGTTGAGCGCCGTGCAATCGGCCTGCGTCGGTGCGGTACGTTCGCAGGCGAGGGTTTCCGTAACGCCGGAGATGAGTTGCGCGCAGGCGTTCGTCATCGCGCCACGCCGTGCCTCGTCCTCGGTCGGTGCCTCGACGACTCCGCACGCAGACTGGCCGGCAAAGTGTGTGCAGATCGTGCAGCGATACCCGGCAACGTGAAAGCTGCGATAGATCACGAGGCCCATGAACGCCACGAATCCGAGTGCGAGCAACCAGCGCGCCCTTCTGGCCGAAGCGCTGGATCGTTTCATTTCGGAGGCTGATCGACCGTGGGTTCCTCCCCGCGTGGGAGTGTCGAAAAACTGGAACCACACCCTTCGAGACGGTCCCAAATCAGCGAAAGGTTATTTTGCCGAGACAGCCTCGAACCCCTGGGTCACAACTCGGCTTACTGCGGCTCGGCCGGCGGCTCGCCCTCTTCGAGCGTGATGTCGATTTCGTCCGACGCGGTTGCAGTTCCGCTGGTGACCGTGACCGCAGCCGTATACTCGCCGGCCTTGGTGTACGTATGCGTCGGATTAACCTCGTTGCTGGCTGGAGAGCCGTCGCCGAAATCCCACTTGTACGTCGGTTGACCGCTGCTGCACTCCGCCTCAGCAGTAAACGATACAGCCAGGGGCGGCGGCCCGTAATCCGGATTGGCATCGGCAACGACGATGCAATCACCTTCGTCACTAGCTTCGGGCTCTGTGCCGGCGGCAGGGGCGCCGCCAGGTGCCGCCACCGTCGGTTCGGTGGGGAGACCGCCCGTGGCTGGTGTACGCGCGCCACTCAACTCGCGGCCGGGTGCGTTGGCTTCGGGCGCTCCGACATGGATCTTCCCGACTTCGGCAGGCTGCGGTGATGCGGCTGCGTGGGCGCCTGCGCCGGTACTCCCGGTTCCCGACGTCTTGGCGTTCCGCTGGCAGCCGCCACATCCACTCAGCATCAGGCAGACGGCGAGGATCATTGGGGTCGCGGACCCTGGGGTCGCTTTCATGCAGTCACTCCCTTCTCAGAGGGTACCTGTTCATCTGCGCCTCTCCTCACGCCTACTGCTCGTCGCTGGAGAGACTAAACAGCTTACCCAATCGCGCGATGCTTTTCCATCTGCCACGAGATCTCACCCCAGGGGCGCAAGGACGCAGGACAGCCCTCACTCATCACGGTTTCCTGACGGGCTCAGGCGGCCTGAGGATCTGCATCTGCTTGATCGGACCCGGATTGCCCTCGGAGTCACGGACGCGGACGCTCAGCAAGGTCGTTCCGACCGGGAACGCATAGGCACGCGCCACAATCATACAGAACTGCGTCGTCGTGTGCTGATCGACGAACGCGTAGTCGCCGCTCTTGTCGAGCGTGCAGGCAGAATCGGACTGGATGAACGTCTCAAAACGACACCCGAAGTCGTTGATCGCATCGGTGATGCGCTGCGTTTCAGCAAAGCTCGGCGGATTGATGCCTGGGATGCCCCCGATGTTCGGGCGCTGCCGATCACAGACCTGCGGACTGCCATTGCCCATGTCATGGTTGGTCTCGATTTCCAAGTCAGGACGCGCTTTGGGATCGCCCGGGACGTTCATGAACACCTGCCGTCCCGGTTCGTAGCCACTTTCGCCGGGCTTTGTTTCAACTACGATCATAAACCCCGACCCCGCCAGGCGGTACGTTGGAATTCCATTTTTCCCGTCGGGGACCGGATCGACGCTCGTGCCGTCAGCTCTGGCGGCACCGAAAAAAGTCACCACGGGACCGATGGCCTCGCCCTTGCGGGGCTTGGTCTTGGTACCGAGGGGACGTGTGGGCAGCGGCGTGGCCTCCGCCACTGGCGTCGCTGGCGTTTCGGGTGGAACGGTCGGTACGGGAGTAACCTCGGCGAGCTGCGCAGCGCTTTTCACAGGCGCGTGCGCGCTGCAAGCGCACAGCTCAGCGCCACAACTGGCCACCAGAAAGGACACCAACAAGCGGTACCGAATCCACATTTGCCCTCCTCGCTGCTGCGCGCGGTTTGTACCCGTCGCCGGAAAGCGAGTCAAGCTTCGGCCAGTACTTGAAGGCAGGCGGAAAGTAAGCCAGTTTAGAGATCGTCGGGAGATCCGAGGATGTATGTAACTGAGATCGTAGAGCGGTGTAGTGAGCTGGCTGCTGGTACGGCGCGCGTCTACCGGCGTCTTGCCGACCGGTTTCAAGCGGAACCGGATCGGGCAACGCTCTGGCGCGAGCTGGCCATTGCGGAGGAAGTCCAGGCGGCGGTCTTGCAGCGCGAGTTGGAGTCGTTTCGCGAGCAGGACCAAAGCGGCTCGTTCCTGCCCGAATACGGTGATCGCTTGCAACGCTTAGATGCCGAGCTGCGAGAGCTCGAGCGCCGGGCGGAGAGCGCGCAGAGCATCGATGAGGCGCTGGCGATTGCGGTGGCGCTCGAACAGGCCGACTTGGAAGAGCTCTATGATGACCTGGTGCTGCAGGGGGAGCCGGCATTCAGGTTGATCTCCGAGCGACTCGAGGGTGCCCTGGCAAACGGGCCGCAAGGGCCGGCCAGCGCGGGAATGGCCCGACGGGGTCGGCCCCGCTAGTCGCGCCGTGCGTCCCAATTCCACGCGAGATGCCAACCTACATTGATGCTCGCCGGGAAGCTGCGCGCTCGTTCTTCGAGTTCATCGAGCGCCAATTGCAGGCCGATGAGGTCTTGAGTGACAAGCAATGCGTGCGGCGCCTCATCGAGAAGGCAGAATCGGAACAGGCGGCGCAGTCGCGGAAACGCTTCGATCCCGAGGACGCATTCCGCCGTATGCTGTACGGCAAGGTCGATGAGGCGATCGACGCGTGGTGCCGCAAGCGCGAGATTCGCACCGAGCCGTTCAACGTATTTCGGTTTGAAGGCCGGGAACGCGGGCCGACGCAGCACGAGACGGCTATCGGCCCGTCACTGTCGTTCATCACTCGGGCGTTCGACCGGCTGGCGGAGGCCGTTCCGGAGCTGAGTGATTGCCGCACGCTCGAATTGAAGGCGCCAACGAAGGCCATCGCCCCGGCGTTCCGCCTGCAGCATCCTTTACCGTTTGGTGCCGCCGGCGATGTGAAATACGGGGGCGCGCGTAAGGATTTGGATCGCGGCGTTTATCGGGTGGCGATGTACGCGGCGACAACGGGCGATCCATCACGCGGCTGGCGTTATGATTGCGGGCTCTTCCTGTTCGGCGCCGCGGAGCGGGCGCGAACCGTGCTGGGTGAAAACCTATTCGAGATATGGCCGGAGGTGCGCAATCGCATCTGGGACGCGGCGCGAGTATGGGTGGTCGTGTTGTAGCTGAGTACTCGTGTATTCCTTACTTATGCTTACCTCAAGTTTTCTCACGTCTATGTGGCAAGCCCCGGCACGCGCACTACCAGCCAAGGCTTTTGCACCGAGCGGGGTATTTCGGCATAATCGGAGTTCTATATGATACGGCGGTTTCTAGCGGTGTGTGTGGCTGTTAGCGTGGCCGGCTGTGCCGCCAAGAAGCCTCATCTCACGGCTGATCAGTATTTCACTGAAGCGACCGAGAGCTTCCGCACGGGGGCTTTGCCCCTCGCCATCGAGCAGTTTCACGACCTGCTCGATCAGTATCCCTTTAGCGCGTACAACGAAGAGGCGGAGCTGAAGATCGCGCATGCGCAGTACCTCAATGGCAACTACGCCGAAGCCACTGCGGCGCTCACCGATTTTCAACGGCGCCATCCGACCAGCCCGCACTTGCCGTTCGTCGGCTACTGTCTCGGCATGTGTTACGCGAGACAGATGACCACGGTCGATCGCGATCAGAGCGCCGCGCAGAACGCGGCCAACTACTTTCTCACCGTATCACAGCAATATCCCGATAGCCCTTTCGCGCAGCTCGCCCGCGAGCAATTGGCCCGCTGCCGCGAGAACATCGGCGAACACGAGCTGTACATCGCAAGGTTTTACGCCCGTCGCACGAACCAGAAGGCGGCGGAGATCCGCTTGCTGACGCTGGCGTCGCGCTACGGCGATACGGAGGCTTCGGCGGACGGACTGATGCGCCTCGCCAAGCTCTATCGCAGCCAACACCGGCGTAGCGACGCCGTGCTGGCGTATGAAGCCCTGACATACCTGCATCCACGCGGGCCATTGGCAGAGACGGCGCGCCGCATGCTCACGCGGTTCTCACCGTCGGAGGCCCCGCCGGCCGACACGGCACTGGACACGTTGCTGGCGCTCAACAATCGGCAAAAATCAGCGGGGATGTTCGAGACGGTGCAAGTGCCTGGGCTCGAGCCGTCGCGGACAGCGCGCGGGCCCGGCGCAGCCGGGCCTGGCTTCATGCCGCCGCTCGATCCGTTTGGACGTGGCCGGGCCGGCCGTCCGTATTGAGCAGCACGATAGCTTGCCACAATCGGTTTCATGGCCGGTGTAGAACGGGAGCGCCTGCAGCGCGGCAAGGTGTTGATCGTTGGCGTCGGTGGCTTGGGCGCCCCAGCGGCGTTATACCTCGCTGCGGCCGGCGTGGGCACGATCGGCCTCGTCGATTCCGATACCGTCGACCTGTCCAATCTCCATCGCCAGGTGATCTACCGGAGCGCAGACCTCGGTCGCCCGAAGGTGATCGCTGCCGCCGCGCGGATTGCGGCCCGGCATCCGGAGGTCAAGCTGGAACCGGTGCAGACACGGCTTTCGCCGGCCAACTTACACGAGATCTTCCGCGGCTACGATTTCGTGATCGATGCGACGGATCAGATCGCGTCCAAATACCTCGTCAACGACGGGGCGGTCCTGCACCACAAACCATTCTCGCATGCCGGCGCTGCCGGCTTTCAGGCGCAGACGATGACCGTGCTCCCCGGCACCAGCGCGTGTTTTCGCTGCTTATTTCCCGTGCCGCCGCCGCCCGAAGAGGTCCCGACATGTCAGGACGCCGGCATCATCGGCGCGTTCCCTGGGGCGATCGGTTTCGTGCAAGCCGGGGAGGCCGTGAAATTCCTTCTCGGAAGCGCTAGACTGTTGACAAATCGATTGCTCACGTTCGACGCGGCTGCAGGGCGGTGGCGGATTGTGCTGCTGGCTCGGAATCGGCAGTGCGTTCTCTGTGGAGAGGCGCCGACTCTGACCCATCTTGAATGTGTCGACGCGGGCAATTCGGTGCGAGGAACGTAAAGCTGATGTGCCGGTAATTTCGTCGGCGTGGATACGGGCTGAATTGTTGGCATGCGCAGTGATTTGTGAACTCAGCGGAGAGGCTTTGCCGGATTGTTATGGAGGAGAAGCAAGTATGAGCGTACGCGTACGGATCCCGACACCATTGCGCCGGTTTACCGGAGGCGCGGAAGAAGTCGGTGTGAATGGGAACACGGTTGCTGCGGCAATTGATGAGCTGGAAAGAAAGCACCCGGGCGTCAAAGAACGCCTCTGCGACGAACAGGGTCGGGTGCGGCGGTTCGTGAACATCTACATGAACGGCGACGACATCCGTTTCCTGAACAGTCTCGACACGGTGGTCAAGGACGGCGACGAGCTGGCCATTGTGCCAGCCATTGCGGGCGGCTGAGGTGTCCATGGCGGTGCTTTCCTGGCCGCAACCGCACGCTGATCTGCCGGCGGATCGTCCAGCCCGCGCCAGGTCCATCCTCGATCTCGTCGGACACACGCCGCTGATCGAGATCAACCGAGCGCGCAGCGGTGTGTCGCCGCGGGTGCGCATCCTTGCCAAGTTGGAGGGATTCAACCCCGGCGGGTCCGTGAAAGATCGCCCCGCCATCTGGATGGTCCGCGACGGGTTGCGCCGCGGGAACTTGCGACCCGGCAAGACGATCATCGAATCCACCTCCGGCAACACCGGCATCGCGCTGGCCCTCGCCGGCGCGGTGCTCGGCTATCCCGTGGAATTGGTGATGCCGGCGAACGTGAGCACGGAACGGAAGGGGATTGTCGCCGCGTACGGCGCCAAGATCACTCTCAGTGATGCGCTCGAGGGCTCTGACGGCGCCCTTCGCCTGTCGCAGAAGATCCTCGCCGCCGATCCTGACCGCTACTTCAAACCTGATCAGTACGGCAACCCGGTGAATCCCCAGGCGCACTACGAAAGCACGGGGCCGGAGATCTGGGCCGCGACCGGTGGCGCGGTGACGCACCTCGTCGCCGGTATCGGTACCGGCGGGACGATCATGGGAACCGGACGCTACCTGAAGGAACAGAACCCGCAGATCCAAGTCATTGCGGTCGAGCCGGACGATGCCTGGCACGGCCTCGAAGGCTTGAAGCACATGGCCAGCTCGATCGTTCCGGGCAACTACCACGAAGAGGAACTCG
The DNA here is from genome assembly GCA_963729835.1 of uncultured delta proteobacterium. Taxonomy (GTDB): domain Bacteria; phylum Desulfobacterota; class Binatia; order HRBIN30; family HRBIN30; genus CAVSQF01. The sequence continues at coordinate 495,632 of CAVSQF010000039.1, read as the reverse complement.
ACCGGAAAATCGGCGTGTCCACGGACGCGGCGTACGAAACGGTCTACGAGCTGGGCAGCGGAGAGGGACTGGTGGTCGGGCAATCCTCGGGTGCCGCTATGTTTGCCGCGCTGCAGGTCGCGAAAGAGATCGACGAGGGCGTGATCGTCGCGATCTTCCCCGATTTCGGTGACCGCTATCTGAGCACGAACTTGTGGATCGGCTGGCGGCAGTGGCATGGTCAACACCCGGCGTGAGCGCGCGTGGGATCATGCTCAGCAACGAACAGATCGAGCGCTATAGCCGGCAAATCATTCTCCCGCAGGTCGGCGGGCGCGGCCAAGAGCGGCTGCTCGGTGCTGCTGTTGCCATCGTTGGGGCGGACGTCATGGGGTGCGCGGCGGCGCTCTACTTGGCCGGCGCCGGCGTCGGAAAGCTGACGATTATTGACGATCGGCGCATCGAGCGGGGCGCGGCGATCGCTGCAGTTCTGCATGGTCGCGGAGACATCGGGCGCAACCGCGCCGCGGCCGCCGCAGCGGAACTCGACGGACTCAATCCAGATTGTCGGATCACAGCCGTCGCCACGCCGGTGAGCGCGGCGCCAGCGCCTGCGCTGGCGCGCGATCACGATATCGTGATCGATGCTTATGGGATTCCCGAGGTATCGCTGTCGCTGAACACCGCATGCCTGGGCCATCGCAAACCGCTGATTTGGGGATCGGTCACGGGAACGCTTGGCGAGATCGCGATCTTCGCTGGCCCGTGGCCGCATGCTTCATGTTACCGCTGTTACCGTGACTCGCCGCGGTCAACACCCATGACAGATGGCAGCGCCCGCGCGGTGGAGGCGTTGGCAGCGGATTTCATCGGTGCCTTGCAGGCGGCCGAGGCCATCAAGATCATTCTCGGCATCGAAACGATCGGTGCCGGCGCGCTATTGCTGTGTAACGCGGAGGACATGACCGTGCGCGAGATCACACCGAGCAGAAATCCACACTGTCCGAGCTGCGGTGCGCAATCCCGTGGGTGAGTGTCACCGTATGTGAGAGCGCGGCGTTCTTGCTCGGCGGCGCTACCGGCTGCCGAGGAGCCGGCACAGGCTGAAGTCCTGCGCTTACGGCGTGACGTCGACCGTGACGCCGAGGACTTCCGTGAGCAGCAGGTAGAGGGCAAGGAGCGCGATGATCAACGTGGCCAGCGCGCCCGCTGCTACGCCGGTGAGCAACGCCAACGCCAGGATGGACGACAGGGCCAAGAACGGGCCGAGCAGTGCCGGGCCGGAACTCGCCAGCGGTTGCCAGAAGCCCAGCCACCGCTGCACCGTGCCGACCCCTACCAGTGTGGCTTGAACGAGCTGCAGGATGTCCGTGAACATCAATGTAGTGTGTCGGCAGCGATGGACAAAATCAAGACGCCATTGGCGTCACGCGGGCCACCAACGAGGAACGTTCCGTGATTGCGCAACGACAGGACCGTATCGACGATCGGCCGCGTGCCTTCGATGACCATCACCTTCATTGACACTCGGTCGTTCTGGCACTCTTTCGGGATGACCACGACGTACCGGCCCCCGGGGATGTCGAAGCCCACCCGACCGCCCCACGGGACTTGCTGGCGCTGCTCTTTGACGAGCCGATACGAAGAATAGGGGAACAGGGAATTGAACTGGCGATGCATCGCGGCGAGGCGCTGGTCGAACTCCTGACCGGTGTTGCTGGCCAGGACAGCCCCGATGTGGACTTCGACTGCGTTCACAACGGTGGGACCGCTGGCGACCTGGGCCAGGCTTTCGGCGACAAAAGCGCCAGGTCCACCGAAGGCCGCCACCAAGGTTCCGAGCGCCAGCGGCCCCAGCAGCTTCACGGCGTGACCTCACTGGTGGGAGCATCGTCGCTGACCCACACAACCGTGGTGCTGGTTTCCGGGTCATTGAGCACCGCGACGGAGTCGACGTCCGTGTCCAACGAATCGATCGATGTGGTGTTATCGATCGTTGCGACTTGGGAGGCGTCGGGCTGGCTGTTCAACGGTTGTGACCCGTGCGTGAACAAGAACAGAGCGAGGATCGCGACGGCGGCGGCAGCGGCGAAGGCGGGTACCAGCTGCGGCCAGGCGAGCTCCTGATCTTCCCACCAGCTGCGTGCGCGTTTCCACCAGGGGCGGTGAACGGGACCGAGCCGCGCCGCCACCCCGGCGGGGAACTCGGAGCAATCAATTTCGTCGACGACGTTGTCGATCGTCGTGCTCACCAGCTCTTGCAGCCGCTCGAGCCGGCGTAGCTCCCGCTCGCAATTCGCGCACCGCGTGCTGTGCATTGCCACCGCGCGCATCTGCCGCGGCTCGAGCTCACCATCGAAAAACAAGTGCAAGAGTTGCGACGCTTCACGACAGGTCATGCTGCTGCTCCTCCGTTGTTGCCACCTCGCGCTGCGTGCGGCGACCCGCGGCGCGCCACGGAAGGATCACAGGACGTCCTGGAGCTTTTTCTGCAGCTTCTTGCGTGCATAATGCAGCCGACTCATCACCGTGCCCTTTGAGCACTGCATCACGCGGCTGATCTCATCGTAGGAGAGACCCTCGACTTCGCGCAGCAGTATGACGGCTTTGTGATCAGGGGTCAACTCGCTTATGGCCTCGATCACGCGCTGACCGACCTCATGGGCTTGGGCTTGGTGGAATGGATCTGTGAGTCGTTCCTCCTTTAGAGTCTGTTCGTACCCTTCCGTGCTCCCCGTTCCCTCTTCGAGCCAGACTGTCGGATGGCGGCGCTCGCGGCGCTGAAAGTCAATGGCGCGGTTCACCACGATGCGGTACAGCCACGTGTAGAAGCTCGATTCACCCTTGAAGGAATCTAGATTTTCGAATGCCTTGACGAACGTTTCCTGTGCAATCTCAAGCGCATCCTCGCGGTTGTGGACCATGCCTTGCGCCACGGAGAGCACCTTGCGCTGATACCGCTCGACAAGCTCTCGAAAAGCCTCCTTATCACCGCGGCGAGATTCGCGAACCAACTCGCGGTCGCTACGGTCCACGGTGACACCTTATAGACGGAGCCCTGTCGGCGTTATTCACGGCGCAGAACACGATTCACGATCTCCTCAATGGGCCTCCGCCCAGTTGTCGCCCCGGTGCATATCAACGCGCAAGGGGACCGCCAACGGAAAGACACCTTCCATCTGCTCACGGACGAGCGCCATCACGGCCTCGCAGTCGGCTTCGGCGACTTCGAACACCAGCTCGTCATGTACCTGCAGGATCATTGCGGCTCGCCGGCGCTCGTCCTCGAAGCGCCGGGCGATGTTGACCATTGCCATTTTGATCAGATCGGCTGCGGAGCCTTGGATCGGCGTGTTGGTGGCCGTGCGTTCCGCCGCCTGCACGACATTGCGATCGCGGCTCGCCAAGTCGGGCAACGCCCGGCGCCGTCCGAGCAGCGTCGTGACGTAACCGCGGCGGTGCGCCTCTGCGCGTGTCGCCTCGCAATACGCCTGCACGCCGGCGAGCCGCCGGAAATAGTCGCCAATGTACCGCTCGGCGTCGGCATAGGAGATGTTGAGCTCGCGCGCCAGGCGTGCCGGCCCCATGCCGTAAATGATTCCAAAGTTGATGACTTTGGCGGCCCGCCGCATTTCCGCAGTTACCCCACCGGGCAGAATCCCGAACACCTCGGCCGCGGTCTTGGCGTGGACGTCTTCGCCGGCGTGGAACGCCGCCAGCAGCACCGGATCCTTTGAAAGATGCGCCAGGACCCGCAGCTCGATTTGTGAGTAGTCAGCCGCCACCAGCACGTGTCCCGCATCGGCGACGAATGCCGCGCGGATGCGGCGGCCTTCTTCGCTGCGGATCGGGATGTTCTGCAGATTCGGATCGCTCGAGCTCAGCCGACCCGTGGCGGTGACGGTCTGGTTGAATGACGTGTGTAAGCGCCCCGTGACCGGATTGACCGCCGCCGGCAATGCATCGACGTAGGTGGACTTGAGCTTGGCGAGCGCGCGGTATTCGAGGATCTTGGCGGGCAGCGGATGCTCTGATGCCAATCGGGTCAGCACGTCGACGTCGGTCGACAGTCCTGTCTTACCCCGCCGAACACCTTTGCGCGATAGGCCCAGGCGCTCGAACAATACCTCGCGCAGCTGCGGTGGCGATGCGATGTTGAACTCACCACGCGCCAAAGCGTAGATCTCCTGGATCAGCGCATCGAGCCGCGCCTCCAAATCGCGGCTCATTGCCTCCAACGCTGCAACGTCGATCCGCACCCCCCGGCGTTCTATGCCCGCGAGCACCGTGACCAACGGCATCTCCACTTCATAGAAGAGCCGCTCCATCTCGTTCTCGTGCAGCTGTGCGGCGAGCCGATCGCGTACCGGAAGCAGCAGCGAGACGCCGTTGGCGAGTGACTCGGGACCGTCCCGGAAGGCAGGCAAGTTGGTCCCCAGCATGTCGGCGGCAAGATCCTCCAGACGGTGGGTTGCCGAGGCTTCGAGAAGGTACGAAGCCACCATCACGTCGAACAGCGGCGCGGGCGCATGCAGGTCCGAGTTCCCGAGCAGCAACAGATCCTGCTTCAGGTCGTGCCCGACTTTTTCCACCGTCGCATCAGCCAACAGGGCGGCGAGTTGCGCCGTGGCCGGCCCCTCGCCTGGGTGTGTCAGATACACCGGCGTGTCCCCGTCGGCTACGAGGACGACCCCTTCCAGGTGCGGCCCATCCTGGCCGTGTTTCCCATGATACACCACGCCCACGCGTTGGCCACCCCGCATTGCCGCGATGAGTGCCCCGACATCGTCGGTGCCCGCGAGTCGCCGCAACGGGACCGATATCAGCGGGGCGGCACTGGAAAACTCCCGGACGAGCTTCTGGAATCCGAGGCGTGTGAAGAGGGGACGCAACGCGTTGGGGTCGGCCCCCCGATAACGGAAGTCCTCCAAGGTGCACTGCAGCGGTACCTCACAATGGACGGTGGCGAGATCGCGACTGAGCCGAGCAACCGCCGCGTTGGCGCGCAAGGTCGCCGCCAGTTTCTTTGCTCCACGGATTTCCGTGGCGGCTTCCAGTTCGTTGAGGTGTGCCAGCAGGTCCTCGATCGTACCGAATCGGTGGATCAGGGCGGTCGCCGTTTTCTCGCCGATACCTTTGATTCCTGGGATGTTGTCGATCGGATCGCCCATCAGCCCCATGACATCGATCACCTGTTCGGGGCTGACACCGAAGCGGTCGCGAACCGCGGCGACATCGTAGCGGCGGTCGCGCATCGTATCCCAGAGCTGGACATGCTCGCCGACCAACTGCAGCAGATCCTTGTCGGATGTGACGATGATGGTGTCGATGCCGTCGGTCGCCATCCGGCGCGCGACGGTGCCGATCACGTCGTCTGCCTCAACGCCGGGGATAGATAAGGAGAAGAGCGCGAACGCCCCGACCACCTCGTGCACCAGCGGAAACTGCGCGGCCAAATCGTCCGGCATCGCCGGCCGGTTCGCTTTGTACTCCGCGAACAGTTGATCTCGAAACGTAGCGCCGGGGGCATCGAACACCACCCCCACATACTGCGCCGCCGCCTCCCGCAGGAGCTTGAGGAGCATCGTGGTGAAGCCGTACACCGCGTTGGTCGGCAGCCCGGTGGCGCTGCTCAACGGCGGCAGGGCGAAGAACGCCCGATACACATAAGCGCTGGCATCGATGAGGTACAGGAGTGGGCCGCGGGTGGCCATGGGACTCGTTGTGGCACTAACAGAAGGTGTCATCGGAGTCCACTTGCAACCGCCACCGCAAGCCGATCCGCCGTGCCATGATCGCAGGTCTCGGCGGGATATATTGACAAAAACGACCTCGATGGATAAACAGCCTCCCACTTATGTTGCAGTGCATTGAATGTCCCGCGTGGATATTCGTCTTATAGCGCGATGATCGAGGTTCGTAATCTCACCAAGCGCTACGGCGACCTGGTGGCGGTTCGTGACGTCAGCTTCACCGCTGCCACGGGCCAGATCGTCGGGTTGCTGGGGCCAAACGGTGCCGGGAAGACGACGACCATGCGCATCATTACCGGCTATATGCCCGCTACCAGCGGTACCGTAAAGGTAGCAGGGTACGACATATTTGACGATTCCTACGAGGTCCGCAAGCGCATCGGCTACCTGCCGGAGAGCCCGCCGGTGTACGGTGACATGACGGTGACGAGCTATCTGCGGTTCGTCGGCAAGATCCGCGGCATCGCCAAGGCGCAGCTGGGCACGAGCTTGGATCGGGTCCTTCATACCTGCGGGTTGACGGAGGTGACCGGTCGGGTCATCGGCCATCTTTCAAAAGGGTTCCGGCAGCGGGTCGGCTTGGCGCAGGCGCTCATTCACAATCCGAGCGTGCTGGTGTTGGACGAGCCGACGCTCGGGCTCGACCCGCGGCAGATCATCGATATTCGGACGCTGATCAAAGAGCTCGCCGGTGAGCGCACGGTGATCTTGTCCACCCACATCCTGCCGGAGGTCTCGCAGCTCTGTGAGAAAGTGGTGATCATCAACGAGGGCCGGATTACGATGGAAGATGCGCTGGCCAACCTGACGAAGGACATGACGCTCGAACAGGTCTTTCTCCGCTACATCACGAAGGACGTGGCCGAGCCGCGCGGCGCGGTCGAGGAGGCGACGGCGTGAAAAACGCGCTGGCCATTGCGGGCAAAGAGCTACGCTCGTATTTCGTCTCGCCGATTGCGTACGTGGTGCTCACGGGTTTCTTGCTGCTCGGCGGCTGGTTCTTCTTCAACCTGCTGGCACGCTTCAATTTCCTGCTGACCATCTATTCGAGCATGCGCAACCCGGAGGCGCAGCTCCGGCTGAATCTCAACGAGTTCGTCATTGCGCCGCTGCTGCACAACCTCTCCGTGGTCTTGGTGATCCTGGTTCCGGTCATCACCATGCGGAGCTTCGCCGAGGAGAAGCGCAGCGGTACGTACGAGCTGCTCATGACCTCGCCGCTGTCGATTACCGAAATCGTCGCCGGCAAATTCCTCGGGGCCTTCGTGTTCCTGCTGATCATGGTCGGCTTGACGGCGATTTATCCGCTCATTCTGCTCATGTACGGCAATCCCGAGATGGGAATCATCGTTGCCGGATACGTCGGCTTGCTCTTGCTGGCCACCGCCTTCGTGACCGTCGGGTTGTTCACCTCCTCGTTCACGGAGAATCAGATCATCGCCGCGGTGATTTGTCTGGTGCTCCTGCTGTTACTGTATGTGATCTCGTGGCCGGCGGAGACCGCGGGGGCCACCCTGGGCGCCGTGCTCAAGTACCTCTCGCTGACCGAGCACTTTGGTGAGATGGTCAAAGGCGTCATCGACACGAAGGATCTCGTGTACTTCTTCACGGTGATCGTCCTGTCGCTGTTCTTGACGCATCGGTCGGTGGAATCCGTGCGCTGGAGATAGCCCGTGCGTCGCAGCAATTCCCTCCTCGGCCTGATCGGCCTGGTGCTCCTGTTGTTCGCCGGCGTCGCGGCGGTGTTCACCCGCGGGCATGGCGGATTTGACATCCTGTACATCTTCGTCAACGGGCTGTTCGGCCTCTTCGCCCTGATTGCCTACTTGAGCGCCGGCTTGGAGCAGTTGCGCGGCGTGGTGAGTGAGCGCTCGACGAAATACGGCGCCAATGTCCTGGTGAGCTCGCTGGTGTTCCTGGCGGTGCTCGGCTTGCTCAATTATCTCTCGGCCCGGCACCACCACCGCTTCGACCTGACCGAGCAAGGCGTGTTCAGCCTCTCGCCGCAGTCCGTGAACGTGGTGAAGAATCTGCAAGAGGAGCTGCAGATCCAGGCCTTCGTCGAAGGTGGCGTGAATCCCGAGCTGCACGAGCTGCTCAGCAGCTACGCCTACCAGTCACCGAAGCTGCGCTACGAGCTGATCGATCCGGACCGCCAGCCGGAGCTCGCCGACAAGTACCACATCACCAACTACAACACCGCGCGCATCGAGTACGGCAAAGAGTCGACCACGATCACCCAGCCGACCGAAGAAACCATCACCAACGCGATCATCAAAGTGACGCGCGGGACGCGCAAGACCGTCTGCTTCATCGAAGGGCACGGCGAGCCGGACGTTGACGACGTGCAGAACGCGCATGGGCTCGCCAGCGTCAAAAAGCTCTTGGAGAACGAGAACTACGAGGTGAAAACGGTCCTGCTGGCGTCAATGGCGAGCGTGCCGAATGACTGCTCGGTGGTGATGGTCGCCGGGCCGCAGAAACCGTACCAAGATAGTGAGTTGAAAGCCCTGGGAGCCTTCCTCGACGGCGGCGGGCGTGCCTTCATGATGCTGCCGCCGCGTACCGGCGCCGAGTTCGAGGCGCTGCTCGCGAAATGGGGCGTGAAGCTGGGCAACGACGTCGTGGTGGACCAAGTCGTTCGGCTCTTCCAAGGGCCGGCGCTGGGGCTGCAGCCGCTGGTGAATACCTACGCGCCGCACGAGATTACGCGCGATTTCAAGCAACGCACCATTTTCCCCATGACGCGCTCGGTGCATGGCGAGGCGGCGGGCAAGAAGGGCATCCAAGCAACCGAGTTGGTGAAGACCAGTCCGTCCAGCTGGGGTGAAACGGATCTGGAAGGCGTCTTCCAACGCGGCCAAGCGACGCAGGACGAGGGCGACGTCAAAGGCCCGGTGCCGGTCGCGGTGGTGGTCAATGCTGACCTGAAACAGGTCGAGAACAAAGAGGGCACGACCCGTGTGGCGGTCTATGGCAGTGCCGAGTTCGCCAGCAACCGCGAGATCGAGGGCACGTATTACAACCGTGACCTGTTCGGCAACACCGTCGATTGGCTGGCGGGACAAACCGATCTCCTGTCCATCCGCCCGCGCAACGTGCGCGCCTCGAGAGTGCAGTTCACCGCCGAGCAAGGGACGGTCATTTTCTATCTCTCGGTGCTCATTATTCCGGAAGTGTTGCTCATCGTGGGCATCGCCGTCTGGTGGCGCCGCGAATAACGCTTCTGTCTTTTTGCGCGATGCGCTTCCGTACCACGATCATTCTCATCCTCTTGCTGCTCGGGCTCGGCGCCTACGTGTACTGGGTCGAGTTGCCGAAGGCGGAGCAGGAAGCAAAGAAGAAGACCCTGTTCGAATTCCAGCCCGCGGACGCCACGGAAGTGGATCTCGTTTACGCGGACCGCGAGATCGTGGTGAAGAAGTCCGGCGACGAATGGCGTCTGGCCAAGCCGATCGATGCGCCGGCGGATCAGACCACGACAAAGAATTTGGTGAATGCCATCGCGGAGTGCGAAGTCAAGAAGAGCCTCGACGAGACGGCTACGGATCTCCCGCAGTACGGTCTCGACCAGCCGTTGGTCAAAGTCACCGTCAAACTGAAGGACAAGGAGCTGCCCACGATCCTCGTCGGCAAGAACACCCCGGTGGGGTTCTCGACGTATTTGAAGACGGCCGACAATCCCAAAATCATGCTGACCAGCTCGAGCTTCCGCGCCGGCATGGACAAGAAGGTCAAAGACCTGCGCGACAAGACGATCGTGACGTTCGAGGATAAGGACGTGCATAAGGTCGAGTTGCACGCCGAAGGCAAGGACATCACGCTGGTGCAGAAGGACGACACCTGGAGCATCGAGCAACCCGTCGCCTATGCTGCCGATGCCACCGCGATGCGCAGCTTCCTGTCCACCTTGCGTTCCATGCGTGCGGTCGATTTTCCCGCCGATCAGCCGACGGATCTGAGCACGTACGGCCTCGACAATCCGCGTCTCAAGGTCATACTCTATCTCGGCAAGGAGAACGCGGAGAAACGTGTGCTCCTCGGCAAAGAGACGGACAAAAAGGAAGTCTACGTGCAGGCGAGCGGTCAGCCGACGGTCTATACCGTCAGTGACTGGGTTTTCCGCGACTTGAACAAGAGCCTGGGTGATTTTCGCGACAAGACGGTGCTGGCCTTTGATCGCGAGAAGATCACCGCCGTCGACGTGGCCCGCAAGGAAGGTGGCCAGTTCAAGCTCGTCCGCGGCGACGACAAGCAGTGGCGCGTCGAAGGTGCCGGCGAAGGCAAACCGGCGGACACGACGATCAGTCAGTTCATCGGCGACCTGCACGACCTGAAAGGCTACGAGATCGCCGCCGACAATCCCGCAGATCTCGCCCAGTTCGGGCTCGATCAACCACTCCTGAAAGCGACGGTGGTGGACGAGGGCGGCAAGCCGGTGGGGACGGTGCTGGCCGGGTCCCGGCAAACCGCGGATGGCAAGAAGGAATACACCGCCATGACTGCGGGCGGCGCGACCGTCTTTTTGGTTCGCGATTACCTCTTCACCCGCCTCGACAAACACCCGCAGGATTTCATCGAGAAGCCGACGCCCACGATCGGCGCGGCGACGCCGGGCACGCCCGTCGTCCAGAACGAAGAGGAGCCTGAGGAAGGCGGTGCCGAAGAGGAACCGCCGGACGCCGGCGGGGAAGGGGATTAGGGCGTGAACGTAATGCGTGAACCTGCCGGAAGGTAGCCATTTAGCAACGTGAGGTGAGAAGGCAGCAAGCGCTCGGTGTCCTCGCCCGCGCATCTCCTCAGCGCGGGAGAGGGGAGGGTGAGGGTCCAAGCGCCTCCAGCAACGCATCGATCTCTGCGTCCGTGCCGACGCTGATGCGCAGCGCGTCGCGGAGCTCGGGTGTGGCGAAATAGCGGACGAGAATGCCGCGCTCCTTCAAGCCGAGGTACACAGCCTCCACACTCTGCCCGGGACGGCGTGCGAGAACGAAGTTGGCCTGGCTCGGCAACACCGCGAAGCCGAGGTTGCGGAGCGCGTCGATGAGCCGCGCCCGCGTGTTGCGGATGCGGGCCACGTTCGCCTGCATCCACGCGTAGTCGTCGAGCGCGGCCGTCGCCGCGACGATGCTCAGGCGTGTGACGTTGTACGAGTCCTTCACCTTCAGCAATTCCGCCATGATCGCCGGCGCGCCGAATGCCAGCCCGATGCGCATCCCCGCCAGGGAGAAGGACTTCGAGAAGGTGCGCAGAACGATGACGTTCTCGTGCTGGTGCACCAGCGTCAGCGCGCTGGCGTCGGCGAAATCGACGTAGGCCTCGTCGACCACCAGCAAACCGGCGACCCGCTGCGCCAATGCAGCGATATCACTCATGGTGACAGGCGTCCCGGACGGTGAGTTGGGGTGGCACACGAATGTGACGTGGCCGCGCGCTTCCGCCAGTCCGGGCGGCAGGGAGAAATCGGCGGGGTAGGGGAGGTGCACCGTCTCGCCCTCCTGCACCGTCACCAGTGTGTCGTACAGGCTGTAGGTGGGATACGGAAACACGACCCGGTCGCCGCGGCCCACACAGGCCCGCACGATGAGGCCCAGCAGCTCATCGGAGCCGTTGCCGACCAGGAGCTGCTCGCGGCGCACGCCGTACACAGCGGCAGCGCGCTCGCGCAGCCTGTCGGCCATGGGGTCCGGATACAGTCGCAGCGTGTCATCGGCGGCCGCCCGCAACGCCTCAATGACCTTGGGCGACGGTGGGTAAGGATTCTCGTTGGTGTTCAATTTGACGTAGCGCCGGTCCTGCGGCTGCTCGCCCGGGACGTAGCCGGACATGGAATGGACGGTCGGGCGGACAAACATGGCCGAGATGGTTAGCAGATCCAGCTCAAAGGAGAAATGCCTTCGAGGCAGTCCTGGCGCCTGGATCACCCTTGCGCCCCTGCCCACCATAAAGAGTTGATTGTCCACAAAGATTTTCTTGACAGGCACTCACAAGCCTGTCTGGTTCAGTGGACTTTCGGAGCCAACGCTGTCCACCCCACTGGCCACGCCACACGCAGCGCCGTGCAAGAACCCGCGACGCGAAGTTCGTGACATTCGGGCACGGCAATTGGATTCATCATGACCGCACGGAGGTGAGAATGATGCGACCGGGACGCTAGTCGCGGTGATACGGCTGACTTAACGCGCGGCCTGCCCAGCGAAGTCTGAAGCAAAGCCGACCCACTGTGATTCAATGGAGAAAGGAGTGGATTCACATGCCAGCTTATCGATTCGGAAAGCACCCACCGCAGGTCGACTATCGCACACTGCGCTTTACAAACTATCTAACTAGTGCGATTCCCGCGCCGCCAGTATCCTACAGTGTTTTGACCGAAGTCTACGCGAAGCTAAAGACGACCGATCCGGCCAACTTGTTTCCCATGGATGGCAACGATGCACTGGGGGACTGCACCATCGCCGCGCTGGCGCACGCTGAGACGACGTACCGCGGGCTCGTCGGCAAGAAGAAGATCATGTCCAAGGCAGCCGCGGTCAAGTTGTACATGCATCTGACGGGCGGTCTGGACAGCGGGTTGAACGAGCTTGATGTGCTCAACTACTGGCGCAAGCACGCCGTTTCCGGCGACGAGATTTTGGCTTTCGTCAGCATCGCTCCGAAAAACCACACGCACATCGAGCAGGCCATCAAGCTTTTTGGCGGTGTGTACCTGGGCTTCCAAGTGCAGCAGAACTGCGTTCAGGAATTCGACGCCCGCAAACCGTGGACGCCGGGCCGGCTGACCAACGACGGCCACGCGGTGTTTGCCGTTGGCTATGACCACAATGGGGTGACCGTCCTGACGTGGGGCAACACACAGCAGGGCACGTGGGCGTGGTGGGATGAGTGCGTCGACGAAGCCTACGCAATCCTGCCGCCGGAAGCGAAGAAGCCCGAATTTGCGCCGGGCTTCGACGTCGCACAGCTGCAGGCCGACCTGGCTGCGGTGGCGAGCTGACGCGCCGGCTACGTGCGTCGTGAACGGTCCCGGAGAACCGGTTCCACCGGGTGCAACCGCGCGACAGTCGAGGGTAGCGCCGTGCTGTCGGTCAAGCGTCTGTTCGTGCCGGTGATCGGGGACCGTTCGTTCCGGAGATCCGCCTTTTCGTTGAGGCCATCCGATGAATCTATCCGTCACGTACCGGCAACCCGATACGAGCGTCGTTGCGATCAGCGGCCGGCAGCTTCCGAGCCTCGTCGGACGTTCCGATACCGATGTTGCCGAGTGTCTCCTCGAGCAGCTACCGCAGGCGGTGGTGCTCGTCGATCGCCGAGGCACCGTGGCGCGTCTGAACGAACGCGCGGCGGCGATCATTGCACAAGGCGATGGGCTGATGATCTGCCACGGTATCTTGCGGTGCAGGCGTTCGGAAGACACCGCCACCTTGCATCGCCTGATCGGTGAGGCCCTGCAGCGGGACGGGCGATACCAGGATGCAGCGGGGTGCGGGGTGCGGATTCAACGACCGGTGGGGCGGCGGCCGTTGAACGCCTTGGTTACCGCAGTGCGTGCCCAGAACGCCTTCACGAACGGCGGAGCGGTAGTCGCCATCTTCGTCAACGACCCGGAGCGCCCGCCGATTATCGACGTGCACCTGTTGCGTGCGTGGTACGACCTGACGCCAGCGGAGGCGCGGGTGGCCATGTTACTGGCGAGCGGCCTTAGCCTGCAGGAGATCGTCGAGCGGCTCGGCATCGGGACCAACACCGCACGCACTCACCTGAAGAGCATCTTCGGTAAGACCGACACGCGGCGCCAAGGGGAGTTGATCCGGCTGCTGCTCAGCAACCCCATGCTCGGGCCGGGGCGAGACCGAGCCAACATTTTTTTCGCGTCTCACCCAAATGGGTGATGACAGGGTTTGGAGTTATCGGGTACGGTGCGCCGCATTTGGAGGGTAAAGGAATCGATTGCATGGCGTTGTATCAGCGAGGATCGCAGGGACCTGAGGTAGCCAAGATTCAGACGCGGCTGCGCGAGCTCGGGTTATATGCCGGCCCGATCGACGGGGATTTCGGCGGCGGCACCGAGAGCGCGGTGAAGGCCTTTCAGCAGGCGAACAACCTCGATGTCGACGGGCGCGTTGGCCCGAACACGTGGGGCGCACTGTTCGGCGGCGCGGTGATGAAGTGGTTAACCCTAGCAGGGCTTAGCGTTCTCGTCGCCTTGCTGGCGCTGGCGATGTACCTCGGGTGGGGCCGAATGTGCCCGCACTGGATGCCCTCCAATCGCGAAGTTTGCGCGTTGGCCGTTCCATTCGGGACCATACTCGTCCTGATCGCAATCCTCATCATCTGGTTCCTGCTCGTCTTCTGTAGGGAGATCACACCCGGAGTGAAGGCAAAAGAAGATGAAATCATTCCCATGGTGCGCTTCTGCTACGTTTTTACCGTCGCCGCCTTGGCGCTGTCGTTTGCGCCGTTGTTCGGTATTTTGTTTATGGATTCGGCCTTCTATGGTGCGATGGTTCGAAGTCCGATAGGCCTGGTGAAAGGATGTGTTCACTATCCTCCAAAAGATGCGGACTGGGAGCTGGCGTGTAGCGACAGCGACCCCTACAAGGCACAATGGCTCGTGAACATCGGCGGTTCCGTCCGCTTTGCGAACCAGATGCCGCCGTCGCCAACACCTACAGCCGCTGCGTCGGAGGCCGCTAAGCCGGCGGCCACAGTCGTGGCTGCACCAGTCTCGGAAGGCGCCACGACACCTACCACGACGCCAACCGCCACGCGCGCTACGACGCCAGCCCCTGCCTCAACTGCAACGGCCACAGCTGGTTCTGCGCCGAACGCTACACCGACGATGCCCGCTGTAGACCGCTCGATCAGATTCGACCCGTTTCGGCCCATCGTTGTGGTGCACGGCGGGTTGGCTGTCCCCTGGTATTTCATCGCTCTGGCGATAATGGGCGCGGGGGTAAGCCTGGCGCGCAAGGTGCCCGAATATCAAAGGAGGGCGATTTCAAATGAGGACTCAATGGACGGCGCAAGGGCCAGGGAACAGTTGGAGTTTCAAGTCTTACAGGTGCTATCGGCTCCCCTCATTGCCATCGCTGCATACAATCTGGTCGCTCCCACCAGTGTCTCGACATCAGCCGTTCTTGGTTTTTCATCCGGATTCTCTTCGGAGGCGATTCTTCTGGCTATTCGCGCACTGTCAGATCGAGTCACTGGAACTCCCACGGCGACCCCCGTAAAGATTGACGATGCCGAAATCGTTTCGACGGTTAAGACGTTGCTTTTTCACGACCAGACTCTCTCAACAAAGGAGCCGACGCTGCAGACCGCCATCGAGATAACTGCTGAGAACGGTGTAGTAACATTGACGGGCAAGTTGAGTAGCGATGATTCAATAAGCAGAGCGGTCGAGATGGCGAAGAATGCCAAGGGCGTCAAGGGCATCAATAACAAGCTGACTAAGAGCTGACGGAGCAATTGCATGGCGTTGTATCAGCGAGGATCGCAGGGGCCCGAGGCTACGAAGATTCAGGCGCGGCTGCAGGAACTCGGGCTGTATGCCGGCCCGATCGACGGTGATTTCGGCGGCGGCATCAAGAGCGTGGTCAACGCGGTTCAGCACGGAACGGACTGACGGTCGAAACGAGGTCGAGGAAATTCTAACGTGTCGGAATGACGAGACGGGGGTGACGCATGCCTTCACAGTTCGTCGGGCTGGGAACGCCACTTACCGAAGCCGGCATGAACCAAGCCGGGCAACGCTTGCAGGTGGGCCTTGCGGAGATCTGGGCGGTGCTCAAGGTGGAGACGAGCGGCTGCGGGTTCTTCGCCGACCGGCGCCCGCAGATTCTATTCGAGCGACATATCTTCCATCGTGAAACGCAGGGACAATTCGATGCGATGGCGCCCGACATCAGCAACCCTGACGCTGGCGGCTACACGCGTGGTGTGCGTGAGTACGAGCGCCTCGCGCGTGCGATTGCCCTCGATCGCGTCGCCGCGCTGCGCAGTGCTTCGTGGGGCATCGGGCAAGTGATGGGCTTCAACGCGGAGATCGTCGGCTTTGCGGACGTTGAAACGATGGTGACGGCCATGGTGGTGTCGGAAGACAGTCAACTGCAGGCCATGTTCCAGTTCGTCACCGCAAACAACCTGGATAGCGCCCTGCAGCAGCATGACTGGGAAACGTTTGCTCGCGGTTACAATGGCCCGAACTTCGCCGAAAACGAGTATGACAAAAAGCTCAGTGCCGCGTTCTCGCGTCTGTCGGCCAGCGGTCTGCCTGACCTGCGTGTTAGAACCGCACAGATGCTGCTCATGTATCGCGGTTTCGATCGGGGCCCGATTGACGGCGAAATGGGCAACCGAACGCGAAACGCGCTGCGGCAGTTTCAAAGCCAGGTCGGTAGTCCAGCAACTGGTGGAGTCGACGATGCCACGCTCGCAGCTCTGCACGCAGCGTGACGCTCGCGGGACGCCAAACATG
Source organism: uncultured delta proteobacterium (assembly GCA_963729835.1). Lineage (GTDB taxonomy): Bacteria > Desulfobacterota > Binatia > HRBIN30 > HRBIN30 > CAVSQF01. The sequence goes on along the minus strand of CAVSQF010000039.1, from coordinate 479,423 downwards.
GAGCAGGGACTGAAGGTGACCCACCAAGCTAATCATCGGCGAAGGTCACCAGGTCTTCTGCTTCGGCAGCACAGCCAACTACAGCCCCGCCAGCGAGAAGAAGTACGATCGGCCTGAACATGTCGATCAAATCGGGCGCGTTCGACTGCACGCTCTTTCTGCCGAGCCTCTTGTTGCTCGTGCCGCTGTCCGCGTCGGTCGCGGCATGCAGTCTCCCCTTCGGTGCCGGCGCGTCGGCGCCACGGCAGCTTCTGTTTGGCTACGCTGCGGAGAACACGCGCAACCGAGAGTTGCGCACGGTCGTGCCTGGGATCGACGTCCGTGTCCACGCTGCCTCGGCCGGCGTGAACCTCGGCTGGTCCGACCTGACAGTTCTGTGTCCGGTCGAAGCGACGGCGCAGCACGACGAGCCGCCCCCAGCGGCGTCACCGCGTTATGCGCCGCCGCTTGGTGTGTCGTGGCATTCGGCCGATGGCACCAAACACCTGCTCGGCCTGGTGCTCTTCGAATCTGGTTCGCCTCCGCGCGGGGAGGAAGCGGTATTCCTGCATCATCTCTACGGCGGCGTGGCAGTTGGGTTTGGATCGGTTCTGCAAGGCGTCGAGGTGGGGTTAGGGAGCACCACGGTGCTCTCGGTTCCCCAGGATGCTCCCGGCTTCTACGTCCTGCGGTATGCAAGTCGCGCGCGATCAAGCGCTAGCTTTGTGGTTGGAAAGGAGGGTTTTCGATGACTGAAACAGGGAAGCGGAGATCGGTAGTACTAGTCGGCCTTGGCGTCCTGGCGGCGTTGAGCGGGTGTGCGCCAGCAAACCACCTCGTCTTCACAACGTACACGAAGGTAGGTCTGGACCTGTCGGCAGTGGGTCAGACGCCGACACACGTGCTTCTAGGTTACAAGCGCTTCGAGGGAGCGCTGATTCCTGTGGACCTCGAGAGCAAGGCTGGGCAAGCGGGGGAAGCACAATCGGTGTATGCGGGTTTCAATCTTGAGAACGATTGGTTTCAGGGGCTGAAGATCACTCAAGCCTTTGCCACCGGAAAGGCGGCTCAGAAAGCGGCAAGCAATCCGAACGTGGGACTAGGTATGATCCTGAACACGCAGGCGCCGGCGACCCCGACCCCGTCCGTGACGCCGAAGGAGGTCCAATAATGGTGAAACTCGCTGTTCAGTTGGGTCGAGTCGCGCTTGCGGCTCTTCTGGCGTGTGCTGTGGGAGGTTGCTCGCAGGCAATAGTATTCGGCACGTCATCCAGCCTTGGCATCGACATCGGTGTTGAGGGAGGACAGGAAAACGCAAAGATCGCCTACGATCGTACCGAGGCGGTCAGCATGCCCGTGCGGCGCAAAGACGGTACTCTGGTGGACGAGGCCTTCCCGGTTCTTGCCATCTCTGCGATGGACACCGGAAAGCTGACGCTCACCGGTCTGACGGCAGCGAAGGTCAAGCAGGTGTTTGCCGCCGGCAATGCAGCGACGGATGACAATGCCTGGGAAAGCGTTGTAACCAGCTTCGATCCCGTTGCTGCAACCGCGGTCTATGGACGCGACGCTAGCAGCCCGTGCATAGAGGAGTGGCTCAAGTCAGATCCGACGACGCATGCGGCGGAGCTGAAGGCCTGGTGGACGCAACAGGGACTCACAGGCTTCCCAAACATCCTGATCTCAGGGAAGGAATACAAAGATAAGCGCGTCCAGTTTATCAAAGACAAGAGCATAAACTGCGCGAGTTAATGACTCACACAAGGGAGGATGTCCGATGAGCGAGCTAACTGAAGTTCCTTCAGACAAGGTACCGGATGAGGTCCGCAACTGCATTCTGCTTGGTGCGACGAGAATCGAGGTTGTAAAACAACCCAACGGCAACTGGACGGTGCGCTGCCAGTAGGCGGTAGCGTGCCCGAGGGCATCGGGCTCGTGCGTGTAGCATAGGAGGCAGTCACCGGTTGCTGGCGCCAGTGCTTGCACGAGACCCGACAGCTGGATCAGACGGTGAACGATGCTGAGTGGAGACAGTCGACCGCAGAGATCTCGCTCAGAGAAGCTGAGTCGACGAGGATGCACTTATGTTGACGCAGACACCTGTTGGGCTCGATGAAATCATCGATACGTTCGGTAACCTCGATATCCCAAACTTCGAGGCTCGATACATCGTGCCGTTTACCCTCCCGTACCCGCTGTACTACGATGGATCAAAGGTGACCCGGGCGCGGTGTCATTACCTGATAGTTGAAAACTTTCAACACGCCTTCGACTCCATTCAGACAGCCGGCTTGCAGGATCAGGTTGCGATACAGTGGCATCTACAATCCACGACCCATCCGTGGCCAGGATTCGCATCCCTCGACACATTCGTGGGGAATTGCAATTGACCTGGAAGCGGAAAAGTACCCGCTGGGAAGCGCGCAGCGATTTCCAGACGCTGTGGTAAAGATCTTCGAAGACGCGGGCTTCTTTTACGGCGGCGACTTCGTCTCGCGGAAGGACCCGATGCACTTTCAGTTTTGCAAAAGCTACTGAGTGCTCGTGAAGGCCTTCTAGCATGTTCGCGCGGGCCTGTAATATGCCCGTTTCGCCTTCGCCCTGACGATTAGGGGTTGCCAAGGATGATCGACATGACAAAGGCACTACTGACCGTTGCTCTCGTCGCTACCGCTGGGTTTCTGGTGTTCCGATACGTGGATACCCAGAGTCTCGAACCTGCGATGAAGTTTTTGGTGGACCCCAGGCTCTGGCTTGCGGGGACCGCGATGTTTTTCATTGCTTTCCTGTACTTCTTCACAAGACCGCTCAGCAGTGGACCGCAAGCGAGTCAGAGGGAACTGGTTCCACTCGTCGCGTTCGCATACACGTTCGTTTTCTGTTGCTTTGCGCTATCTATCGCACCGGCTGTTCTTATCCGTGTTATCTCTCCACCGGCATACCGGGCTATGGTGCGCAGTCCTGTTGGTCTGCTTAAGGGCTGCGTCCATGCCGCAGATGCCGACAAGAGGTGGGAACTGGCATGCAGTGATGACGCTTACAAGATCCAATGGTTTGTGAATATTGGCGGCGCAGCACGCTTGACGAAGGAGGTGAGTGACGGAGACGGAATAGCCCAGTCGAAGGATAGCAACTCCGGAGTCAGGCGCGAGACAACGACAGAGCGGGGTCCGAACGACGCGGACAAAAGTGCGGGGGGGGGCAGCGGCCCTGACGAAAGGGGCTGGTAAAGCACTGACTGACCACGGCGGGATGAACCGCCCGAACCACGGTAGCGTTGTGCGCGAGGCTGCCGCAGAGGCCGAGCCACACCAAGACCTCTCGGACCGACGAATCGATCCAACCGGTTTCCGCGCCGCAATTGTGCACGGCGGCCTCGCGGCGCCGTGGTATGTGATCAGTCTCGCGATTATCGGGGCTACTGTGGGCCTAGCGCGGAAGGTGCCGGAGTTTCAACGCCGCGCATGTGATCCAGGCGACGATCGGATGGATGCGAGGCGCATGCGTGAATGTCTCTGCTTCCAGTTCTTCCAGGTGCTCTCGGCGCCGCTGATCGCCCTCACGGCGTACAACGTTTTCAAGCCGGCAAACATGCAGCTGTCGGCGGCGCTGGGTTTCACCTCCGGCTTTTCATCCGAGCTGATCTTGATGAGTATTCGGGCGCTTGTTGATCGCAACCTTGGTCTCGACAAGCAGGAGATCAAGGATGCTGCAACACCTACGATGGACCTTCCGCTTACGAACGGCGCGAATGCGGTGTCTGGAAGAAGCACGGAGCCGGACGGAACGGTCATCCAGGTCTCGGTCAACGGCCAGGTCGCTGCCACCACCCATGCCATCAATGGAGTATGGACCGTCCCGTTGGCGGCGCCGCTGCAAACGGGGCAAACGATCGCGGCACGGGCGATTCCTGTTTCCAAAGACAAGCGCCCGAGCGCGGACACGCAGCCGGTTACGGTTGTCTGAGACACAGATGTTGCACCGAAACAGTGGCAGCGAGCGCCGCGGAGGCTACTATGTTGCCCAACATGAACCTCCTCATCTCCTGAGGCGGGATCGCGCTGATTGACCAACGGGAGGATTCTCCATGGCGGAATTTCTGGTCGTTAAGTTCGATGAAGATCGCGGCGTCATCGTCGACGGTGCGCCAGGTGAGTGGCGGACCAACCAGACCTTGCAGCTGGAAGCGGGGACGCACGTCATCACGCTTACGCCGCCGCCGGATTTCACGCCGCCGGAAATCGAAGTGGTGCTGAAGAACACCACCGTGCTCGACCCGAAGGAAATCACGTTCACAAAGGTGCCGTAATGACTCTGCTAGAGCGACACGCGGGGTGGTTCAGTCGCATCGGTGGAATTGCGTTGCTGCTGTCGCTGGCAGCGATTTCATGTGTGCCGGCGACTGTTCGTCTGAAGCCGGTTGAGTTTCCTACCGTGGGGGGCGACGGGCCGGGATATCGGTTCGCCAATTTGAGCGGCGGCCCACAATCGAAGGAGTTCAAGGATGCGAACAAGTTTTTCGTCTGCCTGACGTTCTCGGGCGGCGGCACGCGCGCTGCCGCACTCGCGTACGGCGCTATGCTCGCCTTGCATCAAGCAAAGATCGACTGGCCGCATAGCGAAACCCTGCTCGACGAGGTCGATTGCATCTCATCCGTCTCTGGTGGGTCGTTCACCGCCGCGTACTACGGGCTGTTCCACGACGATTTATTCACGCACTTCGAGCAACAATTCCTCTATCGCAACATCCAGGGCCGTCTCCTGCTCCAAGGGCTGGCACCGTGGAACTGGCCCTGGCTGGCGTCGCCGTACTACAGCCGTATCGATCTCGCCGCCGATCTGTATGACGACCTCATCTTCGATCACCAAACGTACGATGCACTGATCAAGCAGGCGCGGCGCCCGTTCATCATTCTGAATGCCACGAACATCGCCACCGGCACTCGCTTCCCGTTCACCCAAGATCAGTTCGATCTGATTGGTTCCGATCTCGGCCCGTACTCCGTCGCGCGCGGCGTCGCGGCGTCCTCGGCTTTCCCGTTCCTGCTCAGCCCTTTGACGCTGGAGAATCATCAACCGCTCGATGGTTTCCCGAAGCCGCTCGAATACCAGCTCGGGCAGGAGGACTACTACAATAACCGCAGTCGATATTACTGGGCGCAGAACCAGCTCGGCTACATCGACACGCCGCATCCTTACGTGCATCTGATGGATGGCGGACTGGCGGACAACATCGGGCTGCGCTCGGTCATCAACGCGTACGAGCAAAGCAACGGATTCATCAGCCGCAATCTCCCCGCGATCGAACGGTTGGCGGTTATCGCCGTGAACGCGCGGACCGAGTCGAAGGACACGATCAGCGATTGTCGCCACACGCCGCATATTATCCCGACGGTGGCCATGGCGACGGCGACGGTCAGCATGGACAACTACAGCTTCGATACAGTGGACTTCGCGGATCGGCTGATGCGGGATCTGCGGCAAGCGGAGCTGCTCAGCGCGCAGTGCCCCGGCAAACCGGCCTTTCACGCGCCGGTGCCCTACGTCATCGAGATCAGCTTCGAAGCGATTCCAGATCCGAAAGTTCGAGAAGCGTTCTTCGGCATGAGCACGAGCTTTCATTTGCCTGCCGAACAGGTGAAAGCCTTGATCAGCATGGGCTGCGAGCTGCTCAAGAAGGATCCGACCTTCCGCTGTATGCTCGAAGACATCGAGCGCGAAGCGGCCGGTCGCCACGAAGCCAGGTCGGCGTGTGAAGAGGACAACAACGACTTCCATCCCCGAGCGGTCGAGCAGATCGTTTGCCCCGACCCCGGTCCCTGGCCAGGGCGTTAGAGCCGGTTACTGGTGAATCCTTTCCAAAGGACCTGGCGCAGCACGCGAACTGGTCCGATATGGTCGGAGGCAAACTTCAGGATCGTGAGATCGGAATCTCGATAGTCGATGAGGACGTCGGCATCAGCGAGCAGGATCTCAATAGCCGGCCGCATCTACGCCGACCAGTCGGCGGCGCGTTTTCGCATGTCCTCGTGTGAGATCCGCAGGATCTCCGCGGCACGGCCCAGCGAGATGATCTTCCGCTCCAGCGCCATTCTGATCAGCCTGTGCAGTCGATCCTCTACAAAATCGCATTCAGATAATCCAGCGGGTTCGCCGGCTCGGCTCCAGTTCCAGGTAAACTCACTGGCCTTGAGCGGATTCGGCTCGTCCGCCTTGTGCAGCGTCTTTCCGAGACGCTGCGCGTGTTGCCGCTGAAAGATCTGCCAGACGTCACGTGACACCCGTCCGGTCTCAAGGAGCCGGTAGAGCACGGTCTTGTAGCTGACGCGGAACATGCGCTTCACCTTCAGCACGCGGTCGAGCAGCGGATGTCCGCTGGTGTCGTCCCATTCCGAGGCGAACGCCGCTTCCGGCATGAGGAAATGACTCGCGAACTTGTCGGCCTCGTGTTCGGCCTCTTTCGACTCTTCGGACTCGTCGCGCGAGTACTCGCCTTGGTGCAGCAGTAGGTGTCCCAGCTCGTGTGCAGCGGTGAAGACCCAGCGCTCAACGGAGATGCGCTCCCAAGTGTTCACCACGACGGCCGGGCCGCCATCACCCTCAGACACGCTGAGGCCGAAAAACGCGTCGCTCTTCTTATCGAGCAGCGAGACCTTGATGCCGTTGTCCTCCAGCAGGCCGCAGATGTCGCGGATCGGCTCCTTGGGGCCGAGGCCGATTTCTTCACGAACCCGTTTTGCGAGAGCTTCCGGCTTGGCGCGCAAGCCGCGCAGCTTCTCCAGGGGAAACGTCTTGGTTGCCTTCAGCTCGCTCTCCAGGCAGCAGTAATCTTCGAGCCAGCGAGACACCTCCGCCAGGATTTGCTGACGGCCTTTCACCTTGGGCGCGCGGAAGCGCACGGTGCGTAGTGGGCGGACTGCGGTGACCAACTCGGTCGTCGAAGTGCCGAGCGCTTTGGCGACCGCTTCGAGCGTCGCCGCCCGCGGCACGACCTCACCGCGCTCGATCTTCCCCAGCGCAAGGCGCGAGATGCCCGCGCGTGAGGCGACCTGGTCTTGGCTCACGTCACGGTCGAGGCGGAGCCGCGCCAGGCTGTGCCCGATCACGTTACCGTCGTCCATCCTCGTCCCCTTCATCTCTGCTCAAGCAGACGATAGAGTATCATCTTGACGGGATTGGTCAATATGGCTAGCGTGAGGCTTCCCCGGTGACGCCGCGACGGCAATCGGAACGGGCGGAGACTGAAATGGCAGATCCAGAGAATGAAAGCTTGGAGATGATCGAGGACATGCGCAACCGCGTGGAGATGGAAGGAAACACGTTCGGCGCCCGCAAACTGGTAATGTCGGGAGTGTGGTGGAAAAAGGGGAAAGGCGTCATCATCCGGCCAGTTTCTTAACCCAAGAACAACTCCCGCGTAGCAGCGGGGGTCAGAGGATGACGCCATGGTAACAGATAGCAGGAAGGACGGACGACGGGAAACGAAAGCGGAGAGGTACGGCCCAGAGAGCATTGAACTCGGGATCCGAGAACGCGTGCGTGACGTGATCGAACGAATTGTCGAAGAGGAGGTGGAAGCGGCTCTGGGAGCCCAGCCCTCGGAGCGAGTGGGCGCTGAGCGCCACGGCTACCGTCACGGGCACCGAGAACGGAGCCTGACCACGAGCGTGGGAGCGACGACCATTGCGATGCCCCGGGCGCGATTGCAGGAGGCGGATGGGAGCAGTAGGGAGTGGCAGAGTCGCACGGTGCGGCGCTACGAGCGGCGTACCAAGCGAGTGGACGAGGCCATCCTCGGAGTCTACCTGAGCGGGATAAACACGCGGCGGATCAAGGGCGCGCTGGCCCCGTTGCTGCGCGGCGGCCCACTGTCGAAGGACGCGGTATCACGCTTGGTGGGGCGGTTGGCCGCCGACTTCAAGACGTGGCGCGAACGGGACCTGGCCCAGGACGATATTCGCTATCTGTTCCTGGATGGCTGGTACCCGAAAGTGCGCCTCGGAAGACGGCGGGTGAGGGTGCCGGTGCTCGTGACGCTCGGTGTGCGGGGCAATGGGCAGCGGGTGCTGCTCGACATGCAGTTGGCGGGCGACGAGAGCTCGGCGGCCTGGAGCGGCGTCATGGAGGGTCTCGTGCGGCGCCACATCGGGACCCCGGCGCTGGCGGTGATCGACGGCAACCCGGGGTTGGTGACCGCCCTGCACGAGCAATGGCCGGGGCTGCCGATCCAGCGCTGCACCGTGCACAAGTTGCGGAACCTCGAGGCCAAAGCCCCCGCGCATCTGCGCGAGGAACTTGCCGAGGACTACCGCCGGATGATCTACGGGAAGGACCGCGAAGCGATTGATACGGCACGCGCCGCGTTCCGCAAGAAGTGGCAGCGGTGTTGTCCCAACGTCGTGACGAGCCTGGAGGAGGCCGGAGAGGACCTGTTCACCTTTACCGCCTTCCCCCCCTCCCAGTGGAAGGCGCTGCGCACCAGCAACGCGCTGGAGCGCATCAACGGCGAGTTTCGTCGCCGCACGAAGACGCAGGCGAGCCTGCCCAGTCAGGACGCCGTGCTTTTGCTGCTCTTCGGTCTGCTGCACAGCGGGCGCATCACGCTGCGACGTCTGGACGGGTGGAAGGACATGCCTGCGGCGCCGGCGCGGGAAGTACCTAAACGGCACTCTCATCATACTACTAATACATACTCTTGTACATCTACTGATAAGAAAGCTACATAAGAGAGGAGCAGTGGTTCATTGTTTAGCCGCCGAATGAACGCTCGATCGTTTTTCCACCACTTGACCGACACCACCCGCAAACTCGTCGGATACTTCTATTCGCCACGCACAGGGAGCCAGTATTCTGCCGTGGATCGCTGGAAGGAGGAGTGGACGCTGTGTTCTTTTGCCGAACGATACAATAGGTACCACAGGCCCGCGCTTGTCTGGGCTCGTCGCAATCCGCGGGGCACACACAGAGCAGACTTTTCGGTCTGTGGGAGAGATCGCTTTTTCCTCTGTGACATCGAGGTGACCAGTGTTTGGTCCACGCCAACCGTGAAGGATCCGCACGGCTACGAGGACTTCTGTCCATATCCAACTTGGATGGACCCTTCCCATCCGGACGTGAGACACATAGACATAGATCGACCACCGAAGAGCCCACCGTACGGCACCTTGAAGCGTATCGTCACGAAGCACCTGCGGGATCACTACCCTTCGTACTGGCTCGTCATCTGGGACAACGAGCATGCCGTGAGACACCCCAACCTCGATGACCTGGCAGTCCGCGTGAAAAAGATCCTCGCTGCAAAGAAAGCGAGCGGTCGTTTACCAACCAGTCTGCAGCATGTGTGGGTGTTTGATGAAAACGATCCAGAACCACGGCAAGTTCTCAGCTGACCGGCGTAACCGGGCCACGACCCCGTCGCGCGCGACGGCCAAGTCTCACTCGGCAACCGGATGACCGACGACATGCAGAGCCTTCCGTCGGGGCTCGCGAAGCTGCTCACCCCGCTCTTCAAGTGCCGAGAAGGTGTAGGGCATCGTGAATGTGTTTGTAAGAGCAGAGATATTGTTGAATTGTTAACCGACCGGCGCCCCGAGCTGGCTGCGCTCGACTACTCGCACCTTCTCTTGACTGGCGCTTTGTCGCCGCACACCACCCGCGCCAGATTCGACTGCGCGTCCGTCTCCCACGTTCGTCTACTGCTTTGATCGGTCAAACAATACCTCCATCTTGTGACCCTGTCCGGCATCCAACGCCTTCAGCATCGGTATCAATTGGGCCGCCTGGTTTCGCCGCCCGGTAACCATGTACATCAGAATAAGATCGTGGATGGCGTCCTTGCTTTTGGGCTCAATTGCCAGGGCGGATTTGTACCGGTCGATAGCATCATCGTAACGCCCCACGTCCTCATATGCTGTCCCTAGGTAATACTGGGCGTCGTAGTTCCCCGGATCAAGGTCGGCTGCTTTTTCGTAGTTGGCAACCTCTTGTTCGTAGTCCCCTTTCTCGTAATACACGCCGCCGAGACCCAGGTATGCGTCTACGTACTTGCCATCTAGTTCGATTGCTCTCTTATACCGGCTGGTCGCGTCGTCAAGAGCGTGCCTGTTTTCAGCGATGGTACCAAGTGAGTAGTAGTACTCCGGTCTGCCCTCGGTGAAGATTGTGGTGGTACCGTCAATTGAGTCCTTCACCGCGTTTATGGGTACAGCAAAGTTCACATTCTGGACGCCAACGTCGGCCTGCAGCTCTGGAGATGCGGCTAGAGACCTGCTGGGTAGCCCCAAAAGGAACCCGCCCGCCGCATCGAACAAGCCGCCCCCACTGCTCCCCGAAGAGATGGGAGCTGTGAACTGGATGAAGTTGACCCCTGCAATTGAACGCTTAGGGTTGCTGATGACCCCTTCTGAAATTGAACTCTCCAGGCCCAACGGCGAACCGATTGCGATAATCCTTTGCCCGGCCTCGACCTTGTCGGAATCCCCGAGGCCGCTGACACAGGGTGTTTCCTGTGCGTCAAACTGGAGAATGGCAATGTCGGCTACCCTATCGGCGCCCCTTATATCTCTGAGTTGGTAGTAGGCACCGGTAGGGAGTTTTGCCACGAGTTGGTCAGCTCCCTCGATCACGTGGAAGTTGGTGATGAGCAGCCCGGTTTGATTGATGAAGACTCCACTGCCCTGCGTCAGTTGGTGCTGATTCTTGTACGCGACGACCTGCGCGACTGCCCTTTTGTTACGATTGAGACTCTCCCGCTCCTTGCTCGCCTTATAGTATTCAACCAAAACGGCGGCGAGTACGGCGAGTACGAGAGCGATGAATATTTCCTTGAGCCGATGTCTTGTGAAGCGGGCCAGTCTCCACGTCAGATGCGCGATCCGGCTTAGCATCGATGGCCTCCAGCGGCTCGAAGTCGCCGCCGGCTCTTCATATACTGCGGCGTAAAAGCAAACTCAACGTCGAGCGGTGATGCGATGGCCCGCATCGTGGGTGAGAACGCGGACGTGAGTCGCAGCCAGGTCTCGGACCTGGAATTTGGAGGTGGCGACCCAACCGGTCATCATCAGATCTGATTGGAGATCGGGCGACGCACCCCGTCATGCTTACCATTTGTGACGCAGTCACCCATCGAGCGGCGCAAGCAACGGCACGACTTGGCGGCCGTTGCGCCGGTAGATGGTGAAGTCCGAGTCTGTCGTGAACACGCGAGAGCGCGGATGTAGCTCCGACATCCGGACCAAACAGGCGTCGGCCAAGGACATCGGCAGAGTCCGATACCGCCACTCCCCGTGCTCCGAGGCGTGGATGACAACGCCCCCCGCTGCGGTTGACCACCGCTCCGCGACAGGCGATGATGTGCCGCGAGTGGAACATGGCGACAGCGAGAACCACTGCAGACATCTTGCAGACGTTGACGCGGCACGAGCCCCGGCTGCGAACGTTGGGGGTGCGCCGGCTGGCTTTGTTCGGCTCGGCGGCGCGGGGCGAACTCGGAGATGCCAGTGATCTCGATTTCGTGGTCGAGTTCGACCGCAAGTCCTTTGACGCCTACATGGACCTGAAGGCGTTTCTCGAGGAACTCTTCGGCCGTAAGGTCGATTTGGTCATCGCCGAAGCCATTAAGCCACGACTGCGACAGGCCATCTTGGGCGAAGCCGTCCATGCCCCAGGACTTTAAGGTCTATCTCGACGGGAAGGCGACGCGGTTGTCCTGCAGCCGGTCGCAAAGCGACAATGGCCCCGCAGGTATTGGCAGCGCATGCACACGCGAGAGCGCGGACGTAGCTCCGACATCCTGGCTGCTCTCTTGCGTTTATTAAACCAAACGCATACCATTTTGGTATGAGGCATGCGAAGCGAGCCCTTGGGGCGTCTGAGGCGACCGCCAGAACGATCCGCTTTCCGGCCCGCCTGCGTAGCCGGATCGCCGCCGATGCGCAACGGTGCGGGCGCAGCTTCGAGGCGCAGGTCCTGGCCATTCTTCGCCGGCACTACGGCGAATCGGTCGACATCACCCCGACGCCGTCGCTGATTCTGGCCCTCGCGGAAGCGAGCCTGGCCGGCATGTCCGAGTCCGATCGCGCGCTTGTCACCGCGCGTTTCGAAGCCGAATGACTTCGAGCGTGGTGGTCCTCGACTCGGATACGCTCTCCGAGCTGTCGCGCGGCAACGCCAGAGTGCGCGCCCGCGCAGCGGAATACCTGCAGGAGCACGGGGCCCTCACGATCACCGCCGTGAGCGTCTTCGAGCGCCTGCGCGGCTATCGCGAGGCGATTCGGAATGGGAAGCCGTTCGACGAGCACCTCAGCAAGTTCCAGGCCTTCGTTGCGACGTGCCGGGTGCTGCCGGTCGACGAAGTGGTCGCCGATCACGCTGCCATACTCTGGGCTGCCCTCAGCAAGCGGGCGCGCCACGCGCTCGGGGATCTCCTGATTGCGGCGACCGCCAGCGCCTTTGCCCTGCCGCTGGTCACGCGCAATCGTCGCGACTTCCTCCCGATGACGCAGGTTGAAGGCGTTCAGCTTACGTTGACCGACTGGAGCCGGTGACAGAGACTGTCGATTTCCCGACACGGTTCCCGCTGCAGCAGCGATTTTTGGGGGCCTGATGATTTGTCCACGTTGCAAGAGTATCCACACCAGACCACGGGTCTCCAGCGGGTCGAGTCCTCTTCCGCAGACTTCTTTGCACCGTAGCCGGAGAATTGCATTCTCCGGCGGGTGGTCGCGACGACTCTGCCGTGGCCCTGCTGCAGATGAGTTCCGCCGTTGGTAGGCCGAGAAGTCGATTCTCGGGCGGCGCGGCGATGCCGGGCCACCGGACTTTGCCGTGGCTCTGATCCACACAGTCGGTGCCGTTTCGCGCAGACAGCAACGATATCTCTAATTAAATATGGCGGTACTCTCCCGTGAAGCAGTGATGTAGCAGCTGATCATGCGGGATGATAGCCTGGTCGCTCATCTCAATTCCGCCATATTTGATTAGACTACCGCCCCCGCGTGTGCTAGAAGATCGCAGACGTGCGGCAGGAGGAAGAGGGGATGGTCTCATTCGATTTCGTGAGCCGGTCGGTGGTAGGGACTGCGGGCTCGTTGTTGGTGCCCGACGATGATGAAATCACGCGCAAGCTGTTGATGCTCATCGAGGGAGAGTGTGAGGGGGTGGGGCCGTGTGCCGCGGCGGCGAAGTTCGATTTCAGCAAGCAGCGCTATTTCCAACTGCGGGCGGCATTCATCGAGAGGGGGGCCCTGGCCTTGTTGAGCCAGAAGCGCGGGCCCAAGACCAACTACCGGCGCACCGACGAGGTCGTGCGCCAGGTGATCCGTCACCGCTTTCTCGATGCGGAGGCGTCCGCCGAGGTCATCGCCCAAATGCTTGTGCAGAGCGGGTTGGCGATCAGCATCCGCAGTGTGCAGCGGATCATCGAGAGTTTTGGCTTGCAAAAAAAAACTCTACTCCTATCGGCCCGGGCCGCAGAAGCTGATTGAGACCCAGCACACCAAACAACGCGTGCAGCTGAAGTCCGCCACCCCGCGCAGTCTCGAACGCGAAGTACGCCAACTGCTGGCGGATAAAGTCAGCGGCAACATGGTAGGACTGTGGCTGCTGGTCCCCGAGCACTTGCGTCTGGGCACGTGGGACCTGCTCCGCGCCTGGAGTGCGGGCGGGCCCGAACACGTCGAGCCCCGCTTGGCCCTGCAGTTGGTTCATGAGGCCGCGCTGTGCACCACGGGCATCCGCGCCAAGCGGTGTTTGTCGCAAAAGGGGTTCGAACTCACCAACGGCCTGCCCTACGTCGGCAGTGACCAGGCCATCCACGATCTGCTGGCGGCGCACACGGTAGGAGAGGCGCAAGGCCTCCAAATCGCCCTCGGCAAACTGCGCCGCGCGGGCGGCGACTTCGGCGGCAAGCTGCTCGCGGTCGATCCCCACCGCGTGCGCAGCTACAGCAAGCGGCAAATGCGCCGCCACCAGAAGAGCCCGCAATCCAAACCGAGCAAGATCGCCCAGACCTTCTTTGCCCTCGATGCCGAGAGCCACCAGCCCCTGTGCTTTACCACCGCCACCGCGGCGCGCTCGGTGACGCAAGCCACCCCAGAGTTACTCGACATGGCCGCCGCCATCCTCGACTCCACTGCCACCACCACAGCGCCCACCGTCCTCGCCGATTGTGAACATTTCTCCGTCAAGCTCATCGAGCACATCCATGAACAAACCCACTTCGACCTCTTGGTTCCACTGCCCCAGCGAGCTTCCCTCGACAAGCGCCTGCGGGCGATCCCGCCCGAACAGTTCACCCGCAGGTGGGCCGGCTATGCCACCACCACACTGCCCTACACCCTGACGGCCAGCCACGCCGGTCCCTTCTCCCAACTCGTTCAACGTCTGGGCGAAGATCCCGGGCAGTGGCGCTTCAAAGCTTTCCTTTCCACCACCCACGGAGATGAACTCGATGCCCTCACCCTCGACTACCCCAAACGTTGGCACATCGAAGAGTTCTTCAACGCCAATCAAGCTCTTGGCTGGCAGCGCGGGGGAACCCTCAACCTCAATATCCGCTACGGGCAAATGACCATGGCGTTGATCGCCCAGAGCGTCATCCACCAGCTGCGCCGTCGCCTCCTGCCCCCGATCTCCGGCTGGGACGCATCCCACCTCGCCAGCGCCCTGTTCCAGGGACTCGATGGGGACATCCGTGTCAACGAGGACACAATCCTCGTCACCTACTACAACGCTCCCGATGTCGAACGTCTCCGCCACCACTACGAGAACCTTCCCGCCAAACTCCGCTCCGAAAACGTCTGCCCTCGCATCCCCTGGCTCTACGATTTCCAACTCGATTTCCGCTTCCGCTGACTGTCAAATCAATTGGCCCCCAAAAATCGCTGCTGCAGCGGGCAGAAGATCCCCGCGGCCGTGCCCACCATGCCAGGTCGGGGCAAGTCACAAACAGCTTCCAACCCACGAGTGGGTCGCACACCCGCAGCGCCGTGACGCGACCAGACGGCGACAATCGACCACGTCCATGATAATCCGTTGTGAACGTCGGCGGACTGCTGACAGAAAGGACACGCACATGATGCTGAAAGATAAGGTTGCAGTGGTGACCGGTGCGGGCGGCGGCATCGGCCGTGGCATCGCCCTGTTGCTGGCTAAAGAGGGTGCGAAGGTGGTCGTCAACGACGTTGGTGTCAGTGCCACGGGCGAGGGGCGCGACACGGCGCCGGCAGACACAGTGGTCGGCGAGATCGTCGCCGTCGGCGGCGCTGCGGTGAGCAATTACGACTCCGTCGCCAGCCTTGCCGGCGGAGAGAAGATCATCGGCACCGCGCTGGACAAGTTCGGCCGTATCGATGTGGTCGTCAACAACGCCGGCATCCTCCGCGACCGCATGCTGTTCAACATGAGCGAAGATGACTGGGATGCCGTGATCGCCGTGCACCTCAAGGGGGCGTTCGCCTGCACGCGCGCGGCCGCTCCACACATGCGCCAACAGAAGAGCGGCCGCATCATCAACATCACCTCAACCTCGGGGCTGATCGGCAACTACGGGCAAGCGAACTACGCCGCGGCCAAGATGGGCATCGTCGGACTCACCAAGGTCACTGCCCTCGATCTGGCACGCGCCGGCGTCACCGCCAACTGCATCGCGCCGTTCGCCTGGACGCGGATGATCGGCTCGATCCCCACCGAAACCGACGCGCAGAAGGCGCGCGTCGAAAAGATCAAGAAGATGGACCCGGCGATGATCGCGCCGCTGGTGGCCTTTCTGGCCAGCGATGCCGCGCAGGACATCAGCGGGCAGATCTTCGCCGTGCGCGGCAAAGAGATCGTCCTGTTCTCGCAACCGCGACCGATCCGCCAAATTGCGGACATGGAGGGGTGGACGGCGGAGAAGGTTGCGGCAGTGGTGCCGCAGGCCTTCAAAAATTCATTCTACAAGCTCGACGTGACCGCGGACGTCTTTCCCTACGACCCGTTCGTCTGAGATCGATGGGGAAGCCCAACCCGCGCTCGATATTCTTCTGGTCAGAAGAACATGCACGAGAGGATCGTCGGAAAGCAGGAGGCGTTCGCGGTCTGTACCTTACCGTAAGCCAGACCATGTTTCTTACCCGGGTCGTTCAAAGAGCGGTGTTTGCGTTTCCGCGCCGATAGTGAGGGGAGGCGATGCTGATGGCGTTTCAAACCTCCCCTGGCCCCTCCTTGGTAAGGAGGGGAACGTATGGACTCCTCAACCGGCGATCGTCGCCACCCTGCCGGCAGTGGCGTGGGCCTCGCTCACGATGCGCTGCATCAGCTCGGCCACGGTGGGGATGTCGTGGATGAGACCGACGCCCTGGCCGCACGGGATGAGCGAATCATTGACATCGCCGCTCTTGTAGGCCGCAAGGCCCCGCAGTCCGGCGATCAGCGGGAAGATCTCTGCTAGCCCCGCGCCTTTGGATTCCATATCCACCACCTTCTCCGCCAGCGCGTTCCTGAGCGCGCGGGCCGGCTCCAGTGTCTGCAGGGCGATCATGGTCGCCGTTTCATCCGCATCCACCATGAGGCGCTTGAAGTTGTCATGGACCGGCGCCTCCCGAGTCACGAGGAATCTGGTTCCCATCACCACCGCCTCGGCGCCGAGCGACAGGGCCGCGATCAGGCCGCGCCCGTCGCTGATCCCGCCGCCGGCGGCCACGGGGATCTTCAGCAGCTCCACCGCGCGGGACACCTTCACCATGGTAGAGACATCTTGATGTCCGGGATGACCGCCGCACTCGAAGCCCACCACGGTCACCATATCCGCACCGAGCTTCTCCGCCTTTACGCAATCCCGCACGCGGGCGCACTTGTGCATGTGCGTGGCCCCGCTGCCCTTGATGAGGCTCATGTACTCTTCCGGGCTCCGTCCGGCCGTCTCGATGACCCGGACACCCTCTTCGATGGCCGCGGTGAGCATGTCTTTGTGGCTGAACGGCCGGCCCATCGGGATCAGCGTCACGTTGACGGCAAACGGCTTGTCGGTGAGCCCGCGGGTTTTGCGGATCTCCTGTTTGATCTCGTCGATGCTCTCGAAGGCTGCAGCCGGGATGATGCCCAGCCCGCCCGCCTCGGCGACGGCGGCCACCAATTCGGCTTTGGTCACCCATTGCATGCACCCGCAGATGATCGGGTACTTGATCCCCAAGAGCTTCGTGATCCTCGTTTCAAACATGATGCCCTCCACGGACTGACGTTGTGACCTCCGAGCCGCCGCTGCGGGCCTCGGAGGTGACGACACTACCGCGTTGTGCGTGCCTGGGGCAAGGTGTTCCGTGAAAGCGTCCGAATCGGTGCCCTTGCGCCGTAGGCACACCCAATTGACTCGGTCGCTGGCCATCATCGAGTATTTCGAGGAGCTGCATCCGCAGCCACCGATGATCGGCACCACGCCGCTCGAACGAGCCCGCGTGCGCGCCCTCGAGCGGATTGCCGATTTGGGTGTCCTCTTGCGCATTGGCACGATCTTTCAAAACACGCATCCTTTCATGGCCGGGCGGATCAAGCAGTCCCGGGAGGCTGCCGAGAATGCCCGTAATCAGCTCGCCACCTTTTTGCGGGCGTTGGATGCGGAAATCGACGGGCGTAAATTCGTGGCCGGCGGCGCCCCGACGATCGCCGATTGCACACTGTTCGCCGCCTTGGAGTTCGCCGAGTTCGCCGGCGTGCCGCTCGATCCGTCGTACAAGAACGTGGCGCGCTGGTACGCCGAGTTCAAGCAGCGCCCCAGTGCCCAGGCGTGAGAGGTGCCGGCTTCGCGCAGGCGGCGCTCTCACCCGCCGATGGCGTTGCGCACCTCGCGTTGCAGCCACGCGGCCCACGCGGCGACGCCCGCGCCGGTTTTGGCGGAGATCTCGAAAATCTGCAGGCGCGGGTTGAGCGCCAGGGCGCGCCGCTTCAACGCGCCGAGGTCGAAATCGGAGAGCCCGAGGTAGTCGATCTTGTTGACCAGCAGCACGTCACTAACGGTGAACATGAGCGGGTACTTGAGCGGCTTGTCGTCGCCTTCGGGGACGCTGAGGATCATGACGTTTTTGTTGGCGCCGGTGTCGAATTCCGCCGGGCACACCAGATTGCCCACGTTTTCGATGATGACGACGTCGAGCGCGTCGAGGTCCAACGCCGCCAGCCCCTGGGCGACCATCGAGGCGTCGAGGTGACACAGGCCGCCGGTCCGCAGCTGCACCGCGCTGATGCCGTGCGCGGCCATCTGCTCGGCGTCGACCTTCGAATCGATATCGGCCTCCAACACGCCGAAGTGGAGACCGCTGCGCAGCTCCTCGATCGTGCTGAGGATGGTTCGTGTCTTTCCCGCGCCCGGTGAAGACATCAGATTCAGGAGGAAGGTGCGCCTCTCCGCGAGCCGCGTGCGCAGATCATGCGCCACCCGGTTGTTGTCGGCGTGGATCTCCTCCTTGACTTCGATCAATCTCACCTCGTTGGTCACTGCACCTCCATGTTCTCGATGACGTACTCGCGGCCGGAAACCAACGCCAGGCGCCGTTCGCCGCATTGCGGACAGGCCACGCTGCCCAGCTCCTCTCGCTTCAGCTCGAAGGAGCGCGCACAGGCGTCACAGCGTACGGTGATCGGGGCGCGGGTGATCGCCAGCTGCGCGTTCTCGGCGAGCGTGCCACGGCTTAGATAATCGAAGTAATGCTGAATCCACTCGTCCTGAAGATCTGAAAGCTCCCCGATGCGCAGGTGAATGCGCACGATTCGGCTGACGTTGTGTCCGGCGGCGTGCCGCAGCACGACGTTGAGGATGCGTTCGGTGATTTGCAGCTCGTGCATCGGTAGCGAATGCGCTCACTGTGCCGGAACGAATTGCTCGGGCCGCACCAACTCCATGCGAATGGCGTCCGTGATGCAGACATCCCTGCAAACCCCGCAGCCCATGCACTTCTGCTCGTCGACTGCCGCCAGCGCGTCGCCGTCCACGAAGTGCATGGCGCCGAAGAAACAGCGCTCGACACACAGCTCGCAACCGTTGCAGTCGTCGGCATGAATGACGGCGCGGAAGCGGCTCGGTGCGACGAACTTCCCGAGGCCGGTGCGGAGCGACGCCCAGTTGATGCAGCAATCACGGCAGCAGTTGCAGATGACGTTGCCGACACCCTGCTTGTTTTCGGCGACGTGGACGAGTCCTTCTTCCTCGCACATTTCCAGCATGTGGAGGGCCTCGTCACGGCTGAGCTGTCGGCCGGTGCCGCGTTCGATCGCATAGTCGGCCGCGCGGTCGAGCTGCAAGCACACGTCCACGGGCTTGCCACAGGCGCCGTCGATGGCGCGGCAGGAGCATTTGGTGACGGCGATGTTCCGGGCGCCGTCGATGAGCGTGCTCACGTCGTCGAAAGCGAGGATCTGCGAGTTCGGTTCGAGGCTGACGTTGACGGGGACGACGCGGACCGCGGCGTGGGGCAAAATCGCTTCGAACACCTTGCTCTGCTCGTCCCATTCGCTGCGCATGTATTCTTTCCACAGATCGAGCATGGCGCGCGGCGGATCGTTCGCCACCGCCGTCGCATCGTGGAATTGCAGCACGTGCCGAACCCGGTAATAGCGGGTGGCGTCCGGCTTCTTCGACTTGAAGAGCACACCCTTGCGGAAGAGCGCATCAATCAACGGTTCGATCTCGGTGGCTGCGATGCCCGTGCGTTCCGCGAACTCGGCCACCGTCGCCGGCGGCGATGCGGCGAGGAGGAGTTTCGCCTCGCGTTGGTCGAGCAGCGTTTCGAAAATGCGAGGCACGACCTTGGAATCTCCCGCCCCGATCTGCTCTGCCAGTTGCGCGTACAAACTCTTCTCTTGCATGGCTTCTCCCTTCACATCGTTCCCAGTAAATCGCAGCCGCGTCGAATTGGGAATGCCTTTCGTCGGCTGCGGATGTGATGTGACTACCTCACAGTACCCCCAGCCGGCGGGCGATGACGTCCGCTGCCAGGCCCAGCAGGAATAGACTGCCGAAATGACGCGTGTGTTTGAAGGCAAACGCCGCGTACCAGAGCGGCCAGATGTTCGGTGGGTATTCGGCCGGCGGCGCGGCCGGACGCGGATGCCAGTAGACACGCACCGCCCAGATATACCAACGGAGTGCAAAGAAAACGGCGAGCAGGAGCACGGACACGTAGCTGCTCAACACCAGGCCGACGACCAGCAGGTACTCCAATGTGAACAGGACAATGGTGCTGTAGCGGGCGTTGCGCTCGCCGAGCAGGACGGGCATGGTGCGGATGCCCTTGGCAGTGTCTGCCCCGAGCTTGTCGATGTGCTTGCCGAAGAGCACAGTGGTCGCCGCGAGCGCCAGGGGCAGGCTCGCCAGCAGCACCGGCAGTGAGTACTGGCCGGTGATGACATAGTACCCGCCGCCCACCATGAGCGGGCCCCAGACGATGATCACCGCCACCTCGCCCATGCCGATGTACTTCAGCGGCCAGGTGTAGAAGAGGACGAAGAACACCCCGATCGCGAGCAACGCCAGTGTTGCCTGGCCGCGCATCGCGACGAGGACGAGGCCTGCCGCGAGCGCGATGCAACCGGTCACCGCAATGTACGCCAGCGCTTCACTGCGGGTCATGAGCCCGTGCTCCAGCGGCTGCGGACCGTACTGGGAACGGAAGTAATTGTCCTTGTCGACGCCCTTGAGATGATCGATGAAGTCGTTCACCAAGTTGTTGGTGGCGTGCGCGAACAGCAACCCGACGGTCACCAGCAACCAGAGGAGGAAGTTGAAGTGGCCGTCACGCGCCGCCAGCAACCCCGCGATGGTTGCGGACATGAGCGTCATCACCAGCACTGCCGAGCGCGTCGCGATCAGCCACCGGGAGATGACGTCCAGTGCGTTCCACTCTTCCTTGCTCACGCGCGGGATGACATTGACGGCCTTCGCCCACATGGAGACATTGATCATGCAAGCATCTCGTTGGCCGGAGCATATCCGCCCGGCCGGGGGTTGGACAAGCGCCTGTAGTCGCCCGACGGGAGATTGCCAGTTTACCCGGTCTCGTTGACGGCCTATTGTGAGCGGCAATTACTGGAGGTGTATATGCACGCCCCCGAAGGAACCCCTGCTTCACCCAAGCGGCGGCGGCCGCTCGTCGCTGCGGTCTTGTCGGGCCTTTTCCCGGGACTGGGGCAACTGTACAACCGCCAACCGTTGAGAGCCGTCCTGTTCCTCGCCGGTGGCGTCGTGACCTCGTTTGGGCCATGGAGCCCGCTGGATGTGGACATCGACCTGAACGATCCGGCACCGGGGATGCAAAAGGTGCTGTTGGCCTCACTGCCGTTCCTGGTCATCGCGCTGTGGTCAGTCATCGATGCCTATCGGGCCGCACGATCCGCGAGCGCCTGAGCCCGGGCGGTTCCCAGGGGCGCAGCCCTCAGAACTTCCTCGGCATCGAAAACGCACCGCGCCCGAGCTGCCGGTAAAAGCCGACGAAGTCGTACGGGCGGGTGGCGGCGATGGCACCGGCCTCACAGATGGCTTGGCAGTTGTTGCAGCTGGCGCAGCCGCGGGCGCTCTCTTTGCCCCGCGCCTTCTGGTGACCCTTCTCGCCGCAGACCTCCAGGACGTTGGCAGGACACACGATGATGCAGAGCTTGCACCCGTCGCATTTCTCCGGATCGATCTGGACGCGATAGAAGAGGCATTGCGCCGGGTCGTCCCAGTCTGGGAAGCGACGCCGTTCCGCCTTCGAGAGTAACGCCATTGGAACTCCTTCGAGTTGATAGTTGTTAGTTATTAGTTATTGGTTGTTAGTTAAAAAAAGATACTATTAACTATCGACTATCTATTAATATATAATCTCTCTCTTTCCACCCTCGAACCAGGCGATCTCGTGGGTGTCGCGTGCAACCAGATGCGTCGGGTCTCCAACGGGATACCCGACCGTGATTGCCTCGCAGATCTCGTACGGGTCTTCGATGCCCAAGCGTGCGCACCACTCGCGACTCTGGTTCAGGAACTTGGAGAAGCCGATCCAGCAGGTGCCGAGGCCGAGGCTCTGGGCGGCGAGCACGATGTTCGTTCCGCAAATGCCGATGTCGATCTCCGGCGTGCCGATGCCGCGCTTGTCCACGAGCAAAAGGATCACCGTGGGCGCCCGATGGAACACGGCGAACCGCCCCTGGGCGATTGCCGTAAGGGCGGCCATCGGCAGCGGGTGCAACTGGTTCGGCCACAAGCGGTTGAACAACTTCGCGGTGGCGCGGGTGAAGAAGTGCTTGACGGAGCCTTTTGGGTAATTGGCGTAATCCAGGCTACGCGACAACTTGCGACAGGCCGCGACACAGTAATCCTCCATTGCCTGGATCATGTCTGCGTCGCGCACGACCACAAACTTCCAGGGCTGACAATTGCCCTGCGAGGGGGCGTAGCGGGCGACTTCCAGAAGCCGCCGAATCACATGCGCCGGCACCTGGCGCCGCTTGTACTTGCGGATACTGCGCCGCTGCAGCATGACCTGTTCGACGAGATTCCACTCGGCGCCTGCGGGAACCTCGGTCACCTCGGACCGTCGCCCGGTGTCCTGCTCAATTTCCTCCGCGTCGTCGACAGGGTGGACCACACGCGCATCAGCCATCGACCCGTGACTCTCAACAGTCATGCAAGGATAGTGCGCAAGACGCGTAGATTCTCCGCATCGTCGAAGATGGCGCGCACCGGGATTGTGGAACAGGATACTGCGACGCTGCGTAGCTCGCCGTCGTCCTTACGGACCCGGAGCTCGTACACGCGCGACCCGCCGAGCACATACTGCTCGACGACTTCGGCGTCCGCGTCGACGATCCAATACTCGGCCACGCCGTGTTGCGCATAGTCCTCAAACTTGATGCCGCGGTCGGGCTCCTCCGTGCTCGGGGAGAGCACCTCTACAAGGAAGTCCGGCGCTGGGAACTTCGTCTGACCGGGCTCGATCTGTGCCGCTTTGTCGATGCCAAAGAAGACGATATCGGGCTCATAGTCGTTGCGGGTGAGACAAACCAGCGCCTTCTCCGTGAATACTCGTCCGAGGCGACGAACTTCAACGTGGGTGTTGAGTAGTATCGTCAGACGCTTCGTGGCATCGAGATGCCGAGCCTTGGCGGGCGATTGCACGATGACCTCCCCGTTGATGAACTCGGTCTTTTGCTCGTCGTTCATCTCGTCGTAGAACTTCTGGCGGCGCTGCGCCTCCTGCTCGACGAACCCGGCGAGCTCGCTCGCGATGGCAGGAAGACGGAGAGAGCGGCGGAGCGGTTCGAGGGCGGGGTCCATGACTTCCAAAGCTAGCATGACACGGCCCGCCGGTGAAACCGCCGGATGCAGGGCTTCTTCAAAAAACCCTCGCTGGCGCCGGCGACGAGATTCTGTCCGGCGAGTGCGTGCGAAGATGTCCTGATGCAGGACGAGGTAGGTATCCTCGAATGCAAGCGGGAATGTCGGGAGTATACATTCACCCTGCGCCATCCGGCCATGCCTGTGCCCCTGTTCAGCAAGGGGAATACGAAGTTTGTGCGCAACGATGAGATTCCGGACAATCTCCTGTCACACGGCATCGATCGCATCGTGTTCGAGCCGGAGGTCCCGATGTGAGGAGAACTCACGTAGCCGCACGGACCGCCGTCGCGGCCGGCGGATTGCGAGCTTATTCGGGCCCGTGTCCCGCGTTTTATGCGGGGATCGGATCCTGTTTGCGGTAGACCATGCCCTGGAACAGCGCGATCAGGTCACCCCCCTCGTCTTTCACTTCCACGGTGTAGGTGCCGAGCTTGAAGTTCTTGGAAACCTCCCGCGCCTCGGCGACCAGCGTGCCCGTGGAGAGGGCCTTCATAAAGGTGATGTTCGCGTTGATCGCCACGGCGACCGTGCCGTACGAGTTCGACGCTGCGGCAAAAGCGTAGTCGGCCAGCGTGAAGATCGCGCCGCCCTGGACGATGCCCACCGCATTCCGGTGGTGCGGCTGCACTGTCATCCGGGCCCGGGCGTATCCCGGTGACACGGCCACCAACTCGACGTCGGCGTGCGCGGCGAAGCGGTCCTGCTTCAAGTAGCTCTCGATGTGGTCCATCTTGTTGGAGGTGTGGCCGCGCTACTCGGCCGAGCGCTCTGGCGCCGCCCCGGACGCGTCGTTGCGCTCGCGTAGGATCAGCTCGACGGTCTTGCGCGCGCTGTTGCCGACCACCGTCGAGCAGTGCTCCAACATGCCGAACGCCATCGCCTCGGCCAGCTGCTTCTCGTCGAGCAGGTTGAAAAACCTACCCATGAGCCGCTCCTGGATCTCACGGCAGCGGCACGAGCCGTAACGCGCAATGAAGTCCCGGTGCAGCTCGCCGGCAAGTTGATAGGACTTCATCGCCGCGAACGGATCACTGAACTCCTCTCGCTTGCGTCCCTGAAGCAGCCCGAGGACCAGGACACCCCCGGTCAGGGCGCCGCAGGAGCCATCGCCCGAGAGCCCGATCCCGTCAGCCAGACCGCTGGCCGCGCGGAACACGTCATCGGCGTGGACCCCGAGCGTGTCGAGCGCCGCCGCCACGGTGGACTGAGCGCAACCGGTGCAACGTCGCTCGTAATCGCGCGCCAGATGAAAGACGGCGTCCAGAACTTCGTGCGAGACTTCCTTCTCTTTGGGTGTCATGAATATCCTCCGCTCATGGATTTCTCCTCATAACGTGCAACTGTCAAGCTCTTCCGTACTGTCCTGATTTGACATCGGTCACTTTCAAACCTAACCCCCCGGCCCCCTTCCCCGCGAGGGAAGGGGAGAAGCCATGCTTTAATTTTTCGCTCCCCTCTCCGTGTCGGAGAGGGGTTGAGGGAGAGGTTCGAGCGGTTCGCGCGAGGAAGTTGTATTCGAACT
This sequence comes from uncultured delta proteobacterium, assembly GCA_963729835.1. Lineage (GTDB taxonomy): Bacteria > Desulfobacterota > Binatia > HRBIN30 > HRBIN30 > CAVSQF01. The sequence continues at coordinate 454,581 of CAVSQF010000039.1, read as the reverse complement.
CGCGACACAACCCGGTAGTGCCAGGCGACCATTTGGTTGGATCACGCCGCGCGCTATGATGGCCGGCCATGAAAATCATCGACCTACGCAGCGATACCGTGACCCGCCCGACGGCGGCTATGCGCCAGGCGCTGGCAAGCGCCGAGGTCGGCGATGACGTGTACGGCGAGGATCCCACCGTCAACCGCTTGCAGGCGGTCGCCGCGCAACGCCTCGGCAAGGCGGCGGCGATCTTCATGCCGTCGGGCACGATGGCCAACCAGGCGGCGATTCGGGCGCTGACGCGGCATGGCGATGTCGTGTTGGCCGGGGAGGGCGCTCACGTTCTGCGCTACGAGTCCGGCGCTGCTGCGGCCGTGTCCGGTGTGCAGATTAAGACGATCGGACGCGGCGGCTTATTTGACGGTGACGACGTGCGGGCCGCTCTGCATCCGGCGGATCATCACTATGCGCCCGTCACGCTCGTCGCCGCGGAGAACACGCACAACACTGCCGGCGGCCGCGTTTTCCCGTTCGAGCAGTTGACGCAGGTGGTGAATACAGCGCGTGAGTTCTCCCTGCGACTGCACTTGGACGGCGCACGTCTGTTCAATGCCGAGGTGGCGATGGGTATTCCGGCGGCACGCTGGGCCGAGCCCTTCGACACCGTATCGTTCTGCTTGTCGAAAGGACTCGGCGCGCCGGTGGGGTCTATGGTGTGTGCGTCGGTGGAAATCATCGACCGCATCCATCGGATCAGGAAGATGCTGGGCGGCGGCATGCGGCAGGCCGGGGTTCTCGCGGCTGCCGGTCTCTACGCGCTCGATCACCACGTCGAGCGACTCGCCGAGGACCACGCCAACGCGCGACGTCTGGCTGCGGGATTGGTAGAGCTGGGGTTGTCGGTTGCTCCTCAGCCTGAAACCAATATGGTCCTGTTCAGCGTCGACAACGCTGCCGTGTTCCTGCAAGCGATCTACGCCCGCGATCTCTGGATCAACCCGGTGAGCGCGCATCAATTTCGCGCCGTCACGCATCTCGACGTCTCGGCAGCTGACATCGATGCTGCGCTGGAGCGAGTCCGCGACGCCCTCGCGGAAGTGGGCCAATAGACACGGGACACCGGCTACAGGAGGCGTGACGTGGACGCCCTCGGTGCAGCGCCAAACAGCGCGGACCAAGGCGGCGCGGCGTGATGGCAGTTTCTCACGCGTACAGTACGGTGACCCGCAGCGTTCTCGCGAGCGGTTCGAAATCCGAACGATTAGCGGTAACGATGGTCGCCCCGTGGCGTCGCGCGGTCAGTGCAATGAGGGCATCGTTCTGAAACTTGCGCCGCTTGGCCACCTCCCAGCCACGGGTGTCGCCGATACGCCGCACCAAGCGCCCGGCTTCCCACCAGTCGTCCTCTGTCGGCGCCCAGCGCTCGACGGCTAGCCGGCGGAGGCCTTCGACGAGGACTCTGACCGAGCGAGTTCTTGCTCCACGCCGCAGCTCAGACAGCACGACGGCAGAGTGACGCACGATAAATGTCCGCTGTGCCGCAGCCAGCAGCTCGGCGTAGAGGCCACGTTCCCAGTGGCCGATGTAGATCCCGGTGTCGATGATGGCCCACCGCACTCAGGGCTCCGCAATGCTTCTGGGCCGGAGCTTGCCGCGCGTGCGGCGCATGAAGCGCCAGTACTCCGCCATTTCCGCGACCCATTCGAGGGAAACACGCACCGCGTCGGCATCAGTTTGAACGCCGAGCGCCCTTCTTGCCCGCCGCAGCGACTGCTCGTCGATGAAAAACGCCTTACGCTTGAGCGCCGTTCGTGCCGCCATGTTGGCCTCGACAATCGGCATACACTTTAAGTGGTTTCAGGCATACACTGCAAACGAGACGCGCACGGTCGCAACGCCGGGCGTGCATTTCCGCTCGGCTGAGGAGATTTTCAACTTTGTCACCATCGGTTTCCTCCAAACCGCTCAGCGTTCATACACGCGATGGCGCAGGTAGCAGGTGATTCGCTTCCTCAGCCCGTTGCGCGCAGATACTCGCCCAGCGTGGCGGAATCGTTGGCAACCGCCAGGGCGGTCTCGCGGCGGATCCGGTTGGCGCGGACCAGATCGGCAAGGCTACGTTCCAGCACCAACATCCCCTCATTGCCGCCGGCCTGGAGCGCGCTGACGATCTGCGCCGTCCGGCCCTCGCGAATGAGATTGGCCACACCATAAGTGACCCTGAGCAACTCCACTGCGGGGACCCGCCCCGCTCCGTCCGCCGTCGGAACGAGGCGTTGCGAGATCACGGCACGCAGCGAATCGGCGAGCTGCACGCGGATTTGGCGCTGCCGTTCCGGCGGATAGGTGTCGATGATGCGCTCGACGGCTGATGCGGCTGTGCGGCTATGCAGGCTCGCGAATACCAGGTGACCGGTTTCGGCTGCGGTGAGTGCCAGGCTGATGGTTTCGGGGTCGCGCATCTCGCCGATGAGGAGCATGTCCGGATCCTCGCGCAGCGCGTCGCGCAAGCCGGTGGCGAAATCACGCACGTGCGTCCCCACTTCACGCTGGCGGACCAAGGCGGATGGGCGCAGCGGCCGGATGACGTACTCGATCGGGTCTTCGAGGGTCACGAGCACCTGCGGGCGCGCCCGCAGGGCGTGCTGAACGAGCGCTGCCAGCGTGGTGCTCTTGCCGCAGCCCGTCGGCCCGCAAGCAACGACGAGCCCGTGGGGAAGCTGTATGAGCGGCTCGATCGGCGGCGGCAGATTGAGATCGGCGAGCGCCGGCGCTTCCCTCCGGAGAATGCGCATGGCCGCGCACCATCCTTCGTCGCTGGCGTAGACGTTCACGCGCACTCGCCCCACCGTGGGAACGTCGAAGGCGCGATCCACCGCGCCGCCGGCGTGCGCGCGCTGCAGCCGCTCCGCCCCACCGGCCAACGCAGCCGCGTCGAATCCCGGCGTGCCTTCGAGTACCTGGAGGGCGCCGTTGATGCGGACGATCGGCGGCCGCTCTGGGCTCAAATGGATGTCGCTGGCACCCAGCGCGGCGGCGCGCGTCAGCACGGCGACGAGCGCCGCCGGAAGCGTACCGGTCTCCGCACGCCAGAGGCTTCCGGCCGATGTGTCGTCGACGCTGCTCGCTGTGGCCTCGTGGAGCACCTCGCCGCGCGGCTCGCAGCTCGCCGATTCGTCGTGCTCGCGGGCTCCGTTTCCGTCGCGACGAAAGGTAACCTGCAGCGCCGATTCGCCCTGCTGGGCGAGCATCACGACGAACTCCCCCAGCTCGGGGCTGCTGTACGTGAGCGACACCTGGCCGCGCTCCCGCAACGCCGTCTCATGCGATGTCCACAGGTCGCCGAGCAACTTGTGGATCCGTTCCGTGGGCATCGCGGGAATCGTCAGCGGCAGCTCGGCGTCGTCTTTGAACATCTGCGGACGGCGATCCGAAGCAAGCCGCAGCTCCGTCCCCCCTGCTGCACCAGGATCTTGAGCACGCTGTCGATCGCCTTCACATCTCGGCCTATCTACAGCCCATTTTTGCCTCACGGGCGACGCCACCGCAACTCGTGCAGCCCAATTCGTGCCCTGCACGTGCTCGTAATCGTAATCGGAGCGAGCGATCGCTGAGCGGCATCGGACGACTCGATTGCGAGTACGAGCACCGCTCCGCTGAGTCCTCTCCACCACCCAAGCGCTTGCTTCATCCTCTGATCTCCTTCAGGTATGGTTCCGTTGGATGCCGACCGGCCACATTTCCCGAATAGGGATCAGTGAGCCGGCACATACTCGACCGCACTTGCCGGACGCCAGCTACGCGGTGTGTAGATGGGTGTTCCTTACCGGGCGAAGTCGCGCGGATTCGCCCGGCGCCCTCGCCACCGGGGGGCAAAGATCAGAACGTGATCCACGCAATGCCTCTCGGTCGAAGTAACGAACGACCATGCCGTCGGGTTGACATGTTGCCGCACCACCTACGAGAACGAAGGGGCTAGCCGATTTCCGCACACTAAAGTGAGCTTACTGTATGTGTCAACCGTAGCGGCTGCGGATTCGTTAGTTCGGACAAGGACGCGTTGCGTCAGGCTTGGCGCTGCCGTAACGGCCTAGATTTCGGGAATAAGGAGGATGCAATGAGAACATCACGATTTGCTCTGTTTGTCGCCCCGCTCGCCTTAGCCGTTGCTGCGGCACCGGCTCTGGCCCACGGCCCCCGTGGTGGAGGTGCCTGTCGTCCGCTGCTGCAGCAGCTTTGCCCCAGCGTCACACCCGGTCCCGGTCCCGGTGGTTACGGCAGTTGTCTGAAGACGCTCTGCGGTACGGAGGCTACGCCCGGCCCAGGTGGGTTTGCGAGCTGTCTTCTCAAGCAGTCCGCGATTTCCAATTTCCCGAAGTGCGAGGCGCAGCTAACCAAGATGCAAGCTAAGATTGCTGCGTGGCAAGCTGCGTTCAATACCGCGTGCACTAACGACGTCTCGCAGTTCTGCTCGAATGTCACCACCGGCCCGCGGGGCCAAGTCCAGTGCCTGCGCCAAGCGGTTACAAATAATCAAAAGGTGTCGGCAACTTGTCAGGCTTTTCTCGCCCAGCATCACGGATATCGCCATCACGGGCATCCCTGACGCGGGAATACCACTGGGTCGAGCGACAACTGAATACACAATAGGGCAAGCAAAGGGGCGGGCCGTGTAGGCCGGCCGATGATTGCGGCACAGGCGAGGGCACGGCAGGGCTTCTCGGAGTTTACCAGTGCGGTGTGGATTACCTCGGACAGGCGGCAAACCGGCTGCCGAATGGAGCGGGCAATTCCTGAGCAGCGCTCAGAGTGAAATCAGAAGCAACTGGGTGCACGGATGGATTGCCACCGGATCTACGTTGGGAGACCGAAGATGGTGAAGAGAGACCTACATTGGGGGTCAGCGCGGATATCGCAAAGGCGTTTGGGATTCCGGAGTCGAGCAAATCGTAAAGCCGCTGTTGTCACTTTGATTATCGCCGGGGCACTCTGCTCCGGTGTCGCGATGGCGCAAACGCCGTCCCTGATAGTCAGCGATGCCAGCGCGGCTCCCGGCTCTGAGGTGCAGATCAGCGTCACCCTGCATTCGAGCGGCGTGCAGGTGGTCGTCACGGAGAGCACGCTCACCTTCGACAATACCAACGTTACACTGAATCTGACGGCGAGCGGCAACCCCGATTGCGCCGTCAATCCAGCCCTCGAGATCGACAATGCTGCGACCGGTTTCACGCTGCAACCGGCGCAGTGCACCGGCAGCGCATGCACAGGCGTAAAGGCGCTGGTGCAGACGCTGAACGACACCGACGTGATTCCCGACGGGTCGGTCCTGTACACCTGTAACGTCAACGTTGCGGCGACCGCCAGTGGCACGTCGATTGTGACCATCAGTGATGTGGGAGTTGATGATTCGTCTGGCAACGTATACGTGGGGACCGGCGTGAACGGCACGATTACGATTACTGGTAGTCCTGCGAGCACAGGCTGCCACATCGGCAGGGAGCAAGGGGCGGCGACGACGTGGCTCCTTGGCATCCCGGTTCTTGCCTTAATGATTGCCCGTCGGCGGCGGGTGTGTCCCCGGCTCAGTACCGGGGGACGGGTTTCGGGATGAGATCCTTCAAAGGGTAGCCGACCGCCCGCGAAATCGTGATGCGCATCTCCTCCAGCGGCTGGCGCAGCACTTCCAACACGTTCTTGCGAAACTCCGGCAGCTCGTCGAGGAAAAGCACGCCGTGATGTGCCAGACTCATCTCGCCGGGCTTCGGGATGGTGCCGCCGCCGATGAGGCCGGCGTCACTGATCGTGTGATGCGGCGAGCGGAACGGCCGCGTGGTGAAGGAGTACCATTACCGGCACTAGCTCGGAGATGGAAGACAACGCTGGCAGGCCAATTGGGATGGTTTCCGACACCCAACCGAGACCATTACCGGGCACGAGTTTCCTGCAGTGATGATCGAATGCGCTGCGCGAATGGCGTGGCCAGCGTGCCGGACCGAGGACCGTTGAAGCCGAGATTGGCGGCATGGTGCTATCGTGACCGCCGGTCGGTCATCGTGCACGTCATCGTGTTGCTCAAGGGGAGACGATTGTGGAATAGTGGAGAGGCGCGGTCTCGGAGACCTGCGAGCGTATCGGCGCTGCACCCCCATCTCAGTGGGTCTGGGGTGGCAAAGCCGGCACTGGGCGCCAGCCTTCCTTGCACTCGCTGACGTACGGGTAGGAGGCCTTGGCGGCATCGCAGTAGTACCAGGTTCCCGGCGCCGGGGCCTGCGGCGCCGATCCCTGTGGCGGCGCCGCTTGCGGAGCCTGCGCCATGGGTGCCTGCGGTCTCTCGACGTAACCGTGGGACAACAAGTTGTTAGTTGTTGCCTTCGAGAATACTGCGCATCTCAGCTTGCAACTGCTCGAGACGCGCTTGCACCTGCGCTACCTTGGCCAACTGTTGCGGTGTGAGCACGGCGCGGATAGCCAGCGCGGTTTTCACGCCTTGTTCCATCAACTGCTGTCGCAACTGGGTGACTTTCTGCACCAGCGGGACCAGATCTGCCGCCTGCACGGCTCCAGGTGCAAAGAGCTTTTCAGCCACCTGGTTGTTCGCCGCCTGCAGTTGCGTGAAAAGGGCACGCAAACTCTGGTGGTCGGCCTCCATGATCTTGCGCACCTGGTCCTGCTGCTCGGATGTCAGATTGGCCTGCTTGAGGACCATGCGGAGCATGATCGCCGGGCTGTCCCCGTGCATCATGCCACCCATCGGTGGCCCTCCCATCGGTTGTGCTTGCAGCGGCACCGCCCCAAAGCTGATCAGGGCCGCCGCAGTCACTGCAATCGCGTACTTCGTCATCGGGCGATCTCCTTCATTCAGTCACTTTCAATCATGAGAGCGGACAGTTGATCATCACACTCGCCAGTCAAGAACCGGTCCTGCGTGCAGGAGTAGCCCGCATCGAGTGCCGCATCGAGGTATGACCCCTCAGCAACCATCCCTGGAATGGCGTTCGCGTCCCCGGTCGCGAACAGCGCGTTGGACAGGTCGGCGGTGAACGCAGAGACATCGTTGACGCTCAGCGCCACCTGCACCGGTGATGATAGTCGCACCCGTGCGATCCCCAGGGCCACGACGAGAATCGCCCCAGCGGCAATCGCAACAGGTAGCCACGGTCCCCGCCACGCCCACACGCGCTGGCCCTCCCAAGCCGGTGGAAGTGCTTCGAGCACCTGACCAATCGTCTTGAGATCACGGACCAGCAGCTCGTAGCGTTCCGCGCAATCAGCGCACAACCGCACGTGGGCCTGTTCGGCTGCTGTCCCCTCGTGCGTGTAGATTGCCAAAAGGGCCCGTTCATTCAGACATCGGCTCATCGGTGACCTCGCAATGCGGTCCGCAGAGTATGCACCGCTCGATAGAGATGACGCTTAACACTCCCAGGGCTCACCCCGAGTGACTCGGCCACTTCTTCGGTCGACCAGCCCTCCAATTGCCGCAAGATGAACACCTCTCGCTGCCGAGCGGATAGTTGCCGGAGCGCGCCCCAGATCTCACGTCGTGTTTGGTTGCTAATGGCCTGGCCTTCGGGACTGGGGTCTTGAGCAACCACCTGCGCCTCGACGAACTCCTGGTGCTCTCCACGCCACCACTTCCACCATCCCGAACGTCGCCGGTCATGACACGCGTTCACGGCTACCCTGGTCAGCCATGGTGCCCAAACGATCCCGCGGTCACGCAGCTGCAAGGCTTTGAACAGCTTGAGAAAAACCTCCTGGGTTACGTCGTGTGCCTCGTCCGGATCGGCGAGTAACTGCCGGCACAGCCGCAGCACGCGCGGGTGGTGCTGCCGGTACAGCTCGTCGTACTCCACCCGCTCATCCACCCCCGCGCTCACAACGCTTATCCATCCATCTTCAATAACAGAGCCCTCCAACCGTGGGCTGACCATTTGCTCCCTCGCGGCGGGTCGGTCGCAGCGATCGTAGCGGACACGCACAGCCACGTCGAGAGCGGGGCGGCCCTCGGCGGGCCGACGAGACCACGCGCCAGGGGGCCGGTTCGTGGAGGGGGGAGATCCGCTCCGACGCACCCTGGCGCGTGGCGGGGGAAGCACGGGTAGCAGCGGCCATGCGCACGCCCGGGACCGTGTGAGCAACCTGGCAGCGGTGGGACGCCAGCGCCGATCAGTGTGCCGGGCCATCGTGTCGCATGGTGGTGCATTGGTTGGAGCAAGGTCTACGGAAGTCATCCTTCAGAAAGCGCCCGCAGCCGGCGCCAGTGGGCGGGTGCCAGCCCTCTTCATCTCGTCCATCGCCGCGGTCACCTTACCAAACTGCTCGGGGGTGAGAATTTTACGGATAGCCAGGACGGTGGTCAGCTCGCTTTGCATGAACTGCAGGCGCAGCTGCGCCAGCCGTTCCACAAGCGCGCCAGCGTCGCGCGCGCGCACCGCTGCGGGCGCCAGCAGCGCGTCAGTCAACTTATTATTCGCATCGGCGACTTGGCCGAGGAGCCGCTGCACCTTTGGACGCTCCGCCTCAACGATCTGGCGTACCTGAGCGCTTTGCTCGGCGGTCAAATCGCCGAATTCGAGCAATACGGGGATCACCAGTACCGGCCCATCACCCATCATCATCATTTCGGCAAGTGCTTGCGGTGACTGGGCATACGCCGGCAACGACCATGAACTGATCACGGCCAGTCCTCCCAGCATGAGGGTGCGGATCGACATGGAATGACCTCCGTAGGTTTTTTAACGGACGAGGGTGTCTGTTGGTTGACCGCTGATCAGCCGCCGCAGCCGTTGAGGGCGTTATGCACGGCGGCCAGGATCTCGTCGACGGTGATCTGGCCGTCATGGTTGGCATCTCCAGCTGTGCAAGCGGAGAGGTTCTCAACGCCGAGGGAGATGTCCACCAGTGTGAGGAGCTCATCGACTGTTACGACCTGGTCGTTGTTGCAGTCGCCAATGCAGGGACCGGGGGACGGAGCCGGGGTTTGTGTGGCGGCCGGCGTGGGCGTGGTGCCCAACGTGCTCAGGGTGTGTGCCAACAGCGCCACATCCGGGCTCCCGAGGCCGCTGCAGAGATCGTAGGCCGGGCCCGCGCTGTAGCCGACCACATGGTCGAAGCTGTTGTTGCCCACGGTGATGTCGTGAAAAACGGCCGGACCGTTATCGGCGTACTGCTGCCGGCCAAGTGCATACAGGGTGGAGTTCAGCGGGCCAGATCCGTCGATGTGTAGCGCGTCGTTGAGCAGCGCCACGATGCCAGCCCAGCTCGGCGCCGCCGCACTCGTGCCGCCAATCACTGCTACGGCCCCCTCGATCACCATGAAGTATCCCGCCTTTGACGGGCTCGCCATTAGCGCGACGTCCGGCTGATCGCGCGCCCCGTCAGCGGGAACACCTGGGGCGCTCTGGTAGCTTGGCTTAACCACTAGAGTGCTGGCACCACCAGCGGAAGCGCCACTGCTATCGTTCCACACGGTTTCACTGACATATTTTGTCGCGTCGCCGTTGGCGTCAAATCCAGGGTCGAGAGCTGTCCCACCAACCGAGGTCACATTCGCATCACTGGCCAAGACGTTGACACTGCGCCCACCACCATCTTGGCAACCGTCAACGCCATTATCTCCCGCTGCCACCATCACGGTTTGACCCTGCGCCGCTGCCTGCGCGTACATGTGCCCAAACACGCTGAGGTCGGAGCTATCCAAGCGCTCACACGATCCAAAACTCATGGTAATTATCTTGGCTTCCGGATGATGGGTGACGATGTCCAGCAACGAGACGTCGATGTCGGCACCGCTGATGTCGACGAGGACCGAGGCCCCTGGCGCCATGGCGGTGGCCCACTCGGTGTCGAGAAGCACCTCGCTTTCCTCCCCGCTGATGCAGGCTTGGAGCTGGCGCTGCTGGCGAATGCCTTGGCAGGCGCCATTGACGGCTCCAATCCCGGGGTTTGTCGTCGGAAAGACCTTCACCGGATCATGCAGTGGTACATCGAATTGCTGTTCAAAACTGGTGAGGTCGCTGGCGTTGAAATCCGAGCGCGACACGACAGCGATTGTCTGCCCCGATCCGCTCACTCCCGCGTCGAGCAGCGGCTGCATGTCATACGCGATGTACATATCGGACGGCGCCATGGCTATCACGAAGGCAGCAGCAGTGCCGATGTGCGCCAGCGGCTCTGCCAGCGGGAAGGTGTTGAGCCGGACGAGGTCTACCGTGTTGAGAAACTCGGCGGGCAGTTGCGGCGGATTTTCGTTGGCCAGCGGGGCGCGACCACGATGGCTGTAGTGACTCATGCGCACGCCGAAGGCGCGCTCGACGTCAGCTACCGTCCCGCTGAAATCAATGCGTGCGCCATTGACCTGCTGGTGCACGGTGAATCCCTCCTGCTGCAGCCAATCGACAACGGCGGTATAGTCGGCGAGCGCGGGCGCGAACCGGGCCGCGAATTCATCCGGCGTAAGCCAGTGGTGATACTGTTGGGAATCCGGGTTCTGTTGTGCCGCCAGCAGTGCGGCGAGCGCGTCGGTGTGCTGCAACCGCAGGGTGACGGACATCTCCAACGCCTCATCCGGGTCGGCGGCGCGCAACCAGCGCTCGGCGGTGGCGCGCGCCGGCACCGAGTTCGGCATTTCGTAGCGCTCGGCCGCGTGGCCGCTGTGGGCGCCGAGCAGCACCCAGGCGAGCGCGACGCGAACCGGCCGGAGCAGCGCCGTGCGTATCATTGTCGGATCTGTCGTTGTTGGATCTGTCATTTTCAGACCTGGGGTTCGCGGATGTGCGGAGGTGCAAGCTTCCGTTGCCGGGCAGCAGGCCATCTTCCTGCTGCCCGGCCCGTCCGGCGGGTTATGTGCGCGCAGCCCTCACGGTGTCGGCGTTGGCGTGGGTGTCGGGTTGCAGGCTGCAACACATAGCTTGTAGTTGTTTGCACACGTCGAGAGTGCCGACGACTCGGTCGTCACGCAGGTGGACGTGCGGACGCAGGTGATCAGCGCGCTCACGTCGGTGAGGCAGGCCTGCGAGGTCCGACCGGCGGCGCAGTCGGTTTGGGCGTTGGAGATGTCTGTCCCGCAGGCATTCGAGGCGCAGGTCAGGGCAGCTGACTCGGCGGTGTTCTGGCAGCCATCTTCCGCCTGGACACAGTCATTGCGGCAGGGGAAGAGCAGCTGCTCCACCAACGGGCCGAAGTGCATCATGCCGAACCCACTGCCTTCGAGCCGGCCGAGCCCCTCGAACCCGCCACCGTCGCGGGAGAAGGGGCCCGCCCAGGCCTGTCCCGTAAAGGCGGGCCCGGCAGCCAGTATCGTTGCGCCGGCAAGAAACGCGGCAGTAAGTAACTTCCAGCTTTGCTTCTTGATCATGTCAATGTCTCCTGTTCCTTTCTGTGCTGCATAGTGCGTTGTGTCTCGCGGATCTGGATCGTCGCGTCAGCCAGGCTCGAGACGCCGCTCGCCGTAGAGAACGGGCTGCCGTCTCATGGAATCCTCCTTTGATCTCCGTGCCCGTACTAACGGACGAGTGTGTCTGTCGGTTGACAGTGACTGCCACCGCGAGCGGCGCGATCAGCGGCCGTTGGCCAGGAGTCAGTTCATGCGGCGTTGCATTCTCGGGCCTTGGGGAGCGACGGTGCTGGATCGACGCGGTCACCGAATGCACACCGCAGACAGTAGGCCCTGCGGTCACCGGCGTAGGAGCAACATCCTGCATACGTCGCCGCGTCGCAGCATATGCACCGTGCTGCAGCTGGACCGGAGTTCCGGTGCGCGATCCAGCGGCGCTCATCAATGAGCACCTGCACTCGACCTTTCGTGCGCAGACAGTCGGCCACGTGTTCGGCCAGCACTCGCCGGTCTCGGGGGGTGCGCGCGGGCAAGAAGGTCCCACCGCCGAGAAATGAAATGTGAGCAATCCCATTGAGTATTCTGTTCATCGAGCACCCTTCCGTCGACTGAACGAGCATCGCCGACGTCGTTCATTGGCTTTCATTCGACAAACGACGCTGCAAACTGCGTGCACGATGAGGAACCCGCGGGTGGCGTCCCTGCGACGGATGCTCCCTGTCTCGACGGCGTGACAGAGTTCAAGTGGTAATGACGTGTACCCGACCTGCGATGAATCTGGTCGGCAACGCTGGATCGTGATGCGATTGCCGGAATCCCCAAGGGCTGATCAGTCTACCAATCCGCCAGCAGTCAAGATCCACTCGTGGTGACAGTGCTCAGGAGCGCGCCGCAGTCTACCAACTCCTCGACCGTCGCGATGAACTGACGGGGGCCCATTGGTCTTCGCAAAACGGTGTGCGCACCCAGGCGTCGCCTTTAGCGGTTAACCCGCCTCGGTCGCTGTACGCAACCGAAGTTGACACTACCCCTGCGACCCGGTCAACGAACGGCATTGCTGACTCGTTATACGGGCGAACGGGTACGAAAAAACTTCTCGAAATGGAGGTGACCATGAAGTGGACGTCTGGATTGATCGTGCTGGCGCTCGGAGTTTGCCCAAATGAGCCTGTTTCTCTGAATTTCTCAGTTGGCTCTCCGTCTGAACCGGCATGAACCCGAGCCGGTACACCGTTCTTGTCCTGGACGATGAGCCTGGCCAGCTGGAGATCACTGGTGGTGTGTTGAGTGGCGCCGGGTATCGAGTGGTACTTGGCTACGGTGGTGACGATGGGATGTGGAAGGTGAAGCAGCAGCGTTTTGACCTCATCATCACGGACATCGCCATGCCGAGGTTCTCAGGCCTTGAGTTCATCCAGGCGATTCGCTGCGATCCAGACACCGCCCACATCCCGGTAATAGCCGTCACTTCGTACACGTGGGAGTTGGTGGCCGAGACCGCCGCTGGATTGGGGTGTACCGCGTTCGTCTCGAAGCCGTTCTTGCCCAAGACGCTCTTGGACACGGTGGAGCAGGCCTTGGAGCCGATATCGTTGCCGGAGACAGCGCGTCCTTCCTAGCGGCCCTGATGTCGTACATTTCGCTCCGATCTCCAACGCCCCTGGCAAAGACCCAGCGAGGGTGGAAATCTATACGCCACTCTGGTCTTTCCGCTCGGTCTGGTGATCGTGGTGGCGAGCTTCATGCTCGCGTGAAAGTTCGGACGGCAACCTTTAGCAGTACCAACACAATGAGTGCGGGGGCCGAGTGTGTACGGCCCTGATTCGGCCACCAGAGGGGTGCCCGCTGCCATGAAGGATCAAGCGCCCACAAATCTCGGCGAGGGATTCGCCCGCGAAACCGGCCAGCTTGTGGTTCGTGGGTGGCGTATCTGGCTTACGCTTTATCTGCTCCTGGCGGCGACCAACACCATCATCGAGTGGCGAGGCTACCACGCGCGGGGGTATGCGTTGTTGACGGTGTACGCAGTGCAGGTGGTCATAGTGGCGGGAGCATGGCTCGCGATGCGCCGGTCCACGACGTACCCGCGGGTGGCGTGGATCGCCTTGGGCGGTAATCTCTCCATCTGCTTCGCGCAGGCCCTGTACAACGCCCACGTCGCTGGCGATACGCTCTACGAGTTCATTACCTACCTGTCGTTCATGTTGGTTTCCTCGGTGTTCATCCCGTGGGGGGCGCGATTCCAGGCCGCGCAAAACATCGGCATCATTGCGGCCTACTGGCTGGCGGTTCCGCGCGGAGCACCTCCGGTGCCAGCCTACGATTACCTGGCCATCGCTGCGAACGCCGGCTTTTCCAGCCTCGGGGCATTCTTCGTTGACCGGTATCGTCGTCGCCTCTTCGAGCAGCAATTGGCTTTGCAGAAGGCCAACGAAGATTTAAAGGCCGCCCATAAGGCACGGTCCGTCATGCTGAGTGGCCTCTCGCACGACATGCGCACGCCGCTGTCGGTCATCCTCGGCTTCTCTGAGGTCCTCGCGGCGTTGCCGCTACCTTCCGAGGACCAGCGCTGTGCGGTGCACAGCATCCGTCGAGAAGGCCGGCAGTTGCTCTACCTTGTCGATGGCGTGCTTGATCTCGTGCGGTTGCAAAGTGGGAAGCTGCCGTTTCAGCGGACAACGTTTTCGTTGTCCGAGGTTCTCGATCCCTTGCGCGAAACGACGGCAGACCTTGGGCGGGCGCGCGGTATCGTGTTACATTGGAACGTTCCCGACGGGCTCATGGTGGACAGCGATGCGGGGAAGGTCCGGGAGATCGTCCGGAATTTGCTGTCGAACGCTGTGAAGTACACACGTGATGGCGAGATCCGTTTGAGCGCAGCTGCGAACGAGAGCAGCGCAGAGATCGTCGTGGCCGACACGGGAGTCGGCATTGCGCCCGATCAGTTGGAAGCGATCTTCGACCCGTTTCATCAGCTCGCACGCAGCAATGGTCTACCCGTCAGCGGTTTCGGTTTCGGCCTCTACCTCGTGAAGCACCTCGTGGATGTCATCGGTGGCCGCATTGGAGTGGAAAGCACCCCCGGCTCCGGAAGTACGTTCCGCGTGTGGCTGCCGCCGGAACCACGGATGCTCACGGGAGTCGTATCGAATGTTGTCCCCCGCTCAGACCCTTGTGTCACCAACGGTGTAATAGTGAGCCAGTCGTCGTGAATGATTCGCAGAACCTGGACGCTAAAGCTCACTCAACTCGCCCAATCGTCCCCATTTGGCATTCCCACGTGTTGCTCACCGCGGCAGATGCTCCTCGATGCAACGTGTTAACTCGGCCAGATCCACCGGCTTGGCCAAGAAGTTCTGCCCGCCGATGACTGCCTCCTGGCCCTTGGTTTCCTTGTTCGAGACGACGGCAGTGAGAAAGACGATCGGGGTGTTCTTGAGCGCGGCGGTTTCGCGCAGTTGCGCCGCGACCGTGTCACCGTCCATCTCCGGCATCATCACGTCAAGCAGGATCAGGTCGGGCTTGAATTCGCGCGCCGTCTTCAAGGCCTGCCGGGCGTTGTTTTCGGTGCACACTTCGTAGGCGCCCAAATGTTCGAGGTTCAACTTGATGCTGCGGGTGACGCCGGCTTCGTCGTCAACGACCAGAATGCGTTTCTTCTGCATGGCTACTCCTATGGTTCGAGGTTGAACCTCGACGGCCTCCTTCATGTCCTGCAACAAAGTGGCTTCATCCGCGTTGGCCGAACCGCGATGGAGGAAATAGTCCGCTCCCATGCTCAGGGTCATGAGCGGGTTCTTGACCTCGTGGGCTACCCCGGCGGCCATGCGACCGATGACCTCCATTTTCGCGGCCTCAATAAGCTGCAACTGGGTGCGCTGCAATTCCGCGTTGGCTTGGCGGAGTGACTCCTCGGCCCGGCAACGTTCCTCAATTTCTTCGCGCAACTTGGTTGTGCGCTGCGTCACCGTGGCTTCAAGGTTTTCCGCGTTGCGTTTGAGCGCTGCGAGTGTCACCGCGACCACCGCAAAAATGCCGGCCAGCGTCAGGGTGTTCCAAGCAAGCACCCACGAGCGGTCCACCAAACCCTGCTGGGGCCAATCTGCGACCAGCCAGGCCACCGCAACTCGTGCAGCCCAATTCGTGCCCCTGCACGCGCTCGTAGTCGTAATCGGAGCGAACGATCGCTGAGCGGCATCGGACGACTCGATTGCGAGTACGAGCACCGCTCCGCTGAGTCCGAGCACGAAAATGTTCGCATCGCATCAAGACTCTCGGCTGCGGCGTTCAATAGGAATGCGTGCCGAGAACGACCTTACACCCGAATTTCTTCTCGAGGTGGGTTTCAGTGCGTCGAAATCGATCGGGCACTGCGCGTTTTGCATCGCTCCCTTCATGCACGTCCCTAAATGCAATACATCGATTTCGCGGCCGAGATTTTTCGCGACCTCGGAGAGCAGCTTCACGCGCGGCACGACCAGACCGGGACAATCGCCGCAGTCGGTCATCGCCACGAGATCGATCTCGTCGTGCTGGGCATACTCGCCGTTTTTCTCTCTCATTCCCTTGTAACACTTGGCGCAGGCAATGCAGGAATGGTCTTTGATACGCTTACAATACAACACGGCAATGCGAGCCATTGCGGTCTCCTTTCCTTCGCGCTCTTCCTACAAGGCAACCTTCCGCCAGGCAACTCGCCAGCGCTCGCCTACGTCAGCCCCGCGGGACCGACGTGGTGTGGCGCATCACTGGGGCAGAAGCTTCCGGATTGTCTTGATCAGCTCTTCTCGGTCAATCGGTTTGGGCATGAAACCCTCGGGTGGAGGCACCGTGTGCCGACTGTCGAGGAACTTCTTGTACGCGTAAGGGTCACCATCGGTACCGGTGATGGCCGTGACGACGACGATCGGTATCGAGGCCAGCTGCGGATCATGCTTGATTTCCTTGTAGAAGCGGGCGCCGGAGGCCTCCGGCATGGAGATGTCGAGGGTTATCAGATCCGGCTTCTCCTGCCTGACCTTTTCCATGCCTTCCTTGCCGTCGACCGCCGAGATGGTTTCATAGCCGTGATCACGCAACAGCATCTCCAGGTAGGTGACGACAGCCGGTTCGTCGTCCACAATGAGAATCTTTTTGGCTTGTCTAGCTTCTGTCATCGCTTACGTCCTCCTGTGCCACTGCGGTTGCGTCTCAGCGCGTATCCTTTTTGCCCTTCCCGGCCGGCGCCTCGCCGGGAGGGGCGCTTCCCTTCCCAAGCGCCGTCAGAGCGCGTCGCAACGCCTCCGGGTCCGCGCTCCGTATCTGCTGTTCCAGCTTCTCCCTGAGGTCAATCTTGTCGGCCTCTTCCCCTTCCTCGTCGATACCCAGCATCCGCTGCACGCAGCGTACGTAATCGAGCCGCTTGACCGGCTTTTCGAGGTAGACCGTGGTCCCAGGCTCGACCTCTTCCTTCTGGATGGTGGAGACCGGCGCCGGCATGGTCCGGATGATGTCCTCCAGGTCGCTCTGTCCAAGCTCGTCCTGGGCGTGCGCGGTGACGATGAGCACAGGGATGCGTGCCAGGTCCTTGTCTTTTCGCAGCTCGAAGAGCAGCTTGTGCCCGCTCTTTCGAGGCATGACCAGGTCGAGCGAGATGAAGTCCGGCCTCGTTGACTTGATGATCGACAGGGCCTCGTGTCCGTCTCCCGCGGTCAGAACATTGAAGCCGGCGTCCTCGAGGAGGTTGGCGAGGTAGGCCCTTACGTTCGGTTCGTCGTCGACCACGAGGACGGTCTTATTTTTGGCTCGTTCCATGACTCATGCCTCCTTTTCAACAGGTTTCGGCAGACTGTCCCGAGGAAGCTCGATGCGGAAAACGGACCCTTTTCCCATCTCGGACTCGAACGAGATCCGTCCCCCATGCCCCTGGACGATTTTCTTGGTGGTCAGAAGCCCCAGCCCGGTTCCCTTGTCCGACCCTTTGGTGCTGAAGAAGGTGGTGAATATCTTCCTGCTGATGTCGTAGTCCATGCCGCTGCCATTGTCCGAGACGGTGTATTCCAGCACGCCGCCTCTGTCACGCGACGTGACGGTTACCACGTGCTTGCGGTTCCGGTCGCTCACGGCGCACGCGTCGAGAGCGTTGGAGACCAGGTTCGACAGACATGTGTGAATGCCCTCTTCGTCCAGAGCGGCAGGAGAAATACCATCCTGGAGATCGGTCCTCAATTCAATACCGGACAGCCTGGCTTTCTCGTTGAAGGCCTCCGCTACCTTGCGGGCGGGATCATTGGGGTCGACGAGGGACACCTGTTGCCGTCGTCCCTTGGCGAAGTCCAGGAACTCCTTCACGAGCTTGGAGATGCGCTCGATATTCTCCTCCAATATCCGCCAGCCCTTGGCCATCCGGTCGTTATCCCCGCGTTGGAGACCCGTGTTGAACGCGTACAGGCCACCCTCGAGCGCCATGATGACGTTTTTGAGGCCGTGGGCGAGGCCGGCGACCGTCTCACCCACGGCGGCAAGGCGCTCCGCCTCGCGTTTCTCCTTTTCGAGGAGCTTTACGGACGTGATGTCCGTCGACATCTCGACGACATACGGGATGTCGTTCCTGCCGCGGACGATCGGGACCATGTGGACCAAGTAGTTGATCTCCTTCCCTTGGACGAAGCCCTCTGCCTCGCGGATCCGAACTCGGCCGTCTTCGAAGCACTCGATCGCCGCGCACTCCTCGCAGGGCTCTTTCCTGCCCTTGTACAGCGCGTAGCAGTACCTCCCTTCGCTGGGTCCATAGGCTTCGTTGAAGCGCTGGTTGGCATCCAAGATCCGGAAGTCTCGATCGATCACGCAGATGCTCATCGGCACCCGGTCGAAGAGACGTGTTTCGATCCAGTCCTTGATTGTCTGTGGGATCATGGTGTTCCACTCCGCCCCGCGGTGGTCGTGGCGTCGTCGCTTCGCTCAGCCTTCTGCGCTATCGATCCTCGTTTGCGACCAGTAGGCGCCAGAAGAAGATGAAGCCGATAAGGAAAGCGATAGCCAGAAGGTACTCGACGCTCTTGGTGTGCTTCATGAATTCGTGGAGAGTGTCCATAGCTCTTCCTCTACTCAGTGAACATCGTTGAAATCCGGATGTTCCCGCAAGACGGGCATACGTTCGACGATCCACCTGAACGTCAGGAGGCCGACCGTAACGATGAAGACCGAGACCGCGATTTCCATCCAACTAGGGAAGTAGCGCTCCTCGGCCGGAAGCTGCCAGTTGAAGGCAATCACCGACACGTTCAGACGGTTCAAGACGATGCCGACCACGGTCAAAAGCGCTGTCCATCGAGCAAGAGTGGCGTTCTGTTGCCTAACGGCCGTGGTAAAAAGGATGCATGGCAGCAGAATGAAGCCGAGGATCTCGACGAGGAACCAGTGGCCGTAGCCAGTATTGAGCAGATTCCAGTCGTTTCCGTGGCCGATCCCGATGACCTTGAAGGCGAAGTACCCGTAGAGGACAACGGCCGCGCCTTTGGCGAGACCGAGTGTAATCTCGTCGTGTTCACCCGCGTGTTCGGGGTCGATCTGATCAGCGAATACCCTATGTGAAAGGGAACTCTCAAATATGACCATCGAGAGCCCGGCGATGATGCTCGATACGAAGAAGAAGATGGGTATGTACGGTGAGTACCAGAGGGGGTGAACCTTAGCCGGAGCGAGAAGAAACAGTGCGCCCAGGGCAGACTGGTGAAGCGTCGAAAGGATCACGCCGAAGACGGTTGCGCCCACGGTGAGCATGCCGGCCACCCTTCGTACCTCCTTCCAGCCGAGCCACTCAAATATGGCGGGGGAGAACTCGACGAACTGGGTCGTCAAGTAGAGGGCGACGTGCCAGCCCACCAAGAAGAGCACCGAGGTGACGCCAAAGGAGACAACCATCGGATATGGTAGCCGCCAGGGGCGCCCGAGGTCGTAGCAGAGTCCAACAACCACGAAGAAGTAACCGAGGAAGCCCGTGAGGATAGCCGGACGCACGACGCCGTGGAATTTCTTCATCCCGAAGAGGTAGACGGCGGACGCTGTGACATAGCCCCCAGCAGCCAAGGCGACGCCAGTCATCACATCGAACCCGATCCAGAAGCCCCAAGGGGTCGTGTCTGACAGGTTCGTGGCAGAGGCAAGCCCCTGGGTGAAGCGGATGAAGGTAATTGGAATCCCCACGGCCAGGATCGCCGCCGCCACAACGTTGAATGGCGTTACGAGTTTGCCTCGAGGTCGAATTGCCCCTACCACTGCTTCGCTCATTTCGCTTCTTGCTCCGCTGTTGCCTTCTTCGTCTCTTCGAGCGCCTTCTTGACGGCCAGCTCTCTTTCCTTGTCGGCTTTCTTCATCGCAGCCTCGAATTGCTTGGCCGCCTTTTGTTCCGCCTCCGCGACGGCACTCGCGACAGCGGTCCCTACCGCGTCCCTCTTCTCTCGTTCGGCGAGTTTCTCCTTGCGTTGAGTGAATGCATAGACTCCCATCAGAGCAGGGCCCCACAGCACGAGGACAGGCGGCACAATGGAGAGAAACCCCCGCGTCAACTCCGGATACGGCGTCGTGCCGAGGTCCGTCCGGAATCCCACCCGATCGAAGGGCACCGGCGAGAGATACATCCAAGCCGTGCCACCGACTTCGTTCTCCCCATAGATCTGATGCACGTACCGCTCGGGATGCGCCAAGATCTTCTCATTCGCAAACCTCACGAGGTCGCTTCGCTTCCCGAAGGTCATCACACCATAGGGGCATGCCTCGACACACGCCGGCGGTCGCCCCACGGAGGTCCGGTGGTAGCAGAACGTGCACTTCTTCACCCGTGGCGTGAGCGGGTTGTCATACTCGTAGCCGGGGATAGAGAACGGGCAGGCAGTCATACAGTACCGGCAGCCAACGCACACGTTCGGGTTGTAGACGACCGCTCCCTCCTTGGTCTTCCTCAATGCCGACACAAAGCACGCCGAAGCACAGGCGGGCTCGTCGCAGTGGAAACACTGGATCTTTCGATAGACCTTCTTCTCTTGGCCCGTGGCGTCCTGCGCTTGGTACCGATTTACCACCGTGTAGACACCACCAGACGGCCGGCGCCGCGTGGCGGTCACGGTGAGGTCGTCGAAGGGCACGCACGGCGGCGGAAGGTTACCCTCGTGTTCGTTGTTCGTCCGGCGGTTGGTGTCCCTGTCCTTGTTCTCCTCGTAGCAGGCCGCTTCGCACGTACGGCAGCCGCTGCAAAGCGACAGGTCCACCAGAACGCCGTACCGATCAGGGTTGCCCGTGTGGATTTCGGAAGCCAGCGCGGCGGGCCCGCACAATGAAACGACGCCGGTAGTTGCGGCTCCCCGAAGAAAGTCTCGTCTGGAAATGCTCATACTCTTCCCTCGCGTGGGGAGTGACAGTCCTTACACCCGAGTCCGTGGCCGTCCTTCTGTACATTCATCCTTTGGTGACAGCCGACGCACCGCTGGTGGTACACAGCCGGACTCGCAGGGGACTCCGGCTCCGCCGGATCCGCCAGCTGCCGGTGGCACGAGGTGCATCGTGGGGGCTTTGCGCCTTCCTCGATCGGCGGGCTGTGGTGGTGACACGCCGTGCACAGGAATTGTCGGCCCTCGTGAAAACGGTCGGCCAGGCGGTGGCCGCCGTCGTCCTGAATCCGTTCCCGCAGCCGCGTGACGTGTTTCCCGTGATCGAACGACGCCGGGCCATAACGATCGGCGACGATTCCCGTGTATTTGTTCTCGATCGTGATCGCCTTGGTCGGATAACCAGAAATGTCCGGGCGAGCGACGGGGCGTTCCCCGCGATAATGACATATCGGGCAGGACTTTTCGGTTGAGATGGGCTTAACGGGTCCGCTGCCGTGACAGCCCGCGCAGGCCACCGATGCCGTCTCGGCGCGGTGGCAACCGACACAGCTGCGGGTCGACAGACGCTCATGGTACCCCGTTGCCAGCTTCACGCCATCGCCCTTCTCCGTTCCGTCCAAGGTGTGGCAGGTCCCGCACGCCTGCAGGGAGTCGTGGTGACACGCGCGGCAGGAACTCGCAACGCCTTCGTGCGACTTGTGATCGAACGTCACGCCAGGCATGCGTGCTAGCTGGTCTCCGACATCAATGACCTCAGTGTCTTTCTGGTCTCTGAGCAGACGATAGCCCTCGGGAAGGCCTTGCGGCCGAACAAGCCAATCCGGTATGGCGTGCTTCTCGTGGCATTCCGAACACGCCACGGGTCCGGCCGTTTCATGCCGTGCGCTACGCTCGTAGTGACAACCGACGCACGCCGTGTGCGCGGCCTGTCCCAACGGAAGGTTCTTCAGCTCGGAGCTCATCTCGTAAATCAGGCGCACCGCCTTGGGGTCCTTCGCCCGGTGACAGTCGTCGCACTTCTTCTCGCCACCGAAGGCATCGACGTGACGCTTGTGGAGCGCAAGATCGAGGCCGGCCGGGTGATGCGACCGCAGCCACACGACGCCAGGCATGTGACAGTCTCCGCACTCCTGCGGCCCTGCGGTCGCGCCCTTCGTGGCGCGCTTTACGTGACAGCCGACGCACCGGTTGTGGTAGGCATCCATGGGGTCTTGCCCGGTGCCGTCGTCGGCGCGGACGAACTCGAGCGTCAGCCTCCCGCCGCGATCCTCATGGCAGACGGTGCACCCTTCTTCCTTGAGCGCCGCGACGTGCTTTTCGTGCTTGAAGGGGACCGCCGGGCGTTTCAGCTCACCGAAGACCTCGGACCGCGCGATGACGATCATGTCGGGTCCCGTCAACCTCACCTCTTGGCCCTGCGGCCGGAGATTTCCGACCCAACCCACCGCGAGCAGGCCCAAGATTACAACTGCCAGCAGGTAGCCAATTACTCGGTTCATTCGATCCTTGCCCTCTTCAGCTAGGCTTTGATCTCTTCGGGGACTTCCATGACCTGGACCAGGATTTCGCTGAAGAACTTCACGTGCATGCCGAGCTTGTGCCCCTTGATGATATCTTCGATGCCGCTATGGCAGTTGTGACAGGGGGTCACGACGATCTCGGCGCCCGTTTCCCTGAGCTGATCGGCCTTGACACGGTTGCCCTCGACCCTCGTCCTAGTCCACGGCGGGCCGCAGTTGATTACCCCGCCGCCCGCCGCGCAGCAGTAGTTGTGCTCATACTTGGGATGGACGTCTCGGAAGTCGGTACAGGTCGCCCGCATGATCTCGCGCAGCTTGGGCCCGAGTCCGCGGCCGCGGACCACGTTGCACGGGTCCTGCACCGTGATGGGTTTTTCGAACTTCCTCTTGATGCCGATCTTCCCCGTGGAAATGATCTCGTAGTAGAAGTCTATCGCGTGGGTCATCGGGATGGGGGTGTGATGCCAGCCCACCCACTTCGGGCCGTCATAGACGGCACCGCGAAAGGCGTGGCCGCACTCGCCCATCACGACCCGCTTCGCCCTCAGCCGCATGGCGGCGTCCCAGTGCAGACGTTCCACCCTGCCCATGGTTTCGAAGTCGCCGGAGTACATCGCCATGTTGCTGTTGTCCCACCCGTCGACTGAGGGCATGGTCCAGGTCAGCTCCGGCTCACCTCTCTTGCGGCAGTTGTAGTTCACCACGGCCATGATCTGAGCGAAGTAGCCGATCAGCTGCGCGAGGATCTTCGGCTCCGGCCCGATGACCGAGTACATGAAGTTCACGCCCTCCACGTCGAGCGGGATGCGGGCTCCCTTGACCTCGGTTGCCGCCTCCTCTTCCTGCCACATGAGGGTGTCGATCCACTCGTCGGTCTGCAGCCACATCTGGTTCATGGTGACGGCGTGGCTGTTGACGGTATCCTGGAGATACTGCGGCACGAGAGAAAGCAGGTTGCAGATGCGGCGCACGGTGAGCAGCAGGTAGGCGATGTCGATGCCGAAGGGGCAGTACATGCTGCAGCGCCGGCAGACGTTGCAT
The DNA here is from genome assembly GCA_963729835.1 of uncultured delta proteobacterium. Classification (GTDB taxonomy): domain Bacteria; phylum Desulfobacterota; class Binatia; order HRBIN30; family HRBIN30; genus CAVSQF01. The sequence goes on along the minus strand of CAVSQF010000039.1, from coordinate 431,335 downwards.
TCGGTGTAGGCGATCCGCGCAGCCTGCTTCATGAACTGCGGGCTCACCTTGCCCTTTCTCCTGAGAATCTCCCACATGGTGTTTCTCACCTTGCCGACCGGCGACCAGCTCGGTTCGCCGTCGTGGGAGAGGCAGAAATGGCAGGCGTTGGCGCACAGGCCGCAACGCATGCAGGTCTCGACGTAGGTCTCGAGCCGCGCGGCGCATTCTTTCGTCAACACCTGGTTGATGGTCTTCTCGATTTGCTCGGGCGTGAGCCGCTTGACGACCTCGTCGAGGCCTGGGTCGGCGACTTCGGGGCGCTGGATTTCGATCGTGTGCGTCATCCCTTTACCAGTCCCTGGCGTTGCGAACCGCCCCGAACTCAGACCCCATGTAGGATCGCGTGAAAACGAAGTAGAGCATGTGACTGAGGCGCGTGAATGGGATCGCCATCAGCCACAGGGCGCCGCTGAAGATGTGCAAGAGCAGCATGGTCTTGTAGTGGAGCCACCCCTGGGTGGCGATGAAACCCGTGACAAAGGGTGCGACGGCAATGAGAAGGACCACCCAGTCGGAAGAATCTGTGACGTAAACTGCGGCCGGCACGAAGAGCCGACGTGCCAGGAAGAACAGGGCGACGAGAACGACCACCAGCGTCATGGCATCGGCCGCAGACTCAGGCAACGTCGGGAGGCGTATGCCCCAAGATTCGTACAGGAGCACGTTGTGCGCCATCAGCAAGATGGGGGTAGCCAACAGACAGAAGTGGAACGCGAAGGTCACGAGCGTCATGCCCGGGTTCAGCCTCATGTTGCGGCTCGCGAACGGGGTCACCCAGTGCATGAGGGAGCGCAGGCCGAACTTCAGGCTCATGTACGGGTAGACCACCTTGTCTTGCTTCGCCAAGACGAACATCCGCACCAGCTTGTAAACGCTGCCGAGGAAACACACGATGAAAGCGATCCAGACCAGCGGCCCTCTCGCGAACGCGTACAGAGATGCGAATTCCATCTACTGTTCTCCGTTTCCAACAGGCATTCAGAATGCGTCCACGGACACTACGGACCGGACGTACTTGCCCTTCTCCACCGCTCTGAACAGGATTTTCTTCCCGTCAGGGCTGAAGACCGGATTCCAGAGCATCTCGTAGCGACGCCATGAAAGTCGGCCGTCGATAGCAAGGCTGAGAGCGCCGTCTTTCTCGACCCTCGCTGCGACACGATCGCCGCCTGGGTTGAAGACCGGGTCCCACACCATGTCGAACGTGGCGTTCCACGCTTCTCCGTTCACCGCTACGCTCCACTTCCCGTTGCTGCGCACTGCCGCGGCTACCCGGCGGCCATCCGGGCTGAAGATGGGATCGAGGACCGCCTCGGCCCACGTGGTCGGCCAGGCGACGTCGTCGACCACGACTGTCCAGCTACCGAAACTAGGCGCGGCGACGCCGGCTATCCGGGAACCGTCCGCGCTGAGCCGCAGCCGGAAGAGCTGCACGTATCTTCCCGTCCAGACCGTCTTCCCGTCCCTCGCGAGAGTCCACCCGCCGGGCAACTTGACCGGGACGAGCAAGGACCCGGAAGGGGCGAAACACGGTTCCCAGATCATGTCGTACCGGTCTGGCCAGAGAACCCCGTCCTGCATCAGCGTGAACTCTCTGATGCCGGTCCGTACTTCCACCGCGGTCTTTCCGCCGTCGGCAGCAACCGGGCCCCAGACGTTGGGGAACTTCCCGTTAAGTACTTGGTCGTTCACCGCAACGGCCCAGACGCCTTCGAAGAACTTCTCTGTGTCTCCTTCCTTTAGGGGCTCCACCTGCGCCGCCGCGATCACGGTCTGGCCGTTGGGGCTGATGGCAAACTCGCGAATCGACCGGAACGTCTTCTCCCATGCCTTGCCGTTGACAGCCAGCGAGTAGTCCATCCCGCTCTTGATCTGGAGCATGATGCCTGTGCCGTCGGCAGTGAATCGCGGGTTCCACGCGAAATCGAACTTTTCTTCCCAGGTCTCCCCTTCCACCCCGACGGTCCACTCGTCGTCCTTCATCACCAAGGCGAAGAGGTTCCCGGCCGGCAGGAACCGCAGACACCACGCCTTGTCGAAGGTCGCCTCCCAGAGCTCCCCGTTAACACAGGGAGTGACACCCTCGTCTCCCTTCACTATCACGGCTATCTTCTCGCCGTCGTCGCTGACCGCGAACTCGCGCGCCTCCTCGTGCCGCGAGCGAATCTCCCCGATATCCGCGACGGCCTTCTCGCCCGTTTCCCAGTCCCAGCTGGCTATGTCCTGCATGTGTCTTCTTCTCTCAGGTTCGGCGTTGCTTACGGCTGGTGCTCCGCTCCCTTGCCATCTGCGCGCGACCTGGAGTCACTTGGCCGGGATGGCTGCCAGGAACCAGCTGTCCTCGCAGAAACAGATTGAGAAGCTGCTCGACCGGCCCGGAGACCCAGGAAATGACTTGGATGCGACTGGCCTTGAGTAGATCCTCGTATTTCTCCATGACGCCGCCGCAGATGACCGTGTCGACTTCCTGGTCGCGGAGCAGGCGCACCCGATCAAACGGGTCCCGGCTGCGCAGTGGAAAGTCGAGCTGGTCGGTGATGGCACCCTCCTCGATCGTGAAGATCGCCATCGTGGCGCTGTACTCCAAACACGGCGCCACAGTCTCTCCCGTGCGTGCGATGGCGACTCTCATATTCAGGTCTCCGCCAAGTCGGTCACGCCCCTGTTTCACAGCAAGCGGCGGGCCGCCGTCTGCAAGAGACGCTAGACAGCAGCTATGCGCTTGGAAAATAGGAAGGTTGGACTAGGGTGGGGGGCGAGTCTCCAGGACCCCGAGGTTTCAAGCGTGAAACATCGGTTCGTTTCAACGTTTCAAAGTCGCAACCCGAGCTTGGCTGGCCTGCTCCTCTACGTCAATGCGGTACTTCTTCATCTTGCGCCAGAGTGTGGTTCGGCTGATACCCAGTTCCTTGGCCACACGGTGCTGCTGGCCCTCGTTTCGCCTCAACGCGAGTCGGATGGCTTTTGCCTCGTTCTGTCCGAGCGGTGAAATGGAGTCGGGCTGCTGCACCGAAGCCGATCGGCGTGCCCTCGTCTGCAGGTGTTCGGGCAGGTGGTGCACGTCAATCACACCATTGTGACACAACACGAAGCAGTACTCGATGAGGTTCTCCAGTTCGCGGGCGTTCCCAGCGAAATCGTGCCGCATGAAGACCTCCATCACAGCCGGAGTCACACCCTGGACCCTCTTGCCCTGCTTGGCGTTGAAGCGCTGAACGAAATGCTCGATCAGGTGGGGAATGTCTTCGCGACGCTCCGAAAGCGGTGGGATCCTCAGATGCACAACGGCCAGACGGAAATAGAGATCATCCCGGAATTGGCCCCGGCTCACCAGTTCGGCAAGGTTCCTGTTTGTGGCCGCCACGATGCGCACGTTCGCGTGCCGCATCTCGACGCTGCCCAAGGGGCTGTACTCACGTTCCTGTAGGAGCCGAAGCAGCTTGACCTGGGTCTCCGGCGGTAGGTCGCCGATCTCGTCAAAGAAGATCGTTCCGCGCTCGGCCACGGTGATCCGACCGGGCTTGTCCTTCTTCGCGTCTGTAAACGCCCCCTTCTTGTAGCCGAAGAGTTCCGACTCGAACAGGTTCGCCGGCAGCGTGCTGCAGTTCACGACTACGTAGGGTCGCTTGCGGCGGGGGCTGAGGTTGTGAATCGCTCGTGCCAGGAGTTCTTTGCCCGAGCCGCTCGGTCCCTCGATGAGCACCGTGCTCTCGCTCGCCGCGATGTCCGGCATAATGGCGAAGATCTTCTGGAATGCTTCGCTCTTCCCGATGATATCCTCGAACGTGTATTGTCCCTGAATCTCCCGCCGCAGCTGCTCGATGGTGGAGAGGTCGCGAAACGTCTCGACCGCGCCGAGTAGCGCCCCATCTTCCGCCCGCAGCACGGCACTGCTGACGCTTATCGGGACCGACCGGCCCCGCTGGTTCAAGATTCTCGCCGGCTGGTCAATGAGCTCGCTGCCGGTGTGCAGCGTCTGCCGAATCGGACAGCCCTGCTCACAGAGGTCCGCATGAAAGACCTCCGAACATAGCTTCCCGATAGCTTGTTCCGCCGGTACGCCGGTGATCCGCTCGGCCGCCTTGTTGAACGAGGTAATGTGCCAGTTGCAGTCGACGGTGAAGACCCCGTCCGCCACGCAGCGCAGAACGGTCTCGAAGAATTGGGCTTCGTCACTCGCCTGCATTACCGCTTTCCCACTCTATGGCCTTGCCATTTCGATCACAGCACCACAAAGGCCGCATTCCAAGACCAACCAAAGGATGGCTTTTTCTTGTAGCGACCAGCACCTTCTCAGGCTGCTGCCGCAACCGCAAACCATCGCGGTGAACGGCGGCAGCCTAAGCAAGCGGCTCGGCTGTGCAGGAATCAGCTGCCGCAACCGCAGTGCTCGCCGGAGACTTCCAGCGTCCCGGCCGCATACGCCCGCACTGCCTGCTCGGCGGACAGCGGCGCGGCCACCATGAGCGGCCGGATGCCGTTCGCGTTCAGCTCCTCCGCCGCGCGCCATCCCATCCCGTGGCACAGAATCGCCTCGCAATCCTTCAGCAAACCCACAACGCCCGCATGGTCGTGGTTGTGCGCGTGCGGCCCGTGGCCTTCCCCCGCGCACTCGCCGCGCGCGAACGCGGTCTGCCGGTTGGCTCGTATCTCGGTTCCTTTGATCACGCCATCCTGCAATTCAAATATGACGAAACAGCTGCTGCGCCCGAAGTGATCGGCGATATCGACTGCGTTGTCCGAAGCTACTGCGATCTTCATCATTCCTCTCCTTTACGATTCTTGAGTACCGCTGTCCGCATCTCGAACAGCGGCGGTTTTTGACGGGCGAGCGCTGTTGCGTCCTCGCCTGCACCCCACCTGCCGGGGACCGGCATCGGTGCGGTGGATATTCTCGCTTCCGCAAGCGGGACAGGCGGTAAGCCGCCCTGTGCCATACGGCAGCTGCCAGGTGTTTCGGCACCCGGAACACCTAAAACTCCTCATTCCTGCCATCTCGACATCTCCTCCTTTCAGTTTCAATGACTTGCCGTGAATCAAAGCGTCGGCGACCTTGCGATGCGCCGATTCGATAATCCTTCCGAAGGTCTGGCGGGACACCTTCATCCGACGGGCGGCGGTTTCATGATATAAGCCCAGCAGATCCGCCAGCCGCAGCGCCTCCAGTTCATCCAGCGTCATCACCGTCTGCTCCAGGTATGCCGCCGGAATGCCGGCCGGCTTGAACAGACTGCTGGAGGGCCGGCAAGCGATTCGGCGTAAGCATCGCGGTCTCGGCATCGATCCTCCACACGCCATTATGAGCATATGCCCATAACTATTTCAAGGGCGGATTGATCCGCCCGCGCTGGACCGCCCGCCGGGAGTGTCAGTACGCCCGATGCTTTGGGGAATCGAGCATCGGGCTTACATATCTATCGTACTTTGTATATATTACGCCCCGTATGAATGACCGGGTTCGTGAGAGGTTGCCGTATCGCTCTGAGTGACTCACGATGGCGAAGAAAAGATTGCCCGCGAATCTGCGGGCTCCGTGGAAGGAGCTGGGGAAGCTGTTGAAGATCGTCGCCCACCCCACCCGGCTGGTCATCCTCGACGCCCTCTTGGGGGGCAGCAAGTGCGTCAAGGATCTGAATTGCCTGGTCCCGGTGCCGCAGCCCAATTTCTCGCAGCACATGAGCGCGCTGCGGAGAGCCAAGCTGGTAGGCAACCACGCGGATGGAACGCTGCGCTGCTACTACATCCTGCGCCCGTCTCTGGTCGCGGGGCTGATCCAAACGCTGCGCGCGGAACACCCCATCCGTTACCGCGACCGGGAAGACGTCCAGCGGGAAGCGAAGGCCCTGCACAAGCGTTGATGCAAGCGGAAGGGAAGTCTTGACAAGACAAGAAGAGCAGGCGCACGGAGCGAGGCTCTGCCGAAGCCCATTGGTACGCGGCGCCCGGAATTGGTAGAAGGGAACGAAGGTCCTTTTGAGATAATCGCACGGCTGCGCCCGAGTACCCGGCAGCAAGAGATAATCGACGCGCGTCAGAGAGGAGCAGCGGTGGCCACGGAAACTGCACAGCCATCTGTTGGTGATTGGATACGGCTTCGCCCGGTGGGAGTTATCCGAACCGGTTTCACCGAAGCCGTTGGCACTCCCATTCAACCCGTGTACGCACGGGGCGCTGAGGCGCAGGTCATCGTAGACGAGTGCTTCGCGCCCGCGCTGGACGACCTCGACGGATTTGACCGGGTGTGGCTCATCTATTGGATGGACAGGGCGGGACCTTTTAAAGCGCGGGTGGTGCCGTACCGCGACACCCGCGAGCGCGGTCTGTTCGCGACGCGCTCTCCGTGCCGGCCGAATCCGGTCGGCATGTCCGCCGCTCGTCTGCTCCGTCGGGAGGGCTGCATTCTCCACGTGGCCGACATCGACGTGCTCGACGGCACACCACTTCTCGACCTCAAGCCATACGTGCCGGAATTCGACGCGCACCCCTCATCGAAGGCGGGTTGGTTCGAGACCTGCGGTGAAGACCGAAAAGTCGCGGACGACCGATTCCATGGGGCTCGCAATTGCAAGCCTGGAGGGAATCCGTGAGGCTCGTGTTGATACGTCCCTCTTGCTCTGTGGCCGTATCGTGCTTCCAGGAGCGACTTTGATCACTGGGGCCGGAGTCCCACGATGACCACAAGATTCACCTTCGATGTGCTTGCCAACGGCGACGTGGTGCTTCGCCTCGGTGAAGGCTGCATTCAAACCTGCGCCCGGCGCGCGCGCCAGGAGATCGTCGTTGCCCTCCTCGCGGGCGATGCAAATGGGGTTGCCATCGAGCCGGTCGTCGAGCTTCTCGATCTGTTTCTGCAAACGGCAGACTTTCGCCGTCTCCGAGCAGAACACCCGGAGCTCGCCGGGGAGATACCCTGCCGCGTTCGGTTGTATAGCACGCCGGATGGTGCGGTTCGGTGGGAGATCGTTACTACGGAATGAACATGCGACCGGTTGAAGGGAACGCGCGCGCGGGCATCGCCGCGCGAATCATGACGCACCTGCTCGCCTCGGCGCGGGAGGCACGAGTCGCTGATGTCCGCATCGGCCTTGGGTACACCGCGGTCATGCTCGCAGACGACCGACTTGGGGTTGCGTATACGTTCCGTGAGGAGGCGAAAGGCTGCTGCACGGTGTTCGATGCACTTCCGCCTCTCGCTGGAAGACCAGCGTCCGATGTCATGCGTCTGCTGGAGTCACCGGACCCCATCGCGGCCGGCGTGGGGCTGGCTTGTGTGAACGCACTGGTGAATCGAGATGAGGACAGGTTCATGGACGGAGATATCTTGGATCACCTCGACCTCAGGTCCGAGGACCACGTGGGCATGGTGGGGGACTTCGGCCCGCTGGTAGACAAGATCCAGAAACGAGTCCGCTCTTTGACCGTGTTCGAACGTGCGGCCCACCCCTCCGGCATTGTGCGTCCTCAAGAGGAAGCCGAGGAGGCACTTCCTCGCTGTCAGGTGGCACTCATCACCGCGACCTCCATCATCAATCACACGATTGACAGATTGCTGCAGGCGGCCAGCGGGTGCCGGGAGGTGGCAGTGCTCGGCGCCTCGACACCTCTGCTGCCAGGGGCGTTCGCCGCAGAGCAGGTGACCATGCTCAGCGGCGTGGTAGTGAAAGAGCCGCAGGAGGTCTTACGGGTCATCTCCGAGGGAGGTGGCATGCGGTTGTTCAGCCCACATGTCCGCAAGGTTTCCCTGAGAGCGTTCAGTTCCTTGCGACCAACCAGAAAGTAGGAAGACAAGATGCCAACATATGTCTATGAGTGCCCGGGTTGCGGCGAGTTCGAGCAACAGCAGTCCATCGCCGCGCCGCCTCTGGAGCAGTGCCCGCAATGCGGCGCTGCGGTCCACCGCCTCATTGCCGGCGGCAGCGGCTTCATCATAAAGGGTCACGCCACTTCTGTCAGCCAGTGCAAAAGGTTGACACCCTGTTGCGGCCGAGAGACACGCTGCGACAAGCCACCTTGCGGAGAATAGACGGTTCCGTCCCTGAGGGTGTGATTGTCAAAGGCCAGCGCGTTACTTCTAATATGCAAGTCTAAGTAGATTACAAAGAAGTGAATTAGGCGTCGATTCCCTTGGTTTGCTGCTCCTTCAACCGTTGATAGTAGGAGTGGCTGGTATACAGCGCCGCTACGGGATTGTGCCCCAGGACGCGGTCTTTGACCACCAGCACGGTTACGGGTGCGCGTGAATACTTGAAAAAGAGACTATCGTGGCCCACGCACAGCCCGATGAGGACATTCAGTTGCGTGCCGGCTCGGGCCAACAGCTCAGCCTGGCCGACCGGATTGCATAAGGCCTCGAAGTGGCCCGGATATATCTTCTCTTCGTCTTTTACTCCGACCTTCTCCTTGTCGATTGAGCCCACTTTGCAGCAGATTGCCTCCACTTCGAAGCCGTTGCGGAGGAAGATCGCGCGCGCGATTTTGGCTTCCTGTATGAGGCCGATGCAATGAGCGATTCCCAGTCTGGTCGCTCCAATGCGGCGGGCGAAGTCCATGATCTCCTGGATGCGTGTGCTTCGGCAATAGCCCGCAGACTCTGTACGGGCGGATTCGCACGCCCACTCTCGCAGCTTCTCGTCCTCCAGGTAAGTCCGCTCAATGGCTGCCAACTGCTCGCTTTCCACCGACATCGGGCAGAACGAAGGGTACTTCTTTGTATTGAGTTCAGATTTGCAAGCACTGACGCCACAGAGTGGGCAGCTGAGTTCAGCCGGATCTTTCATGGGAATGGTCATCCTTTCTCCCCAAACGATCACGATCGTTATGGGCATATGCCCGTAATCGTTACAAGCCCGAAGGCGGCGGGACCGCCAGCTCAGTACTGGACGTTGCTCCAGTCTACAGCTCGTTCCTTTTCCTTCTCGGCGGCACGCTCTTCCTCTTGCGCCTTCAGCGTGACTTCCGGCGGCTCGGTCATGCCCATCATGTAAGTAGTGATGTCGTTGATGTCCTCCACCGGCTTTTCCACCTTCGGGTCGCCTTCGACCGTGTAGAAGACCGTCGGCATGCGGGTTTGCGAGCCGGCGATCTGCTTCGGGCGCGCCATGAAGTCGCGGATCCATTCGGGCCGCAGCCGCGTCTTCGTCAGCATCAAGTTGATTGACAGGTCTTCCGGATCGACGTCCGGCGGCAGCCCTTGATCGATCGACGTGGGGTGACATTGCACACACTTGTAGTGATGGAAGCGCTTGATGCCGCGCTGGAAGTGATCCGGTGGGATGTTGTCCCTGGCGACGTAAGTGTACGGATTCGTGACCGTCGCGACGGCGGCAAACCCCTCGACGACCGTGCGGGCAGGGGCTTCGGTGAAGCCGAAGGTCGGCATGCGCAGCTTCAGCCACGGCCGGATGGGCTTCGGCTCCATGATGAACTGGTACATGTACTGGCCCTGCAGGCGCGCCCCGACGCCGTCCAAGGTCGGCGGGAGCATGTTCTTGCGCTCGAAGAAGCGCGCCAGTTGCGCGTCCTGCTGGTTGAGGCGGTGGCAGCCGTTGCAGTGCAGATGCGCCACCATCCAGCTGACGTCGCGCAGCGCGTGCTTGGCGTCGTCGGCGCGTACTTCGAAGCGGGCCGGCAGGGTGCGCGAATCAGACGCCATGACATACACAATAAGTGCTGTAATATCTTCATCAGTCACCTTGGTGTAGGGCATCTTCAGCTTGATCTTGTCGGTCTCGTAGGCGCGCGGCTCGTGCAGCTTGCGCCGCAGCCAGTCCCACTTGGTGCGCGGCACGTCTTTGGTCAGACCGAAATCCAGCTCATCCACGGGGCGGCGCGCGAACTCGCCGAGATCAGGGACCGACGGCCGCACTTGCTCGAAGCCTTCGATGCTGTGGCAGCCGTAGCATTCATACTGCTTCACGAGCTGCTTGCCGTCGACGGGATTGAACGAAGCGAGATCCGGGGCCTGCGGCAGCGGATCGGTACGCTTGAGGGTGAGCAGGTAGGCGACGAGGTCGTGGCGCTCCTCGTCCTTCAGGTCCACCTTCGGCATCGCGCTGTCGGTGTTGTACGCCTTCGGATCGGCGATCCAGCGATCGAGCCATTCCGGCGTCACCTTGGACCCGATCCCGGCCAGATGCGGCACGCGGGGCGAGACACTGTGCTCGTCGGCCTTCACTGCATGGCAGCCGTGGCAGCCGCGTTCCGTGAACAGCTTCTCGCCCGCATCGGTCGACGTGCCGTCCAACGAGACCTTCTCGTAGCGTTTGCCGCCCGAGAGGGTGAGCAGAAACGCGGTGATTTTGCCGAGCTCTTCATCAGACAACTTGAAGACCGGCATGGCGGTGTCGGGGCTCACTTTCGTCGGATCCTTGATCCACGCGTACATCCAGTCTTTTGCGTCCACCAGCTTCGATTTGATCGGGGTGAGCGGCGGAGAAAATTTCGGCAGATAGCTGACGTTCTTCACGTCGTGGCAGCCGTAGCAGCCCTTTTCCATGAAGAGGTCGCTGCCGTGGCTGGCGACCTCGGCCTCCTTCACGCCGTGGGTGACCTCGTGGCAGCGGGCGCAGCTCGTTTGGACGTAGGCCATCGGCAACATCGGGGTCAGCCAGTTGGCCTCCTTGCCGTGCGCTTCGTCGGCCCTAGTGGCCACGCCCTGGCCGTCGTGGCACGGGGTGCAGCCGAAGTTGTTCATGTCGTGGTACTTCAGTGCGTCGCCCGTATGCATGCGGAACGGCTCGGCCGCGTCCTGAAAGAGCGCGTTGTCCACGCCGCGATGGCAGGTCGTGCATCGATCCGCGACCTTGAGCTCTTCGATGTAGATCTGCGCGATCTCCGGCTTCGCATGCGAGACCTCCTCCATGATCCGTTGCCAGCGGCCTTTCTCCGCTGCGTTGTTGCGCGATTCCGCCTCGTGGAGCTTGACCGCGGCGCGCGCGAGATAGAGCTGATTGAATTCCTCCTGGTAGCGCGTCCACGGCTTCGTGTCCTCGCTGCGAATGGCGATGGCACAGAGCACGAGAAAGATCGGCCCGAGGATCGCCAAGGCCAGGCGCATCCCCGGCGTGCCGCGCATCATCGGTCACTCCCCCTCACGCAGCCTCCATGGTGAATTGTGATTGGTGAATCGTGAATCGTCATTGGGGAATGGTGAATCGTCATTGGCCATGTGCAATTCACCATTCACGATTCACTATTCACGACGACACTCACACGTTGAACCATGGCGTCACCAGGACGTACTTCACACGCAGCAGCAGGCGCAGGAGGATCTTGATGGGCACGCCGTACATCAGCAGCGTGAAGATCATGACCGCCAGGTAGCGCCCTTCGCCGAGCCCCTTGTGCAGCCATGGCCACAAGCGCCGCGGGAGCACCACCCCCACGACGAAGTAGCCCACAAATAACGGCACGCCGAGCCACCACGGGAAGCTCCACAGGCTCTCTTCGACGCTTTTCGCTACGGCCCAGTCTTGCCACGGCCAGTACCACTGCCAGTTCGGTCCGCGCAGGAGTTGCCCGATCGCGATCAGTATCCACCAGAGCGCAAAGCCGAACAGAAAATGCCCGATGGCCAGCCGACGGACATTGAACGTGTACCGCCCGGTCGCATTCCGGCTGGTGTCGAGATAGGGAATGACCATCAAGCCGACGATGATCAAAGTCGGCATGGCCACGCCGGCGATCCACGGATCAAAATAGACGAGCAGTTCCTGCAGGCCGACGAAGTACCAGGGCGCCTTCGCGGGGTTCTCCGTCCGTCCGGGATTCGCCTCGGGCAGCAGCGGTGCATCGATGGCCAACGACCACACCAACAACACGATGGAGATCAGCAGCGCTGCGAGAAACTCTTTGAAGACCAGGTAGGGAAACACCGCGGCGTCGTTTTCCCGAAAGCCCAGTGCCGGCTCGGCAGCGACTTTGGCCGGCGCGCCGGCTCCCGCTGCGTCTGTCGTTTGATCGATTCGGTTCACCGTCGCGCCCCGATTGCCCTCACAGCGGCCGCGAGATGCCACCGTCTTTGCGCACGCGCCAGAAGTGCACCATCATCAGCACCCCGGCGATCAGCGGGAACCCGACGCAGTGCAGGACATAGAACCGGAGGAGCGCGTTCGACCCCACCTTCATGTCGCCGAGCAGCAGGAAGCGCGCATCGTTCATGGGCGTGATCCCCAGCAGGCTGTGGAACGGTCCCTCGGCACCCAGAAACGGCGTCGCCGCCGCCATGTTGGTTCCGACCGTAACCGCCCAGAACGCCAGCTGGTCCCACGGCAACAGGTAACCCGTGAAGCTCAGCAACAACGTGAGGACGAGGAGGTTTACACCTACTACCCAGTTGAACTCACGTGGCGGTCGGTACGAGCCGGTGAGGAAAACCCGCAGCATGTGCAGCATCACCGTGATCACCATGAGGTGCGCGCCCCAGCGGTGCAGGTTCCGCAACGTCATGCCGAACTGCACCGCGTAATCGAGCGTCTTCATGTCGATGTAGGCGTAGTTGGGCACCGGCCGGTAGTAAAACATCAACAGCACGCCCGTGATGGTCTCCACCAGGAACAGAAACAGCGTCAGGCCGCCGAGGCAGAACGTGTACGCCACCTTCAAGGTATGGCGGGGAATGCTGATGGGATGTAGGTGCAGGAAGACGTTGCTGGTGATCTCCAGTGCGCGGTTGCGCAGCGAATCGACGTAGTCGTGACGGAAAATGGAGCGGTACACCTGCGAAGAGGTGACCGCGGTCGCCAGTCGCCGGATGGCGGTTTCAATACGGGAGCCGGCCATGCTCAGCCTCCCAGTCTGCCGTCGCAACCATTCGGATAGCATCCCACGGGCAGCCTTCGAGGAACGACTGCTCGGGCCCACGCGTGATACATTTTTTGCACCCGACGCACTTCAAAGGATCGACCCAGATGCGGCTGTACGGAAAAGCGTCCTCCGCCGCGACGCGGAGCATGCAGTCGTCGACCGGGCAGTAAATCTGACACACCGGGGCGCCGGCGCAGCCCGTGCAAGCGTCGGTGATGACCGCCAGCAGCTTGGGCTTCTTGGCGCGCCGGCCGATGAATCTACCGTCGGCGCTCTTCTTGGCCGCACCCTTCCGTGTCACGCCGGGCGTGGCACGCGCGGTCCCCTCTCTGGCTTCCAGTGCCCTGGCCCCGTTCAGACCAGGCTCCGCGATGAGAGACGGTGCGGCATCTAGGCGAGGCAGGAAACCGGCGAAGGAATTCACCGCATCGAAGAACTTGAGCACTGCAGTACTAAGCATCCGCCACCCGCTGTCCCGTGGCTACACCTTGACGAACGCACCGTCCGCACCGAACCGTTCGGGACCGTAGACGATGCTGGTGTCGACGACCAGTTGGCCGTCGACACTCAACCCAATCCGAAATCGGTCGAGCGCGCGGGGAGCGGGACCGGCGAAGTTGACGCCATTGCTGTGATACTCACTGCCATGGCAGGGACATTTGAAGACTCGCAGGTCCCCAAACCAATTGATCGTACAACCGAGGTGGGTGCAACGCGCTGACAAGGCATAGACGCGGTCCCGTTCCCGCACGACGAAAAACCGTTGCGTCGGCTTCCAGTGCTCATCGATCAGTGCGACGCCATACGTGTCGGCACCGTCCGGGTTCCCGAGAAACGCCTCCGGGGTACCGATGCGAAAGGTGCTCGGGGGCCGGAAAATGACACGGGGAAAAAAGAAGCTGACGGTTTCGATGAGGCCGCCGCCCAAAACGATGGCGAAGCTTCCCCATCCGGCGGCCGTGAGGCCGCGCGAGAGCAGCTCCCTGCGCGTGAATTCGCCCAACCGCTGGAAAATATGTGCGCTTTCCATGGCCCACGACCCTATTGTGGCTCCCTACCTATCGTTCGGTAGGGAAATGGTGGATGATCTAGGTCATAAACAGATCTGATGATGCGCACACTGTGGAGGCGCGACAGCCGCCCGGTCACGCTGTGCGCGGGTCTCCGGACCCCGCCCCGAACAACCACCGGTGTTTCGACGTCGTAGCTCACCGGCGTACTTCCCCGCCGCAAGATGACACGCCGTGACTGCTCGCGCCAGGGAAATAGTCAGACACCCGTCCACAACTGTTCTCGATACACGCGGACGATCATGTCCCCGACTTGCGAGACAGCGGCTGGGCGCGGATACAGGGAGAGGTCCTCCTACCATGCCAAATGCGAAGACTCGGTGAAACGGTCGACTGCTGATTCGCCGTGATCTATAATCGTATCGTGTCGTGGAGGAGTGGCGGCTGGGCAATCTACACACTGAGCACGTTCCCGTGCACAATTTGTGATTCATGAAGCAGAAGTATACCGCGAAAGACATTACCGTCCTCGAAGGCCTCGAACCGGTGCGCAAGCGCCCCGGCATGTACATCGGCGGCGTGGATACCGTCGGGCTGCACCACCTGCTCTGGGAGTTGCTCGATAACGCCGTCGACGAAGCGATGAACGGGCACTGTGACCGGGTGACGGTGAAGCTGCACAAGAACGGGGAAACGGTGACGGTTTCGGACAACGGCCGCGGCATTCCCGTCGACGTGCATCCCAAGTACAAGCGCCCCGCGCTCGAACTGATTCTCACGACCCTGCACGCCGGCGGGAAATTCGAAAACCAGAACTACTACCACTCGGGCGGCTTGCATGGCGTGGGGGCCTCGGTGGTCACCGCGCTCGCCTCATCCCTGGTTGCCACCGTGAAACGTGACGGCTTTCAATGGGAGCAAGCGTTTGCACGCGGCAAGGCAGCCGGCAAGCTCAAGAAGATCGGCCCGGCGCGCGGCACCGGGACCAGCATCACGTTTACGCCGGATGCGCAGATCTTTCCGCACACCGCTTTCAAGCCGGCGATGATCCGTGAACGCCTGGAAGCGCGCTCGTACCTGCATCGCGGGTTGATGTTGGTCTTCGAGAACGAAGGCGCGAAGCAGACCGAAACCTTCCAGCACGACCGCGGCATTGCCGAATACATCGAGCAACTGGTCGGCGAGAGCGGCAAGACACAGATCGCGGAGCCTTTCTACACCGAACGCAGCAATGGGCTCATCCTTGAATGTGCCCTGGTGTGGACCGAAGCAACGGACGAACGCATCCTGTCCTTCGTCAATGGCATCCCGACGCCGTCGGGCGGTACGCATGAGAATGGCCTCAAGAGCGGCGTGGTGAAGGCGGTGCGCAACTATCTCGCCGTGCACAATTTGGTCCCGAAGGGCTTGACCATCGCGGCTGAAGACATCCGCGAAGGCGTGGTCGCGGTCTTGAGCGTCTACCTGCAACAGCCGCAGTTCCAGGGCCAGACGAAAGATCGCCTCAACAATGCCGAGGTGAGCGCGCCGATCGACAACGTGATTCGCACCGGGCTGGAGAATCACCTGCTCACCAACCGCTCCCAGGCGGACGCGATCGCCAATCGTGTGATCCTCGCGGCGCGCGCGCGCACGGCATCACGGGCGGCGGCCGAAAGCGTGCAGCGCAAGACCGCGGTGTCGCATCGCCTGAATCTGCCGGGCAAGCTCGCCGACTGCAGCTCCACCGACCCCAATGAAAGTGAGCTGTTCATCGTCGAAGGCGACTCCGCCGGCGGCTCGGCGAAGCAGGGACGCGATCGGGAGTTCCAGGCCATCCTGCCGTTGCGCGGCAAAGTCTTGAACGCGGAGCAGGCATCGGCGAGCAAGGTGCTGTCCAACAAAGAGCTCGGCGACGTCATCTCGGCGCTCGGTTGTGGCACCGGAAAAGATTTCGACGCGGCGAAGTTGCGTTACAACAAGATCTGTCTCCTGATGGACGCAGACTCCGATGGACACCACATTTGCACGCTGCTGCTGACCTTCTTCTATCGGCAGCTGCCGGAGCTGATCCGTTTGGGCCACGTGTTCATCGCCCAGCCGCCGCTATACAAAATCGAGCTCGGCAAAGAGGTGCATTGGGCGCTCAGCGATGCGGAGCGGGATCGCATTCTCGGCAAGGCAAACGGCAAACCGGCAACCGTGCAGCGCTTCAAGGGCCTCGGCGAGATGAACCCGTCGACACTCAAGGAGACGACGCTCGATCCGGTGCACCGGCACCTGCTGCGCGTGTACATCCTCAATGCCTCGAAGACCGACGCAACGATTCAGACCTTGATGGGGAAGGAGGTCGAGCCGCGCTTCCGCTTCATCATGGAGCGTGCCCCGAAGGTCGAGGAAGTCGACGTCTGAGGGAGGGAGAGGAGACGGGAGCTAGGAGTCGGGAGTCAGGAGTGAGGAGTCAGAATGCTCCGACCATTCCGGCTCCCGACTCCTAACTCCTGACTCTTGACCTCTCACGGTGTGCTCTCGCCTCAGCGCCGGCCGCGGCCGCCTTGCATCGGGCGGAAGAAGTGCGTCGCCCCCTCGAGCGCCTGGTGCTCCGTCTTGGTGCTGAAGATATGGCCCGGTTCTTCCCACATGCGATCGCGCGCCCGCTTCAGCGCCGTGCGCGCGCGGTTGCGCTGCATGAGGCCCGTCTGGCTGGCGAGCAGGTCCGCTTCGGTGATCCACAGGGTCGCCGTGCGCTTGTCGCGCGAGAGGTGTACCGTTGCGCCCGGGTGCTCCGTGTCTTCGTGATACTCAACTGTCAGCGCCGTCTTTTTGTCGATGCCCCGCATCAATGTGGTCAGCAGTTCCTGAATTTCAGCTCTCGTCATTCTGTCCTCCGCCCACGATGCGTGTGAATTCCGCCAGACCACAAATGCGCCGTCGCACGCGCGCAGCGGGAGGACGCTCGGGGTAGGATCAGAGTACGGGTGCCGGGCGGGCGTGTCAAATCGATTGCCGATTGGAGGATTGTCTGATTGTTTGATTGCTCCGGAGAGAAAATCACCGAATCGTTCAATCACTCAATCACTCAATCATCCAATCAATATACGATTCGGAACCCGTCGAACTCGCCGGTGGGGGAGAGCCATTGTTCCTCGACGCCGGTGACGAGCGCGCCCGGCGGGCCAGCGTGGCACCAGGTCGCGAGCCGCCGCAGCGGCGGCTCGGGGCCTTCGGCGACCAGCTCGACGCCGCCGTCATAGGCATTGCGCACCCAGCCCGTCACGCCGAGCTGGCGGGCTTCGAAAACGGCCGCATAGCGGAATCCGACTCCCTGCACGCGTCCGGTGATCCGCACATGCAGCCGAGCGCGTGGTGGTGGAGGCGCGGTCATTGGCGCACGCATCAGCCTCCCCCCAGTAACTGCTGCAATTGTTTTTCATCGATGGTCGTGACCCCGAGCTTACGGGCCTTGTCGAGCTTGGCGCCGGGGGCGTCGCCGACAACCACGTAATCCGTATTCCGACTAACACTACCTGTGGTACTCCCACCCGCAGCCGCGATCTGCCGGGCCGCCTCATCACGCGGCATCGAGAGCGTGCCCGTGAGCACAAAGGTCTTGCCGTCGAGCCGCCCACCGCCCCGGCGCGGCGGTGACTCGGGACGCACACCGGCGCGCAGCAGGCGCGCGATGACCGTGCGATTCTGTTCGAGGGCGAAGAAGGCGCGGATCTCGCCCGCCGTCTCGGGCCCAACCTCACGGATGGCCAGCAACCTGTCTTCCGTCGCCTGCTCCAAGGCGGCGATGCCCCCGAAGTGCTCCGCCAGCACGGCGGCCATGTGCTCGCCCACTTGCGGAATACCCAAGCCGTGGATGAAGCGCGCCAGTGTGGTCCGTTTGCTGGCGGCAATGGCGTCGAGGATGTTCTGGGCGGACTTGTCGGCCAGACGTTCGAGGGCGACGAGTCGCTCCTTCGTCAGGTCGTACAGGTCCGCCACGTTTGTGACCAGCCCGGTGTCGATGAGTTGGGCGACGAGCTTGTCGCCGAGGCCGTCGATGTTCAGCGCGTGTTTGGAGGCGAAGTGCCGCACCGCCTCCCGCAGCTTGGCGGGACAGCTCATGCCGATACAGCGGTAGGCGGCGGCGCCTTCCTCGCGCACCACCTGGCTGCCGCAGGCCGGGCAATCCTGCGGCATTTTGAACTTCCGCTCCTTGCCGGTGCGCCGACTGGCCACCACCTCGACGACGTACGGAATCACGTCGCCCGCCCGTTCGATGATCGCCGTGTCGCCGATGCGCACGTCCTTGCGCGCGATCTCGTCCATATTGTGCAAGGATGCGCTGGAGATCGTGACGCCTGCCACCTCGACGGGATCGAGTTCGGCCACGGGCGTGATGGTGCCCGTGCGGCCGACCGAGGGGAGAATGTCCCGGATGCGTGTCATGCCCTGTTGCGCCTTGAACTTGTACGCGATCGCCCAGCGTGGCGAGCGGGAGACCTCGCCAAGCCGGCGCTGCAACTCGAAGCTGTTGACCTTGGCCACCACGCCGTCGACGTCGTAGGGCAGGTGGGCACGTTGGTCGGCCACACGCTGGTGGTAGCGCACGACCGCGTCACCGCCCGTGCACAGCTCATTGAGGGGATTCGTCTTCAAGCCCCACTCACGCAGGGTGCGCAGAAACTCCCAGTGGCTCGCGAACGTGACGCCGGTGATTTGGCCGGGACTGTAGCAGAACGTGTCGAGTGGCCGTTGCGCGGTGATGCCGGGATCGAGTTGGCGGAGTGAGCCCGCGGCCGCGTTGCGTGGATTGGCGAACAGCGGCTCGCCGCTCCGCCGGCGCTCTTCATTGAGCCGCTCGAACGCCGCTTTGGGCAATACCACCTCGCCACGAACCTCGATGCGTTCGGGAATCGGCGGTGCGCACCCCGACTCCACCAGACGCAGAGGCACGCTGCGAATCGTCTTCACGTTGTTGGTGACGTTCTCGCCGTTGAGGCCATCGCCACGGGTGGAGGCCACGCTGAGCTCGCCGGCCAGGTACACCAGCTCGACCGCGGTGCCGTCCAGCTTGGGTTCCGCGACGTATTCGATCGGCCCCTCGTTCCTGAGCGCGCGCCGCACGCGCTGATCGAACTCGCGGAATTCCTCTTCGGCCATCGCGTTGTTCAAGGAGAGCATCGGCAGGCTACGGCGGACGGTTTCGAACTTTTCCGCCGGCGGCGCGCCGACGCGTTGGGTCGGCGAGGTCGGGCTGCGTAGCTCCGGGTGCATGTCCTCCAGCTCGACGAGCCGGCGAAGCATGCGGTCGTACTCCGCGTCGGAGATGACCGGGGCGTCGAGCACGTAATACCGGTAATTGTGGTAGTCGATGGCTTTGCGTAGCGCGTCGATTGCGCGACGAGGGTCAGCGGCGGAAGATTCCTTGCGCGGCACGAGGCTACTATAACGGCTTCGCCGGGCTGGGCAAATGAGGCGAGGCGGCCCCCCGGCGGCAAACGGGCCGCTCGCGGCGTGCAAGAAACTTCCTTGACTTAACACCCCAGGCACCAAACAATACTGTATCTGTTGGTGAAGGGGTCTGTGTGCAAACCTACTGCGTGTATCGACGGCTGGTGGTGGCGGGGGTGGCGGCGCTCCTCCTCCAAATGGTCCAGAGCAGTTCGGCCCAGGATCTGTGCCCGGGGGATCTGAACGGCGATGGGAGCATCAATGAGGTGGACCTGAGCGCGCTGGTCCCTGTGCTCTTCGGGGAATCCGAGGGGGAAGGCATCAACTCCGCTGCGGCGGACGTCAATCGCGACACTGTCGTGAGCGCGGCCGACATCGCCGCCATTGTCAGGCTTCAGGGTACCGTGTGTACCTCCACCCCGGCGCCCTCTGCGACTCCGACGCCTACGGTGCGCAGCGCCACACGGACGCCAACTGCGACACCGACGACTACTCGTACGCCGACGGCGACGTTCACCTGGACGCCGACACCGACGCCGACACCGACGCCGACACCGACACCGACACCGACACCGACGGAGGTGTGCGTAGTCCAAGTGGCGCAGTTCGGTACCACGAACGGTGCGCTCACTACCAGTGACTGCGTGAGGGCTATTGGAGCCGGTGTGAGCTATGTGGACGAATACACCATCAGCGGGACGCCGGGTACGGCGATCACGGTGGATGTGGTGGGGACAGACCCCTCGACCCCGATCCTCCCATTTGTGGACGTGATTGACCCGGTCGGCCAGTTCGGCGATATCACGGCTCCGGCGGGTGCCAAGGAGGCGACAGTGGAATTCACCGTGTCGACCTCCCAGCCCTACACCATCATCGTGGGCGCTGTCGCATCGGGCCCCGGCCTGGGCCCATACCAGCTCACCCTGACTTCCAGAACTTGTCCGCCTCCGACAGCCATCGCCAGCTTCCCCGCCGTCCCCTCGGGGACGCTGGACGGCACCGAATGTCCCGATCCAGGGAGTCCCACCGACCCGGCGGATCTCTACACTTTCCAGGTCTCCCAGGTGCCGACGAACGTGTGGATCACGATGCGCCAAAGAAACGCCAACGACGATATCGGCCCGGCGCTGACGATCCTGGGGCCCGACAATTACGAGCTGGCGAGCAACACCGACGACGAGCCGGTTCCGACAAACGACCAACTGGTACAAGTGCAAGTGGAGTTCTTGGCGCTCCAAGCCGGTACGTACACCATTATCGCAACCGGGCAAGGGGGTACGGGCGCGTACACTTTGCAGGTTGTGTCCCCAAAGTGTTCGCCGACGGTGCTGACTAACATCCCGGCCGATACGTCGTTGGAGTGCCCCGGATCGAGCGGAGGCTGCCCCGGGATTCTCTCCGGGGATACATCGGTAACGAGCTGCGCGGCGCCTCTGCCTAACCCATCAGGAGAAGATAATATGCAGCTCGACGCTCCGGCGAACCTCTACACGTTCCAGGCGGTGGCGGGCGACGTGATCAGCGTGGAGATGCAGTCCGATGACGATGCGCACCTCTACCTCCTGGGTCCGGCCAGTGCGGGGAATCCGCTGATCGCGGAGGACGACGACGGGTCGCCGAACGGCAATGGCGACTCGTTGTTGGCCACGACGTTGGCGGTGGCCGGCACCTACACGATCGTTGCGGCTGACAACAACCCCTTGGAGCCTCCGGATCCGCAGGATCAGATCCCCGCGGACGTGGTGAACTACGTGTTGTTCGTGCAGAAATGCCCGTTCCGGCAAGTGCTTGATCCGTCGACGGGGCAGACTGTGACGCAGAGCTTCACGGTGGCGGATTGTCTCGGGTCGGGCGGCGTTCCGGTTGCGAGCTACGCCGTGTCCGGCACGGCGGCGCAGTTCGTGACGGCGGCGGTGAGCTCAAACGATTTCGATCCCTTCGTACGTCTGCTGGCGCCCGACGGCAGCACGGTGGCGAACGACAACGACCTGTTCGATTCCGCGTCGACGGCGCGGGTGAATCGCATCTTGCCGGCGGACGGGACGTATTTCGTCGAGGCCTCGGCGGTGGCTGACGGCTCCGCGGACGTCACCACCTCGCCGCCGCCAGCGTTCACGGTGCAGGCGCAAACGTGCCCCACGACCCCGGCGACACCGGGCACCATCACCGGCACATTCGGTGCGGCTGATTGCCAGCTGGCGGACGGACGGCGCTTTGATGTCTTCAGTTTTCCCGGCGTGGATCCCGCGTCGCCGCGCTTCGCGACGATCTCCCCGCCGGCGAACGGTTGCGTGGTGGGCCTCATGGCCGAGGGGCTGCAGGTGCCTACGGCCGATGCGTGCAGCCCTGGATTGACGGAGTTCGCGGTGCTCGGTGGCGGTACGTACGGGTTCGTCATCGCCAGCAGTGATACCGCCACGCCGGCGTCGTACTCCGTGAGTTTCAGTCTATGCCCGGCGACGCTCATCGGTTACGGCGCCAGCCGTAGCGGCAATATCACAAGCGGTGATTGCCAGAGCGCCGATGGCGCGATCAGCGACGGCTTTGTCTTTCGTGCGCCGGCCGGGCTGGTGCTCTTCAACGGCGAGGTGGGAGTTACTCTCAGTGCAGACTTCCCCCTCGGCGCCGTGCTGACGGATCTCACTGGCAGTGCGGTTATTCCCGATGCGTTTTACGAGGATCCGGATTCCATGTTGTCGGTCGGCACCGATCTGCTGTTCTTCCTGCGGGTGACGGGGAACACGCCGTCCGATCGCGGCAGCTATACGCTTTCCGTTGATCCCGCCTGGCTGCGGGAGTAGCCCAAAATAACAGGAATCCAAGCTTGACGTCCTCTGAGGCCGTGGTGTATTCGGGTCAATGTTTAGGAAAAAGGAGAGCCGCTTGGAGCCCCTGTTTTCGTCGCTATGCCGTTGCCTCCTCTTGAGTCCATTACGCACGGCCGGCGTGATAGGCCTCCTGGGGGCGCTTCTGTGCGCCGGATGCGGCGGGGGCGGGAGCGCCTCGAACGGGACGGGGACGGGTTCGGTAGCGTTGCGGGTACTGTGGGAGAAAGCGCCGGTGCCGGTCTCCGCTGCGCAGTCTCAACCGCAACTCGAGGTACCGAAACCGTGCCGGCCAGCGTTTCGCAGGTGGAGATTCGTATCGACCCTGCGCACGGGAGCCAACTGCGATCGTTCGTCGACCCGCGGCAGCAGCCCAGCGCGACGATCGCGGGCGTGCCAATTGGGCCGGCCACGGTGCAAGTGCTCGGATACGATACGCCTTCCGATGTACTAGGGCTGATCGGGCTCGGTATCCCACCATCGTACGAGAGTGCGCCGGTTCAGGTTACCGTGCCGCAGGGACGGACAGCGGATGCGGGTACCCTCACGGCCTTGCCGGAGCCATATATTGCACATGACCTCACGCCCTTGCCCGGGGCTGTTGATGTACCGAGAAACGCGCCCATCTCATTTCTGCTCACGATCGACGGCGGTGCCGTCGATGTCAACACGATCGATATCAGCGTCGCTGGCAGCGTTGTCGTCCAGCAAGGCAGCGTACAACAGCCGGGCGCCGTGCTTGATTCGAGCGACGGCGGATTCCGTTTCGCGTTGGTGCCGCAAACACCATTCGCACCGAACCAGGCCGTGGAAGTTGTCGTAAGCGCCAGCGCGACGGACCCGACCCGTTCCTTTGCCGGGTTCCATTACACCTTCACGACGGGTGCGGCGGTCCTCACCCCCACGGCGACGGCAACCTCGGTAACCGCGACGCCCTCATCGACTGCCACCTTTACAGTTGGCACGCCGCTGACGGCTTCACCAACGCAGACTCCGACTCTTAGCGAAACTGCCACTCGTACCCCCACGAGTACGCTTCGGAGCTCACCGACACACTCCCCAACCGCGACCGCCTCGATGACCGGTACGCGGACACCAACGCCAACGAGTTCTTTGACGCCGACGATTACCGCCACCGCTACGGTCACCGAAACGCCTACGGAAACAGCGCCGCCATCAGCGACGCCAACGATCACCGGCACCGCCACGGCAACGGATACGCCGACAGATACGCCATCACCAACTGTGACTCCCACCGTTACCGAGACGCTGCCCCCCACGGATACGCCGACGATCACCGCGACGGCGACCGAGACACTGACACCGAGTGAGACGCCGACGGCGACAATCACGGGTACGAGCACTCCAACGCCCACGATCACCAACACCTCGCCGCCGACGGATACGCCGACGATCACCGCGACGGAGACGCCGACGGAGACGCCGAGCGAAACCGCCTCACCGACAACGACACCGACGCAGAGCGCCACAGCGAGCGCCACGTTGACGCCGAGTGAAACCGCTACCGCATCGCCGTCGCCGACGGCGACCGATACCCCGACCGTGACCGCGACGGGCACCCCGACTGTGACCGGCAGCGCCACGCCCAGCGCCACCGCCAGCGAGACACCGACGGCAACGGCGACGGGGACGCCTACGGCGAGCCCGAGCCCAACCCCAACGGTTACGGCGACATCGCTTCCGAGCGCGACGCCGAGTCCGACCCCTGCGATCGTTGGTTTGGCTTACATTACCAACGCCGGCGACCACACCGTGTCCGTCGTCGATTTGGCCTCCAACCAAGTGGTGCATACGGTTGCTGTGGGGCAGGGGCCGTCCGGGGTGGCGGTCAACCCGGTTGCCCCGCGGGTCTATGTGGTCGATCAGAAGGAACTGAGTGGCGTGGTTTCGGTCATCGACAGCACGAGCAACGCCGTCGTTGCCAGCATCGGGGTTGGCAACAGGCCGGGCGGTGTGGCGATGAATGCCGCGGGAACGCGGGCCTATGTGACCAACGCGTCGGACAACAGCGTCTCGGTCATTGACACCGCGAGCAACATGGTGATTGCGACCGTCGCGGTGGGTGCTTCACCGTCGGGAGTGGTTGTGAACCCGGATCCGACGCGGACGCAACTGTACGTGGCGAACGCGGGGGAGGAGACGGTGTCGGTGATCGATACCGGGAGCAACACCGCTACCGCGACGATCGCCGTTGGCGGCCAACCGCTTGGCCTAGCCACCAATCCCTCCGGTACGCGCCTTTTCGTGGCAAACGGTGCGATCAACGGCCGGGTTTCTGAGATCGATACGAGTGCCGGCAATCCGAGCAGCAGCAGCGCCATCGTCCGCAGCTTCAGCGTTGGGAGCCTGCCCACTGGAATTGCCGTGAGCCCGAGCGGGGCGCGGGTGTACGTCACAAATCTGAACGACAACACGGTGTCCGTAATCGATACGTCCTCAGCGAATGTGACGTCAGTGCCGGTGGGGGCGGCACCGTATGGTATTGCAGTGGAGTCGCTCGGTCTGCGGGTGGTGGTTGCGGAATCGGGCCGCAACACGGTGTCGATCATCGATACCGGGAGCAACGCGGTGGTGGCGAGGGTCGCTGTGGGAAGCGAACCAACGGCGTTCGGCCAGTTTATCGGCCCGTGAGTGACGGAGATGAGGTCAGCGTGAGATCGGTCGGAAAAACCCTGTGCGTGCTGTGTGGGCTGATGGCGGCGACGGCGCTGCTGCCCGCCTCGGTGTCCGCGAATGCACGGTCGCACGCGCTCTACGCGCGCGGCTTGATCCCATTCAACAACGGGCAGTGGGAGCAAGCGTATCGCTTGTTCGATGCGGCTGTCGATGCGGACCGCACTGATCCGGAGCCGCTGTATTACCGCGGCTTGACGCAGGTGCGGCGGGGCGCACTGGCTGCGGGAATTCGTGATCTCGAACAGGCACTGCAGCTCAATCCATCGTTGCCACACGCCGGGTTGAATCTGGGGATCGCCTACTTCGACGCCGGTCAATACCCGGCGGCGAAGGTGTGGTTGCAGCGGGCCTACAAGCAGGGCGACGACCGTTTTACGGTAGCGTTCTTCTTGGGGTTGACGCTGTATAGGCTGGGTGAAGATGCCAGCGCCCTCACGTATCTGAGCGAGGCGAACGCCGATCCGGACTTGCGGCCGGCGGCGCACTACTACGCGGGGTTGATCGAGCTGCACCAGAGGGACGAAGCGGCCGCGCGTTCGGACCTTGCGGAGACCGCCCGCGAGCAGCCACTGTCGGAGATCGGCAAATTGGCGGGGCGTTACGCCGGGGGCGCTGAGGTCCGCCAACCGCCCGTGCCGCCATCAGGGGCGCGAATGAAGCCTTGGTCCTTGTCAGCAGCGCTCGGGTTCCAGTACGATTCGAATGTCGTCTTGGCGCCCTCCGATTCCGATCTCAAGACCGCAGAGGGCATAAGCAGAAAAGACGACGGTTGCTTCGTCATCGGCGCCGGGGGCGCGTACACGCTCCTCGACACCGATTACGGCACGTTGCGGGGCGCATACGATTTCTATCAGAGCGTTTACTTCCAGCTCACGGAGTTCGACTTGCAAGGGCATCGGGTGCGGCTCGATGCGGCCTCGAAGCCGGGAGTGGTAAGCTACGGCCTCTCCGGCGTGTACGACTTTTACGCACTCGACTACCAATCCTTCTTCCAGGAACTGCTGGGGACCCCGTGGGTGTCCTTTGCGGAAGGCGACAGCGCGGCGACGCAGCTGTATTACACCGCGCGCGGTCGTGACTTCCTGCGCAAACCGTTCGACCCGTCGCGTGATGCCATCGATCATGCCTTTGGGGTGCGCCAGTACCTCGACTTGGGTAGCCCGGAGCGTGTGCTGAGTGCCGGCTATCAGTTCGATGCCGAGGGGACCCTGGCGCATGCGCCGGACGACCAGCAGATCATCTGTACGCCGGGTTTCCAAACCGGCGGCTGCGGCGCGCATGACTTCGACTACAAGGCGCACCAACTCGACATCGGCATCAGCTTCCCGATTTTCTCGCTGGCGCAGGGGCAAGCGGCGTATCTCTTCCGTCTCGAGGACTACCAGTTTCCCAATAGCCGCGCCGATTTCGGATTCCGCCGGCATGACCAGGAGCATCAATTTGTCGTCGATGCCAGACGCGAGATCACGACGCATGTCGCCGCGACCCTGGGGTTCATCGGTATCCTCAACAATTCGAACATCCCGGCATTCGACTATGATCGGTTCATCATCTCGGCCGGTGTATTGGTGACGCTGTGAGGCACGTATGATCCGGAGTAGGCTCGGGAGTGTGGGCTATCCGCTGCTGGCGTTGCTCATCGTGGCGGGGCGCGTGCAGGCTCAATCGGAGGCCGGCGCTGTGGCGGCACTGGTGGGTACGTTACAGATCCAGCGCGCGGCGGTCGGCTGGCAGAGCGCGAGCATCGGCGTCCCGCTGTTCGTAGGAGATCACTTCCGGACGGGAGCGAGTGATCGAGCAACCCTGGTTTTCCGTGACGATACGGTTCTGAACCTGGGCTCGGATACCGAGGTCACGCTGGAGACGCAGACCTTCGATGAAGCGGCGGGCCAGTTTCAGACCGGGCTGAAGCTGACGAACGGGAAGCTCCGTGCCTGGGTGGCGCACTACTATCAGCAGCCACGTGCGCGGTTCGAGGTCGAGACGCCGACAGCAATTACGGATGTGCGTGGCACGCAGTTCATCGTGCAGCACAACCCGAAAACCGACACCAGCGACATCGTCGGGATTGTGGATGAAGTGGAAGTCATCGGGAAGCTCGGCGTGATCGGCAGCTCCGTCCAGGTCGGTCCGCAGATGCATACGCGGGTCCAGAAGGGCCGTTTCCCTGCGGCGCCGCAGGGCCTCGACGAGGCGCAATTCCGCCAATATCTCGACGGCACGGAGATCGTCGGCACCGGCCGGCGTGACGGACTGAACGTGCTGCACCCGGCGGTGATGGGCCACCTGTTGGCGCCGCAGGACGCGCCTGCCGGCCCCAGTGCCGCAGGGATGCCGGCGGCTGCGGTGCAAGCGGCAGTGGAAGCGCCGGAGCAACCGCTTGCGTATCGCCTCTCGCCCGACGTTTACGCCAATACGCAGCCGTTGCTCGATTTCAAGCGCACGCCGCCGGGGCACCCGCCGAGCGGGACGGTACAGGTACACGTCGGATTCTAGGTTTCCGCCAACAGAGCGTCTTTTTTGCAGTTTTGTTGCGGGCCTTGCGGCGGGCACCATTTTGTGCAATGAAATACCAATTAGCTGATGATGAATGGTCCGTTGCTGGAAGGAGGTGACATGATGCGGTTTGGAATGAGAACACAGGTTGCCGCGAGTATTGCTGGCGCCATGCTGCTCGCCGGCGCTATGGCCGGCTGTGCGTCAAAGGGAAAGGCCGAGGACGGCATGGCCGCCCGGGTCGAGGCGGCTGCGGTCAGGGCCGAGGCTGCGGCCACGAAGGCAGAAGCAGCTGCGCGTAACGCGTCAGATGCGGCCCAGCGCGCCGAGGCGGCTGCACAAAAATGCGAGGCAATGTTCCAGAAACACCTCAGAAAGTAATCAACGAACGACAGATAGCAGAAGGGCGGTCGCGGCGATCGCCCTTTGTGCTTTTGATAAATGCCGGCTGGGTTTGCACTCCGGCCGGATGATCGCCGCCACCGCCCCTGCATCAAGGGAAGACGACGAGCGCCTTGATGGCGCACTTGTCCTCAGCGGCGACGCGGTACGCCTCGCCCGCTGCCGCGAGGGGAAACCGATGCGTCACGACGTGCTGCGCCGTGACGACGCCCGCGGCAATGTTGCGCAAGGCTTCGCGCGTTTCCACCGGGCCACAGGAGTAGCTGGGAACGAGCCGGATCTCCCGGAAGTACACCTCGTTCGTCGGCAGTTGCAGGCGCGCCTCCGGCGGCGTGCCCATGAACTGCACCACCGTGCCGCCGTCCGCGACGCAAGCCAGCCCGATCTCGATGGCCTCGATCGTGGCGGGCCCGACGATGACGATCTCCGCACCGTCGCCGTTTGTGGCGGTCAAGACTTGATCCCGCAAGTCGGTGGCCGACGCATCGATCACCACATCGGCGCCGAGGCGGCGCGCGTGCTCGCACCGCGCCGGCACCAGGTCTGCCCCGATCACGAGCCGCGCGCCGCGATACTTGGCCAACAGCACGTGCATCTGGCCCATCACGCCGAGGCCGATGACGAGGATGGACGCGTCCGCGACCCGGCCGGCGCGATTCAATGATTTGACGACACACGCGGTCGGCTCTACCAACGCGCCGTCCTCGTGCGTCACGTTGTCCGGCAACACCAGCGTATCGGTGAACAGATTGGTTTCGGGCACCAAGAAGTACTCGGCCATGCCTCCAGGGATGATCTGCGATGCGCGCCAGGCACGGCACTGAACGAACTCGCCGCGGCGACAGCAGCTGCAGCGGAGACAGGGGGCGTGATGGTGGACAAACACCCGCGTGCCCGGTTGGAGATGAGAGACCTCAGCGCCGACTTCAACGATCTCGCCGGCCGGTTCGTGCCCGAAAACGAGCGGCACTTTCTTGCGGATGTACCACGCGACCACGTCGCCGGAACAGACGCCGCACGCCCGCGTGCGCACCAGTGCTTCCCGCGGGCCGGGGCGTGGCACGGGCGCATCTTCCACGCGAACGTCGAGGTAATCGTACAGGCGGGCGACCTTCATCGCCTCATGGCACTACCGCGAACTTGATCCCGTCCCCGCGCTGGTGCTCTGCCAGTGCCTGCGCGAGATCCTTGAGAGGGTAGAGGCCGCTGATCAAGGCTTCAGCCTCGAAGGTGTCCGAGGTGAGCATGTCGTAAGCGCGCCGCACCGCGCGAGGCGTGAAGTGGAAAGGACTGGTGATCCGCAGCTGGTCGTAGTGCAGCCGTTGGGTGTCGAAGCACGCCTGCGCCCCCGGAGGACACCCCCCGAATAACACGACCTGCCCGCCCCGGCGTGCCAGAGCAGGTGCCGCCTCCCAGACCTCGATTTGTCCCGTGCATTCGATCACCAGGTCGGCGCCGCGGCCACGGGTGTACGCCAGGACCTGATCACGTCCCGCGGGTATTCCTCCAAGCACGACGGCATCGGCCCCGAGCTGTTTGGCGTACTGCGCGCGCTGCGGCCGGCGCCCGATGACGAGAATACGCTCCAGCCCCACGGCGCGCAGCACCAGCAAGTGGAGCAGGCTGATGGCTCCGGCGCCGATCAAGACCGCGACATCATCGCGCCGCAGGGCAACCGATTCCAGGCCGTGCAGGACGCAGGCCAGGGGCTCCAAAAGTGCCGCCACCGCAGCCGGTACACCTGCCGGCTTCGGATAGGCATTGACGGTTACGAGACGTCCAGGGAGCTTGAGGTACTCGGCGTATGCGCCGAGCACCATCGTGTCCATGACCGTCTCGCACAAATTCTCCTGCTGGCGGTGGCAGTAGTAACACACCCCACACGGCGCCGTCGGCACCGCCATGATGCCGTCGCCTTCGCGGAAGCGGCGCACGCGGGAGCCGACTGCGGCGACCTCGCCGGAGAATTCGTGACCGAACGGCGTCGGCATCGGGAACTTCGGGTGCCCGCGCAGGAAGGCCTTGACGTCCGTTCCGCAAGTCAGCGCCGCACCCACACGCACCACGACCTCGTCAGGTCCGGGGACCGGCCGCGGCAGCTCGCACAGCTCGATCTCCCCTGGGCGCACCAGAACGTATGCCTGCATCGATGGCACGCGGTGGATCCGTGCCGCAGTCACGGACGCTTCTTGGTACATAAGGTACCCGTATCTGTGGGCCTGGAGCTTGTCAATCATGTCGGCGTTCCGGCCACAGTGACTTCTAGCAGCCTGAGCGCTATAGACCGGGCGCATGAGTGCACCGGTTGGGCCGGCTACGCGCCACGGGGAATGGGCTGCGCTGATGCGCGCTGCGGCGGCCGGCGACTATCGGCCGGTGTATCTCCTGGCTGGCGAGCCGCACGAGACGCGCGCCGCAGCGCAGGCGTTGATCGACACGCTCGTGCCGCAATCCCACCGGGCCTTCAATCTCGAAGTCTATGACGGCCGCACCACGCCGTTAGCGACCGTGCTGGACAGTCTGCGGACTCCGGGATTTTTCGCTGGGACGAAGGTCGTCTGGGTGCGCGAGAGCACCCTGTTCCTTTCCGGTGAGAAGCGCGGCGACATCGCTGCGGCGATGTTCACTGCCTGGAATGAAGGCCGCGAGCAGGATGCGACGGAGAAGCTGCTCACCATGGTGGGGATGGTCGGATGGCCGCAGGAGCAGTTTTGCGCCGCCCGTTGGTCGCGCATGCCGAAGACGCGCATCCGCGAGGTTTTCGGGGCCGATGTGAATGCCGAACAACTCGCTCAACTCGACGCCATGCAGGCCGTCTGCGTGGCGCGTGATCTGCGCGTCAGTGGCTACCGTGACGACAGCGGCGCGTTCCTGGAGTTTGTCGATCGCGGTATGCCAGCGGACACGGTCGCGGTATTCACCGCCTCTGCTGTCGACGCGCGCAAGCGCATCGTCAAACGACTTGCCGAGCTCGGCGGTTTCGTTTCCTTGGTCACGGCACGTGAGCGCAGCGGGGCGCTGAGCCGGGAAAGCATCGATGATCTGGTGGCGCGTACGACGCGAGCGTTCGGGAAAGGCCTGGCTCCCGCGGCGCATGAGATCATTATCCGTCGTGCGGGTACCGATGCGGCGATGCTTGCGATGGAGGTGGAGAAGCTCTGCTTGTACGTCGGCGAGCGGCCAACGATCACCGAAGATGACGTCCGGTCGGTGCTGCGCGACATGGCCGAGTCGTGGATCTTCGACTTCACCGGAGCGTTGGCGGGCCGGCAAATCGAGCGCGCGTTGCCGTTGTTGCACGGGTTGATCGAGCAAGGCGAGCCGCCGTTGCGACTGCTGGCAATGATCGCCCGGGAGATTCGTATGCTGTTGCTGGCGCGGGAGAGCATCGATGCCGACCTCGGCGGAAGGTGGCGTGACCTGCAATTCAATGCGTTTCAAGCCAATGTTCTTCCCCGGATCGGCGCCGAAACCCGTCAGGCCTTCGGGAATGCGCACCCGTTTGTCCTCTACCGTCGATTTCAGGATGCCGCGCATACTGGAGCGCGCGTCTTGCGGGACACGCTGGCGCGCCTCGCGGATCTCGATTTGCGTCTGAAATCGTCGCGCGCCGAGCCGGCGCTATTGTTGGAAGCGTTCGTAATTCATTGGTGCCGCGGGAAGGGTTCGAGGGGAATTCTATCCAGGGAGCAGGGCCCTTGAACCCTCGGACCCCAGACCCCTTCGAACCCTGATACGAGCGAGACAGCTCACGCTGCACCGTGGCGCACGACAAACACCGGACACGGGGCGTGCCGAATGATCTTCTCGGCGACGCTCCCCAAGACGAGGTGCTCCAAGCTGGTGCGCCCGTGCATTGCTGTGACGATCAAATCGACGGCGCGTTTCTTGACGATGTCCATCAGCTGCTCGTAGGGGTCGCCGATGTCCACCAACAACTCACATTTCGCGTAGCCCCCTAGCCGCTTGTCGCGGACATCTTGTAAAAGGGTGAACGATCGCTTCTTCGCCTCGTCGAAGTTGAGCGTCGGTAGTTCCCGCTGGTAGAGCTCGCCACTGGGGACGTGAATGATGTGGGCGAGCAGCAACGTTCCTCCGGAAACCTCAGCGAAGCGCAGCCCGTAGTCAATGGCTTGGTACGAGTATTCGGAGAAATCGGTCGGGCACAGAATAGTCTTGAAGGTGCGCGGCATATAGGTCCTCCCTTATGTTCGAACTTAGAACACTACGCCACCTAACGCACGACCAGCACCGGGCAGTGGACGTGGCGGAGGACTCGATCCGCAACGCTGCCCATCAACAAGTGCTTGAGGCCGGTGCGCCCGTGCGTCGCAATGACGATGAGGTCGACCTGCTCCCCTTCGGCGAGCCGAATGATTTCCTCAGCCGGGAGGCCGTACGCTGCGATCTCCCGGTGCGGAACGTGCGCGAACGCCTCATCCTTCGGCACCCGATCGAGCAGGGCCTGGCGTGTATCCGCCTCGGCACGTTCCTGAATCTCGGCGCTGAACAGTTCGGTCGGATAGTAATGGGCGTAGAGCGGGTTGGGGGTGACTACCGGCTCAATGACGTGGCAGAGCAGCACTTCGGCGCCGTGATCCGCCGCCATGCGGAACGCATGGCTGATGGCGTGATCGCCGGCGTCAGAGAAATCCGTGGTGACCAAAATCCGCTTAAATGCCTCGTACATGCTTCCCCCTGCTTGATTGGTGATCAGTGGCCCGTGACCTCCGCTGCCCGTTCGTGCCGCCTATAGTGCAAGCGCGCCCAAAGATCTAGCGGGCTGCGCCCAGGGTATTGACGGATCAGAAACGGATGGAGCATATGTTTGGCGATTGTACAGATGCCTGGGCGCACAAGCGTGCGCACTCTATGTTGACTGGAGATCGCCGTGTGGAGCATCCTCGACCCGTCCCGAATTGATCCAACTCACGATTCACGCGCTGTCACATTCGAGAACCCGACCGGTGCGCGCGGCGCCGGCGGCCAGAGCTGTGGCGGACGGAAAGGCGCACCGTCACGCGCAGTGCAGCCCAACGAAACCGTGGTGCTGGCCGACCTCCGTGGTCCCGGCACCCTGCGCCACATATGGATGACGTTTCCTCCCGCTGCGCCGGAGGTCATGCGTGCCCTGTGGATGGAGGTCTTCTACGACGGGGCCAGCGCGCCAAGCATATCGGTCCCGTGTGTCGACTTTTTCGGCCTCGCACACGGGCGGCCGGCGGCGTACTTCTCGGCGCTCACGTCGGTACAGGAAGGACGCGGCTTCAACGCATATCTTCCCATGCCGTTCTGCGACTCGGTCCGAGTCGAGCTGACGAACGCCGCGCCGCGACCGGTCATCCTGTACTACCAGATCGACTACACGCTCGAGCCGCGGTTTACCGAAGGACGCGGCTACTTGCACGTGGCCTTTCGCCGGGAGAACCCCACGGTCCAGCGCCGTGACTTCGTCATTGCCGAGGGTCTCCGCGGACCCGGTCGCTTTCTGGGCTGCAATGTCGGGATTCGCGTCATCGATCCAGGTGTGTGGTACGGTGAGGGAGAGGTGAAGATCTACCGCGACGGCGACGACGCGTACCCGACCATTTGTGGCACGGGCTTAGAGGACTACGTGGGGAGTGCGTGGGGGCTCGGACCGCATCACGCCCTGTACGCCGGTGCGCCACTCGAAGTGAGGCAACCCAGCAGCGGTCCCAACCCGGATTTCGTAAGCTTCTATCGCTGGCACCTCCTTGACCCGATCATGTTCACGTGCGATCTGCGAGTGACCATTCAGCAGATCGGCTTCGCGGTTTTCGTGGCGGGTGATGAAGAGGAATTGGCGCGCTACACGCAGACGAATCCCGTCGCCGGCCAGGGATGGGTCCGGAACCCGCGACCCGGCATCCTTGCGCACGGGCTGGCGGAGCGCCGCGATGACTACTGCGCCACGGCATACGTGTACTGCCGGACACCACAGCCCGTCCCGCGTCTGGATGTGCCGGCGGCGCTGGCCGATATCGAACGCCGGCCACACGAGCAGCCACACCCTTTGGAGAAGATTCTCGAACCCTGAGCGCCCGGCGGTCCGCCTGTATTACGGTTTCTGGTTAACTGGTCTCTGGTTTCTGGTTACATTTCAGAGACACCAGGAACCAGAGACCAGAAACCAGAGACCGATTTTTCAGTTTGCCAAGCCCCGCCGGGCCGGCAATAATCCCGGGGCAGGGGCGGTGAATTTCCCATACCTCATGCAACGACTCGACACGTCTGGGGAGGGCACTATGGGCTGGAAACTCAGGTTAGTTGTTGCGCTGGTCGCGATGCTCGCCGGCCGCGGATACGCCTTTGCCGCCATCGACACTAGCCCTCCGGCCTCCTCCGTCAAGCTGATATTCATCCACCACTCCTCGGGTGAGAACTGGCTCGTCGATGACAACGGCGGGCTCGGAATAGCGCTGCGGGACAACAACTACTTCGTGAGCGACACGAATTACGGCTGGGGACCAGACGGCATCGGCGACCGGACCGACATCGGGAATTGGTACGACTGGTTTGTCGGGCCGTCGAGCACCACCTACCTTGCCGCCCTCTACGCCGAGAGTGGCCAAAATTCTTCGTACACTCGACTGGGCAGCGATCCAGGCGGCGAGAACCAGATCGTCATGTTCAAGTCCTGCTTCCCTAACTCTTACCTGGGCGGGAACCCCGACGATCCAGCGACGAGCGACCCCAACCCGCTGCGCGGGCAGGACGCATCGTCGCCCGATATGACGGTCGCCAACGCAAAAGGCATCTACAACGACATCCTGGGATACTTCGGGACCACCAAGACAAGCTGTTCGTCGCGGTTACCGCCCCGCCCCTGGTGCAACGCGAGACGGACGGCGCACATGCGGCGAACGCCCGCGCCTTCAACAACTGGCTGGTCAACGACTGGCTGGCCGCCTATCCCCACCACAACGTCGCCGTGTTCGATTTCTACAACGTGCTCACGAGCAATGGTGGTGATTCGAACACCAACGACGCCGGCGCGGAAACCGGCAACCACCACCGCATCTGGGAAGGCTCTGCGCGACACATCCAGACCGTAGCCAACGACATGGCCGCCTACGGCAGCAGCACCACCGACAGCCATGCCACCGCTGCGGGGAACCAGAAGGCCACGCAGGAATTTCCCGGGCTGCTCAACGCATACTACCACTGCTGGAGCGGCACCGCCGACTGTCCCACTCTGGCACCGAACCCGTACGGCGCGGCACCTGCGGTGGGATGCAACGGCACGGAGATCCACGTGACCGGTGCGGGCTTCGGTGACACGAAGGGGCGGGTGTCCCTTCAGTATTGGAACAGCCGCGGGAGGCTGGTGCAAAGATCCCTCAAAATCCTATCGTGGGCGGACGCGCTCATTGTCGCCCGCGTCTGGGCCAGGATGGAGCCGCAACTTTCCGACGTGGCGATTCGTCCGTACCGACAGCCATTGGTGACCGTACAGAACGTCTTCACTGCAATGGCGCCGGCCGTCGATTCAATCACTCCGGGAACCGGTTCCCCCGGAGATCCGATCGCGTTGGCTGGACACTACTTCGGAGCGGACAAGCCTGTGGTGCAGTTTCGCCACCTCGTGAGCGGGCGGCTGAGGCAGACTCGATGCAAGGTAACCGCGTGGGCCATGGACCCGACGACCGGGGAAAGCAACGTCACGTTCACGGTGCCGAACCGACTTGCCACAGGAAGCTACGATGTCGCCGTGTCGAGCAAGATAGGTTCCACGGTTGTAGGGGGAGGCTTTACCGTGCCGTAGGCGAGCACGAATGACCGCCGCACGCGCAACCGCAACAGCAGCAGCACGGTCGCAAGCCACCAGACGCCGCTTAGTTGCGTCGTCGGATCGATTCCACAGCCATTGCCACTGGAGGCCGGTGCATGCGTGGCGGTGGCGGACGGTGTCGCGGTTCTGGTCACGGTCGGCGTGACGGTGTCCGTTGGAGGCGGTACCGTCGGGGAAGGGGTGACGGAGGCTGTCAGGCTGGGAGTCACAGTTGGTGATGGGGTTGCTGCGGGGCTCAAGACGATCTGCCCCAGGGCGGTGATGGGTGACTGATTGCCCGCGGCATCGATGGTGCGTGCCGCAACGTACGCCGGGCCCGGTGCGAACGGCTCATCGGCCTGGAGCTGAAGAGTAGTGGCGCTCTTCCGTCCGGCTTCGGCGAGCGCGTTCAGTACACGGAAACGCGCTGCCGCCTCGAACGCGGCCTCGCTGTCGATGCGCTGGGCCGCGTACCGGACATCGATCCGCGGCGGTCCGCCGCAATAGAGATCATCCCCAGGCGTGGCACTCAGTGTCAGCGTTACCGCGCCCGCCGCGCCGCCGTTGAGTGTGGCCGTCTGCGGAACGATGGGTGCGGGAGGGCGTGCATCGGTGGCGTAATTGCCCGTATTCCATTCATCGTGGTGGAACTTCCGCCACGGTGTGGCACTGCATTCGGCGGCCACCGTCCGGAAGGCAAATAGCCAGCCTTCGCGCGTCAAGGACACGACCTCCAGCCGGCCGTCACCGTCGATGTCGCCAATGGCCGGGGTGGTCACCGTCCAGCCTCCCGTGAGTTTCGGCCAGCCTAGCGGCTCATCGCCGTAAATGTTGAAGGCGTGCAAGTCGGACACGCCACTGCCCACGAGCGCCTCCGGCAGGCCGTCGCCGTCGATATCGGCGGCCGCGGGGAGAAGTAAGGAACTCCAGATCGTTCACGAGGCGCGGGAAAGCGGCGCGGAATGCGCCCGCAGCCGGCGTGCCGTCCGCAGCGGCGACGTCCCACATACTCAGCCCATTGTCACTCGGAGTTTGATGCCCAGGCAAGTTGTTATCGATGAACTTGCCGAAACCTGTCGTCGGTGCGACGAACTGGAAGCCGCCGCTCGCACCGGCCATCTCGGCGAGCACACCCCCGCTGAGGGTTGGAATGGCCGGATTATCCGTCGAGTTAGAGCTTGTTCCCAGCGCGGATATTTCCAAAGTGCGAGGGAGGCCACTTGCGTCGCCGAGAAAAGAACCGCCCGAGCCGTTGAAGACGTACGCGGGCCCCAAGAACGAGGACACCGCAATCTCCGGCCTCCCGTCTTTATCGAGATCCGCGAGCACCGGTGGCCCGTCTACCCCGGTGCCGACGGTGGGCAACAGGGTGAGGTCGACGATGGCGATCTTCACCGGCCAGCCGGGCATGAACGCGTCCGGATTCCAGCCGTGATCGACGGGCGAAGCGCCATGCGCGACCCCGTCGTGAAACAGCGCATAGACGCGGCCATTGCCGCTGTGCAAAACACCGGCCAGACGGTAGACGCCGATGATCGGATCATCGAGAAGGGCGTTGGGCCGCTCGTTGTACTGCTCGTTGACACCGACAACCGACGTCGAGGCTCCCGTCGCCGTCAATGTCACCCAGGGAAACGGGTGTGATGATTTTGGTCCCGATCTCCGCGTTCGCATTGGCGGTCAGCGTGACCTCATTCGTGATGGGATCGACGCTCTGCACCTTTGCTGGATCCTTCAACAGTGCGGGCCAGCCGGGAACCGGTTTCCCGTCTGCGTGCCAGGCGTAGACGTGCCGATCGAGCCCGCCGATGATGATTTCGAGCGAGCCATCGGCGGAGCCATCGAGATTGCCGAGGGCCGGCGCAGCAACGAAACCGCGCGCCAGACGATTGTCGCTGGTGTGGCGATTGGTCCGATCCGGCACTCTCCCGTCTTCCGTTGAGAGGTCGCGCTCGGAACGATGGGTGTTCGAGTACTCGGCCAAAGTGGCGACGGGAAAGCCGGGCCGCACCGTGCCGTCGCGCTGCCACACGTAGACGTAGCCCTGGGCATCGGCGGCGATGACCTCTAGTTGGCCGTTGCGATCGAGGTCACCGACCGCTGGGGTGCCGAGAATCGCGGCATACGGGGTGAGAGGGATCTCACCGCTGTGAAACGCCGGCGCGCCATCGTGTACCTCGAGCGGATGCGAGTGCACGGGCCAACCCGGCAGCTCGCTGAAATCGGCGCGGTACGCGTGCACCAGGCCGTCCGAGGTGGCCACGATGATCTCTTCCACGCCATCGCCATCCAGGTCTGCCAGCACGGGCGAGGCAACGCCGTCGCCGCCGCCGCCGAGGCGTAGCGGTGCTCCGCCGACGAGGTCCGGATCGCGATGCAGCGCCAACGCTCGGCGGTCTTCGCCGTGCACACCGAGGTCGTCGTCGACGCGCAGCCGCACGGTGAAGGTGAAACGGTCCGGGTCCGGTTTACCGTCAGCGTCGACCGCAGGCCCGTCAACGCCGTCTGGCATGCGAGCGGCTAGCTCGCTCAGGGAAATGTCGGCGGACACGGTGCTCGCGCCGTTGGCCGGCGTGAGGTCCTGGTGCGCGACGGTCACGAAGGCTGACTCGGCCGGTTGAATACCCGGCGCCACGTCGATCGCCCAGGAGCGCTCGTGCGCGCGCTTCGCCGCCACGCGCCCGGCAATGGTGAGCACCCCGCTGTCCGGGTTGATCAGCTGAAACCACTCCGGCGACGTGATCTCCGCCTCCGGCGGAATCTGTCCCGCCATGACGTGCTCGACGGCCGTGTGCGCATTGAGCCGGCCGTATCCGAAATACTGATCCCATCCGGCGATCGAATGAAAACGCTCGCTCATCTGCACACCGGGGAACGGCGAGGTCATCGCATAATTCTGTGGGAGCGGCGGCACCGCATCAGGGCGCGCGTCGAAGTTGATGTCGTCGGCGCTCAACGTCAGCAGTTGCTTCACCTCGTTCGCCGAAAGCGGAAATGGGGCGCGCGTCCCGTCATCGTTCGGATACGACGTTAAATGACCGCGGTCGATCTCGTTGAGTGCTGCGGCGTACACCAAGCCGGCGACGCCGGCGCTCTTGCCGGTGGCCTCCGACGAGCACGACGAGGAAGGCACCGAGAGCGCGATGTGGCCGCCGGAATTCGTACAGCCGTTCAGATACAGATACGACGGCGGTGTCTGAGGCTGTCCGTCGAAAGTATCGAACTTCGTCACCGAGTTCACCTCGAGCGTGTGGTTGTAGTTGGCTGGATAGTTGTGATGGTTGGACTCTTCATCCGCCGCCGAGGCCACGACGATCACACCACGGCGATAGGCGTAGTCGATGGCCGCTTGCGTGAGACTCGAGTTGTTGAGGGTGCCGAGCGCTTCCTGGATGACGCGGGCGCCGTTGTCGGTGGCGAAGAGCACGCCTTGCGCGAAATTGTTCACCTCGGCAACGAAGCTGTCGCCGACGCGCACCGGCATCACCATGCAGCTCGGGCACGTGCCCACGTCGCCTATGCCGTTGTTGGCTTCGGCGTTGGAATCCTCGGCTTCACCGGTGCCGTGTCCGTAGCGCACCTCGTCGAGAGGGTCGTTGTCATCTTCGAAGAAATCCCAGCCGGCGATGTCGTCGACGTAGCCGTTATGGTCGTCATCGACGCCGTCCGAGAAGATGAAGATCAGGTCCTCCGGGTTGATCATGCCGTTGCCGTTTTGATCGGAGACGCGCGAGTCCTGCGGATGAATGCCGTCGGCCAGGTAGTCGAGGATATTGAACACGCCGTCGCCGTTGCGGTCCCAGGGATCGACGGTGTTCGTCGCCGCCCTCCGGCACCGGAAGCTCGCCGCGATTCAAATATATCTTGTTGACCAGATCCGGCAATTGGTCCTGCCACTGAATGCCGCAATCGAGTACGGCGATGAGCACGTCGGGACGGCCGGTCGTGACCTGCCACGCGAGGTCGACGCTGGCGCCTTTGACGCCGAAGAGCTCCTGCGGATTGTTGTCGATCTGCGGGTCGCCCGTTTTCGCGCTGGTCAGCTTCCAATTATTGCTGCCGAAGTCGTTCGGCACCGTCAGCGGCGTGGTGGCGGGGAGGAAGAGGTAGCGCGCGTACTCGGTCGCGGCAATGCAAGCGGGCGGGCTCGTCGTCGCGGTACAGGGTTGTGGGTTGGCAGGATAGGGCATGTCGGCCCAGGCACCGACCCCAACAATGAGCACACCGATAATCACAAGCAGTGTTCTCGCTGTCATCTTACCTCGTACATCGGCGCCACCGGCTCCACGAACCCCAACCACGCAGCGGTGGGCGGCGTGGGACGAGGTCGCGGTTGTTCTCCCGACTGCTGTTCTGCGTTTGTCCATGCCCCCCGGGCTTTACTCCAACACACCAGAACATCTCAAGAGGGCGCGCCATGCTTCGTGATGCGCTCAACCCGACCGGCGCTGCTTCCACGTACCACAGGCGGACCGCAGCGCGAGCCGGCGGCACGGAGAACGCCGTGTTGCACGTGCCGTCAGAAAGTGGCTCAGGGCGCGTCAGCGCACCGTCGTGTTGGCGAACACCACCAGCGGAAAGGAGCTCGGATCGAACACAGCGGCCGACATCGTCAGCGTCGACCCAGCTGCGGCCGCCGGGTCGACGACCCCATAGATATGAAGCGTGCTGGAGCCGACGTGCGACACCGTCCAGACCAGCGTTCCCGTCGCCGGGTCCACCGATGCGGGCGGCACATCGGTGGACGTGAACGTTACCCCGGTCGGCAAAATGGCCTCGACCTGCAAGGCGTCGCCGCCCACGCGTGGCCGCACTTTGATGGTGTACCGGATCGGCTTCCCCGCCCGCAGCGACTGGGGCGCTACCACCGACACCTGCAACCGCCCGTTGTCCGCGCGGTAGTTGTCCGGCGGTGCGTAGCGACCGACGTAGCTGGTGCGCGTGTACTGCTGGTAGTCGCCGGCACCGCTGCTCAGTTGCAAGGTGGCGGTGAAGGTGTAGGTGTTGCCGAAGTCGATGTCGGAGCGCACGCGCACCGCCACCTGCAGCGGCACGTTGGCCGGCCCGCTCAAGGTGCCCCAATTCCACTGCACGATGCCGCCGTTGGCCCCGACCTCCGGCTGCTGCGCCGGTTCAGGTTGGGCCCACAGGTACTGCACCTCTTGCGGCACCGTCAGGGTGGCTTGGACGTCCGGGATGACGCTCTGGTTGTTGTAGATCAGCACGACAGCCGAGTAGTACAAGGTGCTGCCGCGGTTGACGCGCCCGTTGGTGACGAAGCGCAGGCCCATGTTGCCGCCGACAACGATGGGGGTTGGGGTCGGCGTGGTCCTGCCCGGCGTTGCCGTCCGCGTCGGCGTGAAGGTCGGCGATGCACCCGGGCCGACGCCGGGCGTCGGCGTCCAAGTCGGCGTCGGTGTCCGCACGCCTGCTGCTGTTGCGGTCGGTGTGAAGGTTGGCGATGCGCCCGGGCCGACGCCGGTCGTCGGCGTCCAAGTCGGCGTGGGCGTTTGCACGCCTGCTGCCGTCGCGGTCGGTGTGAAGGTTGGCGATGCGCCCGGGCCGACGCCGGAGGTCGGTGTCCGGGTGGGTGTTGGTGACAGGATGCCGGCTCCCGTCGGGGTGGGGGTCCACACGTTCATGACGTTGGTCGAGTCACTATCAATGTTGTTGGCGGCGTTGGTGTCACTGGCGGTGGTCACTGTCGCCGTATTGGTGGTGACCGCGTCGGCGCTGCCGGCCACGCTCACGGTCAAGCTGATACTGCTGCTGTCCCCCGGCGTCAGGACCGCATTGCTGGTGCAGGTCACCGTTGCTCCGCTGGCGCCGCAACTCCAGCCCGTCCCGGTGCCGGAGACGAAGCCGGTCGGCAGCGGGTCGGTAACGGTGATGGGTCCCACGGTGCTGCCCGCGCCCACGTTGGTGACCATGAGGGTGTAGAGGCCATTTTGTCCGACACGGAAGGAACCTGAGTGGCGCTTGCTGATCTCCAGGTCAGGCGGGATTGGAGTCGGGGTGGTGGTCGGTGTCGGAGTGTTGGTTGGTGTCGGAGTGGTGGTCGGTGTGCCGGTCGTGGTTGGGGTGGGCGTCGCCACGGGGGTGATGGTGGCGCTGGCCGTCAGTGTGCTGGTCGGCGTGTTCGTCGTCGTCCCCGTAGAGGTTGGAGTGAGCGTCGCAGTGCGCGTCGGTGTTAGCGTGATTGTGGGTGTCCATGTCGGCGTGCGTGCAATGACATTGGTCTGGGCCGAGCTGTTGTTGTTACTGAGGTTCGAATCGGTCTGGTTGCCGATGACGCTGGCGGCGTCGCTGATGGTTCCGCTGGCGGTGGGAGTCACTGTAATGGTGATCGTGGCGGTCGCCCCGCTTGCCAAGTTGCCGAGCGTACAGCTGAGCGTTCCGGACGACGGTGGGGCACAAGTGCCCTGGCTCGGCGTAGCCGACACGAACGTGGCGTTGGACGGGAGAAAGTCACTGACCGTCACCCCCGTTCCGTTCGAGGGGCCGTTGTTCGTTATCGTCACCGTATAAGTAACACTGTTGCCGAGCTGCACGGAGCTGGGCCCCGTCACCACCACCGCGAGGTCGGCTGGCTGCGGAGTCGGTGTTGGTGTGAACGTCGGGGTCGGCGTTGGCGTGCTGGTCGGTGTACCTGTCGGTGTCGATGTTGGCGTGCTGGTTGGTGTGGGCGTCGGCGTGTCTGTGTTTGTCGGCGTGCTAGTTGGGGTCGACGTCGGCGTGTTCGTCGCAGTTGCCGTCGGTGTGCTGGTTGCCGTGGCGGTCGGAGTAATCGTGGGCGTACTGGTCGGCGTGTTGGTTGGGGTCAGGGTGTTGGTGGGCGTGCCGGTCGGGGTGTCGGTCGGGGTATTGGTCAAGGTGGTGGTGGGCGTGCTGGTCGGCGTGGTGGTCGGGGTATCGGCTGAGGTGGCTGTTGGTGTCTGGCTGGGCGTGTCAGTTGGCGTCAAGATCGTGGCGCTGGTTGGGGTGATCGTTGGCGAGAGAGTCGGGGTTGAGGTCGGCGTTGCTGTGGGGATCACGTAGTCGTAATGGACGCACACCGCCGCGCCAGCGGTGGTGGTCACCTGAGCGATCAAGTCGCCGCCGCCGGTGGCGGTTACGTATCCATCGGCGGATGCCGGAATCATCAGGGTCCCTGGCCCTACGAAATCCGACAGTGGCGAATACGATGGATACGTCTGCAGGTTAGTGCCGGTGCCGCTCTGGGTAAACCCGGAAGTCCCGGCATAGTCCAGCACTCCATCGAACGGGGAAAGCGTTTGCTGAGCGTTGAGGTCCACTGAGGCCGTTATGGTGTCCGAGTTTGGCAAGGTGACGATCACCTCTCCTGTGCCGACCGCAGTTGCCGTTGCTGGTGAGCTCGGACTTACGTTCTCCACTCCCACTGTCTGTTGGACCTGCGCGAACACGTACACGGTGACGTTGGTGAGAATGCCGACCGAGGGGTCGAACATGG
This sequence comes from uncultured delta proteobacterium, assembly GCA_963729835.1. Taxonomy (GTDB): domain Bacteria; phylum Desulfobacterota; class Binatia; order HRBIN30; family HRBIN30; genus CAVSQF01. Next base: position 388,375 of record CAVSQF010000039.1, on the reverse strand, counting down.
TGACCGGCAGCGTGATGTTCCACGACGTGATTTCGCTCGGGGCATTGCCGCAGAACGTCAGGCTATCGGTCGGCGTCGCGGTGGGAGTCGCAGTAAATGTGGGCGTGTTGGTTGAGGTAATCGTTGGAGTGGCGGTAGGCGTGCTGGTTGGTGTGAAAGTGCCGGTGATCGTCGGAGTCCCCGTGATCGTGGGCGTCTGAGTGATCGTGGGCGTCTGAGTGATGGTGGGCGTCTCGGTAATGGTAGGTGTTTCCGTGGGGGTGGAGGTGGGGGTCTGCGTCGGTGTGACGGTCGGCGTATTGGTACTTGTGGGGGTATTCGTAATCGTCGGCGTCGAAGTCGGTGTGCTCGTAGGTGTCTGCGTCGGCGTAGAAGTTGGGGTATTGGTCGGCGTACGTGTATTGGTCGGCGTGCGCGTCGGAGTGGTCGTCGGAGTATTGGTCGGCGTGCGTGTCGGAGTCTGAGTGGGTGTCGCAGTCGGCGTTAGGGTGATAGTCGGTGTCGGTGTGATGGTAGGTGTCTGAGTGATGGTGGGCGTGTCGGTAATTGTCGCCGTCGAGGTCTGAGTGGGCGTCACCGTAGGAGTGTTGGTTACCGTCTGAGTTGGGGTGACCGTCGGTGTGTTGGTGATTGTTGGGGTGTTGGTGACCGTTGGCGTCGAAGTCTGAGTGGGCGTCACCGTGGGAGTCCAGGTCGGTGTCCGCGTCACGGTTACCGTCGGGGTGTTGGTGATCGTTGGGGTGTTCGTGACCGTCGCGGTATTGGTGATCGTTGGCGTCGACGTCTGAGTGGGAGTGACCGTGGGAGTAAGGGTCGCCGTCTGAGTAGCGGTCTGCGTCGGCGTATTGGTGTTGGTCGGTGTGGTGGTCGGCGTGCGGGTGCCGGTTACGGTCGGCGTAATCGTTGGGGTTGGTGTATTGGTCGGCGTCGACGTCGGTGTTGCCGTGGCCGTGGAGGTGGGAGTTGAGGTCGGAGTGAACAGCAGGTACGTGTAGGTCACGCACGCGCTAGCCGACGACGACACGGTTGCAGTGAATGCCAGGGTCCCGGGGCCGCTGCCAACGAACTTTCCCTTTGCGGCAACGGACATCGTCACGTTCCCCGTACCTTCGAAGTCTGTAATGGGGGTGTAGGAGGTACGAGTATTGTTGCCGCTTGAATTGGCGGTCACAGTCGTTCCTGACGTACCGGCGAAGTCGGTCACGCCATCGTATGGCCCCTCGACCGGACTGATGCTGAGGACTGAAGAGCTGGTCAGATTCGGGGTGCTCGGCGTCGTCAGGGTAATTGTTACGGTTTCCGTGGCGTTGATGGTTCCGCCCGTAGGGGCCAGATTCTCCACCCCGAGGGTCTGGGCGGTGCTCACCGAAAGCGTCAGCGCGACGTTTTGCAGCGCGCCCAACGATGGATCGAACTGGGTGAGGCTGACGCTACTGGTCCAGTCCGTAGTTGTGGATGGGACGGTATCGCAGAACGTTTGACAGATAGCGCCAGGCGCACAGGTAGGGGTGGGCGTCGGCGTGACCGGAGTGGCCGTTGGCGTATTGGTTTGGCCGAACGCAACGGTGCTGGCCAGCAGCACTCCCAGAAACAACGCGCGAGAGACAGCAGTCGTCGTCACATCACGATGCAGCCGTCGATACATAACCACCTTCTTCGGCCGATTCGCTCCACAACCTAAATCCGGTGAACCCCGCACCATTCGGGCCCCTAAGGAGCCGTAAATAAATAAAGGTAGCAAGTAGACTATATCGATTGGAGCTGGATGGAAGATCTTATGCTCCAAAATCATACTCGCTTCTGGCCCAAGTTGCTACCTTTATTTGTTGCCGCCGCCTAAGCTACGACATCCGTGAATCGTCGCGTAGCGCGACGAAATTGGCGAGGCGCGGCCTCGTCACTCCGGAGTCTTGGCGTAGCGAGGCCCTGCCTCGCTTGGGTTGCGGGCGGCAGCTCGCACGTGAGTAGTTAGTTACGTTCTTCATCGCAAACCCCCTCACAGGTCCAGAGCCGGTGCGCAATTACCCATGACGCCACATCCCCACCGGCCCCTGGCGCATGTTACGCCTCCCCCTCCCCCACTGCGTCACAGGTCCTTATTTTACCTCAATTGCAAATGATGCCTAGCCCCCCTCTGAGGACGCGGTCAATTGACCACCATCCGTAAATCGTCGAGCGGTGCAAGGTTCTTGTGACGGGCAGACTGTCAATTTGTCATTCCCGCATGACGGAATGCGGGTTTGCGGTTGGGTTGCGGGCGTCAGCCGGCGCTGAGTGGTGGCGCTCAAACGTTCCATAGGCCGGCGCACTATTTCACAATTGACATCTCCTTGATAGTGAATTCTTCCAATCCGAGTGGCATTGACCGTTGCAGGCGAATGCTCAAATTTTGGTTTACCCGCGTACGGCAGCGCCAGGGGCTCAGAGGTTCCAGCGGTACCGATCTCGGCACGTACTAACGTCCAAACCCGAGGGCGAGGCACGGCCTCGCCACAAACCGTTCGCCGCTCCCAAGTGTCTACGCCGACGACAAGTGTCGCGAGGGGGGGAAGCGCGAAGTGGAGATCGTCGATCGCATCGGTGCCGGCGACTCGTTTGCCGCCGGCTTCATCTACGGGTGCCTCACGAAGAAATCCTACCAGGCCGCGTTACAGTATGGGTGCGCGTTTGCCGCCCTCAAGCATTCGCACCCAGGCGATTTCAACTGGGCCACGCTGAAAGAGGTCGAAGCCCTACTGGCGGGTGGCAGGCTGCGGATCTCGCGGTAGTGGCGCGAATGAAGGCGGGGCGCCGCCGCGGCCGGGCCGGAGCGATCTGTTCGAGCTTCTTGAACGTCTCCTCATTGACCTCGACCAGTAACTGCTTCATATGATCTGGCCGGGGTTGCCGAGGAGTTGTTGCCGGCTCGCGAGCTGTACGCTCGGCTGCACGACGCGCCGCCGACACCCTTGGCAGCAGCGACCCAGGCGAAGGCCCAAGCGGGCACCGCTGAAGCACTGCGCGCCCTCGGGTATCTGCGGTGAGGCGCTGGATGGAACGGGCGGGTCACAGGGTGTTGGTGTATGGATCTCGCGATAGATCTGGTGATAAGAGGAAATCCTTAATTATTAAGGTTTGTGTTTGACAGCCTAACGGCAGGGCTCGTATAATTCAGACCTCCAGGGTGATCCAACCGGCCCTGGCTCGAGGGCACTATGAATACCGCAAGGATTTCGCGGGCCTTTTGGTGTGTAGTCTTCACAGCCCTGCTGTGCTGCGTAGCACCACGCAGGGCAGCGGCCTCAGAGGCCGGACAAGGATTGTTTACCGTGTTGCTCGGCGACGACTTTTGCTGTCAGGCCGGCGCCGGCGGGAGTTTCACGACCCGCATGATTTTCGACAACAAGACATTCAACATCCCGATGCCACCTGGGAACAACCAGCTGTCGATCAACTTCTCCGTACTCGGACTGTTCACGAGCACCGGCCAAATCGCTTGTGTGTTCGATCAAGGCGGCAGTTTCAGCGAAACCGCCACCAACCAGGCGGGAGACTTCACGTGGACGGAAATCGCCGGGGACTACATCGATCGCAAGCCCGGAATTGGCGAGGGCGATCCCTTCCCCTTCACCGGCAGCAGCACCTGTACAACAACGCGCGAGGACGACTTCAAAACGTTATGCGACAACTTTGAGTTCAGCTTCAACGGCCTGGCCAAAGCCTTGGCGCCGGACGCAAGTAACTTCTTCCGGAACTACGGGGGCGATTTCACGATGCGCGCCGTCCGTAAGGTTCCTGTGCAATCCTCAACGGTGCCAACCATCGACGGTCTCACTGGGGACATCCCCCAGGTCACGGTGAGGTTCCAGAATGGCGCGGGCGGCGGCGAGCTGCGGGTCGTGACTCTGGCGGACGCGCATGGAACGGTGCCCGCTGGTGTCGAGTTCCCGGTCCGCGGCACGACGGAAATCGACCACGGCTCGGGCCCTGTTCCCTTCTTCGAGGGTGGGGATGAACGCTTCATCGACATCACGACGGATGCTGTGCTGCCAAGCCGGCCGAAGATCCAAGTCTGTCTTCCCATGCCGCGGGTGACGGACCCAGCGGCCGTCCGGCCGGTGCGAGTGTTGCACAGTGAAGGTGACGATGTCGCAAGCCGCCGCTTCGTCGATCGGACCAAGCAGGTTGACCCGACGACCGCCATAGCATGCGGCCAAGTGAAGAGCCTCTCCAAGTTCGCCGTCGTCACCACCGACGTGTGTGGCGGCGGGCAGCGGCAGTCGGACGGTTTGCTGACCGTCGCCGGGGGCCTGATTGGTCCGAAGACCGTGGTGGTGGACGGACTCACCGACTGCACACAGTACCCTGCCAACTTACCGAAAGGGCTGCGGCAGTATTGCGTGCCGGATGGGGACTCTACAGCAGGGCAATGTACCGTGTCATTGACCCTGGGCGTCAATCGGGGTGGCTGCAACCAGACAAAGCCCGGCATCGACCCCCATAGCCCGCGGGTTTCTGTGGACTCGTATCAGGGAAGTCTCACTCAGGGGTCGAGAGTATCGAGCTTGACGCCAGCGTTCGGGACATTGATCGCCGCGTTGAGCAACCCCCTTGAGGCCACGGTGGGTCCCGTGGACCTCGCGCTGCCGGCGGTGAAGAAGATCACCACCTACAAGATCAAACACCAGCTGACCGGCATCCGGCCGGGGACTACCGCTCACTTCGAGGTGGACAAGGATGTGTTGACGATTCAGTGCGTCGACCCAACGCAGTTCTGAGACGCACGAGATCGTTCTCGACGCTCGGTGGGTACTGGCCCAGCTGGGCCAGTACCGCTCGGTGGCACTCGTTTGACTCAACCCCGCCAGCAGCGTATGTCGCCGCCGCATGGGACGGGGTAAACGGGCGCCTTTCGCCAAGCGGCGGGTGGCCATGCTGATGCGCACGGTCCGTGCGATCATCGGCAATGCCACGGGGGCGCCGAAATCGGGCACGTTTCCCGCACTGTCGGCGGCGCATCTACCGGCGACGCAGGGACGCCTCGAAGTCATTCGTGACGCGAACGGTATCCCGCACATCTACGCCGAGCACGAGCCCGATCTCTTCGCCGCACTCGGGTATCTGCAGGGAGCCGACCGTTTCGTCCTGCTCGACGTGCTCCGCCATTTCGGCGCCGGCCGACTCTGCGAGCTGGTCGGAAACTTCTCCGCGCCGGCGAAGAACGAGATGTTTGGTGCCAAGCGCGTCAGTGACGTTGATGGGTTCATTCGGCCGCTCGGCTTCGAAACGCGGAGTGAGCAGGACTACCAACGCCTCGGTCCACGTAGCCACGAGTGTCTGGACGCCTTTGCGCGCGGCATCAATGCGGCGCTGCGGGCGATGCGCGGCGTGTATGCGCCGGAGTACCTGTTGCTCGGAGCTGTGCGACCATGGCGGCCCAGCGACGCGTTGCTGGCGGCGCGCACCTGTGCTTTCTGCATCGCCTTGTCTCCTCTGGACGTCGAGTTGGGCTTCGACGCGGTACGCGGGTATCTCGGCGATACTGCGGCCCGGCGCTTCTATCCCGAAGCTCCGTGGGAGCACGTCCCCACGACGTACGCACCGAAAGCAGTCCCAGAACCGGAGGTGCCACTGCATCTGCCCGCGACAGGAAGTAACAATTGGGCGGTCAACGGGCAACGCTCGGTCTCGGGCGCGCCCATCGTCGCCAATGATCCGCACGTCCCACTGCTGCCGCTCCCGACGTTCTGGTATCACGCCCACCTCGATTGCCCGCAGTACCGTGTGCAAGGTGGGATGATGCTCGGCTGCCCGAATCTTCGCTTACGGCCACAACGGCCATCTCGCGTGGGGTGCGACCACTGCATATCGGGACAGCTGGGATCTGTACCGCATCCATCGTCTGCCCGGCGATCCGACGCGCTACCGCGCGGTAGAAGGCACGGAACGAATCACGCCGCATCGCGAAACCTGCCGCGGCCGCTTCGGACGGGCTGTGGTACACGAGTGGGAAAGCTGTGCACACGGGATCATCTATCCCGGCTGGAAACACCACGATGGGGCGGACCTGGCGCTGCGCTATGTGCCGTCGGATGCGGCGCGGTACTTCGAAGGGTACTTGGCTCTCGCGCAGTCGCAGACCGTCGCGGAGCACCAGGCGGCATTGGCGCAGATCAACGACGGGCCGTTCGATTTCAATCACGTGTACGCCCACAAGGACGGCCACATTGCGTGGGAGCCCTTCGGACGCCTGCCGCGGCGCCAGGCCGACGGATTGTTCGTCCGGGACGCCGACGATGCGGCGGCGCAATGGGACGGCTTCGTGCCCTTCGCCGAAATGCCGAAGATGGTGAACCCGGAGCGGGGTTTCGTTGCGTCGGCCAATTCGATCGTCGATCCGGAAAACTTCCGCGTCGCCACCACACGCACCCACGTGGAGCCGCGCCATCGCCAAACGCGCATCGAGTCGTTCCTGGCAGCGAGTACGGCGCACTCGGCCGAAACGTTCGCAGCGCTCCAGTGTGATGTGGGCAGTGATTACGGCGTGCCGCTGCGCGACGCGCTGGTCCAATTGCTGGCGGCGTTTGCGCAGCGCGCGGATCTGCCGGGTCGGGCGTATCGATTGTTGGCTGCTTGGCCGGGCGATTTCGTCCTCGATTCCGCCGGTGCGCCGCTGTACGTGTTGACGCAACACGAACTGGCGCCGCGTGTCTTCGAAGCGGTGCTCGGCAAGCCGGTAGGGCGCCGTTATCTGAGGACGCGGCGCTCCGAGCCGCGCTTACAACGGCTGCTCCTCGATGCTGACGACCCGCTGCGCGCGGACATCGAATGCGCCAGTGGCAAGTCGTTACAGGAGCTGGCCGCTGACGCGTTTGTTGCGGCGGTTCAGCGCCTGGTGGTGTGGTGCGGCGATGACCCGACACAATGGCGCTGGGGGCGGATCCAGCGCCTGCGGCTCGGGACCGTGCTCGCCGAGCTACCGCTCATCGGTCGCTACTTCCGTGCCCTCGACGCACCGTTTCCCGGCGATGTCTACACCGTGAGCCCGGCCGTTGCCACGCCGACGCGGGACGGGCTGCGTCCGTTCGTTGGTGCTACGAGTCGATTCATCTGCGACCTCGCCCGCCCGGAAGAAGCGCTCTTCGCGCATTCGTCCGGTCCCAGCGGCGATATCGGTTCGCTGTTTTTTGCGAACCTCACGCCCGCCTGGCAGCGCTTCGAGTATTTCCGCTCGGCGCTGTGGAAGCCGGACGAGGTGCCGAATCCGGTGGAGCGGCTGGTTATTGAGCCGGCAGCAAAACGCGCCTGACTCGCAGCCACACTGCCAGGGAATTTTCCGGCGGGCAATGACGGCGAACTTGCCGTAACCCTGGTGGTTGGTGGCCCCTGGCTTTGCGGACCAAGGCCTGCGATAGGCCGAGTCGCTTCTCGTCAGCCCTTGGACGCCGGGGCGTGACTCAATTCGTCGTCGATCACTTCCTTGAACTTCTCGAACGGCTGTGCGCCGGAGAGCAGACGGCCGTTGATGAAGAAGGCGGGGGTGCCGTTCACACCCACGTCGCTGGCATCGGCAACGTCTTTGTCGATTGCGGCCGTGAAAGGTTTCGTGCTGAGGCACTCCTCGAACTTCGCCTGGTCCAGTCCCACCTCACTCGCGAGCGCCTTCAGCTTGTCCTCTGAGAGGTCGTTGCTGGCGAAAAGCTTGTCGTGGTACTCCCAGAACTTCCCTTGGGCTTGGGCGCAGTGCGCGGCTTCAGCCGCCGGCCGGGCGTGTTGGTGCATCGGTAACGGGTAGTCACGATAGACGAAGCGGACTTTATCACCATACGTGGTGAGGACCTGACTAACGACCGACACCGCCCGCTTGCAGAACGGGCATTCGTAATCCGAGAACTCGATGATCGTCACCGGTGCCTTTGCGTTGCCGCGGGCCTCGCGCCCGCCGTCCCCCACCTCGACCGTGGGTTCCCGCAGCGAGACTGTTGTCTTGTGCGTCTTCTTCAGCTCGTCGATGAAGGCCTCAACGCGCTCCGCTCGTTCCTGGCCCTGCAGGTATTCGACGAGCTGTGAGCGAACCCTTTCGAGGGGCTCATCGCCGATCTGCTCTTTGTTCGCCTCGTACACCTGTCGAATGTCCTGCTCGGATGGCGCGCTGACTTTATCTTGCACTTCTTGCTTCAGCAGCGCGTCGACGGTTGTCCCGCGCGCCTGAGCTTCCTGCGCGTACAGCTCGGCCGCGATCATCTGGTCGAGCCCGTCACGCAACGCTTCGTAGCGTTGGTTGTCGATCTCGATCAGCTTGGCGCGCACGTGTTGTTCGAGCTCCGCTTTCGTGATGGTGCGCGAGTCCACCGTAGCAACCACGGCACTGGCACCGCTTTGTTCCTTCGTCTCCGCAGGCTTGGCCGTCGTCGTTCCTTCTGACACGGCCGTGGTTGATGGGGGCGGTTGGCTGCACGCTGACAGCAGCACGGTAATAATGGTGGCGCTCAACCCAAGCTTATACATCGGGATCTCCTCCGCGAAAAACCTGAGCTTAGGAGGCTCTCGCAGCAACGTCAATCACCAGGCGCGGACCGGTGATCGCGCTCCTGTTGCCCGGTGCCGAACCCTTGTGCGTGGGATGGGTTCCCGCCCAACGATTGCGGGAACGACAGAATCGTTGCACTCAGCTCAGCGCGATGTTGCCCTCGAAGCCCAGCCACAAGGTGTGGAGAAGGCACCGCGGCAGCTGGCAGCTCAGCGTCCGGTAGCCATCGCGTGAGCGGAAGCTGGCCATAACCTCGACGTGGCTCTTTCCGGCGAGCCCGTGAAGGACCGCGACCTTCAGCGGGCTTCCAGGTTCGGCCGCACGCTGCACCTCACGCACGAACCGCCGCACACGACGATAGACCTGACCGCCGGGCTGCGGCAGCCACACCGAATCGAAGTGGCTCAATCTCACCTGCAGTCCCTGTGCCGCAAGGGCGTCGGATTCGCGGCGGAGAACACGCTGGAGGACACAGTGCAGACACGTGCGCGTCAACTCCTCACTTTTCGGGGCTGCTCCTGCTGCATCGCGTCGGGTACGGACCATCACAGCGCCTCTCCTCCACCGAACATTTCGCGTCCTTCCTACCACTCGATCCAGCTGTACGCAATCTACAAGACCACGCAGGGCAGGGTGCGCCGGCCGGCGGTGCGCGCCGCCAACACTCAGCGCGGGCTGCCGCGACCTGCCAGGTCCGGCCCTGCAACGGCTCGTTGGTAATCTTCCCTGGTGTCGAGGTCGGCGGGCGGCTCGCCTTCTTCAGGTACCTCCAAGAGCCAATCGGGGCGAACGCGCAACAGCGCCCGTGCCCCTTGGTCGCCGCGCAGCCGCTTCACCTCAGGCCAAATGCTCCGCGCCAGGAACACCGGATGCCCAGGGATACCACCGGCGTACACCGGTCGGACTATGGGTCGATCTGCAGCAAGGAAGGCGGCTGCCATCCGGTCAATCAGCTCGCTGGTCACACCGGGCTGATCGCCGAGAAGGATCGCCACCGCATCCGCTTGGGTGTTTGCCGAACCTAAGCCGACACGGAGCGAGGTGCTCTGGCCCTCGGCGTAGTCGGGGTTTAGGACGATGCGAGCGGGACGGTTCGAAGGCAGCGTGATCGTCGCGCGGATCTCCTCGGCCCGGTCGCCCAAGACAAGAATGATCTCATCGAGACGAGAGCCGAGGGCCGCATCCACCACATGTTGGAGAAGACAGCGATCGCCAATTCTCAGGAGCGGCTTGGGTTGGCCCATTCGGCTGGAAGCGCCGGCGGCCAGGATGACGCCGGAAAGAAAGCGGTGCGCTGCTACATTAACTTTGTGCACTGACGGGAACCTTTGGCTCGCCTCGTCCGATGCGCAAACTCTATACGCTCGGGTGTGCGGAAGAAAGAGTGAGCCGCGCCCGGCGTCTGCCGGATCGTGGCGCGCCGCATTCGTCACGTGCGTATTCTGTGCTATAGATTTTCACTGGTTTCAGCTACTGTGCGTTGGTCACCCCGGAGCGCGCCGGCCTCCGACGGCCGCACCGGGCGTGGCAGCCACAGAGGAAAGAAAGAGGAATTTTGTGATGACGATTCTGGCGGATTCCAAACACGCTGCCCAACACCGACTGGCGGGAACAACGATGAGCGGAGCCGACACGATCGTCCAAGTGTTGGGCGACGAGGGAGTGGATGCCATTTTCGGGTACAGCGGCGGAGCGATTCTGCCCACCTATGATGCCATCTTCCGTTACAACGAGAGTCGTTCGAAGGACGAAGAGATCCGGCTGATCGTCCCTGCCACCGAGCAGGGAGCCGGCTTCATGGCCGCGGGCTACGCGCGCTCAACCGGCAAGGTCGGCGTATCGCTGGTGACGTCGGGTCCGGGGGCGACCAACTCGGTGACGCCGGTGCGCGACTGCCACGCCGACTCCGTGCCGGTGGTGCTCATCTGCGGCCAGGTGCCGCGGGCGGCCATGGGAAGCGACGCCTTCCAGGAAGCGCCGGTGTTCAACATCATGGCGGCGTGCGCCAAGCACGTGTTTCTGGTCACTGACGAGACGAAGCTCGAAGCCACCATCCGTACCGCGTTCGAGATCGCCCGCAGCGGTCGGCCGGGCCCGGTCGTGATCGACATCCCGAAGGACGTGCAAAATGCCCAGTGCGTGTTCCGCGGCGCGGGCTTGCTGCAGCTGCGCGGGTATGAAGAACGGCTCGCCAGCGTGAATCGCATCACCATCTTCGAGGAGCACGCCCAGGCCTTCTACTCCCTCCTCGGCCACTCGGAGCAGCCGCTCATCTACGCCGGTGGCGGCATCAACAACAGCAACGCGGCGCCGGAGCTGCGGGCCTTCGCCGAACGCTTCAGAATCCCGGTCGTCACGACGCTGGTGGGCATCGGCTGCATGGACACTACCAGTGAGCTGTCGCTCCACATGCTCGGCATGCACGGCACGGCGTACGCCAACTATGCCGTCGAGGACTGCGATTTCCTCTTTGCCGTCGGTGCCCGCTTCGATGATCGCGTTGCCGGGAAGGTGAAGGATTTTGCACGGCGGGCGAAAATCGCGCATCTCGACATCGATGCCTCCGAGATCGGCAAGGTCAAGAGTGCCGACTGGTCGCATGTCTCCGATGCGAAGCGCGGCCTGACGCAGCTGTTGAAGGCCGGGAAGGGCTTCAAGAAAGACTTCAGCCCCTGGGTCGCGCACGTCAAGAAGCTCAAGGCTGAGCACGCGCTCGATTACAATCACCAGTCCGACCTCATCCAAGCGGAAGAAGTGCTGGCGACGTTGAACGAGATCACACGTGGTGAGGCCATCGTCACCACCGGCGTCGGCCAGCATCAGATGTGGGCGGCGCAGTACCTCGACTTCGTCCACCCGCGCAGCTTCCTCACCTCGGGCAGCATGGGCACCATGGGCTTCGGCCTGCCCGCCGCAGTCGGCGCCCAGGTGGCCAACCCGGGCAAGCTGGTCATCGACATCGATGGCGACGGCAGCATCCGCATGAACCTCGGTGAGTTGGAAACGCTGACGACCAACCACATCCCCGTGAAGGTGCTGCTGCTCAACAACTGCGGCGACGGCATGGTGCGCCAGTGGCAGGATCTGTTCTTCGAGAACCGCTACTCCGGGAGCGACAAGACGCTGCACAAGAAGGACTTCATCAAAGCCGTCGGGGCCGACGGCTTCGAGTTCGCCCGGCGGGTGACGGAACGGGCGCAAATTCGGCCACAGCTCGAGCAGTTCGTGCGCTTCCCCGGCCCCGCGTTCATCGAAGTGTTGATCGATCCGAGCGCGCACGTGTATCCGATGGTCGGCCCGGGCATGGGGTACAAGGACATGATCACCGGCAAGTACATCAAGGCGCGCGCGGCGGCGGCAGGGAGGGTCGAACACGGCGAGAGCTTTTAAGGAGCTGCGCCCACTCGTGAGGCGTGGACAATCGGCGGAGCTCCTGATACGCAAAGGGCAATGGCGCGCTCGCATCCCATCGTTACCAAGCCCGGGAAGAAGCCCGGCGAGCTCGTCGTGACGCTGCCGTCGGGGTGGGAGTTGCGCCTGCGGCGGGTGCTCAAGCAGCTCGTTGCCGACACGCTCCCCGACCCGCACGAGCGCGGCCTGACGCCCAGCGAGCGCGAGTTGCGCACGCGCATTCGGCGCCGGCGCTTGCACGCAGCCATGTGCCAATTCGTCAGTGATCTGATTACCGCGGACATTGTCGGCAAAGAGGTGGCGTTCTCGACCCGCAACTACTTTGGCTCGCGCCGAGGCTCGTTGCGCGAACACGTGCAGGCGATCCTGCGCGAAGTGGCGGAGAAGTAATTACGGATTGGGGTTCTTGAAGAAGGGGGCAGCAATCCGTAATGGCATTCTACTGCGGGGTTGACTTCACGCGCACCCCTTCTTAGTCTTGATGCGCCTAGCCTGTGGGTTAGCGGTGAGGAGTCGGCTAATTGGCAAGCCACCTGACTCTGGATCAGGCGATTGTAGGTTCGAGTCCTACCTCCTCAGTTGAAGTTGACGATTGGGTCATTGAATCATTGAGCGATTGCAGGTTTGTCCCCAATGACTCAATCGTCAATGGATCAATGAGCAAATTCATCCTGGGTCCCATCGTCTAGTGGTTAGGACGCCGGCCTCTCACGTCGGTAGCAGGGGTTCGAATCCCCTTGGGACCATTTCTTCTTCCACCGAATAATCAAGGCGCTACGGGATACGTGGCCGCCATTGCCCTCGGCGCGGCTTCGGTATAACGAAAGATCTTGATCACGCTTCGCAAAGTTGCGAAGCTCTAGCAGGTTGAGGGTTGCCGAGAACCGAGGTTGTCCATCCGCAACGGCACGCGTTCATTCCACCGGAGGACTGATCCATGGCCAGAAAGAAGAATAGATCGGCCGCGCTGCAGTACGTTCACCGGCGATTTTTCGCCGGACAGCCGGAGCGCTTGGCTGAGCTTGAGGAAGCCCGCGCGAGCGCTGAGGTCGCCCGCAAAGTCTACGAGCTACGGACCAAAGCGAAGCTGACGCAAAAGGAACTCGCCGGCCGAGTGGGCACCACGCCGTCCGTCATCTCGCGGCTCGAAGACGACGACTACGAGGGTCACTCGCTGGCGATGTTGCACCGCATCGCCGCGGCACTCAACAAACGCGTCGAGATCCGGTTCGTTGCCTTGAAAGGCAAGCGCGCCGCCTGAAGGATAAGGGGCGAGCCGGGGGCTCTGTGTACAAGAAGATCGACATCTCTGAGCGCCAGCTGGAAGACTTGGTGCGGCAGCACCCGAGCCTCATCGAAGAGGGGATGGTGCACCTGACACATCAGACTCAGACACCGGGCGGACGCCTCGACGTCCTGCTCGTAGATAGCGGTAAATCGCTCGTCGTCGCTGAGCTGAAGGTTGTCGAAGACGGCACGGTCATCGAGGGGACGCGACGGTGGGAGAGAATCTGCGCAAGGCTGTCACCCGCGCGATGATGCTCGAAGAGACCGCCAAGATTCTCATGTACTGCAAGCAGTTCGGCGGCGCCATTAGCGTGCTGCCCGACGAGTGGGTCGAGCGCCTGGCGCCGCTAGCGGACTTCATTTAACGCGACAGTCGACAATCTGACGTCCAAGGTTCAACGTGGGTGATCCAGTGGAATTCACAAAGAGGATTAGGCGATCATGAAGAAACTTGTGACCGGCGCGACAGGCTTTATAGGTTCGGCGATCGTGAGAGAACTCATCAAGGATGGCGAAGAGGTGAAGGTTTTCGTAAGACAAACGAGCGACACCCGCAACATCGATACGCTCGATGTTGAGAGAGCGTATGGCGACATCCGTGATGGTGATTCCATGAAACGGGCGCTCAAAGGTTGCGACACGCTCTATTTTACGGCCGCATTTTTCGCCCACTGGACACCGGACACAAACTTGCTCTACGAGGTCAATGTTGGCGGTACGAAAGCCTCACTCAAAGCCGCGCTTGAAGCCGGAGTGCAGAAGGTCGTCTATACCAGTACCAACAACGCCATCGCCGCGAGCGGCCCCGTGCCTACGAATGAGGAAGCCGTGTTCAACTATTGGAAAAGCGGCGACCACTATTCTCTCTCCAAATACGCTGCTGAGAATGAGGCGAGAATCTTTGCCGTGAGGGGGCTGCCGGTGGTCATCGTCAATCCCACCCTTGTCATTGGGACCAATGATATAAAGCCAACACCATCGGGACAAATGATTATCGACGTAGTCAAAGGCAAGATGCCTGGATACATTGATGGGGGGATAAATATTATCGATGTGGATGATGTCGCTCGGGGCCATATCGTTGCTGCCACAAAGGGCAGGGTAGGTGAGAGATATCTTTTCGGAAACAGGAATATTACTGTCTATGAGTATCTTAAGCTGATTGCGGATCTTGCCGGGGTGAAGCCGCCGATGGTCAAGATACCTTATCATCTTGCCCTTGCGCTTGCATATGTGTTGGAGTTTGGAGCTGGTCTGACAAAAAGGCCTCCTGTGTTTACGGCTGGTGAAGTACGGATTGGTAAGATGACGGAATGGTATGACTGCTCCAAGGCGGTGAATGAACTCGGCCTGCCACAAACACCCATCGATATAACCATCAGAAAGGCCATCGCGTGGTTCAGGGGAAATGGATATCTGTCGTGAATAGCGCCTAGTGTGATTGCGACCAAGGATCTATACTATGCACATAATCACCTGTGTTAAGCCGAGAGGGCGCACTCCAGATCCGCTTCGACTCCGCGGGTGGTCGCACACGACGCAGCCTCTTTGAGCGATGCGGCGGGAAACAATCCCGTAAGATACTGAAAGACGCCGTTGCGCCGCAGCAGCGCTGGTCCGACCCACCAGGCGTGGATCGTATTGCCACGGTAACGGCGCAACGGTACGGTACGCCGCAGAAGACACGCATGGCTTTGCTCGACCGATTGTTGCCCGCGTGGCGTCACAGCGACCCGGAGGTGCGCGCCGCCGCAGTGCGCGAGCTGGGAAAGGACGCACGGGAGGTTCTGGCCTCGGTTGCACGAAGTGATAGCGACGTTCGGGTCCGACGCCTCGCGGTCAAGAAGATCGACGACCCCGAGCTGTTGCTCGAGATCGGGCGCGTCGACGCTGACGAGGAGCTGCGCTCGCTCGCCGGCGCACGGGCGGAAGACCTGCTCGTCGAGCACGCCATTTCGCGCCACCCGGCGGAGGACTGCTTACGCGCGTTGGCGCGCTTGACCCGAGCGAGCCAGCGGGTGACGGTCGCCGTCCACGCCGTGCATCCAAGTGTTCGCCGGGCCGCTCTGTCCAGCGTGTCGGAAGAGCGGCCGCTCGCCGAGATCGCGCGGCGGAGCGACGATCCACAGATCGGCCTCGAGGCGCTCGCGGGAGTCAGCGACGTGGCGCTGCTGCGCCGCATCGCCGCCGAAGGGACGCGTCCGGAGGTGGCCCTAGCCGCGCTCGCGCGTCTCAACGATCCCGGTGTGCTGCTGGCGATCGCGGAAGATCCGCAGGCACAGAAGGGGGTGCGCAAGCAGGCGCGGGCGCTGCTGGATGGCGTCCTCGCCGCCGCCCACCCGATGCGCGGTGCCGCGGGGCGCGAGCGCCGGCTGCAGCTGTGCGCCCGCGTCGAGCGCCTGGGCGATGCGCCTGACCCGCCCGCGGCGCTCGCAGTGCTGCGCCAAGCCGAGAGCGACTGGCGGGATCTGTCGGCGTGCGCGGCGGCCGACCCGGAGCTGGAGGTGCGTTTTCGGCGCGCGTGCCACACGGTCGGCGAGGCGATTGCCCGCGCCGCGGCCCGCAGCGTTGAGGCGCAGAAACGCGAGGCGGCACGCGAGCAGGCGTACGCGGCTCGGCAGCAACTCTGCGAAGCGGTCGTAGTGCTCGAAGGTCCCGAGACTCCCGCAAGACTGGAAGCCGCCCGCTCGGCGTGGCGGGCGCTCGGTCCGAGCGACGATCGGCGATGCCACGAGCTTGCGGCGCGCTTCGCCGTGGCGGTGGAGCGCTGCGAGCAGCGTTACGAGCGCTGGCGGGTGCGCGACGCATTCCGCACGCAGCTCGAGGCGCTGGTGCTGGAGGGCGAACGCCTCGTCGCGGCCGGCGATCCGTGCGCCGCCGCCCGCCCTCGGGCGGCACTTGAGAAGCGGTGGGCGCAGCTGCAGGCATCTCCCGAAGGAACGAAGTGGCTGGCGAGCGAGCGGGCGCTGCAACGGCGCTTCGTCGAGGCCGGCGCGGCGTTGAGCAGCCAAGAGCAGGCGTTGCACGCCCAGCGCGAGCAACGTGAACGAGCGGCGTGCGCTCAACTGAAGGCGCTGTGCGCCCGTCTGGAGCAACTAGCACAGGCTGAGGCGTTCAGGCGCGCCGCGGCGGCGCGCGCGTTGGGTGCGGCGGCCGAGGCCCTGCGGCAGTTTCCACCGCTCCCCGCTGCCGACCGCGAGACCCTGCGGCAACGTCTGACCGCAGCGCAGCAAACCCTGGCGCAACGAGTCGAGCAGCAGGCGATTGCGGAGGGCTGGAAGCGTTGGGCGAACGCCGACGTGCAACAGAAGCTCATCGAGCGGGCGGAAGCCCTGCTCGCGGCCGATGATCCGAGACAGATGTTGCGAGAGATTGGACAGCTCGAAGGGGAGTGGACGCGCTGCGCCGTCGCACCGGACGACCAGTCGCAGGCGCTGTGGGAACGCTTTCGCAGCGCCCGCGACGAGCTGCGGCGCCGCCGCGATGCCTATCTGTCCGACAACCTTGCCAAGCGGGAGGCTCTGTGCGCCGCCGTCGAGCAGCTCGCTGACTCGACGGACTGGAACGGCACCGCCGCAGCCATTCGACGGATGCAAGCCGAGTGGAAGCAGATCGGCCCGGTGCGCAAGCAGCTAGCGGCAGCGTTCTTCGAGCGCTTCCGGGCACCCGCCAACCGCTTCTTCGAACGACGCAAAGAGTTTCTGCTCGCCGGCAAGGAACGACGAGAGGAGATGGTGGGCCAGATGCGCAGGCTGTGCGAGGCGGCCGAGGCGTTGGCGGACTCCACCGACTGGGAGGTGACGGCAGCGGAGATCAAGCGGCTGCAAGGCGAGGCGCAAGACGTCTGGGGCCGGCGACGCGCGCCCGCGCCGCCCCAGCGTGAGGGACTGCGGCAAACGGATGCTCTGCGCCACCGATTTCAGGGCGCGTGCGATAGCTTCTTTGACCGCTACCGGCGCCGCGACGAGCTGGAGCTGGAAGCCACACTGGCAGCGGCGGAGGGCATTCTGGCCGGCCTCGAAGCGCTGCGAGGAGCGATCGCGGGCGCCGACGCGCCGACACCGGAGCACGTCACGCAGAGACTCAAGGGTTGCCTCGCCGCGTGGCGTTGCGTCGGGCCGATCCCGCCGGACCGCACCAGCGCGCTCCGCCAACGATTGCAGGCGGGCTGCGACGCGATCGAAGCGGTCTACCCCGGCGAGCTCCCCGATGGCGAGTTCGCCGGTGAGACCAACGTCCAACAGCGCGAAAAGCTCTGCCTCCGGCTCGAGCGACTGGTAACGTCTCTGACGACCAGCATCGACGAGCCCTCGGCAAGCGATCTCGCCGCACGGCTGCAGTTGGCCCTCGCGGCCAACACCATCGGCGGGCCCGCTACGACGCGGCGCGAGCTGGCGCTGCGCGATGCGGCGGAAACGGCCGCACGGTTGAGGGAGAAGTGGCAGCGTCTCGGGCCCGTCATCGGCGCCCGCGCCCGTGCATTGGTGCTCCGCTTCGACACGGCCGCTGCCGCCCTCGACGCCCTTTGCGGCGCACGCTGACCTCGCTGTACGTGGCTGGCAAAAAATCGTGGCGTGCCCCTGCGTCATGGGGTAGCCTGGAAAGCAGCAAGGGGAGGCGCGATGTTGAAAACCGACCGTGGGGGCAAGATGTGGCTGGTGGGCGCTTTGGCTTGGCTCGCGGTGGCGGCGAGCGCGCCGCCGGACGTGCAGGCCGCCGTTTGCAACGGACAAATCAATCTGGATAACAACTTTACGAACACCGCTGACCCGGCGGTTGCCGGCTTTACGATGCGGCGTGTCCAGATCCAGCTCGGCACGGGAAGCATCGTGGGGGGAAGCCCCGCAGCGCTCGACGTGGGTAAAGTGCGTTTCAGCTTTGCCTGCAAAGACTCGCCGCTCTTCTCCATACCCTGTTCGGCCGATGATTCCGTGGTCACTTATCAGGACAATATCTCGACGACCAACTGTGTGGATCAGTCTGGCAACGCTGTCACATCGTTTACCGCTACACCCGACCCCGACACAGTGAATTTCCCTAACACCATGGACTTTACCCCGGGTGCGACGATCCGCATTCCTGCGAACCTGAACGTTCCCTCTGACACGGCGTGCGAGCTGGAGTTCGACCTGAAGATCGCAGCGTTGAGTACGGATGGCAGTCCGAACTCGATCGGGCAGATAAGCTTCTTTGGGCCGGGGGATGCCACGTGTACCAACGGGGGGGTATCGCAGGCGCTACAAACGGGCTTTGTCGCGGTCATCGCTCCAACACCCACTCCGACAAATACCCCGACAAACACCCCATCCAGTACGCCCACCTGCACACCAACCAGTACCCCGACCAGCACTCCGACCGAGACGCCGACGGCTACGCCGACGGTCACTCCGCTATGTATGGGCGCAGCTGACGACACGCCTTGCAACGACGGCGTGTACTGTAACGGCGACGATTGGTGCGTCGCCGGCCGCTGTGATGGCCACCACGGCGACCCTTGCCTTTCCAACGGGGACTGTAACGAGCACTGCAACGAGTCGGAGGGGAACTGTTTCAACCCTCCGGGAACGCCGTGTACGGACGATGGCAAGGTCTGTACAGATGACGTGTGCGATGGGGCGGGAACCTGCACACACCAAGCGGTTTCCGATCGGCAGTGTCCGAAAGGCTACGCAGTGCTGAGATGGTTGCTACCGTCGCCTACACCCTCTACCGCGCTGTCCACGAGCATCGGAGTCCTTAATGTCGTGACGGGAGGAGTGTGCACCGACACGGTCCGGGTGAAGAAACAGACGACGATCACGGGCGATGTCGTCGCGCTTCAGTCGACCGGAATCGCGGCGCAGTTTTGGCCCCTGGCCACGGTGAATGGCTATCTCGTGACCGGCGGCGGCTCGGTCCGCCCGATCGCGACGAAATATCCGCCTACCATTGTTACGCCGACGCCTGGCTTGTCTCCCACGCCTGGCAGAGCGGAGCTGTTACAGGACTGCACAGACGCGGGTAACAAAGCGGCCGAACGCCGGGCTTCTCTGGAAGCTTTGGCAGCAAACTACATCCCCGACTCCGATCCGCTGCGCGTCAAGTCAGGGACAACCACGATTGGTCCGCTGCCCGGTGGAGTGGGAGTGTTCGACACCACGGGCATTCAAGTGGGTTACCACGCCACGCTTGTTCTCAAGGGTGATCCGGGAACGGAAGCGGTGGTTGTTCGCGTGAACGGCAAGTTGCGCCTGTCCCCGTACGCGAAGATCACGCTAGACGGGTTGACGCCCGAGCAGGTGATCTTTGTGGTTGAAGGCGACGTCACGCTCGGCGCCTTTACGCGCGTGCAGGGAACCGTGTTTGCGAAGGACAATCTTAGCCTCGGGAAGCTGGGTGTTGTCGACGGCGCGGTGCTGGCGCGCAAGCGGATCACGACCGGCTCGTTGCGGTCGACCGACCCGTCGACGCCCTGGACCATCAAGCTGTATCCGTTCGTTGATTGGTAGGCGCGGGCTGACCCGGCGAGCGCGGGCGGCGCGCGTGAGCTGCGGCCGAGTCGCCCGAGCAGGTGTGGCTCGTCGCCGCCCGGACGGTCCCGACCGCGAGTTGGTGTGAATCCATCGCTCAGTGAGGCGATTTCTGGCATAATCGCTGGCGATGTGGCGCGGGGTGGTGGCGTGTGTGGTTGCGGCGAGCCTGCTGGCGGGCTGCGGATTCATCACCGGACGGCGCGCAAAGCCCGCGATTCTACCCGTCAAGGGGGCGGTGCAAGTCGGCACGGCCTCGTGGTACGGCCCAGGCTTCCACGGCAACCACACCTCCAGCGGCGAGGTGTACGACCAGTACGACTTGACGGCAGCGCACCCGACTTTGCCGCTGGGCACGCGGGTGGCGGTGACGAACTTGCAGAACGGCAGAGAAGTGGACGTGCGGATCAATGATCGTGGCCCGTTTGTGAAGGACCGCGCCATCGATCTTTCGTACGCTGCCGCGCGCGTCCTGGGGATGCTCGGTCCGGGAACCGTACCCGTGCGCATCGAAGTGCTGGGCGACCAGGCGGTGCACTTGGCATCCGTGGCGTACACCGTGCAGGTTGGGGCATTTGCGCAGCGGGACAACGCGCTGCATCTCAAGGGGCGACTGGCGCGGCAGCTCGACGGGGTGTACGTGGCGCCGTGGGACAGCGGCGCGACACGCTACTATCGCGTGCGCGTCGGCCACTTCGGGCGCTACGACGAGGCCGTGGCCTTCGCCCGTTCCGTCACCCACCTCGGCGTCGCCACCATTGTTGTGGAAGACGGCGAGCGGCGCTGAGGGCTGCGCCCGGCTGCGGGAGACCGGTCACCGCGTCCCGAAGCTGCCGAGTCGCGTGGCGTGCGGCCGTGAGAGTACATCTCACGAACTACACAGTTACGAGGTTGGAAGTGGCCTCGAACCGTACGACGGCGTAGAATGGTGGTGTCAGGTGCTGCAGTACCAGGCAGAAGGGAGGTACGATGCAAATCGAGCTGACACAAGGAGAAGCGAGCCTGCTGAAGGAGCTGCTGGAAGCCACCTACGCGGATCTCCGCGAGGAGGTCTACAAGACCGAAGGTGCGGACTGGAAGCGCGCGCTGAAGGAGCGCGAGCAGGTGCTCGGCGCACTCCTCGCCAAGCTGCAACCAGCGCCGTCCTGAGTGCCGAGTGCTGAGTCGTTTGACAGTCGGCTGTCGCAACCGGTCGCGCGCCTAGCTCAGGACGCCGCAATCGGGACCGATCCGACGTCGCCCTTGCGCAAGCGTTGCGCGATGACGATCTGCTGCACCTCGCTCGAGCCGTCGTAGACCCTGGCGACGCGCACGTCGCGCCAGATGCGCTCGATCATGTACTCGGCGCGCACGTAGCCGTTGCCGCCGAATATCTGCAACGCCTCGTCGACGACCTGCCAGGCGTTCTCTGCGGCCACGAGCTTGGCGGTTGAAGACTCGCGAGCCGCAGCATGTCCCCGATCGAGCAGCCACGCGCTGCGATACACCAGCAGCCGCGCCGCTTCGATGCGGGCACTCATCTGCGCCAGCCGAAAGGCAATCGATTGGTGCTCGGCGAGCGGTTTGCCGAACGTATGTCGCTCCTCCGCGTACTCCAGAGCCAACTCGAGGGCCTTCTGCGCCGCGCCCACGCAGCGCCCGCTCAGCGTGGTCCGGCCCTCAGCCAGCGTCCGCTTGGCATAATCGAAGCCGCGCCCTTCCTCACCGACGAGGGCGTCGGCGGGAATGCGGCAGTCTTCCAACACCACTTCGGAAATGGGTGCGCCCTGATGCCCGAGTGTATCGAACACCGCGCCGATACTCAGCCCGGGCGAGTCGGTATCGACGAGGAACGCCGTGATCCCTTTGTCCATGCGCGCAAAGAGAAACAGGTGGTGCGCGTTGGGCGCATTGGTGATGAACGTCTTGCGACCGTTCAGGATGTAGCTGTCGCCACGCCGCTCGGCGCGCGTCTGCAACGCCGCTGCATCAGAACCGGCGCCCGGCTCGGTGAGGGCGAACGACCCGAGCCATTCCCCCGTCGCCATTTTCGGCAGATACCGCTGCTTCAGCGCTGCCGACCCAAAACGGGTGATGCCGACGCAGCCCAGACCGACGTGCACGCTGATGAAGCTGGCGAGCCCCCACGGCCCGCGCCCGAGCATCTCGTGCACGAGCGTCTTCTGCGCCACGGCCAGGCCGAGGCCGCCGTACTCGGCCGGGATGCTGATCCCGAACAGCCCGAGCTGGCGCACACCTTCAATCAGCGACTCCGGTAACTTATCGGTCCGATCGATTTCCTTCCAGCAGGCGTTCGCCTGCTCCTCGATGAAGTCGTGCACCGACTGCTGCAACAGCAGGTCATCTGCGGATATGCTGAAGTCCATCCATCCTCCGAGTAACGTTCAGGGTTCAAGGGTTCGAGGGTCAAGAAACCCTTGTATCCTTGCCCCCTAGAACCCTCGATCCCTTGTCTTCTAACCCGCCGGCGTGAGCCGTAGCAAGATGACCTTTCCGGATTCCACACGCGCACGGCTCGGGCGGAAAAAACCGATCCAGGCAATCCAGTACTTGCGCGCGTACAGCTCGCCGAGGCGTTGCGCCATCGCCGGGTCTTTGACGATTTCGGCTTGCGTCTCGACGAAGGGCCCATCTTTGCCTTGCACGGAGACGAAGATGGGGCTGCCGTGGCGCACGCGGCGCGCCTTGTAGCTCTTCGGTCCCGTGGTGAACCAGATCGCGTCGTCCATGTAGCCGAACCACACCGGCACCACGCTGCTGCGCTTGCCGTCTTTGCGCGTCGTGGCGACGTAAATTTCCTTGTGCTGCTGCAGCTGCGCCACGAACGCCGGCGAGAATTGCCGCGGTGACTGCTCAGCCATGGCGATGCCGATCCCGAGAATACACGCGCTGGCTGCCGCCAGCGGCACAGCCGCAAGCGGCACAAGCCGTTGCCCACGCTGTTTTCGCATCACGTTCCGCCTCCAAGTGGTGCGTTGTCAAGCTCATCCGAGCGCGCAGTATACGTAAAAACGCACCGCCGTAACAGGCGGTGGGCAGTCAGCTGATCGTCCGGCCTCTCCCGCTCATCGCTTGGCCCCGGCGGTGACGCGGAGGGGGCGCTTGGTGTTGCGCTGCCGGCGCAGGAGCACGTACAGCGCGCCGACGCCGCCGTCACAGGCGCGCGCGCTGGTAAACGCCAGGACCAGGCGCGCCCACTGCCCGCGCGCCAGCCAATTCGTCAGCCGGCTCTTGAGCACCGGGATCTGGTCCTTCGAGTTCCGCCCGCGTCCATGAATGATCAGCACGCAGCGTTTGCCGCTGTGATAGGCCTGCGACAAGAAGGTCTCCAACGCCCGCCGCGCCTCGTCGCTGGTCATGCCGTGCAGGTCCAAGTCCGCCTGATAGGCAAACTCTCCCCGGCGCAGGCGGCGCAGGAGGCGCGGATCGAGCCCGACCGCCGCGCCTTCGATGTACTCGTCCGTATCGCTGATATCGAAGGGAGCACTTCCTGTGATGAGATCGCACAGCTCCGCCAGCGCCTCGGCATCCGGATGCGTCACCGCCCGTGCCGGCTCCGCCGGCGCGGGGGTGGCGACCCGTTCGCGTGCCCGCGCCTCGAGCGGCGTGACGTCGCCGACGGCATCCAAGAACAACTCTACGCCGTCGGCGGCAGGGACTGTCGATTTTCTCGGAACACACCCTTCGAGAGCCTCAGGGTGAGCGGAAAGGTCCTTTTGAAATGGATCAACAACCGCTCGTGCTGAGGCTCTCGAAGCACGTTCTTCGCCTCCATCGACCGGCCCCCGGGCCCTGGGCGCCGCTTTCACCATTTGATTCAAGATCCGGAACGGCTGATGAACCAGTACAGATTCGGATTGCTGAGCGCTGGCCTGATGACTCCGCTCCTGCCCCATACCGCTACCCTCCGGTACCGCTAGTGTAGCCCCGAACGGCCGTACGGAGCAACAGGTGTCGGCCTATGGCATATGGCCTATGGCTTATGGCATATGGCAGACCTCTGGCCATCGGCCATACGCCATAGGCCAAGGAGGGCATCACATGCAGGTAGTTGTTATCACAGGCATTGCGCAAGGAATGGGGCGCGAGGTGGCGAGGCTGCTCGCCCGGTCGCAGGCGTCGGTGGCGGGCTTCGACGTCGACGCCGAGGGCGTCGCCTCTCTGCAAGCGGAGCTGAACACGCTTGGCGGCCGTCATCTGCTGAGGACATTGGATATCACGGACCGGCGCGGCATCATCGGGTTCCGCGATGCCGTGCTGCAGATGTTTGGGCACGTCGACGTGGTGCTTTCGAACGTCGGCATCGGCTTCTTTGGCCCCTTTGAGGAGGTGGATCTCACGAAGGCCTTGGCATGCTTCGAGATCAACGTGATCGGGACGGCGGCCATCTTCCAGGCGTTCCTCCCGTCGATGCGGGCGCAGCGCTCGGGACGGCTGATCGCGGTGTCCTCCCTCGTCGGACGAATTCCGTTTCCCTTCGAATCGATCTACTCCGCAAGCAAGTTCGCCGTCGAGGGCTTGGTGCTGTCGCTGCGCTACGAGGTGGAGCCGTTCGGCATCAAGGTGGCGTTGATCGAGCCGGCGCAGGTGTCCACGACGTTTGCGGCGAAGATCCACACACGTCCGCCGCGAGAGTCGCCCTATTGGGGGCGGGTTGATCGCTTCATCACCCGCGATGAGGAGCTCATCAAGACCGCGCCGACCCCGGCGCAAGCGGCTGCGGAGATCGTCAAGGTGATCTCCGCAGCCAGTCCCCGGCTTCACAACCAGATCGACGTGAAGAGTCGGATCTTTATGGCGCTCAACCGCTTCCTGCCGCAGAGCATCCGCGACACGGTCCTGCTGCGCCAGATGGACATCCGCGTGTAGGCTCCCCAGCCCACACGAGACCAGTCGGCGCAGGCCGACTTCGTGCTTTTCGTAGGCGCGAATTCATTCGCCGGCCGGTGAACCGTTGATCGACTTCTCTGTAGCCGGCGCAGCCCTTACTCCTCTTCGCCGACCAGCGAATCGAAAAACTTCACCAGATTGCCACGGTGCTCGGTGGTGTTGAACTCGATGGCGGCGCGCGGGTGCTGGTTGAGCATGCCGGTGATCATGTAGGGAATGTCGAACCCCCAGAGCAACTTTTCCCGCATCGGCTCGATGTGCTCCTGAATGCATTGCAGCACGGGCCGTAGCCGATACTTCGGATTGTGGAGGAAACCGATCAGCAGCTCGGTCTGGCAATTCCCAGCGCCACGGCCCAGTCCGGCCATGCTGCCGTCCACCAGGTTGGCGCCCAAGATGACGGCTTCGATACTGTTGGCGTATGCCAGCTGCTGGTTGTTGTGCGCGTGCATCCCGACTGTCTTGTGGCGCGGCTGTGCGTGGCGGAGGAATTTCTCCATCAGATACCGAACCTGCTCGCTATACAGAGACCCGAAGCTGTCGACGACATAGATGGCGTCGACCTCCGACTCCGCGAAAAGTGCTACCGCCTCGTCCAGCTGCCACTCCGGAATCGTCGAGGACGCCATCAGATTCAGCGCCGTTTCATAGCCCTTGTCGTGGGCATCCTTGACCATGTCCAACGCGACGGGAACCTGGTGGATGTAGGTCGCAATGCGGATCATGCTCAGAACGCTCTGGTTGCGCGGCAGAATGTCCTCGTGGTAGTCGGTGCGTTCAGCGTCGGCCATGACCGAAAGCTTCAATGCCGTGTCGTTGTCGCCGACAATGCGGCGGATGTCCTCTTCGGTACAAAACTTCCACCGGCCGAACTGCGCCGGGGCAAAAATCCGCCTGGAAGCTTTGTAGCCAAGCTCCATGTAATCGATGCCGCCTTGGACACACGCCGTGTACACGGCGCGCACGGTGTCGTCGTCGAAGAGATGATCGTTCATCAGTCCGCCGTCGCGAATCGTGCAGTCCAGGATCTTGATTTCGGGACGGTAAGTAAGCCAACGGCGAGCTGCGCCCTCTTGTTCCTCTGGTGCGTTGTTCTTCATAGTGCTGTCCTTTTGCCAGGGTTACGCTTCTAATGCCAGCGTTCGTGAATCGCCTAATATGGTGACATAGGGGCGGCGCCGACTCAGGAATGAATTGGCGAGTATGCCCTACTTGACGGATAGCTTTCCGTGTGTTATCTTGTGTGCAGATAGAGGATGCCCGACATGATGACACTCCGCGAATTGATGGCCAGCTTCCCGACCGAGGACACCTGCAAGGAATTCCTGAAAGAGCGCCGTTGGCCCGGTGGCGTGGTTACCTGCCCACGCTGCGGCACGGCGGATCATGTCTACGCGCTTACAACGCGCCGCTGGTTCTGGGAGTGCGGAAACAAGGATTGCCGCAGCGGCAACGCCTATCGGTTCTCCATCATTAGTGGAACGATCTTCGAAAATACCAAGTACCCACTGAAGACATGGTTCGAAGTCCTGTGGCAAATGCTCAACAGCAAGAAGGGCGTGAGCGCGATGCAGATTCAGCGGCAGATCGGTTGCGCCTCGTATAGAACCGCATGGTACATGTGCCATCGGCTCCGCGCCGCGATGCAGCACCGCGACTTCTGTAAACTCATGGGTATCGTCGAGGTAGACGAAACCTGGATCGGCGGCAAGAACAAGAACCGGCACAAGGACAAACGGAACAAGAAGGGGCGGGGTCCCGTCGGCAAGACTCCAGTCATTGGCGCTATCGCTCGCAAGGGCAATGTAGTAGCGATGGTCGCCCAAGGGCTCGACACCCAGACCATGACCGGCTTCGTCCGTGAAGTTGTTTCCGACAAGGTCGATTTGGTCGCGACGGACGAACACCCGTCCTATGTCCATCTCTGCGAGCACTTCCACCACGAGTCGGTAGATCACAGCAAGGATGAGTACGTGCGCGGTGAAGTCCATACCCAGAACATTGACTCGTTCTGGTCGCTTCTCAAAAGAGGCGTGATCGGCACCTTCCACAACGTAAGCAAGAAGTACCTGCCGCTGTATCTCGCGGAGTTCCAATTTCGCCACAACAATCGCGGCAACGAAGACATCTTTGGATTGGCGATAGCAGGATGCTGAAGCGCGGCAACTGGCGGGCGCTTTCAGCGGCCCGCCCCAACGACGCCAGCGAGCCCGTTCAGTTGACGTTCCCATTTGCGGCCTCTTCCTCACGTTCCCTTTTACGCCGCCGTGCAAAGCGCCGCTTCTGATTGCGGAAGTGCGGGCTAGTCTTCAGCTCGTAGTCACGGCACTGATAGCAGTAGAAGAATAGGATTTTTTGAGCCGGTTTCGATGCCATGCGCTTCACGGGGCCTTTTTAGGCAGCGCTCGTGGACGCGGAGTAAGTGCGTGCATGGGTCCGCCGTAAATAAGCGCAAAATAGTGAGGGATGCTTTCGGTTTCATTGAACTGGAACTCAACCCAAACGTGACAATCATAGCTATTTATCTTCAGGTCTGGCTCCTGCCAATTGAGCCGTTGGCAGCTACGCAGGTCAAGGGCATGACTGAAGTCATCACCAGGATATTTGAGGGCAAGCGCCAAACACCGCTCGTCGCCTGCCCGTAGCGTGATTGGCGCACGATCAAGATACGGAACAAAGCCAGGGTATTTTTCGTGTAACTGAAGCCAGCAGCCCTCAACTATCGCAAAGAACCTATTCATCTCCCCATCGCAAAATATGAGAAATGCACAAAGATTCCTCACATCGGTTGTTGCTCCATTCCTAATGCGCAGCAAAGCAAGGAAGGCCTCGTGGCTCGCTGCGGCGCGTTTCGCATCGTCTGGATAGTTCAACCACTCCGAGGCCGTGGCATTGGGAGGTACGGGAGGCACGGGCTTGTGCTGTACTTCACACTCGACGATTAGCTGAGGGCCAGTTCCAGGCGGTCGAGTACCTCTGGCGCGGCGGAATACTTGGATGATTTCTGAATGCACCGCAGCAGGCGGGATGTCCGCCAGATTGTCCTTTATGGGATCAACTCCGGTAATCGCAACTACACGGTGCTGTCCGTAACTGCTGTCCACGTTCCCAAATTGGCATTCGTGGCTCCATTTGTACCGTTCCGTTCTCACGCACGCCCCGCGCGTCTGTGGATGCCAAAGCTTGTCGCCGGAGTACACAAGTATCTGAACGGGCGTATCCACAGGGTAGACGAAGCCGCAAACTCTCTGCTTGAAGTCCACCTCTTCTCCATTATTTGGCGTTTGAATGCCGATTGTTGCAGCCGATGACGGTAGAGGGGATGCGCGACGTTTGCGCGCCAGACGTGCGATCCAAAATCCAAAGCCGGCGACCAGGGCGCCGCCTATCAGCCCGAGCGATGACGATCGCCACGCAAAGAGCGGCGGCGGATTGGTGATAACAATCGTGGCGCTGTCACATATGTGCGCGGTGTCTGTTAGGTCAAGCAATGTAGTGGGGGCTGCGGGTTGGACTTTGTGAATTAGTTCTGGAATCAGAAAGGCGTACGCAAATGCAAGAAGCAATAACCCAAACCACCACCGAAAGTCGGATGCCATACGCACAAGCGCCACCGACACTGGGCTCGGGAAACGGGATTTCACCCACGGCCACGCAGGGCCGAGCGCGCGTAGCATACGTCGAACGGCCGCAAACCTAACATTCGGCCCGACAGGGGCTCTCCCCGATATAATGCTTCGCCAGCTGGTAACCCGAACATTAGTCCAACCAACTCGCAAAAACTGATAACGACTTTGTTGTCCGTCGGCGCCTGCGCATCGGGCATATGTACCCCCTCGCAGAAGAGATTCTCTCCTCATGCCAGGGGGCAGCATATCCTACTTGACCCCTATCCGTCAACTCTGACATACTCGCCAATGAATTCCCTGGCTGAGTCGAGACGAAGTCCACTTGAAGTGGACTGCACAACGCAGTCGGCTTCCAGGTTGAAAAGCGTGCGCGGCACCCCTACCGCAGCCGCAGGCAGGTGTCGAACCAGGCCAACGCCTGGCGTTCGAGCCAGTTGCGGGTGCGCGCCACGAAGGCGACGTGGCCGCCGTGCTCGGTGACGATGAGGCGTACGGCGGGGTTGCCATCGATGGCTGCAGCCGGCGCCTCCGTGTCGGGCGGGATGAGCGGATCGTCGGCGGCGTTGAGGATGAGCGTCGGCACCCGGATGGAGCGCAAGTGCGGGCCGCAGCTGGCCTGCGCGTAGTAGTCCTCCACACTGCGAAAGCCGCTGATCGGGCAGGTATACGCCGCGTCGAACTGGCGCAACGTGCGGGCCCGCTTGACGGCGCGGCGGTCGAACGCGTCGGGGTGATGCGCCGCCTTCAGGAGGGCCTTGCGCCGGAGGCTGCGCACGAAATTCCGCTGGTAGACGCGGCTGAACCCGCTTTCCAGCCGCGCGCTGCACGGCGTCAGAAAGAAAGGCACACTACACAGGAACGCCGCCCGTACCTGCTTGGGGACTTCGGTGGCGCGCCGTCCCAGCCAGTTGGCGGTAATGCCCGCACCTAGGCTGTACCCGGCGAGGACAATCGGCCGCTGCGGATCGCGCGCCGCAAAAACACGGACCACGAAGTCGAGATCGACCGTCCACCCCGAGTGGTAGGCATACAGGCGATGGTTGTCCTCGCCGCTGCAGCCGCGATAGTTGAGCGCCACCCCGTGCCAGCCGCGCTCTCCGACGGCGCGCATCAGGGCGCGCACGTAGCCGGGAGCTCGAGGAGCCTTCGAGCCCATGGCAGACGACAACCAGCGGCTGCCCCGGCTTGCCGTCGATGCAGTCGATGTCGAGGAAATCGTCGTCATGCGTCGCTAGCCGCTCGCGGCGGTACGCCGGCATCGGCCGCCTGATGTAGTAAGCCCACAGTGACATCAGGTGTCCGTTCGGCAGCCACCACGGCGGTGTGTAGGGCTCGATGCTGAAGGCGGCGTCAGCACGTTCAGCTGGCGCGACGTCCGCCGCCGCCGGTTGCACCGCCGCCGCTGGTGCAATCGCTCGGCGGAACAACATACCCATCAGTGAGTGCACCCCCACAACCGATTCATATCGCTAGCCGGTCGGACGCAGAAAGGAAAGCGAATTGCCACCCGGGCGTCACGCGGCCGTGTTGGGAAGGCCACCGGCCCTCTACCGCACCGTCACCACGATGCGGCGATCACGCGGGCCGTCGAGCTCGACGAGCATGATGGTCTGCCAGGTCCCGAGCACCAGCTTGCCGTTGCGCACCGGAATCGTTTCCCCAGGTCCGAGGATCGCCGACTTGATGTGTGCGGCGGCATTGTTGTCGACGCGGTCGTGCCGCCAGATGCCTTCGGGGATGAGCTTGGTGAGCGCCTCGAGCACGTCCTCGCAGACGTTCGGATCGTCGTTCTCGTTGATCACGATCGCGGCGGTGGCGTGCGTGACGTACACGGAACAGATGGCCTCAGCGAGTCCCGCCTTGCCGACGACCTCGGCCACCTGCCGCGTGATGTCGAGCATCTCGTACTTGCGGTGCGAGCGCATGTGAAATTCGGATTGCATCACGAACCATCCACGTGCTGCAGCATAGCACGAGTCCGCTGGCGAGGTGAATCTTTTCGGCGGGCTCGACTGCCGAATCGCATTGACCCGCATACAAGTGCTTGACGCACGTGCTTGCGCTCAGCCGTATAGGTTTCCCGAGGAGTGCTGCGATGGACAACAGAGAGCTCATCAAGTCGTATATTTTCCTCAACGCCGTGCTGCCACAGCTCGAGGAGATCGTAGCGTTCGACAGCGAGGCGCAGCAGCTGGTGCAGGGCTGGGACTGCTCGATTCAGATGCATGTTTCCGGCGGTCCGGCAGTTTGCCTGACTTTCCAGGACGGCAAATGCGAGGCGAAGCTGGAAACGGTGGCGCGGCCGTCGGTCGCGATGTGGTTCCCGAGCCCGGCCACCGCTGAACAAGATGTTCGAGAAGAAGGGCTTTGTGCTGCCCGTGATCTGGAGGGGCATCTGGCGCTTGGGCAGTATTCGGAAGTTCAACAAGCTGACAGCAATCATGGAGAAGTACCTGAAGCCGACCGCAGCGCTGCTCCAGGACCGGAAGCTTTTCGAGTTCCACACGCGGCTGCAGCTCCAGGTCGCGGCGTATGCGCTGAAGGCGGTCGGCGAGCACGACCCGAAAGTCACCGATATCGTGCGGAAGACGGTGAACGGCGTGATGGAAATCCGCGTCCTGCCCGACGGGCCGGCGGTGCACATCACGAAACAGAACGGTACGATCACGCCGGCGAAAGGCCCGGCCGAGAATCCGATGGTGTCCATGCAAATACAGGGCATCGACCTCACCTACGACATGCTGACCGGGAAGGTGGACTTTCTGGAGGCCCTGGGTCTGTGCCGGATTCAACTGCACGGGATGATCGGGATGGCTGAGAGCATGGCGGTCGTGCTCGAACGGATAGAGAAATACGTCGAGGTGTAATTTTACACGAACAAGTTCGCGGAGGCTCTGCATGGGATCTTTCAAACTGGACAAATCACTCGAATGGTTCGCGCGGGCGTGCAAGGTGATTCCGGGCGGAATCATCGGACACAAACACCCGGCATTCACCGTCCCCGGCTCGTATCCGTACTTTGCCGAACGAGGCGAGGGCTGCCGTTACTGGGACCCGGACGGCAACGAATACATCGACTGGATGTGCGGCTTCGGCCCGATGATCCTCGGCTACAAGAACCCGGTGGTCGACGCCGCTGTCGCCGCGATGAAAGAAAACGGGGACGGTATGAGCCATCCCAGCACGATCAGCGTCCTGTTTGCGGAAACGCTGGTGCAGACGATCAAGGGCGCGGACTGGTGCGTGTACGGCAAGAACGGGGCGGATGTCACAACTTGGTGCACGCGCGTCGCCCGCGAGTACACCGGTCGCAAGAAGGTCCTCATGGTGAACGGCGCCTACCACGGCGCGCAGGCGTGGTGCACGCCCAGCCACGGCGGCCTCATCGAGGAAGACCGCACCCACGTCCACTGCTTCGATTGGAACAACCTCGATTCGTTCACGCGGCTCGTCGAGCAATATAAAGGCCAGATCGCTTGCGTCATCATGACGCCGTACAATCACGTCGTCTATGCCGACCAGCAGCTTCCCGCTCCCGGCTGGTGGGAGACCATCCAGAGAATCTGCCGGCAGGAAGGCATCGTCATCATCTCCGACGACGTGCGCGCTGCGTTCCGGCTCAGCCTCGCCGGCTCGCACGCGTACTTCAACTACGACCCGGACATGGTTTGCTTCTCGAAAGCGATCGCCAACACCTATCCGATTTCCGCAGCGGTCGGCAAGAACTCCTTGAAAAAAATGGCCGCGGAAGTACTGTTCACCGGCACGTTCTTCAGTAGCATGGAGCCGATGGCCGCCGCCATCGCGACCATCAATGAGCTGAAGCGGCTCAATGGCGTCGAATACATGATGCGCATCGGCAAGTTGCTGTGGGACGGTTTGATCGAGCGCGGCAAGGCGCACGGCTTCGAGATCGTCATGAGCGGCCCGTACACGATCCCGTTCATGCGCTTCGGCAACGAGGTCAATTTTCTGCGCAAGCAGCTCTTCAGCGCGGAGAGCGCCAAGCGTGGCGTCATCTTCCACCCGCATCACAACTGGTTTGTCTCCTGCGCCCACACCGAGGAGGACGTCAAGCAATCCCTCGCCGTCGCCGACGAGGCCTTCGCGGTCGTCAAGCAGAAATTCGGCAGTTGAGGGCCGGCCCCTGTCCATCGTTGTCCTGCCGGGCTTCGGGGGTTCCGCCTTTGTGGTAGAGTTCCCAGCGCATGAAGCTCTCCCGACATCTGGCTGCTGAAGGGGCGCGCCAGGGCGCGCATCGTGCGGCCCAGGAGCTGGCGTGCGACGCGCGCGTCAAGCTGGTGTACCTCTTCGGCTCGGCGGCAGATCCGGCGCGCGATCTCGTGCGTGACGTGGACCTCGCCATCCTCACCGACCCGGCGCTCTCCGCGGGAGAGCTGATGCGTCTAAGGGCTGATGTCGCCGCCACGGCCCGCGTGCCGATCGATCTCGTATCGCTCAATGACGCCTCTATCGTGCTGGCGCACGAAGTGGCGGCCTCGGGGAAGTGCCTCTACGCACGCGATCCCGACGTGGAGACCGAGTTCGTCATCCGGGCGCACGCTCACTATTGGGATTTCAAACCGTGCTCGACGTGTCTTGCCGTCGGAACTGAGGCGCCACCCGTAGGCAGGTTCGCGGCTGATCCGGTCGCGGCGCGATCGCTTCACAGCGAGGGCGGCGCCCCGATGCGCGTCGTCGAAATCCTCGCCCCACAGCAGTACGACACTTCGTGAGCCAAGCTGTCTTCTCCCCGCTGCTCGCAAGCTGTCGAACCACCACGCCGGTGGGACGCCCCTCTGCGCCTCCGCACCCGTTCAGCACGGCCCCGGCGCCCTTGCCGCGCTGCCGCCACCTTCCCCGCCCCCAAACACCGGGCCCGTTGTGCCGCTGTATCATCGGCTGCTCACACGCTCCCTGCGATAGAAACCCCATAGAGAGCATCGCTCGTACTACGCGGTTCAGGTTCAACGGCGTTTATCCGCCGTCCGGCCGCACGCCCGCTGCCTCGTTCGATGCGCTCGTTGGGCCGGACAGCGGATCAAACCCTCTTCGTTATCATACGCTGTCAAGCGACAGGCGGAAGCGGCCCACGAGTGAGGTGCGCGAAGCCGAGCGGACAAGGCTAAGAGCACCCGTTCAGCGCATTGTTCACGGCCGTGATGATCTCGTTGATCTCGATAGCTCCGTCGCCGTTGGCGTCGCCAGCCATGCACATCGAAATGTCGGCGTTGCCGAGGGCGATGTTCACCATCGTGATGAGCTCGCTGACCGTGACGTCGCCGCTGCCGTTGCAGTCGCCGACGCACGCCGAGGGTGTTGCGGTTGGAGTTACCGTGGGTGGTACGGTCGGGGTCACGGTGGTCCCCGCGGCGTGCGCGCCTCCCTGACCGTTGAGATTGCGCGTCACCCCCGTGAGGGCTCCGGCCGTTGCCGCAGTCCCTGCACTGGTTCTGGCGGCCGAAGCGCCGCTGCATGACGTGCCGAGACCTGTGTAGGAGATCGACTCGGTACCGATCAGAGCGTCTCCGCCCGCGGGCGAGAAGATCGAGGTGTCAGAGACCGGAATACAGGTGTCGGTTGCAGTGATAGGACTGGTAAGGACACTGCCTGGCAGGGCTGTCGGTGTGCTGGTGGACAGTGGGGTGCTGGTCCAAGTCTGGTAAACGTCGGCGTCGGGGTCGCCGTGCTGGTGGCCGTGTTCGTCGACGTACCACTCGGGGTTTCAGTAGGTGTCTGGGTACTGGTTGGCGTCTTGGTGGCCGTTTGCGTCGGTGTGTTGGCTGGACCGGACGTATACAGCTCTGCGGTGTTGAGAGCGGGGCCGCTGATACTCTCATCCCCGCCGGTCAAGAGGACCTGGCCATTGGCGAGCAGGGCCGCCGTGTGGACAGCACGAGCAGACGTCATTGTGGCGGTGAGGGCCGTGAAGGTATTGGCCACAGGGTCGTACAGCTCCGCAGTGTTGAGAATGGGACTAGATTCAGTGCCGTTAAACCCGCCGGTCAAGAGGACCTGGCCATTGGCGAGCAGGGTCGCCGTGTGACCTTCACGAGCAGTCGTCATTGTGGCGGTGAGGGCCGTGAAGGTATTGGCCACAGGGTCATACAGCTCCGCAGTGTCGAACTGAGTGGTGTGTCTGGCATTACCCCCGCCGATCAAGAGGACCCGGCCATTGGGGAGCAGGGTCGCCGTGTGCATAGTACGAGGGGTCGTCATTGTGGCGGTGAGGGCCGTGAAGGTATTGGCCACAGAGTCATACAGCTCCGCAGTGTTGTAAGTGACTCCATCAAAATCCCCGCCGGCAATCAGGACCTTGCCGTTGAGGAGAAGCGTCGCGGTGGGACCACAACGAGCTGACGTCATGGTGGCAGTAAGTGCGGTGAAGGTATTGGCCACAGGGTTGTACACTTCCGCTGTGTCGAGACAATCGGAGTTATCATTGAACCCGCCGGCCAAGAAAACCTGGCCATTGGCGAGCAGGGTCGCCGTGTGACCTTCACGAGCAGTCGTCATTGTGGCGGTGAGGGCCGTGAAGGTATTGGCCACAGAGTCATACAGCTCCGCGGTGTTGTACGTCGTACCTTTGCCAGGAAAGAGATTATCCCCGCCGGCCAAGAAAACCTGGCCATTATTGAGGAGCGAGGTCGCTGTGTGACCGGACCGCGGAACCGTCATCGTGGCGGTGAGGGCCGTGAACTCCGCGCCAGCCGCGCCAGCTGTGTGCGTGCTGGCGACCAAGAGCAGGGCAGACAGGAGCGCCGTCGATGTCCAGACGTCCAACATCACAGTCAAGAGCCGAGTTTCGGACCGCTTCATGGCTGCACCTCCGTACATTTCAGCGCCCTCCTGTAGCACGTTTCTCGTTGACTAAGAAACGCCAAGCGTGCGCGCCGCCCGTAGTCGCCATTCCAGACACATTGTTGGCCACTGTATGTGATTTCGATGACTCTCCGTGTGTGCTGCGTGGGGGCGCCGGGGTGTCGCTCACCGGTCGAGACTGTCGATTTTCTCGATTACTCACATGGCGCGAGATTCATGCCATCTCGTAGGCCTGGCTTCATCGGCCGTTTCTGAATCGTGGATGGGCCGGCACAACCATCTCTACGCGGTGTCCGGATCGCGAGTGAAGTGAGCTAAAGGTCTGAAACTTTCGGTGGAAGCGATGGCGGACTACAAAGAAGGGACCAAGAAGGAAGTCGCCGAGATCAAGTTCCTCATCCACGACCTGCGCGTGGAGCGGTTCATCAACGAGGTGATTCACTTCCACGTCACCCTCAACACCGACCTCGAGATCTACAGCATGGAGCAGGCGCAGATCCTGCACAGCCATGACTTGCAAGTCTTGAAGACGAAGGCGGTGACTCTGCGAAAGTCATTCCAAGAGTACTCGAATGCGGTGAAGAACTTCTCACCCGACCGCACCATCCTCCGGACCGGCAAGGACTACATCGAGACGATCCGCGGCACTTGCGCACTGATCCTGAACCCGCTCTGGGGTCGTGCTGACAACGTCCTGTCCTTCCTGCCGCCGGACTCCCGCTCCGCACGGTCGCACAAGCACTACAAGAATTGCATCCACTGGATCGGCGGCGTCTCGCAACGCATCGAGCACTTCCTCGAAGAACAGCGCAGCAAAGGCATATACGAGGAGTTCGACCTCGGGGGCGAGGTCGAGGAGTTCACTCGTGAGGTCATCCGCAGCTACGTCACGGAGGGCGGGCGACGCGGCGGTAGACCTGCAACTCGGCCGGCTCGACCCGGCCCTCGTGGGCGGCAACCGCTATCGCTTCCGACGCATGTTATTCAATATGGTCATGAACTCCGTCGATGCGCTCGCGGGCCGGAGCCCTGGCCTCATCCAGATCAGCGACACGGTGGAACGGGACATCGTCGCTCTTCGCGTGCACGACAACGGCGTGGGCATGTCGCCCACCAAAATCGAACAGGTCTTGCGGGATAAGGACACGCTCGATGGAGAGCTGCACTCCCTCGGATTCGTCTTCGTGAGACAGACCATCGCGGAGTTTGGAGCCACCCTCTCGATTGAAAGCGAGGCCGGTGAGGGAACCACTGTCAGCGTCAGGTTCCCCGTCGCACACGGCCAGCGGCCCGACTCCGCTTCGCCGGGCGAACTCGTAGTGACAGAGGCGCAGTCAGCAAAGTCCGTTGCACCAGAGACGCGCGCGCCCGCAACGGTGGAGCCATCGACCCCCGACAAGCCATCTCCCGCCTCGCGCGAGGAACCGCCCGTAGCCAGCAACGACAAGAACCATGCGTGCGGCCGTATCGTGTACGAGGACTACCAAGCTTCCGGGGCAGAGTACCCCGGATGCATCTTCGCGATTTCCGTGACGGACGACGACCGCGTGGACTTCTTTCGGCACCAACCGTACGAGCGCTGGTGGAACCTGGAGCACGACGACCTCACACCCATGCACTTCGAGTCCACCATCCGCGGCCGGCTGGAGGAGGACGACAGCAAGCGCCCCGTGCTGATCCTGAAGGATCCAAGCAAAGCTCGGGAGTATTTCGAGTTCAAGAACGTCTTGGAGGCGGACAGAACTGCAGAGAGGCATGTGCGCATGGTGCACGACGAGTACGTCCGCATTGCCCGCAAGCTGATCGAAACGGGACTGTCGGCGGACATCAACGTCGAGCTGGCTGGGCTGCAGAAGTTTTTCCCCGGCCGAGAGGACCTCGAGGCGGCCGAACCCTTTCCGCTCCGCATTCTGGCGGAGCAGCGACTCAGCACGGAACAACAAGCCTGACGCTAGCGCCGCTTGTAGGTCGTCGTCGTGCGCCGGGCGATGTCGCCGACGAGAATGAGGCGCTCCAAAGGGTCGAGGTCGTAGAGGACGCGGTAATCTCGGACGCGTAGGCGCCAGTCAAAGCCGTGCTCGTGGAGCCGTTCGGCTTTGGGGTGGGCGAAGGGGTCACGTGCGAGCACCTTGAGGGCGGCGCGGATTGCGCCGCTGTCGTGTCCGGGGAAGCGGTCGAGCTGCTTCGCGGCCGTTTTGCCGAGGCGTACCGTCCAGAGCGCGGGTATGTTCATACTCATCGAGGGTGATGGTTTGACCGGCGAGAAATTCGCGGCGAGCCCGTTTCAGAGCGCGGAGCTCGGCCGGGGTCGGGGGAACAACGGGGAACGCGGCGGCGCGGGCGAAGTAGACGCGCAAGGCCTCACGCACGAGTTCAGAGCGGCTGCGGTGTTCGCGCTTGCGGGTGCGCTCGATTTGTCGGGCGATCGGCAGAGGAACCGAGACGGTGACGAGCGCGCTGTTGCGGGGATTGATGGGCATCGGTTATAACCTTGTTACTACCGGAGCGTACCACGGTTGGGTGGCGGTCGTCAAATTTGGACGGACTAGGGAAAGAGGGAACGTCCCATCATACATGCGGCCGGGCATGACGATATGGATAATACTGCGGCGTCCACATCGCCTTTTGAAGCAGGTCGGCCAGCCGTTCATCCGTGGCGATCATGCCGAGTCCGTCATCCCGGGCTTGCCTGGCGACCGCCAGGGCCACGGTAAAGGCTACCTTGCGAACATCCTTCAAGGGAGGCAGCAATTGTCCCCGCGAGCGTTCTTCCGCCGACACCATGTCTGATATGGCGCGGCTTGCTGCATCAAACATCCGGTGAGTGATGCGCGTAACCTGGCTTACAAGTGCCCCCAGCCCTACTCCGGGAAAGACGTACAGGTTATTGCATTGCGAGAATTGAATCTGACGCCCACCGGCGGCGGTGTAAGCCGGGAAAGGGCTTCCCGTTGCAACCAATGCACGCCCGCCGGTTGCGTCCATCACTTCCGCGGGCGTTGCCTCCGAACGCGAGGTCGGGTTCGAGAGACAAAGGACGACAGGACGCTCGGTGTTTCCAGCCAGGTCTTCAAGCAGCGGCCTGTCGAACGCTTTGGGCAGGGCCGACAAACCGATCAGGGTGGTTATCTTCGCATGGCGCACTACTTCTGCGAGATTGGGCGGCCGCTGATTTGGGCACAGGCCAGCCGGCCATTGCCGCCCGCGGCTGCAGAAATCGCGCTTGATAGTGTTCGACCTTCATGTCGTCGAGCAAAAGGCCGGGCAGGTCTACGGCATAGATCCTCTCTTCTCGCCTCCTGCGCCTCCAGGCCTTTTCACTCTGCATCATCGTCGAGAGGGCATTGGCCACGCCGCTGCCAGCCTGCCCGAAGCCGAGAATGGCGATCCGCTCCTCGGATAAGGGACGCCCTTTGATTTGGACGGCGGTGCGCATGGCCGCCGCGGCTGTCGCTCCCGTTCCCTGGATGTCGTCGTCAAAGCTCGGGACGCGGTTCGAGTACCGCTCCAGAAGCGTGAAGGCATGCTGTTTGCCGAAATCCTCCCATTGAATCAAGGCACGCGGAAAGACCCGCTGGACTCCCTGTACAAATCGCTCGATGACTTCGTAATATGCATCGTCCTCCAGACGGCTCTCGCGCACTCCCATGTACAGGGGATCTGAGAGCAGACGCTCGTTGTTGGTTCCCACATCGATGCACACCGGCAGTGTTGAAGCGGGATGGATTCCGGCGCTTGCCACATAAAGAGCGATCTTGCCGATCGGAATTCCCATCCCATCGGCGCCCAGATCTCCGAAGCCGAGTATGCGTTCCCCGTCCGTTACCACCATGAGCGAGATGTTCGGCAATCCGACGCTTTCCAGAATGCGTTCGATCGAATTGACGTTTCGCGGCGTGACATAGATCCCTCGATAGCGCCGGATGATGTGAGAGAGCTTCAAGCAGGCCTCTCCCACAGTCGGCGTGTAGATGACCGGCAGCATCTCTTCCAGATGTGCGGCGAGCAGTGCGTAGAAGTTGGTTTCGTTACGATCCAGCAGTCCGATGAGTGTGACGTAGCGTTCCAGGTCCGCCGACTTCATCTGATAGATTTCGTACGCCCGCGATACTTGTTCCTCGAGGGTACCGACAGACTCGGTCATAAGCCCTGAGAGGTTGAACTCGCGCCGCTCTGCATACGGAAAGGCGTGTCCTTTGTTCAGCAGCGGGTCCTGCATGAGAGCATACCCTCTGAACGGTACCTCGTAATATATTTCCTGGGTCAGCGGATCTACCCGCATTTCGAAGCGCTTCATGCCGATTGGTCCTCATGGAAAGCTTTTTAGGTGGGATGCTCGATCAGTTGCAGCGTTACACCATGCGTGACCTTCGGGCTGAGGAACGCCACCTTCGTCCCGTCGTCAAGCTGCTGGACGGCGACCGCGATGCCCTGCTGCGCCAACCTCCCGACGGCGGCCGCCATGCTGCCCACCTCGAGGGCGAGGACGTACATGCCTTCGCCGCGCTCGGCGATGAACTGCGCGGCCGGATTGCCCGCGCTCAGCGGCTGGAACAGCTCCAGCGCCGCATCGCCGATCGTGAGCCACGCGCTGCGGATGCCGAGCCGCGGCACCTCACCGACACGCTCGACCGGAAACCCGAGGTTGGTGGTGAAGGTCTGCACCGCCGCATCGAGGTCCTTCACGGCGATCGCCACGTGATCGATCTTCTTCGCGAAACCCATGCAGTCCTCTGCTTACCGCTCACTCTTCACTGATCACTGACTCCTGATCACTGTTCTTCAACCGGTTGCGCATACTCTACCAGCACGCCGTGGTGCGCACGGGGGTGGAGGAAGCAAATCATGCCAGCCAGGCCCGGGCGTGGCTGGTGATCGATGACCGCGATGCCCTTCGCCTTGGCGCTGGCCAGCTCGGCGGCGACATCATCGGTCTCGAAGCAGATATGGTGCAGGCCTTCGCCGTGCCGTTCGAGGAACTTCGCCATCCCGGCGTTCGCATTGATCGGCTCGAGCAGCTCGATTTCGCTTTGGCCGATCGTCAGCAACGCCGCCTTGACGCCTTGATCTTCCACCACGGCCATCTTGTGTACCGGAAGCCCCAAGGTATCGCGGTAGAAAGCGTACGCCTCCTCCAAGTTTCGGACGGCGATTCCGACATGATGGATCTTGCGCAGCATAGGCCTCCTCGACTGCGACTCGTCTTAATGCAGCGCCCGCCTTTCCACAAGATGAGATCTCCGGCGTTCACGGAGGGGAGGCCTCGGCACGCCTGCACAGCCAGGGAATGAATTCCCTGGCTGAGTCGAGACCAAGTCCACTGAAGTGGACTCCGAAACGCAGTCGGCTTCGAGCCGACTTTGGGCGACTCAGCCGGGGAATTCGATTCCCCGGCGGTCAGCATGGCACCCCATACCCGTATGAGGCTCTGTCAGCGACTTTGACGTAGCGCTGCGCGGCCCACTGAGGCTCAGAACCGTGGGGCGCGGCGCCGGCGTGGCCGCATGCTGGCCTGGATCGCAATGCCCAGCGCGGCAAGGCCCACGAAGCTCAACGGCGTGGCGGGCAGGGTGGGCCCGAGTGCGTCGACGATCAACCGTGCCCCAACCACGGACGAAAGGACGATGATCGTCCAGTCAAAGATCGTCAGCGCCAGCAGCGCGCCGCAGAGGCCGCCGATGAACAATGCGAACCAGATCATCCGGCCCGGATACGGCATCGCGTCAAGGAGCAGCTCAGCCCCGATGTAACTGCCTGCGACGAAGCCGGCGACGCCGATCATCAGCTGTTGCATCCGCTGCGCCAGGACCGCGCCAATGACCCCACCTGCCACCGCGCCCAGCAGAACCACGAACTGAGGTTGTTCGCGGAACAGCCGAGTCGCGATCTCAGCGCCCAACACAAAGCCGCCAATGCCGACGAACAACCAGAAAACGCGACGGCCCAGCAGCAACGCGCAGAGCCCGGCCAGCAACTTCGCCGCAGCCATAGGGTGGTGGCCGGCCGGTCAGCCGGCGCGCCGCGGCAGCTCGATCACCAGATCGTTGTCCGCCGGTGGGCGATCACTGAAGGCGTTGACGTACGCCGCGAGCGCCGGATCGCCGAGATACTCGGCGGTGTACGCGAACTGTCCGTCGCCGTCGGCGATGGCCGGCCACCAGTCGCGCAGCTTGTGGGCCGCTTCCTCGGCACGCACGGGCGCGTAGTTGAACGGCGGTGCCGCCAGCAGGTCGCTGAGGATTTCGACAAATACCTCGGTGGCGTACTGCTTCGAAAAGAGCTGCAGGTCGGGGTGCGACGGAATGGCGCGCAGGCGATGGCTGCGCACATCGAGGACGCCGTCACGCAGGCGCATGATGCGATAGGCATGCGGAAAGGCAGCCAGCGACGCGGTGACGATGTTGTAGAGCCCCGCTTCCTCCTTCACATCTTGCATGTGCAAGTGGCCCGTGAAGGTGAGGCACACGCCGTGCTTGCGGAGGATCGCCTTCAGCGCCGCGGCATTCTCGACGTGGAACCACGACAGCGTCGGGCTCACGGACTCGTTGGGCACATGGTCAACGATGCTGTGATGGAGCAGCGCCACGGTTTCGCGCTCGTGGTCCCGTTGGCGGGACAGATCCTCGTCGAGCCACGCCAACACTTCGGGGGCGATATACCCGCGGTCTTCATCCAGCTTCGGCGAGCACAAGCCGACGAGGTGCACGTCCGGCGTTGGATCGCAGCTGTAGGCCGCTCGCTGCGTGTTGGTGAATCCAAAATCGCCGTACAGTTGGGGAATGTCTTGCGCACACGCGGGACGCACGTCCGGATCGAGGTAGGCCGGCGGGCGCAGCCGTGCCGGTCGGGGCTGATCGTGGTTCCCGGAGACGCAGTACACCGGCTTGCGAAAGCGGCTGAGCAGCTCGCGCACACGCACATGATTGTACGGTTCGGAATCCTTCGTCAGATCGCCGGCAACCAGCACGAAGTCCAGGTCGGGCACGGCATTGATCTCATCGATGGCCGCTTGCAGCAGCTCGACGCTCTGCGCATACATCGTCGGCTCACTGGCGATCGGTGGCACGGTCCAGCCCGTATCCGGATTTGGCACGGTGACGTGCGGGTCTGCGATGACCACGAAAGTTGCCATGACCCTTATCGTTGCGGGCGGGTGGGCGGGAGTCAACTGCTTGCGGCCAGCACCTTGCCTCCGGCCTTCTTGACGCGGATGGACCGAACGGCACACAATGCCGTTCCTCTCAGCGCTCACAGAACGCTCCCTGTGTACCCGTCGCCCTTGACGCCACCGGTCCTGACAGCGCATAACTCGTTGGACAAGGATGCAGGTCTTCAGACTCGGTGCGCATCGCCGGGTGCACGCCGCAGCTGGAATCAAAGGTGTGAGCTATCGGGTCGAAGCCCGGCTTCCCGTCGATGTGCTCGGGATCTATGTCTACTTGCCGGTGTGACGAGGGAGCGGCGAATGGTGCGTGTGGGGAACGGGGTGTAGAGTGTAGCGTCTCGGAGGTGTGGCTTGGCATACCGGATCGAGTATTCGCCAGATGCGGAGGACCACCTTAAGGCGCTGACAGCCCGACAGTGCGCAATTGTGCTGGATACTGTGGACGAGCAGTTGGGGCATGAACCGACCGTCGAAACGAAGAATCGAAAGCCGATGCGGCCGAACCCGTTGGCGCCTTGGGAGCTGCGCATCGGCAGCTTACGTGTGTATTACGATGTCGAAGAAGAGCCGATGAAACTGGTGGAGGTTCGTGCCGTCGGAATCAAGAGACGCAACCAGCTGCGCATCGGAGGAGAGGTAATTGAGCTATGAAAACTCTGGACATGGCACAGGCAACCGCGCCGTTGGCAGACTACGCCCGCAAGGTCCGCAGAGAACCGGTGATCGTGACCCAACGCGGACGCCCCGTTGCTGCGCTGATGCCTATTGAGAACGCCGATCAGGAAACGGTCACGTTGAGCACGCACCCCCGATTTCTGGCGCTTATTGAACGCGCACGGCGCCGGCACAAGGCGGAAGGGGGGATCTCCAGCCATGAGATGCGCCAGCGACTCATGCAAGATGCTGCTCCTTCCCCACGACGCAAAGCCCAACCGCGCCGCTCCGCGCGCTGAGCGTCTCCCTACCACGCCGTTCGCTGCGCGCCATTCGCCAAGCGCATGCCTTCCCGCGACCTCTTCACCACCGTTCGAAGTGAAGGCGGCCTACTCCCGGCTGACTTCCTCCAACGCATCGCCAATGGTGATCGGTCGCTCGATGGCTTGACACCTGAAAGCGCTCCCATCGCCCGCACAGCGCAGGACAAAATCGCCGAGATGGTGCGCCGCATCGTCGAGCATTTCCACCCGGAGAAGATTATTCTCTTCGGCTCGCACGCGCGCGGGACAGCCGGGCCCGACAGCGACGTGGACCTGCTCGTCGTGATGTCCGTTTGCGGATCCAAGCGTGACGTGCGGATCGAGATCCGCCGCGCCCTGCATGAGTTTCGAATTCCTAAGGATATCGTCGTGACGACGCCGGAAGACTTCGCCTGGCGTAAAGAGATTCCGGGGACGATCGAGCGCGCAGCCGCCAGAGAAGGAAAGGTGCTGTATGCCCGACCGTGAGAAAGTGCTCGCGGTCGTCGGCTCGAACGAAGGGAGAAACGGCGGCGTCACTTGACGTTCGAGGTGGCCTGCAAAACACTGCAAGTGAATTCGGGAGGAGAACAATGATCAACGTCCTCGATCAGGAACTCAAGACGTACGAGGTTCATCGCCAAGAACTATTGGGACGAGCTAAGGGAAGGTTCGCGCTCGTCAAAGGTGACCGGGTCGTCGACGTGTTCACGAGTCGGGACGACGCCTTGAAACGTGGCTACGAAGAGTTCGGGAACACGCCGTTTTCTCGTCAAGGAAATCGTCGAGGTCGAAGTTCCGTTACACTTCACCTCCTTCCAGATCTGCCTGTAGCCATGCCCTCCTTTACGGGTCAGGTTGCTAATCTGGTGGCCGTGTCGACGTGGGGTTTCCCAATGGCGTGATGGTTCACAACGCTGTGGCGATCGAGGCGCCGCTGGCTGGGCAACACATCCAGTGCCTGATCGGCAGGGACATCTTGCAGCACGGCGTGCTGATCTATGTCGGGTACATGAATCAGTTCACCTTGAGTTTCTGAATCGTGACCCTGCACCCGATCCTCGCTCTCGGTCACGTCATCGACGAGTACCGCGACTACCCGTGCCGCCAGCTTCGCGCCAAAGACAAGGCGCTGCGCGCGGCGCCCAAATGTATCGCAAACTTGACGAGCTGAGAGAGCGGATGGACCGTGAGAGGCCACTCAGACAAATTGCGTCCCCGTTGGATCACTTCATTCGTGGGGCGTTCGTAACGGATCACGGCCATTCGTCCGGTGCCCCAGTTCAGATTCTTCACCTCGGGTGCAATCTCCACTGCGATGATGAGGCGTGAAGAAAGACGGCCGCATGGGGACCGCTTCGCCAGCATCCGGAAATCTGAGTCCGCGAGATCTCGGCCGTCGCCGCAAACCAGAACGCCCCGCCGGGTTAACCCGGCAGGGCGTTCTGCAATCAAACAAGGTCGGTTTACTCAGACCTTGCTGACGTTGCTTGCTTGTGGTCCCTTGCGGCCTGGGGTGACATCGAATTGCACCCGCTGGCCCTCTTCAAGACTCTTGAAGCCATCGCCGGCGATCGAAGAGTAGTGGACGAAGACATCTTCGCCGTTCTCTTGCCGGATGAAGCCGAACCCTTTTTCAGGGTTGAACCATTTCACGGTCCCTTGTG
This sequence comes from uncultured delta proteobacterium, assembly GCA_963729835.1. Lineage (GTDB taxonomy): Bacteria > Desulfobacterota > Binatia > HRBIN30 > HRBIN30 > CAVSQF01. The sequence goes on along the minus strand of CAVSQF010000039.1, from coordinate 343,530 downwards.
CCATGAGCGTTCCCTCCTTTGCTTAGACTCGTCAACCGGGGGCGCTGCATGTCAAAGGGCGGTGGTACTGTGCCTAAGAACCAGCCTGCAAGCCTGGTGAGGCTCGCAGCCTGACGAAACCGTTTGCCGAACCTGCCGGTGTAACTGAAAGTACACATACCCGATTAGGCTGACGGCTGCAACCGTAACGTGACGCCGTCCTTCACAGCGTGCCGCGCTGCAGTTGCCCGCCGTCGTACGTCAACCGGACCAAGATGCCGTCGTGGTCCGAGTACGGGCGGTCGGCACCGGTGTTCTCGATCCGCTCGACCTCGGCGTGCACGTTGACATTGCGGACCATGACGTAGTCGATCCACTCGTTGTGCCCGCTGGCGGTGTCAAAGTGCGTGCCGCGCCGACAGCTGTTTCGCTCTTCCACAGTGAGGTCACGCCCGACCGGAGCCAGTGCCGATGCACATGGGTCGTCGCTGGTACTGGTATTGAAGTCGCCCGCGATCAACACAGCGGCGGCCGCGAAACTGCGATCCAAGAACCGGTTGAGCTGTTGTAACTGGGCCTGTCGCTGGCGCGGGTAGCGACGCCCCCAGTGTGGGTACTGCGCCTGGAGGTGAGTATCCACCACCGTAAGGCTCTGGCGGCCACGACGCAACTCGACCGCCAACGCCCCCTTGCCCGCAATCCCGTCTCCTTCGGCGATGTGGTACCACGGCGCCCGCGCCTCGTAGCGAACGAACGTCCAGTCCACTGCCACCCATCCGCTGCGGCGGCGGATGAACGCAAGCAAGCCACCCCGCGGCCAGCGAGTGATCCGGCGCGCTGCGGAGACCGCCTCGTACTCTGCCTGGAGCGCGCGGCGAAGGGCGCGCGCATACATTCCGAACCACACCTCCTGCAGGAGTACCACGTCGGGGCGCAACTCTCGGATCTTCCCGCCGATCCGTTGCAGACGCGTCATCGTAGACGACTGGAACGGCAGCCCGTGTACATTCCACGACAGCACGCGAAGAGAATGCGCCGCGTCCGGTGCCTGAGATTCCACCTGCTGCTGCAGGCCACCGAGCTGTTCCGGCGTCGCTTCAGACATTCGACAGCGCCGTACCCCGCATGCCCTCCCTGATGCTGCGAGGTCGCCAACAGAACCACTCTCGTTGCTGAAAGATGGGCGCTTGCAACCGCCACTGCCTCATTGCAGCTGCATGTAGCACACGTGCGTGGGGCGGTCATGCCTGGCACGGCGTCTTTTGATGGCTGTGCTGTCCGCTTGAATATTTTCCCGGCCGTTGGCCGAAACTCGATGTACCGCACCACCAGCACAGGGGACGGCGCGTGATCGCGGCGCCGACATTTGACTTGCGGCCACTCGGAGCGCATGCGTAGCGGCGAGAGCAACGAAGGAAGCGATCTATTACTGCAAGCTGCGTTGGACAGTGAAAGTAATGGCGGACCGGCAGTTCCACATTTCGGACCACGCGCAGCAGGAAGCAGCGCGCCGTGGGATTCCGCGCGAGGTGCTCGATGCTGTTCTCCAACAGCCGCAACAGACTGTGCTGGAACGGCGCGGGCGAAAAGCTTACCAGTCGCAGGTGGATTTCATGGTAAGATTTTCCTCGTCCGGGTGATTGTTGATGAGAGCGCCGACCCGGCAACCGTGGTGACGACCTATCGGGCCAGCAAGATCGGTAAGTATTGGAGGAAGACATGAAGGTAACCTACGACCCGGCAGTGGACGTCCTGCGGATCGTTTTCAGCAACGTACCCATTGAGGAGAGCGACGAAGATAAGCCGGGAGTGATCCTCGATTACGACAAGCACGGCAATGTTGTCGGCCTGGAAATCTTGGACGCTTCGAAGCAAATAGAGAACCCGCGGTCGCTTGAGTACGCCGTGACGGGCTGATGCCATTGCTGAACCCGCTCAACCACATGAGAGTCACGTTCCGGAGCGGTGCGTTGGACCTCGAAGGCGAGTTGGTTTTGCCGCCGGACTCTAAGCGTGCTGCGGTGGTCTGGCGTTGCCGAGGCCGTGCGGATGTTCGCCCGGTAACGCGAGTTCATTGGGAGTGAGATCCATGAATCACCAAGGCCTGTGCAATCTCGGGGTCGGACCGCCGCAAGACACTGAATTCCCGTGCGGGCTTGCAGCTACCGTTGCTGGCCGGGGAGCAGATCGTCGAGATTCACCCTCGCGTCGGGGAACGCGATCAGATCGATCTGCTCGCCGCGTCGCAGGGTGCGCGTTTCGGCGTAGCGGGCCGTCTTGGGATCGGGTGCCCGGAACACCTCGATGCAATCGCCACGCAGGTTCATGAGCCAGTACTCGGGAATGCCGGCGGCGGCGTACACCGCTGCTTTCGTGAGGCGGTCCTGCAAGAGCGAAGTGTCAGCCACCTCGACGATGAGTAGCGCCGTGGTTGGGTGCGCGCCGTCGTAGTCAGCGTCCGTTCCCGGTACGACGGCGACGTCCGGTTCCGGAACAGAATAGGTGCCGATGATCAGCGGCATTTGGACGCGGACGACGGCCCGATCCCCGACCACGCGATCGAGTACTCGGGACGCTCGAGTTATCGCCGAAGCGTGTGGCGGGTTCTGTGGAGACATCGCAACGATCACCCCCTCCAGCAGCTCCACCCGATCGTCGGGGCGCAGCACGCCAGCACCGACCAACTCGAAGTAGCGCTCCACCGTGTAGCGCGTCTCAACGGTTACCGCTTGTGTCATCATACCCCATTTATCAGGTCCGACCGATGATCAGCAAGTCAGCGCCCACTGCGCTTTAGCCCTGCCGCTGGACCTCCGCCCACACCTCCTCGATTGCCAGCGGTTGAAACCCGGGTTTGCCGAAGCGCTCCCGGCAAAGGCGGTAGATCGCGCGATTGACGGGCACCGCGAGCCCGTGGGCATCGGCCAGCGCGATGAGGCGGCCGTTCAAGGTCTCGATCTCGCTCTCGGCACTGCCGCGCTGGACCACGTCCTGCGCCATGCTGCTGATCACCATCTTCTTCACGTTGCGGCGGAAAGCGCCGCGGGTCAGCCACTGCGGCAGGTGCGCGGCCGCCCACATCAGACGCCACGACGGCATCCCGCCCAGCCGGCACTCGCGATAGCCGGCCGCACGGACGATGGTCGTGCCTTCGTAGGTCAGACGGGTCAGTATCCGCTGGAAGATCTTTTCGTCGGAAACTGGCCTCAGTGGATGGCCGATGAGCGCCTGCAGGGAATTGGTCAGGTTGATGACCATCTTCGAGTACACCGCATCCCCGAAGTGCTCCGTCACCACCGTCTCGACGGCGCGGGTGAGCAATCCGGCGACCGAGTGCGCTTCGGCCTGGAACCGGCCGTCCGGGGTCCCGAGCACGACGGGCCCCCGCTTCTGGAACCCGGCAACCCCCGGCTCATCGAGCCAGCAGTTGTAGGCTATGATCCCGTAAAGCACGCGCGAAAAATACTTCGGCAGGATCGTCTGATTATCCACGCCGTTCTGCACCGCCACGATCAGGGGCCCATCGCCCAGCGCATCGCGGATCACGCGCGCAACTTTCTCGAGGCTGTAGGTCTTGACCGCGATGATCACGAGATCAGGAGCCGGGATTTCGCGCAGACTACTCGCCGCTTTCACATCCACGCGCAGCTGAGCGGCCGATGAACGCTCCTCGGGTGTGCCCTGATACAGGGTCAGTCCGCGGCGTTGGAGTGCCTCCACGACCGGCGGCAGATCGATCAGCCAGACGTTCGGGTGAACGGAGCTGAGCCAGCCGCCCAAGGTCGACCCCACCGCCCCCGCACCGAAAACCACGATATTCGGATTCTCTTTCATGGGTTACCTCTCGATCTGAAAGCCATCGAGAGGCAGGTCGAAGGCGGCGCTCATGCTCGGCGTGTAGCGCAACTGGAACGGCTCGGGTTCGATCCCGAGCTGCCGGAGCTTTTCCGCCCCCGGCCCCGCACCGAGTTTCAAATACTCACGCTCCGGGGTGATTCGGGGTTTCCAGAGGCCTTGTGGATGCTTGATCACGCTGAACTCGCCCTGGAACCAGGTCGGGGATTTGAGAATCCGCGAGCCCAGTCGCGAATAGAGGTGCCCGCTCACGTCAAACCGCGTCCGCTTCCCGCCCTCAGTCGGCACCCGCAGGGTAAAATACGGCGTCCCGTCCGGCTCAAACGCCGTGGTCATGCAATCGGAGCCTTGTCTTTCGATATCCACGCGCTCGGTGACCTTGGGCAGTCCCCAGAGCCGGTTACCGCGCAGCTGGTTTTCGCGCGAGGTGACCGGCATATGGAACACATGGTAGCCAAAGCGCCCGAACAGCGAGCTCAGGATCATGGGCACGACCGGCGGGCGGAAGCGGGCATTGGCCATCACGGGGATCGTCATGGCGATCTCGTTGTAGGGCCACACCTCGTGGACCTGCCGGTACTCGTAGCAGGAAAAAATCACCAGCGAGCGGCGCAAAGGCATCCGTACCGGAACGATCGCCGGATGCGGCATCAGCGCCTGGGCCGCGTCGTAGTCGCAGAAAAAGATCCCGATCGCGCACCCCACGTCGGCGTACAAGGTCGGAAACTGGTAGGTCTTGCGGATGCCGTCCTCGAGCTTGAGCGCGTGCGGCCGCAGCGTGAATCTCCGGAAGAAGCCGTCCGTGAAAGCGCCCGCGTTTTCGGGCATGTCCGTGCGCACCGTCGAAGTGGGCTGCATACTCTTGGACCTCGCGCCGGAGGTTAGCCCTTTAGCGGCGAGCCCGCTACCCTCTTTGGGGAAACCCGTTTCGGACTGGCGCGCGCGGCCGCCGCGGGTACGGGGAAAATGGAAAACAAAATCGATCGCTGAAAATCCCGTCGCGCGCCGCGGTGGCGTTGTACGACTCGATTGCCCGGGCGTTCTCGGCAAGGCTGATAGGCCTGGCCCGCCGGCCTTGCAAAAACGCTTGACTGTCCGTTTATCTGCGACGTATACGGGGGCTACGCTGAAAATTTTTGGATTTTCGAGAGGCGTGTGGGAACGTTCGATGAATAGGAAATTTGAATGGCTACGCTGACCCTCGTCACCTTTGCCGAAGCGATCGGCGGCATCACCGTGCGCTACCTGGCCGCCTACGCCAAGTCGAAAGGGATATCGACGCAACTGCTGCACATCGTGAAGCGATCTCGCGGGTCGTTCTCGAACGCTCGCGTCGACAAATTGACGGAATTGACGGAACCGCAGCTGAAGAACCTTCTTCAGTCGCTGGTGGACACACACACGGAGTGGGCCGGCTTTTCCTTGATGACGAACGACCTGCGGCAGTTTCACGCGGCGGTGTCATTCCTGCGCGCTAACAAGTGGACGGGGAAGATCATCGTGGGGGGAATCCATCCGACGCTGCGGCCGGAGGAGACCCTCAGCGACGGCGTCGATTACGTTGTCGCCGGACCCGGCGAGCTTGCGCTGGTCGAACTGCTTCAAGGGAAGGACGTCTCCACCATCGGTGGCTTGGTCTACCGGCGAGACGGCGAGATCCAGCGGAACCCTATCCTGAAGGAGGCGGCGCTTCCGCTCGACTCGCTGCCGTTTCCGGACTACGAGCTGAACACGTGGTTCCTGATCGACTACGACGGAACGCTCAAGAACATCACGCTCGACTTGTATCGAGATCTCGTGACGGCGAGAGGCAAGTTCTACTACCTGACCACGGCACGGGGCTGTCCTTACCGATGCTCGTACTGCTGCAACGACAACCGCCAGCGGGTCCGAAGGACCTCGGTCGAGTACTCGCTCGCTGAGCTCCGCTATGCGAAGACGGTGCTCCCGTTCACCAAGGGAATCAACGTCATGGACGACTCGTTCTTCATGGGATCGGACCAGTGGCTGAAGGAGTTCTGCGCGCGGGCGAAGGCCGAATTCAACTGGCCGCTGATCATCAGAATCATGCCGCGCTTCGCGACGCGCGAACGTCTGATGATCCTGAAGGAGGCGGGGCTTTCCTACGTGTCCATCGGCCTGCAGGGGTCGGATCGGCTGAACCGGGAGTACTACAATCGGAACGAAACCGCGGAGAACTTCGTGAAGGTTTGCCAGACAATGACGGAGCTGAACATCCTCTACATGGTCGATGTCATTCTGGACTGTGTATACGAGACGGAGGAGGATTTGAGGGAGGTGGCGCGGACCCTCAATCGGCTGCCGCGGCCGTTCCGGCTCCTGGCGTACTCGATGACGCCGTTTCCGGGCACCCCCTTCTACGATCGCGTCGTCCGGGACGGGCTCCTTGACCGGTTCGCCGCCGACGCGTACGGCTCGGTGTACAGAGCTACCCGCCCCGATGCCTACTACACGCCGGAGTACTGGCGCGGCCTGATCAAATACATTCTCCCGATGCGAACGAGCCCCACGATCGACGCGTTGATAGAAGCCGGACCCCACGATCCGGCCGCCGCCGCCATGGTGCGCCGGCTGGTGTGGCGTGGGACGTTCATGCTGGAGCTGACGAAGAAGGTGAGGAACAAGGCGCCGTCAACTGTAGACTTGATGCTGCACGTGTACCAGAAAGCCAAAAACCTGCGCCGTTCATGGCAACGAATGAGTTGAGGCCGCTCCCCCTGGACTCCAGGGTGTTCGCCCCCATCCCTTTTTGCGTCTAGCACATCGGGCGGCACCGCGCACCTGCCTGGGGTTACGGGTTCATCCGGCCAGTCGGCAGCGGCGCGTCGAAGTCCTTGCCGATGCGAGTGCGCTCTTTCAGTCGACCGGGCTTTCGTTCACGCGGAGTGGGCATGCCGCGAACCGGCGACGCCGTTGCCCCTCCCCGTTACGTTGACTCGATGGACCGTCGAGGGCTATCATCCGCGTTGTGGTGTTGAAGAGGTTGGGGCTCGTGGGCTGTGATCGCAGCAATTCCATTCTCGGTTTGGCCGCTCGGCACAGACAGAATGTGAGGCGTCAGCGTGGGCGCTAACGGCAGCGGCGCGTTGCGCGTCATTCCTTTCGGGGGACTGGGTGAGATCGGCCTGAACTGTTTGCTGCTCGAATACGGCGATGCCGCGATTGCCATCGATTGCGGCCTGATGTTCCCCGAGCTGCACATGCTCGGGATCGATCTGGTCATTCCCGATTTGAATTACTTGCAGCGCCTCGGGGAGCGCTTCCTGGGGTTCGTGGTGACGCACGGGCACGAGGACCACATCGGGGCGTTGCCCTACCTCCTGCGCGAGATCCACGCGCCCGTTTTCGCCACACCGATGGCCGCCGGTCTCATCACGGAGAAGCTGCGCGAGCACAACTTGATCGAGCACACGCGGCTCGAAGTCTTCCGGCCGCGGCGGCCATGGCAGATGGGGCCGTTCGGCATCGAAGCGGTCCACATGACCCACTCGATCGTCGACGCGGTGGCACTTGCCATCACCACACCGGTGGGGACGGTCATCCATACCGGCGACTTCAAGTTCGACCAGACGCCGATTGGCGGCGTGGCCTCCGACCTCCACTGCCTGGCAGCGTACGCCGCACGCGGCGTCTTACTCCTGCTGTCGGATTCGACCAACGCGGAACGCGAAGGCTACACGCCCTCGGAGCGCGCGGTGTACGGCGACCTCGATCGCATCTTCAGTTCGACCCAGGGAAAGATCTTCTTCTCCACCTTCTCCTCGCACGTCCACCGCTTGGCGCAGGTGCTGGAGCTGTCGCAGCGCTACGGGCGCCGCGTGATCACCGTCGGCCGCAGCCTCAACACCAGCATCAAGATCGCCTCGGGGCTGGGCTACCTGCAGTTCCCGCCATCGTTGTTTGCGGACATCAGCGAGCTGAAGACGCTGGACCCCGGCCGCATGACCTTGCTCACCACCGGCAGCCAAGGCGAGCCGCTCTCGGCGCTCATTCGCATCGCGGTGGGGGATCACTCGCAGGTCCAGATGCAGCCGGACGATGCCGTCATTCTCTCCTCGCGCATCATCCCCGGCAACGAGAAATCGATCAGCGGCATGATCAACCACATGTACCGGCGTGGGGCGCGCGTCCATCACGCCGGCAGCGCCGACGTGCACGTGTCGGGCCACGCCAGCCAGGAGGAGCTCAAGCTGATGCTGCGCGTCGTGCACCCACGCTACTTCGTTCCGGTGCACGGCGAGTACCGCCATCTGGTGTGCCATCGCGACCTGGCGCTCTCTGTCGGCATGTCGCCGGACTCCACGTTTCTGCCTCGAGGATGGGGATGTCCTGGAGATCGCTGCGAGCGGCGCGCGGCTCGCCGAGCCGATCCAGGCGGGGCGGGTGTTCGTCGACGGCAAGGGCATCGGCGACGTCGAGGACGTGGTGCTGCGCGACCGGCGCCATCTCTCATCGGACGGTCTCGTGGTCGCGATCCTGGCGTTGGACCAGCACAGTGGCGAGGTCATTGCCGGGCCGGACCTCATCTCCCGGGGCTTCATCGAAGAAGGCGGCCAAGACTACCTGCAGCGCGCCAAGGGGGTCGTGCCTCGAGGCATTGCAGCAGATCACCTTGGAGTCGCGCACCGACTCACTGGAAGTGAAGGAAGAGGTCCGCAAGGCCTTGAAACGGTACTTTGCGAAAACGTTGGAGCGGCGGCCGGTGATCGTGCCGTTCGTCATGGAGATGTAGCGTGGGGCGCAACGGAGCGGTGGTGCGGCGAGTCGGAGGAAGGGGAGACCTCGCAGCTTCTCAACGAAGTTGCGGGTGTCGTGTCCCTGGCAGCGGCGGTCTTTGCCCTGCTGAGCTTCCTGTCCTTTCAACCAGGCGATCTCAGAGGAAACCTCGGCGGACCCGTCGGCTACGGGCTGTCGAGCGTGCTGCTGCAAACCTTCGGGCTGGCGGTGTACCTGCTGCCGGCGCTGTTTGCGGGCCTCGCAACCCGCCTGTTTCAATCCCGGCTGCACGAGATCACGGCGGCGCGCGCCCTCGCTGCTGTGCTGTTAGTGCTGAGTGTGGCCGTCATGATGGGCTTGCTCCTGCACCACAACGACGTGGTGCACGCCGGCGGCTGGCTCGGTGGGTTCCTGGGCAGTATGCTGCACGAGGCGTGCGGCTCCTTGGGGGCGTACGTGGTTGCCGGCGTCCTGTTTCTGCTCACCTTGATGTTCACGACGGGCTCCTCACTCCGGACGAGAACCACTGGGGCCGTGGCGCGAATCCGCACGGTCGCCAGCGAGTGGCGTGAGAAATCCGCGGGGCGACGGACGGTCGTCAACCGCAGACGCGAGCCGGCCCCCGCGGACGATTCCAGCCCAATCATCGTGCTGGGTGACGAGGCCGCGATCGTCCCTGAACACAAGGTCCCCCGTCCCGTCCAAGGGATGCTGCCGTTTTTCGGCGGTGACAGCTACCAGACTCCATCGCTGAGCCTGCTGGACACGCCGCGCCACAGCGTGCTGCGCTTCGATCAAGAAGCGCTGCGCAAGAGCTCGGAGATCCTCGAAAACAAGCTGGCCAACTTCGGCATTGAGGGGAAGGTCGTTGCCGTGCGGCCGGGCCCGGTGATCACGACCTTCGAGATCGAACCCGCCCCCGGGGTGAAGGTGAACCGGATCGCCACGTTGCAGGACGATCTGGCGATGGCCTTGCGCGCCGTCAGCGTGCGCATCCTCGCGCCGGTGCCGGGGAAGGCTGTGGTCGGTATCGAGGTCGCCAATCCAAAACGCGAACAGGTGTTTCTGAAGGAAATCATCGAGAGCCAGCCGTTTGTCGAGTCGGCGTCGATGCTGTCGATTGCGTTGGGCAAGGACAGCGTCGGCAGCCCGCTGGTTGCCGACCTCGCCCGCATGCCGCACCTGCTCATTGCCGGCGCCACCGGCACCGGGAAGTCGGTGTCGCTGAATGCCATGATCATGAGCATCTTGTACAAATCGTCGCCGCGCGACGTGCGCTTCGTCATGATCGATCTCAAGATGCTCGAGCTGTCACTCTACGAAGGCCTGCCGCACCTGCTGGTGCCCGTCGTCACCGATCCAAAGACAGCGGTGACCGGTGCTGAAAAACCTGACCGAACAAATGGATCAGCGCTACCGCCAGCTCAAAGAGAAAGGCGTCCGCAATATCGACAGTTACAATCACGTACTGCAGTGTGAGGCCGAATACGACGTCATCGAGCTGACCGATGCACTCGGCGATGGCGAGACGGCTGCGGCACCTGCGCAACCTGCGGAGCAGATCCATCACGAGCACTTGCCGAAGATCGTGATCATCATCGACGAGCTGGCGGATCTGATGATGACCGTGGGCCGCGATGTCGAGGAGTCGATCACGCGCTTGGCACAGAAGGCGCGCGCCGCCGGCATTCACCTGATCCTGGCGACGCAGCGGCCGTCGGTGGATGTCATCACCGGTCTAATCAAGGCGAATTTCCCGGCACGGGTTTCTTTCCAAGTGACGGCCCGCGTCGATTCGCGCACGATCTTGGACTGTATCGGGGCGGAGCGGTTGCTCGGCGATGGCGACATGCTGTATCTGCCGCCCGGCACCGCTCGGGTGCAGCGGTTGCACGGGGCCTTCGTCTCCGAAGCGGAGATCCGCAGGGTGACCGCTTTCGCCAAGCGTCAGGCCGCGCCGCAATACGCCCTCGATCTGCTCGAAAGCAACGATGCTGATGAGAACGGCGTCGGCACTGATGACGATTACGACGACGTCATGTACGACCAAGCGGTGCGCATGGTGACCGAGACCCGCCAGGCGTCGATCTCCTGGGTGCAGCGCCGGCTGCGCGTCGGCTACAACCGCGCCGCCCGCATGGTTGAACGGATGGAGCGCGAAGGCGTTGTCAGCACCAGCGAGGGCGGCCGCCAACGTGAGGTCTTGGCGCCGCCTATCGAGGAGGATTAGGGCTGCGCCCGGCGTCAATCCGGCGGGACCGCTCCCCGTTGGGTGCCCTTCGACCGCTGGACGCTAGGCGGCTGCGGAGGACATGTGACTGATGACTGAGAAGAACGGCCTTCGGATTCTCCTCCTGGCACTCGCCGTGCTGCTCTGCGGCGCCCGCGGCTTGGGCGTGAAGGACATCGTCCGCAACGTGCAAGTGCGCTACGACGCCACGCGCGATCTCACTGCGGACGTGACGCAGGAAATGACCATCGCCAGCCTCGGAAAAACAACGACTGCCCGCGGCACGGTGATGTTCAAGAAGCCTGGGAAAATGCGCTGGGAGCTCGACGGCGGCGATCCGCAAGTGATCGTCGCCGATGGCACCACACTGTGGCTGTATCAACCCAAGGAACAACAAGTCCTGCGGACACCGTTCGACGCGGCGTTCCGTTCGGTGACCCCGATCTCGTTTCTCACCGGGGTCGGGCGCATCGCGGATGACTTCGACGCCAGCTTGGCGGGCGAGAGCGCCGACAAGAAATACCTGTACCTGAACCTGGTGCCGCGGCGGCACAGTGAGGCGGTGGGGCACTTGCGTCTGACCGTGGAGCGCGACAATTTCGACATCCGTGGCGCCGAAGTGCACGACCCGTTAGGGAACGTCACACGGCTGCAGTTCGATCACATTGAACGCAATCGCGGCATCAACGATGATCGATTCGTGTTTCAGCCGCCACCTGGCGTCGACGTGATTACCGCACCCGTGGGGCAGTAGTGGCTTGTGGCTGTGGCATATAGCGTATGGCTTATGGCCTATGGCCGATACGCCATTGCGCTGACGGTGAGTGGCCGAATGCATTCGCCATATGCCATACGCCATAGGCGAAGGAGTCATTATGCCGTCGTTCGACGTTGTCTCACAGGTAGACCGGCAAGAGGTCGATAACGCCGTGAACCAGACACGCAAGGAAGTCAGCCAGCGCTACGATTTCAAGGGCACGAAGACCGAGATTCGCGTCGAGGAGGATAGCCTGCAGATCGTCTCGGATGACGACTTCAAGGTGAAGGCGGTTGTTGATGTCTTGCAGTCCAAACTCGTCCGCCGCGGTATCTCACTCAAGGCGTTGGTCTACGGCGACATCCAGCCCGCTGCGGGTGGCTTGGCCAAGCAAACGATCACCGTGCAACAGGGCATTGACGCCGACAAGGCGCGGAGCATCGTGAAGCACGTGAAGGACGCCAAGCTCAAGGTCCAGAGCCAAGTGCAAGGAGACCAGGTGCGCATCAGCGGCAAGAAACGCGATGACCTGCAGGCGGTCATACAGCTGCTGAAAGCGGAGGACTTCGGGCTGCCGCTGCAATTCATCAATTATCGCGAGTAGCGACGGACCTCGAGGTCGCCCGCCGCCGTGGCGTCTGGCGGACACCAGAGAGGTTGCGGGCTGCACGAGGGAGTAGCTCCGCGGACCCCTCGGTACCCTGGTGCGATGGCTTGCTAGGCTACCTGCGACTGGTCTTCTGCCGAGGGGTGTCCCGCCTGCGGGAGCTGAGCGAAAAGGCCCCACCGGTTGCGAAAATCCGCATAACGGCCGCGGTAGGGTTTGCCGGCTCCATGCAAGCTGAAGGTTGGACCACTGATCGCGCTCGATGGAATGACGAAGACTTCATCCGCTGCACGGCGATGTTTGGCCACGCAGACAAATACGTCGCAGTACTTCTGTTCCCAGCGTCCGTGACGATGGAAGTTGAAATTCCAACTGCGGTAATCGTAGGCGTAGCGCTTGCCGTTGACGGTCACCGTGTGCGCGTAGCGTCCAGGAAACGCCACCCGCAAGGCGACACGCAGCTTGCCATTCACGAGCATGTCATACTGCCCGCTACGCGAGACCTCTTTGACGTCGAAACCCATACGCTGCAGCTGCCCGGTAATGGCGCTGCGAGCCTGTTGATGCTTGTACTGACGGTTCATGCATACCAATCCCTGAAGAGTGAGCATCAGGGCCGACTCCACAGGACGCCGGCGCCCGACCCCACGTCCCTACCTCCAAGAATTTCCTGCAACCCCGCACTCGGGATCAGAGACTGTATAGTAAATATAGCGCCGCGGGAATTTTGTAGCAACGAAAAAATCTCACCGCGATCGATTTTTCGAGCCCGCTGGCGACGTGCCAGGCAGCTCGGCAGCAGTAAACACAGTCCCGTTAGTTTCGTAGGGCCCGCGCCAGCCGGCGCGGTGGCACGGCGGGACGTCTTCGAGTGCGATGAACTGATGTGGCGCCGCGACGATTGCCCGGTAGCGTGGCTGCTCCGGACCATTCGCCAGCTCGATCTCGGCCCCGGCGTCCTCGACCCAGTCGCTTTCCGGACTCCACATTGAGGACGCGCTATCAAAGCGCCAAGACCGTGCATCGTAGGTCACCTGCCGTTCCTTCTGCGTGGGGCCGCCGACCGTAATGCTGCGGCGGATACGGATCTCACGCACCCGGTACGACCAGCAGCGCGCCGCTGCCGGTTCGTCGGGCAGCGCGCCGCTGCCGGCGGGAGCCAGCGCCGCGATGTTCCAGGCGAACTCCTGGTTCAACCGCGACCGTTCCGCCGGTCCGACCGGCAGCGCGGCCAATTCGGCACGCACGGCAGCAGCCTGATGCGGATCTGCGGCCAGCGCGTCGCGCAACGCCTCGACGGCCACCGGCACATTGCCCGCTTTTGCCGCCAACCGGGCTAGGTCCAGAGACCGCGCCGCCTCGGCCTCGGCGCTGCGCTCCGACTCGGGGGCCGCCTCGAAACCGTGGTCAACGAGCCAACGGGCATCCGCTGCCGCGGCGGCGTACTCGCCGCGCCCTTCGTGTGACGCCATCGACTCTTGCCGCCGCGCCCAGGTGGAGGTGCAAGCGGCAAGCAACAACAGAAGGCCGCAACCCCAACGCACGGCGGTCACTATAGCTGAGATCGATCGCGTTGTCCCAACCATGCGGCGTTTTTGGCGCAGCTACAACAGTGATCGTCCGATCGTCTGGTCAGTGCGTTCGATCCTTGCTATCAGACCCTTGTACATGACCAATGCTGAGGTGGCTGCAGCGGCTCCGCAGCGCCGTTTGGTTTCCGGGCGATCCTCGTTGCTGCGGTTCCTGCGCTATGTCGTGCCACACCGCTGGTACATCGCCGGGGCTGCGGCCAGTGGCATCCTGAAGTTCGTCATCCCGCTGGCGTTTCCGTTGGCGCTCAAGTACCTCGCTGACGTGGTGCTGGCGCGCGACCCCGCGGCGGTCGGCGAGACCACCAACCGCGTCGTCGAGCGCTGGTGCGCCGGCGCGTTGGAGCTGGCGCCCTGGCTCGGTTCCGGAGCCAGCGGACGCTTGCTGGTTGTCGGCCTCACGATGCTGGGGCTCTACGGCCTGCTCGGGTTCGGCAGCTTCTGCCGCAGCTACTGGGCCGGGCAGGCGGGGCATCGACTGATCTTCGACCTGCGCTACGCGCTCTACCAGCACATCCAGGGGATGTCGCATTCGTTCTTCGATGAACGCCGGTCGGGGGCGATCGTGGCACGCTTCGTCAACGACATTCAGCTGGCGCAGAACTTCGTGGGCTCAGCGCTGACAAATGTCTGGATGGACGGCGCGGCGTTGGGGTTCGTCGTCTGGATTCTGTTCGTGCTCGAGCACCGCCTGGCGTGGGTCGCCCTGATGGTCATCCCATTTTATGTGGCGCTGATCCGCTACTTCAGCCCCCGCATCAAAGCTGCCAGCCAGTCGGTGCAGGAGATGATCGAGGATTTCTCCGGCGAGTTGCAGGAGAAGATCGCCGCGGCGGCAGTGGTCAAAGCTTTCGGACGGGAGGCAGATGAGGCGCGGCGGTTTTACAGCAGCAGTCAGACCTTGCTGGATCTCACCCTCCGCAACGTGGCGCTGTCGTCCGCAAGTCAGGCGGGCACGACGCTGCTCACCAGCATCGCCCCCCTGGTCGTCGTGTGGGTTGCCAGCGCGATGATCCTGCGCGGCACGTTGAGCGTGGGCACCATGGTCGCGTTCTATGCTTACCTCGGGAGCCTGTATTTGCCCTTGCAGCGGTTCAGCGAGCTGAGCGTCGTCGTCAGCAACTCCCTGGCGGCGATTGACCGCATCTTCGAGTTTTTCGATATCCGCCCGGAAGTGCGCGAGGCCCGCAACGCGCGCCACCTGGTGCGCGCCGCCGGGCGTATCACCTTCCGGGGGGTGAGCTTCTCGTACGCGACGCGCCGCAACGGCCATCCGGTACTGCGCGACATCGACCTCGACGTGGCGCCTGGCGAGACCATTGCCATCGTCGGCCGGAGCGGGGCGGGCAAGTCGACGCTGGTCTCGCTCATCCCGCGCTTCTACGACGTGAGCGAAGGGGCGCTGTTGATCGACGGGATCGACGTCCGCGAGGCGACGTTAGCGTCCTTGCGCGATCAGATCGGCATCGTGCCGCAGGACCCGTCTTGTTCAGCGGGACCCTGCAAGAGAATCTGCTCTACGGCAAGCCGGCCGCGACGGAACCGGAGGTGTTGCGGGCAGCGCGTGCTGCCAACGCCCATGATTTCATCGGCCAACTTCCGGAAGGCTACCTCACGCTGGTCGGGGAACGGGGCTTGCGCCTATCGGGCGGCCAGCGCCAGCGGGTAGCGATTGCGCGCACGTTTTTGAAGGACCCGCCAATTCTCATTCTCGACGAGGCCACTGCGGCTTTGGATTCCGAGTCGGAGAACCTCATCCACGATGCGCTGCGGCGGCTCATGCACGGCCGCACAACGTTCATCATCGCGCATCGCCTCTCGACGGTGATGAACGCCGATCGCATCGTGGTCATCGAAGCGGGGGAGATTTGCGAGATTGGCCGCCACCATGAGCTGCTGGCGCGCAACGGCGTGTACCGGCAACTCCACGATGAACAGTTCAGAAGGACAGTTGACGGGTAACGGTGTCTAGAGGTGCAAGGCTGCTCCTGCCTTCGCCTGGGCCGACGGGGCTCTCGGCCGTGAGCTGTCGACTGTGGACTTCCGTTGTTCTATCTTGCCGCCATGAGGTCACCGCTGGTCCGCTTCACCGCGAGCTTTTTCGTTCTGCTGTTGGGCTTCAGCGTGCTCAGCGCGGCGACGGCGCTGCAGAATCATCTGCACATGGCGGAGGTGGGGCTGGCCGGCGCGGCGACGTGGATCGCGCAATGTCTCGGCAGTGCCGCCGAGGTGGTCAATGGGAATACCATTACCGTCGGCACCCTGAGCATGAACATCAACCACGAGTGTACGGGAGTATTCGTGCTTTTCGTGCTGGCCAGCTTCATCGCCGCTTACCCGGCACGGATCAGCGCCAAGGCCATTGGCATCGTCATTGGGGTGGTGGGGCTGACGCTGGTGAATGTGATTCGTATCGTGACGCTCGTCAGAGTCGTGGAGTTCTACCCCGGTCTGTTCACGTATTTCCACGAATACGTCTGGCAGGGCGCCTTCTTGATGCTGGTGACGGTGTACGCCATGAGTTGGGTCGAGTGGGTGCGCGGGTGAAGTGGCGATTCGCAGCGAAGTTCCTCGTGGCGTTCGCCCTGCTGCTGGTGGCGTGGTCGGCGACCGGATTTGCGCATGGCTATCGGACCGCGGTGCTCGCCACGGTGCAGATGGCGAGCCCGCTGGTCAATGGCTGGTGGCTGGATTACGACCGGCCAGGCTCCGCGGACGACGCGGTGTTTCGATCCGGCGACCGTGAGATCGCCATGCTGATCCAGCTGCCGGCACTCTCGATCGGGCTTGTTTTCTTGGTGTCGTTGCTGCTCGCAACCCCCGGGTTCGGCACGCGCCAATGGGTCAGCCGCACCGCAATTGGTGCCATCTTGTACTTCCTCCTCGATGCGACCGTGGTGCTTGCATATCCCATGCTCCTCGATCAGCCAAACGCGGTGAAGAACACGTTGGGGGTGTTCTTGGGGCTGACAGCGTTCGTGGTCGCACCGCTCGGGCTGTGGTTTGCCTTGACCTATCCTGCGTTGCGAGGCGTCTGGGGACTCACGCGCAGGGGATGACCGTTCACTCCAGTCGGAAAGGGTCTCTCATGCCGGTCATGCGTCTCCTTCGCTGGTGCCACGTCGCTGGTGTCTTGCTGTGGTTGTTGCCCGGATGCGTGTTCTTGACAGGGAACTTCAACCCATTCGCCAGCGCGCCTGAGGGGTTGGAGGAGCATGTGGTGTCCGGCGAGGGCCGTGCCAAAGTGCTGCTGATCGACATATCGAGGGTCATCGGCAGCCAGGAGGAAGAAGGGGCCTTCGGGATCAAGCGGCGCGACAGCACGACAGCCCGGGTGCAGGAGGAGCTGCAGAGGGCGGCGCAGGACGATCGCATCCGGGCCGTGGTGCTGCGCATCAACAGCCCCGGCGGCTCAGTTACTGCAAGTGATGTCGTGTATCACCAACTGATGGAGTTTAAACGGCACCGCCATGTACCCCTCGTCGCCCAGCTCCTCGATATGGCCACCTCGGGCGGCTACTACGTCGCCCTGGCAGCCGATGAAATCGTCGCCAGTCCAACGACGGTGACCGGCAGCGTCGGCGTGGTCATGTACGGCCTGAACCTCACCGGCCTGCTGGAGAAGCTCGGCGTCAAGGACCAGACGCTGAAGGCGGGGCAGCGCAAGGACATGGGCTCGCCGCTCCGCGAAATGACTCGGGAAGAAGCCCAGATGCTGCAGACGATCCTCGCGCAGATGCACGAGCGCTTCCTGAGCATTGTCCGCGAGCGCCGCCCAGCCATGACGCCAGAGACTTTGCAGACGATTGCCGACGGCCGCATACTCACGGCGGACCAGGCCGTGCAGGCACAGCTCGTCGATCGTATCGGGTATCTGCAGGACACCATCGACGCCGCCACCCGCCGTGCCGGACTCACGCAAGCACGCGTGGTGCTATATCGGCGTCCGGATGAGTTTGCCGAAAACATTTACTCGCGCGCACCGGTCGGACCGGCGCAGATCAACTTGCTGAATATCGACCTGGGCGGACTGGGTCGGACGATGCCGCAGTTCATGTATCTTTGGCCGCCGGCGATGTGGCTGCCGAGCGTTGAGTAGGCTTCGGTGGGCACCGCGCCGACTGCGAGCCGTAGCGAACGCGCCGTGTGGGCACTGCTGCTGGCCAGCAGCGCCCTCTATTTCTTCACCATCAACGAAGCTGACAACGATCTCTGGGGCCACATACTGTTCGGGCGTGAGATGGTGGCTGCGGGGCTGATCCCGCGGGTCGCGACGCACACGTACACCGCGGTCGGGCAGCCCTGGGTGAACCACGAATGGCTCTCGCAGGTGATCCTGGCAGCCGTGTACGAGGCGGCGGCCTCTCCGGGACTCTTGCTGTTCAAGTTCACGCTGGCCGCCGCCACGTTCTTGCTCCTATTCGGCGGCATGCGCGCGCGCAGCCAGTCCGTGTCGGCCTGGGGCTTGACCGGCTTGCTGAGCATCGCCGTCCTGGCGCGCGGGTTCGCGGTGCGGCCGCAGATCTTCACCTATTGTGGCATCGCACTCATCTTGACGGTGCTCGATTACTACCAGCGAGGCCGACGGCATAGCCTGTGGTTCGTGCCGTTGTTGTTCGTACTCTGGACAAACCTGCACGGGGGCTTTGTCCTGGGACTGGTGATTCTCGGCCTGTTCGCCGCGTCCGAGATGATACGGCTGCGTACGGTTGCCGTCGGGCCCCTGTTTGCCCTGCTCGGTGCCGCTGGCGTGACCGTGTTGAACCCGTACGGATTGCGCCTGTTGACCTACGTGTGGCATGAGCTGACGCGGGCGCATCCGATCAGTGAATGGCAGCCGGCCGCCGTTTCACCGTCGCAATTTGCGTTTTTTGCGATGCTGCTCCTGTTTGCAGCGACGGTTCCCTTCACGCGCCGGGCGCGTGAGCATGGGTGGCAGCTGATCGTGGTGGTGGCGAGCGCCTGGCTGGCGCTCCGTCATGCGCGGCACACGCCAGTGTTCGCGTTGTGTGCCGCGGCGCCGTTAGCCGCGCAGCTCGATCACGCCGGCCGGTGGCTGAGGGGGCGCGCGGCGTTCCAGCTGCATGGCGTGTCTCGCCGTGTCATTGCTGCGGGCATGCTGGCACTCGCCACCGTGCAGCTTGGATTTACGGCGTCGCGCTGGCGTCGCGATGGCTTGCAGATCGTCTACGCGCCCGCCGACTACCCCGTTGAGGCGGTGCGGGCGTTGCAGCAGGTTCCGTCGGTGACGGTTCCGTCGGTGACGGTTCCGTCAGTGACGGTTGGCGCACCGTTCAACCTCGCCGTCCCGCTCGACTGGGGCGAATACGTTCTCTGGTTCCTCGCGCCGCACGCCCAAGTATCGCTCGATGGACGTTTCGCAACCCTGTTTCCCGAAGCGGTCGTCACCGACAATTTCAACTTTTTCAGCGGCATGGCAGGCTGGCGTCGGCTTGTGGATGCGTATCCGACGGACGCTGCTTTGGTGCCGGTTGGATCACCGTGTCTGATCGGCACGCTGCCGGACTGGCACATCGTGTTTCGCAGCTCCGTTGCGCTGGTGTATGCGCGCGCGGGTTCGCCCGTATGGCCGGAGCTGCAACGACTCGCACCAAACCGGCTCGCGCCGGCGGGGAGTTTCCCTTAGCGACGCGTGAGCCGTGTTTGCTTGGAGGAGCATCTGGGTGCATCGCATCTTTGGCGGGATGGAGTAGGAAAGGCAGAAAGTCGCAAGAAATCCAGCGCCTTTGCCACCGGGACAGTGTTATGCTCCGGGGCAGTCCGGGTTGAGGTTTTAAATTGACAGTGCTTGCAGGCTGGGGAGAAATCGTGGTACACAACAGCCTGAGTTTTTGTTAGTGTATGCGGAGCGTGGCACACTCAACCGGCAAACGTCACGTGATGGACGGAGAGGGTTAAGGAGGGATCGTCAATGAGGAAACAGGTTCGTGGTGTGGTGGCAATAGTGGCTGCTCTGTTTTCCGTCTTCACGGGCGCAGGCGTCGCCGGGGCCCAGATTGCGATGACCGCTCAGGTTGTGACCGCGCACGCAGGAGATACCTCGGCCGCGGTGACTTTCTCGGCCACTACGGCGCTGGCAATGAACGTCCTCAAATTCACCGTGTCGTTCGATCCCAGCCTTTGCGGCATGATCAATAACCAGAAGCTGCTGAAGCTCGGCCGAAGCCATTTTAGCCCGCAACAAATTGTTCCCTGTGGCACGTGCACTTCCCCCGCCCCTGTGAACACCGCGTGCAGCATCAATACCGATTGCTCAGCCTTTGCGGGAAGCACCTGCAACACAACGGGCAATGTCATCTTTGCATTGATCGATCTCACCGACGCCAGCCCCTTTACCTGTAACAGCGATGAGACCACGCCCTGCGACAGTGATTTGTTCTGCCAGAGCTCCGTCGGAGGCTCCACCGACTATTGTGAATCTGCAGTTCCTGCTGGCACCGGGGACATTGCGAAGTGGCAGTTCAACGTCAATCCTACTGCCGCCGGGGATGTTTTCCCCCTCACCGTCACGGTCAATCAGGCCTCGAAAGGGCCGATCGTTGTGAACGCCTGCACTCCGCCTGCCCCTACGAACACAGCTTGCTCGACTAATGCCGACTGCTCAGCCTATACGGGAAGCGTATGTCCGGTTGTAACGACCCCTGGGCAGTTGACGATCGTCGGTCCACCGACCCCGACCGACACCCCGACCGACACCCCGACCGACACGCCGACCGACTCCCCGACCGACTCCCCGACCATCACCAACACCCCGACCATCACCAATACCCCGACCATCACGCCGACCAGCCCGCCGACGAATACGCCGACCAACACGCCGATCAACACCAATACCCCGACCGCCACCCCGACCAAGACGCCGACCAGTCCGCCGACGAATACCTCGACCAAGACGCCGACCAATACCCCAACCGCCACCCCGACCGCCACACTGACCAGAACGCCGACGAACACACCCACCATCACCAACACCGCTACGGCCACCGCGACAAGGACGCCCGCGCCGCCCGTGATTACCGGCGGCGCGACTGCGGGGTCGACCACGGTTTCCGGACAGGGCGCATCGAACGTCCCCAACGGTCAACTCGAGATATGCGCGGGGGAGTGGTCAACCTGCACCGCCACAACCTGCACCACCGCGCTCGGGACTGGTGGGACCAACAGTGCTGGCTTCTTTGCGATCACCGTTCCAGCGCTGGGACTCGGTGAGAGCATCTTCGCGTTCGATGCACAGCACACACTCTGTGGTGCCCCGGTTCTCGTTCGCGCCGCGGCAGCGGCACCTGCGCTCACGCCATGGGGGATGGCTGGACTCGTAGCTGCTTTGTTCGCCCTCGGCCTCGTGGCGCTGCGTCGCACGTCGTGGAGTGCGTGAGCCCCACGGGGTAACGCGCCGCGCAACTACCCAAAGCCCGCCGCTGGCAGCATCCCCCAGTGCTGCCAGCGGTGTTGATTGTTTCCTCGGCTTGCGCCATTTGTTTCCGGTGAAACGCCTTGACAAACACCACCGGTTCGGTGTTTGTAGTCACCGGCCACAATGAATGGATCGACTGGGTGCTCTGTTTGCCAGCCGCAGGGACGAGTGGGTGCGGGCCGCGCGTGAGAAGGCCGAGGTGCACCGACGCTGACGGCGCCGCGGCACGGGTGGAAAGCAGCACGATCCAGAACGACCACACCGAAGGGAATCACCCATATGCACCAGCGCTTGCTTGTTGTTCTAGTAGTCTCGGTACTGTTGCCCACCGTTGCCCGGGCCAAACTCTGTGGCGATGACGTGGCCGGGCAGGACATCCCGTGCGCCTGCGGCGATACGGTCACCGGTGACGTGCGGCTGAGCGACGATCCGGTCACCCGTGAGGTATGCCCGGGGGACGGCCTGATCGTGCGGGCCCTCGACAGCCCGCATGCGGTGACCATTGACCTGGCGGGGACGACGGTGCACGGCAGTGGGCATGGGGTGGGGGTGCTGATTCTTGATGGCGGCCCCGGGGGAGCACACCTGATCAGCAGCGCCGGTGGCGCCGGCACGATTGAGGGGTTTCGCGATGGGATTGTGGCGCGCGGCGCGCGGTCGGTGGCGCTGATCGAGCACCTCAACGTCGTCAAGAGCAAGCAAGACGGCATCCGCATCGAGGCCGGTGGCTACCGGGTACAGGCCACCGAAGTACGGGACTCTGGGCGGCACGGTTTTTCCTTGGGAGGCAACGGGTTTCGGGTCACCAACACGCGGGCCGTCAATAGTCGGCAGTGCGGCTATACGGTGAGCGGCCAGAACGGCACGGTAGGGTTGTCGGGAGCGGGGAACACGGCCGTGGGGAGCGGCGCCGCCGGTTTTCATATCATGGGCCGCGGGCACAGCTTGGTGGAAGCTGTGGCGGAAGACGGCAAGGAGGGCATCCGCCTCAACGTCAGCCACGCGACCATCACGGGCTGCCGGGTGCAGAGCAACAAGGGTGACGGGCTGAGCGGGACGGCGAACGATTCGTCGCTCACGGAGAACCAGGCCACCGGCAATGGCAACAACGGCATCGCGTTACGGGGGCAACGCAACCGCGATGGCGGCGGGAATGCGGGGAGGGCCAACCGCGGCACGCGACGGCGACGCCCGGCGGCGCAGTGCAAGATCAGCGGCCGCGAGTGCCGGCCGTGAGGCGCGGAGAACCAAAATGCCCACCCCATTGAGACAGCTGCGCCTCGCGCGCGGCGTGCTCGTGGTGCTTGCCATCGTCCAGGTGGCTGCGGCGCGCGGCGCACACGGCGTGAGCTTGACCGCGTGCACGGCGGCGGACATCGTGACGCAGGATAGCGCCGACTGCCCCAGCGGCACGGGGGCATGTAATATCGGCCTGGATTTCAATGTCCCCGACGGCTGCACGCTCGACTTCGGCACGCGCGCCGTCACCATCCTCAGGAACGCGCAGCTCAACATCTTCTCGAACAATGTGACACTCTTGGCGGGAACGCTCACGATCAACGCCGGCGGCTGGATTATCGGGCAAGGAACCCAAGCAACCCCGACCCCAACTGCGACAAGCCCTTCAGTTACCCCTCCCCCCACGGCAACGCCAACTGCGACCGCGCCGACTCCGCCGCCGACCGGCACCTTTACCCCCACGGCCACTTTTACTCCAACGCCCGTTTCCAGCCCGACGGCGACGCCGACACTCAACAATGCAGGAGGTGCGATCACCATCCAGACGACGGGCGATATCAACATCAACCTGTCAGGAGCGTTGATCGGAAAAATCGATGTCGGTGGCTATGGACAAGGCGGCACGATCCAGCTGACGGCGGGAGGCTCGGTGACGATTGCGGGCTACCTCTTGGCGAACGGCCTCTTGCTCAGCTCGGACGGCGGCTATATCGAGATCGACGCCGGCGGCGATATCACCACGATGTCGACCAGTAACGTGTCCGCGGCGGGCGGCTCGCTCGCGCCGAACGGCGGCGGCGAGATCGATCTGAATGCGGACGGTGCGATCAATGTCGCATCGATCAGCTCGCGTCCGCTCGATGTCAGCGGCAGCACCGGTGGGACCTTGAACACAAACTCCGGTGGCCTGACCAACATTGCAACCGCAACGGCGAGCGCGAGCGCCCTCACTGGGCAATACGGCGAAGGTGGTCAGATATCGGTCACGGCGGGAACGAGTGCGCAGGTGCTGGGGGTGCTGCAGGCCAACGGCAGCGGCGGCGGCGATGGAGGAACCATCAGCCTCGAGGCAGTGTATGGAACGTTGTCGATTGGGCCACAAGACATTCAGGCGTACGGGGATATCGACGGCAACGGTGGCGAGATCGACCTGACCGCCGATGCCGGTCCGACCACGATTCAGAATGCGGTTGGTCTCCACGTGTCTGCCTTAGGGAGTCAAGGATCGGGGGGATTCCTCAACTGCAGTTCCGAGCTGGCCTTCACCAACAATGGGTTGCTCGACGCCACCGGGGGCGGCAGCGGCGGGAACATTTTGGTCGACGTCGCCTCGGACGTGACGATCGGCGGCGGCCCGGCGGGTGGATTTGACGCGAGCGCCTCGGAGCCCGGGAGCTTTGGGGGCGAGATTGACGTCACAGCGGGTGACGGTGGCTTCGGGACGATGTTGGTCACGAGCATCGTCGATGTGAGCGGGGGCGGCTGCGATACGAGCTGCGGTCAGGCTGGCGACACCGACCTGGAGGGGTGCAACGTCACCGTCACGTCCACGGGCAAGCTCGTTGCCAACGCCCCAGTGGGGGGCACCAATACGCTGACGGCCCACGAGCAACTCACCGTCCAGGGAGTGGTCGATGCGACGTTCAGCGGCGTTTCCTTGGGGACTGACGGAAGCAACACCACCGAACATCCCAGCCGTAAGGTGCCGAGCATCAGCGACACAATAGTCCCGGCGGCGGCGGATACCGCCTTCGATACCTGTACGAGTTCCTCCCAGACCTCGTGCCTGTTTCCCTGCCCGGTCTGCGGCGACGGGATTATCGAGTTCCCGGAAACCTGCGAGTTCTGCGGTAACGGGACGACTACGGAGACCTCCTGCGCCAATCCCCCCGCCACGCCCGTTACGCCCACGAACTGCAACGGGTGCTCGAACTTTTGTCAGATCGAAAGCTGCGATGATCAAAACCCGTGCACGTTGGATACCTGCGACCCGACCCTTGGATGCCTGAACACGGTCATCTCACCTTGCCCGCCTACGCCGACCCCGACGGTGACGCCGACCCCGTCAATTACCCCCACGAACACGGCGACGAGAACCTTTACTGCGACGGCGACCGGAACGCCGACGCGGACGCCGTCGAAGACGCCGACGAACACACTGTCGCCGTCGCCGACCATTACCCCGACACGAACAGTGACGACCACCCCCACGACCACCCCGGTGGGGCCAACCGCTACACCGACGATCACGCCGACCATGTCGCCGACCAACACCGCTGGGCCGTGTGGGCTCGATGTCGATCGCAATGGCGTCGCCGATGTTGCAACCGACCTCGTTTACATCGCCCGTCAATTGCTCGGTCTGCCGCCTGTGCCGACAAGCTTCCGCACGCTCGACCCGTCGATCATCTCTGACAGTACGATCGCGGCGGCCGTCGTTGCGCTCGGCATGCAGCTCGACGTGGACGGCAATGGGCAAGTGGATGTGGCCACCGACATCGTTTATATCAGCCGGGTACTGCTCGGGCTGCCAGCGGTGCCGGCTAGCTTTCGTGTCCTGAACCCGTCTATTCCGCCGGACGCGACGATCAAGGGGAACGTCACGGCGCTCTGCCAGTAAGCGAGAGGAACCGATCAGGCGGACTGCTCGGGCTGGAAATTGAGGGCCGCGGAATTCAGGCAGTAGCGGAGACCCGTCGGCGGCGGCCCGTCAGCGAAAACGTGGCCGAGGTGCGCGCCACAGACGGCGCACACGACTTCGGTGCGTCGCATCGACAAGCTGTGATCTTCCTCGGTCTGGATGTTTTCCTCAGAGAGTGGCGCCCAAAAACTCGGCCAGCCGGTGCCGGAATCGAACTTGGTTTCGGAGCTGAACAGCTCCGTGTTGCATCCGACGCAGCGGTAAATGCCGCGTTCGTGATGATCCCAGTACTTACCCGTGAACGCCCGCTCCGTGCCTTTTTGGCGACAGACGGCCACCTGCTCGGGCGTGAGCAACCGGTCCCACTCCGCTTCAGACTTGACGACCTTTGGTTTCATCTATCTGGATTCCTTTACGAAGCGATCAGCACTCGGCCGTCAGCGATCCGTCGGCGGTTGAACTGCGCGACGAAGCGCCTGGCTGATTGCTGAGAGCTGACGACCCTTGTGAAAGTAATCGTCCCCTCGGTCTGGCGCAAGCGAGGGGGAGGGTGGTATCGTTTACCGCCGGTACTGCAAAACAGGAGTGGAGCGATGGATACCGCAGACATCCCGAAGGAACATTTGCTCGGCCTGTACCGTATGATGGTTACTATCAGGCGCTTTGAAGAAACCATCCGCGGCCTCTTTTTCCAGGGGCAGATCCCCGGCTTCGTGCACGTCTCGATCGGCGAGGAAGCGGTGCCGACCGGGGTGTGCGCGGCGTTGCACAAGAGAGATTACATCACCACGACGCATCGCGGGCACGGCCACATGCTCGCCAAGGGTGGCGCGCTCAAGCCGATGATGGCAGAGTTGCTCGGCAGGCGCACCGGATACTGCAAAGGCAAGGGGGGCTCGATGCACATCGTGAGTTACGACCTGGGCATCCTGGGCGCAAACGGGATCGTCGGTGGCGGCATTCCCATCGCCACCGGCGCCGCTTTGGCGTCGAGCTTTCATGGCAACGATGCGGTTGCCGTCGCGTTCTTCGGAGACGGCGCCTCGAACGAGGGCACGTTCCATGAGTCCCTGAACCTCGCCGGTCTGTGGAAGCTGCCCATCATCTATGTCTGTCAAAACAACTGTTACGCCGAGTTTACACCGACATCGGAGTCCACCGCAGTGCAGGACATCGCCATCCGCGCGCCAGGGTACGGCATGCCGGGTGTCATCGTGGACGGCAACGATGTGCTCGCGGTGTACGAGACGACGCGTGCCGCCGTGGCGCGCGCCCGGGCGGGCGAGGGACCGACGTTGATCGAGGCCAAGACGTATCGCTGGGAAGGCCACGTCGTCGGCGAGCAAGCGTTCGTCGGTGAGTACCGCCCGGCCGACGAGCTCGAATCCGCGAAACAGCAGTGCCCCATCGCGCTCTTCGGACGCAAGCTCTTGGCCACGGGGTTCATCGAGGAGCCGGAGCTGACACGCATCGCCGACGAGGTACAGCGCGAGATCGACGAGTCCGTAGCGTTCGCCCAGTCGAGCCCGCTGCCGGAACCTGCGGAAGCGCTCGTCGACGTGTTCGCGACGTAGCGCACGCTGCTCTGCTGGCTGTTGGCTGTCGAGGGGAGGGAGCAATGTCCCAAATTGGATTCATTGAAGCGATCAGGCAGGCATTGGCTGAGGAGATGGAGCGCGACCCCACCGTGTTCATCATGGGTGAGGACGTCAGGATCGGCGCCTTCGGCGCCACGCGCGGTTTGGTCGACCAGTTCGGGCCGGCACGCGTGCGCAACACCCCGATCTCCGAAGCCGGCTTCGCCGGCGCCGGGATCGGCGCGGCGATGGCTGGCATGCGCCCCGTCGTCGAAATCGAGTTCGCCCCCTTTTTCTACTGCTGCTTCGACCAGGTGTGCAATCAGGCAGCGAAGCTGCGCTACATCTCCGGTGGACAGGCCCGCCTGCCGCTGACGTTTCGGTGCGTGTACGGTGCCATGGGCTCTGCGGCGGCGCAGCATTCCGAGGTTGTCTACTCGCAGTTCCTCGCCGCCCCGGGGCTGAAAATCGCGATTCCCTCGGGGGCAGCGGAGATGAAGGGCCTGTTGAAGGCGGCCATCCGCGACGACAACCCGGTGATCGTCTTCGAGCACGGCCGTCTCGGGTTCACCCAGGGTGAAGTTCCGGACGGGGATTTCGTGCTGCCGCTCGGCCAGGGGGCAGTGAAGCGTGCCGGAACCGACGTCACCATCGTCGCCATCGGCGCGATGGTGACGCAGGCACT
The DNA here is from genome assembly GCA_963729835.1 of uncultured delta proteobacterium. GTDB lineage: Bacteria > Desulfobacterota > Binatia > HRBIN30 > HRBIN30 > CAVSQF01. The sequence goes on along the minus strand of CAVSQF010000039.1, from coordinate 316,199 downwards.
GAACGTCGCCGAGGAATTGGAGAAGGACAATATCAGTGTCGAAGTGTGGGACCCGCGGACGCTGGTGCCGCTGGATAAGGACGGTATGCTTGCCTCCGTGGCCAAGACCGGCCGGGTGGTGATCGTCGACGAAGGCCACTTGCGCGGCGGCGCGGCCGGCGATCTGGCGGCGATCATCGTCGATGCGGGCTTTGATTATCTGAACGCCCCCATCAAGCGCGTCACCGCCCTCGATGTCCCGATCCCGTTCAGCCCGCCGTTGGAAAGCTACGTACTGCCCGACGAGAACAAGATCAAGGCGGCGGTGCGTGAGGTGCTGGCGTAAAACGTAAAACGTGAAACGTGATAGGAAACAACAGCATGCCGGATGAGCTTTCAGCTATGATCGGTCGCAAGTCGGTTCGACTTCTTGTCACGCATCACGGATTGTGGATCACGTTTCACGTTTCATGCCTCACGTTCCGAGGATAGCCTCATGGCCGTAGAGGTCGTCATGCCGAAGTTTGGCCTGACCATGCAGGAAGGCACGATCCAGCGGTGGTTCAAGGCGGAAGGCGAGCGCATCGAGGCGGGACAGCCGCTGTTCGAGGTGGAAACCGAAAAAGTTCTGTACGAGGTCGAGGCGCCCACGGGCGGTTATGTGGCGAAGCTCCTCTACCCAGCTGAAGCGACCGTTCCGTGCGCCCAGGTGGTTGCCGTGATCGCCGTGGAAGGAGAAGATCCGGCGGCCGTTGCTGCCCGCTATGCCTCGCGTGCGGCGGCGCGTGGAATCGCGCATGCGGTTATACAGCCCGTGCCTCCACAGCGGGAGGTCGGGGCACCGGCTGCAGACCGGATCGTCGCCACGCCGGCGGCAAGGAAGTTGGCAAAGGAGCTTGCGATCGACCTGGCCGCGATTCGTGGCAGCGGGCCCGGCGGGCGGATCACGCGCGAAGACGTCGAAGCCGCACTCGCGGCGGCGCCAGCGCGAACGGCGGAACCGCTGCGCGGTATGCGCAAGGCAATCGCCGAGCGCATGTGGAAGAGTTTGCAGTCGGCCGCGCAGCTCACGATTACAACGGAAGCCGATGTCACGCCGCTCGTCAAACGGCGCGCGCACCTGAAAGCACAGTTCGCACTGACGTTTACCGATCTGATCATCGAGGCAGTTGCGGGTGCGCTGCGGGAACATCCCCGCCTGCGGGTGACATCGGAGGGAGACACGATTCAACAGCACCATGACATCAACATCGGAATCGCCGTGACCCTCGACGAAGGCCTCATCGTGCCCGTGATCTCGCAGGCAGACCGGAAATCGTTGCCGCAGATCGCAGAGGAGTCGCGCCACCTGGCCGATAAAGCGCGTGCTGGGACCCTGGGCGTCGACGAGGTGAGCGGCGGGAACTTCACCATCACAAATCTCGGCATGTACGACGTCGATGCTTTCACACCGATCATCCATCAACCGCAGGTGGCCATTCTCGGTGTTGGAAGGATTGTCCAGAAACCGGCGGTACACGACGGCCAGATCGCTATCCGTTCGATGATGACGTTGAGCCTGACCTTCGATCATCGCATCGTGGACGGCGCCCCCGCTGCCGCCTTCTTGCGCGACATCGTTCAGCGACTGGACGGCAGTGTCACTGCGTAGTGACGCTGCGGGCCCTTACCCGTTGAGCTCACGCTTCGACGGTAACGCGATACTAGGTTGCATGCGCTGTAGGTGCGCATTGCAGGTGGATGTGCGCGAACGTTAGCTGTTTGTGTCCACGGACTGCGCGTTGTCAATCAATTGACGCACCGGTGCGACGGTACCCGGTGCGGCGGCGATGCGCGTGCATCCTTGGCGCCATGCGGCACCATGTTTGCAGCACTCGCAAGATGGTTGGAACGGACATTTGTCAAAGGCAACAAATAGCAACATCCATCATCCCGATCGCTGGTCGATTCACTTTCACGTGGAGGCAGGGGCAAGCACGCAAGGAGAGAGATGAAGTCTCGTAAGCGTCTGTGGTTTCTGACGGCAATCCTCGTCGTGGAGTGCCTCTTTGTGGGGTATCCGAAATTGGTCCTCAGCGGGCCACCGAAAACGCGCCGGCACGTGCTCCTGTTGACCGTGGACACCTTGCGTGCGGACTACATGAGCGCGTACGGCTACGACCGGCCCACGACGCCGTTTCTAGACTCCTTGATGGCGCAAGGAGCGCGCTTCACGCGTGCGATCACGCCTATGGCAAGGACGACTCCGGCGCTCAGCAGTCTGCTGACCGGCTGCTACCCGCATACGACACAGGTCCGCACGCTGTTCCAGCAACTGCCACAGCAACTGGTGCCGGCGGCAGTGTTCGCACAACGCAAGGGGTACACCACGGTTGCCGTGGTATCGAACAGCGTCTTGCGAGAGCGCAACCTGGACAGGGGGTTCGACGTCTTTGATATCGCCGATTATCCTCGCGACGCGGTCGAGACGACTGACGCTGTCTTCCGGCGCCTGAAGGCCTACGGTCCCGAAGAGCCGCTCTTCGTGTGGGCGCATTACATGGATCCGCACATGCCGTATTATCCGCCGCCGGAGCTGGCGGTGCAGTTCGATCCCGACTACGACGGGCCCTACAAGTTGCATTTCGGTGAACTCAATTCGCATTTCGGTGAACTGAATGTCTTACCGGGCAACGATGAATTTCCTGCCGACCTTGGGAGGGAACGGGCGGTGTTTCAGAATCATCTGCCCGACAGGGTCAATGCGCATATCCGCAGGCTGTATGCCGCGGACATTCGCCACACCGACGATCAGATTGCACGCTTGATTAGAGGACTGCGCGTGCGCTTCGGCGACGACTGGCTGATTGTCTTTACTGCTGATCACGGCGAAAGCCTGGGCGAGCACAACTATTTCTATGCTCACGGCGACTACGTTTATGACGGCGCGCTGCACGTCCCGCTGGCATTCATCTTCCCGAAAGGTGATCTGCTGCGGGCCAGCCGTGTGGTCGATGCGCGGGTCTCGCTGGTAGATGTGATGCCGACGCTAACGGAGGTGCTCGATCTGCCGCGTCCCCATCTTCTTAGCTACGAGATTGAAGGGCGATCGTTGCTCCCAGCACTGCTGGGTAAGCCGCTGCCGTTGCGTCCGGTGTTCGCGGAATGCGGGAAGGCTTACTTCCCACAGATGGTACCCCGGCGCGTTCGGCTCGATATTGCCGGACGCTTTCGTGCGGTGTTCTTAGGCAACTGGAAGCTCATCTGGACACCAGGCCGGAGCGGTGGCGACCAGTTCGAGTTGTATAACCTGGCCAAAGACCCGGAGGAAACCAAGAACCTGTACCCAGCGCATCCCTCGGCCATAGGCCTGCTGGAATCGGCACTGGGTGCATGGTCGGAAACCTTCGGCGTTCGCACGGCCACCGCACAACACGCGGTATTGACCGACCGCGACCAGGAGATTCTCAGATCGCTGGGCTACATGCCTTGACGGCGGTCGTAGGAAGATTGCCATCACTCTTGGCGGCGGAAAGTAGCTCCGAGAGGAAGAGCCTCATTCTTAGTTATGTGTCTGTCCACACCCCGAGCCACTGACAGAACTCATCGCGTGCGGTGGTGGGTGATTGCGACCTTGATTGTGCTGGTCGCCGGCCGGGCAGCGGCCACTGATTACTTCGTGGCCAACGGCGGTGATGACGGCGCCAACGGCCTGTCGCTGCCCACGGCTTGGGCCACGCTCGGCCATGCGGCGAATGTGGTCAACCCCGGCGATACGGTGCACGTCGAGAACGGCAACTATCAGGGTTTCTACCTCAGCCGCTCCGGCTCATCGGGCAACCCCATCACCTTCGTCGCCGACGGCTCAGCGGTGCAGATCACGGCCGACAATGGCAGCACGCCCGACGGCATCAACGTCGAGGGCGCGGCCTACGTCGTCATCGACGGCTTCATCGTCAACAACCGCACGCGCGCCGGCATCCGCACCGCCCTGTCGCAGTTCGTCACCGTGCGTAACTGCCACACCGGCTACAATGGCACGTGGGGCATCTTCAGCGGCTTTGCCGATGACTTCCACATCGAGTTCAACGAAGCCCACCACTCGCAGCAGCAACATGGCATCTACGTCTCCAACGCCTGCGTGCGGCCGGTGATCCGCGGCAACCTCGTGCACGACAACTACGCTGCCGGCATCCACATGAACGGCGACCTCAGCCAGGGCGGCACCGGCCTCATCGCCAACGCTCTCGTCGAGCGCAACACCGTCTACGGTAACGGTGCCGGCGGCGGCTCGGGCATCAACATGGACGGCGTGGTCAACAGCGTCATCCAAAACAACCTCCTCTACGACAACCATGCCAGTGGAATCAGCCTGTACCAGATCGACGGCGCCACCGGCGCCACCGGCAACCTGGTCGTCAACAACACCATCCTCAACGCCGCTGACGGCCGCTGGTGCGTGAACATCAACACCGGCTCCACCGGTAACACGGTCCTCAACAACATCCTGTACAACGAGCACTCATGGCACGGCGTGATCAGCATCGACGCCTCCAGCCGCTCCGGGTTCGTCACCGACTACAACAGCGTCATGAGCCGCTTCAGCATCGACCAGGGCGATACGGTGATCGACCTGCCCACGTGGCAAGGCCTCGGCTACGACACCCACTCGTTCATCGCCACGCCGGCGGACCTTTTCCTCGTCCCCGGCACGGACTTTCATCTCAAGGCGGGCAGCCCGGCCATCGATGCCGGGACCGCTACCGACGCGCCTGCCAACGACCTCGACGACAACCCGCGGCCGGTCGGGACGGGCTACGACGTCGGCGCCTACGAGAGCCAGCTCGCGAATTGCGGCAACGGTGTCGTCGATCTGGGCGAGCAGTGCGGCGAGCCCGGGCTGTCGTGCGCCGATCCGTGCACGGCCTGCCTGAACTGCATCTGCGCCATGGCGCCGCCGGTGTGCGGTGACGGGATCGTGTGCGGCAACGAGCAGTGCGAGAAGGACACCGATTGCGGCAGCGGCCAGATATGTCGCAACTGCCAGTGCAGCAACGTGCCGGCGTGCGACAGCGGCATCAGCATACAGAAGCCGTCGATGCGACTGCGATCAAGTCCGTTCTCGCTGCAGCTTGCCGGTGGGGCGGTGATTCCCAAGCCCTGGCAGGGCGTGGAGCCGCTGGTCAACGGCGTACGCATCGTGATCGATGGCGTCACCGGCCCTGGCGGCCTCGACGTCGTCATCCCGGGCGGCGCCGCCGGTCGCGGCGTGCCGGGGTGGAGGGTGAATCGCGCCGGGACGCGGTGGGCCTATACCGACGCCGGCGGCAGTCACGGCGGAATCACCTACCTCGTAATTCAGGATCTCTCGGCCCGCACTACTGGCTTGCTCCACTGGGTCGTGCGCGGGCGCCGCGGCAGCGTCACCCTGCCCGACGTCCACCAAGTGCGCGCGGTGGTGGTCGTCGGCAACCCGACGGAGTGCGCGGCGGTCGAGTGGAACCCGCCCGGCAGCGTGCGCCCGCGTTGCGACGGGAACGCCGCGAATCTCAACTGTCACTGACACTGCAGGCAACGGCCGCTGTGCCAGACAGCCCATTCACCCCGAAGTTGTTTGACCCACTGAGCGAAACAAAGTGAGCCGTGCTGGATTCGAACCAGCGACCCTCTGCCTAAAAGATCAGTCGGGCGCCGTCTGCACTGCATCGTGGCGTGATATATCGTCTGAAATTCAATGCCCACCGTGCTGGCACGTGCCTCAGAATCGGCCCCTGTGTCCGTTACCTCGGCGTCTGGACTCAGTCCTTGCAGCGTGCGATACTTCCTGTCCAGGTATGCACGCGGGGGAAGTGGCATTGCGGAACTGGCCAAGAACTGACTTCCGCAGGCTTCTGGGGGGGCATTTTAATGGATAGACAGACGCGCGTGTCTTTTATGGTCCGATGGAGTATGCGGATCGCGCTTGTGATCGGCCTCGGATTGCTGGGCCGCCGAGCGGATGCCGTTCAAGCCAGCGGATCAATATCGGTGTTCCTTAATAGCTCCATACTGAGCCCCGGGAGCTCGGTGCAAGAGATCATCCGCATCAAAAACACATCAGCCAATACGGGCTCTGATGGCACCGCTCCGGTTGCGGTGACGCTGACCAGCAAAGGCACGTGTTGCACGTCGACGGCGGCCGTCAGTTGCTCGGCACAGACCTGTAGTCAGGGGAGCGACTGCACCGTCAGCCCCAATACGGTGTGCGCGCCGACGGGTTCCCAGGGCACCGGGGTGCGCGTCAAACTGGTGTGCACCGACAGCGCCTGCGCCCAGCCGTTGGTCGGAATTTTGACGTTTACGGGCTGCTCCAATTTGGCAGCAGGCGTGTGTTCGTGCGCGTTGGATCCCGCCGACGTTACCGGCAATACGGTGCTGATCGCCATGTGCCCCGGGGGCGTGTCGATTCCGGCTGGGGGCAGTCAGGACTTGGCAACAATAAACTCCACCGCGACTCAACCAGTTTCCGGTAACGGCGCCTTCTTTACCCGTGGGGCAACCGGGCCCGACGATCTTGAGGCGTGTTCTGCCAGCGGCACCTGTGCCACCGCGGGTGCGCAGGGAAGCACCAAACTGTTCCTGCCCGCTCCCACGCTGACTCCCACCCAAACGCCGACGGCAACCCCAACCAACACGCCGACGGCGACGCCCACCAGCACGCCGACGGCGACGCCCACGCCGACGAGCACTTCGACGGCAACCCCAACCAACACGCCGACGGCGACGCCTACCAGCTCACCAACCGGAACGCGAACGCCGACGAGTACCCCGACGGCAACGCCGACTCAAACACCGACCAGCACGCCGACGGCCACGCCGACAAAAACGCCCACCGACACCCCGACTGCGACCCCGACCGAGACGCCAACCAACACGAAGACGCCGACCGACACGCCGACGCCGACGCCGACGAAGACCCCGACGGCAACGCCAACGAACACGCTAACCGCGACCCCGACGGCAACGCCGACTCAAACACCGACCAGCACGCCGACGGCCACGCCAACAGAAACGCCCACCGACACCCCGACTGCGACCCCGACCGAGACGCCAACCAACACGAAGACGCCGACCGACACGCCGACGCCGACGCCGACGAAGACCCCGACGGCAACGCCAACGAACACGCTAACCGCGACCCCGACGGCAACGATCCCCCCGCTCCGATTGACGTGGGCAATCCTGCGCAGCAATTTAACGTCGCGCACGCACATCGGTATGGCGTGGCTGCGTTTTCAAGTGCGCGAGGACATCGGGGCCGATCTGACCAGTGCGTTGCTTGCGGACAGTGTCGTTGTCGAGGTACACGACCCCAGCTCTTTTGGCGTGAGCATGCCGCTGAGCGGTTGCCGCTCGGTGCTAGGTGCGATTAGGTGCAGCAGTGGCAATACCTTTGCACTGTTCGTCCTAAGGGGTCCGCTGCGCTACAACTTCTTTGTACGGCGCATCAGAATGGCAAGCGCTGACACCGGGCTGCAGGTTCCTCTGAATCCAGTCTCGGTGACCACCCACATGCCTACGGGCGATAAAGTGAGCACGCGTAGTAACTGCCGGAGATCGCCCGTCCTGTATTTAATTTGTCACCTTTCCTGAACATATTCCATCCATGGCAGCCCAAGGGACCAGATCCGATCCGGCGGTCGGCTTCCAGACGCAAAGCCCAGGCCCGGCACTTGGCAAGATTCTGCTGGCGAAGCTGGCGCCGCAGCACGTGCAGACCTTCATCAAATGCAAAGCGTTCCGCCGCCGTCCGTGCAGTACCTGCGCGCTGTGTTGAGTCGCGCCCTCAACCGTGCGGTGAAATGGGATCTGGTGCCGCAGAACGTTGCGAAGCTTGCTGCCCTTGAGCCCATGCGCGTTTCTAACCCGGTGGCTGTCAATTTGGCTGTCAAATCGGCCCCGTCGCGCGCAACGTCACGGCTTAGAGCCTATCCCAAAACCCCCGCTACCCGATACGCCAGGTAGGCACAGGCGAGGTGTAACATTGCGAGATAGTTCTGGGGCTTCTTTTCCCATCGAATCAGGATCCGGCGAAATCGGTTGAACCAAGAATGCGTACGTTCCACCACCCACCGCCGGGCCTTGAAGCCCCGTGTCTTCTTGAGCACGACCTCTTCACCCCGCGCCTTGATGTGAGCGATGTAGTGGTTGAGCGCTACCAATTCACGGATGTCCCGGTAGTCGTATCCCTTGTCGAGACACAGGTGTTGGGGCGCGCCCGGGCACGGGGCCGGCCGGTCGATCGGGATGCTGGCCAAGGTCGGTGCCAGCAGCCACTTGTCGTGGACGTTGGCCCCATCAATCACCAGGCCGATGGGCACCCCGGCGCCATCGACGAGCACCGAGCGTTTGGTGCCGCCTTTGGCGCGGTCCGTGGGATTGGGGCCGGTTTTTTCCCCCACCGAGGGGGGCCTTCACCATCGCGCCATCCATGCTCTGCCAGGTCCACTGCAGGTGTTTGCGCGCGTCGTACTCCACCAACCCGCTCGCCCACAGGCGCTCGAACACGCCCGCCCGCTGCCACTGCTGGAAGTAGCGATGCACGCTGCTGCCGGCCCCCAACTCCCGCGGCAACGCCTTCCACTGGATGCCCGTGCGCAGCACATAATAGATGGCGTCCGCCACGCGCCGCCGATCCAGCGGCGGCCGTCCCCCCTTGCGCCGATTGCGCCGCCGGCCTTTGGGCAGTAGCCCCTCCAACACTAGCCACATCTGCTCCGGGAGCCGAAACCTCTCGACCACTCCCCCTGTCTTCTCCACCCCACACCCTCCTCACCGGAGACAAACCGGTCGGCATTATATATCACAGCTTGATGTTTTGGGATAGGCTCTAAGTACGCGAAAAGGAAAGTGAGCCGTGCTGGATTCGAACCAGCGACCCTCTGCTTAAAAGACCGCCCAAGGATGATGAGGAAAAGCAGGACTGACGCGGGTTTCCGCGTGTTTGCTGGATATATCGCGGTGCGATCCTTCGACCTCTTTCGACCAATTGCGGTCATTTTCGATCGCCAACTGACACCACTACTGACACCGCGCCTCCGCTCCGAGCATGACGCACAAAATGCGCTCAGGTGCACTGTCTGGACTGTCGTGGGCACAGTCACGGGCACAGTGCAGCGCCCGACCCGCTGGGGGGGGACGTGCCCGTCGAGCGTCGGGTCGCCGCATGGCGTCGTCGGCGCCGACTCGGGCCGGGTGCCGATCCAATCGCAGGGAACGGGTGAGAGGAGAAACGCGTTGTGTGCCATGGCGGCGAGAATGCCCCAGGATGCGCGAACGGACTGAATCCGGTGCTCACGTGCTTGCGCTTGAAATAGCGGGTGTTCAACCTCCCGGTGGTTGTGATATGGGGCAGCAGTGCCGGCGGTTTGCACTTTGGCCGGCCGGTGAAGTAATACTCATAGTCTCTAGACGGAGTGGGTGCGTCTGGGGGAGTCCTCTGGACCGTGCGACCGGTCCAGAAGACGTTCGGAGAACGCGTGCGGTCCCTGCGCAAGGCTCGGGGCTGGAGTCAGGAACAGCTTGCCGAGCGCATGGACCGCCATTGGACTTACGTTGGAGGGATCGAACGTGGCGAGCGCAATCCGACACTGCGGGTCATCGCGGACACCGCGAAGGCGTTTGGTATTCCGATTCGGGATCTGTTTCCGGAGTCGAGCAAGTCGTAGAGCGGCGATCGCCCCTTTGGTCACCGCTGTGGTCATCGCGGGAGCGCTCAGCTTCGGTGTGGCGGTGGCGCAGGCGCAGTCACTGACAGTCAGCAATGTGGCGAGTGCGGCTCCGGGCTCTCAGGTGCAGATCAGCGTCACGCTGAGTTCGAACGGTGCGCAAGTCGCCGGCACACAGAACACCCTTACCTTTGACAATACCAAGGTCACGCTGAATCTCAATGCGAAGGGCAAACCCGACTGCACCGTCAACCCGGCCATCGACAAGGGCGGGACCAGTTTCGCGCTGCAGCCGCCGGGTTGCAGCGGCAGCGCCTGCAATGCCGTGAAGGCGCTGGTCCTGGCACTCGACAACACGGACGCGATTCCGGACGGGTCGGTCCTCTACACCTGCAACGTCAATGTGGCGGCAACGGCTAGCGGCACGTCGGTTGTGGCCATCAGCGGCCTTGGGATGAGCGATCCGAATGGTGGCGCTATCTCCGGGGTCGTTGGCGAGAGCGGGGCAGTTGTGATCAGCCCAATGCCGCCCACGGCTACGCCGCGCCGGACGCCGTCAGGGCCGGCGCTCATTGTCGATATCGTCAACGCCAGTCCGGGGCAGCAGGTGGCGCCGCTGGGCGTGACCTTGTTCTCCGGCGGCGCTCAAGTGGCCGGCACAGCAAACACCCTCACGTTTGACAATACCAACGTTACGCTGAATCTCAATGCGAAGGGCAAACCCGACTGCACCGTCAACCCGGCCATCGACAAGGGTGGGACCAGTTTCGCGCTGCAGCCGCCGGGCTGCAGCGGCAGCGCCTGCAATGCCGTGAAGGCGCTGGTCCTGGCACTCGACAACACGGACGCGATCGTTGATGGGTCGGTGCTCTACACCTGCAACGTCAACATCGCGGCGACTGCCAGCGGCACGTCGACCGTGACCGTCAGCGGCCTTGGGATGAGCGACCCGAATGGTGGCGCCATCTCCGGTGTAGTTGGCGAGAACGGGGCAGTTGTGATCGGCGGTCCGACCCCGACGACGGCGGAAGCCACAGCGACACCGACCACAGGGCAGCCGACGCCGCGCCCGACGCCTCCAGGACCCGCGCTCATTGTCGATATCGTCAACGCCAGTCCGGGGCAGCAGGTGGCGCCGCTGGGCGTGACCTTGTTCTCCGGCGGCGCTCAAGTGGCCGGCACAGCAAACACCCTCACGTTTGACAATACCAACGTTACGCTGAATCTCAATGCGAAGGGCAAACCCGACTGCACCGTCAACCCGGCCATCGACAAGGGTGGGACCAGTTTCGCGCTGCAGCCGCCGGGCTGCAGCGGCAGCGCCTGCAATGCCGTGAAGGCGCTCGTCCTGGCACTCGACAACACGGACGCGATCGTTGATGGGTCGGTGCTCTACACCTGCAACGTCAACATCGCGGCAACTGCCAGCGGCACGTCGGTTGTGGCCATCAGCGGCCTTGGGATGAGCGATCCGAATGGTGGCGCTATCTCCGGGGTCGTTGGCGAGAGCGGGGCAGTTGTGATCGGCGGTCCGACCCCCAAACCAACAACGACAGCGATACACACATGGACGCCGCCCTTCACTGCCACGCCGACTCAAACGCGGCTACCCACCAGCACGCCCACGCCCACGCCGACCTGGACGCTGATGCCGAGATCTGCAGTACTGGGCATTGGCGATGCCGTTCTCTTCCCGGCTGGTGAGCGGGCTGCAATTCCAATCTTGCTGACTAACGACGTCATCGTCAGCACCATGAGTTTTACCCTGACGAACGTGCCAAACGAAATCAGCCTGAGCACCGAACAGCCCTGTGCTGTCGACACCTCGCCTTCCTCGCGCGTGACCAGGCTCACGTGCAACGCCAGCTCGTTCGGGGGCAAGATTGGTGTGGTGTTGATGGGCTCCGGCGGCATCGCTCCAGGAAAGGGCCAGATCGCAACGCTGTACGTTGACGATGCGCCACCCGAATGTAGCCCCGGCCACGAAACGAAGCTGCAACTGGACCCGACCACGACGACCATTGTTCCCCAGGTTGGAACGGCACTTACTGTGACAACGCAGGACGGTTGGTTGCATTGCGCATGCAGAGGCGACGCCAATGGGGATGGCGCGACGAACGCCGTTGACCTTTCCACTTGCATCGATTGCAGCATCGGGCGCAATAACCCGCCGTCGTGGCAGTGTACCGTGTCCCACATGACCTGTGGGGATGCCCCGGTGTCGTTTGTTGACTGCCTGGCGATCGCCGACGTGATCCTCTGGAGCCTCCCGGCGTGCCCACAAGACTGCACCGCCGTCGTTCCCGGTACCGCCACTGCTACCGTGACATTCCCCAGCACCCAGGCTCGCTCGGGAACGGATGTTATCGTGGAAGTGGGGCTCGACAATCAAGCAGACGTGCTCGGCATCCAAGTGGCCTTGTCTCCGTCTGTACCTAGCGCTCTGACGTTGAAGAATGCCCAGGCCATCGGACGCGCTGCAACACTGTCGCCCCAATTCCAGCAACAAACGAATGGAACCATGAATGTTGGGCTCATCAGTCTACTAGGTACCCAGACTATCCCGGCTGGCAGTGGTTCGGTCTTAGCGCTCGACTTGGGTATCGCCCCGATGGCGGCGGGTGACATCGCGCTCAATCCCGACAATGTCCAGGTCGTGGGGCAACCCGAGAATCAGCAGCCGACAACACTGAAGGTAAGCCCACTTTCTCCTGGCCATATTGTTGTGCAACTAGCCGCTACGCCGACGCTCCTGGCCCCGACGCAGACGCCAATGCCGGTCCCTCCAAAAAGTGGTGGAGGGGGAGGCTGCAGGCTCACGCCGGGGTCGTCGGAACCAAGTGCGGCCTGGCTCCTTGTCGCGGCCGCCGTGTTGCACCGACTGCGCCGTCGCCTAGCGCCACGGCCAGTCCTTCACCGAAGCTAACTGCGGCATCAATGCTCCGCTTACGAAGCCGAAAACTTTACGGCAAGCGGACCGGCAAAGAGGATGCGTACCAGGTGATCTGTCAGCGGATTGATAGTGCTATCGTCCAAGCATACCCGTTTCTCACCAACGGTGACCCCGACAGAGACCCCGACTCCATCCCCTACGCCGACAGCCACACCGACTCAGCCCCCAGGGCGAACGACTGTTGCCAGTGCACCACTTCAGCGTGCGGCCCGGTCCGCAACGGGGCTTGTGCAGTGGGCTGCACAGTGATCTGGAATGCCTCGTGTAACGGAAGCACCGGAATGTGCACGGCATTTAGTCCGTGAAGTGGGCGCCGCGAACTGGGCCAGCATCGACAGTCTCCGCCCGTGCCGTAGGTGGTGGCTTTGTGAGCCCAATTTGCGGATGGGATGTTTCTTGCGAGCGCGACATGCGCAGGGGTGATGTGCTAAACGATCGCTCAATCAACGCGGCGCGTGGTTTGCGTTGAGTGGCCGCGTTGCGGTAGCGTGAGCGCCGACATGCACCGCAGCTAGGCCGATCACCGAACACCCGTTTCCACGGCGGGCCGCCGCGGCGCTTTCCTTCCCGTGGGCACTTCGTGGAGGTGCAATGTCCGATCGGCACCCGATAGAGGTTTGGCACAACACGCCAACGGAGGAGGCATGGGCTGACCTTCAAGGGGCCTGGGACGAGTTTCACGCGGACATTGACAGGGCAAGAGATCCCGAGCAGCGCCGCAGGTTGGTGGACCGACTCAACGAACTGGAAGGTGACACGTCAACCGAGGCGCGGCGCTCGCGCCGCTACATACGGAGTGTCATCGATGCTGCAGAAGTCCCCCTGCAGCCCGACCCACGTCAGAAGATCACCGAACTGAAACGACAGATCGCCGAACACGTTGAGAAGTTGTCACATGACAGAACGCCGGGTGCGCGACGACTGCGCAAATACCTGGAACTTCAGCTTGAGAGCGATGCCCACGTGCGTAGGCGATTGGAGCAACGAGAACTGGAGTTCCCGAGCAAAGGTGGACGCGCCCCAAAGCGCTTGCCAGGTATCTGGCAGCGGGTGTGCGATCTGGTGAAGGCCAGTCCGACGCTCACCGTCGCCGAAGCCTGGAAATCAATCCCTGAGCTGAAGCAGCCCAAGGACCGACCCATGGCCATTCACGTGAATGGTCACACGTTTGAAATCTACCGGGACGGTAACAAACTCGTTGAGGTGGAGGACCGTACCGGCCGTGAGCGCAGCATCACCTACGACACCTTCCGCGGCTATCTGAAGGCGGCAAGAAAACCCTGGGAAGGCTGAGCAGTAAGCCGGCTACTGCTCATGCGCGTGTGCCAAACTACGCGCGCATGGACACTTTACTGAACCTTCGACAAGTCGAAGAGCGGACAGGAATTTCTCGCGGCACAATCGACCGGCTCGAACGCGCTGGGCGCTTTCCCGCACGGCGGCGGGTGTCAGCTCGCGCGGTGCGGTGGAGCGCGGCAGACATCGAGGCGTGGATGAGGGGTGGTGGTGGCGATGAGCGCGACTCGCAGTGATATCGCCGCACTCATCACGCGCTTTCGCGACGCTGAAAGTCCGATCGCGGCGCTGCGACACGTGACGCTTGTCAAAGTCGCTGGTCGCTTGCGCTGGGAAGGTCACGACGCGGCCACCCTGGGCGCGGTTCTGCATGAGATCAACAGAACGTGCTGTGTACCGCCGCTGCCGTCGAGAGATGTCGAGCGCATCGTCAAGAACATCGCACGCAAGCCCGCCGGGAACGGCGCGGGTGCCGCGAGTCGGGAGATTTTCGACGGCTGCCGGGCACACATCAATCAGCTCTACGAGCTATCTCTCAGCGTGCCGTGGCGCGGGCGGTCTGCGAGTACAGACCTCGCAGTCCTGCACGGGCTCTACAGCGTTGCCTTTCTGTGCGGGCGCGTCGAATTCGAAGCATCACTCCGGCAGGTCGCCGAGCGGGCAGGAATCGAGAGTTTTCGCACGGTCGCTAGCGCAGCCGCACGCCTGCGTCGCCGCGGCTGGCTCAAGCCACTGCGGCGCGGCAGCTACAACATCATCAAGTCAGGCAACGAACTGAAAACGAAGTCCAGTCTCTGGCATCTCAGGCGTCCCATGTCCGTGTTGCAAAATCGACACACTAATGAAGCCCCTCTAGCGAGCCTTAATGAGCAAGTTTGCAACATCAGGTCCTCACCCGAGGTGAGTTTTAATGTGTCGTCTTGCAACACGGTGACAGCTGATGCGTGGCGTCGAGGTGGACTCGGGCTCACCGCACGCAGGGTCTGGCGGGTACTGGCAACAGACCGCGCGGTGACCGCCGCGGGCCTGGCACGGCAGCTTGGCTGCGATCGCAGTGCAGTGACGCGCCTGCTCAACGGCAAGCTCAAGGATTACGTCGTGCGTGAACCAGCCGGCTGGCGAAAAAGTGGGCAGGAGCCAGTGCTGACGTTCGATCGAATGCAGAGACAACAGCGCGAACACGCACACGATCGCGAACGGTTTGCTGACGTCATCGACTCCCTGTGTCGCCGTCGGCGCGGGGCGCGGCTCGTGATGAGTGATCCGCTTCCGCATGTCGTGACGTGGCTTCTCGTCACGGTGCAGAACGAGAACGCGCGCAAACTCGCAGCGTGTCTGATCGCGTTGCGCACATTGCGTGGCGCGATGACTGAGAGTGCTGCATGACCGTTGAGTTGCCGAAGGGCCTGACGGCCGCCGAGCGGGAAACCGTGATCCGCTGGGACGAAGAGGACAAGACCGTTGTCCTTTGGTCAGCCAGTCCGGTGGTGCTGCGGCGGCTGCTCAAGCTGGGACTCAAGCCGGTGTGCGAGAGCCGGCGCCGGACGGGCGAGCTGCACGGCCGCGAGTACCGCATGCCGTTGGCGAATTTCCGGTGGGGGCTCAACCGCAAGCCGGGCACCCGTCAGAACCCGGCGTTTTTGCGCCGTAGAGCCCGTGTAGACGCGAGTTTGAGCACCGAACGGGCGCCAGTGCATACCAAGACCGCACCTGACACCGAACCGGGGCCAGAGGCCGCATGAACGCCAAGCGCAAAGGCACTCGCCAATGAGCATGGAAGAACGCCTGCTCGACGTGAACGAAGCAGCGGGGATGCTCGGGCTCAGGCCGTGCACGCTCTACCAGTGGGCCTATGAGCGGCGCATCCCCGTGGTGAAGCTCTTTGGCCGCGCGCTGCGCTTCAAGCTCAGCACGATTGAGAAGCTGATTGCCGACTCGGAACGGCCGGCGCTGCGGTCCGTGGCGGGCCCGGGTCAGCCGTGACGGGCTTCGGCGGTAGGATGCGTGACCGTGTCGGCGTCCGTGAACGCAGTGGGGTTCGGCTCAGGCCACTGTGTCCCTTGCTCGGAGAGGTGTTCCAGCCACCCGCCAATGGCCACCTTCAACTCGTCGATCGCCCCGGCTTCAGTCGGCGCCAGACCGGACAAGCCTGGAACGTCGACGCACGTCGCGACAAACTCGCGGTCTTCGGGCGACCAGAATACGCGGTACGAGTACGGCGGTATAGCAGGGATCGCTTCTTACTCTTGCGGCCGGCGATAGGCTCTTTCGAGCAGCGTGCGGTCAATGGGCATTCACACAAAATCCCGACGTGGGCAAAACATCCCCGAGCGTTTGCCGACGAACGCAGCTTTCCAAAAAGAACACCAGCGCATCAGCGAGATTCCGGCGGGCCTCTGCCTTGGTGTGACCTTGGGAATGGACATCGAGCGGCTGACACGATGAGACGTACCACTTGCCTTTCTTCCGAATCCGCGCCGGAAGACGAAACTCGATGCCGATCTGCATGCCGCTCACCTTCACGCGGCATTCTAGGCGCTCGGCGTCACACGGTGCAAGGCACACGGTGCCAAGCTTGACAATCAGTAGTGCATGCGTTACTAAGCTTTGTGACATGGAAAGCATCAAGCGAGCCCGGAAGGCGCGCGGGATGAGCCTCACCGAGGTTGCCGAGCTGAGCGGCATTCATCGCATGGCGATTGCCCGCGCGGAACGGAAGAGCACGGACGTTCGGGGAGCAACGCTCGCGGCGATCGCCAAGGCCCTGGGCGTGCCGGTGTGTGAGCTGTTCGAGGAGAGCGGACATGAACGACAACGAAGAAAGCCCCAAGCAAAGCGCTAAACGGCACACGCGCGGCGTTTTCGAGCGGCCGGCGGGTTCAGCTATCTGGTGGGTCTGCTACTTCGACGAGAACGGCCGCAAGCATCGGGAGAAGATCGGACCGAAAGCGCTCGCGCTCAAGGTCTACCAGAAGCGCAAGAACGAGATTCAAGAGCGGCGATTCTTCCCGGAGCGCATCCGCCGCAAGGAGGTCCTGCTTGCGGACATGATTGACGACTATCTGGCGCGCAAGAAAGGGCGGATGAAGAACTTCGTCAACTGGGCGCGGTACGGGCGTAACTGGAAGACGGCGCTTGGTGAGCGAACGCTGCGGGCCATCCTCCCCGGCGATGTCGAGCGGTGCGCCGCACGCTTACGCGGCAAACAGCTCTCGGATGCAAGTGTGAACCGGGAACTCACGTTCCTCCGGTGCGTTTTCAACGTCGCGATCGAAGACGGTATGGCAGACACCAACCCCGTTCTGAGCAAGCTCTTCGTGAAGGAGAACAATCAGCGCATCCGCTACCTCACCGACGACGAAGAAACGAAACTGCGCAAGGCGATCGGTGAGACGGAATGGCCGAAGGTCGCTTTCGCGTTTCTGACCGGGTTTCGCCAGGGCAATCAGTTTCGGCTCAAGTGGGCTGACGTGAACTTTGACACGGGCACCGTTCGCGCATGCAAGTCCAAGTCCGGTGAGGACTACACCATCCCGATGAACGACGACCTGCGAGCCTTGCTCGCCGCGCTCCCGAGCCGCCTGCGCTCCGAGTGGGTCTTCCCCAGTGAAACAGGCAGCACCCACCTGGACGCCAAGAACTACATGCACCGGGTCTTCTCGCCGGCAATCAAGAGTGCGGGAATCACAGACTTCCGCTGGCATGACCTGCGCCACACGTTTGCCAGCCGGCTGGCCATGGCAGGGGCGGACATCAGGACGATTCAGGAACTCATGGGCCACAAGACGCTGGCCATGACCCTGCGCTATGCGCACCTGTCGCCGGCGCACAAGCTCGACGCCGTACAGAAGCTCAACCGACCCAAAACAGAGGCGCCAACTGACACCACTACTGACACCAGCGAGGCGCCCGCGAAGGTCGCTGCAAGTGGTAGTGCCGAAGTGATTGAAATTCCAGGGGGAAAAAGTGAGCCGTGCTGGATTCGAACCAGCGACCCTCTGCTTAAAAGGCAGATGCTCTGCCGCCTGAGCTAACGGCTCTCGTCAGAATCGAGGCCCTGTACCATGGCATGATTCGCCGGCTCGGGAAAGTAGCGGCGGCGCGCCGCTGTGTCTACGGGCGTGCGACAACAAATGTGGTCACTGCGAAAAAGCAAGTTGCGCGCGGAAATCTGGGTGAGGGCGTTGATCTGAAACGAGAAGACTCGCGCATTGGTCGCACACCTGTGTCCACCCGTACCGTATGGTATAGTTTCATCATCGTTCACGCACGGAGGTGTAACCAATGCTGGTCCGGAACCAGGAACAAGTCGAACCGGTTGCGTATGGCGGCGAAGCGAAGGGCGTGGAAATGCGCCCGCTGATCACCGAGAGAGAGGGCGCGCCGCACTTTGCCATGCGCGTGTTCCGGCTCGATCCCGACGGCCACACGCCCTACCATGCCCACGAGTGGGAACACGAAGTGTACATTCTCGGCGGCACCGGCATGGTGCGCGGCAAGGATGGTGAGCGCACATTGCACGCCGGAGACTCCGTGTTCCTCGCGCCCCACGAGGAACATCAGTTCGTTGCCGGCCTCGACGGCCTACGGTTCATCTGTTGCGTGCCGCATCACTGAGCCGGAGAGAATACTAGCCCGCCAGGGCGGAGAAGGATGCGGCGGCTACGGCACCTCCCAAACGCCTCCCCCCTCGAAGACCAACATTAGAATGCATTCGGATGCCTTGACTTTGCAATCAGTTTTGCTAACTAGTCTCGCGTGCATATCGAGACACTCAAGGTATTTTGTGATGTTGTAGAAACCGGCAGTTTTTCGGCGGCGGCTTCGCAGAATTTCATTACGCAGTCCGCTGTCAGCCAGCAGCTGCGCACGCTCGAATCAAAATACCATTGCAAGCTACTCGAGCGCGGGCGCTCTGGCGCCAAGGTCACTCCGGCTGGGGAAATCCTCTATCGCGCCAGCCGGGAAATCTTGGAAAAGTATCACGAAATCGACACGCAGCTGCAGGATGCCGCAAACGTAGTCAGCGGCTCGTTGCGGGTCGCGATCGTCTACAGCGTCGGCCTGCACGAACTGCCGCCCTACATGAAAGAGTACTTGCGCGAGTTTCCGCAGGTGAACATCCACGTCGAGTATGCGCGCCCGAACAAAATCTACGATGACGTGATCGCCGGGCGCACGGACTTGGGGATCGTTGCCTATCCTGCGAAGCATCCACAGATCAACGTACTCCCGTTCCGCGAGGACGAGTTAGTCATCGTCTGCTCGCCCAAGCATGTCTTTGCGGCGTTGCAGAAGGTTTCGCCAGAGTGCCTCGATGGGGAGGTGTTCGTCGGCTATGAGCGCGACATCTCGACCCGCAAGGCCACGGACCAGTTCTTCAAAGATCACAATCTGACTGTGCGCTACGCCGGTGAGTACGACAACATCGAGACGATCAAACGCGCCGCCGAGATCGGGCAGGGCATGGCGATTGTCCCGCTCGCGTCGGTTCAGCACGAGCTCGAACACGGAACATTGAAGGTCGTCCACCTGGCAGACCAGACCTTGCTGCGGCCGCTCGGCATCGTTCACAAGAAGGGACGGCATCTGGCACCGGCTGCGGTCAAGTTCATCGAGATCCTGCGACGCGCCGACCTGCTCGAATTACAAGACCGTTGAGTCTATGGTGGAAGCCCTGACGCATGGGCTTCCTTCCCGCATCAAACGCACGGCTCCTTTGGTTTGTCACGGTGGGGTGCATGTTCCTCTGGCGCCCGCAAACGTTGGCGGCAAGGGTAGTGGGCGCCCCCAATGCGTCGTCCTCTAGTCAAGTCCCGGCACGAGCAGTCCCGCCAGACCGATGCCGGGCGCAGCTCGCCAGCGATTGCCCGGTTGCAGCGGCGGTTACGGCGGTGTTCGAAGGCACACCGGGAGCCTGCGACCTCAATGATGACATGACATTATCAGCCGCGGATGTCGTCGCCGCGGTTTTGCCAACGCCTCCGTCTTCCCCGACGCCCACTGCGTCCCCGTCGCCCACGCCTTCCGGGTCGCCCACGGGCACCACGTCGCCCACGGCCACAGCCACGGCAACCGACGTCGAGCCGTCCGTCACGCCCTCGCCTTCTCTGACGGCGACGACCGCCCCGCCTACGGGCACGGCAACCGCCACCGTAATCGAGCCGTCCGCTACCGCTTCGTTTTCCCCGCCGGCGACGATCACGCCGACTGCGACTGCGCCGCCCACGGCGACCCCCACTCCGCAGCTGTGCCCGAGCGCCGCTGCCGAGCTGGTTTTTGAAATCGACAACCAGACCGGGGTGTCGCCCGTCGCCGTCGGGTTTCGCGGCGAGCGGCCCACGACGGACTGCTCGACGAGCGCGCTTGCGACCTCGTATGCGATCAACGTGGAATGCGCCGGCACAGGGATCATCACTTGTGGTGACGTCACCGGTCTGGCTCCCGGCTCATGGTGGCACTCCATCAGCGTGACTGCACCGAGCACCGGCCAGGTCCAGTATCAACCGTCGCTGCTGATCGCCAACAGCACCCCGAATCGAGTGCGCTTCACTGCCTTCGCAACGGTGCTGAACGTGCGCACCACCGTGAGTTCGGGACCCGACACCCTCCGGACTGCGCTCCAGGCTACGGATTCGGCACCGAAGCCCGCGCTCATTCAATTTGATCCGAGCGCGTTCCCGGACGGCGTCGCGACGCGCATCACTCTCGATTCTGCGTTGCCGGCGTTGGCTGCCGACGACGTCACCATCGACGGGACCGACGCCACCGGCGCGGTAGGGAATCGGGTCATCGACGCGGCCGGGCTGCCGATTTCGGCGCTGGCCATCACCGGCGCTCGCAATCACATCGTTGGCCTGCGGCTCACCAACGCCGGCGGCAACAATCGCGATACCCTGAACATCGCCGGCAACGGCGCCGACGGCAACGTGATCGAGCGTTCCATCATTGAAGGGGCCGCGACCGCCGACGGCATCGGCGTCGATCAGCAGGCGGGGAAGGGTTTCGACGCCACGGTCAACGTCATCGAGGACTGTGAGGTTTCGGGGGTGTCCGACAAAGGCATCAAGGTGACCACCGGGTCCTACGCGCGCGTGCTGCGCACCTGGGTGCACGACAACACCAACGGCGGCATTCAGGCGACGATCGCCGGCCATGTGCAGGCTTGGCAGAATCTGGTGGAGCGTAACCGTGGGGGCACCGCTCAGAACGGCTTGTCGGCGAACGCCGGGGATGAGCCGTCGTTTCCCGGCAACTCCGAGCTGCAGTCGCGGGCAAATATCGCCCGCGGCAATGGTGCCAATGGCATCTCGATCCGCGGCTTCTCGGTCGCAGTGATATGGGATGATTACCTGGCCACCAACGGGACCTCCGGCCTGCGCGTTTTCAACGACGTCGGTCCGCCCGCGGCTGCCGTCGTAACCGGCACGAGTGCGGTGTGCAACGGCGTCGACGGCGCGGTCGTGGCCAACGCGTCGGTCGCCGACTTCGGCGGCGGCCTGTTCGGCGCCCCGGGAGACAACGCCTTCACGCAAAACAATCTTCCCGCCGGCGGCGCCAACTTGCGCAACGCTACCGATCTGCAAGTCGGGGCGATTAACGATCAATGGGAGCACTGTGGCCACGGCACCACCTGCGACGCCGCCGCCATCGAGGCGTATGATCTCAGCGATCACGGCGCGCACACCACGATCATGCCGGCGCAGGCGCACTGCTCCTTGCAGCCGCCGGTGCTGGACTCGGTGGCGCCAACGCGTGGCCGCCGCGGCGAGCTGCTGCGCATTTTCGGCTCCGGATTCAACGTGATCGACGGCCACTTTGCGGAAGACCAATGCGCCGACGTCGCGGGCAGCAACCAGTGCACGCCGTTGCGCGGCAACTGCGTCGTGATCGGCGGCGTGCCCGCTCAGGTCGAAGCTATCACGCCGACGATGCTGGGCGTGCGCTGGCCGTTCACCTGCGTCGAGCCGGTGTCACTGGTGGTCAAGACCGAGCACGGCGGGACCAGCACCCCCATGACCGTGTGCGAGTAAGCGCTGCACCGGCGGCCGGTCACGCGTCAGGCCGGCGCCGTTCCGGCGCGTTCGATATTCACGCGCACGGCGCGGTCGATGGGTGTCGGCTGCCATTCCAACGGCCAGTAGCGCAGATGACCGTACCCGCCCGCCAGGTGCAGCCATTTGACCAAGCCCGGTTCCAGATCCATCGGGCCGCGCCACCCGCGAAACATGTACGGCTCCCAGCCGTTGTAGACGATCACCTGCCCCGGGCGCACTCCCGGCGCCACCTTCGCCGCCACGAAGAACTCGCCCATGTCGTTCCACACGCGCAGGTCATCACCATCAGTGACACCCAGGCTGCGGGCGTCGTCGGTGTTGATGACGGCGTGCGGCTGCCCGCGGTGCGTCCGCAGGAGCAGGGGATTCGACGTGTGCATCGAGTGGATGCTCCAGCGATTGTGCCCGCTGGTCAGGACGAATGGGTGGTCCCCACCCATCTTGGGATTTTCCTTGTGCACCGGCAGCCCCTCGCCGGCCTCGAGGAACCACTCGTGGTCGATGTAGAACTGCGCCCGCCGGGTCAACGTCGGGTACGGCAGCTTTTTCTCCGTGTGCCAGCGGCAACTGGCGTGTGTTTCGTCGGGCCGCAGGTCACTGGCTTGGTTGAGGCCGAACGGGGAGACGCCCCAGTCGCTGAAGCGTAAGTGGCCTTTCTGTTTCATCGCGTTGAGGTCCGTGCCCTCCGGGATCGTTCCCACGATCACCGTGTCGCGCAGCATCTCCTCGCAGGCATCCTCGTCGGTGATCAGTGCCCCCTGCAGCGTGAAGCGCTGGGCGAGGTCGCGGAGATCGCAGGGCACGCCGCGCCGGGTCGTGTACTCCCCCATGCCGCGCGCCCGTGCGCGTTGCGCCAACTTCTCCGCCAGCAAGCGCGAGATCTCCCACTCGCTCTTGGCCTCTCCCGCCGTCTCGACGGCGCGATCCGAGTAAATGAGCGAGAGCATGTGCGGCGTGGGGATGTGGAAGCGCGGCGACTCGTAGCAGTTGGTCACCGGCAGGACGATGTCGGAGTGCAACGCCGTCGTGCACATCCGCCAATCCATCGTGACCACCATGCGCGCCTGCGGCCAGAGGTGGCGCAGCAGCATGTTCTGCCCGCCGCGCACGCGGCGCAGCGTGTTGCCACCTGCCTGCAGCAGCACGCGCGGCGGCACGTCCGCGGGCGGCAACGCCACATTGTCCCACCAGCCCCGCTCGATCGCCTCCTGCATGTACGCATCGAAGGAGCGCCGCATCGTCGGCTCGTTCCACTCGCGGCGGTTCCAGTTCTCCCGATACCCGCAGTGGCGGTACCAGAAGAATGCGGGTGGTGTGAGACCGCTCAGCCCGATCATCCGACACGTCAGCTCGATGGACCGGATCTCATCCGTACTGGTCGGTTCCTCGGTCGCCAACATGTCCAGCGCTGCCTGGCGCAGGCCGAGAATCTCGCGCGTATGCTCGGGTCCGGCCGCAACCTTATCGCGAAGCAGGAAGAGGCCGTCGAACATGCCCACCGACCAGCAGCCGATGCCCGTCCCCTTCTTTCCCCAGTTGCCGGTGAGTCCGAGGAGCAGGATGACCGAGCGCACCATCAGATCGGCGTGGAAGTACTTGAGCGACGTGCCGCCGGCTACCGCGTGCGTCCGCTTGCACGCCACCTTGCGCGCCAACCGCCGGATCTCGTCGGGGTGCACGCCACAGATGCGCGCCGCGCTCTCCGGATCGTACTGTTGCAGGTGCTGGCGCAGGAGCGTGAACAGCGGCGCGACGGTAACCCGTTGTCCGTCTGCGAGCCTGACCTCGTAGCGCCCGTCGAGCACCGGATCGACGCCGCCGAGATCGAGCGTTCCCCTGGGGGCCGCCACCGCTCGCCCACTCTGTGCATCCCAGAAGTAGAACTGCTCCGCGCTGCCGCCCGCTACCACGTCCGCCTCCCGCAAAAAGCGTTGCGTGTCCGTGCGCACCAGGAATGGCAGGTCCGTCTGTTCCTTGACGAACGGCGCGTTGTAGAGGCCCTCGTCGATCACGACTTTACACATCGACAGCGCCCACGCCGCGTCGGTGCCCGTGCGCACCGGCAGGTGGCGATCCGCGAACATCGATGAGGGGCTGCAGTCCGGCGCGAAGATCACCACCTCACCGCCGTTGTAGCGCGCCTCGACGACGTAGTGGAACGTCGAGATCACGGTATAGGCCGGATTGCATTGGAAGATCAGGAACAACTCGGTGTGAAACCAGTCGTCCAAGCTGTTACAGATATTGAACTTGCCGAAGGTGAGGTAAATGCCCGGGCTGAAGTCGTTGATTTCGGCATTGACGTCGGTGGTGAGTGCGCCGACCATGCCGAACAGGCGGCCGAGCGCGGCGATGTTCCACGGATTCGCCTCGGGGCCCGCGAGTTGCACGATCGACTCCGGGCCGTTTTCCTGGATGGCGTCGATGATCGAGTCCGCGACATCGGTGAGGGCTTGGTCCCAGGTGACGCGCTCCCAGCGCCCCTCGCCACGCTCGCCGGCGCGGCGCAGTGGATAGGGCACGCGGTCCGGGGCGTTCAACGTCTGGCTCCAGCAGGCGCCTTTTTGGCAGCCGAGCGGGCCCATGTCGGGCACGCCCGGCTCGATTGTCGGGAACGTTCCCGCCTGCTCCTCGCGCACGATCTGGCCGTCGCGCACGTAGACGCGCATGGGGCAGCCCCCCGGATAGCAGTCGACGCAGTGCGTCCCCCACGTCACCTTGTCCCAGCGCCACTGGCTGCGGTAGCGCTCCTCGGTTGCCGGTCGCGGCGAGCGGGCCGCTGCTGCTTCATACGCACGAACGACAGCCTGCGTGGCGTCTTCCATGGGGATCTCCTCTCTTGCGCACCCTCGCGGCTCGCAACTCGCTTCCTACCGCAAGCTGGTTCTGAAAGAAAGGGCAGGCGTTTCACGCCGTCTCACCAATAGCCATCATCAACGAAGCTCACATACCGCCCTTTCCCGATGACGACGTGATCCAGGACGCGCACGCCCATGAGGTCGCCGACCTCCCGCAGGCGGCGGGTGATCTCGATGTCCTCCTTGCTCGGGGTCGGGTCGCCGCTGGGATGGTTGTGGACGAAGATCACCGCCGCGGCGGCTTCGCGCACCACGGGCACAAACACGTCGCGCGGATGGACGATGCTCGCGGTCAGCGAGCCCTGGGAGACGGAGATGTCCTTGATCTTGCGGTTCTTGTTATCCAGCAGCACCGCGTAGAAGCACTCGCGGCGCTCAGTGGCCAGTCGTTCGCGGAAATGCGAGTACACGTCGCCACTGCCGCGCAACGGCTCGCCGGGCCTGAACTCCTGCTCGCCGTAGCGCTTGGCGATTTCGAGTGCCGCCAGGATTTGGGCGGCCTTCGCCGGTCCGAGGCCCTTCACCTTGCACAGGTCGCCGACGCCCGCGGCGGCCAGCTGACGGAAGTCCCCGAACTCCTCCATGAGAACACGGGCGTGATCCACGGCGCTAGCGCCGGCGCCCCCAGTGCGCAGCAGGATCGCCAACAACTCCGCATCCGAAAGGACACCCGCACCGCGCGCGAGCAGCTTTTCTCGCGGCCGATCGTCCTCCGGCCAGTTCTTGATGGGTTGTGACATAAGTAGTATATTGTATAGCTTACTATAAAGTTGACGTAAAGGCTCACGAGGGGATCAGGACAGGCCACGGCAAATCGTTGTGACCGCCCGCCGGGGAATCGAGGCGTCAGGGGTCCTTCGAATCGAACGTGAGACTCTTGCCGTCGAGGGTGATGATGAACCGGTTCAACACGTTCCGCCCCAGCAATACGTCGCTCCGCTCCGTGGCAATGCAGCGCACTGCCGGCAGCTCGAACCCCTCCACGGTCAGCCGCATGTAAAAGAGAGATCGCTGCGAATACGATCCATCATAGCTGCGCGTCCAGATGCGCCCCTTCGAGCTCATTCTGAGGTCGGTCACCATTCGTTCGGGAACGACTGTGATATCCGCTCCGCTGTCCAGTTTGCCGCGCAACGTCCCACTGCGCAGCCCTGTGACAGGGTGGCCGATCACAACGTCAGCGACTGCGGCAGGTGGATCGAAACTGCGATCGTAGGCGGGCACTCAGCGAACCACTTCCGGAGACGGCAACTCGTAGACTGTTGGTGCAGTCTCAACCTTGGCAATGTAGAAGGGCGCATCGCCGAGCTTCACAAACATCCGTCGCGCCAACTCCTCATCGTCAGCCCCGTGCCCGACTACCCGTCCGCGGTAGAGGGCAACATACTGGCCTGGGTACCTGCGCAGCAGCGCAGCGCGACGGCGCCGATACGCGACCTCTTCCGCCGCAAACCCTTCCTCGGAAGGTTCGGGAATCTTACGCGCCTTTGAAGTGCCCATAGGCCGTATCTTTATGCCTCAAGGGATTCCGAGGTCAACCCTCTCACGCGGCTTCGTTGATTGCTGGTTGCCTCAACGGACACCATCAGCCAATCAGGCCTGGGCCGGTGATTTGCACTGTCCCGGCAGAGGTAGCGCTGTGTGCTGCCGCGCCGACGGCCCCGCGCGGTACAGTAAACGCCAACGATCCGGTCCTTAGGGACACAACGCATCGATGCTCGCAGCTATTGCACTGTCCGAGGGAATGCTCGGATTCAACGCACGGAAGCTCGCAGGCACCGGCGGCAAGCCAAGCATGTGGCGCGCGATGTAGACGACGTCGGTGGCCACATCGACGTGACCATTGCCGTCGACGTCTAGCATGCTGCCCATAGCGTCAACGCGCCCGGCGACGACGCTGTTTGCGGGAATGCTCGGGTCTAGGAGGGGGAAGCTCGGGGGTACGGGGTCCAGTCCAAGCAAACGCCGCGCGGCGTACACGGTATCCGTGGCGACAGAGAGGTTTCCATCGCAGTCAACGTTGTCCAGACACTTCGCTTGCAGCAGTGTTGGCACGGCCGGGTCTGCCATCGCAGTGGTTTCGGCCAGGTCGACGCACGCCTCGACGGTCAGGCCGGCACACGCGGTCGTCGCGTTTGCCGTGCGCACCGTCTGCAGGAAATTCGCAACACTGTCATCGAGATGATTTTCGAGCCCGCCCTGACTCAGCAAGAGGAAGGCCGCCTCGGAGACCGGATCGATAACGGTGCCCGTTGCGTCTACGGAACCGTACCGCACTGGGCGCAGCGGGCTGAGAAGGGCGGCCGGTGTCGTCGCGACGATGTAGTCACGCAGTGTGACTCCATCGACCATTGCGACGAGCAGGATCAACCGGTCCTGCGCGACCGCAGCTGGAATGCCGATCGAAAACCCGCCATTGGAGTCGGTGACAGCGCTGCCAACCGCGGTTCCAGGTGTAGCGTCGCACATGTCGCGCTGTTCGCAGAGATACGCGTCGACCTGAGCACCGGCTGCCGGAACCAGCGCATCCGCCCCGGGTTTCAAGACGGTGCCACTAACAGTGATCATCGGCGTGCCCGTGAGCGTTGCTGTAGGTGTACCCGTCGGCGTTTCCGTAGGCGTGCCTGCGGGTGCCGGCGTGTTGGTCGCGGCATTTGTGGGCGAAGGCGTAGCCGTCGCGGTGTTGGCGGGGATCTCCGTCGGGGTATCCGTCGGCGTCTGAGTTGGCGTGTCTGTCGGCGTTTGCGTCGGCGTGGCGGTTGGGGTGTCTGTTGGCGTTACGGTTGCCGTTGGCGTGACATCCTGTGTGGTCACGCTCGCCTCGTTCGACGCTGGGGAAGTACCTGATGCACCGTAGGCACGGACTCGATAGACGTACGTAGTCCCTGGCGCGACAGAGGTATCTAAGTAGCCCGTCACATCAGAGGTAACAGTGTCGATCTGTACGAAGCTACCGCTAGACCCGATCATACGCTCGACTTCGAAGCCCAGCTCGTTGTCGGCGTTGTTCGTCCAGAGGAGTTGCACTCCGGGACCGGCAACCACAGTGGCGCTCAGCCCCGTTGGCCCCTGAGGAACGGGCTCGGCTTGCGTGGCGAAGCTCCACACGGGTCCCGACACGGACGCGCCGAAATTGTCGTGCGCCACGACCCTCCAGAAATAGAACCAGCTGTAGTTCAGGACACCAGGCACGTACGAGGTGCCCGGCTGGTTCAGCGAAACCAGCGGGGGATCCGGGTTGGTTCCCCAATAAATGAATCACGCCGGTTTCAGGTTAAGGCGTATGGCATATGGCCAGAGGGAGAATCGCTTTTCGCATATCGATTGACTCGGAGCGCGGCGGCCGCGACAATGATGCGGCTAATTGCGCAGCCGGGAGATATGGATATGGATGAGCAGGCATTGCTGGAACGTATCACGGTGAACCCCAAGATCTTTGGCGGTAAGCCGATCATCCGCGGTCGCCGCCTCGCCGTTGAGCACGTCTTGGCGATGCTCGCGGCCGGCGACGCGCCGGACACTGTGCTCGCCGGCTATCCGTGGCTGCAACCCGAAGACATCCGCGCGTGTCTCGTCTATGCCCGCCGACTCGTCGGTCACGAACGGGTCGAGCCGCTGGTCGTGAATGCCCGCGAATGAAGCTCCTGCTGGACTCCCGTCTCCCGACTCGGCGAGTCGTGCTCGTGTTCGTGAGAGTGACCAGCTTCCTCACAGCCGAGCACCATGGGGCGATCGCTTATGGCCTATAGCGGATGGCATATGGCAGATCGCCGGAGTCAGAATCCAGGAGCCAGAATGCAGAATCTCCCCTCGGCGGAAGCAGACTGCTCAGCTGCCGATCGGCAACGGCCGAATACGAACGCGCGTGTCTTCTATTACCACGACTGCGCCTTGAATGAGCGCTTCGGCCACCGCCGGGAGGTTCGCGTGCAACAGCGCCAGCTGGGCTTCCGGCCGCCGCTGGGACGCGCGGCGGAAGAGAATCACTGAGGGCTTCTTCTCCCGTCGCAGCGCAAGGAGTGTGCCGAAATCGGTATCCCCCGATACCACCACCCGGTCTTCCACCGCCGCGCGGTCAAAGACCTCTCCGTCATCTGCGGCCGCCATACCGTAATCGCGCGCGTGGACAGCATCGTGCCCGGAGCGGCGGAGGCCGTCGGCCACCACTGGCGACAGGGCGTTATCGACAAGAAACTTCACGCCGTCTTTACCAACGGCAGTTCGCGTTCGCGAACCGCCTCAGCGGCGTAGCGCAGGGCTTCAGCAAGGTCGTCGCGTTCCAGGTCGGGGAACGCCTGGAGGATCTCCTCCGCGGTCATACCGTCCGCCATCATGCCCACCACCGTGGCCACGGGTATGCGCAAGCCCCGGATGCATGGCACCCCGCCCATCTGCGCGGGATTCACGGTGATGTGACGAAAGGTCATATGTCCTCCCTCTATGCCATCCAATAGCATATTTCGCGGCCGCTGGGGGCACGGAAAGCGCGTGTGGCCTATCGCGTATGGCATATGGCCAGAGGAGATGTCGTGAGTCGTGCTCGTGGGCTGACCGGCTTGCTCGCAGCCAGGCATGATGGGAAACCGCGTATGGCGTATCGCGTATGGCCGGAGGCAGAATTCAGGAGTCGGAATCGAGAATGCAGAATGAAGCGCTCATCTCATCTTGTTACTTGCCGCCGGCCATGGTGGCGGCCAATGCTGCCTGGTAGACGAGTTTGATGGGCACGTTCTTCTCACTGGCGAGGCGCTTACAGTCCTCGTATTCCGGGGCAACGTTCTCGTGGCCGTCCGGCGTGCGGGCGAACTTGACGCGGACGGTCCCGTATTGGGTGGCCACCTCTTTTGTAAAACGTGACAACACCATGCGTCGCACCGGATAGTAGCGTACCCCGATCGCCGAGGTTTCGTTCAAGACGATCGCGGCCAACCGCTCGCGGTCAGCCTCGGCGCAGAGAACGCTCAGGAGAAGGCCCGGCCGGTTCTTCTTCATGTGTAGCGGCGCGAAATAGACGTCGCGGGCGCCCGCGGCGAACAGACGCTCCATGACGTATTCGTAAAACTCCGGGTTGTAGTCGTCGATGTTTGTCTCGATGATGATCTGCGCGTCGGAGTCCGTTCCGTCAGTGACGGTTCCGTCGGTGACGGTTCTCGCCGCAACTTCACCGAGGAGCAACCGGAGCACATTGGGCCGGTCCTGCAGGGTTTTTTGCCCGACGCCGTACCCCACGGCTGCGATGCGCATATCCGGAGCACGGCCGGCGCTGGCCAAGCTGGCGATGATCGCTGCGCCGGTCGGGGTCACGAGCTCGCCCTCACCCTCCCCGGGTCGCGTCGTGAAGCCGCGCAGCAGCTCGACCGTTGCCGGTGCCGGCACCGGCAACGGGCCGTGCTGCGACTGCACCACGCCCGAGCCGAGTGGCAGCGCCGACACGTAGGTGCGCTCGATTCCGAAGAACGTGGCGCCGATGGCTGCCCCCACGATGTCGATGATCGAGTCTACCGCCCCGACCTCGTGGAACCGCACGTCATCGGCAGGCACGCCGTGCACGCGCGCTTCGGCGTCGGCGAGCTTCGTAAAGATGTCGATAGCGCGATGCTTGACGGCGTCATGCAAGGCGCTGCCGTCCAACATGGCCCGGATGTCGCGGAATGTGCGGTGTGCTTGCCCGGGCGCCGCAACCTGCACGGTGAACCGCGTCGCCGTTATGCCATTCACCAACTGTGATGTGGCGGCAATCGTGTACCCGGTCAGCGGGACTTTCGAGAGATCGTCTTGGAGCCGTGGCAACGGCAGGCCGAGGGAAAGAAACGCAGCCACAACCATGTCGCCGCTAATGCCCGAGAAGGCGTCGATGTAAAGAGTGTTCATCTGAGCGTCAGCCCGATTCCTGGCTGCCAATGGCGCGCCGGTGCAGGATCGAGTAGTAGCGGTAACGGCCCGGCATGTGGGACGACACACTGCCGACGACGATGGCAGCCGTCAGCAGCCAGACACGAACGTCCCACAGCAATGCGACGGACGCCACCAGGATGATCTTCGCGACGGTCGCGAGGCCGCGGATCTGGATCAACCAGAACGGCGTGCGGTACATCTCCAGGGCCATGAGGGCGGCACCGCTGCCCACGGTTGCGAACAGGGCGGCATGCAGGCGCTCCGCTGGCAGGCCGTAGATGTGGCCGCCATACAGCGCTCCGAATGCAATCAAATGCGCCGTGCGCAGCGTGGTGCGGAGCGGCCGCACGCCGGGCAACGGCCGCGGGCTGCCGATAGCGTCTTGGGATGAAACGGCACTCATGCGTTACAGCGTAGCCCAGGCAGCATTCCTCTCCCTCCGGGAGAGGAACCTGTATTTGAATCGTCGTGCGACATGAAAAAACGCCCTATGCGCAAATTCCTTCAGGCGACTTCCCGTATTTGACTGGTGATGCAGCTGCGGGTCATGCCAGTTCTCCTGATCTCACCTCACTGCCAACGCGTGCTCAGCCGCCGATAGCGGCCATCGACCGTGCAGCCGTCGCAGCCGCTTCGGACGCACTGTCACGGTACGTGCCGTAAGCTAAACGCCCGGCCACGGCGGCCCGAAAAGCCGCGGCCAGCGCCTCGTCAGAGACGCGCGGCCGGAGCGCCGGCAGGAGATTCACCTCGCCGTCGCTGGTGAGGCAGGGGCGCAGTGTGCCGTCAACCGTCACCCGCAGGCGGTTGCACAGGTCGCAGAAACGGCAACTGACCGGGCTGATCACCCCGACCTCACCCCCGGCGCGCAGCGAGTAGTAGGTCGCCGTGTCGCCCGGTTGCTGACGCGGCGCATCGGGGGCCAGGTGTGGGCGGATCCGTTCGAGGATTTCGGCCCGAGAAATGTACGACGACTCCCACCGCTGGCCGATTCCCAGCGGCATGTATTCGATGAACCGCATCTGCGCGCCGGCCGCGGCCGCAAACGACAGCATGGCGCCGAGCTCGTCGTCGTTGACGCCGCGCATCACTACCACGTTGAGCTTGATCGGTTGCAGGCCGACACGACGCGCCTCGGCGATGCCGGCGCGGACGCGCTCCAAGTCGTTGCGACCGCTCATCGCCCGAAACACCTCCGGCCGCAAGGAATCCAGGCTGACGTTGACCCGCATCACCCCTGCAGCTTTCAAGGCGCCGGCATGCGCGGCCAGCAGCGTCCCGTTCGTCGACAGCGCCAGGTCCGTAATGCCGGGCAAGGCGCGCAGCGTGCGCACGAACTCGGTCACACCGGGTCGCAGGAGCGGCTCACCACCGGTGATACGGATCTTGCGAATGCCGAGCTGCACGCCGACCCGCACGACCTCGGCGAGCTCCGCGAGGCGCAGCTGTTCGGCGCGCCACGGCTCGCCACACTCGCGCGGCAAACAATACAAGCAGCGCAGGTTGCAGCGGTCGGTGACGGAGACCCGCAGGTAGCTCACGATGCGGCTGTAACGGTCGCGCAGGACCGACTGCGACACGGGATGCTCCATCCAGCCTCGCGTTCAAGGCTCCGCAGACGCCGCGGCTGCCGAGGCGTAGGCGTGATCGGCCTCGACGAACGCGGTGGCGAACCGCGCCAGCCCCGAAAAGAACGGCAGTGTCGTCTGCTTCGCCAGCCGCGCCTGCAAACGTGGCATCCATTTACACAAATGCCGCCCCAGAAAATCGCGTTCGGCGCGCAGCAGCGACCCGGGATCGAGTCCCTGTTGGCGCACCTCGGCTTCCCGAAACGTCAGGTAGTGGAGGAACTCGAACTCGGTGGTGATGTGATCGGGCAGCTCGCGCAGCTGCGGCGAGATGCGCAGCTGAAAGAAGTTGTAGAAGCGCGTCGCGTCCTCCATCGTCTTCATCCGGTCGCCGATGTACACGCCACCGTACAGCGGGCACGGCGGACCGGCCGCGCCCACATCGAACAGCCGGATGTATTCCGATTCGAACGCGGTGTACGAGTCCCCCGCGCCCGCCGACTCCAAGGTGGCCGCGCTGCCGACGTCGTAAGGCAGCCCGTGGCACGTCTCCGCGATGACGGCGGCCAAGGTGCCGTCGCGCACGGCGCCGTACAGCTCCGCGTCGGGGAAAGCAAACGCCAACGCCAAGAGCTGGTACAGACGCGAGCGGCTCGCCGTGCGGCGCTCGGCGCCGGTGTGCAGATTCTCCAGCTGCATCATCACACCTTGCGCGGCTCGAGGTCGACGGGATCCTTGGTGAACGGGCCGAACAGGCTCTTCCACTGATACACGATGAGTGTGTCCAGAATCTCAGATTTCCCGCCCGCTTTGGTCTTGGCCATCTCCGTTTTCAAGGTGGCCAACGCGGCCTCGACCTTGTCGCCGAAGAGATACTTCAGGTACTCGGTCGGGATGCGTGGCTTCGACTCGTCGATGTTGCCTTCGGCGTCGAAACGCGGCGGTGAAATCGGCGGCACGTAGTACACGTTGGGCTGCGTGCAGTACTCGGGATGCAGCGGCAAGGCGACCTCCCATTTCTTGACGAGCTTGAAGATAGGGCCGTTCTCATCATCGAGATACCCCACAAACCGCAGCCGCCCTGGGCACTGCCGCGCGCAGGCGGGCGGCACGCCCTTCTCGATGCGCGGGTAGCAGAAGATGCATTTCTGCCCGAGCAGGCGCACGTGATTGAAATAGATCTTCTTGAACGGGCAGGCTTCGACGCAGAAGCGGTAGCCCTTGCAGCGCTCCTCGCTGATCAGGACAATGCCGTCCTCCTCGCGCTTGTAGATGGCGTTGCGCGGGCAGGCCTCGAGGCAGGCCGGATTGGTACAGTGGTTACAGATCCGCTGCAGGTAAAAGTAAAAGCTGTTCGGATACTGCCCACCGCCTTGGTCCTCGTCCCAGTTCGGCCCCCAGGTGGGTTCACCGGACGGCTGCAGATGCACGCTGTTGCCTTTGCCGCCAAAGAAGACCTCCTCGTAATTGAAGTCCCACGCCTCCCCGAACTCGCTCTTGATGGGCAGCTTGCCGGCTTGGGGCTCCTCGTCGCGGAAGCCGCCGCCCATCTTCTCCCATTCGCGCGGGGTGCCCTTGCCCGGCTGCGTGTTGACGGTGGCCCACCACATGTACTCCATGCCTTCTTCACGGGTCCACAAGGTCTTACAGGCGATGACGCACGTTTGGCAGCCCAGGCACTTGTTGAGGTCGAAGACCATTGCCAGCTGGCGGTTCGCTTTCTTGAGCTGGGCCTTCAGACTCTTCGCCTCGGCAGCCAGCTGCTTGGCCCGCTCTTGCTTTTGCTGATCGGTCGGTGTTGCCTGCTCAGCCATTACTCTCTCCTGAACGGCAGGTTGTTACGTTGTTAGGTTCATAGGTTGTTATGTTGCTGTAGACTATCACTAACATCGGAACAACCTAACAACCTGATTTCTCATGCCTCCAACGTGAGCTCGCGCCACTCTTTCGAAAATGATTTCACACCGCCACGCTCGCCGTTATTGCCTTCCCACACCGCAAAGCCGATCTTCACGGGTGTTCCCACCAAGAGCTGAACGGATTCATCCTTCTGTTCCGGTACCACCAGGCTGCGCGCAAACACCACCGTCCACCTGCCCTCGTTCCACACCGACTTGGTCTGGATCACGCATTGTTTGGAGAACTGCGTTGTACCGAGTCCTTTGGCGACGGTATTGTGCGGGACATCCTTGAGGTCGGCGCGCCAGAACCAGGCGTTGACGGGGAAGTCCTTGCTGCCCATTTCATCGATCGGCGGGTCGCCGCCGCTGACAGGTATGAGGATCCCGCAGCCATCTGGGAACACGTTGGTGTCGGTGATTTCAGTATTCTTGGTGGAATCCTCCCACGAGAGCCGGAAGAAGACGTCGGTGCCGTTGTGAGCTGGTTGCACGGTGAGGCTACGCACCTTGCCGATCTGCTTCTCGTCGCGGCTGGCCTTGATGTATTCGGACGGTTGATTCGCCAGCGGCGTTGCATCCATCTTGAGGGTTTCCCCGGGAATGTTGCCCCAGTCCGACCCGCTCGGGTCGAGCAACTGGTCGCGCGTGGCGGTCACCTTCTTACATTGCATCGTCGCGTTCTCCTTCTGCTGCGCACTCTTCTGATGCTCCGGTGGTCGCGGCCGCCGGCGCCTGCCCGCGAGAAAACACGGCCGCTATGCAGAAGCGGCTTCGCCAGCGCGGCAGACATCGAGAAACCCTGCGCAGCGAGTTAGCGCGACAGTGCCGCTGGGACCATCGTTGGCGCATCCGCTGGAGGTGGCTCGGCCAGACACCGCTCGACTACGCTCACAATGAGCCGTTTCACCCGCGCGACGTTGCCCGCTGCGGCCACACCGTCAAACCAGTCCGGAGCGAGAACCGGCGCGGATGTGAAGAAGAATGCAACCACACCGACCACGCACATGACCAAGGCGAGCGGATCAATCGGCACGAACAAGTTCGCCTGCTGGCCTTGGGCGACGAATCTGGCCACGATGTCGAGGAGCCGCTGGGGGGAATCCGGGGGCTCATAGCCGACCGGCGCATCGCCGAGCGATTGGCGCAGGAGGATCCTGGTCCGCTCGGGGTGGGCCGCTACCATATCTACGTACGCCTCGACGAGGATCCGGATCTTCTCGACCGGGCTCCCCTGTGAATCGAGGACATCTTTGATGATCTGTTCGGTTTCGCCGAATCCCTCTTCCAGGACGGCCCGATACAGTTCCTCCTTGCTGGCGAAGTAATGGAAAAGGGAGGCCTTCTGGATCCCGACGCGGCGTGCGATGTCGTGGAGTCGTGTGCCATGATAGCCGTGTTCGCCTAAGGACGTTTCGGCTACATCCAAGATCCGCTCGCGTGTCCCTCTCTCGACGGATGTCCGCATGAGAACGTCACTCTACCGATCGGTCGGACGGTGGGTATGATCAATATCATAATGTAAAATGATCCGCAGCGGTCGCTGAGGATGCCCTCGGGCCGGACGCCCCACCACCGTGGCGACGCACCGGGGCCCGGGGTCGACGCACTAGCGCTGAGGTGCACACCTCCGGTCAGCCTTCTGTCTCGTCGTAATTGGCAAGCTTCGTGAGCTTCTCGGTGTCGCTGATAATGACCTCGCGCCGCTCCAGAGTAATGGCGTGCTTTTGTTTCAAGCGTCCGAGCAGCCGGATCGCTGTCTCGGTGGACACGCCGATCATCTCGGCTAGGTCGCGGCGCGTGTAGCGTAACTGCAGGCGTCCCTCCGGTCCCGACTGCCCATTGGAGCGGGCCAGTTGCAGTAGCAGGCTGGCAAGCCGACTCTCGGCGCCTTTGAGGGCGAGATCGCGTACCTTGCGGCGCGCCGACGCTAGCTCCCGGCTCAGTGCTGCAATGAATCGGACGCCGGCTCCAGGATGCCTTTGCAGGAACCCGATCAGCCGCTCGCGTGGCAGGAAACAGAGCTGCGACTCGGCAATCGCCTCGGCAGACACGGACTGATTAGGGGTATCATCCAGCGACAGCTCACCCAGAACCGCGCCCGGCTCAGCGATCTCGAGGATGTGATCGCGCCCGAATCGGTCTGAATGATACAGCTTGACCGCCCCGTGGCAGACCAGGTACAAGCCGGCCGCTGGACTTCCTTCGCTGAAAACCACCTGACGTGAGCGGTAGATAGCTGTCGTGCCTGCCGCCCGGAAATCCGCCAGAGCCTCCAAGGGAAGGTCACAGATCACACTCCGACCACGCATCTGACACGTCTCGCAAAGCATCTTTCTCATAGCCAGCTCCCTCGCGACGGGTCTATTTTTCATGATGCACGTCACGTTCCGAGCCGATCTCTGTCGCTGCGTCGGCTGTTTTCTAGCAACTTCTGAATGTCAAGCTGGCCCACTTTCTAACTGCCAAGAATCAGCTCTGACCACGGTATAGCGTAGTTTGCCACATGCGGGAATGCAAACACTTTCGTCGGCCGAGCTTTGCCCGAAGATTCCCGAATCGCCCCTACGAAATGCGAAAATCGACAGTCTCTGACTGGGAGCACTCAGCAGTGGGATCGGACCAGCTTCAGGAATGAATCGACATCGAACGGCTTCTGAAGGTACGCCGTCGCCCCGAGCCGGGCCGCATTGGCCTGGGCGTCATAATGTCCGGAGTAAATGATCACCGGGATGCGGCAAAGCTGCGGGTCTTGCCGCTTCTCGTTGACGAACTGGAAACCATCCATATTGGGCATCATGAGATCAAGGAGAATGAGGCGCGGCTGCAGACCTCCTCGCAGGGTATTGAGGGCCTGCATGCCATCGCATGCCGTCTCCACACTGTAGCCGCCCAGCTCCAACAGCGACCGCAGCGCGTCGCGCAGCTCCGCATCATCTTCCACAACCAGGATCAGCTCCCGCCGGCCCGTCTTTACCATAGCTTCGAGAATACCCCGACCAACGCAAAGGGGAAGCCTCCGTCTCCGCGTTCGGGATAAAAGCGGCTGGCCGCGTGCGGCTCGCCGCGCGCGGTTGGCCGCGCTCCACTATCGCATCTACGGTACCGCTGGGTTACCATGCCGGTCCTGCATGGCCGCGGCCGAGAATCCACGCAATGACGGTTCCCTCATCGTAACCCGGAGGGTGTCGCGGCGCTATCGCCGGGGGGTGGATGAGGTGCATGCGCTGGAGGACGTGTCGTTGGGCCTACGGGGCGGGCATTTCGTGGCGTTCATGGGCCCGTCGGGATCCGGAAAATCGACGCTGCTCAACTTGATATCGGGGATCGACCGCCCCGATGAGGGAGAAGTCTGGGTTGCCGGTCAACGGCTGAATGACCTTTCCGAGGATGAGCTGGCGCAGTGGCGTGCCCGACACGTCGGCCTGATCTTCCAGTTTTTCAATCTGATCCCGGTGCTGTCGGCGCGTGACAATGTCGCGCTGCCGCTGCTGCTGACGCGCCTGCGCAAGGCGGAACGTAACCTGCGGGCGGAGACGGCGCTGCGCGTGGTGGGGTTGGAGCAGCGCTCCGATCACTGGCCGCGGGCGCTCTCCGGAGGGGAGCAGCAGCGTGTGGCGATCGCGCGCGCCATCGTGACGGATCCCGATCTCATCGTTGCCGATGAGCCGACCGGCGACCTCGATGCTCGCAACGCAGAGGCCATTCTCGCCTTGTTACGCCAGCTCAAGAGCGAGTTCGGCAAGACCGTCGTGATGGTCACGCACGACCCCCGCGCGCTGCGCTACGTCGACGCCGCCTATCACCTGGATAAAGGGGTGCTGCTCGAAGGTGAAGACGCCGAGCGCGCGGCTGCGGCGATCCGCGCGGCCGCGGGCGGCACCACCGCAGGCGGCGCGGCCGCGAGCGGCACCGCCGCGGGCGGCACCGCCGCGTCAACGTTACGACCGGAGCGCGGCAGCCGATGAAGTATTGGGGCCTCATTGCGGCGAACCTGCGGCGCAACAAGCTCCGGACTCTGCTGACGGGGGCCGCGATCATGCTGGCGGTCGTCCTGGTGTGCGTGCTCCTGACCATGCCGGCAGGCCTGGATGCGCTGCTGAACGCCGTCGCCAGCAACACGCGCATCTCGGTGCACAACAAGGCGGGTATTGTGTACTCGATGCCGTACTCCTTCGTCCGCAAAGTGCGGCAGGTGGATGGAGTCGCGGATGCCCTCGCCATGACGTGGTTTGGGGGCGCGTTCGAGGAGGCGGGTCGCATCACGTTTCCGAGCTTCGCAATCGACGCCGAGCACATCGCCGCGGTCTACCCGGACTATCCGATTGCTCCGGAGCAACTGGCTGACTTTCAGCGCTACCGTGACGGGGCGATCGTTGGCCGGCAGGTCATGAAGAAGTACGGCTGGAAGATCGGCCAGCGCGTGACGTTACGCAGCACCATCTGGCCGCTGAGCCTGGACTTCCGCATCGTTGGCGAGATCGCCGCCGAGCGGGCGCCGTACTTCTGGCTCAACCGCGAGTATCTCGACCAGGCGCTGAAGGCGACACGCGGCCGGGGCCTGTCCATAGCCGGCATCATTTGGGTGCGCGTCCACGACCCGAACCGCGTCAACGCGGTCATGCGTGCCATCGACGAGCTGTCGCGCAACAGTGATGCCGAAACGGCGTGCGAAACCGAGAAGAGCTTCTTCGCCAACTTCTTCGGTTCGCTGCAAGGCTTCGTCAGCATCATCCTGATCGTAACCGCGTTGGTCGCACTGTGCATCGTTTTCATCGCCGCCAACACCGCCTCGATGGCGGTGCGCGAGCGTGTCGCCGAAATCGCCGTGCTGAAGGCCATCGGTTTCAGCCGTCAAGCGATATTCCGGACCTTGCTGGTGGAAACCATCGCGTTGTCAGCGGCAGCCGGTGTGGTTGGCGTGGTGACCGCGGCCGCTTTGACCGGGGCGTTGCGGGCCTTTGCCGGTTGGAGCGACGCGCTCGGTCCTTTGGGCAGTTTCATCGTGACGACCCCGGTCATTCTTCAGGGCTTGGGTCTGTCGCTGTGCGTCGGGGTGTTGGCGGGCGTGCTGCCGGCCCTGGGCGCGGCGCGCAAGCCGGTGGTCGCCGCGCTGCATGAGATTTTCTAGGACATGCTTCCCCTGTCTTACAGTCTGCGGAACGTCCTGGCGCGCCCCGGACGCAGCGCGATGACGGTGACGGTGATCGCACTCGTGGTGGTCGCCTGCAGCCTGTTTCTCGGACTGATCTCCAGTTTGAAGCGGACGCTCATTTCCAGTGGTGATCCGATGAATCTCATAGTGATGCGGAAGGGCTCGGACAACGACGGATCGAGTCAGATCTCGCTGGAGGCGTTCCACGCGATTCGCTTCTTCGAGGGCATGGCACGTGATGCCCACGACCGGCCCCTGGCGTCGCCGGAGCTGGTGGTGCAGCCGTTCTTCCGCACGCGTACCGGCGGGCGGGAGAATGTCTTGGTGCGCGGCGTGGAGCCGGTGGCGCTGGCGGTCCATCCCTGCGTGCGCATCGTTGCCGGGCGCATGTTCATGCCGAGCACGCACGAGGCCGTCGTCGGGCGGGGGGTCGTCGGCAGGTATGCCGGCGCTGAGTTGGGCAGGCAGATCGAGTTCGGTCGCGGCAAATGGACCGTGGTCGGTGTCTTCAACGCGGGGGGCTCATCGTTCGAGAGCGAAGTGTGGGTGGACGTACGCGAGCTGGGGAGCGATGCGAAACGGATATACCCCTATTCGGGGATTCGGTTGCGCGCCGCGACCCCTGCAGATCTCGCTGTGCTGCAGCGCCGTATCGATAATGATCCGCGGTACGCGCTGGACGCGCAGCTGGAAACCGACTACTACGCCAAGCAATCGGAGTCGGCGAACACGTTGTACATCCTGGTCGTGAGCGTCGCCGTGCTGGCGGGCATCGGGGCGGGGTTTGGCGCCGCCAACACCATGTATGCCGCGGTGCAGGCGCGCACGGCGGAGATCGGCACGTTGCGGGCGCTCGGCTTCCGGCGCGCGGCGATCTTGTCCGCCTTCGAGATCGAGGCGGTGGCGTTCTCGGTGATCGGTTTCCTCATTGGCGGCGCGTGCGCGCTCGGGCTGTCGCGGTTGATCCAGTCTTCTCTCGGTGGGATTGCGTTCGGGGCGTCGACCTTTACGATCAACGTGGTGACCTTGCGCCTCAGCCGTGCCGATTTGGAAGGTGCCCTGGCGCTGGCGCTGGTCATCGGGATGTGCGGCGGGCTCGGCCCGGCATGGCGCGCGGCCCGGTTGCGCCCGCTGGAAGCGTTGCACAAGGCATGAAAGGCTTGAGTCGAGCCGAAAAAGCTGACAGGTGTCAGGGCTGAAATGGCTGCCAGCTCCGGAGTAGAAGGCGAAGAGCGCTTGCGTGCCGATCTGGCTTCGCTCCGCCTCGACCGCGATGCCCCGGTCAAATCCGTGCGGCGGCGCCGCGCGCGACGCGGCCTGCCGATCGTGCTGCTGGTTGCTGCCGTCGCCCTGTTCACCGTCTGGCACGTGACAGCAAAGCCACTGGTAGTGACTGTCGCGCCGGCGGCGCTTTCGTCGCCGGCACAGGTCGGCCCGGCAGCGGTGCTGTCGGGCTCGGGCTACGTCGTAACCGGGGACCGCTACGTGTCCATCGGCGTCCGCGTCCCCGGACGCATTGACCGCTACTTCGTCGAGGAAGGCCAGGGTGTCCACAAGGGCGACCCGCTCGTGCAGCTCGACGATC
Source organism: uncultured delta proteobacterium (assembly GCA_963729835.1). Taxonomy (GTDB): domain Bacteria; phylum Desulfobacterota; class Binatia; order HRBIN30; family HRBIN30; genus CAVSQF01. The sequence goes on along the minus strand of CAVSQF010000039.1, from coordinate 275,269 downwards.
GCGACTATCGTGCCGTCGTGACGCGGACCGAGGGGGGTCTCGCGGTGGCGCGGGCGAACGGCGTGCTGGCGGCGTCGGATCTCAAGCGCGGTGGCGCACTACGGGCGCAACAGGTCATCTCGGAGCAAGAGCTCGACGTCCTGCAGAACAAAGCCGCCGTCGCCCAGGCCACGGTGACCGAGCTCGAGGCGGAGCTGGCCCAGGCGCGCGTCAATCTCGAATACACGACGCTGCATGCGCCGACCGACGGCGTCGTGCTCGCGAAGCTGAAGGAGGTCGGCGAGATCGCCGTGCCCGGCGGCTTTGCCGGCTCGGGCGACTTGATCCGCTTGGCCAATCTCTCGGACATCCGCGCTGAGGTTGACGTCAACGAGGCCGACCTCAACCGCGTCCACCTGGGCCAGTCCGCTCAGGTCACGCCGGACGCGTACGCCGACGCGCACTACGCCGCCGAGGTCGTGAAGCTCTATCCACAAGTGGACCGGCAGAAAGGAACGCTCAAGGTGGAGGTGCACGTCCTCCACCCCGATGCGCGGCTGCTCCCGGACATGAGCGCGCGCATCACCTTCCTGGCCGATGCGCCGCCGGCGGGAGAACCGCAGCAGCCCATTGTGCTGGTTCCCGCAACGGCTCTGCGCCGCGACAGTCAAGGCGACAATTTCGTGTGGCTCGTCCGGGACGGCCGCGCGCATCGTGCGACGGTTATCACAGCTGGTGACGTCGGCAGCAGCGTCCGCATCGCCAGCGGTGTCAACGGCGGCGAAACGGTGATTGTCGGGACCCCGCCGGCGCGTGAAGGCCAGAAGGTCCAGGCGGTGCAGTAGGTCGGACCGCCGCAGCGTTGGAGGAATGGGTGAACACGCGCTGAATCGGCGGAGACGTTGCTTCATCGCCGCGAAGATGCTTTTGATCTGGCTGCGATGATCCGGGCGCCGCTCAGAGCCGCTCTCCGCGTGGAGACAGTCATGCTGCGAGGCTGTCTGGTGCTCGTGCTCGCGTTGGCTGGCTGCGGCGGAACAGCGGCGCGCACGCCAACGGTGACCCCAACGGGTACGCCGACTGCGACGCCGACGAATACGCCGACGCCAACGGACACGCCGACTGAGACGCCGACGAATACGCCCACGCCGACGTCCGTCTGCCTGAGCGGCGCTGCGCCCGGCACGGCGAGCGTCTTCGCACCGAACGTCGGCGCTTCCGAAGGCATCGCGTTCCTGGATGGCAAGCTGTACATCGCCGGCGGCGACGGCATCCGGGTGCTCGGTGCGGACGGCAGCGCCACCATGCTCGCTACCGTGCCGGCGACGATCGGCATGGTAGCGTGGAAGGGGGCTCTCTACGCCGCCAGCGAGAGTGACGGCACCGTTCCCTCAACGTTCTGCGCGCCGTCGAACCATGGCGTGATATGGAAGATCACGACGGACGGTGACAGCTCCGTCTTCGCGCGCGGCTTCATCTCGCCGAACTTCATCGCTGTGACACCGTGGAACACCCTGCTCGTGTCGGACGATTGCCGGACGAACACCACCATTTACGAGGTGGACGCGAGCGGGAACACCTCCGTGTGGAACAACACAGTGACCTCGGCAAACGGCATGGGTTTTGATGCGACCAACAGCAACCTGTTTGTCGTCAACACGTTCGTGAAATCACCGGCGCTCTACGAGATTCCGGTGAATGCTGACCATTCGCCGGGGGCCGCCGCCACGACCCACGTATTCGATAATGGGACCACACCGGATGGCCTGGCCGTCGACAGTGCCGGCAACATCTACGTCGCGTTGAACATCGTCGGGCTCATCCACAAAGTCGCGCCGGACGGCACCGACAGTCCGTTCGCTGAAGGCATGACGACGCCCGCGAGCCTGGCGTTCGGGAACGCGCCGGGCTTCGATCCGTGCTCAATGTACGTCACGTCGCTCTACGGACATGACGTCTATCAGGTCACCGTGGGGGCGCCCGGCCTACCACTCATGCAGTAGGACGGGAACTGGCCCCAGAACTTCTTCGAGGAAACCTTGGGGTGAAGAAGCGAGGCGTCTGACGGCACCGGGGCCAACTGCGACGCGGAGGAGTCCAGGGGTGAGTCGTACTATCCTGAAGGCGGAGGTTGCCGATATGAATGCCGTTAAGATCGAGGTCGTCGTGCCGGAGGATCGCGAGCTAAGAATTACATCACGCGCCGCGGCAAGCCCATGGCGAAATTGGTTCCAACCGCGTTCCAAGAAGATGCCGGGCATCTCGCCAACGTGAAGGGCTGGCTGGATGAAGATGACCCGTACTTCACCACGTTGGACGAGATTGTCGCCGCGCGCGCACACCACGTGCCGCGCGGCGAAGGGTGAGATTGATCTCACAACGAGCGCGCGATGATCTCCTTCATGATCTCGTTGGCGCCGCCGTAGATCTTCTGCACGCGGGCGTCGGCGTACATCTGGCAAATCGGGTACTCCAGCATGTAGCCGTAGCCGCCGTGCAGCTGCAGGCACTCATCCATCACGTCACACTGCATCTGAGTCGTCCACCAGTTGGCCATCGAGGCGGTCACCGTGTCGAGCGTGCCCGCGATCAAGCGCTGGATGCAGGAGTCGACGAACACGCGGGCGACGTGCGCAGTGGTCTTCACCTCGGCGAGCTTGAAGCGGGTGTTCTGCAACTGCAGAAGGGTTTTGCCGAATGCCTTCCGCTCCTTCGTGTACTGGGTCGTCAGCTCGACGGCGCGTTCGATAGCCGCCACGGCGACCACCGCGATCGATGTGCGCTCGTACGGCAAATCGTGCATCAGCTGGTAGAAGCCCTGCCCCTCCTGCGTGCCGAGGAGGTTGGTGACCGGAACGCGGCAGTCGTCGAAGAACAGCTCGCAGGTGTCCTGCCCTTTCTGCCCGAGCTTCTCCAGGATACGGCCGACACGGTAGCCGGCCAGCCCCTCGGTCTCGGCCATGATCAACGAGAAGCCCGCCGTGCGTTGCGTCGGATCGGTTTGCGCCACGACGCATACCAGGTTGCCGTTGTAGCCGTTCGAGATGAGTGTCTTCGTCCCGTTGATGACGTAATCGTCGCCGTCGCGCACGGCGCGCGTCTTGATGCCTTGCAAATCCGAACCGGCCCCCGGTTCGGTCATCGCGATCACGCCGATATGCTCGCCACGCGCCATCGGCGGCAGCCAGCGCTGTTTCTGCGCTTCGGTGCCGTGGTTGAGAATGTAATGCGCGACGATGCTGTGCACCTGGGCGCCGAAGCTGCCGATGCCGGCACGGACCAGCTCCTCCGTGAGCACCGCCTCGTGAGCGAACGTGCCGCCGGCGCCACCGTACTCCGCCGGGATGTCGGTGAGGAGCAAGCCCATGTCGCCGGCCTGCCGCCAGGCGTCGCGGTCCACGTGCTGCTGCTTGCGCCAATGTTCCTCGTGCGGCACCAGCTCACTGGCGACAAACTTGCGGACCGCGTCGCGGAAGACTTCGAGCTCTTCATCCATCCATGGCGGAACATACGCGCTCATCGGGCCTCTCCCTCCAGTCTCACGCGTGCGTGTTACCAGAGTGTGCGCGCTGAGTCACGATCGAATGTGGGGCGCCTCGTCGCGCCTCTGGCCCCGCCGCCGTGGAAAGTGTAAATAGATTCGGGAGGATCGGCAGGACACTCAGTGGCTTCGCTAACAGAACGCACGTTGTGGGCATTGGCGTTGGCGGTGCTCGTCCTGAACCTGCCGTTCGGCTTCTGGCGCGCCGGGGTGAAAAGATTCTCCCCGCCGTGGTTCGTGGCCGTGCACGCCCCCGTTCCGGTCGTAGTGCTCCTGCGCGTCATTTCGGGGCTCGGCTGGCATCTCGCGTCGTTTCCCGTTCTGGTCGGCGCGTTCTTTACAGGGCAGATCCTCGGCGGCGCGATGCGACGCGGGCGCTGACGTTCGCACCATACTGGGTGTCCCCGTTATAATAACAGCCCGTTGAAAATCCTCGCCCCATGCTTCGAGAGCCTCAGCATGAGCGGACCCCCTCCCCGAAGTTATTCAACTTTTCCGCTCACCCTGATCTACTATCTCCGAAAGTCTTGCCGTGGCGCGCAGAAGTTGGGGCGATCATGCGGCCTCGCGGAGCAGCTGCTTGACGCTGGCGTCACGGGTGGCGCGCAGGGCGGCGGTGAGGAGGCGACCACGCGGGGTAAGCTGATAGCGGTGCGTCTTGTGGATTTTGCGGATGATGCCGTGGGCGCGCAGTAGCCGCAGCAGGCGACTCACCCGGCCAGAGAGACGCCGGGCGTCGAGCGCGGTGGGTGGCGGGGGATAGAGTAAGGAGCGCAAGTCGCGGTTGCGGAAGCCAGCGGTGACGAACTCCCCACGCGCGATGGCCTCCAGCAGCGCAAGATCGACCGGGTCGCCCAAGCGCACGGCGCGGAAGCGGCGACCGTTGTCCACCACCGGCCTGGAAACCGCGTCGAAGATGCGGGAGCATGGCGTTGGGTCATCGACCACGGCGAGCGCATCGAAGTAGCGCTCGTTGGAGCGTTGCGAGAGCGCGGTGCGCCGGTGGAGGTCGGCGACACTTTTGCGCAGGTTGCGCCAGACGAGCTTGGCGCCCTCCGCAGCACGGTGTCGCTCGCCGCCCTCGTCCTCGCGGCGGGGCCGCAGGACGCAGAAGTCTTTGGGGTTGCCAATGGTCGTCTCGACGCGCAGCAGATTGCTGGCCTTGTCGTACATCTTCACCGAGTTGCCGTTGAGCCAGTGCTTGACGCGCACGCCTTCGGAGCGCTCCTTGACGCTGGTGACGATGTCGGCCTTCCAGTGCTGGCGCACGGTGCGCCCCAGGAAGCGCAGCACGTCGGGGCTCTTGAAGTGGTCGCGCGCGTGCCGCACCCAAGCCGGGTAGAGGCTGGCGAGTGCCGCCGCGTCCGTGAACGTCACGTCGGTGGCCCATTCGGTCTGATAGGCCACCCAGTAGTAGGTCAGCGGCCAGGCGCGGAAGATGTCTTGGTGCAGGGGATTGAGCGTGAGCACAAAGGCGTCCAGGGTTGCTGGCCACGCGGTACGCAGCTGCTCGTCCATCAGCTCCTGGGCCAGCTGCGGGTCCTGCAGCCAGGGGAAGCAGTTGTCGGCGCGAGTGAACTCCGAGTTCCGGAGCGCCAGCTGCTGCGCCAACCATTCGCGGCCGTTCAGACACACTTGCACGTCGAACGGAAAGTAGGTCTGCAGGCGCGTGTGCATGAAGCCGAAGCGCGGGTGCTGGTAGTACTTGTAGAGGTGCAGGCACTTGCTCGGCCGCAGCTTCAGCCCGCGCTCCTTGGGGTCCTGCGCGCGGTGGTACTCGAAGCGCATGCAGGGCTCCACGCGGGTGAACACGCAAATGAGTCCGGGCTCAGCCAGCGGGTGTTTCGCCAGCAACTCGCGCGCGAGTTCCTCTGGACGGGCTCTCGACGACTCCAGATAGACCACCGGCCGTTGTGCCCGCTTGGCCTCGGCCAGCGAGCTCTCCTTCACGCGCTCGGTCGTGTTCTGTGCGAAGCTCCCGAACTCCAGCAGGCGTATGCCCGCCCGATCGAGGAAGTCGCGGATCCCGCGATGCCGCAACGAGCGCAGCGCCCCCCGGAATACCAGGCGGTCAAATCCGGAGAGCACGCTGGTGATGAGCGCTGCGTGCTGAGCTATAAATTCTTTCATGGCGTTCTCCTTGGGTAGGGCGGATGGGTTTGAGCACCCCCGTCATACCCGAGGAAACGCCAATTCGCGAAGTTTGGGTTGCGGGCATCGCCCCGCGCTAGGCCCGGTCGAAGGGGGAGCGGACCCGCCGTACGGACGCGGGGCGCAGCCCTCAGAAGATCGTGCCGACGCTGAAATGGACCTCGCCGATCGCCTCGTCGGTGCGCCGGTCGAGCTTGAAACCGTAATCGAGGCTGACCGGCCCCACGGGCGTGATGTAGCGCAGGCCGAGCCCGGAAGAGCGACGGAAGTCGTGCAGGCTTACGGACCGGTCCTGCAGATACACGCCGCCGCCATCCACGAACACCACACCGCCAAAGCCCCGCACCAACGGGAAACGTAACTCCGTGTTGAGGTTGATGGCCAGATCGCCCCCGAGCGGATCGTGCAACGTGCCTTGCGGACCGATCTGGTTCTCCCCGAAGCCGCGCACCGTGGTGCGACCGCCGAGGAAGAAGCGCTCGCGAATCGGGATAATGTCATTGCGGTTGAACGGCACCGCCCAACCGGTGCGCCCGGCGTACACGAACGTCACATCGTCATCCAACGGCACATATTGCGTGTGCTGCGCCAGCAGCTTGAAGAAAGGAATGTCCGATCCGAGCTGCCCCGGCGCCAAGCGTATGCGCAACGAATCGAAAAGGCCGCGCCGGGGCACAAAGGCGTCGTCACGCCCGTCGTACACCGCAAACGGCCCGAGGCTGAAGGTGCGCAAATGGCCCTGGTCACGCGGATTGAAGGCGAGCACGTCCGGCTCGAGATCGAAGATATAGGCCTGCTCCAGTTGCAGCTCCGCCCCGGCTTGCAAGCCGGGGATGATGACGCGCTCGAGCGCCGGCACCAGCGCCAAGCGCTCGAAGCTGAATTGATTCACGCTCACGGTCGAACGCTGCGCGATCAGGTTAGAGCGAAAGGTCCAGTTGGTGCCATCGAGCCGCGGTTCGCGGAATCCCAAGTTGCCGAGATACTCGCTCGGAATGAAGTCCCCGGGCTGCACGGTCGCCTCACCGCGGAGGCCCAACCGGCGCCCCAAGCCCTGCAGATTGTCGTCACTCACTTCGGCGAAACCGCGGAACCCGTCCCGGGTGTTGTACCCGACGCCCCACTGCAGGTTGCCGGGCGGTTTTTCGGACACGTTGACCATCACCGGGTGCTGGTCCGGCTCCGCCTTCGGGGGCACCGCCAGCGTGCCCTGCGCCGAGGGGCCAGTCAAAGCTGCGGTCGACGGCTCCGACCCGAGCGGCTCGTGCTCTGCAAGGTGGAAACCAGCCACTGGGCGCGGCGGTAATTCCTCCTCCAGCGGCCGCACCGTGACGCTCCGGAACAAGCCGAGCTTGAAGATATTGCTCTGGCCGCGGAGCAAGGCCCTGGGATCGAGTGGATCACCTGTCCCGAAGGGCAGCTCCCGCATGACGACTTCCGCATGCGTATCGATGTTGTTCTGCACGATGATGGTCCCGACGCGCTGCTGCTCATGCGGCTTGGCGTCGAAGCGGACGGCCGCAGATTCTGCCGCACCGGCCGGCGTCGTGCTCACGTCCGCCGTCACCACGGCGTACGTATAGCCCGCTGCCGCGAAAGCCGTGAGCAACGCTTGCCGATCCCTCTCCACCTTGTCTGGGTCCAGCGGGTCGCCGATTTGCACCGCGAATTGCGGCACGCTCCGGGCGACGGGCGCGATGCCGCGGCGCTCGACCGCGCGCACGATCGTCTGCGGGCCTTCGTCGACGACGATGGTGAGGACGATCTTGCCGTGTTCCCGATCGAAGCGCGGGCGGGCATCCATGATCTGCGCGGCTTCATACCCATGGCGCCGGTAGAGCGCCCAGAGGCGTTTCAGATCATCGTCGAGCACGTCATCGAGCAACACGCCTCGGCGCCACGGAATCCAGCTCGGCGGGCACGTCGCCATGGGCACGCGCAGCTGTTTCTCCGACAAGCCGTGATTGCCTTCAAACTCCACTGCGGCGACGTGCATCCGCGGGCCTTCGTCGATGGTGAACCGCACGGTTTTCGGCGAGCCCGGATCGATCTGGAGAGCGACCCGCGCAAAGTAATACCCCGCTTCCTGATAGGTGCGCTGCGCCCGGCGCGCCAGCTCCCGCCAGGTTCCATCAGTAACGATGGGACGCTTCGGAAGGTCCATCAGTCGCAACAGCTTCTCGTCACTGAAGCGCGCGTTACCGGTAAACGTGACCGCAAAAGGCGGGCCTGGGTCGATGCTGAACCGCAGGGTACCTGTTTTGCCTTCCCCGCGTTCCCAGCTCGTGTTGACTTCCACCTCGTAGTACGCCTTTTCGCGAAACAGGCGGATAATGGCCTTCTCCGCGTCGCGCTGGCGTTCGCGTACGTAGCGATCCCCCGGACGGATATGCGCCGCCCGACGAATGTCCGCCTCGGAAATCACCACGGGCCCCGCGATGTCGACTGCTTGGACACGGACCGGGTCACCTTCCGTGATGTGAAAGATCACGTCGACCTCGCCGGGCGAGCGCTCCTGCACCTGTGGGGTGACGTGCGCCTCTTCGAAGCCTTCGGCAACGTAACGCTCATGCAGCCGGCGCACGGCATACTCCAGCAGCTCCTCGGTCAGTGCCATGCTTTCACGCAGCCGGACGATGCGGTCTAGCTCCTTGTCGCCGATTGCGTTGTTGCCCCGGAAAACAATGCGGTTGACAATCCGCTTGCGCACCAGCCGAATGATCACCGCGACGCCGTCTCCCCGCAGCTGGGGGTCGATGCGGATGCTGGTAAAGATCTCCTTCTGCGCGAGTCGCCAGCGCGCCTCGTCCAGGTCCTCGGAACGCAACTCGTCCCCGACGCGCATCGGCATGAGCCGCCGCAAGCCAGGAAGGTCGACCGGTTCAGCACATTCGAAGTCAACGGCGACGATGCGCCGGCGCACGACGTCGGGTTGCTGCGCCCATGCGGCCGGGGCCGCCAGGAGAGTCGCCACGAGCATCAGCCCGCAACAGCGCGGCGCGCCGAATCTACTTCTCATTGTTGTACGGCCCCGGTTCGAGCGCGTCCGGCAGTAATGAGAACGGCAGGTGGCGGAACTCGTAGCGGAATTTGATGTCGCCACCGAACGCACCCGCCTGCGACTCCGTTTGCCCCTCCCAGGTGCCGAGCAGCGAGATGCGCGGCGAAAAGCGATATTCCAGCTGCACGAGACGTTGCGCCTCGACGCCGAAGCTGCTGGACACCGAGGCACGCAACTGATCGGTGATGTCCTTGCCGATCGTCACCCGCGGCTCCACGGAGCCGGAGTTGCGCGACTGCGCCGCTTCGACCTCGAACCGGTCGACGCCGATGAACTTGCCGACGCGTCCCGTCGCGGCACCGGTCGGGAGCAACGCGAGCGCGTCCGCGGCGCTCACGCCGCCCCCTTCCCGTTGCAGCTGCGCCGTAGTTTTCCCGAAGGTCACGAGGCTCAGAATATCGTTTTGCGAGAGATTGGGATCATCGGCCGAGAACTCCGCGCGCGGGTTCTCGGCGGTGCCCGTGACCGACACCGTGACGGTGTAATCCGCTTCGGTCGTGTGGATTGCCGAATCCGCCGTGATGTTCAGCACGGGATTGAGGCGCTCACGGTCGCGAAAATCGATCGACCCGGCGGTGACACGGAACACGCGATCACGGAATGTGACCTCGCCGCTGAGGAACTCCATCGTCCCGCTCAGCTCTGGTTTCTCAGCCGTGCCAGCCATGCGCAGGTCCGCGCTGAGCTCCGCCTTGGCGAAGTTGTTGTCGACGTACAAACCGCCCGGCGCATGAATATGCAGCCCGAGCCGAACCTGTACGCTGGGTGGCTGCGTCCGCGGAGCCGGCTTGATCTGCTCGCGGAAAAAGGGCAGCAGATCCGCCAGCTCGATGTTCTTGTCGTACAGCGCGTTCACCACTTCCACCTCGCCGCTGACGCCAATGATCTTCCAGGTCCCTTCGACCTTGCCGGTGGCACCGATGCGTGCCTCAAAGCCCTGCGTCGTGCTGACCGCCACGTCCTGAACCTTCCAAGAGAGATTCGGCCCCTGTTCCAAGCTGACAGTCCCGTCGATGTGAAACTGTCCGCCGCCAGCCTTCCCGTCGAGATTCTCCACCCGCACGCTGCTGCCAGACAGACTGAAGCTGCCGTTCGTATCGGTGCAAGCGATCGGTAAGCCGAAATCCAGGGTTGCGTCACGTAGCTGCGCGTGCCCACCGAGGTCCCAACCGCTCTCCGGGGCCCGGCGCACGTGCGCCATCACCGTGAACGGCCCGCGCGCCGAATGGAACGGCCTGCCGATGAGTTCCAGCAACACCAGGTCACCCTCGCCGCGGGCTTCGATATCGAGCTGCCCCGCCGTCGTCACCTCACCGCTCGCCCGCAACCGGCTCCCGTGTGCTTCCAGGATGAGCGAACGGATGTGGAAACGGCCACCTGCGACGTCCAGGCGGATGGGCTCCGGTGCCATCACTGTATACTCACCCCGGCGGGCTTCGAAGCGGGTGATCTGCAGCGTGCCGTTCGGCGCCGCCAGTGCCGCTGCGGAACCGGTCAGGTCAACGGCGCCGGCGATTGTCACTCGTAGTGATGGGTCCGCGGAGAGCAGCTCCGCCACCTGGAGATCGTGCAGGCGAACGCCAAGGGTGTACGGATATCCGCTGGTCGTCCGCACGGTGGCATCCAGCTCGAGCGCGTTGCCGAACGCGCTGCCGCCCGCCCGCCAGTCTCCCTGCTTAGCGCTTACATGGAGTACCACATCACCCAGCTGCCGATCCTGGATCGCAAGATTGTGCACGCTGGCCTCGAGCGATCCATCCGGCTGCAGCGGCTTCCCTGACAGCTGCGCGTGAATCTCCAGCGCGCCGGCGAGCCGCGCCCGACTGGCCCCGCGGAAGTTCGCCAGCTGGATCGGCGTGGAGCCGGCGGCGAGCTGCACGCGGGCCGTCCCGCTCCCCGTACCATCAACAGTGAGTGTTTCATCAGCTCTATGAGTGATCTTGGCATGCAGCGCCCACTCGGGCAGCTGCGTGCGCGCGCTGATCTCGATACGGTCGAGGGGCTCTTCAAAGGCGTATATGGAGCTGGCGGTAAGCTCGCCCTGCAGCTCCGCCCGTCCCCAGCTGCCGCGCCCCCGCAGGGTGCCGTCGAGCGCGCCGCCGCTGATCGGGATCGTCGCCGAGGTCAACGCCTGCGCCACGCCGGTGAGTAAGTCCGTATTCAACTTCCGAATGACCAGCCGCCAATCGTTCTCAATGGCTCCGTCCAACGCCACTGCGCCGGAGAGATCCACGCCACCGGTAGCGGTATCAATCTGCAGATTGCGTGTACTGAGCCTGGCGCCCTGGATCGTCACCTCACCGGTGATGTGACGCACTGCCGCCCGCATCAACGTGGCCCCGGACGTCGTCGCGCCCACCGTGACCGTTGGCCGCGTGGCGGGGCCGGAGAACGTCACACTGCCGTCGACTTGCCCGGTCAAAGCCAGGCGTTTGACCACCCCCGGCGCCAGGGTGGCGAGTACCGCGACGTCAACGGCATGCGCCTCCAGTCGCCCCGTGAGCTCGGCATTCTTGACTGCAAGCGTCCCGGCTACGCGGTTCCCCTGCGGCTGCGTGAGTTCGATCTGCAGATCGGGACCGTGAGCGTCAACCTGCACGTTCACGGCAAGAGTGGCGACAGCTTGCGGCGTGCTCGCCGCGGTAGACCGCACGCTGCCATGCACCACGGCGGTGAGCTGCAACGGGTTGAGCATCCCGCTCACGGCTGCGGTTCCATTCATCTGGTCCGTGAACTCGAGATGCTGCCCCACAACAGCCAGGACCGCTTCGGCATCGACGCCTTCGAGACGCAAGTCGCCGTGAAATGGGACTTCCTCATTGATCGTCAGCTCGGCCGCGCCGCTCACGTGTCCAAGCTGCCCGGCCACATCCAGCTCGGCAACACGAGCCGTCGCGCCGTCGCGACTGACGCGCGCCCGCAGATCACCGAGCACGTGCTGCGCCACGGTGACGTGGCTGAGTACCAGCTGTCCTTCGGCGTCCGGGTTGGCAAGGTCACCGCTCACGGTTCCGCCGATCGTCGCCTCGCCAGACAGTGGCACGTGCATGAAAGACGCGAACGGTCCGAGATCGAGCCGTACCGACACAGCATACTGCCGCTGCACGGCCGTACTTTTGAGGCTCACCGCAACGCCGTCGCCGTTGATGGTGCCGGTGTCGACGAATATCCCCAGCCGGTCGAACCCACCCTCTACGCGGATCGCGGTGAGGCGCAAGTGCTCTTGTTGGCGTTCGAGGTCTACACCGGTGATGTCGACTGTTGCGGTGAGGCGTGGAAACGATGTCGCCGCCACCCGACTGCGAATGCGCCTCACACTGAGCACCGCGGTCGTTTCCTGAAACGGCAGCTGCACCCGCGCCTGCGTGATGTGGAGCCTGTCTATCCGGAACCCCGGAAGCACCAAGCCTTTGGATTCCTTCTTCGGTACGGCCGTTGGCGGAGGCGCTGGGAGATGGCGCACATCGAAAAACGGCGAGTCGATGCGAACGCTGAAGACCGGGCGCCGTTCGAGCAGGCTGGTTGCAACCCACACACGGGCGTCCAGATTGGCGACGCGAGCGAGGACTGCAGGCTCCGCTCCGAGGATGACGCCACGCGCGCGGACCCGCAGCGGGATGAGAGAAACAGAAAGGTCCGCCACCCGACTGGGTTGGTGGAGAGCCTCGGTCAGAACCTGTTCCAAGCGCTGCCGGAGGATTCCGATGGCGTATGACCACCCGAGCCACAGGCTCACTCCCAGGCTGAGCCCGAGCACAAGCAGGACGAGGAAGACGCGTTTCATGCTGATCCGGCAGGCCTGCCGCCGTCGTTCACGATGTCCGCCTGGCGTCGGCCCTGCCACATCTAACCACAATCATCCAAACGAGCCCAGAGCGGCAGGGCAGTCTTGGGCGAAGCCGCCCGTCCGCCGCCGGACGCAATCCCTAGAATTGCTCGGCGGCCGATGCTACGATGTTCAACTCTGTGCGGCAGCCTGTGCACGAGGCAACGTGGATTGTTGTTTGCGATCGGGGCCGCACTCATTATGGCAAGGAATCGTAGATGAAAGCCAACCAAGCTGCCAAATCGCGCGCGAAAAGGGCCGCACGAAAGTCCAAGCCGTCGGCACCTCTGACGCGCCTGATGGTCCTCGACGCGCTACGGACCTGGGTGATCCCCAGTGTCACCGGCGCCGGTGCCTTCGTCATTTTCGTCATCTACAACATTGACCTGGTCGGGCAAACCGTTGCGGTGACGACAGTAGGTGTGCTGGCGATGCTGACCATCCTGTTCTTTGGTCTGCGCAGCTTCACGGGGAAGCAGTCAGTGGCATCTTGATCGCGATCCTGGCGGGCTTCGCCCTCGTCTGGGGCTTCGCGACGTTCTACCCGTTCTACCGTGCGGTGAATCCAGGCACGCCGGTGTTCGCAACCAAGCTCGCACGAAACCAAAAGCCGGTCACCATCCCCTTGCACGGGCGAGCGGGCCGATACAGTGTGGTCGTGGAGGGGCGGTTTGTGCCGGCGCAGGGGCACACGAATCGCACCGCGAAGTACAGTATCGCCCTCGGCCACAATGGCGCAGTCGACCGCGTTCTCGAAGGCACCTTCAATCAGGAGTGGGGGAGCCAGCGCATCGGTGCCGGCCGTCGCTCGTCGCTGGTGCCCGTCATGCGCCAAACCACACAGGTGCTGGAGGCGATCGATGACAACGATGGCCGGGACCTGACACTGAACCTGACCGATCTGTCGCCCGAAGTTGGCGACGCGGTCGAGGTCCGTTTCTACACTGAGCGGGTGCCGCAGCCGGTCATGATTCTGCTCGGTGTGCTGGCGCTGGCCGGAGCCGTGGTCATCGACGCGTGGCGGCCGCGCGGCACCAGTGACGGATTGATGACGACCCTCACCATCGCCACACTGCTGTCCGTGATCGTCTTCCGCGCCTCGGCGCTGGCAACGCCGGGGTTCCCGCAGTTGGTCATCGCGGCGCTGGCAGGTACACTCGCCGGCGCGATAGGCGGGAGCCTGATTTGGCGTTTGAGCCAACCCGTACGGAAGTATCTACCGGCACGACCATAACCTCACCGTACACAGCCCACGGGCGGTGTGAGGGCCGGCGCAGGGCGTGGCAGCTGGCGGCGGTCGTGGGGTTGGCGGTGTTGCCGTACCTCAACGCTCTCCAGGCTGGCTTCACCTTCGACGACGAGCCGGTGATCCTGAGCAATCCGGGGGTGGTGCACGGCCTCGATCTCGGGTGGATCTTCGCGTCGCCCTTGTTTGGGCACTTGTACCGGCCGGTGACCGTCCTCAGCTACGCCGTCAATCACGCCGCCACGGATGGCCGACCGTGGTCTTTTCATGCCACCAATATCCTGCTCCACGCGGCGGTGAGCGTGCTCGTCTTCCTACTTGCCGAGCGCTTGTTTCGCAGCGTTGCGGTTGCGTTGACGGCGGCGGCGCTGTTCGCGGTGCATCCGATCCACACGGAAGCGGTGACCAGTATCGTGGGACGTGCCGAGGTGCTGGCGGCGCTCTTCAGTCTGCTCGCAATTCTGACTTTCATGTGGGCCGATGTCATGACAAGCTCGAGCGGCCAGGTGGTCCTGCGTGTGACCTCGGCGCTGTCATTTCTGCTGGCCGTGCTGAGCAAGGAAAGCGCCGCAAGCGTCCTGCCGCTCGTGTTCTACGCGCGCATAGTGCTACGCGGGGACCCCTTGTGGCGCGGGGTACAGCGCGAGCTGTACGCCGGGCAGTGGCTTGCCTATGTTGCCTGCCTCGCCGTTGCCGTGGGACTACGCCAACTGGTGTTGGGGAACTTCACCCTAGGTGCTGCGGATGGAACCGGTGGCCTCGTGCCGCTGAGCCGCCTCGACAACGTCCTCGGCTTCCTTCCGGCGCTCGACCGCGTGCGCTCGGCGATTGCAATCTTGTGGGACTATTTCGGCCTTTTGAACGTGCCGGTGGTGCTCTCGGCGGATTACTCTTACAACCAGGTACCCATCGTCCACTCCTGGGGCGATGCGCGTTGGCTAGCGGGCGCGGCGCTGGTGGCCGCCGCTCTCGCTACCGTCTGCGTGCATCCGCGGCCGGCCGTGCGTTTCGCGGCCGCGCTGCCACTGGTGACGCTCTCGGTAACCGCCAATGTCTTCTTTCCGATCGGCACGATCAAGGCCGAGCGGCTGTTGTACTTACCATCCGTGGGCTGGGCACTCCTGGTCGCAGGCGCGATCGTGGCGCTTCTGCGCCAGCCACGGTACCAGCGCGTCGTGATGGCGGGGCTCGTGGTGACGCTGCTGGCGTTCGGCCTCCGCACCTGGCGCCGCAACTGGGACTGGAGTGACAACCTCGCTCTGTACTTCAGCATGTCTGAAAGTGCGCCGCAGAGCGCCAAGGCGCGCACCAACTGCGGCCAAGCCTTGGAAAAACGGGGTTTGGACGCGCCCGCCATAGAGCAGTTTCAGGCAGCGTTGGCGATCTACCCGGAGGCAGATGAGGCGGCGCTCGGGATCGCTATTGCGATGCAACGCCATGGGCAGACCGACGAGGCCTTGCGCTGGCTCGACCGCGCGATCGCCCTTCGTCCAGACTTCATCATGGCACATGCGTATCGTTGCGCGACGTATCTGCACGGCGGCAACTATGCCGCCGCCGCGGCGGCATGTCGAGCCGGCCTGCGCTTCGAGCCCGCCAATGCCGCTCTGCTGAAGGGGCTGGGGTTCAGTCTCGTCGGGCTGCGTGATGCCGAACGCGGCCACGCGGTGCTGCGGCGCGCCCTGGCGTTCAACGCGGAGGACAAGGAGATCCGCGACTATCTGGCCCGCGCCGGGGAAACGGCTCAGTGAGCCGGTGCACGCCCGGCGCGTTCTATTTCAACAACCGCTCGAGCCGGAAGCGGCCGCGCGGTGCGAGCAGTGGAGCCCACAGGTCGCCGAGATCCCGCACCCGCTGCAGCACGTTGTCGATTCGAAAGTCGTCGGTCCGCACTCCCTGCTCGATCTCCTTCCACGTCACCGGGGTGGAGACGGGCGCGAGCGGCTGTGGGCGTACTGAATACACCGACGCGAGCGTCCGCCCCCACGCGTTTTGGTTGTAATCAATCAACACATGCTTCGCCGGCCGCCTGGTGACGCGATACTCAACGGTGCAGAGTAGCGGATGAAGCGCCGCCACGCTCTGGGCAAACGACTTGGCGAATTCCCACACCGCCTTCTGCAAAGGACCGCGCACGATGGGGACATACACGTGAATGCCTCTGGAGCCGGTCGTCTTGGCATAGCTCGGCATCTGCAAAGCCTCGAGCGCGTCACGCACCCGGAGAGCGGCTTCGACGACCTGCTCGAAGGTAGCACCCTCCACCGGATCCAGGTCGAAATGCACGTAGTCCGGCCGGCCAACGTCGTCGCACGTTGCATGCCACGGGTTCAGATCGATGCATCCCAGATTGATGACCCACAACAGCGCCAACAGGTCCTGGATGATCGGGAAATCAATGCTGTCGTGGGAGGCCTGTCCGATGGCGCAGAGCTCGATCCACGGCGGCCGAGGTGAGGGGGCGCGCTTCATGAAAAAAAAGTCGCCCGGCGCGCCGTTCGGATACCGCTTCATCACCATGGCACGATTGCGGATGTGCGGGAGCAGGATCGGCGCCATGTCGGCGTAGTACTGCAACAGGTCCCGTTTGGTGATGCCCCGCTCCGCCCAGAAGACCTTCCGCAGATTCGTCAGCGTGACGGAGCGCGAGCCGCAACGCACCTCGACGTGATCGAGATCACGCGGGATCACTATTTGTGATCCGCCACCGTGATGCGCGGCGTCGCGCCGACTACCTCGGGGCTGGGCACCTCGGCGCTGCACGTCTCGACGCTGCGCGTCATGGGGCATGGCTTCGACTATACAGCCGGCGGGGACATTCTCAACCGCCGCGGGGGCGGCGAGCCCCGTCAGTTCGAGGTCGCCGCAGACGGCTCCGAAAGCCTCAGCAGGGCCGCCACACCATCGGTGAGCCGAACCTCGTAGCCGCCCGCTGCGATCAGGCGTGCGACGTAGTCGCGAGCCTTGTCACTCGCGTACGACGGCGGCACGTGTAACACCCACTCTGCCCGAGCAGCAGTTCCCTCCAGCGCAACCTGCTCCGCCGTCACTATGACATCCGAGTTCCCGCGGCTCTTCAGCTCCCACATCAAATATGGCAGCACCCCCAGCGGCGCGAGGATACGCTCCCGAGCGACGGGTTTCTGCATCATGACTTCAACTGACGTCTGAACGAAAGTCATGCTCTTCTCGAAGGGAACGGCGAACGTGTCCCGATAGCGCTCCGCACGCAGCACGAAGTCGTTCGTGAGGAAGAACATCAGGAGCACAGCCACCGCGCCCTTGACCCAGCCTCTTCCGCCCGCCAGGTGGCGCGCCGTTTCGAGCAACCCGAAGATGAGGAAGCCCAAGAACCAGATCTCCACCGGCAGGAAGAACCGGAAGAAGGGCATATACGGCGACGCCAGGCTCAACGCCGCGTATCCACCGACGAAGAGCAGCGGCGCCAGAAACAACGGGCTCGTAAGACGGCGCCGGTCCCCTGCCAGCCAGAGGAGGAGGCCGATGAAGCCCAGCGGGGCAGTGGACATGAAGCGGTTCTGCACGAGCTGCTTCCACACAACGAAGTGCACCACCTCACCGAACGCAACCGGCTCGGCGTCACGCATCGCAGCAAAATCCTGCAGGAAGTGCCCCGAGGCGAACGCGCTCCCCAACAGCACTCGGTTCGACCACAGCGTCAGCGGCAGCGCTAGGAACGGAAGCAACGCCCACAGCCACGCGCTTTGCCGGCGGTCCTCGCCAGCCACAAAGCACAGCGCGCACGGCAACGTCACGGGTTTGATCAGCGCCGAGAGAAACAAGGTCAGCGACGCCAGCCCAAGCCGCCCCCGGTTGCAAAGGTAGATCATCAAGAAGAGCAGGAGCGTGATGTACAGGTCCGCGCTGGACCGCAACGTCAAAAGCGCCTTGGATTGATCGATGAGCAAAAAGCCCGAGAGCAGGATACCCGCCAGGCGGCCAAAGGCATCGCGTGCAATTATGTACGCTAGGCTGCCGAGAAACGCCGATGCGATCGCCGAACAGGAGAACGCCCACCAGACATTGCCGAGCGGCCCGAGAGTGAAGACCAGCAACGGCTTGGGGTGCGTAAAATACGGCACCCCATAGAGCGCGGTGTCGCCCGCGAGCCAGTTCCGGAAATACGTAAAATACGCCAGCAGATCCGGATCGAACAGCTGCAAAGGATGCCAGTAGGCGACCCACAGGACCTGAATCAGGTGCGCCCCGAACAAGGCGGCTGGCCACCAGTCGCGTCGACTCGAATCAGCGCCGCTTGACATATGCTGGGCACTTTAGCACTGATCGCGCCATACTCACCACCGGGCTTCCCCCATTGAATTCAGTCACCAGAATGCCAGGGTGCCGGCCAAAATTTGTCGCTGTGCTGGAGCGGCACGGACTTCCTCCGTCCGCATCCCAACTAGAAGGTCTGCCGCTCCGAGGTCGCCCAATTGGTACGTGCCTTGCTTGGCTTTCAGAGCGTGCAGAGGCGGTTCGTGAAGCAAAACTCATATTCCCCATTTGATCACCAGAGGCTCCAGCGTAGACAGGGGATTGCCTCTTGAATTGTGGCTTCTGTAATGTGTATATCTTTAATGTATAGCAAGATGTCGTCAGGTATTCATGTCGCGTAGATTGGTTTGGCTGACCTGGAGGTTCTCGATGAAACGGGCACATGCTCCGCCGTGACAAGCCGCACAGGCAGGGGAACAATGGGAAGGGACCACAACCATCAAAGTCAGTGAGGAGGATACAATGAAGAACAGCAAAGGTTTTACGTTGATTGAGCTATTGGTCGTCGTCGCTATCATCGGTATTTTGGCAGCGATCGCCATCCCTCAGTTTGCGATCTATCGGCAGAGAGCGTTCGATTCGCGGGCAATGAGTGACCTGCGCAATGCGGCCACGGCAGAGGAAGACTCTTACGCCGCAGGGAACGGGTACGTAAGCTGCACCGCCGTCGGCCCCGCCGCCTGCGCAGGGCTCACCGGATTGTCTGTCTCTAGCGGAACGAATATCGCCATGACGGGCGCCGCGCAGAATTTCACCGGCACCGCTTCCAATAACGGCGGCAGCGGAAGGACCTTTACCTACCTGAGCGCGTCGGGCGGCATGCAGATAACGCCGTAGCGACGGCTGAATAGCCAACGGGTTGCGGCCACTGGCTATCATGTCACGAACCAACGTACACAGCGCGCCTGCATGCATCAACAACCAACCGGGGTTCGGTGGGTGGAAGGGCATGAGCACGCAGGCAGCAGTGGCAGTCGCGTGGTTCAGTGGCACGGGATGGCCAGCCGGCCGCACCGGTAAGACCGCAGCGAGTAAGTCCAGTAGTCTTTCTTTCCACGGGGACGGGATTCAGCCCGTCCCCGCCTTCGTCTAAGCACTCCTTCACCGTTCGATGCAGTCCCCATCCGGCAACGCCAGCGCCCGCTCCCCACAGTGCGCTTTTCTGCGGCATGTGCTTGGTGCCCCTACCAGCGTGCCGAGGGGCTGGCGAACCGCGGTGATTGTCGTAGCCGTGGGAGCACTGTCGGTCGCGATATATTTCACGGATGCTGCCATCGAGCGGCAGCGCGGCGCCGCAGAAGATTCTGGCGAGCTGGTCTACGTCCCACCGGCACGGTTCCTGAAGCTGGTTGCCGTCGGCTACCAACGGACCTTGGCCGACGTGTTGTGGTTCCGAACCCTGAATTATTTCGGGCGTCACTATCGGAGTGACCGCGTCTATCGGTGGCTTGAGTACATGTGCAATGTCGTCACCGACCTCGACCCGCAGGCCGAGCACGTCTACGGCTTTGGTGGAGTCCTCCTGCCGTGGGAGGCCGACCAGATCGATGAGGGGATCGCGCTCCTGGAGAAGGGCGTTCAGAACATCCCCCAGTCCTGGCGCCTTCAGTATATGCTCGGCTTCAGCTACTATTTTTTCAGAAACGATCTGGCCGCGGCTAGTCGAGTCCTCAAAGCAGCGGCACTGCAACCTGGGGCACCGGAGCACGTGAGTGCTTTCGCCGCCCTGATAGCTGCGGCACATCACGGCCCAAGCGATGCGATCGATTTCCTCGCCGAGATAGACCGAGGGGGCAGCAGCAATGAATTGCACGACGTGATGCAGCAGCGCATAAGTGAGCTAACCATGACTGGGGACATCGATGCGCTGGAGGCCGGCGTCAAACAGTTTCAAGCACAGTATCATCGATTACCCACCGATCTCGGCGAGTTGGTGTCCACCAACATCATCAGCGCCTTGCCGCGGGAACCGTTTGGCGGCACCTACATTCTCGATTCTCAGACCGGCCATGTCGAGAGTACCTCGGGGCACAAGCCGTGGCGCCTGATGAGCAGCAAAATCCGCGAGGGCTTCCTGACAAAGAGCCGTCAGCAGTAAGCCATGCACCAGTCGATACCTCGAGCTAGTTGAAGTCACAAAGGTATTTCGCGGCAACTGGACCCTGAGTGTGGTCCGCGCGGTCGACAGGCTCTCTCTCGCAGCTCGAGAGGGCGAGATCTATGGCCTCATCGGTCACAACGGTGCAGGCAAAACGACGACGTTCAAGCTTCTGGTCGGCTTGTTGCGACCGACGAGCGGCAAGGTGCTGTGCGAAGGGCAACCGCTGTCATCTCGAGCCAGGCAGTCGATGGGCTTCTCACCGGAGCAACCTTACTTCTACGACTACCTGACGGTGGGTGAAACGCTGCATTTCTATGGTCAGTTATACGGCCTCAGCGCCGCGCAACTGCGCGCGCGCATCGCTGCAGTCGTGGCGCAGTTTGGGATTGTGCGCAAGCTGCACGCCCCGATGCGCACCCTCTCCAAGGGACTGTTGCAACGCGTCGCCGTGGCACAGGCGATCATGCATCAGCCACGGCTGGTGATTCTCGATGAGCCCATGTCAGGACTGGACCCCGCGGGCCGCAAATCCATGCGGGATTTGATTCTGTCTCTCAAACGGAGCGGGACGACCGTGTTGTTTTCCTCCCATGTGCTGAGCGATGCCGAGGCGTTATGCGACCGGGTTGCGATCTTAGCCTTTGGGCAATTGCGCGAGGTTGTGGACTTGCGCCGGGATGGAGCCGCTCCCGTCTCGTACGCGCTCGTTGTGGTCCGGCCTCCTGCCGAGACCTTGGAAGCACTGGCACGAATAGCGCTGTTGCCGCCCGCCGGCGGTCCGGAGCGCTGGACAATCAAGCTGAATGACCACACGGCGGTACGCTCGGCATTGGCCGCTATTCACGGCACCGACACACAGGTGGAAGCAGTACTGCCAGAGTACCCCTCTCTGGAGGAGCGATTCCTCCATTACGCGCACGATGGAGACCTCGCCGATTGAGAGACTGTCGATAAGCGACGTAGGGCCGGCTGCATTCGTACGCGCTGCGCTCGCGGTGGCCGTGCTGGCGATCTTGCCCTTCTTGAACGCACTCAGTACCGGGTTCGCGTTCGATGACACGCCTGACATCCGGGAGAACACGGTAGTCACGGCGGGAATCGACTGGCTGCGGATTCTGGCAACGCCCCTGCACCCCGGCGACCTCTACCGCCCGTTCACGGTGCTGACATTTGCCATCAATGAGAAGCTGGCACCGGGGGCACCGTTGCCCTTTCACGCCGTCAACGTCGTGCTGCATGCCGCGGTCACCGTTCTCGTCTTCGCCACCGCACGGCGTCTCTTCAGGGGCACGCGGGTGGCGGTGATCGCGGCGGCGCTATTTGCGGTGCATCCGGTCCACACCGAGGCCGTCACCAGCATCGTTGGCAGAGCCGAGTTGCTGGCCGCCTTTTTCGGGCTGATCACGTTGCTCAGCGCGGCGAGCGCCGACCGTCCGCGGCCGCCGCTCCACGCGGGGGCGCTACGTGCGCTGTCGCTCATCAGCTTCTGCTTGGCGCTGCTGAGCAAAGAAAGCGCGGTCACCATCCTGCCGTTGCTGCTGCTGTTTCGGATCGCTCTGCGGCGCGAAGCGCTCGTCAGCGGGCTGCGCCGAGAGATGCGCAGTATGGATTGGCTACCGTATCTCCTGTGCGTTGCGGTGTTTCTCCTGTTGCGCTCGTACGTCATCGAAAAGATCGACCTGACACCTCTCGACAATCCCTTGGCATTCGTGCCGGTTATCGTCCGCCTACGATCCGCACTTGCAGTCTTGTGGGACTATTTCGGTCTGCTGCTGATGCCGCTCGTGCTGGCGGCTGATTACTCATACAACCAGGTCGCGATTGCCAACACGTGGTGGGCTCCACGCTTTCTCGGCGGCTTGGCGCTGACGTTGATCGCGCTGACTGTCGCGCTGCGCCATCGCCAGGCCGCCGTCCGTTTTGCAGCGGCGTTCCCGTTCGTTGCGTTGGCCGCGACTTCGAATTTGCTCTTCCCGATCGGTACGATCAAAGGCGAACGGTTGTTGTACTTGCCGTCGGTCGGTTGGGTGATGCTTGTTGCATACCTGGCGGATCGCGGCTGCCGGTCATCCCGATACCGCGCGCTCACGGTGACAGTGCTGGCGTGCATGATCGGCGCCTTCGCAGCACGGACATGGGTCCGCAATGGGGACTGGGACGATAACGCGACATTGTATGCCTCGATGGCACGCACCGCACCCAACAGCGCCAAAGCACGCTATAATTTCGGCACCGTGTTGATCGAGCAAGGCCGATATGATGCCGCCATGGAGCAATTCGGTCGCGCGCTGGACGCTGCGCAGTGGGCGGAAGGCGCGGCACTGGGGATGGGCATTGCCTCCGAGAAAGCCGGCCATCCGGCGCGCGCCGTCGGCTGGTACAGAAAAGCCCTCGAGATCACGCCGGAGTTCAGCAAGGCGCACAACAATTTGTGCCGGCTGTTGCTGATCATGGGCGACTTCGATGCCGCGGTCACCGCGTGCCGGCGTGGGTTGCGACACCATCCCGCGGACGCCAACTTCCTCGAGGGCCTGGGCGCCAGCCTGGTGGGCGCCGGCGACGTCGAAAAGGGACTGGCGGTCATGCGCCGCGCCTTGGCTCTCAAGGGTCATGACGAAAAGCTGCAAACTCTGCTCGCGCAAATGGAAGCGGCGGCGCATGACAGCCCCGCCAACACCGGGAGGCTCGAATGAAGGTGTTTGCGATTGCCCTCAACACGAGTCGTGAAGCGATCCGCAACAAAGTCCTGTACTCGATCCTGCTGTTCGCCTGCTTGGTGACCGCGATCTCCGCCGTGTTCGGATCGGCCTCCATCGGTGACACCGTGAAGTTCATCAAAGACTTCAGCCTCTTCAGCATCTCGTTGTTTGGTATCGTCACCACGGTGGTTCTCGGCGTAGCTTGCTCAGCAAAGAGCTCGGCAAACGCACCATTTACAACATCCTGTCGAAACCGGTGGCGCGCTGGCAGTTCCTGGTTGGCAAGTTCTTCGGCCTGCTCGCCACGCTGGCCATTATGCTGCTGCTCATGAGCGGCGCTCTGTTCCCACTCCTGTACTTCATCGAGGGTCGCGTCGCCTGGGAATTGCTCCCGGTGATCGGCGCCATGATGCTCGAACTGGGCGTGGTGCTGGCCGTCGCCATCTTCTTCTCGTCCGTCGTGGTCACGCCTGCGCTCGCCGGGCTGTTCACGGCCGCAACTTTCATCGCCGGGCGCTCCGCACCGATGCTCGCCTACTTCTTCAGCCCCGAGCAGCCCGCAAGCGTGCGCTACAGCATGCATGTTCTCTATGTGATCCTGCCACATCTCGACCGGTTCTGGGTTGCGGACCGAGTAGTCTCCGGACTGACCGTCTCCGCGTCATACTACGCCGGCGCGGCAGCCTATGCTGCGACCTACGCAAGCTTACTGCTCGTCCTCAGCGTCGTGATCTTCAGCCGCCGCGAGTTCCTGTGACTCTTTAGCACAGGGCGCGACCATCGCCATCTGAAGCGTGTTGAGCTATACGTCGCTGCCGTGTGGCACGACGAGATCCCGGCAGGGGTGATGGTGTATTGCTCCGCGTTTTGCTTTGGCGCCGTCATCGGGAGCTTTTTGAACGTCTGCATCCGTCGTCTCCCCGCGGGCGAATCCATCGTCTACCCGCCTTCACATTGCCCTGGATGCGGCACGCGGATCCGCGGCCGCGACAACATCCCGTTACTGAGCTACCTGCTCTTGCGCGGGCGCTGCCGTTCGTGCGGCAGTCGCATCTCGCTACGCTATCCAGCCGTCGAGGGACTCACGGCGATTGCGTTTGCCTTGCTCCTGTACCGGTTCGGTCTTACCGGGAGCTGCGCCGCTGCCGCAGTGTTCCTCGCGGCATTGATCGTCATCAGCTTCATTGACCTCGACCATCAGATTATCCCGGATGTCATCACGCTGCCGGGCATCGCAGTCGGGCTGCTCTTGTCTGTGGCCGGCCTGGGACCGCCTGTCCTCGACAGTGTCGCGGGCGCGTTGCTCGGCGGCGGGCTGCTGTACGCGGTCGCCGTCGGCTACCATGCGTGGACCGGCCGGGAAGGCATGGGTGGAGGCGACGTCAAGCTCTTGGCGATGATCGGCGCCTTCCTCGGATGGCGCAGCGTTCTGGTGACCCTGATACTCGGCTCGTTCACCGGCGCCCTGGTCGGGGCGAGCCTGATCCTCGGTCGCGGCGCTGATGCGCGCGTGCCCATCCCGTTCGGCCCGTTTCTGGCCCTCGGTGCGACGTGCGCCGTCTTCTTCGGCGATCGGCTGATTCACTGGTATTTGCATCTGGCCCTGCCCATGTAGGGCTGCACCCAGCCCCCAGCCGTTGGTCGCTGCAAGCAACTCCCCAGGAGGGCGGCGAACGTGGCTACTGCACAGTTGATGCTGTATGCTGCTTGACATATAAGCATGTTATGCTGTATGTGCTAATTGCGTACTGTAATGGCAAGGTGATGGCATCGACACAAAGAGGCTTTTCGCTGTTCGAACTCCTCACGGTGATGCTGTTGATTTCGATCCTGGCCGGCATTGGCGTGCTGAATCATCATGCGTCCCGCGCCCGATTGAATCTCAGGACGGCTGCCCGCCAAATCGTCATGGACCTCAAGGTGGCGCGCATGCGTGCCGTCGCAACGAACGCGAACCACCGGATCCGATTTCGTAACGCCGACTACCAACCGCAGCGGAAGCAAGGCGATCAGTATACGGACGATGGGCCCGCTGTCCCACTGCCTGCCGGCATCGCGATTACGGATTGCACCGCTAATGATGACGCGATCACTTTCAGGCCACGGGGCAATGCAAGCAGCTTCGGAACGATCACGATCGTCAACCAACAAGGCGCGGTGCACCGCGTCGTGGTGGATATCGCCGGGCAAATCCGGGTAGAATGATGCCGGCCCGCCGCGTTGCAGGGTTCAGCCTGGTCGAGGTGATGGTCGCCGTCGTCTTGCTCTCGATTATGGCTTTGGGGTTGAGCAGCACGCTGATCGCCGCGCAGCAAGCGCGCGCCCACAGTGAACACTGGATGCAAGCCATTCAGCTCGCCGCTGAAGGTCTGGAGCAGTTACGCGCCGGCCACAACCTGGCGGCGGTTGCGATCCCCGGGGCTTTCACGCGCTCCAGCAGCATCACACCATGGAGCAACCACCCAGGGCTCTATCGCCTCGAAGTCACCGTGACATGGGAGGATTCGGGGTCGCGCTCGTTCCGACTGCTTACACTGGCGCGCCGCTGACGATGACCGCTTCCGGCGAACGCGGCAACAGCTTGATCGACGTGCTGACCAGCACGCTGTTGTTGGCGATCTTGATGGCGCTGTCCTACAGTTTCGCGCGCGCCGCGCTCATCAGTGCGCGGGTGCACGAGGTCAAGAGCGAGGCCCAGGAGCTCGCGGTGATGACGCTGGACGTGGTGACACGGGAGCTGCGAATGGCGGGATTCAGCGCCGCCGGGCGCCCCCTCGCAGCCGTTACTGTGGCTGCAGCCGAGCGCGTCGAAGTCGCGAGTGATTTCAACGGCGACGGGGATACCGAGGACGCCAACGAGACGATCGCGTACAGTTACAACGCGCGGGACCGTGAGATCATGCGGGCAACCGGCGGCGGCAGCCCGCAGCCCTTGACTCGCAACGTGCCGCCGCAGGGCTTGCGATTCCGCTACTTCGACCGCAACGGCCACGAACTCGTGCCCGGGTCTGACGGGCTCACCCCAACCGACCGGAGCCAAGTTCGCCGCATCGACGTGCTCTTGCATGTGGAATTGGACAACCCCGACCCGCACGCCACCACGCCGCTCAGCGCCACCGCCTCGACCAGTGTATGTCTGCGCAACCCATGAACGACGAACGCGGCACGGCTCTCATCGCCACGCTCAGTCTGACGATGATTCTCTTACCGTTGGGCGCCTTTGTGGTCATGCAGTGTTGTACGGACCTGATGATCGAGCACAATGTCCGGGCCGAAATCGAAAGCTTCTACGTCGCCGAAGCCGGGCTCGAACATGCACTGTTCGAGATTCCTCCGGATTCCACGTTCGCGCCTCTGCTTGTCGGTCCCGATCATGTCGCCGGCACCACTGACGATGGCGTGTTCCCATTCGTCGAGGGCGCCCCTGGAAACTTCCCGGACGCCCCCTTTCACTATGACGTTCGGGTCGCCGCGGCTGACAACGGCATGCTGCAGATCGTCAGCACTGGAACCGGCATGTACGGCGCTAGTAAGGTAGTGAGTGCATTGGTGAGGCGCTCCCCGTTGCCGTTTACCCCAGCAGCATTTTATGTTGGAGGCGACGCCAGCATGCTTGATCTCGGCTCGAATTCCCTCCTTTCCGGACTGGATCACCGCCTCGATGACGATCCATCTCAACCCCAGGGCACAGCGCCCGCGCTGCCGGCCCTGAGCGACTCGCGCCCCGACCGCGAGGAGTTGCTGCGTGCGCGGCTCGCGCCCGCAGATGCACAGCGGCTGGTCGGCGCAGGAGGTACCCCTAGTATCGCCACCACCCCAGCGCTCGACGTGCAGGCGTATGCAAATCGCTGCAGCCAACACCCGGCGCGCGTGCGGCTCTCCGCGGTGACCCTGCAACCCGACCTCGTCCTCGGAACCACACAAAGCCCACAGGTTTCGGTGGTGACTGGAGATGTGGATATTGCGGGCCACCTAGACGGCGCCGGGGTACTCATCGTTCAAGGGACACTGCAGGTAACCGGCAGCCTGCATTTCTCGGGCTTGGTCATTGCCCAGAGCTTGGTGTTCCAAGCATCAAGCCAGGTCGCAGTGGCGGGCGCTGTCTGGCAAGCCCCGGGCGACGGTGCCCGCCTGCAGCTGGGCGGCAGCGGAAGCGTCGTGTACAGTAGCGACGCTTTGGGAACCATCGATCAGGCATTTCCCGGCCTATTGCCCCACGCCGCAGTTCTTGCCGGGTGGCAGGAGCAGCTCTAACGGATCTTCGACAGTGGAGGGTCTGCGCCAGAGGTGGACTGCGAGTATTTATAAGGTGTTTTCCCGAAAAACTGGGTGTTGGCGATAAAAACCTAGTGCCACAGATAATAGTAATATGTCTTGTAGGACATTGACTCTTACCGTCAATTATGGTGTCTATGGTGCGCCATGTTCTTCCGCGCCAAGAAGTCCGGCTCCCATGCCTATCTGCAGATCGTGGAAAACCGGTGGGAAGACGGTGCGGTCAAACAGCGCGTCATCGCTACCCTCGGACGCCTCGACCAGCTCGAAGCCTCCGGTCACCTGTCCGCCCTGCTCGCCTCCGGGGCGCGGTTCTGCGAGGCCGCGGTCGTCCTGAGCGCGACGCGCCACAGTGCGCTGGCGACCACCGCGGCGTGGCGCATCGGTCCGGCACTGGTCTTCGAGCGGCTGTGGAGCGAGACCGGGTGCCGCCTCACCATCGAGCACCTGCTTGCCGAGCGCCAGTTCGAGTTTCCAGTTGAGCGGGCGATTTTTCTGACCGTCTTGCACCGCCTGTTTGATCCCGGCTCGGACCGCGCGGCGGACAAGTGGCGAGAGGACTACCGCATCGCGGGCACCAGCTCCCTGCAGCTCCACCATCTCTACCGCGCCATGGCATGGCTCGGGGAGGAAATCCCGCTGCCCGAGACGGAAGCCCCGCGCACGGTAGGGAAAACCACGGTGGTCAGACGGACCAAGGATGTGATCGAGGAGCAGTTGTTCGCGGCACGGCGTGACCTGTTCAGCTCCCTGGATCTCGTCTTCTTCGACACGACGTCGATTTACTTCGAGGGGGCGGGTGGGGAAAGCCTGGGGCAGCGCGGCAAGAGTAAAGACCATCGGCCCGACCTGCGCCAGATGGTGGTGGGCGTGGTGCTCGACGGCCAGGGGCGGCCCCTGTGCTGCGAGGTCTGGCCGGGCAACACGAGTGATGCAAAGTCACTAATCCCGGTCGTCGACCGGCTGCGGCAGCGGTTTGCCATCCGCCAGATCTGCGTGGTGGCGGACCGCGGGATGATCAGCCGCGCGGTGCTCACGCAGCTGGAGTGCGCGACGCGGCAGTGGGCGTACATCCTCGGGGCGCGCTTGCGTGCCGACGGGGAGGTACGCCGGGCGGTGCTGGCAGACCCGGCGCCCTTTGCGGTGGTTCATCCGAAGAGCCCCATCCGGACAGACCCCTCGCCGTTGCAGGTCAAGGGCGTGTGCATCGACGGGCGTCGTTATGTGGTCTGCCGCAACGAGGATCAGGCGAAGAAGGATGCGGCAGATCGGGAGGCCATTGTGGCCGGCCTGCGCGACCAGCTCAAGCATGGAGCGAAGTCCTTGGTGGGCAACAAGGGATACCGCAAGTATCTGAGTGCGGCGCCCAAGAACGCCTTGCAGGTCAACGAAGAGAAGATCACCGCGGAGGCCCGCTACGACGGCCTCTGGGTCCTGCGCACGAACACCGCGCTGAGCGATCGCGAGGTGGCGCTGAAGTACAAGCAGCTCTGGATGGTGGAACAGATGTTCCGCTCGATGAAGACCATCCTGGAGAGCCGGCCGATTTATCACAAACGCGACGAGACCATTGCGGGGCATGTGTTCTGTTCATTCCTTGCGCTGGTGCTGCGCAAGGAACTCCAGGATCGACTCGCCCCTCTGGGCGAGCCTCCCGAGTGGGCCGATGTCCTGCGCGACCTCGATGCCCTGCAAGAGGTGGAGCTCACGCACCAAGGCAAGCGCGTGCATCTACGCACCGAAACGTGTGGCAGTTGCAGCGCGGCCTTCAAAGCCGCCGGCGTGGCGCTGCCCCCAACTCTGCGCTCTGCGCGGGAGGCCATTCCTGAATGATCTCCGCACGCGCGTGGCGATCACATGGTGCCAAGCCACCCGAGCGTCGTCATAACCCCTTGATCTTACGCATGTTCGTCCTGATGACTGTCGAAGACCAGTCTAAGGTCTGGCGAAACCAGCATCGGGTTTTCCTAGCGAGTTTCCTTTGCAAGCAGCGCAGGCCACAGATATAAGAAAAACAGGCATGTGCCCGTGTGCGTGCCGATGGAGAGGCGATGGCCAAGACGATCCTTGTGGTAGAGGATGATGCGGACAACCGACGCATCGTCGCGAAGGTGCTTTCGGTAGAGGGCTACGAGATCGCCGAGGCTACCGACGGTATCGAGGCATTGGCAATGGCCCGCAGTGTGCGTCCGCATCTCATCCTGATGGACTTGGCCCTGCCGCGCCTGGATGGCTGGGAGGCGACTCGACAACTGAAGCGCGACCCCGCGACGCGCAACATCCCGGTCGTGGCGCTCACGGCAGTCGCGATGCGTGGTGATGAAGAACAAGCCCGCGCTGCCGGGTGTGATGACTACATAACGAAGCCGGCACGCCCAGCGGCAATTCGCGAAATCGTGAAGAAGTATACTGGCGGTGTTTAACCGAGGCCCGGCCGAGTTCCAATGAGCAAGCGCATTCTGATCGTCGACGACAACCCCGATAGCGTGACGATCATGCAGACGATCCTCGAAAATCGTGGCTATCAGACCAGTACGGCAATGACTGGCGCGGAAGCGCTTGCGCGCATCAAAGAGGGCGGCACCGATCTCGTCCTGCTCGACGTCATGATGCCCGAGATGAGCGGTCTGGAGGTGCTCCAGCGGATCAAAGACGACAGCGCCACCGGCTTGCTGCCCGTCATACTGGTGACCGCGAAGACCCACGACGAGGATGTGCTCAGCGGCTACCAATACGGTGCGGACTACTACATCACGAAGCCCTTTACCGCCAAACAGCTCCTCTACGGCGTGAACCTCTTCCTGGGTGAAGGGGAGTCGGTTGCGTGAACCTGGCTGCCTGATCGCGTTCGAAGGAACCGAAGGGTCCGGCAAGTCCACACAACTGCGGCGGGCCGCAGCCGTATTGCGCAGCCGCGGGTTCACTGTCCTGGAAACACGTGAACCAGGCGGTACAGCACTGGGGACAGCGCTGCGGCGCCTGGTGATGCACCCTGGGGGTCCTCCGCCGGCACCCATCGCCGAACTGCTCCTCTACCTGGCCGATCGCGCCCAGCACGTCGCCGAAGTCATCACGCCGACGTGTGCGCAAGGTCACATCGTCCTCACGGATCGTTTTTCGGCGTCGACGCTGGCCTACCAAGGCTATGCGCGACAACTCGACCTGGGAATGGTGACCCGCCTCGACGCCATCGCCCGCGCCGGGGTCGCTCCTGCGCTGACGCTGGTGCTCGACTGTCCCGTGGAGGTCGGCTTGCGGCGTGCACGCGGCGACGATCGGTTCCACCGCGAAGAGCGTGAATTCCACGCACGTGTGCGCGCCGGGTTTCTCGCCCTGGCGCAAGCGCAGCCACGCCGCTACTGTGTCATTGACGCCACGGCCTCGAGCGATCGAGTCCACGAGCAGGTGATGCACGCCCTACTGCGATGTCTGAAGCTCCCCTAACCCACTTCGCTGCGATCCACGGCCACCAACGTCAAATCGAATTCCTGAAATCTGCCGTCCGGCGCCAGCGGCTGCCGCATGCGCTGCTCTTTGCGGGACCTGATGGCATCGGGAAGCGTTCGGTGGCGGTCGCCTTCGCGGCCTGGCTGCAATGCGAGGCTGGCGGGGACGATGCCTGCGGCGGCTGCGCCGCCTGCCGTCAGGTCGGCGCCGGGACCCATCCCGATCTGCAGCTCGTAGCCGTCGCTCCTGGGAAGAAGGAGATCGGCATCGATCGCATGCGCGAGATCAAGAGGTTCATGCAGCTCCAACCGCTGCGCGGCAAAGCCAAGATCGCGATTGTCGACGACGCCCACGCCCTCACCGCCGCGGCGCAGAATGCGGTGCTCAAGACCTTGGAGGAACCACCCGATCGCTCGTTTCTGCTTCTGATTGCCGACAATCCGGATGGCTTGCTGCCCACGGTGCGCTCGCGCTGCCAGCGCCTTCAGTTCGCTCCGCTGCCCACTGAAACGGTCGCCGACATCCTCGTGACCGCGCACGGGATCGAGCCGCGCGCGGCGCACGATCTCGCTGTGCTGGCCGAAGGCAGCCCCGGGCGCGCCCTGTCACTGAGCGGCGGTCTCGGCGCGCTGGACAGCGGTCGCCTCCGGGAACTGCTTGCCGGGCTCCGGGGTGCCCGCTATGTTCGCCTCATGGAACTCGCTAACGAGTTGACCGAATCGGACGTCGATCTGAGCGTCACGCTCGAGCTGCTGCTGTCGCACTGCCGGACGGAAGCCATGGCCGCGCTCGAATCGGAGCTTGCCGCGGTGCGGCCCGCCGCGGTGCGTTCCGCTCTGGCACGAGCGGACGCCGTGCACCACGCCCATACCGCCCTGCGGCGCAGCAACCCGAATCGCCAACTCCTGCTCGATGCCCTGCTGCTGCAGTTGGCGCGCCCATGACGTTCTCGATATCACTCATTGTGACTGTACCGCTGGGCCGGAGCCCTTGCACGCCAGGACCCCGCGCGCCGCGACGGTAGCTCCGTCCGGAAGATACGAGGGACACCCGTGGGCCCGTTTTACGTCACCACGCCGATCTACTACATCAACGCCGAGCCACACCTGGGGCACACGTATACGACGGTGATCGCCGATACGCTGGCGCGCTTTCATCGGGCCCGCGGCGACGAGACGTTTTTCCTCACCGGCACCGACGAGCACGGCGACAAGATCGCGCAAGCCGCCGCCGCCGCCGGGGTCAGCCCGCGCGCGTACGCCGACCGGGTCAGTGGGATCTTCCGCGAGACCTGGGATATCTGCGGGTTCCGCTACGACCGCTTCATTCGCACAACCGATCCCGATCACGTGCGCACGGTCCAAGAGCTGGTCCAACGGGTGTACGACAAAGGCGACATCTATTTCAGCCGCTACGGCGGCCTGTACTGCACCGGCTGTGAACGCTTCTACACAGAAAAGGAGCTAGCCGACGGCAAGTGCCCGGATCATTTGACCCCCCCGGCGTTCATCGAAGAAGACAACTATTTCTTCCGCATGACCAAATACCAGGACCGCCTCCTCGCCTACCTCGAGGCGCATCCGCAGACCATCACCCCGGAGGGCTACCGCAACGAGGTGCTGGCGATGCTGCGCGGCGAGGCCCTGCCCGACCTGTGCATCTCGCGGCCCAAGCAGCGTTTGCAGTGGGGCATCGAGCTGCCGTTCGACCGCGACTACGTTGCCTACGTGTGGTGGGACGCCCTGATCAACTATATCAGCGGCCTCAAGGCGCAGGGTGAAGAGCAGTTCCGAACCTTGTGGCCGACGGCGCATCACCTCATCGGTAAGGACATTCTGAAACCACACGGAATTTTCTGGCCGACGTTGTTGATGGCACTGGACCTCCCGCTGTACAAACGCCTGCTCGTCCACGGGTATTGGCTGCGTGGCGAGAGCAAGATGTCCAAGAGCTTGGGAAACGTCATTCGGCCGCTGGAGATGAAGGCGCGCTACGGCCTGGACACACTTCGCTACTTCCTGCTGCGCGAGATGGCATTTGGGCAGGACGCCGTGTTCACCGAGGACGCTTTCATCACGCGCACCAACGCCGACCTTGCCAACAACCTCGGCAATCTCGTGAGCCGCACCTTGGCTATGCAACAGCGCTACTTTGGTGGCGAGGTGCAGGCCCTCGGGCCGGTGACCGACGAGGACCGCGGCCTGATGGCCGCCTTCGAGGAGGCCTACCGGGTCGTTCCGCAATTGACGCGTGACCTCGCCTTTCACCGCGCACTCGAAGCGTTGTGGCGCGCCATCGACCACGCCAACAAGTACATCGTCGTCACCGCACCATTCACGCTGGCGAAAGACCCGGCGCAGCGGGCGCGTGTCGGCACCATCCTGCGGCAGCTGCTCGAAGCGCTGCGCGTGACGGCGCTGTTGCTGGCATGGTTCCTGCCGGAAACCAGCGCCCGGATCCTCGACCTCCTCGGCCTGGCACGCACGGACCGCTTCCCGGAGGACCTGGCCTGGGGGCAGTCCTTCACTCCTGGGCAGCGGACTCTTCCGTCGATTGCACTGTTCCCGCGCATCGAGCCGCAGGGATGACCCGCACTCTCAGCTGATGACCGTGTCCGGCGATCTCCCCGCCCTCCCTGCGGGCGCCACGCTCATCGACGCCCATTGCCACCTGGATATGGACCGCTTCGCTGCGGACCGTGATGCGGTGCTGGCACGGGCGCACGCCGCCGGCGTCAGCCGGCTGGTCACCATCGGGGCCAGCGGGGCGATGCAGGCGAACCACGATGCGCTGGCGCTGGCGGCGCGCCATGCGCACGTATTCGCAACCGTCGGCATCCACCCGCACGCCGCGCAGTCCGTATCACAGGAAGTGATCGCCGAGATCGGCCGACTGGCGCGTCGGCCCAAAGTCGTCGCCATCGGGGAAACGGGCCTGGACTATTACTATGACAATTCACCGCGACCAGCGCAGCAGGATGTTTTCCGCCAGCTCATCGCCCTGGCGCGCACGCTGCCGCTGCCGCTGGTCGTCCACGTGCGCGACGCCTACGACGAGGCGGCGGCCATTTTGCGCGCCGAGAAGGCCACGGAAGTCGGCGGGGTCATCCACTGTTTCAGCGCCGACCGGGCCGCGGCACGGAGCTTCCTGGACATAGGATTCGATCTGTCCTTCAGCGGCATTATCACCTTCAAGAACACGGATGAGATCCGCGCCGTGGTCCGCATGGTCCCGGCGAACCGTTTCATGGTGGAAACCGATGCGCCCTTCCTCGCGCCCATCCCGCACCGGGGCCAGCGCAACGAGCCGGCCTACGTGCTTTTCACGGTCGCGGCGGTTGCCGCAGTGCGTCAGCAATCACTGGAAGAAATAGCAAGCCTCTCGCGGCACAACACCGAGCGCCGCTTCCGCCTTCCCCAACAAGGTAGCTGACCCGGGAAATCGCCTCCACCCTGCCCCTCCTCTGCAGCATCACTCGCCGCGGAGAAGGGGCAGGGTGGAGGCCGCAAGCGGTGCGAGCGGCGTGTAGCCGCCCGCACCGAGTCGGTCTAGCCTCGCTCCGACCTCACTGACACAGCACGAAGACCCCTGCAATCGCGTCACCTGTCAAACTGTTGAGGTCGAGCACCGGGAAGCCGGCGACCAGGCTGCCGGCGGTCATGTTGCCCGCGTCAACGTTTGCGCAGCCGAACGGGGCACCGGTGATCGATTTGGTGAAATCGTTCGTCGAGGGCGGGGTAGTAAATGAGGTAGCAACGTCGTGGATGGTCATGGCAGAGTTTCCCGTCGTCGCGCTCGCCGTGGCCAACAAATCGCCGGAGGTGGGGTCATAGGGCGCAGTGTCCGCCGGACACGGATTCGGGCTACAACTCGTAACCGAGGTGTTGACCCGGAGGATGAGGTTTTCAGTCACCTGCAGTGCGCCCGGTGAGAAGGTTCCGCTTTGCGTGATGTGAGTTGGGCTGTTGCACACGCCGGTATGCGGGTGCGCCGTGCTGCCGTCTTCGAGCAGGGCCGTCGACACCTGGCCACTCGGCTCCGTGAACGTGTTCGTGCACGTCGAGTCGTAGTCCGGGAAGCCCGGATTGTCGCCGTTGTCGCTGTTGTGATCGACCACGATTGTGGTGTTGTAGTTCGGCGCCGTTCCGTTACAGTCCATGAACCCGCTGCCGTCTGCGTAGGCGCGCGGACAGGCGACGCCTATCGAAGCCGGCAGCACCGCGCAGTCGAAGTGCGTGCCGGTGGCCGGCATGGTGATCTGTCGGATTCCGTTCGGGTCACTCGCTCCGACAACAAAGTCCTGGTACCCGGTCAGGTGCACGGTCAACCCAAAACCCAGTGCGGATGAGTACAAGTCGATCCTGGTCCCACTGTCACCCGTCCCCGTCTTGAAGGTGCACCGATGCGTCACACCCGTCGGGCTAGGCGTGGCCGTGGGTGTTGCGCTCGCCGGCGGCGTGGGCGTGAACGTCGGGGTAACGGTTGGCGTACCCGTCGGCGTCCGGGTGCCCGTCTGGGTCGGCGTCATCGTCGGCGTCCGGGTGGGCGTGCGCGTCGGGGTGATGGTGAACGTCTTGGTTGGCGTCCACGTCGGTTGCCCTTGGACAAAGGTGGGCGTGTCGGTCGGCGTTTCGGTGGGCGTGTCGGTCGGCGTGTCGGTGGGCGTCTCGGTGGGCGTGTCGGTCGGCGTGTCGGTGGGCGTGGCGGTCGGCGTGTCAGTCGGGATCGCCGTTGGCGTTGGCGAAAGAGTGCGTACTGCCGTCGGCGTGGGCGTCAGCCGGGTACAGGTTGACGGTTGGCCGGTGCATGTCCAGCCCGGCTCGATTTGGCAACCCTGGTCGCAGCCGTCGCCGTTGTTCCGGTTGCCGTCGTCGCACCCCTCATGGTCCGCCTGGATCTTGCCGTCGTCGCAGGTACTCGGCCGGCACTGCAGCCGCAGGCTATCACTGTCGCGTGTGCCCAATGAATTGCTGCCCTGCATGACAAAGCTCTTCGCGTATGACAAGAGCTTGCCGCTGCGCAGCTGCCGCAGCGGGACCTGCAGTGGGATGGCGTCCCCACACTGGTTCTGCACGGTGAAGTCGTTGCCGACTGGGCCGGGGGTCTTCTTGCGCATGATCGTCACGCCGAAGCCGCCGGGTCCCGCCGCATTTTCGAGCGCCGTCCGATTCGCGGCATCGACGGGATCAAGGCTACTGAGCCGTGGCGATTTCACTTCGAAGGAGTAGAGGTCGGAGATAACACAGTTCAATCGTGGATCGGCATTGAGGACGCACATCCGCACGTGGAACGTGCAGCTGTTGGGAAAGACTCCGGCTGCGGGATTGATATCCGGGTTAAAATCGCAGCGGGGATCGCCTTCGTAGCAGACCAATTGGTTTTTCGGAATGAGTTTGCTGCTGAGCTTTGAGGTCGGCGAGGTCACCCATTCCATCATACAGTCACTCGAGGCGGAACCGCCGCCGGGGATACAGGGATTGCCGGGAACGCCGCCGACGCACATGCCGGTGGCCGTCGGCGTCACCGTCGGCGTTAAGGTCGGAGTGAAGGTCAGAGTGAGCGTCTGGGTTGGCGTCGAGGTGCGCGTGAATGTTTGGGTCGGCGTATTCGTCGGCGTGCGAGTGGGCGTGCGGGTGCGTGTCGGGGTCTGTGTCGGGGTGTTCGTCGGCGTGCGGGTGTTGGTTGGGGTGCGGGTCGGGGTCACGGTCGGCGTTGGCGTGTCCGTCGGCGTGTCACTTGGGGTCTCGGTCGGCGTGTCTGTCGGCGTCTCCGTCTCCGTCGGCGTGTCCGTCGGCGTTACAGTGCACACCGGACCACTGCACCCGTTCTGGGGATTTCCAGGATCACAGGTCTGGCAGGGGTCAGAACACGCGATCGGATCGCCGGCAAAGCAGGTGCCGCCTTGGCAGGTGTCGTTGGTTGTGCAGGCGTTGCCTGCATTGCATGAGGTGCCATCGGGTTTGAAGCTATCCGCAGGGCAGTTATTGCTCGTCCCGGTACAGTGCTCGGCCACATCACATTGACTGGCGGCCGCGCGGCACACGACACTACTCGACACCTTCGCGTCGGACGGGCAGCTCACACTCGTCCCCGTGCAGTATTCCGCAACGTCACACACGCCGGCGGCAGCGCGACAGACCAAGGTTGCTGGCTGGCAGGCAGATACGTCTGTTGGGCAGGTCGCCGGGCAGGTGTTGCTCACGCCGTTACAGTAGACGTTGGTGTCGCAGACATCCGTAGCAGCGTGGCAGATGCTCGTACTCTTGCGGTCCGTCGGGCAGGCCCCGCTGTTTCCAGTGCAGAATTCCTGCAAGTCACATGGTCCCTGGTAGTCGCGGCAGAGCGTTCCACTCGCTACGAACTGACAGCTCGTCGTGCAACACGAGCCGGAGGTACCGTTCGCCGCTCCCTGGTCGCATTGCTCGCCCGAACCTGGGTCGATGATGCCGTTTCCGCACACCGCGAATGCGGGCAGGGCCACGAGGACAAACGCGGCGGCCATCGAAACGCACAGCGTGAAACCCCTTACGTACCCTCGTTTGAACATGCCCACGACTTCCTTCCTTAACATCGAAGGGATTGCGCTAGCATCCTGGCTGCAACCTG
This sequence comes from uncultured delta proteobacterium, assembly GCA_963729835.1. Lineage (GTDB taxonomy): Bacteria > Desulfobacterota > Binatia > HRBIN30 > HRBIN30 > CAVSQF01. Next base: position 238,041 of record CAVSQF010000039.1, on the reverse strand, counting down.
GACGCACCACAACCCATCCGCATGCACCTAGGGCTCCGCTCTCCACCGTTTGCTGCTCTTCTGCGCCCCCCAGAGGCGCAATCTAATGTACCACAGTAGCCGCGTAGGTTGTCAAGAAGCAAATCAGCGGTTCTCCACCCCCCCAGGCGGGCCGCCGCATGCTCTCTGGCTGACTAATGAAGCTTCTTCAACGCGCGATCCATACCCGCCAGAAGCGAGGCCGGATCTTTCTCATTATAGAAGTACTTGTACTGCGCACGGTCCTCGGTGAGGGATTCGTCCAGCTTCCCCTGCGGCGACAAAAAATACGTGCGCGGGATGTATTCGCCATCCGGGCTGTGCTGTTTGCTCAGATCGTGATTCTGGTCCTTATCGAGCCGAATCATCACGAAAGATTTCGCCTTTTTCACCACCTTGGGATCGCTGAAGACCGTCGAATAGTTCGCGCAATGCGGGCACCACGTGGTGTAAAAGATCAGGCAGATCGGGCGGTGCGTCTTCTTGGCCGCCGCCAGACCATCCTTGTACGGCATCCACTTGATCTGGGCATCGTTCCAATTTTCTGCCCCCGCCAACGCCGCTCGGCTCGTTCCCAGCGCAATTGCAGCGCCGAGCACAAGCGCTGCCATCACCCCCCACACTCGTTTCCTCTCGCGCATACTGCCCCCGATTGAATTGGTCCGCGCCTGTTGATCTTGACCTCCAGCCCTACTCCCTGGCCATCAGCTCGGCTTGCACGGCCTTCGCGTCCTCCGCGTCCGGTACGAGGTCGCTATGACAGGCGTGCTTGCCTTCGACGATCGGCAACGCGCGCGCCCGATGTCGCAGGAGCTCGCGGCCTTCGGCGCCTACACCCGGGCTGGGCTGCACCTTCTGCGGCGGCTGGAAACTCGGATCCTTGCCACTGGCGAAGGCTTCGATCTCTTTCGAGATGCGCATACTGCACCAGTCGTGGCCGCACATGGCACAGAAATCCGTGTCGACCTCGAGGTCCTCGTCGTGCAACGCGCGCGCGGTTTCCCCGTCGAAGGCCAGCTCGAACTGCATGGGCCAGTTCAGCGCGGCCCGCGCCTGCGACAAATCATCGTCCCACTGCCGCGCCCCGGTGATGCCGCGGGCGATGTCACCCGCATGTGCGGCGATCTTGTACGCGATGCACCCCTCCTTCACGTCGCTGCGCCTGCGGCAGCCCGACGTGCTCCTTCGGCGTCACGTAGCACAGCATCGCCGCACCGGCACGTGCCGCTTCCGTCGCGCCGATGGCGCTGGTGATGTGGTCGTACCCGGGAAAGACATCGGTCACCAGCGGCCCGAGGACATAAAACGGCGCGTCGTCGCACACGCGCTGCTGCAGCTGCATATTGAACGCGATCTGATCCAGCGGCACATGGCCCGGGCCCTCGACCATCGCCTGCACGCCCGCGGCGCGCGCCCGCTGCACCAGCTCTCCTAACGTGTACAGCTCGGCCAGCTGCGCCGGATCCGAGGCGTCGGCGCAACACCCGGGGCGCAAGCCGTCGCCCAACGAGTAGGTCACGTCGTACTGGCGCATGATGGCGCTGATCTCGTCGAACAACTCGTACATCGGGTTCTGCTTGTTGTGGTGGATCATCCACTTGGCCAGCAGCGATCCGCCGCGCGACACGATGCCGGTGATGCGCCCTTTGATCAGCGGCAGATGCTCCCGCAGCACCCCGGCATGGATGGTGAAGTAGTCGACGCCCTGCTGGGCCTGCCGTTCGATTTCCTTCAAGATGCTGTCGTAAGTGAGATCCTCGATCTGCCGGCCGATGATCATGCTGTAGATCGGCACGGTGCCGATGGGGATCGTGCTGTTGTCGATGATCGCCTGCCGGCACTCGTTGAGATTGCCACCGGTTGACAGGTCCATCAGCGTGTCGGCACCGTACTTCTGCGCCCAGCTGCAGCTTTTCGACCTCCTCGTGCGTGTTGCTGCTGACCGGCGAGGCACCGATGTTCGCATTGATCTTCGTGGTAATCATGCGGCCGATACCGACGGGGTCGAGGCGCTTCGGCGCACCTTCGCCGCGTAACGCGTCGGGATCCATGATCGTCTTCCAGCGCTGGACGACGGTCTGGTTCACCCAAAAGCGCGCCTCGGGTCGTGCCCCGGGGTGCCCTGCCGGCCCACCCACGTCCGCACCCACTGTGCCATTGCCATTACCGCCCCTAGGGGCCTGCCCGCCGCTGCCCCGGAGGTGTCGCTCGTTCGCAGGAATCACCAGGCGGCCGCGACTCACCTCGGTGCAAATACATTCGGGCGTTGTGCTCTCTCGTTCCGCGACCCGACGCATCTCCGGCGTAATGATGCCGCGCCGTGCCGCCTCTAGCTGAGTCATCGGTTTCACTCCTTACATTGATTGCCGTGGTTCTGCACCTTGAATCTACGCTGCGAACGAAACCGGTTCAAGGTGCGCGAAGCCGCCGCCGCAGGCTAAAGTCCTGCGGCTACAGCCTGGTGGCTGGCCAAAGAAGACTCCTGTAGGCGCAGGACTTCAGCCTGCGCAAGTTCGCCGCCGATCTTCCAGCCCGCCCCTGTCTTTGCTTTTCGTCGTATCAGGGTTAGATGTAGCGGACTAACCGCGAACGAAAACGGAGGAGGCCACATGGAGAACATCCGATTCGACGACATCGACAAGCTGCGCACCAAGATCAGCGACACGTTTGGGGGATTCGGACCAGAGATCCAGGTGACGCAAGAGATGATCAACAAGTTCGCCGACCTCACCGGGGATCACCAGTGGATTCACGTCGACGTCGAGCGGGCGCAACGTGAAAGCCCGTTCCGCCAGACGATCGCGCACGGTTTTCTCACGTTGAGCTTGCTGGTGGCATTGCGCGCCAGCGCCGATTTCCAGCTCGTCGGCTACGGCAACGTCACGAACTACGGCGCCGACAAGCTGCGTTTCGTGAGCCCGGTGCCCGCCGGCGCACGGGTCCATGCCCGCTCACGCCTGATGGCCGTCGAGGCCAAACCGAAGGGTACGCAGCTCACGCAAGAGATCAACGTGCACGTCGTCGGCAACGACAAGCCGGCGCTGATCTATGTGATGCTGACGCTGTACCACCCGCCGACAAAGTAAGAATCATGATGCAGAACCCGCCCCTGCGCATCGGCGTTCTCGGCGCCGCGCGCATCGCGCCGATGGCGCTGGTGCGCCCTGCCCGGCAGGTCCCCGAAGCGGCGGTGGTTGCGGTGGCGGCGCGCGACCGCGGGCGCGCGCAGGCGTTTGCAACCAAACACGCCATCCCACGGGTGTTTGCGGATTACGCGGCGCTGATCGCCGACCCGCAGATTGATGCGATCTACAACCCGTTGCCGAACGGCCTGCACTGCGAGTGGACGGTGCGCGCGTTGCAGGCGGGCAAGCACGTGCTCTGCGAGAAGCCCCTCGCCGCCAATGCCCGCGAAGCCGAGCGCATGGCCGCAGCGGCACGCGACGCCGGGCGGGTGCTCATGGAGGCGTTCCACTGGCGCTATCACCCGCTGGCGGCGCGCCTCAAGGCGATCATCGACGGCGGCGAACTCGGCACAGTGCAACACATCGAAGCGCACTTCTCCATCCCGCTGCTCCGGCGCGGCGACATCCGCTACCGCTTGGATTTGGCGGGCGGCGCAACCATGGACGTTGGCTGCTACGCGATCAGCATCCTGCGGTTCCTCGCCGGCGCCGAGCCGGACGTTGTGCACGCGGCAGCGCTCCTGTCATCCCCGGAGGTGGACCGCGCCATGCGCGCCACCTTCCGCTTCGCCGACGGCCGCACCGGCGCGATCTCCTGCTCGCTCTTCTCGCGCACGCTGTTGCGGGCGAGCGCCCGCGTGCGCGGCGATCGTGGCGAGCTGGCGGTGCTCAACCCAATCGTGCCGCACCTGTTTCATCGGCTCAGCGTGCGCACAGCCGCCGGTGTGCGCCGGGAACGCGTCAAAGGTGACGCCACCTATACACTCCAGCTGTGTGCCTTCGTGGCAGCAATCCGCGACGGCACCCCAATCCCCACCGGTCCCGACGACGCCATTGCCAACATGCGGGTGATCGACGCCGTCTATGAGCACGCCGGTCTGCAGCCGCGGGGATCACTGGCTTGACCCTGCGGCGGGCCCGCTACGAGAGGAGTCCTCGATGAGCCCGGATGCCACCCATGCCCCGTATCGCAACGCCTCACTACCGGTGAGTGGACGCGTCAGCGACCTGCTCGCCCGCATGACCTTGGACGAGAAGTTGGCCCAGCTCGGTGGCGTGTGGTCGAGCAGTGTCGTCGAGGACGGCTGCTTCTCCGAAACCAAGGCGAGAGAGACACTCGCGCAGGGGACCGGGCACATCACGCGGCTCGCCGGGGCGACGGTCTTGGGACCGACGGACGTCGCGAATGTGGTGAACGCGATTCAACGCTTTCTGCTCACGCACACGCGGCTCGGCATTCCCGCCATCATCCATGAAGAGAGCTGCGCCGGCCTTTTGGCTCGCGATGCCACGTGCTTTCCGCAGGCCATAGGGCTGGCCAGCACGTGGGAACCCGAGCTGGTCGAGGCGATGACGCGAGTCATCCGTGCGCAAATGCGGGCGGTGGGCACGCACCATGCGCTGGCGCCGGTGCTCGACGTCGCCCGCGATCCGCGCTGGGGACGCACGGAGGAAACGTTCGGGGAGGATCCCGTACCTCATTTCGCAGATGGGGATCGCGTACGTGCGCGGCCTGCAGGGGCCGGACCTCGGCGCGGGCGTCGTCGCCACCGGCAAGCACTTCGTCGGCTACGGCGCGTCGGAAGGTGGCATGAACTGGGCCCCGGCGCACATCCCGGAACGCGAGCTGCGCGAAATGTACGTGACCCCGTTCGCAGCCGTCATTCAGGAGGCGCGGCTGGCGTCGGTGATGAACGCCTACCACGAGATTGATGGGGTACCACTGGGCTCCTCCAAGGCGCTTCTCCACGACCTGTTGCGCGGCGAGCTGGGCTTCGATGGGGTTGTAGTGTCCGATTACTTCGCCGTTCCCACCTTGCTGAGCTACCATCGCATCGCGCGCGACGAGGGTGATGCCGCACGCCTGGCGCTCGAAGCCGGCATCGATATCGAGCTGCCTGCCGTCCACTGCTACGGTGAACCGCTGCGCGCGGCGGTGCAGTCGGGCGCAGTCAGGTTGTCGCTCGTCGATGCCGCGGTGCACCGGGTCGTGCGCATGAAGTTCGACCTTGGACTGTTCGACAACCCGTACGTCGATGCCGCGGCGGCCGCAGCGGTCTTCGACACCGCCGAACAGCGTCACTTGGCGCGCCGCATCGCCCAGAAGTCGATCGTGCTGCTGAAGAACGACGGCGTCCTGCCCCTCGACCCGACGCTGGCGTCGATCGCCGTCATCGGGCCGAACGCCAACAGCGTGCGCAACCTGCAAGGTGATTATCACTACCCGACGCACATCGAAGCCATGTTCGGCGCTGCCGAAGAGGGCGACATGTCCCCGCGGCCGGACGGGAGCGTGAACCTGGCGCAGCACTTCGTCCCCACGGTCACCGTGCTCGCGGGCATCCGCAGCGCGGTCTCATCACAGACCGTGATCCATACCGCCGCCGGTTGCGAGGTCCTCGGTACCTCCACGGCAGGGTTTGCGGAAGCAATCGCGGCGGCGCAGAAAGCGGAGGTGGCGGTGGTAGTGGTCGGCGACAAGGCGGGACTGGTCGACGGCTGCACCAGCGGCGAGTCACTCGATCGGGCCGAGCTCGGGTTGCCCGGCGTCCAGCAAGCGCTCGTTGAGGCGGTGGTGGCGACCGGAACGCCCGTTGTCGTCGTACTGATCAACGGCCGGCCGCTGGCGCTGCCGTGGATGGCCGCGCACGTTGCCGCGATCGTCGAGGCATGGCTGCCTGGGGAAGAGGGCGGTCATGCGGTTGCCGACGTGTTGTTCGGCCGCGTCAATCCGGGCGGCAGGCTGCCCATCTCACTCCCGGTGACCGTCGGGCAGGTGCCAGTCTATTATAACCACAAGCCGTCCGGTGGGCGCACGAATTGGAAAGGCGACTACGTTGACGCCAGCACCAAGCCGCTTTTCCCGTTCGGGCATGGTCTCAGCTACACCACCTTCGAGTACGCCAACCTCGACATCAGCCCGAAACAAGTTGGGGCCGCCGAAACAGTCTTCATTCGCGTCGAGGTGACGAACGCCGGCGCACGCAGCGGTGAAGAGGTCGTGCAACTGTACGTACACGACGTAGTGGCGAGCGTCACCCGGCCGGTGAAGGAGCTGAAGGGCTTCAAGCGCATCGCGCTGGAGCCCGGCGAGAAGTGCGCCGTGCGTTTCGATTTCGCCGTGAGTCAGCTCGCGTTCTATGACCGCAGCATGCGCTTCGTGGTCGAGCCCGGCACCATCGAAGTCCTCATCGGCAGCTCTTCCGAAAACATTCGGCTAACCTGCACGTTCGACATCATCGGCGACACCACCCAAGAATGCGTACGTCTGGCCTACACAACCGACACCTCCGTCGAGTAGCCGCGGCCAGCGTCGGAATCGAAATCGCGCGCGGCCAAGGCATGGCCGTACGAGGGCTTTACGTCGCCGATCTGGCCTTGGTTATGGATCCGTATGCCGACTATCCCCGAACGTCACCGTGCGCCGTCAACGCCTTCCAAAAACCGGCGCAGCGCCCTTACCAGCGGAAGCCGCGCCGCTGCCACGCGATAACCGTCTCGGGTTTCACCAGGAGCACCGCGTCACGCCAGCGGGGCCAGAGGCGAGACAACACAACCCGATAGAGGCGATCGGCTGGGCGCAACTGGACTCGGCGCCGCCCATGCTGTCGCTGAAGAACCAGGACCTGGTGGCGGAGTGCGAGAAGCTCGGCTTCCAGGTCGGCCCGATGGCGAACGATGTCCCGGACTCCACTGAGGAGGGCGATCAGAGCAGTGACCATCGATCGACTCTGGCCCAGTTACACGCCGAAGGGAAACTGCTTGCCAGAGGGACGGGTGTGATGCTGCAGGGCAGGTCGGTTAAACGGTGTGGCGTCGCCGTTCGAGAAGCGCACGCAAGAATCGTTGCACGTCCTGGGGCGTCTCTGTGCGGTAACGCGCAGCGGTGGGTTGCGCCGCTGGACCAACGAAAATCGTGATCGCGTGGAGCGGCAGTCCAGCAAAGGCGTCCTCATCGGTCAGATCGTCGCCGATGTAGATCGGCAGTGCAGCAGGAGCACGTGCTGCAAGCAGGGCGGCAGCGCTGCTCCCCTTGTTGACGTGGCTCGGCCGAACCTCAGCGACCTCGTGACCGAATGGCAGCGCGGCCAGATCCCGCAAGAGATCAGCTGTGCCGGGTAGCGGAACCGCCTCGTCAGGCGTCGGCATCAACGGCGCGAGTGTTCCGTCGCAATCGAGAAAGCAAAATACGCTGCTTGCCTCGCCGATGCGCTCCAATAGCTCGCCCGCAACCTTGGCTAGCGGCTCTGGCATGGCGGGATTACCACCCGAGTGTCAGTGCGCTTCTGTATAAGCGGGATAGCGGGAAGGCCTCATCCCGTTCGCCCTGCACGTTGAAGGCTCTCTGTCAATTTGCGCAAGACGCTTTTTGCAGCGTCCAACTCGGTCTGCGCGACTTGATCGAGCACCGTACGGACCGCAGACTCGACGGTTCTCCTCACCGTACCATCGAGACGTCTGCCTTTGGCCGTGAGTCGGAATAGCGCTCGGCGTCCGTCTTGCCGGTCGGGCCGCCGACGAATCATTCCGGCGTGCTCCAACCGGCCAAGGACACCCGTGAGCGTACTGGGATCGACATGGAGGATCGAAGCCAATTGGCCGGCTGATATTCCGGGGAATCGCGCGACAATCCGAAGCACCAGCCGCTGGAGACCGGTAATGCCCATTGTTGCTGCCATTCGCTTCGAGGTCTTTTGGAGCGCATGGTCCAGCGCCCAGAGCAATCGCATGAATTCGAGCACTCGCCCCAGATCGCGAGGTGAGCGCTGGACCGGGGAAGCAATGCCTCTTCGTTTCGGTGCGTCCATTTCGACTGGCGAGAGAGCATTGCGCATCACGACACCACGGCCTGCAACTCGTTCGCGGTCGCGCAACAGGTCGTCCAGGAAGGATCGACACTGCTCGATCGCCACATGTGTGTCCCCTAGCAGAAATTCGTTTGACCTCAAACAATCTGCTAGGTAACTTATCGCAGCGCGGCGAAGCAAAGCCATTTGAAGCACTCCGGGATTTGCGTCCGCGGATGGATCGACAGAACGATGCGAACATTGCCAAAATGCTTCCGGGACTTCCGTATTCGCTATCCGGAGATCAGCGCCGCGTCCGATGCGCTTGGTGAAGCGGTCACCCCTCGCCATGGCTGGATTCACCTGGGTTGAGGACGTTCTTGCCCGCCGCAAGCGACCTGTATGGCTGCCGGAGTTTCCGTTCCGGTGTCGCGCTCATACCGTGCACGTGTTGCTTGTGCTGGCGCTGATCTTGGTGGGCTGCCAGCGGCTACCGGTCGGCTACACATCCATCAGTGATCTGGTGCAGAAGCCGGCGAACTACGAGGGCAGGACGGTGAAGGTACGCGGTCAGGTCACCGATGTTGTGCAACTGTCCCTCCCGTCGGTCCGCTATTATCACCTACAAGAAGGTGATGCGGAGATACTGGTGTGGGCTACCGAGCACGCACCCGCGACGGGCGAGCAGGTCTCGGTGGTCGGTACGGTGAGTAGCATGGCGATCGCTGGTAGCGCGAGCATTGGGCTGCATCTCACTGAACAACGGCGGTGGTAACGAGGCAGCGGCGCACGCCTGCATCGAGCCCGCTGATGAACGTCTGTCGCGCAAGAATCTTCCCTTCTGCCTCTTGGAGCGGCGCGGAGAGCATCGTTTTCAATCCAGCGCCAGAGTTGCCGGCGGAAATTTTCCACGATAAGGATGAAAAGTGCGCCGAGTGAATTCCTCATCTGAACAAGGTGAGCGACGAATGCATCCTGCGGGAGCCAGAAGGCCCTCGGTCTTGGTCGCCATCGATGGATCAGAAGCGGCCCGCGTAGCGGCGGGCGTCGGAATTGAAATCGCGCGCGGCCAAGGCATGGCCATACGAGGGCTTTACGTCGCCGATCTGGCCTTGGTTATGGATCCGTATGCCGACTATCCCCGAACGTCACCGTGCGCCGTCAACGCCTTCCAAAAACTGGCGCAGCGCCGTTTCGCTGGCTCGGTCGGCCATAATCACCACCAGATCGCCGGCCTCAAGCTGGGTCGTGGCACGTGGGAAAAGCGTTTCGCCACCGCGAGTAATCGAAACAACCAGGGTGTCTCGCGGAAGATCTGCCTGTTGCAGAGAGCGGCCGGCGAGCGGTGACGATGCGTCCAACCGCGCCTCGAACAGCGTCGACTCCGCTGACAGCGCCTGCGCGCGCCGTACGCTGCGCTCGAGATTGGCCTTGTACGTTCGCATGACGTCGCGGACCTGGAGTTGCCCGATGATCCGGCCGCGCCTGACCACCGTGGCCTGGCTGCTTCCGGCCTCAGCAAGTTTGTCCAGAGCCACGTCAAGCGTCTGGTCGGGCTCCAACACCACCGCGGACTCAGTGCGCCCCCGGCTCGAGTCCAGCGGGGCCATCGCATCGCGCACGAGCAAGGACGAGAGCAACGGAAAGCTGAATCGCATACGGTGCGCCGGCGAGTCCGCCCGTGTGGGCAGCTGGCTATGGTAGATGGTACGATCGCCCACGAGTGCCGTCGAGATGGCCACCGCCACCATCGCTGGCGCCAGCAGCGACAAGTTGCCGGTCATCTCAGCCACCATCAGCATCACGGCAAGCGGCGCGTGGGCGATACCGCCAAACAGCGCCATCATGCCGATGATCACGACGGGCGCCGGATCGGCAGGCATTTGCGGCAATACGGCGTGCCCCAGGCGCCAAAACGAAGCGCCCAACATCCCGCCAATCACCATGCCGGGTCCGAAGATGCCGCCCGACCCCCCGGACCCGATGGACAGCGACGTGGCCAGAATGCGCCCGAAGGGTAACAACAACACTACCCAAAGCGGGAGATCCACAAGGTGTCGGCTCATGCCGATTTGCACCCAGCCGTAGCCGGTATGCAATACGCCTGGCAATGCCAAGCCGAGCAAGCCGACTAAGAAGCCCGCCACCCCGGGCTTGACCGCGCGCGGCCACCGCAGCCGGTGGAACACAGCAGTCATGCCGTAAAACGAGCGCTCGTAGAGCAGTCCGCCGAGCCCGCAAATCACCCCGAGCAACGCGTAGTACACGAGCTGTACCGGATGCGTGAAGCCGATGTTGGCCTGATCGCCGAAGATAGGCACGTAGCCGAACGTGGCACCGTAGAGCGAGTAGCCGACAATCGACGCAATCAATGCCGGGATCAGTGCCTCGACTTCGAGGTCATGAATGTACAAGATCTCCGCCGCCATCACGGCCCCGCCGAGGGGCGCGCGGAAGATCGCGCCGATGCCCGCCCCTGTGCCTACCGCCACCGCGATCCTGCGCTCCTGCACACTGAGGCCCAGCCACTGGGCGAGCAGGGAACCGACGCCGGCCGAAATTTGCGCCGTCGGTCCCTCGCGGCCGCCGGAGCCACCCGTGCCGATCGTGAGGGCCGACGCTACCAGCTTGATTGGCGGAATGCGCGCCCGGATGCGTCCGCCGTGGTGGTGGATGGCGTCGATCGCCGCATCCGTGCCATGCCCTTCGGCCTCGGGTGCGAGCGAAAACACGATGATGCCGGACAGCAGGCCGCCAAGGGCGGTCACCAAAGGGAGCAGCCACGGGTGAGCCATCGGTAAGACCCCCGTGTTGCCTTCCCCGATCGGTGAAGGCGGCAAGTACCCAACGATCCGCCCAAGGCTGGCGTGTGTCACCCAATCGATCGCCAGCATGAAAACGATCGCCCCCAGCCCAGCCGCGATTCCGATCACGGTGCTGATAAACAACCACTTCGTCAGATAGCGCTGTGTCTCAAAACCGCTGCCAGACGGCTGAGACTGCCCGAACCACCGACGCCAGCCAGGCAGATGAGTTTCCGCTGTTGTTTTGCCAGACGCGGCCGCGGCGCCGATTGGCAGCCCGGCTTTGTTGTACGGAGGCACACTCATCCCTCGCGACGTCCAAGTCGGATCATTTTAGGCAGTGGAGCACTCCACGGCATGCCCTGCAAGAGCGCTTCCTATTATCTCTATGTTGCGAAGTGCCCGTCGGTCCGCGAGGAGCCTGCGGTCCTCTTCTGCTTTCCACCACTCACGTGGGCCATGAACGCGACGCTTCACGCCTCCCTTGCCGATTTCTCCAATCGTCTTCCGAGCAGGTTTAGCTTGAAGCGTCTCACCGTGTCGGCAGTCACGACCTCTCCACTCGGGCTCCGAAAGTGGAGGGCGTCGAATGGACACTGCACGATGCACGCGCCGCACTGCACACAGCGCGCCGCCCTCGGTAGCGCGGCCAAGTGCTGGCCGTGATCGACCACAAAAACGTCCACCGGGCACACCTGCTCGCAGAAGGCGGCGCCCTTGCATCGTTCCGGATCCAGTGTGATGCGCAGCAGCCGGTCTTCGTGCAACCCACTCTTGTACACCGGCGTGCTCCCCGTCAGGTCGAGACTCAACAGCAGTATGACGACCAGCGAGCTCAGACCCCAGCGGAGTGTCAGAGCCCAGAATGCCGCGTGTGACACGACCGCGTACGCAACAATGCCGGCCACGAAAATCGCCCAGAGGATCAGCAGGACGCCGCGCGGGCCGAAGTCGAAGAAGACGAAACCCACGCGCGTTTCCTCCCGGCGGAGCCGCTGCTCGTAGAGCGGAAAGCCCAGGAAGAGGACGAGCGAGACGGCCCACACCAAGCCGATCAGTGGAATGACGCTGCCCTTCAAGACGGGTAGCACGAGGAGCGCCAACAGGGAGATGGGGAACGCCCAGGCGACGGCCATCTCGAGCCGCTGAGGCCACGGGAAACTCACGGTGCGCATGTTCCGGTTGGTCTGCAGCCCGTTGTAGAGAAAGGTCGGGATCGCGGCGGCCTGAACCGGCCCCCACACGACTCTCCAACCCGCCCTGTGCTGGATGACCTTGCCCTCGATTCCGGTGGCCGCAAGCTGGGGCAGAATGACCTGCCGGTGATCCACCAGGTCTTCGATGCCGCTCGTCTTCAGCACCGAGACGACGTCATGATCGGTGAGGAGACCACCGGTCGCCGCGCACCAGACGTTGACCCCCCGGCTGTTCGCCACGAGGAGATACGCGTCCACCCCCGCCAGCGCGCGCTTGACCCGCTCCACCGTGAGTCGAAAATTGCCGGTCAGCAGCACCGGCGAGTCCCGACCCGGCTGGCCGATCTTGATCAGGCCCGTCCGACACGGAAACGGCAGAACCCGCAGGAGCGTTTGGATCATAACGATCGAAAGGTAGCGGAGATCCATCAGTGCGGAGCCTCGATGGGCTTCCGGCCGACCAGTTCGATGAAGCTGCCCAGCGAACCCAAGTGGACCGTATCGATTGCAAAGCCCGCCTGCCTGAGCTTCGCCGGCAGATCCTCCACCGCGTGCGTGGTCTGCTGAGTCAGCAGGTACGTGACCGCCACGAGCGGTGCCCGGAGCAATGCGTGGAGGAGCCGCTGGGCAAGGTCCGGAGGTGTGACCTCGTCGGCAACCAGCAAGAGCCCACCGGGCTTGAGCACGCGCCAGGCCTGCTTCAACGTATAGGCGAGCTCGTCATCGCTCAGCTCGGAGAAACAGAGACCGCTCATCACGACCTCGTAGCTCTGCGCGCCTTCGCCATCCAGCTCGGCGACACCCATTTCGCGCAGCTCGACGCGCTCCATCAGCCCGGCCTCACGCGCGACCCGCTTGGCGATCTCTAGCATCTGCGCATTGACGTCGATCCCCTTCACCCGCGCGCCACGGGACGCGGCGCGTACGGTGAGGGCACCTGTACCACAGCCGACATCGAGCACTCGCTGGCCCGCGGCCACGTGGGTGACCAGGCGATCGTAGGCGTGGCCTATACCGCCGAAAGTGAGCAAGCGGATGCCGAGATCGTATCGGTGCGGTGCGGATTCCAGTATCCGCATCAGGACGTAGGTGCTCACAGCAGAGCTTTCTGGCCGCCAGCACGCCATACCCAAAGGGAGGAAGTCAAGCAGGCTGGAGACCGGCTGGCTCAGCCCGCCCTATTTGGGCAAAGCAGGCGCGCGGAATCTGCGAGGCGGTGAAACGCGCGCCGCGAACTGCTACTAGCCGTGCCGGCACTGACCGGCGCCGAGGTCATCCGCACCAGCGGCGGCCATCACTTTGATAGGTTGCGGGAGCCCTGTTCTTCGCCGTGGCGCATCTCGTTGGAGTACTCATGATGCTTGTGCACGAATAATCCAAGCCAGATCGAGCTGGCGATGACGAGGACCACGGCAATAGCCCAGCCGGGTGTGAAGCGCTCGCCGACAACGGAAGCCCGGCGATAGAAGTAACGGCGGCACGGGAGACAGCGCCCCGAGCATGACCAATAGGACGAGTGCTTCTTCGTACTTGAGCCCTCTGAACAGCGACAGCACCGCGCCCGATAGCAGGAGCGCGACGGCCACATGATACGCCGCACCCACTCGCCGCTGCACGCCGCTCGCGAGCAGGACCAGACCGAGCCCGGCCAGGCTGCCGAGGAAATGGGACAGCTCCATCAGCGGGAGCGGAACAAAATCTTGGACGAAATGGAGCCGGCTGTGCGCCGCCGGACAACAGCTCGTTGAGGCGGTGGCGGCGACCGCGACACCCGTGGTCGTCGTGTTGATCAACGGTCGTCCCATGGCGCTTCCGTGGATCGCGGAGCACGTGCCGGCACTCATCGAAGCCTGGCTGCCGGGCGAAGAGGGCGGTGCGGCGGTTGCGGACGTACTTTTCGGGCACGTCACTCCGGGCGGCAAACTGCTCATCTCACTCCCTGTGACAGTCGGCCAAGTCCCGGTTTATTACAACCACAAGCCGTCCGGTGGGCGCACGAACTGGCAGGGCGACTACGTCGACGCCAGCACGAAGCCGCTTTTCCCGTTCGGGCACGGTCTGAGTTACACCACCTTCGAGTACGCCAACCTCGACATCAGCCCGACGCAAGTCGGGGCGGCCGAGACGGTCTCAATTCGCGCCGACGTGACGAACGTCGGCGCACGCAGCGGTGAGGAGGTCGTGCAACTGTACGTACACGACGTAGTGGCGAGCGTCACCCGGCCGGTGAAGGAGCTGAAGGGCTTCAAGCGCATCACCTTGGCGCCCGGGGAGAAGAAGGCGGTGCGCTTCGAACTCGCCGTGAGTCAGCTCGCGTTCTATGACCGCAGCATGCGCTTCGTGGTCGAGCCCGGCACCATCGAGGTCCTGATCGGCAGCTCCTCGGAGGACATCCGCCTGCGAAGCACGTTCGACATCGTCGGTGAGACCACTGAAGAACGCGGACGTCGGGCCTACACAACCCACACCTCCGTCGAGTAGCCGCGACGCCGCATGTCGGATCGCAAGTTGTCGCGGACTGACGATACGTCTACAGTAAGCGCAACCATGGGGCGCAACCGATGTGTGCGACTCATCGTAGTGGGAGCTGTTCTTGTCGCGCTGCGTGTCGCGGCGAACGCCGACCCCACAAACGCGCCGGGCCTGGGCAGCATGGTCACTGACGACTTCAAGTACCTCACCGACAATGTCCAGTTGGACGCGCAGGACATTGTTACTGCACCGTTGCACCTCATGAGTGAAAACAGCGTGCTCCGTTCGCCCCGCTTCTACCTGACCCTGGCAGGGGTGGGTGCGGTCTGGGGTGGCGCGTTCGCGCTCGACCAAACCATGCGCAGCCACCTGCACGCCATGTCGTCCAGCGACGCAGACCTTCTCCAAAACGTCAGCTACGACTCGATTAGCGCGAGCGCCGCGCTGCTGTACGCATACGGACTGTACAATGACGACGCGCGCATTCGGCAGAACACGTTGACCGGCGGCGAGGGCGCCGGGGTCGCGAGTCTGGCCAACGTCGGCTTCAAGGCCGCCTTCGGTCGGTTGCGCCCGTACCAAGACGGTCACAGCCACACCGCCTTCTTTCGCGGTGGCGCCTCGTTCGTGTCCGGCGATGTGACGCCGATGTTCGGGCTCGCCGCCGGAATCAGTGAGAGCTTCGACAACGAGTGGTACGTCGCCGGGCCCGCCTACTCGTTGGCACTCCTCGATGGCTTCGGTCGCATGGGTCACGATGCCCACTGGTTTTCAGATGTCGTCGGCGCGGGACTCCTCGGATGGGGGACGGCCGAACTCTTTCTCTACCTCCACCGTGAGCATGAGAACGAGCCTGGCCGCTGGCGCATCTTCCCGGTGACGCCGGCCCCGAGCAACGCGACCGGCAGGATGGCGGCGCTTCCGACGGGTATGGGCGTCGAATATCGGTGGTGAGGGCACGGTGATCGCCAACCGGACCATGCGCGTGCCCGCTGGGCTGAAAGGGCGAATACGAACTCACCGAGGCAGGCCGCGATGGTCCGATCTGCCGTGACGCTGCTCGTGGTCGTCCTGGTTGGTTCACGCTGCGCTACGGCCGCAGAGACCGGTGTCATCCGGGCCGTGGCAGACAGCCACGGCGTTTATCCGCCGTCCGGCCGCGATTGCTCTGCCTTAGTACCGCCAACCGCCATTACGGTGACGTATCGAAATCAGGTTCCTCTCCATCCGGGAGAAGGAACCCAGGAAATACGTCATCGTAATTCCGAGCAGCAGCACTTAGGGGAAGGTCGGAGGCTCCACCACGAGGATCTTGCCCTCCGCTGAATCCGTGAGATAGACGGTGCCCCCCTCAGTGGCCACGGCATTGCGCGCCCCAGGGGCCGTCGCCACGGTCACCACCGGCGTGAGTCCCTGCCGACGCTCCACCCGCGCGACGGTCAGTGTCGCGGCACGGGCCGCAGCCACATAGAGTTCGCGCCGCGATTCGACGTAGTCAATGTTGTCGATGCCGGGGCCAACCCCTAGCGTCGCTACCCTCTTCCCGTCGTGTGCTGCGTCGAGCACGATCACATGATCCGGACACGCGACAAAGAGAAGACCCAGGCTCTTGTCAATCGCCAACCCCTTCGGACCGCCCGCGCCACAGTCGGGGAGCCACGTGCTCCTGACCTGCCGGCTGCCGATGTCGATCGCCAGCGTGCGGTCCCGATCTTCGAGGTTCGTGTAGAAGATCCCGCGCGGGTCATCCACCGCGAACCCTTCAGGCTGCCCCTCCATTTTGATCGTGGCCTTCGGTGCCACGGCACCGGGAGTGGCGGCATCAAGCACCACGATCGACCGATCGCGTGGGGTCGTCACCCAGATTTCCTTGCTCGAAGCCACGTACGCCAGGGCGTCCGGCACGGACGCGAGGGTGACGCAGCGGCCCACGCGCAGCGACTCCGCATCGATGGCGCACACGCTCGCATCACCGCGATTACCGACGTAGACAACACCCTCACCCACGGTGGCGGAACTGGGACCGACAATCCGTTTGATCCCGTTGCGCTCGACCTGCGCAGTCGGAAAACCCTTGATTTGCACTACCGAATCACTGGTCGTGTCCACGACGTCGATGCTGCCGGTATTCCCCGCCGGCACCCACAGCCGATGGTAAGCGGCATCATACGCAAGATAATCCATGAATACGCCTTCCTTCGGTGCCTCTGGAAGCCGGATGGCGTGAACGAATACGTGTGCGGCAGGCGATGCCACGCGAATGCGCTGGGCATTGCAACCTAGTGAGAGGCTGAGGCTGATGAACAGCAGCATCGCCCAGGTTTTCAACTCCATTGCCCTCCTTAGAGGCGAGTCGGTGTTCATGGCGTATTGATCCCGCATCGGTAATGCTAGGACTACGCCACAGTTCCAAGGGGCGCAACCGACTATCGGGGGTGACAGGCTTTTGGAGCAGGGCTGTCTTGCGCCCGCTTTTCTCGGCAAAGCCCCCTGGGCCGCGGCTCAACGTTCCGTGAGAATCCGGTTTATCAAGTATAGCGATTGGGGCCGCGGACGGCTGCCGGGCGACCAAGCGAGAGCACTCGCACGACGTGCCGATTTGATTGAACCCACCGCCGACCTACGCTGACTTTCTCTGCACGAGAGAAGTGTGCTAAGCGGAATCAGATGGCACGCAGCGAACGCTCGGCGGCTTGTGAGCGGAACGACCGATACTTTCAGAAACACTTTGCCCGCTTGGTCGGCAAGCACGGCGGGAAGTGGATCGTCCTCGCCGAAGGAGAACTGATCGGCATCGGAGAACAGACGGAGGTGCCCGCACTGATCCAGCAGGCGAGAAAGAAGCACCCGCAGAGCGTTCCCTTCGCTTCTCCCATTCCCGCTCGGCACGAACTCCAGTGCCTGCTCTGATATTTCCCTACAAGCGGCTCGGGCCATACTTCGCCCCGGTCGTCCCGATTGTCCTCGGTGGCCGAGCGGCCAGCATCCAGACCGAGGCGTACGTGGATTCCGGGACGTTCTCCTCGATCTTCCGCATCGAGCTGTTGGACGCTCTCCAATTGCGCAAAGCCGAAGGCCGGCCGCACCGATTCAAGGTCGGGGACGGCAACGAACTGCAAGGCTACATGTTTCATCTTGCCCTGCAGCTTGGCGACCGTCGCTTTCGCGCACGGGTTGCCTTCTCTGACGAGCTGCGGATCGGCTTTAATCTCCTCGGTCGCCAGACGGTCTTCGATCAGTTTGAGGAAGTGGCTTTCAACGAAGGCGCCGCCACGGTGATCTTCCGCTGGAAGTAGATCGCCACGGTACGCCCCATCCTGAAGTAGATGGATCAGCCGGCGGAACGCTGCAGCGACTCCTCCCAAGTTCTCTTGGTGATGCTGGCGATCGTCTGCGGGTGCCAGTGCGTGGCGGAGCGTGGCGCGTAGCCGCGCTTCTCGGCCGCAATCCTCTTGCCTCGTTCGACACGTTCGTTGGGCCGGACAGCGGATCAAACCCTCTTCGTTATCATACGCTGTCAAGCCGCAGCCGCTCCACCCGATGGAGCGGTCGGCGATGGGCAAGATTTGGGGTTAGGAAGTGGGACACCCGTTCAGCGCAGCGTTGACCGCCTGAATGATCTCGTTGATTTCAACTTGCCCGTCGTGATTCGAGTCGCAGGCGCTACACGTAGAAACTGCCGCACTCCCAAGGGCAATGTTCACGCAGGTGATGATTTCGTTGATTTGAACGCCGCCGCTCCCGTCGCAGTCGCCGACACAGACCCTGCCTGTGGGAGTGGGCGTGGGGGCGGCAAGGCCCGCAACACCGCCCCAGAAGCCGCCGGTCACGACCACGCCTGCAGCGCTCAGGCGCCCGGCGTCGGCTTGCCCGAGCGTGCCACCGACGCGGTAGCCGGCGGCGGTGCCGAAGGTGGCACCGCCGCCCGCAATGACGTTATGGCTCTGGTCATACCCGCCGCCGCTCTGCGCCCGTGCCGCGAGTGCCGCGAACAGCAGGACCACCACGATGGCGGGGGATAGCAGACGGACAACCTGCCGTGAGGATTTCATGCTTTGACCTCCTGTCAGTGACCAATCGTGGCTGGGCCGCCGCATGCGATGACCCACACCTCGCCGTTGTTCCAAACCTCGAACTCGCGCATCCTATTCAAGTCGTCTGCCACGAAAAGATTTCCCGTAACACTTGTTGTAACCGCCGCCGACCTGCACCAGGGGCGCCGGGACGCTCACCAGCACCATGACGATCGCGCCCGAAACGCCCCACGCATTCAACGCCGCGCGCTCCATTGCTGTACGCCTCTTCAAGCTGAGCGCCCGTCAGAACGCCGCTGGTCGTACGTCTCGAGCGCAGCTCGACCGGCGGTTGGCGACCGTCTGCGGGGCATCAAGGGCGTCAAGCCGTGCCTTCAGCGCGGCGGTCTCTGCTTTGATCGTGACCAGCTCCTGCACCTGTTTCTCCAGCGCGGCGATCTGCTGTGCCTGCTTCTGCACTTCATTGAGCAGCATGGCGTTCACAAAGTGGTAGCGCACCGCCTCCGGCCGCCCGGCGTTGTCGTAGGTGACCAAGTCGGGGTAGACCTTGGCGACCTCCTCGGCGACCAAGCCGTACTGCTCCAAGCCGGACGGATCGATGTCCTTCTTGTAGCGGAAGCGCACCGGTCGCAGTTTCATGAGTCCGCTGGTACTGTCGCCCATATCCTGGATGGCGTCCTTGAAGCGGGCCGACGACGTGGAGGTGCCGAGTTGGCCGGCAGAGTTCACCAACACGGCCACGCCACTGCTACTTGTGACTCCGCTGATGCCGGCGATAAACACGCTGGACTGTCCGCCGATTAAGACGCATGGGTGACCAGGGATAGGAACGCAAATCCGTGGGATTCCGATCCTGGTCGTGTACGACTCACCGCTGACACCCGGGTTACCGATGTCGATGTTGTAGGATTCTGACGCATTGAAGCCCGTTCCGGCCTGGTACCCAACGGCGATATTGTTGCTGCCGCCAACGGAGTTGTTGAGTGCACCCGACCCGACCGCGGTGTTGTCGGTTCCGGTGGTGTTGGCAGTGAGGGCAATGTGGCCCATAGCGGTGTTGTCACCCCCGCTGGTGTTGCTAGCGAGTGCTTCCTCGCCCGTGGCGGTGTTCTGGGAGCCGCCGCTGTTGGCCGTAAGGGCCTTCATCCCGACGGCGGTGTTATTATGGCCGGTGTCGTTACACCCGGTGGCGTTGGGGTCGAGCGCCTCCTCGCCGACCGCCGTGTTATCGGTGGCGCCTGTGCCAGTGTTACACGCGAGCGCCGATGCGCCGACCGCCGTGTTGTTTGAGCTGTTGCTGCTCCCGATGAGCGCGCCATGACCGACCGCGGTGTTCAGGTCCCCGCCGTCGCTCCAATGGAGCGCATCGTCGCCTATGGCGGTGTTCCGGCTCCCGGTGGTGTTTTGAGAGAGCGCAACGGTGCCCGTGGCGGTGTTGTGGCTCCCGTGGATGTTCTGTGCGAGGGCCTGCGTGCCCGTGGCGGTGTTCCAGGTGCCGTCGATGTTTTTATAGAGCGATCCCTGGCCCATGGCGGTGTTGTCGTCCGCGGTGTTGGCAGCGAGCGCATAGGCGCCCATGGCGGTGTTGTAACTCCCGGACATCGAGGAGTTGCCCGCAGATTCGCCGACGAAAGTATTGACGTTGGTGATCAAGATGGGCAGCTCGCTCCCCGGCCCCGTGGGGCCTTGCGGGCCGGTCGCACCCGCGACACCTGCGTTGCCTTGCGGGCCGGTCGTACCCGTGAGACCCGTATTGCCTTGTGGCCCCGTGGTACCTTGCGGGCCGGTCGTACCCGTGAGACCTGTGTTGCCTTGTGGCCCCGTGGTACCTTGCGGGCCGGTCGTACCCGTGAGACCCGTATTGCCTTGCGGCCCCGTCGCCCCTTGCACACCCGTGGCGCCTTGCGGCCCGGTCGCCCCGTTTGGTCCGGTGGCCCCGCCATTGGCGGCATACAGCGCGTAGGGCGTCGCGGTGATTTGCTGGCGCGGCAGCGTGGTGTAGCTGCCGCTGCCCGCCGGACACCGCACCGCGATCTCCAGCCAGCGATCGCTGCCGTTGAATGCATTCCCGCCGAATTGACCGCTGTCATTCAAGGGCACCGTGAACACTCCATCGGTGACCTCTACATTGGACACCGTCTGCTGCGCCCCAATCTGCGTCCCCGACGTCAGCGCATCGAACAGACCGAACTGGAAGTCACACGTCCCATCCTGCAACGTTCCGTTCAGCTCTACTTCCCCTTGATACGTGAATGCCGACCCGAGTCCTTCTGCGCGCCGGGCGCCCGCCCCTCCAACCAGAAAAGCGGCAATGACTAAGCCCGTTATGATCGTCGATTGCTTATGCATTGGTGTCCTCCTCTCACACATGTTCTGGCCACCACATGAGATCCCTCGAATCTCTGCGGGGGTTGTCAACTACCGTGCCGTGGGCGGTCTGCGCCACCCGGTGTCTTCTACCTTTCCCAACAACTTGACTTCGGCGGCCGCATAGAGGGGGCCGCACAGCAGCGCGGTGCGCGCCGCCACGGTCAAGCTCGCTTGTCTCATGACACACCTCCAAGCCGGACGCGCCAGTGCGCGTTGCATGAAGGCCCGCTCGCTTTGCCCCAGTCAAGGCCGCCGTACCCGACGAGTGGGCCGGAAGGCGTAGGGAGCTTATGCCAGCAGCCGACGGGATATGTCAATACGTAGGATTACCGGGTAAATGGGCGAATGACCCCAGAAATCTCGATATCATACGCTGTCAAGGCCAGTGGTGCGCGCCTGCGGCGGCTTACACGCCGCCCCGAAAAAGTAAAGGATCAAAGAGTCCAATGATCGATCATAATGGGCCGACGACGGTTGTTGGCGTTGGCGTTCCGGCGGGTGTTGGCGTTCCGGATGTTTGCGGTGAAGAACTCGATGAGCCGCCACGGACTGCGCGAACGGGGGAGAGGCCGCTCTTACCATTTAAGTACACGACGTCGTTGTAGAACGACACACCCCACGCGTTGTAGGGATTGGGCGCATAAGTAGATGCCGACCAGTAGCCGCTGGGCGGCGTGGTGCCGAAGGTCGGGTCGATGCAGGGGCTGCCTGAACCACAGCCCGACGCGCTCCCGTCGATGATCGTCTTCAACTCCGCAAGCGTTGGCAGACGCCAGTCTGTATGGTCGCCCAGAGCCGGGCAGGGGTCGGAACTACACAGGGTCCCGTTCACGCGCGGCAGAAAATCTGTGAACGCCACCCCATCCGCTGCAGTGCCGCTTGCGCTCCACGTGTACACGTTGCTCACGTCATCCGGGTTACTGCACGTCGTCGTAGAGCAGTCCACCCAGGCCCCCCCGACCGTGCCGGTCTTCTTTTCCCACATGAGGCACGTCTGGTAATCGGTCACGGTGCCATCGCCGTTGTCCACAAACCGTGGCGACGCCGTGGGATTGGGCACACAAGCGGCTGGGACCCCACACAGCGCATTGACGTTGGCGCTGATCACACTGTCTGACGGAATGGATGGATTTAGGACGCGGAAACTCGGCGGCACGGGCGGCAGGCCAAGCAATTGCCGCGCGACATAGACGACATCGGTGGCCACATCAGGCGGCGTCCCCGAGCAGTCCACATCGAGCGGACACGTGGACCCGGCACCGGCACTGCGAACACCGGTCAAGAAGATCAAGAATACAGCACCAGTAACAACTATGAAGGCAGACACTTTCATGATTTACCCTCCTTGAGTGCCGACCTTTGTTCCACCGGGGTGTCCATGTCAACCACGAGCCACGGGGATGCTGGTGTCAAGGACCAGTCCCTTGATGACACCATGGATCTCCATTGCTCTTGCAAAGGCAAAAATGCAAGCGGCGTTTGAGCCCACTTTTCTCGGTCCGCCCCTGGATCGCAGGTGAACAACGTCCCGCTGTGAATTCTCGCTCGGAGAATGGCTTGTCCAACCCTCCGCGACGGCGGAAACGGGGGTGTACAGCGTGGTCAGGCCCGTCGCTGCACGTGAACGCCAAAAATCTGCGCTGTCCGAGCCGTCGCTGCGCCGGAGGTGGGGGTGCACAACGTGGTCAGATCCGTCGCTGCGCGTGAGTGCCTAAAATCTGGGCTGTCCGAGCCGTCGCTGCGGCGGAGGCGGGGATGCACAACGTGGTCAGGCCCGTTGCTGCGCGTGAAACCCAAAAATCTGCGCTGTCCGAGCCGTCGCTGCGGCGGAGGCGGGGGTGCACAACGTGGTCAGGCCCATAGCTGCGCCAGAAGCGAGGGGGCACAGCGTGGTCAGGCCCGTCGCTGCGCCAGAAACGGGGGTGCACAACGTGGTCAGGTCCGTCGCTGCGCGTGAGTGCCTAAAATTCAGGCGTTCCGACGCTCCACATTCAAAAACCGCGCTTGGAAGTAACCCCTCAGTCTCGCTGGAGCCGCGTTAAGAAGCTGCAAGCTGTCCTCTCCCGTGCGTCACCTCAGCGCGGGAGAGGGGCGCTTGCTTTTCATCGTTCTCGGACGAGCGCAGCTCATGGGCACTCCCACGCGGAAAAAACGCGCGGGAGAGGCCGTCATCCATTCCAAACCTCCCCTGACCCTTCCTTCGCAAGGAGGGGAACCTTTGCAGTTCGTTGAGGCACTACACCAAAGGTGTTGCGTACCATAGCCTGGGGTTGCCTTTTGGCTACCCCAGGCCGCCAGCGGCGTGCGTGTTCACTTTGAGTGTTCAATCTTCCGCACATCGATGGCGGCGCACGCATATGCTGTATCCAGGTGAACCGGCGGCATTCGCATGACACTTGTACAACATGCAGTCGCAATGATGTACATTCAGCCAAAGATCAACGCGCGGTATCGTGCACAATGACCTGGCAAGTGGTTTGCACACCGACGGCGTCTCAGAAAGGAGAGGCGGTATGTCGACAATTACGGTGGGCAAAAGTACAACCCGGCAGATCAATGCCGGCGCGGCCATTCTGGCCGCAGCGCGGACGGTGGACACGCGGCTGATCAAGGATCGGCTGGCGGCGTTCGATCGGGCGCAGCAGGGCTACGTGCAAGCACAGGCCAAAGTACAGCAGGCCGACGCAGAGGTGGAGAAAGCGCACGCGCAGTTCCGGACCGAGCAGCAGGGCCTGGTGGACACGCTGGCGCGAGCGCTGGTGGCTGACGGGCAGCCGCTGCGCGATCCGTTTGCGGCCTTTGCGGGTCTGCAGACGGGGGTGCTCATGCGTTTGGCGCCGGCGGAAGCGGCCAAGGCGCTGCCGGAGCTGGTGGCGGCGATCCGCCGCAGCAAGACCTTGGGCAAGGGGACGCTGCAAGCTGTGCAGAGCGCGGAGAAAGTGACCCGCGGCATGGAGCCGGCGTTGGCGCGCTTGGAGGCGCTCCGCACGGTGGTACGCGACGCCCGCGCCACCCGTGACGCGGTGGCACAAGCGTGGGAGCTGGCGCTCGGCGCGCTCAAGCGCGGGGCGCGCGCCGCGGCCGACGATGGCGCGCCAAACCTGTACGCCACCCTCTTCGAGCGGGCGGCGCGCACGTCTACCAAGGCTTCAAAACCAACCCCACAACCGTCGCCGCAACCTTCTTCCTTGCCGGCGGCAGCTCCGACGTCGACCCCCGAACCGGCGGCGTCGTAAACCAACGGCGGCACGGCCCCCCCGCCTCCGGGGCCGTGCCGCCGCTGGCCTAGCTCCGATGCCAGTAACTTAAGCGGTGTCTTGCCAAGATCGCACGCTTCGAGACGGCGCCGGCAAAGATGGCGCCTCCTCAGCGTGAGCGGAAAAAGTATTGCAACGAAACAAGTTACCGCTCACCCTGAGGAGGCCGCGTTTTTCCAGCGGCCGTCTCGAAGGGTGCCCGCCAACAAGGACCATCCTTAAGTTACTGGCATTGGGCCTAGCTCGCACCGTCATCGGTTGGCACCATCCCACTTGCGGTGTTACAGCCCCCAGTCGCGGGCGTAGCGGAAGTCGCGGTCGATCGTTCGGTTCGACAGCTTGGCGATCACCGGGAGGCGGCGCTTGAATTGCGAGCTGCGCACCATTTCGGAGACGCGCCGCACGAAGGCCTCGGAAAAACCGGCGGCGCAGAGCTCGGCGCGGGAGTACCGCAAGTCGACCATCATGTACAGCAGCTCGTCCACCTCACGATAGCCGAAGCCCAGCTCCGCCTCGTCCGTCTGACCCGTCCACAAATCCGCCGACGGCTGCTTGCGGATGATCTCCTCCGGCACGCCGACGTGCGCGGCCAGCGCCCACACCTGCGTCTTGTACAGATCGCCCAACGGGTTCACCGCCGAGGCCATGTCGCCGTAAAGCGTACCGTAGCCGAGAAGCAGCTCGGTTTTGTTACTGGTGCCCAGCACCAGCGCCTTCCAGCGTGCCGATTGGTCGTAGAGAATGGTCATGCGCTCGCGCGCCATCTTGTTGCCCCGACGCATGTTGTCGGCATCCGGAAAGCGTTCGAAGTAGGCGTCGACCTGCGGCGTGATGTCGACCTCCAGCGACGGCATGCCGCTGCACGCGATCACCCGATCCGCGTCCCGCAAGCTCTCGCCGCTCGAAGTGCAATAGGGCATCTTGACCGCCAAGACATTGGCCGCCCCGAGGGCCTCGGCCGCCAACATGGCGCTCAGTGCCGAGTCGACCCCACCGGAAAGGCCGACGACGACCCGCCCGATGCCGACCTTGCGCACCTCGTCGGCGATGAACTTGACGAGGATCGCGCGGATGAGCGGCGGGTTCGTCGGGATGCGCGGACGGGCCGGCCGGGAGGTGTCGGGACGCGGCGCCGGGGACGTGGTCTTCATTTTGCCGTCGCGCGGCCAGGACGCCGCGCGCGCTTGGCCTGCGGCGACCGTGGTGCCATCGAGCCGTGCCGGTGCTCGCGAATCCGCTGGAGCTCGTTGATGGTGAGGTCGAGGTTCTCGTCGCGCAGCATGGGTGAGGCAACGCGCTGGCGGCGCGCCGTCTTCAAGTTGATCTCGCTGGCAATCAGGTCTTCCGCGTAATACTTGGCTTTCGCCAACCGCGCACCGGTGGGGGCAAGGATTTCCGAGCCGCCCCAGAACCCCACACCATCCTCGAAGCCGACACGGTTGGCGTAGGCGATGAACAACGAGAACGTCTGCGCGTACATGGCGTTGATCAACTCCCAGTAGCGCGCATTGTCGTCTTGTTGGGCATCGTCACTGACACCACGCAGGGGACTCGACGACGGACAGAGGACGCTCACCGCCCCGTCCAGCGCCGCCAGATAAACCGTCGAGGGATGCCACATGTCCTCGCAGATCAGGATCGCGGTGCGACCGAATTTCGAGTCGAAGCTGCGGATCCGATCGCCGCGCGCGAAGTACCGGCCTTCGTCGAACAGACCGTAGGTGGGCAGATACGCCTTGCGATGCACATGCACGATCTCGCCGTGCTCGAAATACACGGCGCTGTTGTAGAAGCGGTAATCGCTCGTCTCCTCCACCAAGCCCGCCACGAGCCCGCCGTCCCGGCTCAGCTCCCTCAGTTTCCCCACCTCCGGGGTATCCAGACGCAACGCCACCGTCGAGACCATATCTTTGAGGAAATAGCCGGTCAGTGACAGCTCCGGAAACACCACGAGATCCGCGCCAAGTCCGCGCGCATTGCGGGCGGCTTGCTCGTACAGCACCAGATTCGCGCCGACGTCACCCAAGCGCGGACTCATCTGTACGGCAGCGGCAATGAACTGCGTCAGCGCCATGGGCGCAAGTATTCACAACCCTTGTCGTAAAGACAAGCGTGCCGACGCACGCGAACCGGGCCGGTCACGATTCCGCCAGCGCCTTGAGGGCGCGCTCAAAGCTGTCGCACGCGTGCACGAGCCAGCGTTCGAGGTCACGCCGATCGTCAGGGCCGAGTCGCGAGATTTCCAGCGTCCGCAGTTTGCGCCCGAGGCGGCGGATCAGACGGCCGAGGTCGCGAATAGTGTCCGCAGCCAAGTCGGTGCCAACCGCCTCGGCGCGGAACTTCTGGACCGACAGTTTGCGCAGGCGCGCTAGACGCCAGAGCATGCCCTGGCGCTCGGGTGATTCCTCACGGGCGATGTGAATGAGGATCTCCCGAGACACGTCGGGACTGGCGTGGTACTGCGTCTTGATGTCTTCAGGCAAGCGCCGCAGCGCCAACGTGTTACTGACGTACGGACGGCTCTTACCCAGCATCTCAGCCAAGGTCTCATGCGTGTACCCGAACTGCTCGATCAGCTGCCCGAGCCCTTCGGCCTCTTCCAGCGGCGTCAAGTCTTCGCGCTGCAGGTTCTCGATCATGGCGATCTCAAGCGGGTCATCGTCGCGGACCAAAGCGGGAATCGAATCGAGCCCCGCCAACTGTGCAGCACGCCAGCGGCGCTCGCCGGCCATCAGCAGGTAGCCGTTCCCGTCGCGCTTCACGACCACGGGCTGCAGCAAACCGCGCGCGCCGATCGATGCCGCCAATTCCGCCAAGGCGTCCGGATCAAAATGGCGCCGCGGTTGGCACGGGTTGGGCCGCACCGCAGAAATGGCAACCGCGGTCAACACCGTGCGGCTCCCGGGCCGGATCTGGCCCGCGATTGCGAGCGAGCGAACCTGCGCAGCGTCTGCCATCGTCATCAGCGATCATAAATCGAATGCCGCCGGATTGCCAGGAACGCACCCTTGCCAGGGCCACGGTGCTGACGGAGCCCCAGGTAACCTTGAAAGGCTGTCATTCCGAGCCTCTTTTGCGAGGAATCTCCCGCTTGGAACGGACCGGTGATCTTGCGGTTCGCACCACGGGGCGGGAGATTCCTCGCTCCGCAGACTCCGCTCGGAATGACACCAGCCGTTGCTTGCCGTCGTGAACGACTTTGCCGTGGCCCTGGCCCCCTTCTCTGGCCTGGCGCATCGCCTGCTTGGTTTGCGCCGCCCGATGTGCTTTCATGAATGCATGGGTGGCGTAGACGGAACGCGGTGGATTTCACGTACGGGTGCCGCAGTATCTGCGGCGGACCGTTCTTTTTAGAGCTCCCATGAGCAAAGCCCGGTTGTGCGGGCTGGCGGCGATCATCATCATGGCGCTCGCCGGCAGCGCGCGTGCACGTCGATGGTCCGATGAGGTGTTCGAGCACAAGGTCAGCATGGGAACGCCGTACCTGGCGGTCACCGGCCGTGATCCCTCGCGGGCACACAGTGTCGTCGGCTCGGCGCGTTTCTACCAGGTGCAGAAGAGCGACACGTTCCTTGACGTCGCACGGTATTACGACCTTGGTTACAACGAGATTAGTGAAGCGAACCCTGGGATAGACCCCTGGATTCCCCCGCCGGGGCAGATCATTTTGCTGCCGACGGAATGGGTCTTGCCGGACGCCGAGTACAAAGGCGTCGTGCTGAATATCCCTGAGATGCGACTCTATTACTTCCATCCGGGCGCCGAGGGAACAACGTTCGTCAACACGTACCCCGTGGGGCTGGGGCGGGATGATTGGCGCACGCCGGCGGGAAAGTTCCGCATCCGCGGCAAGACCGTCAACCCCACCTGGGTGCTGCCCGAGTCGATCAAAGCGGAGCACCGGCGCGACGGCAAACCGGCACCGGATTTCATTGCTGGCGGCGCTCCTGATAACCCCTTGGGCAAGTATCGCTTGGAGCTGAGCCTGCCGCTCTACGGCATCCACGGCACCGATATTCCCTGGGGCGTCGGCATGCAAGTCAGCCACGGCTGCGTCCGCCTCTATCCGGAAGATATCGAACGCTTGTTCCCGACGGTACCGGTGGGCACTCAGGGTGAGTTCGTCTACCAACCAGTGAAAGTCGGCGCCCGCGACGGGCGCGTCTACGTCGAGGTGCATAAAGACATCTACGGGCTGTTGCCCGCTCCGTACCGTGAGGCCCTGCGCCTCATTGATAAGTACGGCTGGCGCGCGCGGGTGGACAAGGATCGCCTCGAGCGTGCCGTGCTGGAGCAATCGGGCGTGGCGATCGACGTGACCTACGAGGCCGATGGCGACGACCTGAAGGACGAGGTGGTGTGGCCCCTGGAGGCACCCGCCGTGCCTGCGGCTCCGGACCACCGGGCGACCCGACTGCACGCGCAGTAAAGGGCCTGGAAAAAAGGGAGAGCACCCTTCGAGAGCCTCAGGGTGAGCGGAAAACTTCAATAGATAGATTCGGGGGGGGACCCGCTCATGCTGAGGCTCTCGAAGCATGGGGCGGGGTTTTTCAACGGACCCTTACCCGCCCCACGAATTCCCGACGCAGAAGCACACGGACGCCGCGCCCGGGTCGGAGCGCCGGCCGATCTCGCACTCCGGCTGCACGCGGAAAATACGCCCCTGGGGATCGGTAACCAGCAGGAGGCGACGCGCCACGGGGATGAGTTGCGGCTGCGGGTACGTGTAGTAGCCCCACACGGTGCACGGGATCACGTTCCCGAGTCGAAAACGCATCGCCGCGTTTTCGTCGGAGAGCGCGCGGTTATCCTCGCTCAACTGCGTCAGCCGGCGCTCCAACTCTGCCGTGCGCTGCGCGTCCTCCTCCTGGGTCTGGTAAGACCCCTCCAGCTGGCGCGCCAAGCGCTGGCTTTCGTCGCGCAGCGCGGCGTTTTCCTCCCGCAGGAACTTTGTGCGCCCCAACGCCTTATCGCGTGCGGCGCGTGCCGCCGCCAGCGCGCCCCGCAGGTCGAGCTCCGCCGCCGGCGCCCCATGATCGCCACGGACGGGACTGGGGGCGGGAGCGTTGTGTAACTGAAACACGCGTGCCGCACGGATCCATTGACCGAATTGCAGCGCTTGGACCTCCACCTGATAGCCGCCCTCCCGCCGGAACTCCCCGCCGCTGATCTCCACCGGGGATTCGTGGACTCCCAGGTCGCGCAATGGCTCGCCCGCAGCCGCCAGCAGGACACGCATGCGCTGCGGCCCCTCCCAGCGGACCGCCACGGGCGGGCTCACGATGGCCTGGTCCGCCGGCGTGAGGATGACAGGGCGCAGCTGGTGCAGCAGCGTCGTGCGAAACGCTACATCGGCGGCCACGACGGCGGCCGCGCATAACAGGGCGCTTACGAGAGGACGGATCATCTTTCGTAGCTCAACCTCGCCCGTTCTGCTCACCTCATCACCCCAGGGGTGCCGATTTAAGCAAAAAACCCGGCCGATTCCTATGGCAAGCGGCCCGGAAATCCGCAGCGGTCGCCCGGTCCGCGTCGCCCCGGCGACACCGGCGCCGTGGGAATACATTGCGCGCCCCCTACGCGTCCCAACTTGCCTTGCCCTGCCGCCCGAATTCTTGTACACGAACGTGCGATGGTACTCGATTTTCTCCTCGGCATGTTTTCGAACGATCTGGCGATCGATCTCGGTACCGCCAACACGCTGATCTATGTGAAGGGCGAGGGCATCGTTTGCAACGAGCCGTCGGTCGTGGCGGTGCACAAGGATGCCCGCGGCGGGCGCCGGGTGCTCGCCGTCGGCGCCGAGGCCAAGAATATGCTGGGGCGCACGCCGGGCTCGATCGTCGCCATCCGGCCCCTCAGAGACGGCGTCATCGCCGACTTCGAAATCACCGAGGCGATGCTGCGCCACTTCATTCAAAGGGTGCATAATCGCAAGGCGCTGGTGCGTCCGCGGATCATCATCGGCGTGCCGTTCGGGATCACTGAAGTGGAGAAACGCGCCGTGCGGGAGTCCGCGGAGTCCGCTGGGGCCCGCGAGGTCTATCTGGTCGAAGAGCCCATGGCGGCCGCGATCGGAGCCGGCCTGCCCATCACCGAGCCGACGGGCAACATGATTGTCGACATCGGCGGCGGCACCACCGAAGTCGCCGTCATTTCCCTCAAGGGCGTCGTGTTCTCCAAGTCGGTGCGCGTCGGCGGCGACAAGATGGACGAGGCCATCGTCCAGTACATCAAACGGAAGTACAACCTGCTGGTCGGTGAGCGCACAGCGGAGTTGATCAAGATTACGATCGGTTCGGCCTATCCCGGTAACGAGATCCAAACGATGGAGATCAAAGGGCGCGACCTGGTGGCCGGGGTCCCGAAGACCGTCGAGGTCTCCGATGAAGAAATCCGCGACTCGCTCCTCGAGCCGATCAACCAGATCGTCGACGCGGTGCGGATCGCCCTCGAACGCACACCCCCCGAGCTGGCATCCGACATCGTGGATAAGGGAATCGTGCTGGCGGGTGGGGGCGCCCTGCTGCGCAACCTCGATGTCCTCTTGCGTGAAGAAACCGGCCTGCCGGTCATGCTCGCGGATGACCCGCTGACGGCGGTGGTCATGGGTGCGGGCAAGGTGTTGGATGAGCTATCCTTGCTCAAGGATGTTACGATTCAGTGACCAGAGAATCAGGGGTCCCTTGATCCTTTGATCCCTTTCCCATGCTGGAGTTTGTCCGGAGAAACCGCGTCGTCTTCGCCTCCGGAACGTTATTGCTGCTGTCGCTGCTCCTGCTATCGGTTGCGTCACGGACACATCGGCGTATCGATCCGGTTGCCGGTCTCGTGTTGGAGGCGATGCGCCCCCTGCAGAGCGTGATGGCGGTCGGCTTGGCTGCCGTCAGCGACGTGTGGCGGGCCTATGTCGGGCTCGTCGGTGTGAAGCAGCAAAATGAGCGTCTGCAACGCCGCGTGCTCGAGCTCGAACAGCAAGTGGTCCGCTTGGGGGAGACCGAGCAGACCGATAGGCGGCTCGGCGAGCTGCTGCAGTTTCGTTCCAACTTCGAGGGCGACCTGCAAGCCGCGCAGATCATCGGCCGCGATCCGCTACCGTGGTTCAGCACCGTCGTGCTGAACAAAGGCGAGTCGGACGGCGTCCAGAAGAACATGGCCGTACTCTCCCCCTTCGGCGTCGTCGGCCAAACGATGGCCACCAGCGCGCATGCGGCACGGGTGCTGTTGATCACCGACCACAACAGCGGGGTCGACGCCATCGTGCAACGCAGCCGGGCGCGTGGTATCGTTGAAGGGGGGCTGGAAGATGACTGCGTAATGAAGTATTTGAGACGCGGGGAGGATGTGGAGGTGGGTGATCAGATCGTCACGTCGGGACTCGACGGTATTTTTCCCAAAGGCCTGCTCATCGGCAGCGTCACCCATGTGACGCGGGGCAGTCGTGGGCTCATGCAAGTCGCCGACGTGAAGCCCAGTGTGCCGCTGGACCGGATCGAGGAGGTCTTGGTGGCCGGTGCCGGGGCGCGGCTGAAAGACGCAGCGCCGTGAGGCAGGCCGGCCAGCTCTGAGGTCGCGGGCATGCGCACGGCGCTGTCGTTTGCGGTGATTGCCGTTGCCGCGCTGCTGGTGCAGACAACGCTTTTGCCGTTCATTGCGATCGGGCGTGCCACACCCGACCTGCTGCTGATCATTTGCGTCTACCTCGGATTACATCAGCACTCGGTGGCCGGCGCCGTGAGCGCCTTTGTGCTCGGGTACCTGCAGGATGCCTTCTCGGGCAGCGTCGTCGGTCTCAACGCCTTCGCCATGTGTCTGGTCTTCATTACGGTGTACCTGACGTCGCGCCGCCTCTGGGTCGACAATGCCCTCTCGAAGGTGGTGGTTGTCTTTCTCGCCTCGTTGCTGAAGACACTGGCGGTGATCACGTTGGTGGCGGTGTTCATGTCCGTCGAGGGGTTGTGGCGCGCCATTTTGGGTTACTGGTTCGTCGAGGCGATGCTCGCTGCGCTGTTGAGTCCGCCGGTGTTTGCGTTGCTCGCACACGCGCACCAGGTGGCCGTGGTGGAGGAAGAGTAGCATGGTCCCGCTGACCCAGCGTGAGGTTCCGGTGGTCTTGCGGCGGCGTCTCGGTATCGCCCTGGGCGTGGGGTTCCTGTGCTTTCTGCTGCTGCTCGGCCGGCTGTGGGATCTGCAAATCCTGCACGGCGAGGAGATGCGCAATCTCTCGGAGAACAACCGTATCCGGCTGCACCGGGTACAAGCGACGCGCGGCACGGTGGTCGACCGCCAGGGGCGGGTGCTGATCGACAGCCGGCCGTCCTTCGACGCCGTCTTGGTCCCGGAAGACGCCGGCCGCAAGGTGGAGGAAACGATCGAGAACCTGGCGCAGTTCCTCAATCAGAGCACGGCGGACATGCATGCCCTGCTGGCGCAAACCAGCTCGCGCCCGCCGTTCCAGGAGCTGACGGTGAAGCGCGATCTGAGCTGGGACGACCTCGTCGCCCTCGAGACGCATCAGCTGGACCTCCCGGGCGTCAGCCTGCAGATTACACCGCGGCGCAGTTATCCGTTGGCGACGAAGCTGGCGCACCTTCTCGGCTATGTCAGCGAAGCTGGCCCAGCAGATTTGGCCGCCGATCCGCGCTACCGCATGGGCGACCTGCTCGGCAAGGCGGGCCTGGAAAAGCAGCGCGAGGATGTCCTACGTGGCGTGAACGGCGGGCAACAGATCGAGGTGGACGCCGTCGGCCGCAAGCTGCGTGTCCTGCGCGAGGTGGAAGAAGTGCCCGGCGACACCGTGAAACTGACGATCGACTTGGACCTGCAGAACGCGGCGGATCAGGCGCTCGGCGACCATGACGGCTCACTCGTCGCGCTCGATCCGAACACCGGAGAAATCCTGGCGATGGTCAATCACCCCTCCTTCGACCCGAACGTGTTCGCCCGCGGCATCCATCGCGATGAGTGGCGTGCCCTCCTAGCTGACAAGCACAAGCCGCTGAACAACCGGGCCATCCAAGGACAGTATCCCCCCGGTTCGACGTTCAAGATCGTCGTGGCGACGGCGGCGCTGGAAGAAGGCATCATCAACCCGTTCACACGCCTCAACTGCCCCGGTGGCATGCAGTTCGGCAATCACTACTTTCGTTGCTGGAAGAAGGGCGGTCATGGGGGCATGAACCTGCACGAGGCCATCGTGCAGTCGTGCGACGTGTTCTTCTATCAAGTGGCCCAACGGCTCGGCATCGACACCATCGCGCGCTACGCCCGTGCCTACGGGCTGGACCTGCCGACCGGCATCGACCTCGAGCATGAGAAGTCGGGGACGATTCCGGACAGCGCGTGGAAGCGCAAGCGCTTCAAGCAGCCGTGGTATGCGGGGGAAACGCTCTCGGCCGGCATCGGCCAGGGGTACGTCACCGCCACCCCGCTGCAGATGGCCAACCTGATCGCCACGGCGGCGGTCGGCAAGCGGTACCGCCCGCAATACGTCATGCAGGTCGAAGCACCCGACGGGGAGTTCATCCAGAAGGAGGCTCCGGACCTCGCCGCCACGTTGAAGGTACGCCCGACCACGCTGCTGCAGCTGCGCGAGGCCTTGCGCGACGTCGTCAACACCGACCGCGGCACCGGGAAGAAGGCGCGCCTGAACGGCATCGAGGTGGCCGGCAAGACCGGTACATCACAAGTTGTGAAAATGGGGAAGGAGCGAGTGAAGTCGGCGCAGCTGCGCTGGGACCAGCGCGATCACGCCTGGTTCCTCGCCTACGCCCCCGTTGACGCACCCGAGATCGCCGTGGCGTGCGTCGTCGAGCACGCGGAGGGCGGCGGCGGTGCGGTTGCCGCTCCGGTCGTGCACGATGTGCTGCAGGCGTACTTCCAACTGAAGAAGGACCGCGAGGGAACCAAGTATGTTCAGAATTGATCGGCGTCTCATCACGCATCTCGATTGGCCGCTGTTGGCGTGCGCCCTGCTGGTGATCTGCTGCGGGTTGGTGACCGTCCTCAGCGCGACGCACTCCCACGGCCACTTGCTCAGTGGTTTGCTCTTGCGGCAGGCCATGTGGGCCGGCCTGGGCATCATCGGCCTGGGCGCCGCGTTGAGCTTCGACTACCATTGGCTCGAGCGCTACGGGTATTTCGTGTACGGCGCCGCCGTACCGCTGTTGTTGTTGACCGCTGCCTTCGGCTCGTCGGGCGGCAACGCACGCCGCTGGTTGGTCATCGGCCCGCTCTCGTTCCAAACGTCGGAGTACGCGAAGCTGGCCTTGGTGGTCACGCTCGCGTGCTATCTGCACCGCCAGATCAGCGACCGGCGCCTGCCGCTGCGTGCCGTCATCGTGCCGGTCTTGCTGCTGGCCCCGCTGGCGTTCTTGATTCTCCGGCAACCCGACCTGGGAACCGTCGTCGTGCTCGGCCTGACCGTCGGCGTGGTGCTGCTGATCGCCGGTTTGCGCCTGCGCCTGGTCCTCATCCTGGCCGCCGTGCTGGCACCGTCCCTGCCCTATGCGTGGCACCATCTGAAGGACTACCAACGACAGCGCATTCTCACCTACCTCAACCCGGAAGCCGATCCGTTGGGCGCCGGCTATCACATTTGGCAATCGAAGATCGCCATCGGCTCCGGCATGGTGGAAGGCAAGGGATACCTCAACGGGACGCAAAACCGGCTGAAGTTTTTGCCCGAGCAGCACACGGATTTCATCTTCGCCGTCCTCGCCGAGGAATGGGGCTTCGTCGGCGCCTGCGCGTTGATCCTGCTCTACATGGTTTTGCTCTTACGCTGCTTCATCGTCGCCACACGGGCGCGGGACACCTTTGGCGTGCTCCTCGCCTTTGGTCTGACGGCGATGATCTTCTGTCAGGTGCTGGTCAACATCGGCATGGCCATCGGTTCACTGCCCGTGGTGGGCGTCACCCTGCCCTTCTTCAGCTACGGCGGCTCCTCCTTGCTCGCCAGCATGATCGCTATCGGGCTCTTGATGAACGTCAGCACGCGCCGCTTCACGTTCTGACGAGACGAACGCGAACGACGTAGGTGAAATAGCCCAGGAAGGTCCTAAGTTCGAATAACGTCCTTGCGCGAACCGCTCGAACCTCTCCCCCGGCCCCTCTCCGACGCGGAGAGGGGAGGTGAAAAGCCAAAGCATTTCTCCCCCTTCCCTCGCAGGGAAGGGGCCAGGGGGTTAGGTTTGAAGGTGAGCGACGCGGCAGTACCAATAGCCCAGGAGCGTTGACGACACACGGCTAGCGTGCCACAGATATAGTTGCACTTGAGCTAGGGATTTACTTGGCGTCGGAAGCAAACGGAGGTGCCGGTGTATCGCGGCAACCCTCAAGCGAGCACAACGCATACTGCTGCACCACAACGAGGTGACCGCATGACACCGCAGCCCAGTGTTCTCGAGCTCGACGTCGTCCGGGCGCAGCGGCGTGTCCAGGACTTCGTTGCCCTGGCGAAGCCGCGGGTGGTCACCATGGTGTTGATCACCACGGCAGTAGGTTTCTATCTCGCCAGTCGTGGGGCTCCGGATGTGTTCTTGCTCCTGCGCGCACTGATCGGCACGGCCCTGGCAGCCGCCGGCACGCTGGCACTGAACCAGTACACGGAGCGCGATACCGACGCCCTCATGGAGCGCACACGGCTGCGCCCGCTGCCCGACGGGCGCCTGCACGCCGGTGAGGCCTTGGTCTTTGGCATCATCGTCGCCATGGCCGGCCTGCTGTATCTGGCGTTCGTTGTCGACGCCTCCAGCGGGCTGGTGACGGCGGCAATCACAACTAGTTATCTGTTCTTCTATACCCCGCTCAAGCGCAAGACGCCGCTGTGCAGCGTCGTCGGCGCGGTGTCGGGGGCGCTGCCGCCGGTGACCGGCTGGGTTGCCACCCACAATGGGTTCGGGATGGGGGCGTGGATCCTCTTTGCGATCATGTTCCTGTGGCAGCTGCCGCACACGTTGGCCATCGCCCATCTTTACCGTGAAGACTACGCCCGTGCGGGGATGCGTTTGCTGCCCGTCGTTGAGCCGGACGCGAAGCGCGCGGCGCGGTACATCGTCGGCACCTGTCTGGTGCTTTTCGTGGTGGCACTGTTGCCGACCGTGGTGGGGCTCGCCGGCGCGGTCTACTTCGCAACCGCCCTGGTCTTCGGTGTCGGATTTCTCGGTTGCGGACTGGCGTTCGCCAGGGCGCGCACCGCCGCCTCCGCCCGCCAGCTGATGTTCGCATCGCTGTTGTACTTGCCGGCGTTGCTGATCGTCATGGCGTTAGACAAGATCCCATTCTAGCAACAGGCCGGCGACGGCCCGGAAAGCGTAGCTTGACAGGCAACGCACTCCTCAGGTAAGCTGAGCCATGAAGATCCGGAACGTGGCTCACCGAGGATTGCGGCGTTTCATCGAGCGCAATGATCCTTCCGGCTTGTCCCCGCCGGTCGTGGAACGGGTTCGGAACATCGTGACGTTCTTGCAAGAGATGGGAGATGCTCAGGAGCTACGCGACATACCGAGCTGGAAGGCGCACCAGCTCACCGGCGATCGCAAGGGAACATGGAGCCTGACCGTCACGCGCAACTGGCGAATCACGTTCAAGATCGGTCAGGTCGAGGGAGAAATCCTCGACTTGGACTACGAGGACTACCATTGAAAGGAGAGACGCGCATGGTGCGCATCGCACGCCCGGCCCATCCGGGGCAGTTCATCAGGATGGAAGTGATCGAGCCCCTCGGTCTGTCCGTGACCGACGCCGCCAAGCTTCTTGGCGTAACCCGGCCTGCCCTCTCTGCGCTTCTGAATGGCCGCGCCGCGCTCTCGCCAGACATGGCGATCCGGATCGAGAAGGCTTTCGGTCCGAAGATGGATACGCTCCTGCGGATGCAAACCGCCTACGAGATCGCTGCGGCCCGCCAGAGAGCGGGAGCCATCAAAGTCAAGCGCTACGTGGCGAAGCCGCCCGCGGACCGCGATGAGGCGGCTGCCCTGCCGTAGCGCGAGCCGCTGCCGCCGAGGCTCAATTCCGTCGCCTCACGCACCGAGGCGGGTTACGAGAGCGTGCGATTGATTTCCTCGATCGCCGCCCAGCGCTCCCGCGGAGTCAACACCGGTGCGAGGGGTGAGCATTGCCGGAGCGTTTGTCCAGAGTCGGGATCGAGAACCACGTCCGTGGAGGCTCACCACCGGATCTCATTTACACACCTATTGACATGACATCTGCCTTCGGTATGGGTCGTCTCTATAGCGCTTGAGGCAAATGGCTAGACGCAACGAATTCACGCCTGCGGGTCGTCCGGCAAGCCCTGTACCATTGGCGCTGAGCCGCAGTGTACTGGCGGGCGCAGCACTGATCGTCTTGGCCACAGCCGTCGCTTACCTCCCATCGCTCAGCGGCGGGTTCATTCTCGACGACAAGCTTCTTCTGACGGACAACCGCCTGATCAAGGCTGCGGACGGCCTCTACAGGTTTTGGTGCACCACCGAAGCGACTGATTATTGGCCGGTATCAAACACGACACTTTGGCTCGAATGGCGGCTGTGGGGGATGCATCCGGCGGGCTATCACGTCACCAACCTGGTGCTGCACATCGTCGAAGCGTTGTTGATCTGGAGCATCTTGCGGAGGTTGTCCATTCCTGGCGCGTTCCTGGGGGCACTGCTGTTCGCCGTCCATCCGGTCAACGTCGAATCGGTGGCCTGGATCGCCCAGCGCAAAACCCTGATGGCGATGCTGTTCTTTCTGCTCTCCATCCTCTGCTATCTGAAAACAGAGCCGCCATCGCCGGCACCGTACCCCGGCCTCTCTCCGCAGATGGGGAACCGATCGTATTGGTTGAGCCTGGTAACGTTCGTGTTGGCAATGCTCAGCAAGGGTTCAGTGGTGGTCCTGCCGCCGTTGCTGTTGGGCATCATCTGGTGGCTGCGCCCGCTGACAAAACGTGACCTGGTGCGGGTGGCCCCGTTCTTCCTTTTCGCCGTTCTGATGGTCGCCGTAAACATATGGTTCCAAACGCGCGCTGTGGGCACTCCGATCCGGGCGGCTGGCTTTCCCGAGCGCCTGCTCGGCGCCGGGGCCGTGGTGTGGTTCTACCTATACAAGGCGATGCTGCCGATCAACCTCGCGTTTATCTATCCGCGCTGGCGCATCGATACGGAGCAGGTGCGGTGGTGGCTGCCGCTGCTGGCATGCGCTGGCGTGACCGGTGTACTGTGGTGGTATCGGCGGCGGTGGAGCCGCGCCTTTCTATTTGCGTGGGGGTATTTCTGCGTGGCGCTGGTGCCGGTAATGGGCTTCACCGACGTGGGCTTCATGCGCTATTCGCTCGTCGCGGATCACTATCAGCATATTGCGCTGATCGCGGTGGCGGCGCTGGCGGCAGCGGGCTGGGACAAATGGCAGCGGCGCTCACGCGGGCCGGCCCGCTGGATGCTGAACGCCTTGGCGGTCGCGGTGGGAAGCGTGCTCACGTTCCTGGCGTGGCAGCAAAGCGGACACTACGCAAGCGCCTTGACGCTGTATCGGACAGCACTCGATAAAAACCCAAACTCTGGTCTCGCCCACAACAACCTGGGCCTCGCGCTATCCGAAAGCGGCCGGCCGCAGGAGGCGATCGAACACTATGAGCAGGCGCTGCGGCTGAAACCCGACTACCCCGAGGCCCACAATGGCCTGGGCAGCGCGCTAGCAAAAGGGGGCCAAACCCAAGAGGCGATCGAACACTACGAGCAGGCTTTGCGGATAGACCCCGATCACCCCAATGCGCATTACAACCTGGGTCTTGCACTGTCCCGCATCGGCCGACAGGCAGAGGCGATCGAACACTTCGAACACGCGCTGCGGGTGAAACCCAACTATCCGGAGGCTCACGACAGCCTCGGCAACGTGCTGGCCACCACGGGGCGCCTGCAAGAGGCGATCGAACAGTACGAGCAGGCGCTGCGGCTGAAACCGGGCTACCCCGAGGCCCACTACAATCTGGCATGGGCGCTGGCTAAGGTGAACCGGCTGCCGGAAGCAATTGAACAATACCAGCAGGTCGTCACGCTCACGCCTGACTATGCCGAAGCCTGGGCCAACTTGGCGTTCACGTATGCCGCAGCAGGCCAATCCTCCGCGGCGATCAGGGCAGCCCAGAAGACGTTGGAAGTCGCTCGACACACAGGCCAGTCGACGGTGGTCGCAACGATGGAGAAGTGGTTGAATTCGTACCGCACCGACCAACCAAACCCGCCTCCTGCCCCGCCCTCCGGTTAGTGTTAACTGCTGATGACCCGGATTTGTGTAAGTGTCACCAACACATCGCCCTCGGGAACGCAACGGTTTCCGCGTGCGAAGCCGGCGACGCCAACCAGGACGGCCAGATCACGGTCCGCGAGATTCTTACGCAGTGAGGACAACGCCTTGAACGGGTGCGGGGGAAAACGCGACGAGAGCAAGCGAGCCAATCTGACCGCCTGGCGCGTTGACCGATCGAGGCACCATCCAAGGCGCGAGCGGGCTTGGACAATAATTCTCCAGGGCTATTGCCGGCGGCACCGTCTCTTGCGTAACGCCTATCAATGTGACCAGACGTACAGCTAACTTGTCAAGCGAATGATAGTGTTGTAAACTGGTCACTAGCTAAGATGACAAGCCGTGACCACACCGGCGAAACGCCCGTCACAGGGCGAGCGAGCCCGCCGGAGAGAAGCGCCGCCCTATGTGCCGCGCAGGAATGTGCGTACCGCGTCGACGAAGCCCGCTGGGTTGTCGCCCATGACCGAATGGCCTGCCCCAGGCACCTCCGCGAGACGGCTGCCGGGAATCGCCGCCTGCAGCTTCGCGGCGCTCTCGGCGGAGAGGATGTCGCTCTCACCGCCTTTGACGATCAAGGTCGGGCAGCGGATCGCCCGCACGTCGTCCCACAGATTGAGCAGCGCGCTGGCCTGGAAGCCGCCTTGCGGAGAGCGCAGCGCCTTGTCGTATTTCCAGGTCCATTTCCCATTCGGCAACTGCTTGAGGTTATGCGACAGGCGGCTGCGGAGGTTCTCCAGCGAGCGGCGCGGATTGAATTGATGGGCGCGCTCGACGAACTCCTCGAAGCTGTCCAGCTCGTCCGCTGCTTGAATGAAGCTGCGGATGTTCTCCACCCCACGCGCCTGCACTTCCGGGCTCACATCGACGATGATCAGCGCCTCGACCTTCTCAGGGTGGCGCGCCGTGAAGGTGATGGCGTTGATTCCCCCCATCGACATGCCGGCAAGGATGAACGTGGGCAGCGCCAGTGCGCCGCCGATGGCTTCGAGATCCGCCGCTTGCGTCTGCCGCGTGTAGTCGCCATCCGGCGCCCAGTCGCTGTCGCCGTGGCCGCGCTGATCGAGGCA
The DNA here is from genome assembly GCA_963729835.1 of uncultured delta proteobacterium. Lineage (GTDB taxonomy): Bacteria > Desulfobacterota > Binatia > HRBIN30 > HRBIN30 > CAVSQF01. The sequence goes on along the minus strand of CAVSQF010000039.1, from coordinate 197,563 downwards.
CAGGACACGGTAGTCGCTGGCCAGCGCCGCAGCCACCTCGTCCCAGCTGTGCGCCGTCTGCGTGATGCCATGCAAGCCGAGCAACGGCGGCTTGGTGACCGCGCCCCATTCGACGTAGTGAAAGCTCAACCCGCGCGCCTGAACACGGTGGTCTCGTGCTGTGGGCATGACTCCTCCGCAACCCGCCTGCTCGCTGCCTAACACGGAGGTTGGACATGGACAAGGAAACCGCTCTGCATGCGTTGATGCTTTCGGAGCTACCGCACGTCGGGGACAAGGCGGCGGCACGGATCCTGGCGCTCAACCGGGAGCGCCGGCACGGACTCGCGACTTTCTTCCGGTTGCCCGAGCCGATCTTGCGGGAGGACTACAAGCTGCACGCCGAGACCATCGCGCGACTGTGCACGGAGCACCGCGCGCACGAGGACCGTTGCCGCTGGCTGCTCGATCAATTGTCGGCTGGTGGCGGAACGGTGTGTCTTGCCGACGATGCCGACTATCCGGCGCGCTTGCGCCAGCGCTTGCAACCGCCCCCGGTCGTGCTGCACACGCTCGGCGCAGCGGCCGTGCTCTCCGCGCCGACGCTTGCCGTTCTGAACTCGCGGACGATCACGGAGTACGCGGTGGCGGCCAGCAACTCGGCGGTGCAGGCCGCCGCCGTACAGGGGTTCACGCTGGTGACCGGTGGAATGAAAACCAGCTATCGGATCGCCGCTGTAGCTGGGCGCGCCGCCGCAGCGGCGCGGATCATCGTGCTCGACAGAGGTCTGTTCGCCACCTTCGGGGCGCATCTGGACAGCGACCCGTTCGGGTTCGGACCGGGGCGCCGCGCCCTGGACACCGAGCACACGCTGGTGCTGTCACCGTTCCGGCTCATGGATCACGCCACGCCGCGCAACGGACGCCGCCGGGATGAATTGATCGCCGCGTTGGCCGACGTGGTCGTGGCCGTGCACGCCCGCCCCGGTGGCGAGATGGAGCGCGTCTGCCTCGAGGCGCTCGACCGCGGCCAGACCGTGTTGTCCTGGTACGGAGAGAACGCCGGCCTGGTCGCAGCAGGCGCAACGCCGATCGAAGAGGCAGATTTCGCCAGCGAGTTGACGCGCTACATTGCGCGCTGAGCTACGCAGGCCGTGGATGATCGCGTGGCGCGACGAAATTGGCGAGGCGCGGCCTCGCCTTTCGAGATTTTTGCCCCGTTCGGCACCCTGTCCCCCACCAAATCCCTGATGTCCGTCATTAGACTTACTGACGCTACGCATATTCTTGTTCCCTACCGAACGGTAGGAAGGTAAGCTCCTTGGGTACTCGGCAGCACGGGTAGGCTGCAGAAACACGTGCCGAAGGGAGGAGAGCGCATGGGTAAACAGCTCGCGATGGTTTTCGACCTCAACAAGTGCATCGGCTGCCAGACGTGCTCGGTCGCCTGCAAGGTCTTGTGGACCAACCAGGAGGGCAAACGCCACATGTGGTGGTGCTCCGTGAATACTCAACCCGGCCGCGGCACGCCGCGTGACTACGAAAAGATGGGTGGCGGGTATGATGCCAATGGGAAATTGCTCCTGGGGCAATTGCCCAGTCCGGAGGACTTTGGCGGAGCATCCGAGTTCAACTGGGACGATGTTTACCACTCCGCCGACGGGGCTCGCGTGCACCTGCAGCCGACTGCGGGCGAACCGACCTGGGCGATGAACTGGGATGAGGACGAGGGCGCTGGCGAGTATCCCAACGCCTACTACTTTTACATGCCGCGTATCTGTAACTTCTGCTCCAAACCGAGTTGCGTTGAAGCGTGCCCGAACGGTGCCATGTACAAACGCGACGACTTCGGTGTGGTGCTGCGCGACGAGCAGCGCTGCCGCGGCGTGCGCAGCTGCGCTCAAGCCTGTCCGTACAAGAAAATCTATTTCGATGCCGTGCGCAGTACCAGTCAGCACTGCATCGGGTGCTTTCCACGCTTGGAGCGCGGCGTAGCTCCCGCCTGCGTTCGCCAATGCCCAGGTCGGGCGGTCTTCGTTGGCTTTCGCGACAGTGAAGACGGCGCGGTCCACACGCTGGTCGAGCGCTACAAGGTCGCTTTGCCGTTGCACGCCGAGTGGAACACGCAACCCAACGTGTTCTACGTTCCGCCGCTGTCTGCTTTCGTGGTTCGTCCCGACGGGACCATTGATGAATCGCAACGGCGGATTCCGCTGTCGTACCTCGAATCGCTGTTCGGACCTGGTGTCGGCCCTGCCCTGAAGACCCTCGAAGGCGAAATGGCCAAACGCCGCCGGGGCCAGCGCTCCGAGCTGATAGAAACGCTGATCGCCTACCAGTGGAAAGAGCTGCTCGGGCCGTTCGACCGCGATCCCGCGACCATTACGTGGAAATAGAGCAGGCTCGAAACCATTCGACCGTAGACTTTCGACCTTTGACCGTTCTGAGGAGACGCCATGGAAACCAAGCAGAGCACGACGGAAGACACGTACCGCGATTTGTGGAAGTGGGACAAAGTGAACTGGGGATGCCATGCCGTGGACTGTTACCCCGGCGGCTGCCCGTGGCGCGTGTACTCGCGCGACGGCAAGATCGTGCGCGAGGAGCAAGCGGCGATTTTCCACACCATCGAGTCCGGAGTGCCGGACATGAACCCGATGGGCTGCCAGAAGGGCGCCGCCTGGAGCCAGCAGCACTACAATGAGGAGCGCGTCCTTTACCCGATGAAACGCGCCGGCAAACGCGGCGAGGGGAAATGGGAACGGGTGTCCTGGGAGACCGCGTTCACCGACATCGCCGATGCGATCCTCGACGCCGTCGAGGAGCAAGGACCGCAGTCGCTCTACCACATCGGCACGCCGGGTGAAGGCGGCACACAGCAAATCCTGTGGACCAACTTCTCGGCGCAACTGGGCTTCCAGGTTACCGACCTGCAGGCGGAGATCAATGACTTCAGCCCCGGCATTTATACCACCTTCGGCAAGTTCGACCCGGCCCCCGGCGCCGACGACTTCTTCCACAGCGAGCTGGTGCTGATCTGGCACGCCAACCCGGTGTGCACCAACATGACCTGGTACCACTTCATCCAGGAGACGCGTTACAACGGCGGCGAGGTGGTGACGATTGCACCGGACTTCAACCCTTCAGCGGTGCACGCCGACTACCACATTCCCATCGAGATCGGCACCGACGCGGCCTTCGCCAACGCCATGTCACAAGTCGTGATTGAGGAAGGGCTGATCGACGCCGATTTCGTCAAGAAGCAGACCGATCTGCCGTTGCTGGTCCGCATGGACACCCGCCGGCTCCTGCGGGCATCGGATCTGGGGAACGGCGGAGAGGATCAGTTCCATTGGCTCGACGCCAAGACGCAGAAGATCGTACCGGCTCCGCGCGGCACCCTCGATCCTGGTGACGTCGATCCGGCGCTGGACGGCACCGCGCGCGCCACGCTCGCCGACGGGACCGCGGTCGAGGTACGGCCGGTGTTCTCGTTGCTGCGGGACATGCTGAACGCGCACTACACTCCGGAGAAAGTCCGGGCCGTGTGCGGCGTGCATCCCGATTCGACCCGCATGTTGGCGCGCAAGATCGCCAGCCGCAGGACGCGCATCATGATGGGGTGGAACGCCGGCAAGTACTACCACGGTGATTTGATGGAGCGGGCGATGATGCTCATCCTCGGGCTCACGGGCAACTGGGGCAAGCACGGCACGGGCGCCCGCAGCTGGGCCGTGGGCTTGAACGACGGCATGTTCATCGCCCTGCTCAAGCCGGAGTCTGGCCCCGAGATGACGCTGGCGACCCGCGCGATGCATGACGCGATGGTGGCGGCGATGCTGGAGGCGGACCCGACCCTCACCGACGAAATCGCGCACTACGACGTCGAGCGCACGATGATTCAGCTGTTGGGGTTCATGACGCCGCCGGCTTTCTTCTGGTACCACCACTGCGGCTACCGCCACATTTGGAATCGTCCCGAGTACAACGACCCGACAATGAAGCGGTCCTTCGATGAGTACTTCCGTGAGGCGTGCGACAGGGGCTGGTGGAGCGCGTTCGCAGACACGACCGGCCAGGTTGAACCGCGCTTCCTGATCGAGGTGGGCGGCAATCTCCTGCGCCGCCAACGCGGCGGCGCGCGCCAACTCCTCGAACACCTGTGGCCGAAGCTCAAGATGATCGTCTCCGTGGATTGGCGGATCAACACCACCGGCCTCTACGCCGATTACATTCTGCCGGCGGCACAGCATTACGAGAAATACAATCAGCCGTATTCCAGCCCGACGCACCTGCACGTCCTCCTGATCGAGAAGGCCGCCGAGCCGCCGGGCGAGGCGCGCAGCGAGTGGCAGATCATCCAGGGGCTCGCCAAGGCCCTCGAGGCGCGCGGCAAGGCGCGCGGCGTCAAGCCGTGGCCGCGCAAGAACGGCGAGCCCGTGCCCCTCGACAATCTCTGGAATTGGTTCACGAAGAACGGCGACCTCGCCGATGACGCGACGCTCATCGATGAAGTGTTCCGCGACAGCGCCATCCTCGGCACCATCCCGGCGGGAACAACCTTGGACATCATGCGCGACAAGGGAGCGGTGCGCGCCGTCGGCTGGGGGAACTCGTCCATGATGGTCTGCCAGCAGTCGCCGATCGAGCCGAACAAAACGCACACGCCGTGGCGCAACCACATCGAAAAACTCAAGCCCTATCCCACGCTCAACCGCCGGGCCTCGTTCTATATCGATCACGACTGGTACCTGGAAGCCGGGGAAGAGATGCCCGTGCACAAGGACAATCCGCGCCACGGCGGCAACTTCCCGTTGCGCCTGACCAGCGGCCATCCGCGCTGGAGCATCCATTCGATGAACCACACGAGCCGCATCATCCTCGGTACGCATCGGGGTCATCCGGTCATGTACATGAACCCGGACGACATGCAGGCCCGCGGCCTCGAGGACAACGACGAAGCGCGGTTGTTCAACGATCTGGCGGAGCTGCGTATTCGCGTGCGGCGCTCACCCGGAACGAAGCCGGGGCAAGTGATCATTTACAACGGCTACGAGCCGTTCCAGTTCGAGGACTGGAAAGGTCCCGAGAACCTCGAGCCGGGCATGGTGAAGTGGTTGCATTTCGCCGGCGGCTACGGCCATCTCCAGTACCGCGGCCTGCACTGGCAGCCGATCCCCATCGACCGCGCCGTGCACGTCGACGTAGAAAAAGCGTGATACAGACAATAATATTACTGACTACTGACCACTGATTACTGATTACTGTATATCCATGTCCCGTTCCGCCCAAATCCATTTCCTATCCTCCTTCGCGCACGCGTACGACCCGGTTGTTCGCCTGCTCGGGTTTCCGCCGCTGTGGCGCGCGATCGCGGATGTCGCGGCGCCGGCGGTGGGCGAGCCGGCGGTGGACGTCTGCACGGGCACGGGTGGCGCGGCAGTGGAGTTGGCGCGGCGCGGGGCGCGGGTGATCGGACTCGACCTCGCCGAGGGCATGCTGCGGCGGGCGGGCAACAAACGCAATGGGTTTGCGACCTCCGGCGGTGCGCTGTTTGCGCGTATGGACGCGCGGCGGCTCGCCTTTCCGGATCGTTCGTTTTCTCTGGTGACGTGCTCCATGGCTCTACACGAGATGGCCGAGCCCGAGCGCGAGCAGGTCCTGCGCGAGATCAGCCGCGTCGCCAATGACCGCGTGGTGATCGCCGAGTACCACGTGCCGCAGGGGGTTGCCGGCGGCCTGTTGTTTCGCCTGGGGCGGTTTTTTGAATACCTGGAAAGCGATGATTTCGAGCGCTTCGTGCGCACCGATTTGCGGGCGCGGTTGGAGCGCGTCGGGTTCCACGTCGGCAGGCCGCGCGACGTTGGTGCCTATCGGATCTGGCCGTGCCGGCGGCTGTCCTCGTGATCTCCGGCGGGGGCTGGCGGCCGACCGACGCTAACCACCTCTTCGATCCGGCCAACTCGACCGACCGCCGTTTGGTCAAACCGAGCTGATGTGACCACGGCAGTGCAGCACCGCTGAAGACCTTCCCCGCCGATTCCATAAGTGCTGCTGGGGCGGCAGCCGAACTCGGCAACGCTGTCGGAAGAAAGAGTTGACCGACAGGGGAACAGCCTGGCAAAAGAGACGGCACGGATAGGAGGTTGCCTTGAAGCTGTCATTCCACGGTGCGGACGGTGACGTTACCGGCTCATGTCATTTGGTCGAGTGCGGCGGACGCCGCATGCTGATCGACTGCGGCCTCTACCAAGGCGGGCGCGCGCTCGAGGAGGAGAACGCGCAGCCCTTCGGCTTCGATCCCGCGGGCATTGACTACGTGCTCCTCACGCACGCGCATCTCGACCACTGCGGTCGCCTGCCGCTTCTCGTAAAGCAAGGCTTCCACGGTGAGATCATCACCACGGCGGCTTCACGAGAGCTGGCACGGCTGGTGATGCTGGACGCCAGCCACCTGCAGGAGGAAGACGCACTGGCCCAGGCGCGCAAGGCCGCCCGCCACGGCAGCGGCGTCGAGACCGCCGCACCGCTGTACTCCGTCTTGGATGCGTTGAACAGCCTCGACCATTTCGGACGGACGGCGGCCTACGGGCAGCCCTTGGAGGTGGCTCCGGGCTCCCGTGCAACCTTTGTCGATGCCGGCCACATCCTTGGCTCATCGAGCGTCTACTTGGAGCTGGAGGAAGCCGGCCACCGGCGCACGCTGTTGTTCTCCGGCGACCTCGGCAACGTCGGCCGTCCATTGTTGCGGGAGCCGGCGACCCCACCCAAAGCCGACCTGGTGGTCATGGAAACCACTTACGGCGACCGGCTACACAAGCCGATCGCGGAGTCGGTCGAGGAGCTGTACGCGGCGCTTAACGATACGTTCCGACGCGGCGGCAACGTCGTCATCCCCAGCTTCGCGCTGGAGCGTGCGCAAGAGTTGCTCTATTTCCTGCGGGAGGGCGTCGAGGACAATCGGCTGCCGCGCGCGATGCAGGTGTTTTTGGACTCGCCGATGGCCATCTCCGCCACCGCGGTCTTCCAACGCCATCCGGAGTGTTACGATGCCGAGACCGCGGCGCTCTTCCGCCAGCGGCACGATCCCTTCGCCCTTCCCGGCCTGCACTTCACCCGGCAGACGGCAGACTCCATGGCGATCAACCGCATTCGCGGCGGCGCCGTCATCATGGCTGGCTCGGGGATGTGCACGGGCGGGCGCGTGCGCCATCACCTCAAGCACAACCTTTGGCGTGACGATGCCAGCGTGGTGTTCGTCGGCTACGCCGCCAGCGGCACGCTCGCCCGCATCATCATCGACGGCGCCAAAACCGTCCGTCTCTTCGGCGAAGAGATCCCGGTCCGGGCGCACATTTACACGATCAACGGCTTCTCCGCGCACGCCGACCAGGCAGAGTTGCTCCGCTGGCACCAGCAGATCGGCAACCCGGAGCGCACCTTCCTGGTGCACGGCGAGCAAGAAACGATGCGTCACTTCGCCGGGCTGCTCACCAACACGCGGGTGGAGATGCCGCAGCGGCATCAGGAGTTTGAGGTGTGAGGCGGGTACATACCAATACCCCGCCCCGTAGCGCTCAAGCGTCTGGTATGGGTGGTACGTCTCACCGCGCTACATCGCTCGCCCGTGTCTCTCTGATGACCGTCACCTTGATCTGCCCCGGATAGGTCATCTCGCTTTCGATCTTCCGCGCTACGTCGTGCGCCAGGCTGGCCGCTTGGTCGTCATTGATCGCGCGCGGCTCGACGATGATCCGGATCTCACGTCCCGCCTGCACGGCGAAGGATTTCTCCACGCCGCGAAACGAGTTGCTGATGCGTTCGAGTTCTTCGAGTCGTTTGACGTAGCTCTCCAGCATCTCGCGCCGTGCTCCCGGCCGGGCTCCCGACAGCGCGTCGGCGGCATCTACCAACGGCGCCAGGATGGTTTCCGCTTTGACCTCCTCGTGATGCGCCGCGATGGCGTTGACGATCTTCGCGGACTCCCCATACTTGCGCGCGATATCCGCACCGATGATGGCGTGCGACCCTTCGACCTCGTGCGTCAACGCCTTGCCGATGTCGTGCAACAGGGCGGCGCGCCGCGCCTGCTTCTCATTGAGTCCCAGCTCGGCGGCCATCGCCCCGCAAATAAATGCCGCTTCGATGGAGTGCATCAGCACGTTCTGCGCGTAGCTGTAACGGTACTTCAGCATGCCCAGCAACTTCACGAGCTCGGGATGGACGCCATGGATGCCGACTTCAAAGATGGCCTTCTGACCCGCCTCGCGCACACTCTCCTCCACCTCCTGCTCCGCCTTGCGCACGATCTCCTCGACACGCCCGGGGTGGATGCGGCCATCGGAGATGAGCCGTTCCAAGGCGATGCGGGCAATTTCGCGCCGGATCGGGTTGTGGCACGACAAGATGACCGACTCCGGCGTATCATCGATGATGAGATCGACGCCGGTGGCCGCTTCGATCGCCCGGATGTTGCGTCCCTCCCGCCCGATGATGCGGCCCTTCATGTCGTCGCTCGGCAGTTGGACAACCGAGACGGTACGTTCCGCGACGAACTCGCCGGCCAAGCGTTCGATGGCGATCGTGATGATTTTCTTGGCGCGCCGGTCCGCTTCGGCGCGCGCCTCCTCCTCCACCAGCCGAATGCGCTTGGCGGACTCGTGACGGGCTTCATCAATCATCTGCTCGACCAGGCCGCGTTTGGCCTCCTCACGGGTGAGGCCGGCGACGCGTTCCAGCTGTTGGCGCGTCTCCTCAATGGTCTTGTTGCACTGCTCTTCGCGCTCCGCCAGAGCGCGTTCCCGCTGCCGTGCCGCTTGTTCCTGGCGGGTGGCATCGGCCTCCCGTTTCTCCAATTGCTCGGCTCGTTTCTCAAGGTTCTCCTCCCGTGTGGTCAGCCGGCGCTCGAACTGCTGCAGCTCGCGACGCCGCTCGCGTGATTCCTTTTCCGCTTCCGCTTTTGCCTGGAGAATGACGTCCTTGCCCTTGATCTCGGCTTCTTTGCGTACGGCCTCGGCTTCGGCGCGCGCCTCTTCGATAACTCGTCGTGCCGTCTCTTCAGCGTTCTGGGCCTGCTGGCGAGCCTGGTGTCGCCGGATCAAATCGAAGACCAGCGCCAAGATGACCGCCAAGACAACGATCCCGGATACCCCGAAGACGTAGTCCATCATCATCGCAACCCTCCTTTCTGGAGCAGTGCGGGTCCGCGCGTTGCACTCCCCGCACACTGAATCACCCGCTGCTCCGTAATGACGTAATCCAATGCGATGTCCCACGAATCCCGCGGGAGGCTCGCAACTTCTTGGAAATCATATGCCAACCCAACCCGAATGGTTGGGGGGAAATCGGCAAGCAGCCGATCGTAAAATCCGCCGCCGCGCCCGAGCCGAGTGCCCTGCCTGTCCCACCCAACCACTGGAATGAGCGCCATGGCCGGGCAGGGTCGGCACAGCGGTGCACCGACTGGTTCGGCAACGCCGCCACGAGCCATCACCAGCGGCTCGCCCGGCGTCCAACGCGCCATTGCCCCCGACGCGGTATGCGGCAGGTAGACCGTCTTGTTCGATCGAACCGCTCGTTCGATCAGGTCGGCGGTCGGCACCTCGTTCTCACAGGCGAGGTAGACCAACACCGACGCCGCGGCATTGTACGGCGGGAACGCCGCAAGGCGCGCGCAAACAGCACCGCCCGCGGCGGCGACAAACGCCGGCGAGAGGCCCTTGCGCCGCGCCCGCAGCACCTGCCGAATCGCACGCTTATCGAAACCCATCATCCGGCCAACGTGACCGGGGCGAGAGGCGGCGGCAGGCTCGAAATGGGCGGCCGGTTATCTACGGTGCCACAGGGGCCATGGGACTCGCGGTGTACGACGCCGCAGTCGGAATCGTTGTGCACGGTGCATATGCATGCTCTTTGCGTCTCGATATCAACCGCTCGTCGCTCGTGTTCTCCCAAAACCCCCGCAACTTTTCAGAACCAATTCAACCCAATCCAAGAACAAATACCCCGCAGCCAACTCCCAACCCCCTCAGCGGCAACCGTGCTTGCTCCTTCTAGCGAGGTCTGTCTCCTGCGCCGCGGCCCGCTACCCCGAACGGGGCCATGAAATCACCCAAAGTTAAAGATGGGCCGGATGACGAGCGCAGTCGATGAAGGATACAAAACCTGTCTGACGCTGGTGATCTTTCTCCTTTCCGAACCGACGACTCAGCGTTCGAGGCGAGCCAACACCCGCTGGGCCATTCGGTTGATCGTTTGATCAATCTCCTTCTGCTGATGGTGTAGTTTCCAATATTCGCTCGCAATATTCAATGCCGTAACTAAGGCCAGGTGCAACGTCGAGCCCTTGACCGGACCGGCGGCCGCTCGGCGCATCTGCTCGTCCACATAGCCCGCGATGTGGCGGACGTGCTCCTCACTTTCCTCACTGGTGATCGTGAGCCGCTGCCCCATGATCTCCACCTCGACCGGCTGCTTCATGGCCTCACGCCACATCAATACCGTTCAACCGGGTCAGAATCCGTTCCAGCCGAGCCCGAACCTCCGAGCGCTCCTGTTCGTATTGCTTCAGCTGCAATGTCACTTCCGCCAATTGTTGTTCCTTGTCGCGCAAGCGCTGGAGCAACGCCTCGTGTTCTCCTCGGACGCGCTCATGCTCGTCGACAAACTGGTCGATTTTGGATTCCAAAATTTTTAAATTTTCCAGCTCCATAGCTCTCCGAACATCAAGCAGAACTGCACCATAGTCGAGGGCGGGGCCGCGTGTCAAGCGAGATGGGCAACGACAACACCGCGGCGCTACTCACGGGCAGCCGTTCAATGCCGCATTCACCGCGTCAACAAGCTCGTTGACACTGACTTCGCCATCGTTGTCTTGGTCGAACGCCGGGCAGGCGGTAAGCGGGAGGTTGCCCAAAGCGATGCCCACGCCGGTGATCAGCTCGTCTACAGTCACGGTCCCATCGCCGTTACAATCACCCGGACAGGGGGGGGCACCCGCTATCGTCAGCTGCCCGTTTGAAGCGGTCAGCGGAACCGCCAACGGGCCATTTGCAGACTCGTTCACAGTGACGGTGATCGGAAACGTTCCGCCGGGTGCATCCGCGCGTACCTGAAAAGCCCATTCGGCAATCTCGCCACTACCAACGGGGATCACGACGCCGCCGCTAAAAGACGGATCGAGCAGACGCAGCTTGACCGCGCCCTGCGTGGGGCAAGAAATCCCATCCTCCAGCGGATCTTGCGTCGTCCGCCCAGCCTTTCGTAACACTTGGTTCATCGAGGCGGGCACAGAGATTTGGGCTGAACGTAAGGTCCACCGAAAGCAGCGTGATGTCCTTGTCGGTCGTTGCCGAAATCCGCGCCACGACATCCTCGCCCGGATTCGCCGTGAGCGGCTCAACCGCGATGCTGTTCTGACCCGCAGCCGGCCTGGTCAACAGCAGCGGTACAAACAGGAGCAGCATTCCCAACCATCTGCTCCGTGTGGTCATGATCTCTCCCTCGATGGCCTCGATTGTCTTGGATTGGGTTGTACCTGAGAATCGCGGAGGGCGCCACTATCGAGGAACGACTCGGCACTGCGAAAAGCCGGGGCTTCACTTCCTCAGGAACTCGAACGCGTCAGCAAACCGCCGCTGTCCACCTGTCTCGAGCACGTCACCGTGTGTGACCGTGACGCGGTCGAAATCCCAGCGCAGAATTCTGTCGACGGACTCCCGCGCGGCGCGGTGGTCCCGGATGGTCAGACGCACCAGGCGATGCGGGCCAAAGCGGCCGGCGGCGCCGGTGATCCAATAGAACATGCGGGCGCCGGCCGTTTCATCGGCGGGCACGTTGAAGGCGAGGTCGGTCAGGATCAGCGTCCGCGTTGCCGGATGGAAGAACACCACCTCGTTGATGTAGGGGGCACCGCGAAAGAGGTGTTGTTCGATCTCCCCATTCCACTCCGAGGGAGCGTTATTACCGAGGACCCCGTGAAATCGCAGATCCGTCCGCTTCTCGGCAAGACCCGGGGCGGCGTAGACACGCGCCGCCGGATAGGCAGCGATATAATCCCCCACGAAAAGGTGGTGCATCTTGCTCGGCGCCACCACGGCGCGAACGGGACCGAGCGCCTCCAGGGCACGCCGCGTCGGCCCGTCAAGCCGCACCGGCGAATGGAGAAAGAGCCCCCCGTCGGAAAGACGGATCACCGTCATGCGTGTGCCGACGTCACCAACAAACAACTTGAGCGGCCGGTCGGCGACCCAGAGATTGGGGCCGAAGTTGCGGAGCGCGGTGCCGTCCATGCTCTTTGATTATCGGCACCCCCGCCGCTCGGGCAAAGGTCGTGCGAGAACGAACAAGCCGATTAGTCCTCGAACAGCGCCTCGACAAAAGCGTCCGCGTCAAACGGGCGGAGGTCGTCCAGCCCCTCCCCCAACCCGACATAACGGATCGGCAAGCCCAGCTCGCTCTTGACCGCGAGTACCGCACCGCCTTTGGTGGTACCGTCAAGCTTCGTCAGAATCACGCCAGTGAGTGGCAATGCTTCCTGGAAGAGTCGCGCCTGACTCAACGCGTTCTGGCCGGTCGTCGCATCCAGAACGAGAAAACTTTCGTGCGGTGCGCCGGGCATCTCACGTCCAATGACCCGGACGATCTTGCTCAGCTCGGCCATGAGGTTCACCTTGACGTGCAGCCGGCCCGCCGTGTCGATGATCGCCACGTCCATGCCCCGGCTGCGTGCCGCCTTGACTCCGTCGAATGCGACGGCCGACGGATCGGCGCCGCTCTGATGCTTCACCAGATCACAGTCCACCCGCGCGGCCCAGATCTCCAGCTGCTCGATGGCTGCGGCGCGGAACGTATCGGCCGCGATCACGAGCACCTTCTTGCCTTCATTCCGGTACCCGTGGGCGAGCTTTCCAATCGTCGTCGTTTTCCCCACGCCGTTCACGCCGGCCACCACTATCACTAACGGAGACCTGATCAGTGACCCGTGATCAGTGATCAGTGCTGGCTGGGCAGCGGTCGGTTCAGCATCCGAAAGAATCTTGCGGATCTCCGTTTTCAACGCCGCGAGCACGGCCTCGGGTGAATCCAGGCCGGGCCGCCGACGCAGGGCTTCGATGAGCCGTTGCGTGGTGGCGACGCCCACATCGGCAACGATGAGCGCTTCCTCCAAGTCGCTCAGCCAGCCCGCCAGCGTCCGGTCCCCCCCGAGTGCGCCGCGCAACCGGCTGCCCAGCGCGTCGCGCGTCTTTGCCAAACCGGTCCGGAACGCTGCCCACGGGCTCACAACAGGCGCACCTCCGGGTCCAGCTGGAGGCGTCGGTTCCCGCAAGTCCTCTGCGGTCTCGTGCCGGCGGCCCCACAAGAAAAATCCAACCACCGAGCCCAAAAGCAGCAGGGCACTCGCCGCGCCGATGACCAGCTCGGGGTGCTCAGCAAACACGGACAGCAACTCGTTCGACAACGACCTCACTCGCTAGCGCATCGCCACTGAGAGAATCTTCGAGACGCCCGGCTCCTCCATGGTCACGCCGTACAACACATTCGCGGCCTGCATCGTGCGTTTGTTGTGTGTGATGACGATGAACTGCGAGTGCTCACTCATCTCCAGCACGAGGTGGGTAAAGCGGCCGATGTTGGCGTCATCCAGCGGCGCATCAACTTCGTCGAGAAAACAAAAGGGCGTCGGGTTGATGAGGAACAACGAGAAGATCAAGCTCACCGCCACCAATGCTTTCTCACCGCCGGAGAAGAGGCTGACGGTATCGAGCCGCTTGCCCGGTGGGCGCACGACGATGTCGACACCGGTCTCGAGCAGGTTGTGCTCGTCGGTCAGCACCAGGCGCGCCTCGCCGCCGCAGAACAGCCGTGGCAGCACGACTTGGAACTTCTCGTTCACGGCCGCAAACGTCTCGGCAAACTTGGTGCGCGACACCCGATTCAGCCGCTGGATGGTGCGCTCCAAATCGGCGAGCGAGCGCTCGAGATCTTCCTTTTGGGCGCGCAAGAACGCGGCGCGTTCCTCGAGTGGCGCAACTCGTCGATGGCGCCGACGTTGACTTCACCGATACGGGACAGCTTGTCGCGCAGTGTTTCCAAACGCGCCAGCGCTTTTTCCTCCTGCTCTGTTCCTTCGGCGGGAGGTTGCTCGGCAAGGTCAGCCCCGTACTTTTCCTGCATGCTCTGCGTCAGGTGCGTCGCGCGCACGCGCTGCTCGGCCAAGCTGACCTCCCACTGACTGGAGGTCGCCCGTGAGGCATCGAGCTGCTCACGCCGCTCGCGCTGCAGTCTGTCATGAGCCAGCAGGGCCTCGGTGGCGGTTTCCAATGCCGTCCGCGCTGTGCCGATCTGGCCCTCGACGGCCTGGCGCTCGGCCGCTTGCGACGTCAGCCGCCCCTGCGCCTCGGCGACTCCCGCCTGCAAGTTGGCGCGCTCGTGCTCGGTCTCCTGCAGCTCTGCAGCGATGGTGGCTTGGCGGTTCGCCTGCTCATCAAGTTGGGCATTCAGGCGTGCCAAGGCGGCCACGGACGCTTCGTGCCGCTGCCGGCGCTCGGCCACGTTGACTTTGATGCGCGTCACTTCCGCGGTGGCCGCATCAACCTGCGCGGCGGCTTCGGCGGCGCTGTCCTGCGCGTTGCGCAGCGCGCTCTCGCGCCCCAGCCGTTCCCTCGCCACCTCAGCCAACCCGTGCTCCACCTGCTCGATCGCCGCGCCGCTTTCGCTCTCTTCCGCCGACGCCGTCGCGGCCTCGAAACGCGTCACCTCGAGCCGATCCAGCCAGCGCGGGCGCTCGTTCTGAACGTACTCGATATCCTTCTCGGCCGCCACCAACTCCACCGTGAGCGCATGCACATCGCGATCGAGGTCCTTGAGCGCCTTCTCCTGCTCGTCCATTTCCGCTTGCAGCCGCCCAACGTCCGCTTGCGCCTGCGCCAGCCGCTGCTCAGTGGCAACGATCTCCGCCTCCAGCTCGCCGACCAGACGTCGCCGTGAGACGATTTCCTCTTCGAGGGGCCGCTCGCTTCCGCCGGTGATGACGCCCGTCGCGTCGATGAGGTCCCCTTCGGGGGTCACCATAGTGACGTGCACACCGTTCTGCCGCCACAAAGCCAAACCGCTGGCCAGGTCGGGCACGAGCACCACCTCATCGAGGAGCACTTCCGCGACGCCGCGATACGGCTCCTCGAACTCGACCAGCTCCAGGAGCGGGCGGGTATTCCCGTTGAGGCTCTGCGCTCCCTGTCCGTTCCCATTGCGCGGCACCTTGCGCGGCGCCAGGGGGATGAAGCTGCCGCGTCCGGAATCGCGATCGCGCAGTGTCGCCACCGCACCCAGTCCATCATCCTCCTCGCGCACGATGACGTATTGCAGGCAATCGCCCAACGCCGCGGCGACGGCACGCTCGTGCTGTGCCGGCACGGCGATCACGTCGGCGACAACGCCCAGCACGCCCTCCTGCGGCGGCGCGTCCAGCAGGATGGACCGTACGCCGCGCTGATAGCCTTCGTAGGTCTGCTGCAGCTGCTGCAGCGATTCCAGACGCGAGCGCAGCTGCACTAACTGTGTATGAATCGCTCCCACTTGACGTTCGGCAGCGCGCCGCCTCTCGGCAAGTGCCCGTACGCCCTCGGCGCGCCGCTCCTGCTCGCCCTCGGCGCTGCGCAGGCGCTCGTGCAAGCGCGCAACGGCGTCCTGCTGGGCCGCCGCGACGTCATCGAGGACCGCCAGCCGCTCGCTCGCCTGCGCCTGCTCCACGGCAAGCCGGTCCAGCCGGCGGCGCGCCTCATCGCGGCGGCGCTGGTGCGTCGCCAACGCGTTGCGGCATTCGGCCTCGCGGGCCGCCAATCCAACCACAGCGTTCTTCACGGCTTCGAGGTGCGCGTTCGCTTCCAGCACTCGGGCGCGCGCCTGGACCAGCTCGGCTTCCCGGCGCTGGCGCTCGCCCTCATCGAAGAGCAACAGCTGCGCGCATTGCAGGCGTTCCCGCTCCTCCTCGTGGAGCGCCTGCCTGAGCTGGGCGTGCTGGTCCGCCAGCGCATCCGCCTCGCTCTGCAAACGTGTAACGCGCCGTTCACGCTCGGCAACCTCCTGGCTCAGCAGCTCGATCTGCTGCTGCAAGCTGCGGCACTCGGAGTCCAACACGGCAGCGGCTTCACGCTGGCGTGCCAGCTGGTCTTCAGCGCCGGCCTGCGCCGCCAGCTTTTGCGGGCGCTCCGCCTCCAATTTCGCCAGCTCGGCGAGGGCGCAATTCTCCGCTTCTCGGTGCCGGCCGAGCGCCGCTTCCAGCTCCTCGATTGCCGCCGTCAACCGCCGCCACTGCGCGCCACACAGACGCAGGTCGAGCTGGCGGATCTCTTCCTGGAGCAGACGATACTGCTCGGCCTTCTTCGCCATGCGGTGCAGGTACTGGATTTGCCGCTCGATCTCCCGCAGCACATCATTCACCCGCAGCAGGTTCTCACGGGTGCGCTCCATCTTGCGCTCGGCCTGCAGCTTGCGACTGCGATACAGCGTCGTTCCCGCGGCCTCTTCGATGAACAGGCGCCGATCCTCGGGCTTAGCGTTGATGAGTTGCTCGACGCGTCCCTGCTCGATGATCGCGTACGCCTTCGCCCCCACGCCGGTGCCGAGGAACAGCTCCGTAATGTCCTTGAGCCGACACGGCATCTTGTTGATGAAGTACTCGGATTCGCCGGAGCGGAAGTAACGGCGAGTGACAGTGATCTCCGCCAGATTTCGAAAATGCGCCGGCAGCGTCGAGACGTCGAAATCCAGCTCCGCCGGTCCGTGCGCCCCAAGGGGCCGCGCCCCGGAATCGTTGTCGAGCGTCAAGGAAACCTGCGCCATCCCGGTGGGCGCCAGGCGCTCGTTGCCGTTGAAGATGACGTCTTCCATCGACTCGCCGCGGAGGTGCTTCGGGCTCTGCTCACCCAAGACCCAGCGGATCGCATCGACCACGTTGGACTTGCCGCACCCGTTAGGACCCACAATGGCACTGATGCCACTGGCGAAATCCAACGCCGTTCGGTTAACGAAGGATTTGAAGCCGGCTAACTCGAGCTGCTTGATCCGCATGCCACCACCACCACTCCACAACAAGTGTCGCACAGCCCAGGCAAAGAATCAACGCCGGCGCCTACTCCTGCTGCCCGCCACCACTGCGGTGGGTCATGCCCACCCTACGAGATCTGCTCCACAACTGCACTCCACCACCCCGGTAGGTCATGCCCACCTTAGCAGATCGCGGGCCGGGGCCTCACTCCAGCAATTCGGTGTTCCAGTACGAGGCGTCAACCGTCGACAGAAACGGCATCCATTCCTTGTAGCGTCGGGGGCTGAACGTCTCGAGGATGAACGGCGTCCACTCGGGCCGGCGCGGACGATGGAGCAAGCGCATTCCGGCTTGCTCGGGTGTGCGGCCACCTTTGCGGCGGTTGCACCCATGGCACGAGCACACGACGTTATCCCACCGGGAAAGACCGCCCTGGGACCGCGGCACCACGTGATCGAGGTTCAACTCCGAGCGCACAGACTTCCTGCCACAGTACTGGCACACGTTGCGGTCGCGACTGTAAATGTTGAACCGGCTAAAGCGCACCTGTCGCCGCGGCACTCGGTCATAGGCCAGTAAGAGGATCACCCGCGGAACCCGGACCACCCGGTTTACCAATCCGATGTGCTCGTCGTGCACCGACACCGACAAGTCCGCCCAGCTTTCGAAATCGAAGGTGTGGTACTGCTCGTTCACGGCACGAGCAACCCCTTGATACAAAAGGCAAAACGCGCGCCGAACCGAGGTGATGTGTACCGGGAGGTAAGAACGGTTGAGGACTAGAACCTTCGTATTAAGAACTGCCGCCGACACTCTCTCGCCGTTCCATAAGCTAAACTTCGGGTACGCTTACCTCTCCATGAAGCGGAAGTCAAGGTTGTGACACATCGGGCAGCGTCCGGCTGTGAACTTCATGGATTATCTTATCAGAAATCCTGCCTGTAATCTTGCCCTTTCAAGCCGGGACCCTTATGATGCCCTGCGGTCGGCGGGAGACGGGGATGATGGAGTGCATTCCACAACCAAGCAGGAAACCGGCCGTGGCCTGGTGCACACAACCCAACTGGGTCGCCAAGGAAACCAATGGCTCTCGCAACGTTTCTCCAACACCGTAGCTGTGAACGCCGTGGCGCGCGAGATCATCATTCAATCGGCGGCCCACGAGTCGCGGGTCGCCTTGCTCGAAAAGCAGCGGCTCGTCGAGATCTTCATCGAACGCGCACACGATAAAGGAATCGCGGGTAACATTTACAAAGGCCGGGTCACGCGGGTGCTCCCGGGCATGCAAGCGGCGTTCGTCGATATCGGTTTGGAGAAGGCCGCATTTCTGCATGGCTCCGACCTATACGCCGAGCTCGGTGAGGAATTCATCGGTGAGGAAGCTTCGACGCCCCCTGAGGTCGTCCCGGAGGGTGCGGAGAATGATTTGCTCACGGCTGGGCTGGGCACGGCTGAACCGGTCGCCGCTGAGCCGGCCGCGGCTGAAACACCAGGTCCAATGGCCCGTGCCGCAGCCCGACACGTGCCGATCGAGGAGCGTCTGAAGAAGGGCCAGGAGATTCTGGTCCAGGTGGCAAAGCAACCGATCGGCACGAAAGGCGCCCGCATCACGGCGGTGATCTCGCTCGCCGGCCGCCATCTGGTGTTCACCCCCGCCTCGCATCACATCGGCGTGTCGCGACGCATCGAAGACGAGAACGAGCGCGCCCGCTTGAAAGAAATCGTTGAAACCGAACGGGTTCCCGAAGGCGGTTTCATTATCCGCACGGCGTGCGAAGGCTTGTCGAAACGCGAGATCCAGGGAGACATCCGTTTCCTGATGAAGCTGTGGAATCGCATCGTAAAAAAGGCCGAGCAACTCGCGGCACCAACCCTGCTCCACTACGACATGGACATCGTCTTGCGCAGCGTCCGCGACCTGTTCACTACCGACACGGAACGCCTCGTCGTTGATAATCCGCGCGAGCACCAACGGATCCTCGAATTCCTCGACACCGTCATGCCGCGGCTCAAGGGACGCGTCGAGTTGTACGACGAACCGGAGCCCATCTTCGACCGTTTCGGCATCGAGCCGCAGATCGCCAAGGCGCTCGAACGCAAGGCCTGGCTCAAATCCGGTGGCTACATCGTGATCGATCACACCGAGGCCCTCACCGTCGTCGACGTCAACACCGGGCGCTACGTGGGCAAGAAGAGCCAGGAAGAGACAGTATTGAAGACGAACCTCGAGGCGGTGAAGACCATCGTCGAGCAACTCCGGTTGCGCAATATCGGCGGGTTGATCGTCATCGATTTCATCGACATGGAAGAGCCGGGCAATCAGCGGGAGGTCTTCGAGGCATTGAGCGAGGCCCTCAAGAAGGACAAGGCGCGATCGAAGCTGTTGCCGATCTCCGCATTGGGACTGATCGAGATGACGCGCAAGCGCACGCGTGAGAGCCTGATGCAGGTACTGGGCGGCCCGTGCCCGGCGTGCGACTGCAAGGGCTACGTGAAATCGACCGCCACCATTTCGTATGAGGTCCTGCGGCGGATCCAACGCGAAGCCGCCCTGAACCCCAAGCTGGCGCAGATCACAGTCCGTGTGCACCCGAGCGTCGCCCATTTCCTGCATAACGAGGAGGACCGCGGGCTGCAGGCGCTCGAGGCCCAGTTCCACAAGAAGATCACCATCAAGACCGTCCTCGGTGCCCCCGAGACCCAGTACGAAGTCAGCGGCGTCGAAGCGGCTGCCTGAGCGCTGGGTGGTTTGAAACACCGCACTGTTGTCGCTATAAATTGTATCACAGTCGATGTTTCTAGGTTCATCATCGCAGGGTGATCCCGTAGCGATCACGCCCTGCCAGCTTCGCCGTCCACGAAAGGTCGTTTCATGTCTGTAGCGCCGAGTATGTCCACGGCAGCCGTCCGAGCTGCCAAACCTTTACCCGCAAAGCCCGTCGAGGAGCGGCAATCGGTCATCATCCGTTTCGCCGGCGATTCGGGTGACGGCATGCAGGTTGCCGGTATGCAGTTCACCAACGAGTCCGCGGTGGCCGGGAACGACCTCAGCACGCTGCCGGATTTCCCCGCCGAAATCCGTGCGCCGGCCGGCACGCTGGCGGGGGTCTCCGGCTTTCAGCTGAACTTCTCCAGCACCGAGGTCTTCACACCGGGTGACGATCTCGATGTCCTGGTAGCGATGAACCCTGCCGCCCTGAAGGTCAACATCGGCGACCTGCGCACCAGCGGGACGTTGATCGTGGACAAGGAGGCGTTCAACGAACTGAACCTCCGGAAGGCCAACTACGACGCCAACCCGCTCGCCGACGGCTCACTTGACCGCTACCAAGTGTTCGAGGTGGACATCGCCAAGCTCACCGCCGCGACGTTGCGTGACATGCAGCTGTCGCCACGCACGGTGGCGCGCTGCAAGAACTTCTTCGCCCTCGGTTTGACGTCGTGGATGTTTCACCGTCCGCTCGAGCCCACGGAGCGCTGGATTGAGCAGCGTTTCAACAAGACACCGGAGCTGGTCGCCGCCAACCTCCGCGTCCTCAAGGCCGGATACAATTTCGGCGAGACCACGGAGATGTTTGCGACCTCGTACGTGGTCCGGCCGGCGCCCCTCCGGCCGGGCACGTACCGCAACATCACCGGCAATTCGGCATTGGCGCTGGGCTTTGTCGCCGCGGCGCGCAAGGCGGGGCTGCCCCTTTTTCTCGGGAGCTACCCGATTACACCGGCCAGCGAGATCCTGCATGAGCTGGCGGGTTACAAGCACTTCGGCGTGTACACGTTCCAGGCGGAAGACGAGATCGCCGGCGTCGGCGCCGCGCTCGGTGCGGCGTTCGGAGGCGCCATTGCCATTACCACGACCAGCGGCCCAGGCTTGTGCCTGAAGTCCGAGACCATCAATCTTGCTGTGAGCGTGGAGCTACCACTTGTGATTGCGGACATCCAGCGCGGCGGACCGAGCACCGGACTGCCCACCAAGACGGAGCAGGGTGACCTGCTCATGTCCCTGTACGGCCGCAACAGCGATTCGCCAGTCCCGGTGCTCGCCGCGGCGACGCCGTCGGATTGCTTTGCCGTCGCCTTCGAGGCCGTGCGGATCGCCACCAAGTACATGACCCCGGTCATCCTGCTGTCCGATGGATACCTGGCCAACGGCGCCGAGCCGTGGCTGATTCCCCGGGCAAACGACTTGCCGGATTTGACGGTCACATTCCGCACGGACCCGCAAGGCTTCTATCCGTATCTGCGCGACGCGGCGACGCTCTCCCGCCCATGGGCGGTGCCCGGCACCCCGAACCTGGAGCATCGCATCGGCGGCTTGGAGAAAGACTACCTCACCGGCAACGTCAGCTACGCGCCGATGAACCACGAGCAGATGATCCGCGTGCGTGCCCGCAAGGTGGCGGGTATCGCAGCAGAAATCCCACCCACCGAAGTCCGCGGCGCACCCCGCGGAGATCTCTTGGTGATCGGCTGGGGCAGTACGTTCGGTGCGCTCACCGCAGCGGTGCAGCAGGCGCAGGCACAAGGCCAGCGGGTGTCGCAAGTGCACCTGCGCTACCTGCATCCCCTCCCCCCAGACCTCGGCGAGATCATTGGCAGGTTCGAGAGAATCTTGGTGCCCGAGATGAATATGGGCCAGCTCGTCAAGGTTTTGCGGGCCGAATATCTCGTCGATGCCGTCGGGCTCAACAAGATCCAGGGGCTGCCGTTCAAAGTGGCTGAAATCGTCACCCAGATCAATCGGATGTTGGAGGCGTAAGCGCATGGCCACAGGAGCTGCAAGCGTCCCGTTGACACGCAAGGATTTCGTTTCGGATCAGGAGGTGCGCTGGTGCCCTGGATGCGGCGACTACGCGATCTTGGCGCAAGTCCAGAAAGTCATGCCCAAGCTCGGCATCCCACGTGAGAACATCGTCTTCATCTCCGGCATCGGCTGCTCCAGCCGCTTTCCCTACTACATGAATACCTACGGGTTCCACGGCATTCACGGACGCTCTCCGGCGATCGCCACCGGGCTGAAAGCGACGCGCCCGGAGCTTTCCGTGTGGGTGGTCACCGGCGACGGCGATGGGCTGTCCATCGGGGGGAATCACCTGATCCACGGTCTCCGCCGGAACCTCGACATCAACATTCTGCTCTTCAACAACCGCATCTATGGCCTCACGAAGGGCCAGTACTCGCCCACCTCCGAAGTGGGGAAGATCACCAAGTCGACGCCGTTCGGTTCCATCGATCACCCGTTCAACCCGATCTCCGTGGCGCTCGGAACCGGAGGTACCTTCGTCGCCCGCAGCGTCGATGTGGAAGTCAAACACCTCCACGACATCATTCGCCGTGCCCACGACCATCACGGGACGTCGTTCGTTGAGATCCTGCAGAACTGCAACATCTTCAATGACGGCGCGTTCGCGGCGCTGACCGATCAGGACACCAAGGCGGATACGCAGCTGATCTTGGAACATGGCAAGCCGCTGATCTTCGGGAAGGATCGCCGCAAGGGAATCCGCATGCGCGGCCATGCGCTGGAAGTGGTCGATCTCGGCAACGGCGTCGGCGAATCCCAGCTGGTCGTCCACGACGAGCAGGACGCGGCGCTGGGTTTCCTCTTGAGCCTGATCGGTCCACCGACTTTTCCGACGCCGGTCGGCGTCTTCCGGGCAGTCGACCGGCCGACCTACGAGACCGCGCTTGCCGAGCAGATCCGTGCCGCCAAGCAGCGCCGAGGCGAGGGTGACCTCGATGCGCTGCTCCAGGGCGGAGACACCTGGACGGTACAATAGGAATATGAGAGAGTGCGGCTGTGGGCCGCTGGGTAGTCACGATAGTCGCGGTTCTCATCGCCGCCGGAGTTGGGTTCCTGGCCGGATATGTCCGCTGGGGCACCGAGCGACTGCCCCTGGTGCAGTCGGTGGAACCGCAGCGCAGCACCACCGAGAGTGAGCTGGACACACTGCGCACTCAGAATGGCGATCTGCAAGCCCGGCTCGAGCAAGTCAGCCGCGAGCAGGAACGTCTGGCGCAGGAAAACGAGATCCTGCGCAAGCAGCAGGCGACCGAGCATTTACTTGGCACCCCGGGCGAACTGCCGGTGCTGCCGCCGAAGTGAAGCCCAGTTGTCCCCAGCAGTGGTGCCCCCGAAGCGGCGGCGATTGCGCCAATTGTGCGCTACATCCCCGCCGTATGACGCGCGGCCGCACATCCGACTCTTCCGACCACGTCCCTCCGTCGGCGACTTTGGCCGTGGCCCCGCAATCTGGCAAACCCATTCTGTTGGCAAACCCATTCTTGACTCGCTTGGAGGTGCACGGTATAGGCGAGGGACGGCTTTTTCGACGTTGATCAAACGTATGGGCGCGCTGAACGGTCGCTGGCGAACGGAGGATGAAAAAACGGCTTGAGGGGCTGCTTCAGCAGGCGTTGACAAGAGCCACAAAGGGGGGAGCGCTGAAGTCACCAAGCCTCCCCCCTTTGCTTTTCGAGGTGCCGAAGGATCCCGCCTTCGGCGATCTCGCCTGCACGGTCGCGCTCGGCCTCGCACGGCAGGAACGACGTCCGCCGCGCGCCATCGCCGAGAGCATCGTCAGCCACATCGATGATCCCGACGGGCTCCTGGCAAGCACCGAGATCGCCGGCCCCGGCTATATCAACTTCCGATTCTCGCAACGCTTTTGGGAACAATGCCTCGCCGAAATCGAGCGGCCAGAGTTCGGCCCGACGGCGTTTGGTGCGGGTCGAACTGCGCTGGTGGAATTCGTCAGCGCCAACCCCACTGGCCCGCTCACGATCGGACACGGCCGTAACGCCGCGCTGGGCGACGCCATTGCACGCTTGCTCGAAACCACCGGGCACCGGGTGAGCCGCGAGTACTACTTCAACAACGCCGGTCGTCAGATGAAGCTGCTGGGCGAATCCGTGCAAGCCCGATACCGTGAATTGTTGGGCGAGCCGCTGGCGTTGCCGCCGGAAGGGTATCAGGGCGAATACATCCTCGAAATCGCCCGCAGGCTGTACGAACAGCACGGCGACCGGTTGCGTCACGAGTCCACAACAACGGTGTTCAAAGAAGCAGCGGAACGAGCGATCTTCGCCGAGATCGAAGCGACCCTCGCACGCATGGGCATCCATTTCGACACGTATTTCGACGAGGACTCATTGTATACCAGCGGTGACATCACTGCGGTGCTGAACGAGCTGCGCGCACGCAACCTGGCTTTCGAAAGCGACGGCGCGCTCTGGCTGCGCGGCGAGCCACTTGGTTTGGACAAGGACCGGGTGCTCGTGAAGTCCACCGGCGAACCGGCGTACCGGCTCCCTGACATCGCGTATCACAAGGACAAACTCGCCCGCGGTTTCGATCTGATCATCGACGTGCTCGGTGCCGACCACATCGCCGAGCACGAAGACCTCCGTGCCGCGCTCCGGGGGCTGGGCTGCAGCATCGACCACATCAAAGGGATCATCTACCAGTTCGTCACGCTGACCCGCGGCGGCATGCAGGTGAAGATGTCGACCCGCCGCGCCGAATACGTCACGATGGATGAGCTCATCGAGGAGGTCGGTCGGGACGTGGTGCGGTTCTTCTTTCTTGCTCGGAAGGCCGACAGCCATCTCGAGTTCGACCTCGACCTGGCGAAGAAGCAGTCAGCAGAGAACCCGGTGTTTTACGTGCAATATGCGCATGCCCGCGTCGCGAGCGTGTTTCGGCAGGCGGCCGCTGCCGGCATCGAGCTCCGACCGGCGTCCGTATCTCATCTGGACACGTTGACCGCCTGCGAGGAAGTTGCGGTCGTCAAGCTGTTGGCGCAGTATACGGATATCGTCGAAGATGCGGCACGGGCGCTCGAGCCGCATCGGATCATTTTTTACTTGATGGAGTTGGCTGGTGAGTTCCATCGCTTCTACAATCGCCACCGAATTGTGACAACGAATGCAGAGAGCACAGCGGCCCGCCTCTACCTGGCGCGGGCCGTTCAGATCGTAGTGCGCAGCGGGCTCAATCTCATCGGCGTGAGTGCGCCGGAATCGATGTGAGGGACGCCACGTGCAAGAAGACAACCGATCGGATGCGAGGCGAGTGGAGTCCGGGTTGCTACACCGCAAGTCGAGCGGCCTGGGCTTCGGACAGCTGTTCTTCTTGATCTTCGGATTCCTGGTTACGTCCGCCTTGATTTTCCTGTTCGGGGTGTGGGTCGGCCGCGATGTGGCCGAGCGGCGCCTCGCGCAAGAGGAACGGGTGGTGCGTCTGCCGATGCCAGTGCCGCCCACGGCAAACGTGGAAGGTGCAGAGGCCGACGTCGACGTGTCCTTCTATCAGCAGCTCAAGGAAAAGGCGTATCGACGCCTTCAGGAGACTGCGGCCTCAGCATCTCCAACAGCAGCGCAGGCGGCGGCCACCGCGACCATACCGCCGCTCCACTTGGCAGAAGCCCCGACGAAGCCACCCACGCGTCCGGCAGCGACGCCCAGCAGACCGCCGACGCTTGCGGCACTAGCAACCAAGCCGCCGGCGCGCGCTGCCGAGGCACGGACGCCCGTCTCAACCGCGCCGCAAGGCTCGAAACGCCTGCTGCGGACGCCGCCAGAGCTGAATTCCGACGAATGGGCGGGTGCCGGGTGGACGGTTCAGGTAAACGCCACTACGGACATCCAGCAGGCAACCGAACTGGCGCGCCGACTGAAGGCCAAAGGCTATGATGCGTACACGGTGCAATCGCCGAACCTCGGGCAAACGTGGTATCGCGTTCGCGTCGGCATTTTCTCCAGCCGCGAGAAGGCGAAAGAGATGGAGGGCAAGTTGAAGACAGTCGAAGGCATGACAAACGCCTACGTGACCGCGAGGTAGCTCGCACGATCGCCCTCGATCAGCAGCAGCCGCGAATGTATACGCCTGATTTCGACCAATTCTGCGCTCTGGCGGAGCAGGGCAACCTGGTGCCGGTGTCGCGGGAGATCCTCGCCGATCTTGAAACACCCGTCTCGGCCTTCCTCAAGATCGACGACGGCGGCGATGCCTTTCTGCTGGAGAGCGTCGAGGAAGCCCAGAAATGGGGACGCTACAGCTTCCTCGGCGTGGCGCCGGAACTCGTCTTCCGCAGCAAGGGACACCATATCCAAGTCGGTCCGCCTGGCGTCCACGTCGTCTCGCAACGCGTTGCGGACCCATTCACCGAGTTGCAGGACTTCCTTGGCCAGCACCGGCCCGTTCCGCTGAAGGGATTGCCGCCGTTTTGCGGCGGTGCCGTGGGCTACTTGGGCTATGACCTCGTGCGCTTTTTCGAGCGCCTGCCGGAACGCGCCGTCGACGACCTCGATGTCCCCGATCAGTACTTCATGCTCGTCGACACCCTGCTCTTGTTCGACAACACCGCGCAGAAGATCAAGGTGGTGGGTCATGCGCAGCTCGACGGCGCCACCGATCTGCGCACCGCTTACGATGCGACCTGCGCAAAGATTGATGGACTGATCGCCCGGTTGAAGCGCCCGGTTGAAGCGCCTACGCGGCTGCGCGAAGCTGCGGGACCGCCCTCTGTTTCCGCGAACGTCACGCAAGCACAGTATGAGGACATGGTGCGGTGCGCCAAAGAGTACATCGTAGCGGGTGACATTATCCAGGTCGTCCTCGCGCAGCGTTTCCAGTGTACCCTGCGCGCGCACCCTTTCAACATCTACCGCGCGCTGCGCACGGTGAACCCTTCGCCGTACATGTTCTACCTCCGACTCGGGGGCCACACGTTGATCGGGTCATCGCCTGAGGTCATGGTGCGGCTGGAAGGCCGGGAGATCACGGTGCGTCCGATCGCCGGCACCCGGCCGCGCGGAACGGAGGAACGTCGCGACACCGAGTTGGAACACGAGCTCACCTCGGACCCCAAGGAGATCGCCGAGCACATCATGCTGGTGGACCTCGGCCGTAACGACGTGGGCCGGGTGGCCAAGATCGGTAGCGTGGCCGTGACCGAGCGCATGATCGTCGAGCGTTACTCGCACGTGATGCACTTGGTATCGAACGTGCGCGGTGAATTGGCCCGAGGGCAGCGATTGCTTCGACGCGTTCCGCGCCACGTTTCCAGCCGGCACACTCACTGGCGCTCCGAAGATTCGCGCCATGGAGATCATCGAAGAGCTGGAGCCCGTCCGGCGTGGTGTGTATGGCGGCGCCGTGGGCTATTTTTCATTCTCGGGCAACATGGATACGTGCATCACGATCCGGACCATCCTCGTCAAAGACGGCGTCATTTACATCCAAGCTGGAGCCGGCATCGTGGCGGATTCAGACCCCGAACGCGAGCATCTCGAATGCCTCAACAAGGCGCGCGCCATGGTTCAAGCCGTCCGGATTGCGGAGGCGATGTGAAGAGAAAAGGACGTGTTCGTGCTCGTGAGTCGTGCGCGTGAGAAACAGCTGCCTTTCACGAACACGAGCACGGTAACTCGATGTTGCTGATGATCGATAATTACGACTCGTTCACGTACAACCTTGTCCAATACCTGGGCGAGTTGGGTGCGGATGTGCGAGTCTATCGGAACGATGCCATCACCCTCGAACAGATCGCGGGGTTGCAACCGGAGCAGATCGTGATCTCGCCCGGCCCGTGCACGCCGGCGGAGGCGGGCATATCTGTCGCACTCATCCGTCGGTTCGCAGGCCGCGTCCCGATCCTCGGCGTCTGCCTCGGGCACCAGTGCATCGGCGCCGCCTGCGGGGGCACCATCGTCCGTGCGGCGCGGCTCATGCATGGCAAGACCTCTCCAATCCATCACGACGGTCGCACGATCTTTCGCGGTGTGAGTCAGCCGTTCGAAGCCACCCGATACCATTCGTTGTTGATCGAACATGCAACATTACCCGGATGTCTGGAGATCAGTGCCTGGACGACTGAGGGCGAGATCATGGGCGTCCGACACCAAGAAGGCATTTTGGAAGGGATCCAGTTTCATCCGGAATCCATCCTGACGGTGGAGGGCAAGCACCTGCTGCAGAATTTCCTCGAGCTCACGAAGAGCCCTGAGTGCTAGGTACCGAGTCAGCAATGATTCTCGATGACATCGTGCGCGACAAGCGGCTCGATCTCGAACGCACCAAGACTGCCGTGTCACTCGCGGAATTGCAGCGGACAGCGCTGTTCCGCGCGCCGCGCCGTGACTTCCGGGCGGCGTTGGCTGTTCGGCGGCGCGCCATCATCGCCGAGGTAAAGAAGGCGTCGCCGTCGAAGGGCGTGATCTGTGCCGATTTCGATCCGCTGCGGGTTGCTGCGGCCTATGCGGCCGCCGGTGCTGCTGCGATCTCCGTGCTTACGGAGGAGCGCTATTTTCAGGGCCATCTCCGTCACCTTGCTGCGATCCGTCAGGCGGTGAGTATTCCCCTGCTGAGAAAAGACTTCCTCTTTGACCCCTATCAGCTCTACGAAGCGCGTGCGTTTGGCGCCGATGCCGTCCTGTTGATCGTCGCGCTCATCACGCAGCCGATGTTGCAGGAGCTCCTGGGACTGGCGGAAGCGTTGCATCTGGCCGCGCTGGTCGAGGTTCACAATCGAGCGGAGTTGGAATGCGCGCTACGCCGCGGGGCGCGAATCGTGGGCATCAACAATCGCGATCTGCGCACCTTTCACACGACGCTGGCAACCACCGAGCAGCTCGCACCGGCCGTTCCGGGGGACGTTTTCACCGTCGCCGAGAGCGGCATCGAAACGGCGGCGGACATCGCCCGCCTCGAACGTGCCGGTGTGACCGCGTTCCTGATTGGGGAATTGCTCATGCGCAGCGCGGACCCAGGCAGCATACTCGCCGGACTCCTCGGCGCGGCTTGAGGCCATGCACCGGCCGGTTCGGGTAAAGATCTGCGGCATCACCAATCTCGATGATGCCCTGGCCGCAGTGGAGGCGGGCACCGCCGCCCTGGGATTCAACTTCACTCCACACAGCCCCCGGCGGATCACTGTGGAGGTCGCGGCAGAGATCGTCGCTCGCCTGCCGGAGTCGATCTGCGCCGTTGGGGTTTTTGTGAACCAGGACCGTGAAGCGGTGGCGAGCATTGCAGCCCGAGTCCCCCTGACGGCTCTCCAGTTCCATGGGGATGAGCCCCCGAGCTTCTGCACGTCCTGGCCGCAAAAGGTGATCAAAGCGATTCGTGTCCGTGACCGCACGGCCGCAGTGACGGCGCACGCCTACTCCGTTGATTTCATTCTTGCCGACGCCTATGTGGAGGGGCACTTCGGGGGGACCGGCATCCGCATCGCTCCCCGGTTGTTGAACGCCTTCGACCGTTCCCGTTTGATTCTCGCGGGCGGCCTAACTCCGGAGACTGTTGCCGAAGCCGTCCACATGATACGTCCAGCGGGTGTCGACGTGGCCAGTGGGGTGGAGCGCTCTCCGGGAAAGAAGGATTGGAATCTCATGCGGAGGTTCATCAGCCATGCGCACGCTGCCTGATCGCCACGGCCACTTCGGCGTTTTCGGCGGCCGTTACGTTGCCGAAACTCTGATGCCCGCCTTACTGCAATTGGACGCCGCCTATCGGCGCATTCGCCGGGATAAAGAGTTCCGTCGCGAATTGAACGATTACCTGTCGCAGTACGTGGGCCGTGAGACACCGCTCTACTTTGCCGCGCATTTGAGCGCCAGACTCGGCGGCGCGAAGATCTATCTGAAGCGTGAGGACCTCTGCCACACCGGCTCGCACAAGCTCAACAATGCATTGGGCCAAGCGTTGCTGGCCGGCCGCATGGGAAAAAAGCGGATCATCGCAGAGACCGGCGCCGGGCAGCACGGCGTGGCAACAGCCACCGTGGCCGCATTGTTCGGCCTGGAATGCGAGATCTTCATGGGCCGCGAGGACGTGCACCGGCAGTCGCTGAACGTCTTTCGCATGAAGCTCCTGGGCGCGCAGGTGCGCGCGGTGACGTCGGGGAGCCAGACCCTCAAGGACGCCATCAACGAAGCCCTGCGTGATTGGGTCACCAACGTCGAACACACCTACTACTTGGTGGGCTCCACGATGTCGGCGCACCCGTACCCGATGATGGTACGCGACTTCCAGTCCGTCATCGGACGCGAAGCGCGCCGGCAGATATTGCGGCTCGAGGGGCGCTTGCCCGATTGCCTCCTTGCGTGTGTCGGCGGCGGCAGCAACGCGATGGGGCTTTTCTATCCTTTCCTCGACGATCCCGCCGTCCGCTTGATCGGTGTCGAAGCCGCCGGAGCCGGGTTGGCTACGGGGCGTCATTCCGCCTCAATTTCCGCCGGCACTATCGGGGTGCTGCACGGCAAGAAGACTTATATTTTGCAGGATGAGCTCGGGCAGATCCGCAGCGCGCACTCCATTGCGCCCGGGCTCGACTATCCCGGGGTCGGGCCGGAACACAG
Source organism: uncultured delta proteobacterium (assembly GCA_963729835.1). Lineage (GTDB taxonomy): Bacteria > Desulfobacterota > Binatia > HRBIN30 > HRBIN30 > CAVSQF01. The sequence continues at coordinate 167,175 of CAVSQF010000039.1, read as the reverse complement.
CTACCTGCACGATACGGGACGGGCACAGTATCTCGCGGTCACCGACGCGGAGGCCGTCGACGGCTTGAAGTTGCTGACCGAGACTGAGGGAATCATTCCGGCGCTGGAAAGCGCGCATGCCGTGGCGTACGCAGCCAAACTGGCGCCGCAGATGCGCCCGGATCAGATCATCATCGTCAACCTCTCCGGCCGTGGCGACAAAGACATGCACACGGTGGCCGACTACCTCGGCGTGACCTTGTAGGCTCATGAACCGAGTCGATGACACGTTCCGCCGCCTGCGCCAGCAACGCCAGGCGGCCCTGATCCCGTTCCTCACTGCCGGTGATCCCAGACTCGATGCGACGCACGAGATCATGCGGGTCGCCGTGGAAAACGGTGCCGATCTGCTCGAGGTCGGGGTGCCGTTTTCCGATCCAACTGCAGATGGACCAGTCCTTCAGGCTTCAGCAGAAGTGTCCCTGCGTGCGGGAACCTCGCTGCCGCGCGTTCTCGAAGTGGTGGCGCATTTCCGCAGCGAGTCGCAGGTCCCAGTCATCCTGTACGGCTACTACAATCCGATTTTTCACTACGGTCCCCAGCGCTTCGCCGCCGACGCCCAGCAAGTCGGTGTGGACGCGGTGCTGGTCGTCGATCTGCCTCCCGAAGACGCCGGCGAGTTGCTCATGTGGACGTGCCCCGCCGGCATCCACTTCATTTTTCTCCTGACGCCGACGAGTGGCCCCGACCGCATCCGCAAGGTACTCAAGCATGCCGCCGGCTTCATCTATTATGTCTCGGTCACGGGCGTGACCGGCGTTCGGACAATGGAAGTCAGCGCCGTGCAGCCGGCAGTGGCGCGCTTGCGGCAAGCGACCGGTCTGCCCATCGGGGTGGGGTTTGGCATCTCCACACCGGAACAAGCCGGCGCCGTTGCGCAATTCGCCGACGCCGTGGTGGTCGGAACCGCCATCATGCGCGTGGTCGAAGCACACCGTAGCTCTGCGCATCTGCTACCCGAAGTTGGGGCTTTCATTCGCCGGCTGAAGGACGGCATGCGAGATGGTGGTGCGGACAAATCCTGAGGAGAGCATGCCGAGCACCAGCCACGAGTACGCCGAGGTGCTGGCGTCGCTGTACGCTCTCGAAGCAGCGAAGGGAATGGATTTCAAGCTCGAGCGGGTGTCCCTGGCGCTCCGCAACCTCGGCAATCCGCATCACCGCTTCGCGTCGGTGCACATCGCGGGCACCAACGGCAAAGGATCGGTGGCCGCGATGCTGCATGCGATGTTCAGCGCCGCCGGGTACCGGGTCGGACTCTACACCTCGCCGCATCTGGTGAGCTTCACGGAGCGCATCCGTGTCAGCTCGGCGTGCATCTCGCAGCAACAGGTCGTCGACCTGGCTCGTGAGGTCCGCGCAGCGGCACCCGTCTGCGGGATCGATCTGACGTTTTTCGAGTTCATCACCGTTATGGCCTTCTTACACTTCGCGCGGCAGCAGGTGGATCTGGCAGTCGTGGAAGTCGGGCTTGGCGGGCGTCTCGATGCGACCAACGTCGTGGACCCGGAGGTAGCGGTCATCACCTCGATCGGACTGGATCACGAGGAGTATCTCGGCAACACCATCGCCTCGGTGGCACGCGAGAAAGGGGGGATCATCAAACCCGCGCGGCCGGTGGTCGTCGGCTACGTTTCGGAAGATGTGGAGGCCTTGTTTGCAGCCATCGCTGCGGAGAGGGCGGCGCCGTTGTGCCAGGCGGGACGCCACTTCAGCATTGCCCACTCGCCGTCGTTTCGGTTCACGGGCATGGGCGTTGAGCTGGAAGATCTCAGCATCGGGCTACGCGGCGCGTACCAGAAATGCAATGCCGTGACCGCAATTGCCACGGCGTTGCACCTGCGCTTCAAGTTTCCGTTCAGTGAAGCGGCGCTGCGGCGCGGGCTCGCCGAAGTCTGCTGGCCCGGGCGCTTGGAGATCGTCGGCGCCCAGCCCACAGTGATCCTCGACGGGGCGCACAACGCAGACGGCATTCGCACCCTCAGGCGCGAGCTCAGCGACATCGTCGGGGGGCGGGATCTGCACCTCTTGTTCGGTGTGATGCGGGATAAGCGCTGGCATCCGATGGTCGAGGCGCTGGGACCGATCCTCGCGAGTGCGACACTGACCAGCGTGCTGCCGCCGCGCGGCGAATCGCCAGCGGTCCTGGCAAGCGCGTTCGCGCCGTATTGCACGGTCCGTGTGGCTCAGGAATCCCTTGCCGCGCTGGAGATGGTACTGCGCGAGCTTCCCGAGGATGCCGTGCTGCTGGTCACCGGGTCACTGTTCCTCGTTGGCGCTGTCTACCCCTGGTTCCTGCAGCGGCGCGGACAGTACAGTTTGTTCAGTCTGCAGCGAGCGTCCTGGCCCGCCTAGAAGATTGCCTCGCTCATGCGCGTGCTGATTGCAGTGCTCCTGGTCTGCGCGTTCCTGCCGCGTCTGGGCGCCGCGCAGATCGGTCATGCCTCAAGCGTCGAGAGCAGCGAGACCCATATCGACGCCGCAGAGATCAGCTACGACAAGCACACAGATACCATCGTCGCCCGTGGAAACGTCATCATCACACGCGGCGAAATCCGCTTGGAGGCCGACGAGGTCCGCGTCAACAACACGACGAACGAAGCCGATGCGGTCGGCAATGTTCATCTGGACACGCCCGAGGGGTCGGTCGTTGCCGAGGCAATCCACCTCAACCTCGACGACGAAACGGGATTGCTCGCCCGGGCCCGGGTGACATCGCGTCGCACCCAATACTCCCTGCTTGGCGACCGCATCGAGAAGGGGGGCGGGCAGAGTTATCGGATCGAGGATGGGACGTTCACCACCTGCCATTGTGCGGAAGGACCACCGAGTTGGAGCGTCAGCGGGAAAGACCTGCAGATAACGCTCGGCGGATACGGCAGGTTACAAAGCGGCACGTTCAATGTCCTCAACTGCCCGGTTTTGTACATCCCACGCGCGATATTCCCGGCGCAGCGCGAACGCGAGACCGGCTTTCTGTTGCCGCGTTTCGGAGTCTCCAACGCCCGTGGGTTTCAGACCCTGCTGCCGTTCTATTGGGTCATCGACAAGAGCCAGGATGCCACGCTCGCCTTGGACGTGGAAACCAGCGCACGCATTGGGCTCGTAGGCGAGTACCGCTACGCCGCGAGTCGCGACACCCACGGCATCCTCACCGCGTCGTACTTCAACGAATCAATTCGGGGCGCCGCACCGACCCAGCCGTTCGAGACGACGGTTCCTGAACACCGCTGGAGTGTGGCGGCGGAGCAGAGCCAGGGGCTCACCGAGGCGAGCCGAGCGTACGCCGATGTGTTCCTGGTCAGCGACGACATCTTCCTGCGTGAGATCAACACGTATGCCTTCGAGCATGCACAAGACGTCAACATCCGCACTTTGCCGTTCACGCAGTCGAAGGTCGGGGCCATACAGCAGTGGGACAGGGTGGCCGTCAAAGCCGAGGGGACCTACTATCAAAACCTCACGGGGTCGGAATCACCCACCCTGCAGCGTGCGCCGGAACTCGATGCGTGGGCGCAAGCCCTACTCGGAACGCAGGTGCTTGGCGATTTGAACGCCAGCGCGGTTGATTTTCAGCGCGGCAGCGGCGTCGATGGGCTGCGGCTCGATATTGCGCCCGGAGCAACGTTGCCGCTGCCGCTCGGCAATCACGCCTTTGGCGACGTACACGCCTCTTTCAGAGAAACGGCCTACCAACTCATTGATTCCAAGGTCTCCAACACTGGTCCGACGCTTCCCTCCAGCTCGTCGCGCGAGCTGTTTCAACTCAACGGTGAGGTCGGGAGCATCATCGACCGGGTTTACTCCGTCAACTGGATGGGCCTGGAGAAGCTGAAACACACCATCGAGCCGGAGCTCGCCTACCTCTACATACCAGCCGTCACGCAAACAGACCTGCCGTTGTTCGATGGCGTCGACCGGGTGGAGCACCGCAACCTGGTGACCTACGGGTTCGTCAGTCGGTTCATCGGCAAGTTTGCCGCCGATCATCCCGCCGGGGAGGCTGCTGCAACCACTGACGCCCCAGCCTCCAACATCCGTGAATTTCGGGCCGCTTCTCAGTAGCCCAGAGCTTCGACGTCAGCCGGGAGATCGGTGAAGCCACAGGTGGTATGAAAGACCATTTTTCGGATATCGACGTCGATGCCCGTGCAAATCCCAGCCGGGCTTTTTCCCTGTCTTTCCATGCCAACTACAATACGGCCATCACCGACATTACCGCCGCACGAGTTAGCATACTGTTGCAGGATCCGCGCACGCTGCCTTCCACGGCTGACCCACACCGCTTGGCGATGCCCACCAGCGCGGCCGTGTCCTACCGCTTCCTCACCCAGAACCAACTTCAAGAGGTGGATGACACCCTGATGTTGCGTCTGACCCGTTGGGCGGGGTTGCAATACGCCAGCCGCTACGATGTCGTCGCCAACCGCTTCCTCGACAACCACGTCGGCTTGCGACTCAGCTCGACGTGTGACTGCTGGGCTCTCGACATCGGCGTCACCAACCGTACGAATCCGCAAGAAACCGAAGTTCGCGCTCAACTCACCCTGGTCGGCTTAGGATCCAGTGCCCCGCGACCGTAGCACGTGGGGCAAAAAAAGGGCAGGAGCTTTGTTCAGCTCCTGCCCTTGTGACAACCAGTCACCAACCGCCGGGCTTACGGCTCGGGGCTGAGAATCAGCTGATCCGGATTCGTGGTTGTTCCCGTGAAGTGCACGTTCGATGCGGCACCGCACACCCCGCCCGGTCCGCTGCCACACGACCAGAAGGATTCTGAAACGGCGAGCACTCCGTTCCCCACGGTGGCACCTTCCACCGGTCGGATGCGCGTCTGTCCACCCAGCGTTCCCTCCACGCCGATGTTGAAGATCGACTGAGCGTTGCCAGCCGGCCCCGGTCGCGTGTCGATGTCCGACAGTTGAACCTCATCGAAGCAGGTGAATCGGGTCGACGTCGAGAAACGCTGCTCGAACTCGTTGAACACGAGGAACTGCAACACTGCCCCACCCGGCTGTTGCAGGTTGAAATCCTCCGAGCAGGCGACAAACGTGATGTCGGTGTCCACGGTGGCTAAGCCGGCGCTCGTACTGACCTCCGCATCATCGAACAGGTGGTTGAGGATCAGCGTCTTCGGACAGCCATTGTACTCAGGCGTTGGTCCCCCGATGACCAGCGTCAGGTCCGAATTCTGCGTGCCGGTGGATTGAATACCGATCGCATTGTACTTGCGGGCATCGACGTCGCCGTCAGTGTCGACCCGAACAATCGTGGCTTCACCCTTCAGGTCGCCCGTAAAACCGTTGGCTGGATCAAAGCCTATCGTGGGGAGGAACGTGGTGGGATCCACTTCGACGCACTTGAGCTCGCCAATGAACGGGTCTTCTGGCACCGGCAGCACACTCGATGGACTGCCGTCCGAGCCGCGGTTCGACTGGCCATCGGGCCCAAACTTGTTGATCCCGTCCAGTGGGAAATCCAGCAAGCCCTGATTCGCCGTGAACAAGATCGGCTGCCGTTTCGTCAGGGTCATCTTGAAATCCGTTTCGGCGCAGTTCGAGTCTGCAACGCACACCTCTCCAGCAGAGCATAGATGCGTGTCGGTCGCCGTGCACGGTGCCTTGGTCGCGCTACAGTGCGAGGTTGCATTCGCCCAATAGCAGCGCGCCGCGACCACGTGACTCGCCGTCGTGTTGCTGATCTGGATTTCGGTGTCGGTCGGCGCGCCGAATACTCCCTGCGTGTCGACGACAACCTTTGGAAACACCAGGATGGCCCCCGGCTTATCGGAGGCGACATCCGCGCGGGCGGTTCCCCACACCGCAAAGACGGCCGCCACGCCAATCGCTCCGGAGAGTATCACCCGCCGCAAGTTCCCCGTTATCGTGCTCATCATGTCTTCTCCTTTCCTCACCGCCGGCAGATAGCTCAGAGTACTCACTGCGCAGGGAGGACAACGTGGTCAACGCCTGATTGAGTCCCCTCGGTCGCCAAGTTGAAAGCGGCCCAGGCGCCGCTTCGGTTTTCCTCGGCGACACCGATGACCCCACCCGCACCTGTGATTCGCATCTGCGCAGCGGCGGAACCGAACGAAGTGCTCTTCAGCACGCCGCTGAGCTTACCGAGCGAGACGTCCAGCCAGCAGGTCACCGTCGTGCTGAAACTGTACGGTACTTCGAACTCATCACGGACTTCGAACTGCATCGTGACGCTGCCCGGCACCTGGTTTTCCAGGTCCTCTTGGCAAGGAACCAAGGTAAGGTCGGTACTGATTGGGCAAGTGTTAGGGGTTCCCGCGCAGAAACCAGGTTGAAGTTCATCGATCACAGGCTCCACCACCCCATCCGCAAAATGGTTGACAATCAACGTATCCGGACAGGGGCTGAATTCACCGCTCAAGGAACCGTTGGAATTCTGCGTGAGGTTCAGCGAGATGTCATCCCCGATGGGCGTGCTGGCCTGCGGGTTGCCTTGGAACGCGATCGCGCTGTACCCGCTCACGTCGCCGTTGCCGTGCACCAGCGTCGCTTGTCCTATGAGCACGTTTGTAGGCAACGGAGCACCCGAGTCATCCACCTGGATGCACTTCAACTCGCCTGCGAACGGGTTCCCAGCACTCCCACCGATGGCCGGCACCAACCCGGGAGGAAACCCGTCACTTAAATCCCGGGATGAACGTCCCGTGCTCACAACCCATTCCGTTGGTTGCTGCCTCGTCAGGAAAATCTCGAAATCGGTCTCGTTACACTGCCCCGGTACCGCCGCGTTTATATAGAAGCAGCGCGCCAGCACCGTGGGATTACCGGTATTCGTAATCTGGATCACGGTATCGGTCGTCCCATCGGCAATCACCTTGGGAAAGACGATCATCGAGCCACTACGCTCGGTCGAGATATCCGTGCTGCTGGCTGAGGCGACACCCACCAGCCCACACACCCCGAGCGCGGCCGCGCTCAAAGTCCAGAGACCCCAATTCCTCTTCACTCTACGCATTCGCTTTCTCCTTTCCCCTGCCGGAGAAATCACCACTGACTTACGCGATGGAGCTTGCAACTCCGAATTTCCTCGCACCTAGACCTCCCCGTTCCGGCACCAACGAGCCGGGCTAGAAAGCTCAGTTCTGATACTGTAACGCCGCGGTCTTGTCAAGCGGAAAAGCGCGGAATTTAATGGAAGACTTTCCCCGTTCCCCACCCCGATGCGCCGGCCGTATGCCAATTTGTCCTCAGTTCTGAGCATCACGTCGCACGTAGTATACCCTATTTAGCTTGACGGCTCCAGAGCCCTCTGGTAAGCACCGGGCACGTCTTTTTTGACCCAAGTGCGGCAGTTTCCTGACGGAAAACGGCGAGTGGGACACGAGGAGGTCTGATGCAGATTCTTTCGAAACGAGCGGTTTTGGTGCTGTGCGCCGGTGGGGTGTTGGTCGGATGTCACCTGATGAGTCTTTCGCCCAAACCGCCGATACCTGAGCCACCCATGCGTTACGTGCCCGCCCGAGACGGCTTGCCGACCACCAGGATCTGGAAGAGCCACCTTCGATTCGGCGACATCGACGGCGACGGTTTTCCCGATCTCGGGGCCGTGTCCCGCCTCGCCGATGGGCCGTGGATCTGGCGAGGCGATGGGAAAGGCCACTGGACTGAGGCGGCCGCGGGCCTGCCGCGCGAACCATTTTGCGGCGGCGGGATGGATTTTGGCGACGCTAATAATGATGGGAAAACCGATGTCGCGATCGCCGATCACTGCCGTGGCGTGTTCGTCTACCTCGGCGATGGCAACGGCCATTGGACCAACGCATCAGCCGGACTGCCGACGATCGGATCGGAGGACGTTGCCGTCGGCGATTTCAACCACGACGGTTGCCTGGACTTGGTGATCGTCGCCGCAGCCGACGAAGGAATTCGCGCCTTCAAGGGAAACTGCAAGGGCGTCTGGAAGGAAAGCTCAAAAGGCTTGCCGCGCACGGAATGGGGCAATGCGGTGCGGCTCGCCGATGTGGATGGTGACGGTAACCTTGACGTCATCGCCGCGTATTCCGCGGGTCCGCGTGTCTGGCTCGGCGATGGGAACGGGGAGTGGCGCGAAGCCTCCGAGGGCCTGCCCGCACCGGAGATTCACGGGCTCTACTGGGGTATTGCCGTCGGCGACGTCAATGGCGACGGAAAGCTCGACATCGCCACCGGAGCGGCCCTGCCCGGAGCCGAGGTCTTCATCCAGGAACCAGGCCCCAGATGGCGAAAGGCTAGCGAAGGTATCGTACCGATGAACGCCCTCGGCGTCGCGCTCGGCGACCTCAACAACGACGGGCATATGGACTTGGTGGTCGCCGGCAAGACCAACCTTGAGGAGATCGGCGGTGTCTACGGCGTCTTTCCGTTTCTCGGTGACGGGACCGGGAAATGGAAGCTGATCGATAATACCGGTCTCCCGACAACAGGACGCGAACGGACGTGGGGCGTCGACTTGGCCGACATCGACCGCGATGGCGTTTTGGACATCGCCGTGGCCTTCGGTGACGTGGTGTCTCCGAAGTGGCATTCCGGGGCCGAAAAGACAAAGGCCAGCGAGCAGAAAAAGGACCAAAAAGAAGGCAAAAAGGGCGGAAAAGAAACCCATAATCCCGACCGCGGTATGTTCGGGTCCATTGATGTCTGGCGTGGCCAACTGACCGGGAAGTAGCTCACCACCATCGATCGGTGCATCGCAAGGGCGGAGGCGGGTTTGCCTCCGCCCTTGCTGTTTGCGCGCCATAAGTTTGCTTGGGCGGCGCGTTGTGGGATGATGCAAACATGGGCCGTCTGTGGGCGTATCTTCGGCGATACCGGTGGCGGTACGCGACCGGCGGCTTGTGCCTCCTGGCAACGGCAACCCTGGCCATGTCGGTACCGTACTTACTGAAGAAGGCCATCGACGCAGTCGGTCGCGGCGCTTCTTTGGGCGAGCTGACCACGTACGCGCTGTGGATCGTGGCGATAGCCATCGTGCAGGCTATCGTGCGCACCTTGTCCCGCGCCCTGATCTTCAATGTGGGGCGGGATGTCGAATATGACCTGCGCAACGACCTCTTCACTCACCTGCTGAAGCTGCCGCTGTCGTTTTACCAGACGCAGCACACCGGTGATTTGATGTCGCGGTTGATCAACGACGTCACCGCGGTGCGCATGCTGCTCGGACCCGGCATCCTCAATCTCGTCAACACGCCCGTGTACTACGTCTATGCCGTTGGGATCATGCTCGGGCTCGACCCCCGCCTCACTCTGGCAGCGCTGCTGCCGTATCCGCTGCTCTTGCTGGTCGTGAAACACTACAGCCGGCGCCTGATGGAGCACACGTTGCGGGTGCAAGAGGGACTGGCGGACATGAGCAGTCGCGTGCAGGAGAACTTGAGCGGCATTCATGTGGTGCGTGCCTATGCCTGTGAAGACCGGGAAACCACCGCCTTTGCCGCACTCAACCAGCGCTTCAACGATCAAAGCATGCAACTGGCGCGCGTGCGTGGTCAGATCCTCCCCGTCATGCGCACCGCCTCCAGTTTGGGCATACTGGTGGTGCTGTGGTACGGCGGCATTGAGGTCATTAACGGCCGTCTGAGCCTCGGCGATCTCGTGGCCTTCATCGGCTATCTCAACCTGCTTGCCTGGCCGACCATGGCCATGGGATGGATGCTCTCGATCCTGCAGCGTGGCCGGGCTGCGATGAGTCGACTGGAATACATCTTCGGCGTGCAGCCGGAGATTGGCGACACGCCCGCAGCGCAGCCACTGGCCCAGGTGTGCGGTGATATCGAATTCCGGGATGTCGAGTTCGCCTACCGCACCGCAGGCAACGGCCGCCACGTATTGGATCGGGTATCGTTCCATATCGAGCCCGGTCACAAGCTCGCGATAGTTGGCCGGACGGGATCCGGGAAAACCACGATTGCCGCCCTGTTGCCCCGCCTTTTCGACGTGAGCGGCGGTCGGATTCTGCTCGATGGGCGAGACATCCGCAGCCTGCCGCTGACCCAGCTGCGGCGCTCGATCGGCTTCGTTCCCCAAGACCCGTTCCTATTCTCCACGACGGTCCGCGAAAATGTGCGTTTTGCCGTCCCCGCCGCCGATGATGCTGCCGTGCGGCGCGCCGCCGCGATCGCCGGGGTCGCGGAGGACATCGCAGCGTTCCCACGTGGATACGAAACCGTAGTGGGGGAGCGCGGCATCACCCTCTCGGGCGGGCAGAAGCAACGTCTGACGCTGGCCCGCGCGGCGCTCGCCGAACCGCCCATTCTCGTCCTCGACGATGCCCTGTCGAGCGTCGACACACGAACTGAGCGCACCATTCTCGCGGCCTTGAAGACCGCAATGGCCGGGCGCACGGTCATCATCATCGCGCATCGCATCTCGACCATCCAAGATGCCGATCTCATCGCCGTGGTGGACGGCGGACGCATCCTCGAGCTCGGCGATCACGCTACGCTGCTGGCGCGGGACGGCTTCTACGCCGAGCTGTTCCGCCAACAGCGGCTCGAAGAGGAAATCGCCGAGCTATGACCGCGCCCGTCCAAACCCCGCTCGCGCGACCTTCCTCCCAGTCGACGCCGTCCACAGAACCGCCGTCCGCAGAACCGCCGTCGGCAGGATCACGACCCGGACAGGCATACGATGCTCGGCTCATTCGGCGCCTCTGGGCTTTCATTCGCCCGTATCGCCGCGACTTTTGGCTTGCCATGGGCTGTCTGCCGGCGAGCTCGGCATTTCTCCTCGCTCAACCGTACGTGCTGAAGGTCGCCATCGATCGGTACATCACGCAGCACAATACGCACGGGCTTGCACTGATGGCACTGCTATACGGCATCGCCGTCCTGGGCGAGCTGACCTTCTTGTACCTCCAGTACTACTTGACGATGCTCGTTGCGCAGAAGAGCTTGGCGGACCTGCGCGTCCACATCTTCGAGCATGTCCAGAAGCTGGAGGCGGCATTCTTCGACCGCAACCCCGTCGGGCGCCTGGTGACCCGCATGACCACCGACATCGATGTCATCAACGAGATGTTCGCCGCCGGGGCGATGACCATCTTGATGGATGTGGTTACGTTGGCCGGTATCGCCGTGATCATGGTGGCGATCGACCTCCGGTTGGCCCTCGTGAGCTTGTCGCTGCTGCCGTTGATGCTCGTCGCGATCAACTTCTTCCGTCTCAAAGCACGGCAGAGTTACCGACTGATCCGCGAGCGCATCGCGCGGATCAACGCGTACTTGCAAGAAGCCATCTCCGGAATGGCCGTGATTCAACTGTTCGTCCGGGAGGCCAAGTCGTTCGAGGAATTCGCTGCTTACAATGATGCGCACCGCGAAGCCAACCATTGGTCGAACATCTACGAGGCGGCGCTCTACTCGCTCGTGGAAGCGGTGAGCAGCATCTCCTTTGCGCTCATCGTCTGGTATGGCGGCCGCCAGATTCTGGGCGCCGTCTTGGCTTTCGGGACGCTGGTTGCATTCATCGAGTACGTCCACAAGTTCTTCGTGCCGCTGCGTGATTTCTCGTCCAAGTACGCCGTTATGCAGTCGGCCATGGCCGCCGCCGAGCGGGTCTTCGAGCTGCTCGACACCGTGCCGGGCATTCGCAACCCCGACCTCGTGCGTCACCCGCCGCAGGTGCAGGGGCGCATCGAATTCGACCATGTGTGGTTCGCGTACAAGGGCGACGATTTTGTGCTGCGTGACGTCTCGTTCAGCGTCGAACCGGGCGAGAAGATCGCCATCGTCGGTGCCACCGGCGCGGGAAAAACCACCATCATCCGGTTGCTCGACCGGTTCTACGACGTGCAACGCGGGCGCGTGCTCGTAGACGGCATCGACGTCCGCCAGTGGGATTTGCACGCCTTGCGGCGCGCCATCGGGGCCGTTTCGCAAGATGTCTTTCTCTTCTCGGGCACGATCGCCGACAACATCAGTCTCAGAAGGCCAGAGGTCCCTGCCGCCGACATTCGGCACGCCGCTGCCACCGTGCACGCCGATCGTTTCATCGAGGGCCTACCGAGCGGTTATGACGAGCCGCTACGCGAGCGCGGCAGCAACCTGTCGACCGGACAACGGCAGTTGCTGTCGTTCGCGCGCGCGCTGGCCTACGACCCGGCGATTCTGGTGCTCGACGAAGCGACCTCGAGCGTCGACACGGAGACCGAGGTGCTCATTCAAGACGCCATCGAGAAGCTGCTGCGCGATCGCACTGCGGTGGTCATTGCGCATCGGCTCTCGACCATCGAAGGTGCCGACCGCATCATCGTCATGCATCACGGACAGATCCGGGAGACCGGCACGCACCAGGAGTTGCTCGAGTTGGGCGGCTTGTACGCGCGGTTGCACGCCTTGCAGACGCGGGGGCGAGCGTACGCGCTTCCCGACGTGAGAGCGTGAAACGTGAAAACACAAAACCTGAAACGTAAAACGTAAGACGTGAAACGTGAAACGGGCAACACAACAGATTCTGACTCCCGGCGCCCGACACCCGACTGCCCTCGCCTGGCTTCTGCTCTTTGCCTTCGCCCTCTCTGGCTGCTCGCCAACCTACGTCCTGCGCGCCGGCTACGAGGAAGCGAAGATCCTCTGGCGCCGCGAACCGATCGAGCGCGTGTTGCAGCGGCCGGACCTCGACGTGGACACCCGAGCGAAGTTGGAGATGGTACTGGATGCGCGCGAGTTTGCGCAGCAGACGTTGCATCTGCGTGCCGGCGGCAGTTTTGCGACCTACGCGCGCGTCGATGCGGACCAAGTCGTCTACGTCGTCTCCGCGGCGCAGCGTCTGCGGCTCGAGCCCTACACGTGGTGGTTCCCGATTGTCGGGCGCGTTCCGTACAAGGGATTCTTCTCAAAGAGCGCCGCCGAAGAAGAAGCCGCTGCGCTCGAGCATGCCGGCTACGATACCGACGTCGGGCCGTCGGTGGCGTTCAGCACGCTTGGTTGGTTCGCCGACCCGCTGCTGTCGAACCTGCTGCGCCAAGACCGTGCCATTCTGGCGAGCATCATCATCCACGAGATCCTGCACAACACCACGTATCTCGCCGGTCGCGCCGACTTCGACGAGTCCTTCGCAACTTTCGTGGGGGACCGCGGGGCGATCGCCTATTTCACCACTCGTAGTGACAGCGCGGCCGCCGCGCGCGCCACCGCGGTGTGGGAGGACGGCTTGCGGTTCTCCGATTTCCTCGGCGGCTTCGTCGCGCGCCTGCGCCAGGCCTACGCCGGCGGCATCACCTTGGCCGAGCGGCAGCGATTGTTCGAAGCGGGGCAAGAAGAGTTCCGCCATCTCCCGATGACGACGTGGATGTACAGCGATTTTGCGACTCGGACACTGAACAACGCGATCATTCTGCATCACCTCATGTACGCCGAGCGGCTGCGAATGTTCGAAGCGCTGTTCCAGCAACAGCGCGGCGATCTCGGGAGAACGATCGCCATTGTCTTGGACGCCATTCACAAGGAAAAGGGCGACCCGTTCGCCGCCGTGCAGGCGACGCTCGGCGAGTCGGGAACAAAGCGGGGAGGCGATGGCTGGGAAAGGGCTTGCGAACGCGCATTGGAGCGTGCGCGTGAACGTGCTACACGTGCCTCATGGAGCCTGCCCGTCGCCAGGCAACGTACGAAGACTTGCTGCAGGTCCCCGATTACCTGGTAGCCGAGATCATCGATGGCGACCTCTACACGTCGCCGCGCCCGGCGTCCCCACATGCCGTAGCATCCTCCGCGATCGGCAGCGATATCTTCGGTCCGTTTCATCGCAACCCTGGAGATCCGGCGGGACCCGGCGGCTGGTGGATCCTCTTCGAACCAGAGTTGCATCTCGGTCTTGACGTTCTCGTGCCCGACCTCGCGGGCTGGCGCCGGGAGCGCCTCCCACAGCTGAAAGACGTGCCCTACTTCACGCAGGCCCCTGACTGGGTCTGTGAAGTGGTATCGCCCAGCACGGGGCGCCTCGATCGCGTGCGCAAGATGCGCATCTACGCGCGCGAACAAGTCACGCATGCCTGGCTCGTAGACCCGCTGCAAAAGACGCTCGAAATCTACCGCTTAGAAGCCGCTCACTGGGTGGTCGCTGCCACGCACGGGGGCGACGAGTGCGTCCGCGCTGAACCGTTCGACGCGATCGAGCTATCACTTCAACGCTGGTGGCTCGAGGGCTGAGCGGACAGCGGCGGTGTTCACGGGCCGACGCCCGCAATCCCTGTGCCCGCGCGAACGCCCGCGTGGTTGTCGAGCACTCTGCCCACCTTCGACTGTACCGCAGACCGTGCCGGCGTGTGGTCCCACTAAGAGCCTATCCCAAAACCCCCGCTACCCGATACGCCAGGTAGGCACAGGCGAGGTGTAACATTGCGAGATAGTTCTGGGGCTTCTTTTCCCATCGAATCAGGATCCGGCGAAATCGGTTGAACCAAGAATGCGTACGTTCCACCACCCACCGCCGGGCCTTGAAGCCCCGTGTCTTCTTGAGCACGACCTCTTCACCCCGCGCCTTGATGTGAGCGATGTAGTGGTTGAGCGCTACCGATTCACGGATGTCCCGGTAGTCGTATCCCTTGTCGAGACACAGGTGTTGGGGCGCGCCCGGGCACGGGGCCGGCCGGTCGATCGGGATGCTGGCCAAGGTCGGTGCCAGCAGCCACTTGTCGTGGACGTTGGCCCCATCAATCACCAGGCCGATGGGCACCCCGGCGCCATCGACGAGCACCGAGCGTTTGGTGCCGCCTTTGGCGCGGTCCGTGGGATTGGGGCCGGTTTTTTCCCCCACCGAGGGGGGCCTTCACCATCGCGCCATCCATGCTCTGCCAGGTCCACTGCAGGTGTTTGCGCGCGTCGTACTCCACCAACCCGCTCGCCCACAGGCGCTCGAACACGCCCGCCCGCTGCCACTGCTGGAAGTAGCGATGCACGCTGCTGCCGGCCCCCAACTCCCGCGGCAACGCCTTCCACTGGATGCCCGTGCGCAGCACATAATAGATGGCGTCCGCCACGCGCCGCCGATCCAGCGGCGGCCGTCCCCCCTTGCGCCGATTGCGCCGCCGGCCTTTGGGCAGTAGCCCCTCCAACACTAGCCACATCTGCTCCGGGAGCCGAAACCTCTCGACCACTCCCCCTGTCTTCTCCACCCCACACCCTCCTCACCGGAGACAAACCGGTCGGCATTATATATCACAGCTTGATGTTTTGGGATAGGCTCTAAGTCGCTGACCGCAACAACGCTTGAAATCGCGTCTACGGCAGGCGCGGCGCATGCGGCGCCGCGTCGCCTGCCGTCCGGCGGCAGGTCCTCCGGCCTTCCCCCCGCACACCGCCGCCGCTTGACAGGCCGCACATAGGTTGCGTCTGAAGTTTTGCGGGACATCCGAGGTCCGGGAAGGTCGGACATCCGCTCTTGAACGGGGAATTGTCATTGATGCGGCCTATCCGCCCGCACGTCCGAATCATCGCCACGTTCCCTGTGGTCCCCTCCCGAATGAAACGGACCCGCAACGTGCGAATCGTTGCAACGCCCCCTCTGGCTCGTGACGTACCGGCGCACAAACTGGTCGCCTCCGAAAGGCCGCAAGCGGTCTGCAAGTACAGATCGAATCTTGCCACCGCGCGCGCGATTGAGCGCGGCTGGTACAATCCTGTAGATGCGTTTATCCGACGATACTGACGGTGATGCCGGTGGTGGTAGTTGCGTGAACTCTTGTCTCTCGCGGCCGGTTCTGCAATGTATGCCGCGTGCATCCGGTGCCTACAAGTACTACCAACAATACCCAACCGGTGAAGTGCGCTCGATGCCACTGGGAGTTTCACTACTCAGTCGAGCGCTGTCCGCACTGCGGGGATCCCGGAAACTACTCAAACGTGATCGTGGCGTCGCAGCATCAAGAGCAGCTCGCGGTCGAGCGACGCTACCAGGCCGCGCTTCAGGATACCAACCGACGCGGATGTGCTGCGGTCCGACAGGAGTTCGAAACGTGGCTCGCGACCTGTAGTGCCGTCACGGCCAGACCCCTGGACAAGGTTGAGGAACTTGCTGCGAGCGACAAGGTCGGCTATCCAACCTACTACGACCTCGCAGATGCCGGGGTGGTGTCGGTCAAGTGGTGGAAAAACGATCGAGCGTTCATTCGGCGGCTAAACAATGAACCACTGCTCCTCTCTTATGCAGCTTTCTTATCAGTAGATGTACAAGAGTATGTATTAGTAGTATGATGAGAGTGCCGTTTAGGTACTTCCCGCGCCGGCGCCGCAGGCATGTCCTTCCACCCGTCCAGACGTCGCAGCGTGATGCGCCCGCTGTGCAGCAGACCGAAGAGCAGCAAAAGCACGGCGTCCTGACTGGGCAGGCTCGCCTGCGTCTTCGTGCGGCGACGAAACTCGCCGTTGATGCGCTCCAGCGCGTTGCTGGTGCGCAGCGCCTTCCACTGGGAGGGGGGAAGGCGGTAAAGGTGAACAGGTCCTCTCCGGCCTCCTCCAGGCTCGTCACGACGTTGGGACAACACCGCTGCCACTTCTTGCGGAACGCGGCGCGTGCCGTATCAATCGCTTCGCGGTCCTTCCCGTAGATCATCCGGCGGTAGTCCTCGGCAAGTTCCTCGCGCAGATGCGCGGGGGCTTTGGCCTCGAGGTTCCGCAACTTGTGCACGGTGCAGCGCTGGATCGGCAGCCCCGGCCATTGCTCGTGCAGGGCGGTCACCAACCCCGGGTTGCCGTCGATCACCGCCAGCGCCGGGGTCCCGATGTGGCGCCGCACGAGACCCTCCATGACGCCGCTCCAGGCCGCCGAGCTCTCGTCGCCCGCCAACTGCATGTCGAGCAGCACCCGCTGCCCATTGCCCCGCACACCGAGCGTCACGAGCACCGGCACCCTCACCCGCCGTCTTCCGAGGCGCACTTTCGGGTACCAGCCATCCAGGAACAGATAGCGAATATCGTCCTGGGCCAGGTCCCGTTCGCGCCACGTCTTGAAGTCGGCGGCCAACCGCCCCACCAAGCGTGATACCGCGTCCTTCGACAGTGGGCCGCCGCGCAGCAACGGGGCCAGCGCGCCCTTGATCCGCCGCGTGTTTATCCCGCTCAGGTAGACTCCGAGGATGGCCTCGTCCACTCGCTTGGTACGCCGCTCGTAGCGCCGCACCGTGCGACTCTGCCACTCCCTACTGCTCCCATCCGCCCTCCTGCAATCGCGCCCGGGGCATCGCAATGGTCGTCGCTCCCACGCTCGTGGTCAGGCTCCGTTCTCGGTGCCCGTGACGGTAGCCGTGGCGCTCAGCGCCCACTCGCTCCGAGGGCTTGGCTCCCAGAGCCGCTTCCACCTCCTCTTCGACAATTCGTTCGATCACGTCACGCACGCGTTCTCGGATCCCGAGTTCAATGCTCTCTGGGCCGTACCTCTCCGTCTTCGGTTCCCCGTCGTCCGTCCTTCCTGCTATCTGTTACCATCGCGTCATCCTCAACGACCCGCTGCTACGCGGGAGTTGTTCTTGGGTTAAGAAACTGGCCGGATCATGACGCCTTCCCCCTTTTTCCACCACACTCCCGACATTACCGATGCCGGGCTTAGAATTCCAGACGGAACTGCGTGGGACGAACTCCGCCGTGCTGCGGACGACGTTCTGTTTCCCGGGTATCGCGAGAAAATACGCTTCGCCGCCCTTTCTGGTGATGGAGTGGGAGTGGCAAACTACGGCGACTTCTGGCTCAGCTTGCGTGAATTCATGATCGCTCATCGCGCGTCGGTATTCGACCAGAACTCGGCATCATTTGTCGCGGAACAAAAACTCCGAGACGCGCCACCGGCGCTTCTAGGTCACCGCGCCCCATGGGCTGAACGACGGAAGCTAGCGGTCGCCCAGCTCGCTTTACGCCTTTCACCGACGACAACCGCGCAAGACTTCTCCGCGGTTCTTATCGAGCAGGGGACGACAACAGATGAGGATCGGTACATCGAGGTCAATATCTGGGGACCGATGACGATCCGCACGGTCGATCGAGTTGTCTACTCTCGCAGTCGTGTGGCCGGGAGACTGCGTGGCCAGCTGAGTCGTCTAAAGGCCTTGAAACGCGACCTCGCAAGGTTCAGTGTTGTTGTGGAGGAAACGCCGTGAACTGCGCAATTTCAGGATCGGCGGGCCTTGCGTTCCTACTTGATGGGAAGAGAGCGTCTCTCTTGCGGGGCGTTGAGGGCGAGCCTGTCCCATGCTCCCTTTTTGATTTTCACCGACTCTTTGCTGAGGTTACGGACTGCATCTTCCTGGAAGGGGCGGACATCTCAACAGCACGCGCCCGTCTGAAGAGAGCCTCCACGGCGAGCGATAGCCTGAGCTTGGCCCTCCGGCTCCTGGACGGAAGCTTCGATGCTGAGCTGCGCACGGAGATCGCAGCGGACCTCGAGCCTCTCCTTCGGGCACAAGATGCGAAGGACGATCTTGCAGCGGTGCTAGCGGCCGCCCCGTTTCCGCCCGACGTGGACCTCCCCGGTGCTCTGACTGCCTGCGAGAGCGCAGGTGCTCAAGAGGGCGCGAGCCTCCTTACGGAGCTGCGTGATCGTCAGAATCTTATTCGTGAAGTCCGCCAAGCGTGGGACGCCATTCCACATGCGCTATTCGGTGACGCCGAGCGGCGAAGGGAGGCACGCGCCCAAGCGGTGCGTGGCGGCTTGTTCCTGCAGATCGTGCGTGCGCGGGCCCGCGGCGAGCGTCTTGAGAACGTTCTAGTGGATGCGCTGGCCGACCGATCCGTCCCACGATGGATCCCGAGCCGAAGCCACCACGTGCTCAAGGCCTGGATGCAGACCTGGGTGTCAGACGCCTCGGGAGTTCAATCCGAACCGGTTGAGGAAACCTCTCCGTCAGACGAAGATTTGCCACGGGCCCGCCGTCGGGAACGTGGACGGGCTAAGATGACCACGCGACCGGTATCGCGGAGTCCCGGGGCTTGGGAACTTGTCCGCGAGACCATTAACAAGTTTGTTGGAGAGCTGGGAGCAGCCCACGAAGCCGGAACTCGAGCCGTTAGCGAGCTCGTCAAGCGGACCCGCACCCGGATCCAGGAACTGCAGGGGAGCCGTCCTGAGGATCGACCACACTTCGCGAAAAGCCTCAGTAACATGGCCACCTCTCTGCGCGAAGTCGGTGAGGAAATCGCATCGCTCGATCTACTGGAGTGGGCTTGGCGGCGACGCGCCGTCGATGCTGTTTCCTACAGCCTGCTCGTCGATACGTACGGCAAGGCGGGAGATCTCGTGCGCGCCCAGGAGGTCTTTGAGGAAGCGCACGCCGCCGGTCTCGCCGACGAGTTCACGTACAGCACGCTGGTCGACGCGTACGGCAAGACGGGAGATGTGGGGCGCGCCCAGGAGGTCTTTGAGGCGGCGCGCGCTGCGGGCCTCGCCAACGCGGTGACCTACAACGCGCTGGTCGACGCGTACGGCAAGACGGGAGATGTGAGGCGCGCCCAGGAGGTCTTTGAGGCGGCGCGCGCTGCGGGCCTCGCCGACGAGTTCACGTACAGCACGCTGGTCGACGCGTACGGCAAGGCGGGCGATGTGGGGCGCGCCCAGGAGGTCTTTGAGGTGGCGCGCGCTGCGGGCCTCGCCAACGCGGTGACCTACAACGCGCTGGTCGACGCGCACGGCAAGGCGGGCGATGTGGGGCGCGCCCAGGAGGTCTTTGAGGCGGCGTGCGCCGCGGGCCTCGCCAACGAGTTCACGTACGGCACGCTAGTGGACGCGTACGGCAAGGCGGGCGATGTGGGGCGCGCCCAGGAGGTCTTTGAGGCGGCGCGCGCCGCGGGCCTCGCCAACGAGTTCACGTATAGCACGCTGCTCGACGCGTACGGCAAGGCGGGCGATGTGGGGCGCGCCCAGGAGGTCTTTGAGGCGGCGCGCACCGCGGGCCTCGCCGACGCGGTCACGCACGGCGCGCTGGTTGACGCGTACGGCAAGGCGGGCGATGTGGGGCGCGCCCAGGAGGTCTTTGAGGCGGCGCGCGCCGCGGGCCTCGCCAACGAGGTGACGTGTCTCATTTGGTTTGCTGCAGTAGCACGACAAGCCAGCGCAAGCCGCATTGCTGCTGCAATCGAATTGATCGCCAGTCAATACCCCCCTGACCGGCCGGCGGCGCGCGCGCTAGCTGACGCTATCGCTTGGGCTGCAGGTCGGCACGGTCGGCCTGATTGGCTTGAGCGGCTTCCTGATGCAGCCCGCAGCGCGTCTGTGCTGTTTGCCTACGCCTTGCGAACGACGGATGTCGATAGGGCGTCGAGCCTCATGTCGCAGTACGGGACCCGCGCTGCGGCTGCAACAATGCTGCTTCGCTATCGTCGTCTCGGCACGACAGCATCTGCCACTGAACTTTCCGCGTTGGTCGATGATTGCCGTCGCATCCGAGAGGGTACCGGGTCTCTCGATGCGTTTACGCTGATCCGCCTTACGGAGATCGAGGGCCGTTGCCTCCGCCGTGTCGACCGGTGGACAGAAGTGCGGGACCGATGGGTGAGCTGCGAGCACCTTGTCGTTCCACGTATCGAGACACGTGCGACCCTTCTGGCGGAGTCTGGTCGTGCCCTTCTCGTTCTGGGACTACGTCGTGGAGACGGAGCGTCCGCGCGTGAAGGTGCTCATCGGCTCCTGAATGGATGGAGTTTCGCGCGCTCGCTGAACCCCGCAGATCCGCAGGCCCTCTTGGCGTCGGCTCACGCCTTGGGCGGGTTTGGTGACGCTAAGGACGAAGTGTCTCTAAGTCCTCCCGACTTGGCTATGCCGATACGCGCCATCCTGGCGGAGGGTGCACGGGATGGGCGCTGGACTGCCGAAGCTGTTCAGGCCAGCGACCTACCTGATGACTATCTGCTTCCGGCATTGAGGGGCATCGAGTTCCTGCACGAGATGAAGGAGGGCATCCTGCGGGAATCCACTAACGCGGTTTGCTGAAGCCTGCTCTCAGCCCAGAAATCTCAGTTGGGCAATGCGCGCCGTGCGGCCTCGGAGCGGTCGTAGGCAAGTAGGCAAGTTGTTGGTTGCTGGTTATCATGTTGTTAGGTGGCCTCCCGCAACCTGATAACGTAACAACCAAACAACGTAGCAACCTACCAACCTAATCCTCATCCATTGTCACGGCTCCAGCGCTCCGAGCCAGCGGACGCCGTAGCGCACCGAGCCGATAAACACCGCAATCGTCAGCAGCAGCGCCGCGCCTAAGGACGCTACGATGCTGATTTGCGTCGCAACCGCCAGCGGCGTCTCGTGCAGGCGGCTCATGAAGAGCGCGTAAACCGGCCACGCCTCCAGCACGACGACCGCGCCGATGAAGGACATGCACACGATCATGTACACGAGCCCGCCGACACCGGCCGCGACTTTGGCGGCGTTGTCCGCATCGAATTTCGGATACGCCGCCCCAACAGCCAAGCCGAGAGCCACGATCGCGAAGGTCATGCAGAAGAGTGTCGTCGTCGACAGCCACTGCATCAGCGGCATGACGTTGAGGTAGTGATTCGTCGCCACGATCAGCACTTCACCCAGCACCAGCAAAGGCACCACGGCGACCCAAAACTTACTCCACCACAGGCGGCCCAGCGCCAACGGCGCCGTCCTCGCGATCCAAAACGAGCGGCCTTCCAGACTGATCGACGGGAACACGAACCGTACGGCAACCGAGGCGATCACAAAACCCGCCAACGCCAGGTTGAGAAACGCGATCACGTTCTTGAAATAGAACGTCACCAACGGGCTGCCTTGCAGCGGCAAAACGCTGAAGTTGTAGACGTAGACGACAACCAGAGCCAGCAACAGGATCAACTGCGACCACTGACTGGTGTCCCGAAAAAACGTCTTCACTTCCTTGACCACCAACAGGCGGGTTTGTGGGGCAAACGGCATCGTCAGTACCCGCAACGCCCTTTCCCAGATCGCCTGCTGCGTGAACACCGCCCGCCGTCCCTCCTGCGCCTTGCTCCAGCCCGGCAGAAAGAGCTTGCGCATCACGGCCTCGCAGAGAACGCTCAGCGCGGCCGCGGTGCTGATCAACAGCAACAGATAAAACACCGCTTCGCCACCCTGGCCGTTGAGCATGGGATAGAGCACCTCGGCCGCCCACGTGCTCGGCAGAAACGGCGACGATGGCGTCTGCATCGCTGCCAAGAACTGCACGAAGCTCGCGAACGCCGCGGGATTCACCAAACGCTCGGGCTGCAGCATCCGGAGGAGTGAATACAGCACCGCAACCGCCACGAGCGACAGCAAGATGAGGATGTCCCGCGCGCGGCGCGCCGGGAACACGTTGACCAGCACCGCCGTGCACGCCACGCCGAGGGCCGCCGGGATCACCAGAAACGGCGGCAACGTCACCACCGTCACGAGATAAAACAACGGGCCGGCGTGATGCGCCACCCCGTACGCCAGGAAGGCGGGAACCGCAAACACGACCACCATCCACGATGACTCGATCAGCGTGTCCATGAATCGCGCCGTGAAGAACACGCCGTGCGGCAGCGGCGCGGCAACCAACCGATCGACCTCGCGCGACAGGAAGAATGCCGAGAGCGCGGTAATGATGTTCGAGAACAACAGAATCGAGAAGAAGGTGAGAAAGACCATGCCCAGGAGCTTGTACGTCAGCACGGGCCCGAAATCGGGAACACTGAGGAAGTAGCGGAGCACGCGGTGGAAGAAAATGAAAATCGCCACCCAAAAGCCCGCCCCCAGCAGGCCCAAGCCACCTAACAGGGCGCGGCCGTGGCCATCGAGGCGCTGCAGGCGGTTGCGCGCCGCACGGAAGCGCGGCGAAAGCAACAGCCAGAGCACGCCGCCAACCCGCCCCGCCGCCGCGTGCGCTCCGGACGCAGGGGCGATTTCCCGCGCCGCCGTCATCGCCATCGCTCAGGCCCGTAACGCCGTCAACAACTCCGCCACGTCATCACCACCAGTGAGTTTCAAAAAGATGGGTTCCAGCTTCGCGCCCGCATGCCCCCCCGCCTGCCGGCGCAACTCCTCCATCGTTCCGATGGCGATCAACCGGCCTTGGTGAATGATGCCGATCCGGTCACACGTCTCCTCCGCCACCTCGAGGCTGTGCGTCGACATGAACACGGTCACGCCGGTCCGGGCGAGCTGGCGGAACGTGCGCTTCAACAGCCGGGCGCCACGCGGGTCCATGCCCACCATCGGCTCGTCGACGATGAGAATGCGCGGCGCATGAATCATTGCGGCGGCCATCACTAACCGCTGCTTCATCCCGTGCGAGTAGCTCTCCACCAACTCCGCCGCCCACTCCGTCAGATCAAACATTGCCAACAACTGATCGCGGCGTTGCGCAGAGACCGCGGCCGGCACGTGATAGAGCCCGGCGACGAAATCCAGGAACTCCGCCCCCGTCAGCTTCTCGTAGACGTGCGGCCGGTCCGGTACGAAGCCACAGATCTGTTTCGCCGCGACGTCGTTGTGCGCCAAGTCGTGGCCACCCAGGAACACGCTGCCAGAGGTCGGCTGCAGAGTGCCCATCATCATCCGGATGGTCGTCGTCTTGCCGGCCCCGTTCGGCCCGAGGAAGCCGAACACCTCGCCGGCGGCGACGCGCAAACTGACGTCGTCTACTGCGAGGGTTGCGTTGTAGCGCTTCGTCAGATTACGGAGCTCAATCATCCAGCCTATCCTGTCCGGCGGCAGCGCAGGTTGCAAGATCAATGCCTTGCGTGCCGCTCATTCTCTCCCTCTGGCCCCGCTCCGAGCCGAGTTACTCGCGGCGTCGAGACGGTGCCGAGTGGAACAGCTGCAGTCAGAACGCTGCACCTCGGCGGGCGAAGGCAGCCGGGACCCTGCGTTGGCGATCAACCTATTTCGTTTCCTCCATAGCCCACATTTGCGTAGAATATGGCACGCGTGTTGCGCTCTTGCCTCGCAGGAGGAGCGCACATGGGACAGATTGAAGCGATGGCAATTTCCAACGTGATGCCGAGCGGCGTGATCTTCTTCGGATCCCCGGTCGGTCTGTGGGTAGTGCTGGTGAGCCTCTTGCTCGTGTCCGCAGCTGGGATTTGGCTTGCTGGGCCGCACGCCCGCCAGACCACGGGTCCGCGCCTGGTGCGCTTGGGCCGCGGGGCGGTCATTTCGAAATTGCTGCACGCGGAGTTGTGAAGGGGCAGCTCGCTCCATGGCGTTGCTCGGGTTCCTGATCGCGATTCTCCTGTTCGTCCACTTCAAGCGGCGCTTGGAGCGCTACCGGCGCCAGAGCCGCATCGAAGGCATGCGCGTCGCACCCACTGGGGCAACCAGCTGCCAGACGGAATGGCACCGGCAATGGGCCGACACGTTCAGGCGCCAGGCAGAATGGCGCTTGCGGCATATGGAGCAGCGTGCCGAGCGCCGGCTGCGGCGGCTGGATCGCCGGTTGCGCCGGTTCGGCTTCTCCATCGTGCCTTCCTCGGCGCTGGGTACCGAGACGTCAGAGGTGCAAGACGGCCTGCCGCAGTCACTGGAACCCGCGCTGCGACGCGCCCGGCGGCGAGCGGCTGCCCAGGTCGGTTTCTACATCCATTTGATGTGCTACCTCGGGGGCATGGTGTTGATCACCCTGATCAACTTCCTCACCACCAGTTATCCGTGGTTCGTCTGGCCGGCGCTCGGCTGGGGCATTGGGCTCTTTGCGCATTACATGGCCGTGTTCGGGTCGCGCCTGGTCCGGGAGCGCTACTTCGAGCCTGCGGTCGAGCGCGAGGTCCGGCGCGAGAAGGTGGTCATGCAAACCGAGAAGCTCGCGAGCATCGACGAGCTGTCTTCCACCATCGCGCATGAGATCCGTAATCCGATCGCCGCGGCGAAGAGCCTCGTTCAACAGATGGGGGAGGACCCGACGTCGGGAGAAAACGTCGAGTATGCGAAGGTGGCGCTCGAAGAGTTGGACCGCGTGGAGCGACGCATCTCGCACCTGCTGAAGTACGCCAAGGAGGAGGACTACAACTTCGCCCATGCCAGCCTCGCCAGGGTGGTCGACTCGGCCCTCACGCAAATGCGCGCCAAGCTTGACAGCGCGAAGGTCAGCGTCATCCGCAACTACATTGCCGGGCCGACCGTCCTCGCCGACGCCGAGAAGCTGCGCCAGGTGTTTGCCAACATTTTGGATAATGCGATCGACGCGCTCGAGCCGGTTCCCGAAGGCCGGCGGGTCGAACTGCTGATCAACAACGGCAGCGGCGGCGCCACCGTGCGCGTGCGCGACAACGGCTGCGGCATCCCGGCGGACAAGATCGACCGCATCTTCAATCCCTTCTTCACCACCAAGGAAAAAGGGACCGGCCTCGGCATGGCGATCTCGAAGAAGATCGTCGAGGCCCATGAAGGCACGATCGACGTCGTCAGCGAGGTCGGACGCGGCACCGAGTTCGTGGTGACGTTGCCGACGCCACAATAATAGGAAACGATGAATTATGAATTTGGAATACGGGAATATGTTTCCACAATTCACAATTCATAATTGCTTTTAGGATATGTGATGCAAGGGCGCCTACTGGTTGTCGATGACGAAAAGGCCTTGGTGCTGGCCCTGAAGGGCCTGCTGACCAAGGAGGGCTATCAGGTCGAGACCGCCGGCAGCGGCGAGGAGGCGCTGCGCCGGGTCGAAACCGGCAGCTTTCACCTGATGATCACCGATCTCAGCATGAATGGCATCAGCGGCATGCAGCTCCTCGAGCGCAGCCGGGCCCTGGATCCGGACCTTGCGGTGATCATGATCACGGCCTACGGCTCGGAGAAGATCGCCGTCCAAGCGATGAAACTCGGCGCCGCCGATTACCTCTCCAAACCGTTCGACAACGACGAGCTGCGCGTCGTAGTGCGCCGGGTGATGGAGACCGCGTTGCTGCGGCGCGACCATCGCCGCTTGCTCGAACAGGTCCAAGGCGTCTTCGGCTTCGAGCAGATCGTCGGCCAAAGTCCGGCGATGCGGCGCGTCTTCGAGACGATCGACAAGGTCGCAGACACCGACGTGACCGTGCTGATTCGCGGCGAGAGTGGTACCGGAAAGGAGCTGGTGGCCAACGCCCTCCACTACCGTAGCCCGCGCCGCTCCAAGCCGCTCATCAAGATGAACTGCGCGGCGCTGAGCCGCGAGCTGGTGGAGAGCGAGCTGTTCGGGCATGAGCGCGGCGCCTTCACCGGCGCGATTGCGCGGCGCGAAGGCAAATTCGAGGCCGCCGACGGTGGCACGCTGTTTCTGGACGAGGTGGGCGACATGCCGCTCGAAACCCAGGCCAAGCTGCTGCGCGCCATTCAAGAGAAGGAGTTCGAACGCGTCGGCGGCAACCAGCCGATCCGCGTCGATGTGCGCTTGCTCGCCGCCACCAACCAGGATCTGGAGGCCGCCGTGCGTGCGGGGCGCTTCCGCGAAGATCTGTACTATCGCTTGCGGGTCATCGAGTTGGTGATCCCGCCGCTGCACGAGCGGCGCGAGGACATTCCGCTGCTCGTCGATCACTTCCTCAAAGAAGGGGCGCGTCGTTTTCGCCGCGACGTGAAGCCACTCACCGCGGAGGCGTTGCACGCCTGCCTCAGCCATGCGTGGAAAGGCAATGCCCGCGAGCTGCGCTCCGCCGTCGAGCAGGGGCTGCTGTTGGCGGCGGGAGCCGAGATTACGGCGCGGGATCTCTTCGGCACCGCACCCGGTGAACCCGCGGCCGCCGCGTCACAAGACGCTGGCCCGCCTCGAGCTCTCGAGGCGGCGCCGACGCCACAGTCCTTCCGCGAAGCGAAGGAGCGCATGGTACAAGCCTTCGAGCGCGACTTTCTCCTCCAGGCTCTCCGCCGGCACGGCGGCAATATCACCAAAGCCGCCGAAGAGATCGGCCTCTACCGGCAGAGTCTGCAGCAGAAGATGCGGGAGCTGGGAATCAACGTCGAGGACATCGATCAGCCCTGAGTCGAGTAGGGTAACTGTCACCTATCGACGATCAACTCTGTATCTCGGCGCCGCTCACTCCGGCAGGCCTTCCAGCAGCCGCTCCACCCCGAGGCGCGTGAACTCGGCGGCGGTAAACCAGCGCGGCCCGCCGCGCCAGAACTGCCACCAGTTGAACAGGTTGGTGCTCAGGGCCTGCTGCGTTTGGTCGAAGGTACCCTTCCACAGGATGTTTCCCGAGGACACGGAAACCAGCTGCAGCGTGAACCCAACCGCGGCGGGCTGACGCGCGCCATACTCAGCGCCAATGCGCTCGACGAACCGCGACACGGTGCCGAACAGCACGGCGTCTGCCCCCACCGCTTTGCCCAATGCCCGCGCCCGGGTCTCGAGATCGCCGGTAGTGCCCAGCTTCCTCAGTGCTTGGGCGACGGTGAGGTCGGGGACGAAACGCCACTGGGACGAACTGGCGAGCACACTGTAGATCTGTGCCGTCACGACATTCTCCGCACCCGGTGCCAGCCGCGGCTCGTCCTGCGGCGTCGCGCTGGTCACCTCGCTGCGCTCGATGGGCAGCACGGCAAGCAGATGAATCGGCTCCGGGCTCTTCGGACGGTGGTGCCACAGGCTGCAGCCGGCGAGGAGGAGAAAAACAGTCAACAGTCGACAGGCGATAGGCGATACTTCAAGGCGATTCATCGAAGAAACTCGCCGCAAGTGAGTACTCTCGTCCGCAGCAGTTTGAAGCGACCAACGGGAGCGGACCCGCCGCACAGTCGCTGGGGGCAGCCCCTAGACATCCAACTTCAGGCCCAGCTCGCGTAGCTGGCGGGGGTCGACGGCGCTGGGTGCTTCGGTCATCGGGCACACGGCACGCTGGGTTTTCGGAAACGCGATCACGTCACGCAAGGACGTCCCACCGCTCAGCAACATGGCGACACGGTCGAGACCGAGTGCCAGGCCGCCGTGGGGCGGCGCACCGAAAGACAGTGCGTCGAGCAGAAATCCGAACTTCGCGCGCGCTTCGCTTTCCGTGATGCCGAGCAATGAAAAGACGCGTGACTGCAGGTCCGGCCGATGGATACGCACGCTGCCGCCGCCCAGCTCGGTCCCGTTCAGCACCACGTCATACGCGAGCGCGCGGACCTCGAGGGTGTGTGATTCGAGCCGGTCGATGTCGGCTTCGTGTGGCGCGGTGAACGGGTGGTTGACGGAGACGTACCGCTTGTCCTCCGGTGAGTACTCGACCAAGGGGAAGTCCGTGACCCAGACGAAGGCCCAGCGGTCACTCGGAATCATGCCGAGTTGGTTCGCCAACTTCAGGCGCAGATTCGCCAAGGCGTCGTTCACGACTTTGAAGGCGTCGGCAATGAAAATCAACAGGTCACCGCGTTGCGCCGCACAGCCCTGCTCGATGGCGCGGCGTTCCTCCTCGCTGAGGAACTTGGCGATCGACGACTGCCAGCCGGCGTCCGTCAACCGCACCCAGGACACGCCCTTCGCGCCGTACGGCGCCACCAGATCCGGCAACCCATCGAGATCTTTTCGCGACAGCCGATCGCCGTCCGGGATGCGCAGCACTTTCACGATCCCTCCGCGCTCGAGCGCCTGGCGGAAGACCTTGAACTCACTGTTGCGCAGCAAGTCTGAGACGTCGGCCAACTCGAGGCCGAAGCGCATGTCCGGGCGATCGATGCCGAAGCGGCGCATGGCCTCGTCGTAGGTGAGCCGTTGAATAGGACGCGGCACCTCGATCCCACGCAGCGCGCACGCCGCCGTCAGGATGCCTTCGGTCACCGTCATGATGTCGTCGGGCTGCACGAACGACATCTCGATATCCACTTGTGTGAACTCCGGTTGCCGGTCGGCGCGCAGATCTTCATCGCGGAAGCAGCGCGCGATCTGGAAGTAGCGGTCGAACCCCGCGATCATGAACAGCTGCTTGAAGAGCTGCGGCGACTGCGGCAACGCGTAGAACCAGCCCGGGTTGACGCGGCTCGGCACCAGGTAATCGCGCGCGCCTTCCGGCGTGCTGCGCGTCAGCACCGGGGTTTCGATCTCGAGGAACCCCTGGCTGTCCAGGTAGTCGCGGATCGCCTTCGTGAGGCGATGGCGGAAGATGAACCGCTGTTGCATCTCCGGACGGCGCAGATCGAGGTAGCGGTACTTGAGCCGCGTGCTCTCGGCCACGTCCGCCGCGCCGTCAATGGCGAACGGCAAGACGCGGGCGCGGCTGAACAGCTTCGCCTCCGCCACCATGATCTCGATCTCACCGGTGGCCAGATTGGGGTTGAGCGTCTCCGGCGTCCGGCGTTCCACGCGGCCGCGCACGGCAATGACGTACTCGCTGCGTGCCGCTTCCGCGACCGGAAACGCGGCCCCGCTGTGCTCCGGATTGAACACCAATTGCACGATCCCGCTGCGATCGCGCAGATCGATGAAGATCAACCCGCCGTGGTCACGGCGCGTGTGGGCCCAGCCCATGACCGTGACCAGCTGGCCCTCGTGCGCGGCGCGCAAATCACCACAGTAAGTCGTGCGTTTCCAATCTCCCATGCCTTGCGTTTTCATGCGCGACGTTCCATCACTAATTGTTGTTCGAGTTGCTTAAGGGCTGCGCGCAGGGCCTCCCCGCTTACGGACAAGCTGAGGGCGCGGGGGAAGTCGCTCTTCTCCACCATGTCACGCACGCTGAATGCCCGAGCAGCCATTTCATCTTCTCCTAAAATCAATACGTAGCGCACGCCGAGCTTATCTGCGAGACGCATCTGACTTTTCAGGCTCTTTCTCCCACTGCTGAGCTCGACCCGCAAGCCCTCGCGGCGCCACGCGTGCGCCAGATGCATGGCTTCCCGCTCGGCCACCGCGCCGAGCGGGGCGAGAAACACGTCGGGCGCGCCCGCGCGCGCCGCGGCGACATCACCCATCGCGAGGACCAGACGCTCCACCCCCAACGCGAAACCGATGCCCGGCGTGTCAGGGCCGCCGAGTGCCTTCACCAGGCCATCGTACCGCCCCCCGCCGCCGACGGCATTCTGCGCCCCGAGCCCGGGGGCCACCACTTCGAACGCCGTCCGGCAGTAGTAATCGAGCCCGCGCACCATGCGTGGATTGAGGCGCGGCTCGATCCCTTCGCGCGCCAACACCGTGCGCACCAGATCAAAGTGCTCGCGGCACGGCGCGCACAGATAGTCGATCATCAACGGAGCCTCCGCCGTCACGGCATGGCAGGACGGATCTTTGCAGTCAAGCAAGCGCAGCGGATTGCGCTGCAAACGGCGACTACAGTTCTCGCACAAGTCGGCGCGATGCGCCTCGCCGAATGCCAGGAGCGCGGCCCGGTAATCCGGCCGGCAGGCCGCATCGCCGAGGGAGTTGAGCTGGATTTCGAAGCGCCGGATCTGCAAGGCCTCGAGCAGGTCGTACAACAGCAGCACCACTTCGGCATCGATGGCCGCGTCGTCGCGTCCGATGACCTCGGCGCCGATTTGCCCGAACTGTCGCAAGCGGCCCTTCTGTGGCCGTTCGCGGCGAAACATGGGGCCGAAGTAGAACAGCTTGGATACCGGCGCCTGCTGGTGCAACGCATGTTCGACGTAGGCGCGCACCACCGATGCGGTCCCTTCGGGCCGCAAGGTCACCGAGGAGCCGTCACGATCGACGAACGTGTACATCTCCTTCTCGACAATGTCCGTGACCTCGCCGATGGAGCGGCTGAACAACTCCGTGCGCTCCACGATCGGAATGCCGATCTCCGCGAACCCGTAACGCGCGAACAACTCGCGCGCTTGCTGCTCGATCCAAGTCCACCGCAGACTCTCATCGGGGAGGATGTCGTGGAATCCTTTCACAGCCGAGATTTTCATTGTGGGAGTACGCCGCGGGTGGCGAGTAGGTACCAAAGGGGGTCGGTCAAGTCAACGCGACTGCAGAGGGCGGCGGCGGGTCGCAAGCCGGTGTTGCAAGCCGGCTTCCAGAGACCGCCGCGGGTGTGGTATTGGAGCCACAATGACAATGCACCGTGAAACGTTGCAGCGCATTTGGCGCTTGGGGCGCGGCGGCCGGGCGGTTGCGACCGTTGCGTTTGTGGCTGCCCTGACATGGCTCACTGCTCCGCCTGCCGGCGCTCAGGTCGATTGCTGTCAGTGTGGCGACCTCAGCGCGCCGGCGTGCGCCCAGCGTCCGGCCCCGGCTGATTGCGATACGCCGAGCACCGGATGCGTTCTGGTCTCCAACGCGTTCTGCGTAGAGGGGCTCTGCGTGCCGCCGACATCCACTGCGACCGCCACCTCGACGCCAACGGAAACGCCGACCCCGACCAGCACGTCTACGAAGACTCCAACTGACACTGCAACCCCCTCGGTGACGCCAACCGAGACCAGCACCGTCACGCCTACGCACACACCAAACGACGCCACTGATTGCTGTCAGTGTAGTCTGCCGGCATGTGGGCCGCCCGTGAATGGGCACTGCGGAGCGAACTGCCTCGCCGTGTTCAATGCAGCGTGTGCACCCTTCGGGTACTGTGCCACGTTGACGCCGACGGCGACGATCACGCCGACCGTCACGGCAACCCCCAAACCGGGACCGAATGACTGCTGTGACTGCGGCGACTCATTCTGCGAAGCACCGACCGGTGGCGCATGTCAAGACGGCTGCGGCGCCGTCTACAACGCCGCCTGCCTGGACGCGGGAGCGTGTGCGACGTTCACGCCCGCCGCCACCGCCACCCTGACCCCTACACCGACCGCGACACCGCCCCCGACGGTGTCGCCCACCGCAACCCCAACGCCGACGATTACCCCAACGCTGACGATTAGACCGACGCTGACAATTACACCGACGCCGAGTGTCACGCCGACCGACAGTGCGACGGTCCCTCCGACGGACACGCCGACGGTAACCCCTACCGTGCCCACGGCGACGCCGTCGCTCACCCCGACGATCACCAATACACCGACCATCACCGGGACGCGGCCGACGGCGACCCCGACGCCGGTGCCCGGGATCCCGTTCTTGTTCGCCAGCGGAGACAATCAGTGGCAGTGCGCCTTCGACCTGGCGAGCAATCTGTTCTTCACGTCAGGCACACGAGCCTTTACCAATCTCGCTACGAGCACTCCCGTGGTCGAACGTGCGCGGTGGCAGGTTATATACGTCGCCCCCGGTCTCAGCGTGGATGACTATACCGCCCTGCAACAGATGGTCGCGTCGGGCGGATTTCTCGAGCAGTACGTCGCGCTCGGCGGCGTCGCGGTCATCAACGCCGGCAGCACCTTAGGGGATCAGACGGCGATTGCCCCGGAGGGTGTGGGGTTTGCCGGCAGCACACAACACAACAGCGAAAGCATCCAAATCCAGAATCATCCGTACATTCTGGGAGCAGACTTCGGCGGGCAGCTGCTCGGAAGCACTGCTTTCAGCAACTGGCAACCGACCGATTTCGGCACGCTGACCAACCTGCCGCCGCAGGCCACGGTGCTGCTGACGAACAGTGACGGTCCGAGTTGGGCCGAATATGCGCACGGC
The DNA here is from genome assembly GCA_963729835.1 of uncultured delta proteobacterium. Taxonomy (GTDB): domain Bacteria; phylum Desulfobacterota; class Binatia; order HRBIN30; family HRBIN30; genus CAVSQF01. The sequence goes on along the minus strand of CAVSQF010000039.1, from coordinate 134,730 downwards.
GCCGGGCGCGTGATTGTCACGACATTAAGCTACTGTTGGGATACGGAGCCACTTTCGCAGGGGGCGGCCGCGAGCAATCTGTTGCTCTACAGTCGCTTCTACAGCGGCTCCGCCCTGACCCCAGCTCCGACGGTCACCCAGACCGGTACGCCGACGGTCACGCCCACCTCCACCGCCACTCGCACGTTTACGCCCGGTACCCCGCGCAGCCCCACCCCTTCCCGAACGCCGACGCCAACCATCCTCCGCGGTGATGCCGACGGCAACGGCAGCGTCAACGTCGATGACCTCGATGCACTGATCCACGCGCTGTTCTCGCCGACCTCCCCGCCGGGCGCAGATGTGAATGCGGACGGCGTGGTGACGGCCGCGGATGTTCCGGCGTTGCTCGATCTGCTGTTCTGAACCGCAGCGCGTAAAACGTAAGACGTGGACGGAAGAGGCGGCTGGCTTACGTCGAGCGCCTCACTAATACGGCCGCGCCCCGCCCGGCTGTTGCCCTGGCTGCAGCGGCGCGCGCTCTTTCGGCGGACCCGCGATGTCGACGAACTTGAGCATCTCCCGTTCCAGCTCGCGCACGTGCTGCAGGATCTTCTCTCGGGCTTCCTTCAGCTTCGGCTTCTCCTCTGCGAGGGAATACTGCTTGGTGGCAATCGGGTGAGTCTTCCCATGCCCTTCGTCGGCGATATCGCTCGCCTCGAAGGAGACGCGTGTCTCCCCTTCGATCGTGTTTTGCACGGTGATCGTTGTAATCAGACGTTTCTTCTCCCCGAGCTGGGGCGTCGGTGCAGGTGTCGCCTGGAGCGGCCCAAGATCGAGCACCACCGGGGGCGGCCCTCCCATTTTCGCCGCACTGATCATCACGACCCCAAGTGTCAACCCGATCCAGCCGGTCACGTGCATCCCAAGTCTCCTCCGGTTCGGCGCACCATAGCCGTCGCCCCGCTGCAATGCAAAACGGGGTGCGGCTACGCGCGTCCAGCCCGCACCTGCCGGTCGATGCGGTCATCCACCGAGTTCAACACAGCTATCAGTCCCGTGACGAGTAGCCATCGCAGTGGCTCAGGGGGCACCGGCGGAACGAACTCCGTCAGTGGTCCGATCGCTGCGTTCGTTCTGCCCAGGATGAGATCGGCGACCATCGGACCCATCGCGCTGGCATGCAAGTTGACTGCGCGGTCGCGCTCGCCTAAATCGGAAGCGGGAGACGCGTGACATGGGCCACGTCTATGTCGAGGCAACGATCAGGGCGAAGCGCAAACTGAAGGCCCGCTTCTTGGTCGACACCAGCGCAACCTGTAGTCTCATCTCGCCAGATCTTGCCAAGCAGCTTGGGATGGAGCCGAGTCGGCTGCGAGAGAAGATTCACCTGGCGAACGGGAAGACCGTGCGCGTGCCCACGGCGCTGGGACAGATTCGTATTGATGGCCGGGAGACCGTCACGATCTTTTGGATTGGGCCCTGTGATGAGCCGCTGCTTGGGGTGGAAGCCCTCGAGGCGCTGGGCCTCGCCGTAGATCCGCGCACGGGTACTCTCAAGGCGACGCGGCCGTACGCCACGCGACTCGGCGGCTTCGGCAAGCGGTGACCGTGCAGCACGAAGAAACGCCACATTGGCAGCTCAGGCGCCGACCTTCTCCACGTCTACGCGCACGGCGCGGTCGGCCGGGATCGGCTGCCACGATGTCGGGCGGTAGGTCAGGTGCCCGTAGCCACCCGCGAAGCCGAGCCACTTGACGTGGCCGGGCTCGAGGTCCGCCTGGCCGTACCAGTTCTTGTGCATGAACGGCTCGAAGCCGTTGTAGACGATCACCTGGCCCGGCCGGCAAGACGGCGTGAGCTTCGCCTGGATGAGGCACTCGCCGACATCGCTGGTGAGCTTCACTTGATCACCATTAGTGATACCGAGGCTAACCGCGTCCTGGTCGTTGAGGAACACGAACGGCTCGCCACGGTGGGTGTTGAGCAGGTGGCGGTTGGTCATGTTCATCGAGTGCACCGACCAGCGGTTGTGCCCGCTGGTCATCTGGAAGCGCCGCGTCGGGCCGCCGTGTCCCGGCACCTCTTTGTGGGTCGGCAGCTCCTCGCCGGCTTCGAGGAACCACTCGTGATCGATGTAGAACTGCGCCCGCCGCACCAGCGTGGCGTACGGGATTTTGTCCTCCGTGTGCCAGCGTAACGCGTTGTGCACTTCGTCCGGTTTGATAGTCGACGCCTGCGCCTCCCCGTGGCCCGCCAGGCCCCAGCCGACGAAGCGCACGTACCCCTTCTCACGCAGCACTTGCAGCGAGGTGCCCTCCGGGAGGATGCCGTACACCGCGTTGTCGCGCACTGCCTCATCGTAGAAGCGCTCCTCGTCGCGCATTTCGCCGTTGAGCGTGTAGCGCGCGGCGATGCCGGTGAGCGAGCGGTACATGCCCTTGCGGTCGGTGAAGCCCGCCATGCCGCGGGCCGCGGCGCGGCGCTCGATCGCCTCCATGATCATGATCCCCATGTCATGCTCGGTGCGCGCCGCACCCGGCGGCGGCACGGCGCGGTCGGTCAGGACCCAGTTCAGGTGGTGCACCGACGGCATGCTCATGAAAATCTTTTCGTAGTGCTGCGCGGCCGGCAGGATGTAGTCGGAGTACATGCCAGTGGTGCTGAGGCGGACGTCCACCGACACGATCATCTTGAGTTTCGGCCACAGCTTTTCCAGCAGCAGCCTCTGGCCGCCACGCTGGCGCCGCAGCATGTTGCCGCCCGCCTCGAACAGCACGCGCGGCTCGACCTCGCGATACGCCTGCGAGCAGTGCGCACCAAACCAGCCCTTGTCGATCGCCTCGTTCACGTACTCGTCAAAGCTGCGTTTCATCGAGGGATCGTTGTTGTTGGGGTCGTTCCAGCGTTCCTTGTAGCCATACTGGTAGTACCAGAGAAACGCGGGCGGGATCATGGCGCCGAAGCCGCCTAGCTCGGGGTTCATCGCCGACACCTGGTTGCTGATCATCTCCAGCGTGCGCGTCGGATCGTCCATCGTGAGCAGGCGGCGCATGAGCGCCCGCATCTGGTGCGCCATGCGTGCGGCCTCCTGCCCCGGCATGCCCTTCTCCGCCATGAGCGCCATGCCGTCCCACCCCCCAGCGGCCCACGAGCGCGTGCCCGTGCCCTTCTTGCCCCAGTTGCCGGTGAGGCCGAGGAGCAGCGCCATCGAGCGCTCCATCAGATCACCGTGGTAGTACTTTCCGGAATTCCAGCCGATGAAGATCTTGGTCTTGCGCGTGGCGACCTTGCGCGCCAGCGCGCGAATGTTGTCCGGATGAATGTCGCAGATCCTTCCTGCCTTCTCCGGCGTGTAGTGCTCCAGATGCCGCCGCAACCGCTGAAACACCGGCTCGACCTCGACCATGCTCCCGTCCTTGAGCAGAACGCTGAAGGTGCCTTCGAGCGCGGGACTCACCCCGGCGGATGCGAGCGTGTGGCGTGGCGCGAAGGTCACAACACCGGTGTGCTCGTCGGCCCAGAAGAACTGGTCCTCGCGATCGTCGTCGGCGAGATCCGTGCCGCGCAGGAAGCGGCCGGTGTCCGTGCGGACCAGCAACGGCAGATCCGTCTGTTCCTGCACGAACTGCTTGTTGTAGAGGCCGGCGTCGATGATCACCTTGCACATACCCAACGCCAGCGCGGCGTCGGTGCCGATGCGCACCGGTACGTGGTAGTCGGCGTGGATAGCCGAGGGACTGTAGTCGGGCGCGATGGTGACGACCTCGCCGCCGTTGTACCGCGACTCGGCAAGGTAGTGGTACCAGTGGATGTTGGTGTACACCGGGTTGGCGTGCCAGATGAGCGTGAGCTCCGCCAAAAACCAGTCGTCCATCGTGGAGACCGGATCGAACAGCCCAAACGTGAGGTGGTAGCCGGGGCTGAAGTCTTGGAACTCGGCGTTGCCGTCGGTCATCGGCGTGCCGAGGGCCTCGCTGAACAGCCGGACGGGGATGGCGGCGAACTCGGGCGTCATGAGCGCAATCACCGACTCGGGACCCTGATCGTTGATCGCGTCGAGCATGGCGTCGGCGATGTCGTCGAGCGCCTCGTCCCACGACACGGGCTTGAACTTGCCCTCACCGCGCTCGCCGACGCGCTTCAGTGGCTGTGTAATCCGATCCGGGGCAGCGAGGAGATCGCTCCAGCACGCGCCTTTCTGGCACCCCATCGGATTCATGTCGGGGATGCCGGCTTCGACCGGCGTGAACACCCCCGCCTGCTCCTCGCGCATGACTTTGCCGTCTTTCGTATAGACACGCCACGAGCAGCCGCCGGGGTAACAGTCTACCGAATGGCTGCCCCAGGTGACCTTGTCCCAGGTCCACTTTTTTCGATACGTGTTAGCCCAGGCGCCTTTCATCGATGTCATGCTGGCCCTCCCTTTCCGCCGTCATACTGGTTCTCTACCGAACGGTCGGAAGGGCCGTCAATCGAGGTTGGTCAGCTTCGGAGGTGACAAAAGGCAGGAACCGGTACGTCGATGCGTGTGCGGCCGGTGGAGGGCTTCTCATGACATGGTAGCATCAGTGTCGCGCTGCGCCGCCGCGGCGACCAACTCCGCCAACGCGTCCTTGATGTATGCGCCGATGACCTCGAGGTCCGGCAGCGCGTCGTAGTCGCCGAGCAAGCCGAAGGTCAATGAGCCGTTGTAGCTGACCAGCGCAACGATCATCGCAAAGCCGTCGGCGAGGAAGCCGACCGGAGCCATCTCCAGCATCTCCCGGCCCATGAGATACAAGGGGAACTGGGGACCCGGAACGTTCGTCACGATCAGATTGGCAAAGCGTGGCGAGAAGTGCAGGCGCGAGGCCTGCGCCAGCAGTGTCGGCGGCGCAAAGCGCTCGATCCCGATGATCAGCTGCGCCCCGAGCGCCTGCTTCGATTCCTTGAGGCCGCGCATCGCCTGACGCACGATCCGCAGCCGCTCGACCGGATCGTCGCAGTAAACCGGCACTGGCGCGATCATGACGGTGACACGGTTGCCCAGCTGGTTGTGCTCCTGCTCGGCGCGCACGGAGACCGGCACCTCGGCACGCAGCTGCAAACCTTCCGTGCGCACGCCACGCCCGCGCAGCCAGCGCGCCAGCGCACCGGCGACCACGGCGAGCACCACGTCGTTCACCGTTCCGTCCAGGCTGTTCTTGATCATTTTGAAATCCGCCAAGCCGGTGCGCACCCAAATCATGCGCCGGTGCGGACCAATCGGCACATTCAGCGGTGTCGGCGGGGCGGGCGTGAGGCCGGCCCATAGCACTTCTCCGAGCCCTTCGGCGGTTTCGCGCAACGCCTCGATGGCGTGCTCCGGCTCGGCGAGCGCGCGCGCCGCCGACGCCGTCATGCCGAATACCACCCGCGCCGAGTCGCGCAGCAGTTTGGCCGCGACCTCGGCTTGCGACGGCTCCGGGTGGGCTCTCCACTTCTCTCCCGGCCGCGGACCCGGCGGCGCCTCGCGTGACAAGTCGAAGAGCAAGTTGGCGATGTCGAGTCCGGAGATGCCGTCGACCATCGCGTGGTGGGTCTTGTTGATCAGGGCGAAACGGCCGCCGTCGAGGCCTTCCACCAAATACATCTCCCAAAGCGGCTTCGAGCGATCAAGCCGTTGGGACACGACACGCCCGGTGAGGTGTTGCAGCTGCTCGATCGAACCGGGGGGTGGTAGGGCCGTGTGCCGCACGTGGTAGCTCAAGGTGAAGCGAGTGTCGTCAATCCACAATGGCCGGCCCATTTCGAGCCGCGGCAGCAGGAGTCGTTGCCGATAGCGCGGGACGAGGTCGAGGCGGGCCTCGATGTGCTGCAGCAGCGCTTTATACGGTGGCGGCGGCCCCTCGAAGATCATCACCCCGCCGATGTGCATGTGCGACAGGCCCTGCTCTTGCGCCACGAAGGAGGCATCCGTGGCGGTCAGGCGCTGAAAATGACGTGGTGTCATGCTTCCGCTCCTTTATTCGGCGCCTTCCGGGCACGGCCCCGGCGCTCGCGTCCGCGTGCCCGGTGCTCGCGCCCGCGGCGATTCTCCCTGCCGGCGGCATCGAGGAGCTCGGCGACCGCGTCGTCGATGGCTCCACCGATGATGTCCAAATCGGGCAAGGCGTCGGCATCGCCAACGAGGCCGAACTCCAGCATGCCGTTGTAACTTGCCAACACGACCATCAGCGCGCAGTGCTCCACGAGGAACCCGACGGGACCAACCTGCACGACCTCGCGACCGAGCAAGTACAGCGGGAACTGCGGTCCGGGGATGTTGGCCGCAACCAGGTTGAACAAACGGCCGGAGAGATTGAGGCGGGACACCTGCGCCAGGAGCGCAGGCGGCGTGAAGTCCTGCAAGGCGGCAATGGCGCGTGCTCCGAGCGCCTGTTTCGACTGCTTCAGGTCGTCGAGCGCGCGCCGCACGATGCGTAAGCGCTGGACCGGTTCCAACGTCCCGACCGGCAACGGCGCAAAACACTCGACGATGCGCGTGCCCTCTGCACTCGGGCTGCGCAACGAGATCGGCACCGCGGCCCGCATCTCCAGCCCACGGGTGAGAGCACCGCGCCGCCGGAGCCAGTAGGCAAGCGCACCGGTAACCACCGTCAGATACACGTCGTTGATCGTGCCGCCGAAGGTATCCTTGATGCGCTTGAAATCGGCGAGCCGGCAACGGGTCCAGTACACGCGACGATGGGTGCCGAGCGGCACGTTGAGCGGCGTTGGCGAAGGCGGATGCATGTAGGCGGCAGCCAGCTCTCTGAGCCCTTCCAGCACTTCACGGGCGGCGTCGACGGTGGCATCCGGATCTTCGAGCGCCGTCCACGCCTGCTGCGCCGCCTCGAGCGGTACGGCCACGAGCTCGCGGATGCTGGCCGCCACCAGCTCGGCTGGCGAGGGCTCCGGCTGCGGCAGCCAGGGACGCTCCGGTGGCGGCACCGGCGCCGGATCCTTGCTGGTGTCGAACAGCACAGCGGTGATGTCGACGCCCGCGATACCGTCGACGAGGGCGCGGTGGGCTTTGTTGATGACGGCGAAGCGATCGCCGCGCAGGCCTTGCACGAGCCACAGCTCCCACAACGGCTTGGAACCATCGAGTCCTTGCGAGAAGATCTGGCCGACGTGCGCGCGCAGCTGACTGAACGAGCCCGGTGCGGGCAGCGCCGCGTGGCGCACATGGTATTCGAGGTTGAACCGCGGATCGTCGATCCACAGCGGCGGCGCCAGCTGCAGCGGCGGAAACGCCAGCTTTTGCCGGTACCGCGGCACCAGGTGCAGGCGCGCCTTCACGTGCTTCAGGAGGTCTGCATACGCCGGCGGCGGCCCGTCGGCGATCATCACCCACCCTATGTGCGCATGCGTGCCACGCTCCTCTTGCCAGAGGAAGGCAACATCCGAAATGGTCAGCCGATCCAGGTGCTGTGGGTTCATGGGTCAACGTTTTTGCCACATTCGCGGCAAATTGTCGCTACCCGTTTAGAAACTAGGCGATCAACGCGCCTCCAGCGGAATCGGCTGCACCACTTCCCCGCTGCGCACCGCTTGGCCCACGTTGATCGCCACCAGGTCGTCGGCGCCGACGCCGGAGGTGACCTCGACCATACGGCCGTCATCGTAGCCGAGGCTGACTTCGGCGAGGTCCAGGCGACTCTCGCGCACGACGGGCACGAAGACCTTGCCGCCGCGGAACACGAGCGCATCGTCGGGTACCTGCGGCGGGCCTGCGGGCTGCGTCATACTGAAGTTCATCTTGGCGTACATGCCGGGGAGCAGCGCCGCGTCGTCGTTCGGCACATCGACCTCGACCAGCATCGTCCGGGTCGCGATCCGCAGCGCGTCCGGATGGCGCGTCACGCTCCCCTTGAATTCACGGCCGGGGTACTCGTTGACCGTGATGACGGCTGGATCACCGTTCTGGATCAACGGCGCGGCACTCTGCGGCACGTCGGCGTACACCCGCACGGGGCTCAAGGTTGCGAGGGTCACAATCGGGGTGCCGCCCGGGGGCGCGGTCGCTTGCGGGATGAGCGCGCCCGGATCGACGTTGCGAACGATGACCACGCCGGTGAACGGGGCGCGAATCACCTTGTAGTCCTGCAACGCCTGCGCCTGTTCGAGGTTGGCTTTGGCTTGCAGCATAGCGGCACGCGACTCGTCCGCCACCTGTTGCGCGATCAGCGCCTTCCGCACCAGCTCCTGATTGCGCCGGTTGGTGAGGGTCAGGATATTGTAGTTGGCGCGCGCGTTGGCCACCTGTTGGTCGAGCTCGGGTGATGCGAGCACCGCGAGCACCTGCCCTTCCGTGACGCGGTCTCCCTTATCGACGTCGATCGTTTTCAGATAGCCGGCAACTTTGGCATAGACTGGCGTCTCCGCGAACCCTCGTATGGTTGCCGGGACATCGAGGCTGCGGCTGGGCGCGGCATGCTGCACGCGGGTCACCAACACCCGCCGTCCCTGCGCCGACTCCTGCTCGAGCTGTTCCGTCTGGCGGCGCACGCGTACGTCGCGGGCGCGCACCAGCCCCGCGGTGACGATGAAGGCAGCCAATACCGCAGCGATCCAGCCAAAGGTGAACAGCTTCCCTGGCTTGCGCGGCACGTAGTTGCGCGGCTCGTCCTGCATGGTTCAGCTCCTTGCGCGCGGCGTGGACGGGGCGGCGGCTTCGATCTCCGCGTCGCGGTGATGCTTGCCGATCACACTGCGACTGACGATCGAGTAGACGGCCGGTACAACGAACAACGTGGTGAGCGTTGCCATAATCAGGCCGCCGATCACGGCACGGCCGAGCGGCGCGTTCTGGTCCGCACCGGCCCCGAGCGCCAGCGCCATCGGCAGCATTCCCAGGATCATGGCCAGCGCCGTCATGACGATCGGCCGCAACCGGATACGGGCTGCTTCGATCGCCGCGGCCGCCGGGCTGTAGCCGTCCTCACGCAACTCGTTGGCAAAGGTGATCAGCAGGTTGCCGTTCGCGACCGCCACGCCCACCGCCATGATGGCACCCATGAGCGACTCGACGTTGATCGTGGTGCCGGTGAGCACCAGCATCCACAGGACGCCGGCGAGCGCGCCGGGCACTGCCAGCAAGATGATGAATGGTTCCAACCAGGACTGAAAGTTCGCCACCATCAACAAGTAGACCAGAACCACGGCAAGAACCAGCGCTTCACTGAGCGTTGCGAACGACTCGTGCATCGCCTGACTCTGTCCGCGGATGGCAATCTTGGTCCCCGGCGGAAGTGGGCCGAGGTGCCGGATCGCGTCGCTCACGGCGGTCGCGGTGCTGCCGAGGTCGCGGCCGGAAACCCCGGCGTTGACGTCGATCACGCGTTGCACGGTGTAGTGGTTGACGACTGCCGGCGACACGCCCTGCGTGAGGCTAGCAATGTTGCCCAGCAACTGCGGTTGCGGGCCCGTACCGTCGAGTTGCGCGCCGCTCAGCGGCGTCCGCGCCAATGCCTGGATCGAGTCCACCAGGTGTTGCGGGGTCTGCAGCAGCACGCTGTAGTTCACGCCGTTGCGCGGGTCGAGCCACTGGTTCGGCTGCAAGAGAAAGCTCGTGCTGAGCGAGGTCAGGAGGCTCGAAGCGACCTGCGCTTCGGTCACACCGAGCTCGAGCGCCTTGCTGCGATTGATGTTCACCTTGATCGTCGGGTAGTCCAGCGGCTCGGCGATGCGTAGGTCGGTGAGGCCGGGGATATGCGCCATCTCCGCCCTCAGCCGTGTTGCGATCTGGTAATCCGAGTCCAGATCGTTGCCCGAGATCTGCGCGTCGATGGCGGCGGGCAACCCGAAGTTCAACACTTGGCTCACGATGTCGGCCGCCTGGAAATAGATGTCGATGCCGGGAAGCTTGCGGCCGAGCTCGCGGCGGATGCTGTCTTGATACAGGGCGGTCGGTTGGTGTGGCGGCTCGAGCTGTACCAAGACGTCCGCGTCCTGCGGGCCGATGCTGTCGGTTTGATAGAAGGCCAGGTTGTACGACACCGGCACGCCGATGTTGTCACTGATACTGGCCAGCTCGGCCGGCGGGATCAGCGAACGGATGGTTTGCTCGACATCCTCCACGATGCGTTCGGTCTTCTCGATGCGCGTGCCGGTCGGGGCGCGCACGTGCAGCTTCATCATCCCGGCATCGACGGTGGGGAAGAAGTCTTCACCGACCACCAGCACAAGGAGAAACGAGGCCGCGATGACCAGGGCCACGGCCCCTAGAGCAAAGCCACGACGCGCGATGAACTGACCCAGGGCGGCGCGATAGATTTCGCGCAAGCGCGTGAAGCGCTGGTCGAAGCCGCGGACGAAACGGCCCCAGACACCGTGACCGACGTGCTCCTCGTGGGTTTCCGGCAGCAGATAGCGCGCCATCGTCGTCACCAGCGTGCGCGACAGCAGATAGGACGTGAGCATGGCGTATACGACGGCGAAGGCCAGCGGTGTAAAGAGGAACCTGGCCACGCCGGAGAGCAGGACGACCGGGAAGAAGACGATGCAGATCGCCAACGTGCCGACGAACGTCGGCATGGCGATCTGCGCCGCGCCGTCCAGGATCGCCACCAGCAGCGGCTTGCCCATGGCGTGATTGCGGTGGATGTTCTCGATCTCCACGGTGGCATCGTCGACCAGCATGCCGACGGCGAGCGCCAGCCCGCCCAGGGTCATGGTGTTCACCGTCTGTCCCGAGAGCTTCAAGGCGATGAAAGCCGTGAGGATCGAAAGGGGGATCGAGATGATGACGATGAGCATGCTGCGCGCCGAGCCCAGGAAGACGAGCACCATGATCGCCACGAGCACGGCCGCGATGGCGGCCTCCTGGACGACGTCCCACAGGGCGGCGCGCACGAACTTGGATTGATCGAAGGTGAGAGCGAGCTGCATGCCTTTCGGCGCCGTGGCCAGGATGTCCGGGATGATGGCCCGGACACGGTTGACCACCGCCAGTGTCGACGCCGCGGCGTGCTTGATGATCATGAGATAGGTGGCGCGCTTGCCGTTCACGCGCACGACGTTGGTCTGTACCGAATGCGTATTCGTCACCGGCGCCACGTCACCGAGCAGCACCGGGGTGGTGTCGACTACCTTGATCGGCAACTGGTTGAAGTCGGCGACGCGCAGCGGGCTGCCGTTCAGCTCGACGTTGTACTCGCGATCACCGATCTTCACCGTGCCGGTGGGGATGATGACGTTGGTGGCAGCGAGGGCGTTGCTGACGTCCTGCGGCGAGAGGCCGTTGGCGTACAGGTCCTCCGGGTGCAGGTTGACCATCACGGCGCGGCTCATGCCGCCCAACGGCGCCGGCGACGCCAACCCCTCGATGGTGAAGAGCTTGACGCGGATGAAGTTGAGGCCGTAGTCGAACAGCTCCTGTTCGGGCAGCGTCTCGCTGGCGACGTTGAGCTGGGCCACCGGGACATTGGCGGCGTTGTAATCGATGATGTTGGGCGATTGCATGCCCGGCGGCATGATCCGCAGCACGGTCTGTGACACCGAGACCATCTGCGCAATGGCGCCGCCCACCGTCGCGCCGGGATGGAAGTACACCTTGATCATGCCGATGCCGGCGAACGACTCCGACTCCATGTGCTCGATGCCGTTTACGGTCGTCGAGTAAGCACGCTCGCAGAGCAACACCACGCGGCGCTCCATGTCCGTCGCCGAGAGGCCCGGGTAGTTCCACACCACCAGCACCACCGGCAGGTCGATCGCCGGGAAGATATCGACGTTCATCAACGCGAACGAGAGGACCCCCAGCACCAGCATCAGCAATGCCATCACGGCCACCGAGAGCGGCCGGCGTAGCGCCAGTCGAACAATCCACATACAGCGGTTACCTCACGCTGCCGAGACTTTAGACAGCGAGCGGGGCACGGGCAATCGGTGTGTCGTGAGCGTCGCGACGTTCGACCGTCGAATCCCCGACCAACTTCCCGCCCGCAGTTAACCTTTTGCCGTGGCCAACAATCATACTCTCGATATCGAGATCCGATGGGACCCGATATAATAGATAGTGACTACACGGCAAGGAGGCGGGTCCCGAGACTGTCGATTGTCTCATGTCGTAGGGACGATTCGGGAACGTTCAGGGGGTTGGAGCCGCCGGGTGGTCACGCTCGCGACGGTGCCGGTACCGCGCGCCGCACGTGCCCCTGCCGTAGGCGCCTGACCCACCAGCTGAAGCGGTCCAAGTACAGGTAGATAACCGGCGTGGTGTAGAGGGTGAGCAACTGGCTGACGATCAAGCCACCGACGATGGTGATCCCGAGCGGCTGGCGCATCTCCGCACCCGTGCCCAGGCCCAGCGCCAGCGGCAGGGCGCCGAACATTGCCGCCAACGTGGTCATCATGATCGGCCGGAAACGCAACAAACACGCCTCGTAGATCGCGTCCCGCGGTGACTTGCCTTCCCGCCGTTCCGCGTCCAGCGCGAAGTCGATCATCATGATGGCGTTCTTCTTCACGATGCCGATCAGCAGGATGATGCCGATCAACGCGATCACACTGAGATCGGTGCGGCACAGCAGCAACGCCAGGATTGCGCCGACTCCGGCAGAGGGCAGCGTGGAAAGGATGGTCAGCGGGTGGATGTAGCTCTCGTAGAGTATGCCCAACACGATATACACGGCGACGAGCGCCGCGAGAATCAGCAGCGGCTCGTTGGCGAGCGAGGCCTGGAAGGCTTGGGCCGTCCCCTGAAAGCTGGCGCGGATACTGGCGGGCATGCCGATCTCGTGCTGCGCGGCGGCAATGGCGGTCACCGCGTCCCCCAGCGCCACCCCCGGCGTCAGGTTGAACGAGAGGGTGATCGCCGGGAATTGCCCCTGGTGATTCACCGCCAGCGCCGTTGTGCCCGGCGCGAAACTAGCGAAGGCGCTGAGCGGCACCTCCGCACCGGTCGCCGATCGGACGTAGATGTCCTTCAACGTCTCCGGGCTCTGCCAAAACTCCGGCGCCACCTCCATCACGACGTGGTACTGGTTCAGCTGCGTGTACATGGTGGAGACTTGCCGCTGCCCGAAGGCGTCGTAGAGGATATCGTCGATCATTTGCTGCGTAATGCCCAGCCGCGACGCGGTGTCCCGGTCGATCGCGAGGGACGCTTCCAATCCACGGTTCTGCTGATCGCTGCTCACGTCCACCAGGCCGGGCAGCGTCTGCAGCTTCCGTTGCAGCTCTGGCGCCCACGCATTCAGTTCCTTCAGGTCCGCACCTTGCAGCGTGAACTGGTACATAGCCGTGCTCAGGCGTCCCCCGACGCGCACGTCTTGGACCGGCTGCAGGTAGAGGCTCGCGCCGGGCACGGTGGCGAGCTGCGGCCGCAACCGTGCCATCACCTGGTCGACACTGACCTTGCGCTCGGAGAGTGGCTTCAACGCCATGAACATCCGGCCGGTGTTGGTGGTGCCCTGGTTGCCCCCGGTGAACGCCGCGGCGGTCTCGACCGCCGGATCGGCCATGACGATATTGACGAATTGGATCAGTCGCTGATCGAAGGCCTGAAACGACGTGTCCTGATCCGCCTGGACGGCTCCCATCAACCGGCCGGTGTCCTGCAGCGGGAAGAATCCCTTCGGGATAATCACATATAGATATATATTCACGCACACTGTGAGTGCTGCCACCGCGAGCGTCAGCCGCGCATGCCGCAGCACCCAGGCCAGGCTCGCTTCGTAGGCGTGCAGGAGCCCTTCCAAGGCGCGCCCGCTCGTCCGGAAGAGCCACCCGTGCGCCTGCTGCTCGGGCTTGAGAAACTTCGCGCACATCATCGGCGTGGTCGTCAGCGACACGACCAGTGACACGGTGACGGCGACCGACAGGGTGACCGCAAACTCGCGGAAGAGACGCCCGACGATACCGCCCATCAACAAGATCGGAATGAAGACGGCGATCAGTGAGCTGCTCATCGACAGCACGGTGAAGCCGATCTCGCGCGCCCCCTGCAACGCCGCCTCCACGGGACGCAAGCCATGCTCCAGATAGCGGGCGATGTTTTCGATGACCACGATCGCGTCATCCACTACGAAGCCCGTGGAGATCGTCAGCGCCATCAGCGACAGGTTGTCGAGGCTATACCCGCACAGATACATCACCCCGAACGTGCCGATCAGTGAGAGGGGCACCACCACCCCCGGAATGACGGTGGCCCAGAGGTTGCGGAGAAAAATGAACACCACGAGGACAACGAGGGCGATCGAGATGAGGAGCGTCACCTCGACGTCGTGGATGGAGGCGCGAATCGTCGGCGTGCGGTCCATCACCACGGTGAGCTGGATCGCCTGCGGAATCGAGGCCTGGAAGTACGGCAACAGCGCGCGCACGCGGTCCACCGTCTCGATGATGTTGGCACCGGGTTGCCGGAAGATGACCATCAGGACCGCCGGCTTGCCGTTGGCCAGGCCGGCTGTGCGGACGTCTTCGACGGCGTCTTGTACGCCAGCGACGTCAGCCAACCGCACCGGCGCACCGCGGTGATACGCAACGATCAGCGGCCGGTACTCCTCGGCCTTCAGCAGCTGGTCGGTGGTCGCGATGTTCCACGCCGTGGTGGCGTCCGCGAGCTGGCCCTTCGGCCGGTTGGCGTTGGCACTGTCCAGTGCCGCGCGCACCTGGTCGAGGCCGATGCCGTACTTGTTCAAGACCGTCGGATTCAACTCGACACGCACCGCCGGCAGCGCACTACCGCCCACGAACACCTGCCCCACACCCTCTACCTGCGAGAGCTTCTGCTGCAGAATCGACGCCGCCACGTCATACAGGCGGGCCGTATCGATGGTATCGGAAGTGAGTCCCAAGATGAGGATGGGCGAGTCGGCGGGATTGACCTTGCGGTACATCGGATTGTTCGGCAAGTTCGTCGGCAATTGGCCGCGCGCCGCATTGATCGCCGCCTGTACGTCACGCGCGGCGCCGTCGATGTTCCGACTGAGGTCGAACTGCAAGACGATTGCTGTCGAACCGAGGTAGCTGGTCGAGGTCATCTCGGTCACGCCGGCGATGCGGCCGAACTGGCGCTCGAGCGGCATCGCCACCGACGACGCCATGGTCTCCGGACTCGCGCCGGGGAGAGCCGCCTGCACCTGGATGGTGGGAAACTCCACCTGCGGCAGCGGTGCGACGGGCAGGAAGCGAAACCCGATCATGCCCGCCAGCGCCACCGCGATGGTCAACAGTGAGGTGGCGATGGGACGTTTGATGAACGTGGCGGAGATGTTCACCGCTCCTCCGTCGCGGCCACCTCGTCGATCGGATTGCCGATGCGCCACCGCGCCAGACGCACAGCCAACCGATCGAAGGCCAGGTACACGACCGGCGTGGTGTACAGGGTGAGCAGCTGACTGAGCAGTAACCCGCCGACGATCGCGATCCCCAGCGGCCGGCGCAATTCGGCTCCCGTGCCGCTGCCCAGGGCTAGCGGCAAGCCGGCCAGCAACGCCGCCATCGTGGTCATCATAATCGGCCGGAAACGCAACAGGCAGGCCTCGTAAATCGCTTCCGCCGGCCGCTTGCCCTGCTCGCGCTCCGCCTCCAGCGCGAAGTCGATCATCATGATGGCGTTCTTCTTCACGATGCCGATCAGCAGGATGATGCCGATCAACGCGATCACGTTCAGATCGTTACGGCACAACAGCAACGCGAGGATGGCACCCACCCCCGCCGACGGCAGCGTGGAGAGAATCGTCAGCGGGTGGATGTAGCTCTCGTACAGCACGCCTAGCACAATGTAGACGGTGACCACCGCGGCGAGGATGAGCAAGGGCTCATTGGTGAGCGAAGCCTGGAACGCCCGCGCCGTGCCTTGAAAACTGCTGCGGATGTTGGCCGGCAATCCGATGGCGCGCTCAGCAGCGCCAATGGCGTCCACTGCGTCGCCCAACGCGACCCCGGGCGCCAGATTGAAGGAGAGGGTCACGGCGGGGAACTGCCCCTGGCGATTCACGGCGAGCGGGGTGATGTTCGGCACGAAGCGGGTAAAAGTGCTCAGGGGCACCGCGGCCCCAGTCGCCGCATGCACGTAGATATCCTTCAAAACCTCCGGGCTCTGCTGGAAGTTCGGTCCAACCTCCAACACGACGTGGTACTGGTTCAGTTGCGTGAAGATGGTTGAGACCTGGCGCTGGCCGAACGCGTCGTAAAGGGTGTTGTCGACCATCTGTGGCGTGATGCCGAGCCGTGAGGCCGTGTCCCGATCGATCACCAGCGACGCCTGGAGGCCGGCGCTCTGCTGGTCACTCGCCACATCGCGCAGCGCGGGGAGCGTGCGCAGCTTGTCGACCAGCTGTGGCGCCCACAGATGCAGCTCGTTGCGGTCGGGAGACTCGAGACTGTACTGATATTGCGTCCGGCTCACCCGGTCTTCCACCGTCAGGTCCTGAACCGGCTGCATGAAGAGCATGATGCCGGGCACACCGGCGAGTTGCGGCTGCAGGCGGCGGATGACGTCACTGGCATTGACGTTGCGCTCATCGAGCGGCTTCAGGTTGATCTGGATGCGCCCGCTGTTGGGAGTGGTGTTGATGCCGTCCATCCCGATGAACGAAGACAGGCTCTGCACCGCCGGGTCGCGCAGGATGACCTTGGCCAATGCCTGTTGGCGCTCCGCCATGGCGGTGAACGACACCACTTGTGGGGCTTCGGAGACGCCGATGATCACACCGGTGTCCTGTACCGGGAAGAACCCCTTCGGCACGATCACGTACAGCAGGATCGTGCCAACCAGCGTGCCGATGGCGACCCACAGCGTTGCCGTCTGATGCTCGAGCACCCAGCGTAGCGAGGTACCGTAACGCTCGATCGCCGAACGGAAGGCTGCCTCCGACAGGCGATAGATGCGACCTTGCGCGGTGGCCGGCGTGTGCCGCAAGAGCTTGGCGCACATCATCGGCGTCAGTGTGAGTGATACCACGGCCGATACCAGGATGGTGACACTCAGCGTCACCGCGAACTCGCGGAACAGACGCCCGACGATGTCCCCCATGAACAAGAGCGGGATCAGCACCGCGATGAGCGACACCGTCAGCGACACGATGGTGAAGCCGATCTGCTCCGACCCTTTGAGGGCCGCCTGCAGCGGCGGATCGCCGGCCTCGATATAGCGCGCGATGTTTTCGATCATGACGATGGCATCGTCGACGACGAAGCCGGTCGAGATCGTCAACGCCATCAGCGACAGGTTGTCCAGGCTGTAGCCGAGGAGATACATCACGCCGAACGTCCCGACGATCGACAGCGGCACGGCGACGCTCGGAATAACGGTGGCCGACACGCTGCGCAGGAAGAGGAAGAGCACCATCACAACGAGTGCCACGGTCAACATCAGCTCGAACTGCACGTCGCTCACCGAGGCGCGAATCGTCGTGGTGCGGTCGGTCAGGACGACGACCTGCACGGACGGCGGCAAGGAGTTGGTCAGTAGCGGCAGGAGCTTCTTGATGCGGTCCACGACCGTAATGATGTTGGCGCCCGGCTGCCGCTGGATGTTGAGGATGACGGCGGGAACGGTGTTCATCCACGCCGCTTGCCTCATGTCCTCCGCGTCATCGACCACATCCGCGATATCGGAGATGCGGACCGGTGCGCCGTTGCGGTACGCGACCAGCAGCGGGCGGTAATCCTCACTCGACAACAACTGATCGTTGGCGTTGATGGTGTACGCCTTCTGGGCGCCTTGAAAGCTGCCCTTCGCCTGGTTCACGTTCGCTTGCGCGACGGCGGCACGCACATCTTCCAGACTGAGGCCATAGGCGGCGAGGGCCGTGGGGTTGGCCCGAATGCGCACCGCGGGCTTCTGGCCGCCGCTGATGCTGACGAGCCCGACGCCCGGTAACTGCGAAATCTTCTGCGCCAGCCGCGTGTCCGCCAGATCCTCGACCTTCGGCATCGGCAGCGTCTTCGACGTCAGCGCCAGGGTGAGGACCGGCGCATCGGCGGGGTTCGTCTTGCTGTAGACGGGCGGCGTCGGCAGGTCCTGAGGCAAATACGTTCCCGCAGCGTTGATCGCTGCCTGCACCTCCTGCTCGGCCACGTCGATGCTCAGATCGAGCGCAAACTGCAGGGTGATGACCGAGCTGCCGAACGCGCTTGTCGACGTCATTTGGCTGAGGCCGGGCATCTGCCCGAATTGGCGCTCGAGTGGCGAGGTTACCGACGACGCCATGACGTCCGGGCTGGCTCCCGGGTAGAACGTCAGGACCTCAATGGTCGGATAATCGACTTGCGGCAATGCCGAGACCGGCAGTTGGTGGTACGCAACGAAGCCCGCCAGCAGGATCGCGGCCATCAGCAGTGAGGTCGCGACCGGGCGGAGGATGAAGGCCCGCGACGGATTCATGCGTCGGGCCGAGGCGCGGAGCCAGTGTCCGACATCCGCGGTTGGACGGCGCTGCCGGGTTGCAGCTTGTCGACGCCATCCACCACGACCTCTTCCCCGGCGGACAATCCGCTGTCGATCGCTGCGTCGCTGCCGGCGATCGGGCCGACCGTGATCGGGCGCACCTCGACCGTGCGGTCCGGCTTCACTGCATAAACAAACGTGCCCTGTGGACCTCGCTGGATTGCCGCGATGGGCGCGACGACCGTTCCTTTCTTCACATCGAGCAGCAGCTGCACGTTGACGAACTGGTTGGGGAACAGTGCGTGGTCGCGGTTTTCAAAGACCGCCTTCAGACGCGTCGTGCCGGTGCTCTGATCGATTTGGTTGTCGACCGTGAGCAGCGTACCGGTGGCGATCTTGGTCTGGCCGGTGCGGTCGTACGCCTCCGCCGTCAGACTCTCCCCGGCGCGCAACTTGGTCAAGACGGCGCTCAGATTATCCTCGGGCAGGGTGAAGACGACCGCGATCGGCTGCACCTGTGTGATGACCAGCAAACCATTTTGATCGCTAGCGTGGACGATGTTGCCCGCGTCCACCAACCGCAGCCCGATGCGGCCGCTGATGGGCGCGGTGATGCGGGAGTAGATCAGTTGCAGCTTGGCCGCGTCGATCTGCCCGCGGTCCAGCTCAATGATACCTTCGTACTGGTGCACCTGCGCGGCCTGATCATCGAACTGCTGCTTGGCGATGAACTCCTTCGCAACTAGGTCCCGATAACGCTCAAGGTTGAGTTGCGCCTCCTTGAGCTGCGCCAGGTCACGCGTTAGCTGTCCTTGTGCCTGTGTCAGTTGCACCTCGAACGGTCGCGGATCGATCTGGACGAGCAGATCGCCTTCGTGCACGAATTGTCCTTCCTGAAAGGCGACCTTCACCAGCTGACCGTCGACGCGGCTTTTCACCGTGACGGTGTTGAACGCCGTCACCGAGCCGAGCCCGCTCAGATACACGGGCACATCTCCTGTGTGTGCCGTCGCGATCACCACGGGCACCGCTCGATTAGCGAGCCCCGCGCCCGGCGCAGCGGCCGGCGGTCGCGGGACGGAGGCGGCAAACTGCCAGTATCCGCCGACTAACAGGACAGCGAGCACGAGCAGCCAC
This sequence comes from uncultured delta proteobacterium, assembly GCA_963729835.1. GTDB lineage: Bacteria > Desulfobacterota > Binatia > HRBIN30 > HRBIN30 > CAVSQF01. The sequence goes on along the minus strand of CAVSQF010000039.1, from coordinate 115,268 downwards.
GGCCAGCGCCGGCGGCGGACGTGAGCTGCGTGGGCCAAGTTCTGCAACGGTTCGACCGCCTCAGTTTCGGTCGTCATGGGCATCTTCAAATGCATATTCGCATCCTAATATTCTGACACGTCTCACGCGCATCGCCGATCGCCTCAGGCAGCGGGCGTCGACGGTCGCTGGCCTTTCTCGGCTCTCCCGGCTGCCGTCTGCGGCATGTCGCCGTTCTGGAATCGATCCATATTGGTGATGATCTTACGGAGCGCGACGCGCAGGGCAACTTGCTCCGACGCGCTGAGGCCCAGGACGGCAGCGGCCCGGACAGCCGCGGCGACCTCGCGGAGTTTGTCTGCAAGCGCCAACCCGGATGCCCGCAGGTACAGTCGGGCGCGGCGCCGGTCCTGCGTGTCGCCGCGAACCTCCACCAACTTGCGGTTCAGGAGGGCAAAGACCAGCCGCGACGCCGTCGGGTTGTCCATGCGCAGCCGCCCCGCGAGCTCGCCAATGGAGAGGCCCGGGTGTTCCGAGATCACCACCAGGACCCAGAACTGCTGCGTCGTCAGGCGGTAGCGCCGCACACGGCTGCCGACGGCTTGCTTCATCCGCCGGCGCACCGCGCCAATCAACAAACCGATGGGTTCCGTGTCCTCCACAGTTCGTTTCCTCACCAATATTTGCTTTTGCAAATAGTTTGCCGGACGGCACTGGTCAAGGGGGGATCGCAGGGGCATCTGCGCTGCGGGCTTTGCCGAAAAAAAGGCCGACAGTGTCAACCGAATGGTCGGCTCGGCCGTCTAACGGACGATGGAGGTGTGATGGCGAAGCGCGTCGTTTTGACGGCCCTGACCGTGCTCGGCTTATGGTCGGTGCCGCTCCACGCCCAGTCGCCGGAGGGCATTGCCATGCTGGCAATAATGGGCGACGGCCCCGTGCTGGTCGTGCCGGTGCTGTTGAGATTCAGCGATCTCACGACCGAGCAAGAGGGCCGCGTGCAGCAGATCATTGCGGCGGACCGCACCCACGTTGAGGATCTCCTTCAGCAATTGGGCGAGGCCAACAACCAGCTGGCGCAGGCGTTGCTCACACCCAAAAACACGCACGTCAAGAACGCCAGCCCACTCCTCCAACGGCTTGCCCAGCTCCGTCTCCAGCTCATGCAGAGAGAGCTCAATATTGTCCTGGCGATTCGCAAAGTGCTGACGCCGGAGCAGCTGCTCAAAGTTGCCGCGGCCATGGACGCGATGCAGAAGAGTGCAATGGCATCGAGCGTGGGTGCTTACTGATGGGCCGGATAATGGTGCGGACAGTGTTGGTTTCACTGGGAACGGACGTTTAGTTGCTGGTCAACATGGTGTCGACCGAGGCGGCGAATCGTTGGGCGGTGTTTCTGGAACACGCCGAGGACGATATTCTGGACTCGATGCCGGACCCTCAAGGGGAGTACAACCAGCTTTACCAATCCCACCGGGCGCGCGTGCTGCGCCTGTGTCGGCTCTTGCTGTCCGATCCGGATGAGGCAGACGATGTGAGCCAAGAGGTCTTTCTGAAACTGTTCCGCCAGCACCAGCTGAGCGGCAACACGATTACCTGGGGCGCCTGGCTGACCAGGGTCACCGTCAATGCCTGTCGTGACCGCCGGCGCTCCGGCTGGTGGAAATGGTGGCACGAGCGCCACCAGGAATTCGAGGAAGCCGAGTTTCCCAGCAACGGGCTCACCCCGGAGCAGGAGCTCCTGAGCCGGGAGCGCCTGCAGGGTGTCTGGCGTTCGTTTCGGCGGCTCTCCGCACGGCAGCAAGAGGTGTTCGCCTTGCGCCACCTCGAAGGCTGCTCCACCGAGGAAGTTGCCGACATGCTCGGCGTGAGCCCGGGAAGTATCAAGCGTCATCTCTATCGCGCCGTGCACGAGATGAGGAAGGCGTTGCGAGGTCTACGATGAACCGATGTCTGAGCGAGCGAGCCATGTTGCGGGTCTACCTGGAGGAGGGCACGGCCGCCGAACGATCGCACCTGCGGCTGTGCGCCGCGTGCGCGCAGAGCTACGATGCCTTCGTCGATGACCTGCAGGTGATCGGCGACGTTCTCGCCAACACGCCACCACCTCCGCGCGCCGCCAGTCGGGCGCCGGGCGTGCACTTTGGGTGGGTCCCTGCGACAGTGATGGCCGCACTCCTCGCCGTCGTGGCGAGTGTCGTGTTGCTCCACCGATCCGCACCCGAGCAGATCGCGGCACGGAGCCCCAACGTTTCGGCGTTCGCCGCCGATGTGTCCGCGGCGCTCTTCGCGAGCCCCGGCGCCGGCGACATCCTGCCGGCAGATTTTGAAACGTCCTACCTCGACGCGGCACTCGAAGCGGGAGTGGCGTGCACGCAGGAGCGGTATTTCAATGGCGAATGCGCTGACCAACTGTCTGCTTTGTTTCTCGAAAGCGAGTGACCCAAGGAGAGTCGTTATGAGAAGAATCTGTTTGCTTTTGACCGCGGTGGTCCTAACTGCATGTGTGCCGACGGCGGCAGGGGCACAGGGCCTCGGACCGGCGCCGATGATGGGACGCGGACACGAACGCATGTTCGGCGAGGGGGGCGCGATGATGTTGCCGTTGGTGCTCAAGCACGCGCAGCTCACAGCCGAGCAAACGAAACAGGTGCAGGCGATCATGGAGACCGATCGCCAGACACTCCGGGCACTGTTCAACCAGCTGGAGACCGCCAACGCGCAGCTCACGGACAAGCTGTTCAAGACGGGGGTCGTTCAGGCCGCCGACTTGACGCCGGAGGTGCAGCGCATCGGCCAGCTCCGGCAACAGCTGATGGAGCAAGGCATCAAGACCGCGCTGTCGATCCGCGCCGTCCTCACGCCGCAGCAACTGGCCCAGGTGTCCCAACTGAAGGACCGCATCGAGAAACTGCACGCTGAAATGCGCAGCATCTACGAAGGCAACGACTAACAGGCTGTTGAAAAAGGCGGCGAGCACCCTTCGAGAGCCCTAGCGCGGGGCGATGCCCGCAACCCAAACTTCGCGAATTGGCGTTTCCTCGGGTATGACGGGGGTGCTCAAACCCATCCGCCCTACCCAAGGAGAACGCCATGAAAGAATTTATAGCTCGGCACGCAGCGCTCATCACCAGCGTGCTCTCCGGATTTGACCGCCTGGTATTCCGGGGGGCGCTGCGCTCGTTGCGGCATCGCGGGATCCGCGACTTCCTCGATCGGGCGGGCATACGCCTGCTGGAGTTCGGGAGCTTCGCACAGAACACGACCGAGCGCGTGAAGGAGAGCTCGCTGGCCGAGGCCAAGCGGGCACAACGGCCGGTGGTCTATCTGGAGTCGTCGAGAGCCCGTCCAGAGGAACTCGCGCGCGAGTTGCTGGCGAAACACCCGCTGGCTGAGCCCGGACTCATTTGCGTGTTCACCCGCGTGGAGCCCTGCATGCGCTTCGAGTACCACCGCGCGCAGGACCCCAAGGAGCGCGGGCTGAAGCTGCGGCCGAGCAAGTGCCTGCACCTCTACAAGTACTACCAGCACCCGCGCTTCGGCTTCATGCACACGCGCCTGCAGACCTACTTTCCGTTCGACGTGCAAGTGTGTCTGAACGGCCGCGAATGGTTGGCGCAGCAGCTGGCGCTCCGGAACTCGGAGTTCACTCGCGCCGACAACTGCTTCCCCTGGCTGCAGGACCCGCAGCTGGCCCAGGAGCTGATGGACGAGCAGCTGCGTACCGCGTGGCCAGCAACCCTGGACGCCTTTGTGCTCACGCTCAATCCCCTGCACCAAGACATCTTCCGCGCCTGGCCGCTGACCTACTACTGGGTGGCCTATCAGACCGAATGGGCCACCGACGTGACGTTCACGGACGCGGCGGCACTCGCCAGCCTCTACCCGGCTTGGGTGCGGCACGCGCGCGACCACTTCAAGAGCCCCGACGTGCTGCGCTTCCTGGGGCGCACCGTGCGCCAGCACTGGAAGGCCGACATCGTCACCAGCGTCAAGGAGCGCTCCGAAGGCGTGCGCGTCAAGCACTGGCTCAACGGCAACTCGGTGAAGATGTACGGCAAGGCCAGCAATCTGCTGCGCGTCGAGACGACCATTGGCAACCCCAAAGACTTCTGCGTCCTGCGGCCCCGCCGCGAGGACGAGGGCGGCGAGCGACACCGTGCTGCGGAGGGCGCCAAGCTCGTCTGGCGCAACCTGCGCAAAAGTGTCGCCGACCTCCACCGGCGCACCGCGCTCTCGCAACGCTCCAACGAGCGCTACTTCGATGCGCTCGCCGTGGTCGATGACCCAACGCCATGCTCCCGCATCTTCGACGCGGTTTCCAGGCCGGTGGTGGACAACGGTCGCCGCTTCCGCGCCGTGCGCTTGGGCGACCCGGTCGATCTTGCGCTGCTGGAGGCCATCGCGCGTGGGGAGTTCGTCACCGCTGGCTTCCGCAACCGCGACTTGCGCTCCTTACTCTATCCCCCGCCACCCACCGCGCTCGACGCCCGGCGTCTCTCTGGCCGGGTGAGTCGCCTGCTGCGGCTACTGCGCGCCCACGGCATCATCCGCAAAATCCACAAGACGCACCGCTATCAGCTTACCCCGCGTGGTCGCCTCCTCACCGCCGCCCTGCGCGCCACCCGTGACGCCAGCGTCAAGCAGCTGCTCCGCGAGGCCGCATGATCGCCCCAACTTCTGCGCGCCACGGCAAGACTTTCGGAGATAGTAGATCAGGACAGGCTTCGAGACGGCCGCTGAAAATCCTTTGACACGCCGCAAAAGAGCGGCTGCTCAGGAGCGGCCTCCTCTGCCCATGAACCGGCCGTTCGGCAGCCAGTTCGGGCCACCAGCGCGGAGGGCGGGCCGTCTTAGAGTGCGGGAGCTTGCTCCCGCTTTGGGGTTGTGTGGGGATGCCGGTGCTGGCCAGAAAGCGGCGGCAAGCCGCCGCACTCCAAAGTCGGCGCACCATGCGGGTTCACGGGCTCGCCAAGCCGGCGTCCCGCCGGATGGGCCTCCTCAGGACGAGCGGTGGTGGTTTCGTTGGCATGGTCAACGCGCGGAGACCTCCGTCGCCGGTCGTCGGTAGATCGTCAACTCCAGCTCGGGATCCGGAAAACCGATGTCTATGCCGTCACACCCACGGGCCAGAAGCGGCTCGTGTCGGGCGGTGATGCGCCTACTCGCGGCTGGCGTCAAACGAAACCGCCGCCGCACTTCCTCATCCAGCCGCTTGAGGATGCGAACGTGCTCGCGTTCAACCTTCGCCCGCTGAACGTCGCGTTCGCGTAAGGCAGGCGTAAGCGCCTGCAACGACCACGGATCACGCCGCTCGGTCTCCAGACGGGAAAGCGTTCCCGGGTAATAGTAATCGAAGGACAAGGTACCCAGGCGGCCGCTCTGAAGATCCTCGGCCGTCAGGACGATCCACTTCAGCTCGGGGCGATCACCAAGAAAGGTCGGATAGGGAAGCGCGAGGCAGCAATCGAACTCAGTAAACCAACTGTGGGTGTTGGCCTGCGCCCAAGGATCCCAGATCGTCAAGATGGTGGCGGGCCCACCTGGAAGCTGGTCCTGCAAGAATCGGAGTTCGTCCTGGAACACTACCGTTCTTCGATAAGGAACGAGGATGAACAGCCAGAGCAACGGAATCGCGAGGCCGGCGGCAGCAACCCGTTTCCAGACCGGTGGCGGCTGCTCACTTAGACGGCGTGCGAATTCAACTAGCCCTTTGCCCGCCGGAGTCAGATAGAAGACGACAGCGATGATGTTGTACGCCGCCTCGTTCAGGAAGCAGAAGATGACCTCCTCCCCGATCAGGAAGGGCAGGGACACGAATATGACCGGGACTAGGCTCCCGGCAACCTCGCGCCAGTCCCGGGCTCGCAAGCGCACCATCAGATGGTAGAGATAGAGCACTGCGATGATCGGCGGAAAGTTGTAAGGTGGCCACAGGTTCAGCAGTCCAGTGAGGCGGAACGGCGCGCCCGTGGTGATCGAGAACACGATATTCAGCAGGCCATGCTGTCGCACCGCGAGCGTTTGTGTGTGATACGCCAACGCGATGACACCGCCGACCGCGAGCGCGGCCCAGAATGCGAGAAAGCGCCTCCAGTCGCGAGCGATCTCCTTCCAGCCGTCTACACCTGCGCCGGCGAAGAGTGCCGCCGAAGAGATGATGCCGGCGCTTTCCAATCGAATCGGGCAGGCTAACACCGTCGCGGCGAAAAGCGCAACGTGCGCAACGCCCCCGCCAACCCGCCGCAGGACGGCCGTGAAGGACAGCGCGGCGCACGCCCAGAGAAAAAGGCACATCACCTGCGACGAGTCGGACGCCGAGAGCCGCACGTACATCGGCGTGGTGGCAAGCAGCAGCGCGAATGCAGTCGCGGCCTTCTCGCCGTATCCAGCCCAGCGCGCCGCCTGCCACAGGATGAGCACCGAGGCGACGCCCAGCGCGACATTGAACGCGACCAGGCCGTTAAATCCGAACCCAAGATCGAACGCCACGAGCCGATTGGGAAGCGGCAGGTAGCTCGAGGCCTTGGTGAACCAGAAGCGCCCGATGGGAAGGTTGCCGACCCCGAAGTACCAATTCATCGGGCGAAATGGCACGGACAACCGGGCTGCTGCCCCAACGGCGAGCAGCAACCAGGCGGCATGCGGAACCGTCCGCAGCGATAAGCGCGGCAGATTGCGCGCGAGCACCGTGAGGCCGGCAGCCGCCAGAAGCACCCAGCACATGGCCTCCAGCCAGCCGGCGATCCCGTACAGCCTCCAGGCCTGCGGAATCGCCTCCACCTTGTCAAGGGCGAAGAACTCGGTGCGCACCCACTCCGGCATCATAGGCGATGGCGAGGAAGCTGATCACGCTCGGGGCAGTAGGCAGAAGCGACGTGAACCGGCGGCCCCACACCGAGAGTGAAAACACCGTACTCTTATAGCGCCCGCCCCGGTCAGCCGCAACGGAATGCGGTCGGAGGCCCCTTGCTTGGCATACTGCCGACGGATGAGGTAAATGAGCATCGAAGGAAATGACTCCGCGAACCTGCCTGGTTATCGGTGGCCGCGGCTTCGTCGGGTCGGCAATCGCGCAGGCCGCCCGTGAGGCCGGGTGGCACATCACGGCCGTAGGGCGGCACGACTATGCCGACCATGTGCACGGACGCTTTGACGTGGTGATCAACGCGAATGGGAATGCCAGGCGTTTCAAAGCCAACAGCGAACCGCTGTGGGACTTCGACGGCAGCGTGAGGCCCGTTTATCAATCGCTCTTCGACTTCCAATTCAGTCATTACGCATTGATTTCGTCAGTCGATGTCTACAATGATACCAGCAAACTAACGATGACATCGGAGGCCACAGCGATCGACCCGGCGCGCTTAGCGCCGTATGGGTTCCACAAGCGGCTTGCTGAGCTGTGCGTCACTCGCCAAGCGGGTTCCTGGCACGTGTTCCGGCTCGCGCAAATGGTCGGCCTGAACCTGAAGAAGGGACCGCTGTTCGATTTGATCGAGGGCCGGCCGCTCTGGATCCACCCGACGACAGAGCTGCACTACATGAACACGCGGACCGCGGGGGAGATCGTCATCGGACTGATCGAACGGGCCCCCCGCAACGAAATCTTCAATGTGTGCGGCCGTGGCAGCGTTGAGTTCGCCAAGATCCTCGATCTCTTTGGTCTGGCAGAACAAGACGCGCGCTACCTGAATCGCGAGCGGCAGACGTACCGGATCAACACCGACAAAACGCACCGGCTCTGCCCCCTGCCTGAGTCATGGAGCGAGGTCCGCGCGTTCGTCGAAGCAGCGCAGGCAGCCCGCCACACGCGATGAATGTGCGCTCGACAATGCCGCAGTATTCGATCATTGTTGCGACGCTCGATGAAGAAGGCACAATCGAGCGCTGCATCCGTCGGATCCTGGCCGTGTATCCCGAAGAGTGCGAGGTGCTCGTCGTGAATGGAGGGACCGATCGAACCGGAGAGATCGTTGAGACGTTGGCTGCGACGAATCCCGCCGTGCGCCACAGACGCAACCCTGACGATCGCGGCAAGGGACATGCGATTCGTCTCGGCGTGTCAATGGCGCGTGCTCCCATCCATGCCCAGATCGACGCCGATCTACAGTTTCTACCAGAGGAATTGCCGCGCCTCATCGAGCCAGTACGTAAAGGCGAGGCGGATATCGCCCTTGGGTCGCGTTTCACCGGCGGATCGACACGCCGGGCCGGGGGTACACCCCTGATCCGGACGATCGGCAATAAGGCGATCAGTGCCTATGCATCGATCCTGTTTGGACATCGGATGACGGACGTGCAGGCTGGCATGAAGGCATGGACTGCGCGGGCGATCCGCCGAATCGACCTCCGCAGCGACGGGTATTCGTACGAAGTCGAGATCGCCGCGAAGGGTCTGCTGCGAGGCTTACGCGTGGTCGACGTTCCGGTCACGACCGGGGCTCGGGCCGCCGGCAGAAGCAATGTGAGCCTAACGCGGGCGGGGCTCGCATTGCTGCGCGACGTTTCGATGTTCCGCCTTGGCCTCAAATAGCCGGCGGGGGAGCGGGGAGAGTCAACGTGAAGGTCTTAGTCACCGGCGGTGCGGGTTTCATCGGATCGGTTCTGACTCCTCTTCTGCTCGGAGCAGGACACGAGGTTACCGTCGTCGACGTGCTGCGCAGTGGCGGACACGGGCTCCTTGGCTGCTTCCATGATCGCCGGTTCCGTTTCGTACGCGGTGACGTGCGGGACCGGGATACTATTGCACCGCTGACAGCGGAGGCTGACGCCGTGGTGCATTTGGCGGCCATCGTCGGCTTCCCGGCCTGTCGCAAGTACCCGGAATTGGCCCGCGAGACGAACGTTCTGGGCACCCGGACGGTGGCGGAGGCGACCGGCAGCGATCAGGTGCTGATCTACGCTTCGAGCGGGAGCAACTACGGCATTGTCGAGACGGTGTGCACGGAGGAAAGCCCGCTCAACCCGACTTCACTCTATGCCATCACGAAGACCGAAGGGGAGAAGATCTGCCTGCAGCACCCTGGGGCGATTGCTTTACGTTTTGCGACGGCGTTCGGCGTTTCGCCGCGGATGCGGCTCGACCTGATGATCAACAACTTCGTTTACCAGGCGATCGTCAATAAGCAACTCATCGTCTACGAGCGCAACTTCCGTCGCACCTTCATCGAGGTGCGCGATATCGCACGCTCCATCCTGTTCGCACTCGATCATATCGACCAGATGTCGGGCCAGGCGTACAACGTCGGTCATGAATCGATGAACTTCACGAAGGAGAATATTGCGCTGAAGATCCGGGATTACATCCCCTTCTATCTTCACTTCGCCGACATTGGAACCGATGAGGACAACCGGGACTACGATGTCTCCTACGAGAAAATTCGGCAGCTCGGCTATCAAACGGAGGTAACCATTGAAGCCGGAATCGAAGAACTGGTGCGGGCGATGGACGTGCTGGACATCGTGGATCCATATAGCAATGTCTGAGGACGATGGTGATTGACTGGTCAAAAGTGAAGGTTGCAGTTCTCGGCGGCGGCGGCTTCCTTGGTGGACACGTTGTGCTCGAGCTGCGCAAGCGCGGTGTCGAGGCGCTCGTGCCACGCACGCGCGACGGCTGGGACTTCCGGGAGTTATCCAGCGCCACGCGGTTCTTCGAGCGGTATCGCCCAGATATCGTCTTCAACTGCGCCGCACGCCAGGGAGGGTTGGAATACCAACGACACTATCCAGCCGACATCTTTTACGACAACATGCTCATGGGGCTGCAGAGCTTGCATGCGGTGCGCCGCGGAGGAGCAAAAAAATACGTCAATATCGTCGCCGCGTGCTCCTACCCCGGGTATCTCGACGGCTTGATGAGTGAGGAAGACTATTGGGCCGGTCCGTTGCACGATTCCGTGGTCAACTATGGGTTCACCAAGAAGGCGCAGATCGTCCAGGGCCTGTGCTATCGGCGGCAGTTCGGCTTCAGCTCCATACACCTGCTCATGACAAATCTCTACGGTCCGGGGGAGCACTTTCATCCGGACCGCTCGCACGGGCTGGCCGCACTGCTGCTCAAATTCTACGAAGCGAAACGCTTCGGCAGACCGCGCGTGGTGATCTGGGGCACCGGCCGACCCGTGCGGGAGTGGCTCTTCGTGGAGGATGCCGCCGAGGCGATCGTCGCCGCGGCCGAGCGTTACGACGGAGCAGACCCGATCAATGTGAGTGTCGGCGGCGGCCTCAGCATCTCTGAGCTGGCGCTTCTGATCAAGGACGTCGTCGGCTACGAAGGCGAACTCGTGTACGACCTCGACATGCCCGACGGTGCCCTCCGCAAGACGTTCGCCAACGACCGCATCCGCGATCTTGTCGGCTGGCAGCCGAAGACCTCACTGCGCGATGGCGTCGTCCGTACGCTCGCGTGGCTGGATGCTCATTACGATCAGGCCATTGCTGAGCGATGACCTGCTTTTCGCTACGACACGGAAGCTGAGTCTCGGGTTCGCGACCGCAAGCGTAGATAGAATCACAATAAGTGACTGTGTCCCCTTTAGCACCGGCATCAGCCGCCGCCGGTTCAACCGCCGCTCGCGGATGGCAGCTGCGGGATCGCACTGACCGGCGCCGCTTCCGGAAGCGGCGGCTCAGTGCGTCCCAGAACCGCACGCACCGCACCTTTGAACGTGCCGAAGATCGAGCGCCACAGGCCGCCCGCCGATGCCATGTGGAACAACTGGATAAACCGCCACGGTTTGCGGGCATAGAATTTGGCGTACTCCGAAAAGATCTCCCGATCGAGCACCTCCGGCGCGTCGCCGTTGTAGTTCGGCAGCCCGTCACCAATAAGGTGCGCCTCGTCGGTGTGGTCGCGCGGGATCTTTCCGTCCCTTACCAACCTGAGGAAGGTTCCTGTGCCCGGCAGGGCCATGTACTTGTGCAGGCTGAAGACCTCTAAGTTGAGCTCATGTGCGAAGCGGTACGTCTCCTGCCGTTCCTCCTTCGTCTCCCCTGGGTAGCCGATGATGAAATATCCTTGCGGCGACAGCCCGGCCTTTCGGATCAGCTGCACCGCTTTGATAATGTTCTCGCGCGCCATGTTCTTGCGCATCAGCGAGCGGACCCGCTCCGAGCCCGACTCCGGCGCGACCGTCGCCACCAGGAAGCCCGCCTGCTTCATCAGCGCCAGGAGCTCCTCGTCGAGCAGATTCTCCACCCGGATGCCGCGGTAGAACTCAAGGGTCAGCCCCTTTAGCTTCATGGCCGCAATCGCGCGGCACAGGTCTTTGAACCACGGACGGTCCTGGGTACCGTTGTCGTCCTGGAAATAGACCCGCCGGACCTTGTACTTGTCGTAGAGGAGCCGGATCTGCTCGCAGAGAAAACCGGTCGAATAATGGCGCAAGTCCTGCCCGTTCATGATCGGCGCCGTGCAGAACTGACAGGAGTGCTCGCAGCCGCGCGTCGCCAGCATCGACATCTTGCGCCTCGGCCCCAGCAGCGTCCGCATGTACCCACGGGAGAAGTAGCGCTCGAGCTGGATGAACTCGTAATCGACGGGGCCCAGCTGATCCAAGTCCTCGACAAAGGCGTTCTTGTTGCTGATGATCTGTCCATTGCCGTCGTGCAAGTACATCCCCGGCAGTGCTTTGAGTCCTTGCGTGTCCTTGGCCGCCAGCCGGGTGAGGAACTCGGGGAACACCAGCTCGCACTCGCCCGTCAAGATGTAATCAAAGCACCCGGCCTCCCATGCTTGCTCAGGATTGAGCGTCGCGTAGTTACCACCCAGCGCCGCGATCGCCTCCGGCGCCGCCGCTTTCGCTGCCTTCACCGCTGACACCGTGCTCTTCCAGGACATTGCCCACGCCGAGGCAGCGATCAAGTCAGGTTTGAACTCGGCGATGGCGCGGTGGTACTCGGGCGAGTCGGAACGCCAGCCCTCCAGCGGCAAGCTGAACAGTTTCGTCGTGTGCCCGAGGTGCTTGATGTTGGTATGCAGGACGCCCAATGCCAAGGGGATCGTCTGGTAGATCGTATTCGCGTGCGGCCAGATGAACGCAATCCGCATAGTTCACTCCTTACCGCTGCACCGGATCACCCTCGGCGAGCAGACGGCTCCGTACGCGCGTGGCCAACTCCTCCTCCGCGGAACCGTTGCCGCGCTGGGTCGCGTCCAAGACGGTGCGCTCCCGCAGCTGACGAATCATCATGTCGCTGCACGATTGGGTGACGGCGCGTTCGCCGACCTGCAGGTGCACCATCTTCTCGCACCGCCGAGCCACGTGCGAGTCGAGGTTGTAGCGGTCGCATACGGAGATCGAAACGAGGGGCAGGATCGAGCGTGGAATGCTCGCGAAATCGTAGCGATTGAAGAAGACGGGGAGCAGCTGCAGGCCGAACCAGGCCAACGACGGCACGCGCGAGGCACGGGCGCACGCGACCATGTCCGCCGCCAGCGCGCGCAGCAACTTCCGGCTCGTCGTCGACCATTCTTCGAGGCGCATGTCGAGCCGGCGCTCGAGCTTGTCGCAGTCGAAAAAGTGGTCCAGCCCGACCCAGCGCTCCCCGACGCGGAACAGCACCGCCGTCTGCACGTACTCGCACATCGGTAGACCGAACAGCTTGGCGACAAGGTGTACCAACCGCTGCGTCAGGTAGACGTCCCGCCGCGCTACCGAAAACGGGATCGCGGCGACGATCTCGTCCATCACTTGGTCCACCGACCAGACATCGTCCGCCGTGGCGTGGCGCATTCCGCCGAGCGCCGCGGTCCCCTGGAACGTCACGCCGCGCACGAACTCGTGGGACATGGCGTACGCGATAAGCTGGCGCAGGTGAGTGCGCAGGCCCTCGCGGTCGTGCTGCTCGGAAGGCTCGATCGTGTGCCCGATCGTCGACGGGACGCGGTGTTTGGCGAGATGCTCGAGCGCGGCGAGCTTGCGCTCGCGTACGCGCGGCGCGGGCAGGTGCGCGTAGTCCTGAGGCGAGAAGCCCTCGAGGGTTATACGGACCTCACAACGTCGCCGCGACACCTCGACCAAACGTTGGACTACCGATTCGTCGGCAAGGGCGAGGCCATTGGTGAAGACCACCGCGGTCTTGCCGCTTTGCTCGATGAGGCGAACGAAGTCGAAGACGCGGCAGTGGCTGAACGGCTCGCCTCCGATCAAGCTCACCTTCGCGCCCGAGTAGGTCACGAGATCGGCGGCAAAGCGCGCCGTCTCGTAGTCATTGAAGTAGTCGTACGCGTTCGCCTCGACGGCGCAGTACCAGCAGCCGAGATTGCAGCGGTTGGTGATGAAGAAGCAGGTGTCGACTGTCGGCGGCGGTGGTTCGTCGGGCGGGAACACCGCGTGGTAGTGACGGTCGAAGGTGAGGTAAGCCTTGCCGTTGCGCGACATCAGCACCCGGCGCTCGCCATGGACGTCGCACAGCTTGCAGAGATAGACGCGGCCATCGTCTTCCCTCAGGATCCCGGGGACGTCGCGAAGACACACGTCGCAGACTGTGTGAAACGTGCGAGACGAGTTTGTCATCAATCCGAGCCACTGGTAACCCACGGACGAGCGCTCTGTCAAGAAGCAACGCACCGTGAGTACGAAGATGCGGCCTCGATATAGGAGTATAGCGCGGGTTGGCGCCCGCAGCCGAACACCTGCCGCCGGCTTGCGCCTCAGGTGGGCGGCGTAGCGCTCGGGGTCGTCGAGGTTGTGGTGCTCGTTTGCTTCGGGGGCGTACCAGGGCTAGGAGCGGCCGAGACGGCGGCGGTTGATGATGCAGGAGCAGGCGCTGCAGCGCTTGTGCGGACACACTCTTCGAGGTAGGCGCGCGCCGTCTCGGAGCAGGCCGTCTTGCGCCCCAGCGCCGCGGACGCGCTGTCACGGACCTGGCCGGTTCCCTTCTCGGCGACCATGGCGACACCGCCTGCCTGCAGCAGCTGCAGCACCTTCACCTCTTGCTCGCAAGCGGCATCGGCGCCGCACTGTGTCGGATCGCTCAGCGCCAGCCCACGGCAGAGATTCGCCAGTTCGGGGGGGCATTTCGAAGGATCTTGGCCGGAGACAGCAGCGGTAAAGGCATTGCATGCCTCCACTGAAGCGTTCGGTGGGCCGCACTCGGCTGCTATAGCCGCTGCGACCAGCGTTGGCCAATTGCCCGTAGCAGTTCGAGCCTCGTGCCAGAACTTCCGGCCGGCGCGACACTCGGCTGGCGCATGGGCCCACTGGCAGGGTGCGTCGCTGTCTTGCATCACCGCCACACATTCGTAGAGATCATTGAGGCTCCCGCTCCGCGGGGCATTCAGGGTCCGCGCGTCCTGTCCGGCGAGCACAGCGGCCACAATGCGATTGCAGTCCACGGCAGGCGTGGGCGTGGCGGCGGGCGTGGGTGAGGCTGGTGTTGCCGTGGCGGGCGGCGGTGTATCCGTCGGGCGCGTCACCGCTCTGGGCGCTGTGGGCAGGCGGATCGTCGCGGTCGGAGTTTGATTCTTGCCCGTCTTGCTGGAACACGTACAACCGGCGAACAAGCAGGGTGCAACCAGCGCGATGCGAAGGACACGGGCGATCTTATATGCAGTGCGAGAAGCCATCGAAGCCTCCTCTCTCCAATCAACGGTACCGCAGCACCAGAGGGCTTGCTGCTTCGCTACAGGCGCTCTGGAGGCGAGGAGCGTAAGGGAGGAACCCCCTTCATGTCAAGTCACCGTGCCGGTCTCACCGTGCCGGTCTGCGTTTCTGGCCTCCGTGGTCCGTGATCGGATGAGGGAAGGGTGGAGCTATCCAGTGTTCCTTACAAAGCCTCAGGCGGCGCTTGACAAAGGCCTTGTCTGCGCCGTATTGCGAAGCCAGTCCGATCTTTGATGGGGTGATCAATTTGTCGCTAATGTGGGGCATCCGCAGGCTCTGGGGTATATTCGGCAGCGCAGCTCAAGCTTTCGGGCGCGTCATGTTGCCACCGCTTCCGGAGGGCTTTCTCCTGCGCCGGACGGTGGTGGCGCTCTACTTCCTGGGGGCCCTCGGATCGATGCAGCCCATCCCGTCCACGACGTTTCTAACCCAGGTTATCGCTGCCGCGTTCATTACCGCGGCATGGATGTTAGGGGTGACGCGCAGGAGGGGGTGGCGGCTCGCCCGCGCGGCAGCTGCAACCGTCACGGTCTTACTGTTTCTGTGCTTTCTCCATTTTTCCTTTGTCCTTTTGATGATGTTTGAGTGGGCCGCGCCACGATGGTTGCAACTGGCGCAGGCGGTGTCCGCTGTCGCTGTGCTTGTGACGCTGATTCCACGAAATCTCCGCGCGCGCGTTCCGGCGATGCTGCTTCTCGGCACCTTCGGCGTGCTCCCTGGAATCGGCTTGCGCGAAGATGGCGTGGTGCGATGCGACGACTACCTGCGGGCGCGCGCGCAGCCGGGCGTGGAGATCGTGATCCCGACCGTGCTAGACGAGGTCTCGTGCCAACCGGGCGACATCCTCAACGCGGGACGCTACCCGCGAAACAGTTGGGAAGCGCCCGACGGCCAGCGCTTCATCATCACCTCCCAAGAACCCTACGGGGCCGGGTATGGACGCCCCGTGAAACCGCGCCTCACCGGCTCAATCTGCGGGGTCCGCATCGATCCGAAGGCGCCCGTCCAGTGCGTTGGACGCAGCAAGGGGAGCGAGATCATCGAGGCTCCAGAACACGATCGTCTTTTTGTTTTCAATTGGGACAAGGAGGGAATGAACGGCGGTACCCTCCACGTCATCACGCGCAGCGAGCCGTTCCGAGTGCTCGCCGTCCGGGATTTCGAGCTGCCTGCGGGTGGCGGGTACTATGATCCTGAGTACGACCTACTGGCCGTCGGCTTCGAAGGATACGGCTTCGACTTTTTGCACCCGGGTGACCTCAGCTTTGCCAGCGAGCCGGTGCGCGTCCCGATTGCGGGTGGGCAGCTCCACTACGACGCTCGCCGGCACGAGGGGCTCTTATGCAATTCGTTCGGATTCGAGATGCCAATCGACGGCTATAACGCTTATCTGTCGGCGGCCTTCACCGGCCGGCCGTTCAAGCTGCGGCGAATTGGCTCAGCCGAACGGTACCCGTGGGCGTGGCTGACGGCAGTGTGGGGCTGCGACTGGGACCCGGAAGCGAGCATTGTCTGGGTGGCCATCGCGAACCTCGGGGTGATCGTCCCCATCGACTACGATACGGGTCAGGTGCTGGCGGGTCCGTATCCCTATATCGGTCCCGGCACGCGTGCGGTATTGTTCGACAAGGCCCGCCACCGTTTGTACGTGTCGAAATGGACGACGGGCGAAGTGCTCGCCGTCTCGATCGACAGCGGCGAGACGCTTCGGAAATGGTTCGCCGGCCGGTGGGTACGTGGGATCTCGATGTCGCGTGACCGCCGTAGCATCTTCCTCAACGGGAATCTCGGCGTGGTCCGGATCGCGGTGGACTTCTAGGATGTCGGCAGCGCAGCGGGCTGGTGAATCGCTGGTGATTCCGCAGGGGCAAGACGTGGCCGGAACACTGGCGGTCATCACCCGTGGCCCCGCTCCCGGGCCGGAGCTCCAGCACGCGCGGCCGCCGAGTCAGAGTCAGGCGCTTCGTCCGCGCGGGTTAGCATCCCCGCGTATGCTGTGGTGGGCGCGTATGGCCGTGGCGCTTGCGGTGCTGGCAGCGTGTGCGGTTATGGTGGTGCGGACCGACTGGCACCGTGTCCACGACACCCTGGCGGTGGCGCGGTTGTCCTTCTTCGCGGTGTCTCTCTTACTGGGAGCCCTGCTCATTTTCCTACGTGCCGAGCGCTGGCGGCTCCTGCTCCCCGGGGCCACCGTCCCGCGCCGACCGCTCTTTTTCTATCTGTTCGTTGCCTTCGGGCTCACCATGGTGACGCCCGTGGGGGCACCGGAGACCATGCGCGTCTACCTCCTGCGCCGCCGGCATGACGTGCCCGTGCCGGTAGGCACGGCGGGAATCCTGTTGGAGAAGCTCTTCGAGGGTGTCGGCATGATCCCGCTCGTGGCGGCACTGCCATTTCTCCTGCCGCTGCCGGCGGCGATGAACGTGCTCATTGTCGGACTGACCACAGGCGGCGTGATAGTGACGGCTGCCGTGGTCTGGCTGGCCCACGCGTCGCATCACAGCACGTGGCTGGTGTTCGGCTCGTCACTGTGGCAGCGGATCACGCCCGGGCTCGACTGCCTGCGCGACCGCCGCACGTTTGCCAAGCTCTGTGTCACCTCTCTGGCCGCGCACAGCGTCGATTGCGTGTGCGCCTGGCTCGTGCTCCGGTCGCTGGCGATCGATGTTCCGGCGGCGACTTCAGCGCTGTTGCTGCTGACCCTCTCCGTGGCTGTGGTCGTCCCGGTGGTGCCCGGCCATGTCGGGATGCTAGAGGCGGGCGCCATCGCGGCGCTGCGGATGGTGGGTGTCCCGAACGAACCCGCCTTGGCGTTCGCGCTCCTATACCATGTGGGGCAAATGGTCTACGTGTTGTGCGCCCTGCCGGGCATTACCCTGCTGCGTGGGGCGCAAGCGGAGCAGCGGGGAGACGCTAGCGGGGCGCTTGCGCTGCGGTGAGTTTCGTGCCCCGCCGTCGCGTGCCGACCTGCCGTACCCAGCCTGCGACGCCCGTGGGGAGCACAGCGGCCAGCGCGCGATCGACCATCGAGTCTCGCGCCGCATAGTTGCCGCTCAACACGCGCCAGATGGTCCGCGGCAGCCGCGCAGGCTCCTTTGCATAAACGACAACCTGTGCCAGCAACATCGCGGTCACTTGGCAGCCGAGAATCTCGAGCGGCGAGACGTTCTTGTTCACGCGGACGCGCTGCCGGCACTCCTGGAGCGCGAGGGAAGCGAAGTACTCGTCGCCCAGGGGCGGCAGCACGCCCTGCTGTCGCAACTCGTTGGCGAGTTCCGAGCCCGGATAGGGACTGAACGAGTAAACGTACACATCGCGGGCACCGTTGCGGGCCAGCGTCGCGCAAAATCGAATTGTGTCCCACATGTCGCGCCGAGTTTCGAAGGGAAACCCGATTATGAAGCTCGCCTTGACGGTCATCCCCATCTCTGCCGCCGCGCGAATGGAGGCCGGCATCCGATCGAGCTGCACGCGCTTCTTGATGCGGGCGATGGTTTGGGGCGATCCCGACTCGGGTGCATAGCGGACCGCCTTGCAGCCGGCGTTAGACATTGCCTGCAGCACCTCGCGATCGAGCGCCTCGGAGCGCGTCCCCACCGGCAACTGGAAGGTGATGCCCAAGCCGCGGCGCGAGAGCTCCCGGCAGAACTCCAGAATCCAGTCCCGCTTCACGAACGGCGAGAGATCCTCGAAGTCCACGTTCGATACCCCGTAGCGCTCGACGTGGCCTTGAATCTCATCGGCGACATCGGTCACCGGCCGCAGGACATAGCGCGTGGTCCACATGCTCGCACTGGAGCAGAAAGTGCACCGGAACGGACATCCGCGCGTGGCCACGATGGGCAGCGAGCGCCCGATGTAGCGATCACCCTGGCCGCAGAGGCCGCGGGCGAAGTATGCCTCCAGCGGGAAACGGTGCCAGGCCGGCCGGGGCAGCTTCTCGATCTGGCGCAGCCGCGGGCGCTCCTGGGTGCGCTGGGGGCCGGTGCTGGTGCGGATGGCTATCCCGGCAATGCTGTCGAGTGCGCGCTTGCCGTCGAGCCACTCGGCCAGTTCCACGGCGGTCACCTCGCCCTCGCCGAGCACGCAGACCGTGACCTCTGGGTAGGTTGCCAGGAGATACTCCCACACCGCGGTGGCGTGCTCCCCGCCCAGGATGATGGGGGTACCGGGGAGCCGGGTCGCGATGGCCCGCACGAGGGCTCCCACGTGCGGCCAGAGGACGGAGAACATCACCGACACACCAATGGCGTCCGTGCCGGGGGGAATGCGGTCGACGATCTGCGGGATGGTGAGGCCGTAGGCGACCAATCCAGGGTAGGCAGCGGGATAGCGGTTGTCGGGTGCTTCGCCGACGGCGTCGATCACCGTCAGCTCGTTCCCGGCCGCTTCGAGCGCCGCCACGATATAGGCCAGTCCTAGCGACGGCTCACGATCTTCACCGTAGACGGTCGCCGAGCAGACGCGCGGGGGCCGGATCAGAGTGACATGGGCCATCGGCGCTTTGCCCCTCGTTCACAATTCACCATCAGTGGTTCCCGCAGCGTATCTGATGTGGTGGAAAATCCAAACCATCGCGTCCCCACCGGGAGCTCAAAGGTCACGCGCAGACCGGGGCGCGTGCGTTCGGTCAGCTTCGTCCCGTGCCCCGACCGGTTCATCATGAGCCGACTCACACGAAATCCCAGGCTGACTCCAACGCGGTGTCGCCTGCCCCGACACGGCCGAACGGGAGGGCGTAGTAAGCAGCGAGCATCGCCTTGGCCAAGAGACGTTTCCGCCCTTGATGGCGCCACAGTATCCGCAATGCGCGCCGTGGGTCGAAATGCATGCGCCGGTAGGCCTCCCGCTGCAGCTTGAAAAGCTGCTCGTCCGTCATCTCACTCAGATTGACCGAACCCTTGTGATAGTTTTGCGCGAAAATGTCAAGCTCGGTGACTCCCCGTGCGTACAACGTGTCCTGGTACAGCTTGTACAGTGCGGTACCGGCATACGGCATGATCATGTAGAAGTGCGCCTGATGGAGGCGCGTGCGCAACGCCCACTCCACCGTATTGCGAGCTTCCTCATAGGTTTCCGTCGGGAATCCGAGCATGAAAAAACCATTGACGTAGAACCCGCGACGCGCCGCGATCGCGATGTTCTCCTCGACCTTCTCGATCTTGAGGTTCTTCTTGATCAGCTTCTGGATTCGCGGGCTCGTCGATTCCACCGCCACACTGACGAACCGGCCACCGGCGCGGTAGAGGCGGTCGATCTGCGCCGCATCGAGCAGATCGGCTCGCAAGGCCCCGGAGAAGTGAAGCTTCGGCCGCGTCCGCGCCGCAATGATACGGTCCATTATGTCCAGCATGCGGGCGCGGTCGAAGTTGAAGATGTCGTCGATGATCTCGAAGTCGTTGATTCCATGGCGCTCCCGCAAGGTGTTCAACTCGGCCAGCACGTTCTCGGGCGAGCGTGCCCGAAACCGCTTTCCCTGCACCTCATGGCAGTAAATGCACTTGAACGGGCAGCCGCGCGAGGTGAGGACTTCCATGTGAAGACGCCGGCCCATGCCCGAAGCGGGGTCGTTACGCGCATAGAGACCTATGTCGATGAGATCCCAGGCAGGGAACGGCACGGAATCCAGATCCTGGATCCATTCGCGTGGAGGCGCGAACGCTACACGGTCGGCCGCTTTGTCGTACCAGGCGGTCCCGGGAATCGAGCGCGGATCGCGCCCACCGCAGGTCAGCGCATTGACCAGCTCCAACCCCGTCCGCTCGCCCTCACCGACTACAATGTAGTCCATGTCGGGTCGCCGCGCGCAGCGGTCGGGATATGCGGATGCATGGGGGCCGCCGACAATGACCGGAACATTAGGGAATGTTGCCTTGCACATCCGCGCCATCCCCTCCAGGACCCGGCCCTCGAACGTGATTCCGCTCAACCCGACCACATCGGGACGAAAGGCAAGCAATACCTGCCGGAACTGGTCGGGTTTGTTCCAGTCCTCGCCGCAATCGTAGATGCGCACCGCGTGCGCCGCCTCGCGCAGCACCGACGCGATGTACATCACGCCGAGCGGGGCAGCGAGCTCCTGCTGGCCGTAGCCGAAGCAGCGAGCCTTTGCCAAAAGAACGCGAGCCATATCACCCCTCCCGAGCCACGAAGCCCGAGGAGTGCCCGAGCTGATCAACCATGAGGTTGCGCGGAACAGCTCTGATTACCATAGACGAGAGCCTGTCACGGACACCATGTGACGTAGCCCGTCAGGATCCTACGCGGCCCGGCGGCTCCGTTCCGCAGCGCTGGGAACAATCGACGGGCTGGTGCGTGCGGGCTCGACCCTCTCCTCCCGCTGGCGCTGGGCCGCCAACGGATCGACCTCCAGCCCGGCCCGGGTCCACGCAATCTCGTCGCCCTCGCTCGATTCCGAGCGGCCGGAACGCAGTGAGTAGGCGAGCGCCACCAACCCCTTGCGGATGATGACCCTGGGTGTCGGGTGCCGCGTCAGGATGCGCAGGGCGCGTCTTGGAGAGAACAGGAAGCGCCGATAGGCTTCCTGATGCAGCCCGGCCAGCTGTTCATCCGTCATCTCGCTCATATTGAAGCAGCTACTGTGGAAGTTCCCCCGGAAAATGTCGCTCTCGACAAAGCCCCGAGCGAGCATCTTTTCGCGGTAGGTGTCATGAAAGGCCGTGCCGGCGAACGGGGTGAGAAAGCTGAAATGGGCGTAGTGCAGCGGCGAGCGCAGGGCCCACTCCAGGGTGGCGCGCGCTTCCTCGTAGGTCTCTGTCGGCAAGCCAATCACGAAGAATCCGACGACGTACAGCCCACGATCCACCGCGAGCGCGATGTTTCTTGCAATCTTCTCTACACTGAGGTGTTTTCCGATCTGTTTCTGGAGGCGCGCGCTCGTCGTCTCGACCGCCACGCACAACGACTTTACTCCGGCGCGATACAGCAGGTCGATCTGCGCCTCGTCGAGCAGGTCGCCGCGCACCGCGTTCGGAAAGTGCATCTTTACAGGCATCTTCGAAGCGATGACCCGTTCCATCACCTCGATGACCCGTGAGCGCGAGACGTTAAAAGTATCGTCGACGAACTCGAAGTCGTCGATGCCATAGCGGTCCCGTAGGGTCTGCATCTCGGCGACGATGTTTTCCGGCGACCGGGTACGAAACTTTTTCCCGTGCACCTCATGACAGTAGTTACACTTGAACGGGCAGCCACGTGACGTAAATAGGAGCATGTGCCGTCCTGGCGCCATGCCGGAGATCCGGCCGCTGGTCCAGTACAGAGAGAGATCTACGAGGTCCCAGGCGGGAAAGGGCATCGCATCGAGATCGTCTATTGCCTCACGCGGGGCTGTATGCACCACCTTGTCGGTGTTCTTATCGTAGTAGGCGATCCCGTTGACCGAACGCGGATCGCATCCGCCGCGGGTGAGCGCCTCGACGAGTTCCAGGGCCGTGCGCTCGCCCTCGCCGATCGCAACGAAGTCGATCGCAGGTTGCCGCACACAGCGCTCGGGATAGGCGCTGGGGTGTGGACCACCAGCAACCACCGGAACGTCTGGCAGCGTCACTTTGGAGACGCGCGCCATGCCCTCCAGCACCTGGCCTTCCCACGTGATCGAACTCAGGCCGACGACATCGGGGCGGTAGTCCAGCAATACCTTTCGGAAGCGCTCGGGGTCGTTCCAGTCACGTCCGCAATCGTAGATGCGCACCTGATGCCCCGCCTCGCGCAGAACGGCAGCGATATGCAGGACCCCGAGGGGAACGACGATCTCCTCCTCCTGGTCGAAGCTGAACCTTCGCGCTTTGGCAAGCAGGACTCTAGCCATCTGATCACCCTTCCACATGGGTTAAGGGAGAACGAATCCTCCACCAGAACTGGAAAGTTGTCAAGCTTAGAAAGGCCGAACGAGCGCAGGCAGTCCCGATAAGAGACCATCTGTCTGACCCACTACTAGTAGACGGACGGTGCGTACAACATCAGCGCCAATGCCAAACCGCCGGCGAAGCTGGTCCCGGCGAAGTTTACAATGTCATTGGTCACCAAGCCGCGCTGCTGAATCGTTGCCCCCAGCAGGCTGTCGAACAGGTTTCCCGCGAACCCGCTTGCGAGTGCGATGAGCGCGCCTGCCGGACCGCACAGGCCGAGCCCGTACCCTACACCGGCGACCATGGCCGAGGCGGCCAACCCAGCGAGCGTGCCGCCGATGCTGACGCCGCCATCCACTCCCGCGGAGACGGGCTGAAAGTTGGTGATCAAATATGCACGCTGAGATAGCCACTGGCCGATTTCACTGGAGACGGTGTCTCCCGCGGCCCCTGCAAAGGAGGCAATCAACGCCACAAGAAATGCAGCTTCATGATGAGTGGTGATGACGAGAATGGAGAAGAACGCACCGGCCAGCGAATTCGCCGAAGCTTGGCGCCAGCTGCGCGCGCCGCCGCGTTTCTCGGCGACGCCGCGCGCGGCTTTGCTGGCGTAACCCAGGCGCGTTGCCACCGAGCCGACCACAAAGAAAGTGAACAGGATGACAAAACTTTTCCATCCCTTGCTGAGATAAACTGCGACGCCAAGCAGAAATCCTGCGATGGCACCAGATCGGTTCACCATTTTCAGCCCCAGCGCCAGCATGGCAACGACGGTGCTGACGGCCGCCCCAAGAAGGATGCGCCGGCCGAAGTAGGGCAAATTGCCGTAGAGCGCCGTGCGCTCAACCATGTAGGCGCAGAACAAAAAGCCACCTGAAAGCAGAGGCACAGAAACGTTGTCGTCAAGCTGAATGGGAGCGCTCTCGACCACCGCTCCGACGACGGCCGCCGCCGCCGATACGAGGAGTGCGTTGTGCGAAGACAGAGCCGGATTGACCCAGCGAGCGAGCACATAGGCCCCGATCCCTCCCGCAATCACGAAACTGACGAATCCAGCCCAACTCTTCTCGCGGTTCCACGGCAATGCCGGGCCACGCATCGATTCGCCCGCCACGCTCGCCATGCCGTCGCCGAGGGCTAAGAGCGCCCACGCCGAGGCCACGACATGCATATGGTGGCGGTAGAGCAGGATGAGGCCGAGAACCGAGATCGGGTAGAGAACAATTCCTGTCCACACGTTTGGACCATTTGCCTGGTCCGGCGGCTTGCGGAGATCGAGTGCAAAGCGCGGCAATACGAAGACGTTGAAAAGCAGCGCGAGCAGCGCGCATCCCGCTGCCTGCAGGCAGGTGAGGAATGGCAGCAGAAAGGCGAACCCCAGCGTCGATATATGAATCAGCTTGCGCGCCGTGATTACCGGCTGCCGAACAACAGTGCAATGCCAGTAAGATAAGTGGCCTCTTGCCAAGATCGCATCCTTCGAGACGGCGCCTGAGAAGACGGCGCCTCCTCAGGATGAGCGGAAAGCAGTTGTCGCGTCAAGAGACACCGCTCACGCTGAGGAGGCCGCTCCTGAGCAGGCGCGCTCTTTTCGCGCCGTGTCGAAGGGTTCTCAGCGGCCATCTCGAAGCGTGCCCGCCAGGCAGGCCAATCACTCAATGATTCAGCAAATAGGCTCCGGCGAGCCCCAAGTGTCCCACCATCATCATCGCATACATATGATGCCACGCGGGATGGTTTTCGCCCTCGGAAACAAGGCGATGCGGATCTTTGTTGATCAGGTAAATTACAAACGAGCCCCAGGCCAGCATGATCGCAGCGAGGAAGAGAATTGCCGTCGGCTGGCCCCTAAGCACTCGCAGCCACAGACCCAGGGGCAGAAGCAACCAGGGGGCGATAAACGCCGGGGTGATGGCCCGCGCGCTCCAGGTGGCGCCGTAGCGCACCGGCAGCGTTATGCAGCCGGTGGCGCGGTCACCTTCGATATCGGCGAAGTCTTTCGTCGTTGTCGCGCCCAGCAGGAAGACGAAATAGATGAAGCCAATGTACCAGGGTTCAATCGACGTCAGAACGGTAGCAACGGCCGCCCAGCCCGCCACCTTGAGCAGCCAACCGCGAATCAACGCAATGATCAGGTTTGAGCCCACTGGATGCCGCTTCAATCGCACTGGTGGCAGAGAGTAGGCAACGGTCGAGAGCGCAGCGATGACGTAGATGGCAAACGTTTCCCAGTTCACGAATACTACAAGTGCCAGGGCTGCGATGTAAGTCAGAGCCACAAAGGTCCAGGCCTGCTTCCAGCTCATTTGTCCGGAAGGCAAGGGGCGGTGCGGCTTGTTGATGCGGTCGTTCTCGAGGTCACAGATCTGGTTCAGACCGTTGGAAGCGGCGTTCAGGACTGCCGCGGCAATCACCGCCAAGCCCACATGAACCAGCGGGAGAGGAACGCGTGATGCGCCGTAGCCGATCAGCGACCCGGAGAAGATTCCAACCATCGGCGGCACGAGCGTGAAGGGCCGCGCGAAGGTCCAGTAGAGATGGAGTGGATTCATTGAGCTCGGAGAGAGCCAAAGCTCACTCTGGAATCTCGTATGGGAAGGCACGACGCAGATTACTCGGGCGCCTGTCGGGATGAAAACCCGAGCTGAGAAAGTTGATCCATTCCGCAATCTCGCGAGGATTCACTCCGCCATTTCTCAGGTCGATTCCCCCGTAGCTGTAGCGGTCGCGACTGTAGGGCACAAAGCTCTTCTTGTAGAAGAACACCAGCGCATGACCGGGACGAGGGGAGAACAGTTTGAGCCGCGCGCGGTTCGGAAGCCCGTTGGGGAGAACGGAGCGCGCCCGCACTTCAAATCCCGCAGCCTCTGCATTGATTTCGAACTGCTCGGGGGCGGCCGCGAACGCCTCGGAGATTGCCTGCGCCACAGCGCTCTTGGCGAACTCGCTCCGGACCGTCTCTTCAATCTGAGGTTGGATCTTGGTCGGAAGCGTGGGCTGCGCTGGGTTCCCGGAACTTCTGGTCGGATCAGGCTGCGATCCAGGTCTGTCGGTGTCGCCTTGCGGACGAACCTGAGTTGGCCCGAGAACCTCCGAGGCCTGAATGGCCTTCGGACGCCGTTTCCACCAGAAGTACGGCCGCGCGAGCCCGCGGGCGGCAGCCATCTTCATCCCGTACCAGCGTGCACTCCAACTCCGCGGCGCAAGATAGCGCGTGTCACCGGGCTGGACGATCAGGCTGACTTCGATGTTCGGCGTTACATCAATCGGGATGTCATTTTTTCGGCAACTTTCGTAGACGTGCCGGAAAACCACCAGCATCTCTTCATAGCGCGGCGAGGGCCATTGCTCCATGTCGGAACCGATAGTCGGCCGGAAAATGCATACCGTCGGGAACGCGCCCAAGCCGGTGATGTAATCGATGGCCTTGAGCGTGTCCTCAATGGGCTCGACGCCCGCAATGATTTCGCCCGAGCAGGCACCTTTGCCGAGCTTCTTCGCCGTGTATTCGAGCGCGCGGAAAAACGTCTCCTGGCGTACGAGCTTTTGTTTGCCGGGCAGCAGCTGCGCAAAGTACTCGGGGTTGTGGAACTCGTAACAGAAGCTGAAGTGGTCTGCGCCGAGATCGATTAGGCAGTCGTACTTCCAGAAGTCGAGCGTCGGCATCAGTTGCAAGCCGATCAGTGCGCCGACACGCGATTTCACCGCCTTGACGTACGGGGCGGCGATGTCCAGATCGCGGTCCGTCTGGTAGCCCGAATTAAAGTGCACGAAGGTGACGCCGGATTCATCTTTCGCAGCCCGGCTGGTTTCGACGACGTCATCGACGTCCTTTACCGCGACCTCGTTCACGCCCACGTTCAAGCCCGTCGCGCAAAAGCGGCAGTTGAGCGCCGGGGAGTGATACCAGAAGCCGCAGGAATTCGAGATGTAAATCCCGAGATACGTTCCCTGCAGCACCCCCACTTTGTACATGGGCGTGCCGCGCGACGTCGTGCGCGTATACCACGCGGGCTCAGGCGGGATGCGGATCGGATAGCGGAAGCCTTGCCGCTCGTCGACAACCTCGTACTTGCCTGACTCGAGTGACAGCCGATAGCACGACTGTTGTGCGAAGTCTTCCTCGACGGGGACGTTCGCCCACACGTCTTTGATGGCTCCAGGAATCGCGATCTCGAGTCCGCTGCCAAGTCCCGCACGAGTCCGCGAGATGAAGCGCGCGTCCCGTTCGAGTGCGCATGACGGGTCGATGCGCATGCCCTTGCAGAAGAGGTCGATCTCCAGCTGGCAGGGATTGAGGGGAATTCCGTGATGCATGGCCTCACTACTCCAAGACTCTGGAGTGGCGTGGCCGGGGTTCTCTATTTTTCCGCATTGGTTCCGGCTCTGCCGCTTCTTTAATAATCCCTTCACGCAGTACGAGTGTCAACCGATCACTTCCGGCGCTTGGCCAGCGCGTCGATGGTCGTGCGCCTGGTGTTGCGCCGCATGAACCCAGGCGCCAGAGCGCGCACGACATAGCCGGCGGCGATGAATCGTGGCACCGTCACTTCATGTTTGCCACGCGCCAGAGCATCGATGGTGGCGGCGACGACGCGCTCGGGCTCCACCATCAGCCGCTTCGACACCGGCGGCATGCGCGCCAAGGCCTCGGCGTCGAAGAAGGGGGTGTTGGTCGTTCCGGGACACACCGTGAGCACGTGCACGCCGGCATCTTCGATCTCGATCGACAGTGCTTCCGCAAAACCGACCATTGCAAACTTCGACGCGGCGTATGCGCTCTCATCCGGCGCTGCCAGTTTGCCGGCCACTGACGCCATGAAGACGATCCACCCGGAGCGGCGCTCCAGCATGCGCGGCAGCAACGCCTTGGTCCAGTACACTGCGCCCAGAAAATTGACGCGGAGCATGCGCTCGATGTCATCAAGCTCCCAGTCGACAAAACGCCGGTGGTGGCCGTAGCCGGCATTGTTGACCAGAATATCGATGGCCCCCAACTCGGCCTGCGCACGCTCCGCCGCCGCCAGGACTTGCGCGCGCTCGGCAACGTCACAAGGCAGAGCCAACGCCCGGCCGCCACCTGCGGCGATCTCGCTGGCGAGGGCGCGCAGCTCGTTTTCGCGCCGCGCCACCAGCCCGATATGCGCCCCCTCCCGCGCCAGACGCAACGCCAGCAGTCGTCCGATGCCGCTGGACGCGCCGGTGATGACGGCCGTCTTGCCGCGATATGCGATCAAGCGGCGCACCGTCCGCCCTCAGTCGAGTGGCAAGGTTTGCGCATCCACCTCTTCTCCGGTGCGCGCCGCATGGTAGACCGCGGCTGCAATGCGCTGCGCTTCGAGGCCGACGCGTAAGTCGGGCAGCGGGTGGCGATCCGACAACGGGGATTGCACGAAGGCGAGGTCCTGAACGAGATACGCCGTGCCACACCACTGGCGCAACCCTGCGGGGATGTTTTCCTGCATCGCCAGATAGCGCCCCGGCACCTCCTCTGCGGGAATGACCTCCTCACATCCGTCGTCATATTGGCAGGTGACCGCACCATACATATCGTGATCGTTCCGCCACAAACGGCCGCTCGCAAAAGACCTCCAGACGGCGATTCGACGCGCCTTGTACCATATCGTGCCAAATACTCAATAATTGTGCTCGCCCCCGACGGGGGAACTTCGAATTTCGAGCTTCGAGTTTGGGATTTCGAGTCCTTTTGCTTAGAGCAGCTGCGTCGGGCTGGTCTGCCGCTCGGGGCACTGGGTCCGGAAGAGGTACAGCCCGTAGAGCAGCATTGCGCTCATCGTCCAGAGCGACCAGGCAAACGACGTGTCGAGACCGATCAGCGATGCTAGGAACGAGGAGGGGACGTCGCCCATCATGCCGAAGCCGAAGGTTACCAGGTTGAAGACGAGTAATTGGCGCCAAAGAAAGAGGACCGCCAGATAAGCAGCGACCACAACGACCACAATGGGATAGACCCAGACGTGGTGCTGTGCAGCCGGCGGGATGAGACCGGCCAGTTCAACCACAGCGTTGAACGTTAACGCGAGCACCACATACAGGAGGTTGCGCTGCAGCCGAAGTGGCGCATGCGTCAGATAGATCAGCAGCGTCAGCAGCCAAAAAACCGTGAACATATGGCCAGTGATCCAGCCGGGGTTCATGTCGTACCCGCCCCCCCTGCACTGCCACCAGTGCATCCGGACTGCGGTGTTCTCGATCGCACACGTGATGGTGCTGGTGATCACGCACGCCAGTGCGATGACCGGCAGTACCCGCGTACCATAACTGCGCGGTGTAATCCGTGCTCCGCCGGCCATCATCGTCCCGAGGTCGGCGCCCATGATGAACTGGGCGAGGTACAGTGAGGTATAGGCCTCGAATAGCCACCCCATCGGGATCGTGACCGGCACCGCGAAGAGCTTGAGATCCGCGCCGGTAAATCGGTACGTGGGAAACAGATTCTGATAGGCCAGTTCCCGAGCGAAAGCGAATACATAGCCGGCGCCCCAGAAGAGCAGCGTGTTTCGCGGCCTGCGAAATAACCAGGAATGCAGGATCAGGAGCGCCGTGGCGACTAGAACCGGGTAGGTGAAGAGCGGGCGATACATCGTCCCTTCCTGGAGTGTACTTGCCTGAAGTAGAGCGCAAGGACAGCGCCGAGAGGAGCCACGGCCAGCAACCCCACCGGCTCTTGTCCAATGAGACCGAGAGTAGTGAGGCAGACGCCGATCATGATAAAGAGCGCCGTAACGGGACCGTGGCGCACCAGCGGGTTGCGGCGGAGTTGCGCGCTCATCGTGGGCATCGTGGCGGACTCGCTGTGGTTGTCGACCTCGTCAGCTGGTCGTTTGCGGGCACCTCGGCGGCACCACGTGGAGGGCTGAAGGTGGCGGTACTTCTCCCACAGTGTTTTCATCTTTCGGAGCCACGATGGCGCAGTTCTTGGGTCAAGGCGTCTCACGCGGCGCCGCAAGGCCCATAATACCAAAACCGCGATCGCCAATAGGCCCGCCGCCGCGAAGAGAACGGGGGCGCGCGACACCGGCTTGGGAGGAGAGGCCAACCACTTCCACTCGAAGGCCGCCTCCCGGGAGCGGATGAGCGCTGCCAAGGCATCGGCCAAACCGGGCGGTGCTGAGCCACTCAGCTGGATGATGGCAAAGCGCTCGGTGAGAGTGGCCTTCGCTGGAGCTTTGCTCGGGTGCGACAGCTGGAAAACCACCTCACCCGCGGGGCATGCGTAAGTGGCGTTGATGATCGCGTAATCCACCCCGGCACTTTTAAGTGAGCACGGGCCCGGGAGCGCCGCTCCCCACCCGAGCATCAGCGCCAACAGGTCTTCTTGCCCTGCGGGGATGACCGGTCCCTCAGAGAGCGGAGTTGCCTTTTGTCGTGGGGTGGCAGCTGGCGCGCCGGTAGCCGACGGTTCGTTCGCCGCGAGCGCGGCTGCGAGAAGGACCGCCAACAATAGAGCCGCTGGGGCCGCGTGACCAAGGCATCGGCTGCATGCACTCCACCACACGAACCCCACGGAGCGCTTAGCACTCAGCTGCATAGGGGCACCTCATTAGGCAAGCGGATTGACCCATCGGAAAGCTCGTGTCAAGGAGTCACGACTTCCGGTAGTGTTGCAGCCTGAATGTCTTGTCCTTCTCCGGCGCCCTACGCCGCGCCCTTGCCGGGAACGGGCTCGGTCTGCGACTCCTCCGGCAACGGGATGTCGAGGTTGTCCAGCGACACGCCCACCTGCTCCGCCTTCTTTGCCTCCGAGCGGCGCTTCGCTTCGAACAGGCGGAGCCCTTGCTCCGAAACGAACCCCACCGGCGGTGCATCGGCCGGGCGCATTTCGGGCGGCGGCATGTCACCGCCCGCTTGCTTCTTCTTCGCCCGCAGTTTGGCCGACTCGCGGATGCGCTTCGCGAAGTCCCGCTTCCATTGGGCAAGACTGTGGAACTTGTGGAAGCTGGGATCTCCGGGATCGAAGATGATCTTCTCGACGACCTTGTCACGGGAGATGGAGAGCGGGTGCAACTCGGCCGGATCGTACGCATTGCCGCGATCGAACAGCCCCCCGCAAATCCGCCGCACCGAGCAGCGGCTGCAAGCCGGCGCGTAGATGTGCTCCCAGTCCGTCTGGCGTACAGTCTGCTTCGCATCCAGGAAGTGGACGATGCGCTCCTCGCCCTTGACGATCTTGCGCGTCTCCGTGCTCGCCCAGGCGAACTCGGGCATGTAGCAAAGTGGCACCTTCTCCACGCGGAACGTTCGGCCGCTGCGGTGGAGCAGCAGCAGCGCGTGGAACAAGGAACGTTTGAAGTCCGCCAGCCGGGGCGTGAACTGCGCTTGGTTGACCTCCGCCCGGCCCATCGACGGATCGAGGTTGTTCCACACGAAGTGACGGACGTACGGATGGTGGGTCATCCAGTAGCGGATGTTCTCGTCGAGGTGATCGGCGTTGAGCTTGGTAATCACAGAGTTGATGTTCACGTCGATCCCGTGCCGGTGTGCGTTCTCCACCGCCGCGTAAGCTTTTTCGAGCGTCCCCGCCGTGCCACGCAGCCGCTCCTCGATCTCCGGCCGCACCGAGTAAACCGACACGTGCACCAGCGTAAGGCCCGCCTCTGCCATCTCCTTGACGAACGACTCATCGTCGAACCGCGTGCCGTTGGTGATCATGCGCACGTGCAGGCCCTGGTCGGTTGCGTAACGGCAGATGGCAGGGAGTTCAGGATGCAGCGATGGTTCCCCGCCGGTGAGGATGACGCCGAAGTAACCGCGCTTGACGAAATCATCCACCAGCACCTTCATCGTTTCGAAGGTATGAACGTAGGGTGTAGCGGGGTTGGAGCAGAAGCCGCAGAAGTGATTACAGTGGCGGACTACCTGAATATAGCCGATGTTTGCCACGATGTCTTAGCCTCGCACGCCAACGCCTCAGGAGTCAAGCGGCATGCTGTCGGACCGTTCGGCCAAGTGCCCGCCTGTTACACGCTGAGCAACGGCTCCAGATTGTCCAGCGAATCCACCGCCACGCCACGTGAGCGAAAGGCACGCGCGAGCCGGTGAACGATCTCGGTTGCAAACTCCTCCGTGGCGAACTCTCCCAGACCATGCTCGTCGTACAGGTGCTGCACACGGTCGCCAAGGTGCATCCTATCGATCCGAACCGCCCGGACGAAAGGCGCGACCTGCTCCACGAGTCGCTCGACGTCCATCGGCAACACGGGCTGGATCACCCCGAACGTCCGCACGCCCGCTGCGTGCAGCGTGCGCAAGGCCTCCAAACGCTCTTCGATCGGATCGGCGCCCGGCTCGAAGATCTGTCGATACCGGTCCACGTCGGTGGGAATACTGAAGCCAACCGCAGCCCGGCGAAAACGCTTGAGCAAGTCGAGATCATCGAGAATGCGCGGCGCGCGCGTGAGCACGACTGGCGCCAGGTCCGTCTCGAGCAGCACCTCCAGACACTGGCGGGTGATCCGATAGTGCCGCTCCGCCGGCTGGTACGGGTCGGTCAGGATGGGACTCAAGCGGACTATCCCACGCCTCACCGATTGCATCTCGCGCCGTAGCACCTCCGCCGCATTGACTTTGACATCCAGGTAGTGACCCCAGGGCAACTCGGGCAAGCCCTCCAAGCGGCGTGAGAAATCCGCGATGTCGATAACGTTGCAGAACGGGCAACCGATCATGCAACCAACGTACGGATCGATGTAGTAGTGGTCCCGGCCCTCCGCGATGAGCAGGCGGTCCACGAGGACCTCTCGGACGATCGTCCTGCGGCTGGTGGTCGGCCGCTCGAACTCAGGGAGTAACGCCTCACGCTGGCGCAGCACGGCGACGACGTGCTCGATCAACCGGCAATCCGCTTCGGAAAACACGGTATCTTCGAATTGCCGGCGGGCGCTGACGTTGAACCGCGCAGTGTGTGTGTAGCTTCGCAGCCGATCGTTCCGTTCCGCGATCTCGATCAGCAGGCAAGCCTCCTCGCTCTCGAAGGTCAGCGCTATGCCCTGCTCGGCGTCCCAGCTGATCAACTTCCAGCCGGGGAACGTGAACCGGCCGTCCAAGAAGGGCGCCAGAAGGGCACGTGCGATGCCGTCCAGGTCGCGTCTAACCGCCTTGAGTCCCACTGTCTTCAGCTCACCAGAATCATCGCTTGGAACACACTCCTGCATCGCCTATAGCGCATCCGATTGCAACTCCTTGTACGCTGGCCCTGGATGAACAGGTGAAAGGCGATCCCCACGATTCTGAGCGCTCCGCATTTAGCGTCGTGCTTCCGGTCTTTGACGAGGAGCAGGTTCTGCGCGTCCTTCTCGACGGGCTGCGCAGCGTCCTGAAAGACGCTGACCGGCGCTACGAGATCATCGTCGTCGACGACGGCTCGCAAGCCCGGCTGGGTCTTGAGACAAGCTCTACATGCCTTGACGATGCGCGGATGTGGAGTGCACGGGACCCTCCCGCCCCGGCGGCGGGATAACCTGGTACACACCGAGGTGGATCTCACTCCGATGGGCGCCGTACTCGGCGATGTCGCTGTAGGGCAGGTTTTCTAGCACCCGCTCCTCGACGACCACCCGGCCTTGCGTCTCGGCTTGACAGCCATCGAAGTCGAGGAGATCGCAGTCCAAACTTCGGTAGAAGAGAACGCACGGCGCCCCCGGCGCCAACTGCTGAGCAACCTGCTCTAAGGTTCCGCCTTCGTCCGGCATGTCCCGAAAATAAAGGATAGGGGCGCCGAAAGCTGCCCAGCGATACCCCTTTGGCCCTTTGCCCGTCAACTCAGACTGCGGTGTCTTGGCGAGAAACACACACGTCGGGTAGCGCGCCACGAGATCGAGCAGATACCGCACTTCCGTCTGTTGATTCCACCCCAACAGCGACTCGGGTGTCGCCACTCCGGGCAACTGCTGGTGTCGGTGGAAAAGCTCGCGCGGGCCAGGCGGCTGCCAAGCAGTGACGCTCATGAGAAGCAATAACACGGCCGGCCGCCTCCACCAAAGCGGCCACGCCCAGCGTTGCGCCCAGTCGGAGAGCTCGCGAAAACCGAACAGCGCGAGGAACAGGGCCACCGGGGCGAGGTAGGTCAGGTATCGAAGTCGTTCGAAAAACACGCCATGAGATGCACTGAAGTAGATCTTAAACAGGAGGAAAACCGAAATCGGCAAGAGAAGAAAAGAGTCCCAGCGGCGCACCGCGTGGATCACACCGAGCACGAACAATACGACGAGCCCGAGAGGCAGGAAAACGCTCAGCATCAATGGCATCGTCAAAAACGAAAGGTTCAAGGGCCGCAGGCCCGCAACCGCCCACTCAATGCGATCCCCACGCCAAGGCCAGAACTCCAAGGCGGCGAGTCCCGCGGCAACGGCCAGGAAAACCGACAACCGCCCGGCCACGATGGAACGCAGGTACTGGCCAGCGGTGCGGGCTATGCGTTGCACCGTAGATTCCCAGCCGAACGTCTTCGCCACGCCAAGCGCGACGGCGGGAGCCCCGAGCACCAGTAACTCGGCGCGTAGCAGTGTTGCCAGCGTTACGAGCAACGCCAACCAGAACAACGCAAGCGAGCGCAGCCGCAGCGTGGTGTTCACGTGATCGTCGATCACGGCTGCGGCGATGCAGCCCAGCCACAGGTAGGTGGTCCACAGCATCGCGGGCGTCTCCGAAAAAGCAGCGTGTAGCGTAATCCAATTGGCCGCGTAGCCGAAAGCAAACACGAGACTCGCCCACCATGGTAGCACACTACTAGCAAGCCAACAAAACATGATTACATTGACAACAGATAGGCATACGTTTAGATGGACAACGGCAGGCAATGTTATCGCA
The DNA here is from genome assembly GCA_963729835.1 of uncultured delta proteobacterium. Taxonomy (GTDB): domain Bacteria; phylum Desulfobacterota; class Binatia; order HRBIN30; family HRBIN30; genus CAVSQF01. The sequence goes on along the minus strand of CAVSQF010000039.1, from coordinate 80,980 downwards.
CCTGAACGGGCGATCAAATCGATCAACATCGAAAAGCCTGAGCCAAAATGACCTTTGCCGTACAACTGTTGGATGTTCCGAAGGCTGTGCCCTTCGTGCAAGACCGTTATCCATCCAGTCGGGAGGTCGGCGGGTCTGAACAGCACCAGCAGCAACGAGACCGCGAGGGCCAGGCTGATGGCCCCCGGCACGGCTCGGCTGCGCACATCCGCGCGCGTGCGCGCCCATCCTCCAACCACCACGGCCAGCAACACCAGGGCGACGCCGTTCGCCGCCAGCCAGACGGACGCTGGACCCATTAGCAGACCTCGCCCCGCGCCTGCAGCGTGGCGAGCGCCCGTCGCATTCGGCGCGCCACCCAGAATGACAAGCCGGCAGCAATGCCGCCGGCCGTGAGAATCACCCACCGGCCCACGGGATAACTGCGGGCCGCCCATCCGCTGGCTCCCAGCACGATCGCTGCGAGAGCTAGCAGGCGGGGTAGGGCGCCAGTCACTGTCAGTGAACCAACCGCCTCCGCGACGAGCCCCCGCCAGCCGACGCGCGTGCGGCGATCATACCGCCGGCCTTTGTCGTAGGGAACGGTGGCCAGCTCCCCTCCCAGCGTGTGCACGGCGACCGCCACCACTGCGGCCACGTTGGCCCGCTGTAGCTCGGCCTGCGCGACGCGGCGGGCCACCGCACGCCGCATGACGCAGTAGCTGCCGGCGCCGCGCGGCCAGGCAACGCGACTAAAGGCCTGCTGCAACCGATGGAACACGGATTGTCCCAGCATGAACACAACTGGGTCGTCACGACGCGACTTCACTGCCAACACAGCCAATACGGAAGGGGCGGCGTCAGACAAGGCGTCGACGAGCCGCGGGATCTCCTCCGGCGGGTCCTGCAAATCGCCGTCGAGAACCAGTACCCAGATCCCCTGGGCTTCACGGAGGCCCACCTGGGTCGCACGAAATTGCCCCGCATTCGACCCCAGCCGGCAGGAACGCACGCGACCGTCGCGCGCCAGGCCGGCAAGCAGCGCCGGCGTGTCGTCGGTGCTGGCGTCGTCGACGAGCACCATCTCGAACGGCCATTGACGCTGGGCCGCGGCGCGCGTGCAACGTGCTACGAACTCGGGCAAGATGCGGCCTTCGTTGTAAACCGGCGCCACGATGCTCAGTGTCGGCGCGGGCATCTTAACCGAACCTCGACGCGGTCCGCCGCAACGCCGCCTCGATACGCTCCAACACCGCCGGTTCCATGTGGCTGTACAACGGCAGGCAGAGCACAGTTTGCCCCACCTGCTCCGTGACGGGCAACGAAAACCGTCCGCGATACGCCAGCAGCTGGTGCAGCGGTGGCCAGAAGTAGCGCCGGGTCTCGATGCCCTCGGCGTCGAGTTGCGCTTGAATGGCCGTCACATCGTCCCCGCGGCGGCAGAGCACGGCGAGATTCTGGAAGTTGCAATCGACAGAGTCGGGGACCCGTTGCACTGTGAACGTCGCCGCGCAGTCCTCCGTGAGCACACGACGCAGGCGCGCCGCATACTGGCGCCGTCGCGCCAGGGCGGCATCCAACCCCTGCAACGACCGCAGCCCGACGACGGCGTGCAACTCGCTCAGCTTGGCGTTGTACCCGCACGTCGACGCCAGGCAGTCGGTGGCGAGTCCATGATTGCGCAGACGTCTCACTTCGGCCAGCAACCACCGATCGGCGGCAACCACTGCCCCGCCTTCGATTGCAGCCAGGGTCTTCGTGGCGTGCAGGCTATACGTCTGGACCAATGGCTCGGGTGCGCAGCGCACGCCGTCCCGCTCGGTGCCCAAGCCGTGCGCATTGTCCAACGCCAGCGTAGCGCCGGCTCCATCCACGACGCGGCGGATGGCCGGCAGATCCGGCGGCACGCCGTAGACGTTCACCGGCACGACCAGCCGAATCGCTGGATCGGCGGCCAGGAGGCGGCTCAGATGCGTCGGGCTGATGGTCCAGGTGTCAGGCTCGATATCACAGAACACGGGGGTCATGCCGCTGTGCACGAGCGCGTTCAAGGTCGCGATGAACGTAAAGGACGGCAACACAGCCTTGGCGCCCGCGAGCCCGAGGGCGCGGGTGGCCAGGAGCAATGCCGTGCTACCCGACGAGACGGCGACACAATCCTCTACGCCGAAGTAGCGCGCGAGCCGCCGCTCAAGGTCGAGTAGGTAGGGGCCGGTGTTGGTTACTCGTCCGGACGCCAGCACCATCCGGATATCGGCAAGCAACGCCTCATCTACTTCGAAAATGGGCTGTATCCACGGCACCCGCTCCAGGTCGACCACCGTCAGCTCCAGACTCTGTCGAGAAACGTAAACCGCACCCTGCGAGACGGTTGCAAAGGAAGGGACCTTCTCAGCGCAGACATCGCCCGCAACCCAATTCGTGCACGAGCATCGCTTCGCTGAGCACGAGCACGAAAATCTTCGCACCACGGAAAGAGTCTTTCACTTGTGGCCATGTATTGTGTTTGGCAGATCGGGTCAAGGAAGATCTCGGAGAGATGCGCCTCGCCAGACGGCAAACCAGGCGAAATTGGCTTGCTTGTTTGCGGGGCGTATGGTAGCGGTCCAACAACTGTCGAGTGTTGCCGCTCGGAGAAGCTGAGGACTGGTTAGAGTTCAGGGAACGGAGGTGCGAGATGCTGTCGCGACGTGCATTGGTCGGAAGACTGGCAGCCGGCGCTGCTGTAGCGGTGGCTTGGGCCGCCGGAGGTGTGCGGCCGGGCGCGGCTGCGGTGCGGAGTGCGACAAAGACGCTCCCAGACGCCGGGGGCGGCGAAGGGCGTCGCGAAGCGGCAGAGGCGTGCTCGCGGGCGCCGGAAAGTATTGCGGCACGTCCGCTGGCGCCGCAAAGCATTGACACCAGCCGGTTGGCGTCGGTGAGTGCACCGCCACCCTGGGAGCTGTTGCGCCCGCTGCGGGTGGGCACGGCGGTGGGACACGGGTGGCGCGTGGCCGACTTGAGCGGGGTGGAGGACGGGGCGTGCGTGTTGACGCTGCGCAACGGGCGCGGGCGCGTGCACCGGGTGCATTTGTGCCGCAACGCCGGGCGGCCGCGCGGGCTGGTGTATACGAAGCGATTGGATATGGTGGTGATGAACGGCGGGCGAGGGGACCTGCCCACCGAAGAGGGGCTGGCGCAAGCGGTGGCGGCGGTGGCGCACGTACTGGCAGCCAACGAAGGCCGCCGGCAGCATCAGCATGTGGTGGACAGGCTCGTGCCGCATGCACAGCGGTTGCAGATGTTTGCGGCCGTGGGGGACGGGCGGTTGCGGTGAGAGCGGCGCGGCGCACAGGGCGGGGCGCGCCGTGCGCTGAATGTCGGGGTTGGGACCGCGTTGGTCAGTGATGGGCCCAGGGTGAAGGAGGCACCATGAGTCAGAAGAACAGTGCGCTGCCGTCGTTGCGAAAAAGTCCGCTGGAGTTTCTGAGCCGTGATGAGGCGCGCCAGGCGGTGAACCCGGACGCCGCTCTCAGTGCCTCCGAGGTAGCACAAGCTCTGCGAACGGACCCGCACAGCGAGAAAATGCTGCTCGCGCAGCACATGTCGCATGCGTCGCACGGCTCGCACGGCAGTCATGGTTCGCACGGCAGTCACGGCTCGCACGGCAGTCACGGCTCGCACGGCAGTCATGGCTCGCACGGTAGTCACGGCTCGCACGGCAGTCACGGCTCGCACGGCAGTCACGGCTCGCACGGCAGCCATGGCTCGCACGGCAGTCATGGGTCGCACGGCAGCCACGGGTCGCACGGCAGCCATGGTTCACACGGCAGTCATGGCTCGCACGGCAGCCACGGCTCGCACGGGTCGCACGGCAGTCACGGCTCGCACGGGTCGTGGTGAACACCGCGCCCCCGTTGCGAGATTGTCGATCTGCTGCGCATTCCTGTAGTCGCACCCTTTAGGGTGCGCTGTTGTTACGAAGCTCGAAGCAAGCTCACCCACAACGAGGAAGGCCGCTCAAGCCCAGCCCCGTCGTCAGCGTTACAGGCGGCGCCGCAGAGCCCATAATACCAGGATCGCGATCGCCAAGAGGGGCGCCGCCGCGAAGAGAACGAGGGCGCGCGACACCGGCTTGGGAGGAGGGCTCAACCACTTCCACTCGAAGGCCGCCTCTCGGGAGCGGATGAGTGCTGCCAAGGCATCGGCCAAACCGGGCGGTGCTGACCCACTCAGCTTGAGGATGGCAAAGCGCTGGGTGCGAGTGGCCTTCGCCGGGGCTTTGCTCGGGTGCGAGAGCTGAAAAACCACTTCACCCGCAGGGCAGGTGTAGGTGGTATTGATGACGTTGTACTCGACGCCGGCACCCGCAAACGAGCATGAGTCGGGAAGCGTCGCCCCCCGTCCGAGCATCGCCGCCAACAGGTCTTCTTGTCCCGCGGGGATGACCGGTCCCTCAGGGACCGGTGCTGCCCTTTGTCCTGGGGTGGCAGCTGGCGCGTCCGCGGCCGCAGGCCCATGAGCTATCAGCAGGGGTGCAAAAAAGAGCGCCCACAAAAGTGTACCTTGCGCAGCGTGACGTACGCGTCGGCCGCACGCATTCCGCCACGCGAGCCACACGGAGCGCTTACCAGTCAGCTGCATAGAGGTACCTCATCAGGCAAATGGATTGACCCATCGGAAAGCTCGTGTCAAGGAGTCGCGATTTCCGGTAGCCCCTGCAGCCGACTGCGCGGCCGTCGTCAACGCCATCGCAACGGCGATCCGAGCGAACGACCCAGGCGGGCTGCGCGTCAACGACCTGGCGCGGCACCTCGACGCGCCCAGCGCTCTGGAGCGGGTGCTCGACCGCCTCAGGGGCGGGCGTGGCTTGGTTGCTGGTAATACAGTTTCCAATATGGCATGTACATGCTCTTAGCATATTTATGTTAGCGAGTCGTCTTTCAGACGACTTCTCCCAACCGTAGCCGGAGATTCCGAATCTCCGGCGGCACGCTGGATATATCGTTGCACCGGCATACTCCGCAGGGGCGCCGAGCCCAATGCCGTTTGTCGTTGCCCCTGTTGCACGCGAGCCGCCCGCCCCTCAATGTTCACTGCCGCCGTCGCAACGTAACACCCAGTTGGTACGCCGCCCCCCGACGGTCATCGGCGACAGTTCACGGCATCGCGAGCCGAGCTGCTCGACGCAGAGGCGCCGAACCTCGTGGTCGGCACTGTCGAGATAGACCAGATAGAAGCCGGTCGGGACGGAATCGAACGCGGGTGCGCACGAATCCTGTTCCAAGAGGCGGACGCGTGACTCGAGATCGGGCGGGCCCTGCCCGATGACGTCGGTCATCGGGCCCTCACCGGCGCGCGACCGCTCGAAGGCGAGCAGGCGCGGCAGGTCGGGGGAGTTGGTGAAGATCGGCAAGCTATCCGTGCGTGTTTCGTGCGCGAGGATTTTCAACTGCGCAGCCCCGACACCGAGCTCGCCCGGAGCCAAGCGACCGACGGTGGCGAGGGCCAGTACGAGCACAGCGGCGCTGCGGACGGCAGTGCCAACTGCGGGCATCGCAGCGAGAACGCCCACCCGCGCGACCCGATCGGCGAGCGCCGCAAGCAGACGGGCCGTACCGACGGCGGCCACATACGCGAGCATCGGGGTGACAAGGCCGACGTAGTAGCCGCCGTTCACGTGACTGCGCTGGTACGCGACGACGACGGCGCCCGGCACCGCGATCAAGGTGAGCGCCACGAAACGCGCGCTGAGGCGATCCCAACTCATCAGCAGCCACGTGACGCCCAACGCGACGGGCAGCGCCATGGCAACGCTGCGCCCGACGGGCGTTTCCTCGTACATCTGCCGCCACAGGTCACCACCAGTGACAATCGCAGCTTGGCCGGAACCGGCCGCGAAGACGCTGAGCGAGCGCGCTGCCAGCAGCACAAATACCGCGCCGACCGCCAGCGCGGGCCCGGCCCGCATGCGGCCGCGCGCCGCCTCGATGCCCAGGCAGCCGACCAGCACGCCCGCCACCACGACCATGAGCCACGAGGACATCACCGCCGCCACCATGAGCGTGCCGATGACCAACGCGTCACGCCAGCCCAGCCGCTGGCGGCGCTGTACCACGAGCACCAGCGCCATGAGGAACGTGCCGGCCACGTCCCAGTCGCCCAGATCGGACAGGCCGTGCCGCCGTCGCACTTCGCACGCGAACCAGGTGCCGGCCAGGGCGGCGGCGAGACGCCCGCCGTCGCGGTGGGCCGCCAGCATCATCAAGGCGGTCTCGGTGCAGAGGAAGGCAAATGGCACCAGGCGTAGCGCCCAGGGTTCGAGCGAAAACCACGTTGTTGGACGGTTCAACAAGTAGGGGAGGAAGGGATGGTTCCAGTCGCCAAACACGTCGACCGCCGCAAAGGCGGCGCGGAGGGCAGGCGCGTCCGTGTCGAAAGGCGCGAACAGGATGGGCCACGCCGCCAGCCCGACGAGGAAAAGCACCCATGCGGCATCGCTGGCCGTGCCGCGTGCGGTGCCGGGCGGCGGCGACGACAAAACCAGCCCAAGGCCAAAGAAGGCAATGATGATGAACAGCGCGGCGGTGACGGAGGCGGAGCGCGCGGCGCCGTTCGAGAGCTGCAGCTTCGGCGCCGGGAAGCCGGCGGCCAGAACGTGCAGGTCCTTCGCCGTCGGGAAGCCGACGGTGCGTTCCGGGCGCAACAGCCGCGCCTCTGGCGTCTCCGAGCATTGCGGGGCGAGGGCGAGCGCGATGCGATACTGACCAGCCTCGGTCGCCAGCTCAATCTGGGCGGTACGTTGTTCGAGGCTGACGTTCCACCCGGTCAGGGCGGGCGCATGGCTCTGCGCGAGCCAGTCCTGGAAGAAGCGCTGGACCTGTGCGGTGTCCGCGCCGCTGGCCCAGACGCAGTCAGCTCCCGGGCGACTCGCGTCGCTTGACGTCCAGGCCAGCCCTGCTCCTATACACACAGCCAGGGCTGCTACGAGCCAGCGTCTCCGTTCGGTTGTTCTGTTCATTGCAATCGCAAAGTGACGAAGGGGAAGCAGGTCAGCGCGCTAAGCGCGTGTCTCGGTTGCGCAAGTGTCCGCCGCCGGCGCGAAGCACCCCATCAGTGCATCGCCGCGAGTCGACCGCGCAAGTCACCGCTCTCCGCCCGGCGCCGCTGCCGCGGCGAGACGATCCGCGAGCCAGCCGCGGAAGCGCTCGATGGCCTCGGCGTCTTCCTGGCTCCAGCCGAGGGCGCGGGCAGCGACGCGCACGTTGAACTCCTTGAGGAGCCACGCCAGCGTCAAGGCCGAAAAGCCCCCGTCTTTGCGAGGTGCGTCTGCGACAGCTCCTTCAAGGGTTTCCCCGGCGTCGAGCAACGCCCGCACGTCGACGAGATCGCGGAGCTCACACCGTCGGAGCAACGCACACAACTTGTTGACGAAAATCTCATGCCGGCTGTCGATGGCGACGGCAACGCCTTCCACTTGGAACGCCACCGGGGGCTCAAGGGCTGGACTCTCGTCGGCAACCAAATCCACGACGCAGCTGTCCGTCGCATCGCCGACGCGCAGGCGATGGAAGGTCAGACCACTTTGCAACGTGTCGACCGCAAGACCGTCCGCATGGAGCAATGCTTCTGCTTCACGGGGAAGATCACCGAGACTACGCCGCGCGCGCCAGAAGAGGTCGACATCGTCGGTGCGGCGATGCTGCAGGTAAGCTTCGGCAAGTGCCGCCCCGCCGGTGAGCACGCCTGCTGGGTTCAGCTGTGCGAGCACTCGAATGATCCGCCGCTGCAGCGCGCTCAGCTTACCGGCGGGCATGCGCCTGTCGCTCCCACGTGGCAAACAGCCACGTCCAGAACCGTCGGGTCTGGCCGAGATACCGCTCCAGGCGCGGCCACAGCTCGCGAATGATGTCTGGCGAAACGAACGTAAAGACGTCATCCGGCTTCGCTTGGCGCATGAGCTTACCCACGAGGTAGGCGCGCACGTCCGGGTCCGGGTCGTTGAGGCGGTCGCGAAACTCACCGATCGTGAGATCGCAATCCCACAGGAAGTAGGGGCGTCCGGCGCGGTCTACCAGCAGCTCGGGCGGCGTGGGGTTCAGTAAGCACATAAAGCCAGCCTATCAAACTTCGGCGCGGCCGACGAGCCGCGCAACGCAGCGGAGCGCCACGGCTACCGTCGCGCCCACGACTGGCTCCCGGCAACGAGACGCAAGATAGGGCGTGCGCCGGGGATTGATGCCAGAGGCAGTTGGCGATATGTAACTTGGCGATGGTTTCTACGTATTCAGTGGCACAGGCCCAGAGTCAGCTTCCAAGCCTGCTCAAGGAGGCCGAGAGTGGAGCGACGGTTGGCATCGCACGGCGGAATGAGACAGTGGCCTTTCTGATCTCCCGGGCGCGCCTGGAGGCGATTGTGGAAACGCTGGAGCTGCTCGCGAATCCGCAGGCCGTGCGGGCCGTCGCCGCACACCGTTCCGGTCGCATCAAGTTCGTCCCGCTTTCGCGGCTCGGGGCCGCCGGGGAATGAGGGTTCGCCTGGCGCCCCAGGTGTCGGCGTTCCTGCGCGGCCTGGCGCCGGAACATCTAACCAGAAGGCCAACGCCAGTCTCCGAATCCGATTTGGGAGACATCAGGAAAATGCGAGACGCATGGCTAAGGTGGGGAGCTAATCACGGTCTGTGTTAGTCGTATGGATGCTCGGCAATGGGTTCGGGATAATTTCCCGGAGCTGCAGCGCACGGATCAGTTCGCAATAACAAGTCTTCGCACCGAGGATTACAACTGTGGGGTGGACCCCACCCTGACCACGCATAAGCGCTAACCTAACCGGCATACGCGAAAGTCTGAGTTGTGCGGCTGGCTTCTACGCCAACGGCGTTACGCACCATAGCCCAGGGTTGGCGCGCTCCGCGCCTACCCTGGGTCGATGGGTCAAACCGTATTCAACCCTGAAAGGGTTGCGTCTCACCGCTCAATCCCACACGTACCGCTCGTCATAGGCCACACCGTGGGCAGCGAGCAGCTTGCGAAACTCCGTCTGAAAATCGAATCTACGGTGATGCGCCGCTTGCCCTTCGATGTACCGTTCCACCGCTGGACTCAGCGACTGACTCACCGAGAAGGCTCCATATCCGGCCTGCCACTGAAAACCGCTCAGCGCTGCAGCTTGCGTCTTAGCCCAGGACGACGACGCCCGCTTCAACTCCTTGATCCATTCGGCCACCGTGATGGTACGACCCTGGCGCGCCAGAATATGCACATGATCGTGAACGCCACCGACTCGGACCACGGGGCAATCAAGGCGCGCGGAGACGGCACCGAGGTAGCCGTGCATTGCGGCTCGGTGGGTCGCGTCACCCAGAAAGGGGCGCCGTTCTTTGGTTGAGAAGATGAGGTGGACTATAATATTTGAGAGTGACTGAGCCATATGTGTCGTCAAGATAGACCGAGACCCACGTCTTGCGCAACCCTTTCAGGGTAGGAGGCGAATCCGTTTTCGCTTCCCAGGGTAGCCGCAAAAGGACGCGGCAACCCTGGGCTATGTTGCGCAACGCCTTCGGCGTAACCTGTCAGGCGACCGTCGCTTAGGTTAACGCTTATGCCCTGACCACGCCCCTGTCGCTTCGTGAGGCGGTCAAACTCGCCAGATGCCCTATGTCGGCGAGCGAATACTTCGACCTCATGAGGCAGCGGGGTCGATTACCTCGCTGAGCCGGAGCAGTCCGGTGCGCAGCGCACAACCACCAACCCACAGGCTGCGCGGCCGCGTATGTTCCGCAAGGAGTCCGTTTGAGAGAGTGTCAATAGATTCACTGCCGGTGGAATCGCATCCACTTCCCCCTTTGAAAAAGGGGGATTGAGGAGGATTTTTTCGAATGATTCATTTACAAATCCCCCCTAGTCCCGTGATCGAATCGCGCGCAGTCCATACAGGATCGCCACCACGAGAACCATTACTTCCAGCATCGCGCTCGCCAGAGCGAACCCGCGTGGATAGCGGCCGGGCCCGCGAACGGGGTTCACGACGCCCGGCGCTTCCGGCTTGGGATGCTCCTGGGCGCCTGGTGGCTCGTCTGCATTTGCGACACCTAGCTTGTCTGCGCTTGCGACGGGCTTCCGGCTTGCGATGTTCCTCGGCACCGTGTCCTTCCGTTGCGGGGCCTCAAGGGGATGTTGAACGAGCAGCGGTGCGTTCTGCTCGCCGGCAGTTGGCCCGGCGTGGGCAGGCGGGGCGCCATAGAGACCCGCCATGCACCACGCCAGCGCGAGGAGCCTGCGCGCCCCCACCCAGGCCGCTTCGTGGCTACCCACTGGATCAACCCTCCCGTTTCCGCAGGATTGCCGCCATTAGCCGGACAGAAGCAGCATCTCCCTCGACAAAAAATGGCGGCAGGCCATCGTACGCCCATACGCTACACTCCGGCGAGTCTAGGTGCCATTCGATCTCGATCGTGGAAGGGCCCGTCTGGCCGGGTTCGGGCGCCATGAGAGCGGCGGAGCGTCGGTCCGCGGCTATCTGATACTTGCTCCCTGAAATGGCCGCGATCTGGCCGCCGCAAATGTCGTGCATTCGCGGCATGTAGATCTCTTCGCTGGACCCGGGCACGGCGGGGCGAAGCGGCAGCCGCAGTTTGAGCGTGCCGCGCGAGCGACCTGATGGCGGCATGTTGGGCACGCTCAACGTGGGTACCGTCTCGTCGATACGCCAGCCGGCCTCCACGCACGGCTGCTCCGGGCCATTGGCCGGCCGCATGCAGACCTCGAACTTCTTCCAATCGACTCGCGACTGCAGAAGTACCAGTATCACGGCCGCACGCGCCGAGCGGCGTACAACCTTCCAATTCAACGGAAGCGGCTGCGGCAGATCATCCAACTCCAGCACCATGAGCAGCGCGCTGTCCCCGACAGCAGCCACGACCGGCGTTGGCGCGTTCGCTTCGCCGGCCAGCCGCCGCAGCCCCATCAGTATCGTGGTCGGTGCCGGCGCCTTGACGTTTTCGATCATGCGTTCGACATCCCATCCACGCTCATCGTGAAGGATGTGGGCAACGGTATCGAGGTCCCCGATCGTAGGCGTTCGCTCATCGGCCACGGTGACCATGAAAGGAAGGCACAACGCGAGCGCGAAGGGGAGCGAATGCTCGAATACAGAGATAATCCCTGACAGCACCTCATTCACCTGCCGGAGAGGGCGAAGCAGGGCGTCGGCGACGACAGCGAGCGGAAGTGCGGCGGCGACGGCGCAGGCGGCGCGCACGTGCGCCAGGTACTTGGCGTTGGCGTCAAGCCCGGCACGCGGGGCAACGAGGAAGGCCGCTACGAAGGGCACCAGGACGGCGAGCGCGCCCTGAGACCGCCGTCGATATTCCACCCAGGTTGGGGTTCGAACGGCAAGCGAAGCCAGCCAGGCGCCCACCGCGAACACCGCCCAGGGGACGACTGGATTAGACTGCCAAGTCACCACGCCCGTGACGCCGTCGGGCGGCCGATGAGATTGCAGCAGGCTGGTGACGTTGTGCAGCCAGCCGGGTGGTGCGACGACAAAAGTCGCTAGCACGAACAGCGTTGCGCCGAACGCCGCCAGCCGAAACGGTCGCCGCGGCGCGAGCAGCGCCACCCATACCACGGAGCCCCCAGTGAGAATGCACGCCAGGTGTACGTTGGCCATCACCGCAGCTGCGAGCGCCGCCAATGTGACCGACAATGCGCCCGGGCGCTCAACGGCCGCGGTGCATGCGAGCAGCAAGACGGCACCGAGGAACAGGAGGGGAATCGTATTATACAATGCCGCCGTCCTCGCGATCGACGGGGCGCCGATACGGACTATCAGAATCCACACCGCCGCCGCGCCCGCAAGCCGACCGCCGAGCTGCGTTGCCAGATGGAAGACCAGCACCACCGCGAGCGCGTTCAAGAGCTGCATGATGAGATGTGCACCGGTGAGCCCCACGCCGAGCCAGGCGATAAGTGTGCGCAACTCCAACCAAGCGACACCGAGGACCAGCCCCGGGACGGAGGCCCCCATGCCCAGTAAGGTGCATGAATTGCCCCGAAGGCATAGTTGCACGTCGATTTCATCTTGAAAGGTATCTTGCCACGCGATCGGCTCAGTACCGGCTTGCCGGAGGTTGACGACCAGAGCGCCGATGAACAGAGCGACCAGCGCCGCCGACCTGAGGATGGATGTTTTCAATTGATCGATTATCCTTCGCCGTGCATTAGCAGGGTCGCGCCAAACACCATACGAGTGGGGCCGCTAGCAGTTCTGCGCCAGTCAAGTCAAGACAACGGTCGCGGCGGGTACTCGGTACGATTGTTCTCGAAGCGGCAGCAGTCTTGGTTTGCCCCATCGCCCTCGGTCTGGCGAACGGACGGACGGCTTCGGCATCGCCTTCCACGAAAAACGGCGGAAAGCCGGAGTAGCGATTCCTCAGGGCGATCGGGCCTAGCGTCCAGCAAGAGCTGGTGGTCTGAGTTGACCACGGTCGCGATCTGTGATTCTGTGACAATATGAAAAATCTCACGGTATCAGTTCCCGATGATGTATACCGGCGGGCGCGGGTGAGAGCGGCGGGGCGTGACACCTCTGTCAGCGCTCTCGTCCGCGAGTTTTTGGAAGGTTTGGATGAAGCGGGCACGCAGTTCGAGGCTCGATGCCGCCTCCAGGGTGAAGTCATGGCCTCGATTCGACGGTTCCGGGCCGGGGATCGACTGAGCCGCGAGGCGGCGCACCGGAGAAGACGTTGAAGTTTATCGATACGAATGTGCTCCTGTACGCGATCAGCACCGTCGAGGAAGAGGAGCGAAAAGCTGAGATCGCCCGTGCAGTTCTAAAGAGAGCGGACCTCGCTCTGTCGGTCCAGGTGTTGCAGGAGTTCTATGTACAAGCCACGCGCAGCACGAAGCGAGACCGGATCACGCACGAGCAAGCAGCCAAGCTGATCGAGTCGTGGCTTCGCTTTAAGGTCCGGGAGGTGGACGTGGCGGTGATGCATGCGGCGCTCAGGACTACGCAGCGCTTTCAGATTTCATACTGGGACGCTGCCATTGTCGAGGCTGCGCGTTCACTGGGCTGCCGCCAGGTATTGTCCGAGGATTTGAACGACGGGCAGGACTTCGGCGGCGTCGTCGTACGGGACCCGTTTCGGGGCGGTGGGTGAGGTTCTCGAAAAGCTGGGGACCGTGCCTGCTCCCTGAGGGCGTCGAGCATGGCGCGTTGCACGAAGCAGCGCTGAAGCATGGGCGATTGACAAGATCCGCCGAAAAAGGGTAACGGCATCCATTACGATCGTCCTCGAAGCGGCAGCAGTTTTGGTTTGCCCCATCGCCCTCGGCGTGCTGGTTGGCGTGTTGCTGCGGTGGCTGTTGGGCCGTCGCATTGCCGGCGTCACGGGAGTGATTGGCGGTCTGCTGCTGCCGACGGCGGTGGCCACGGTCCTCACAATTCGTTTTCCCATCGTCGGTCTTTGGGACGGCGTCTTGGACGGCATTCTGTGCGGCGCCGGCATCCTGTTCGCGGCGCATCGTCTGTACGCCGACCCACGCAACGGGCCCCTTACCGCGGGCTCTGTCGTTGTGAGCTTTGCGATGCTCGAAGTGGGCGCCCGGCTCTTTCTGGGCACCCCGCCTGCGTACTCATTGGGCGACGGGCCGCATTTCTTCTTGGCGACGACGCTGCGGACGATGGGGCCGGACTCGCCCACCTTCCAACACGGAGCGATACCGTATTTCCTCGAAAGAAATGCCATGCATGCCGACTTGGGCGGTGCGCGAGTGGCAGACCGGCCCCCATCGGCCATGGTCACAAAAGAGATCGTCTGCTCGATTGTGTACGGGCCGGCGTACGCAGGAGTCCTCGATGTAAGCCGCGAGCGTGCCGTGGTCTTTCCGGACCGCGTCACGCCCCGTGCGGGCGCAACGCGTCGCGTGCTGCACATCGGTGACTCGATGGTGTTCGGAGCCAATGTGCCGCGCGACCAAACGTTCACCGCGGACCTGGAGAAGCTGGAACCCGGCGTGCAACACGTCAACGGCGGCATCTCAGGAACGGCGCCCGACGATTACCTTGCGATGTTGAGGGGCTGGGTCGCCCGCGAACCGATCGATCTTGCGGTCATGTACCTGTTTGCGGGAAACGACATGGGGGGTCTCGATGCACCGCACCCGTGTTCCAACTGGCAATCGCTCCTGGTGTACGAAGACGGCCACGCCAGGCTGCGTTTTCCTTCCGGGCCGCAGAGCGATCGCGGGATCGGACTGAGGTGGCTCGTCATCAACAGCCCGCTACCGTATCTCGGACGGGTAATGATTGTTGGGCACTCAGCCGTCGCGGCGTTCCTGGGCGCCGCAGTGGATTCCTGGTCCGCGCGGGCGGCTTGGGGCGAGAAGCAGGACCGCTTTCAACACCTGGAATCGATTCTGCAGTCCGCGCGCGACGAGCTGCGCGAGAAGCACATTCGGTTTGTGGTCGTGGTACTGCCGCACGCCGGAGCCATCGGTATCCCTAACGGTTATTGCGAGCAACTGTCGACTGAGGTGCGGGCCATCGCTGAGCGGCTCGGTCTGCCCGAACTCGACGCTACGGAGCCGATCCGCGCCGCGCTTTCCCGGGGTGAACATCCGATCCAATCGGAGGGCACCCATTTCAGCGAAGAAGGGCATTGGTTGATGGCAAGGTGGCTGCACCAACAGTTGGAGACATTCGAATGATCGACGCCATGCCGGCATCCTGGTCAATGAATCGGGTGGATCGACCGCCGCGACCATCGCGCTCGAATGGACGATCGGCGCACCGGAATGCGATCAATGGGCATACGATGGTCTGCCGTCATTTCTTGTCGAAGGCGATGCGCCGACCGTCCAGCTGGTGGAAGCCACTCTCCGCAGTAGAGAAGCCAAGTTGCTGGACAAAGCCAGCTCCCTCCTATAAGGGTGTCCAGCCTACTCTGACATAGCGTCATGAATGTCCACCCGCGGAGATGCATTCCCCGTCATTCGGTAAGGCTTTCCACAGACCAGATGGCGGCGGTGATGAAGGGGCTGGCTGCCACCGGCGCTTCAGACCCAACGGCGGTCGTGGCGTTTGAACAGGCTTTCGGCCAGCTGTTGGGCGCGCGGCACGCGATTGCGGTCTCATCTGGGAAGGCCGCATTGGCGTCTATCCTCATAGGGCTCGGCGCCCGTCCCGGCGACGGTGTGGTGCTGTCCGCCTACAACGTGCCGGAGGTGGTCTCGGTGGTGATTGGCCTCGGGCTGCGGCCGCAGCTCGTGGATATCGACCCTGCAACCTATACGCTGCCGCCTCACGGGGTGGAACAGGCCATTGATGACACGACGCGCTTCGTCGTCGCCACGCATTTCTATGGCAACCCGGCCGACATGCACGGCTTGCGAGCGGTGGCAGAGCGTCGTCACCTGTTGCTCATCGAGGATTGTGCGCAGGCGCTGAGCGCCACCTTCGAGGCTAGACCCGTCGGTACGCTGGGCCACCCGGCGCTGTTCAGCTTCGGACTTATGAAGACCTTTACCACCCTGGGCGGCGGGATGGTGGTCACCGATGACGACGGTCTGGCGCAACGCATACGGGCTGCCGTCTCGGAGATGCCCGAGGTCGGTCGTTTGAACGTATTGAAGGCGCTCGCGATTGGCGTTCTGTTCGCGACAGTGACCAGCCCACGGCCATTCGCGTTGCTCGGATACCCGCTGCTGCGGTTGTTCGAGGGCGTGAGCCCAACGCTGGTCTACAAGCTGGCGAAGATGAGGCCGGTCGACTGGGACTTCGGGAAGCTCAACGTCGACGCCATCCTGCAACGTATGCATCCCGCCCAGGCCCGGTGCGGCTTGGTCGGGCTCTCCGTCGTCGAAGAGGAGACGCGTCTGCGCGTCCGCAACGCCGCGCGGCTCGCCCAGACGTTGGCGGGTCTGGATGCGATCCACTATCAGATGGAGCTGCCGGGCGGACAGTCGGCGTGGACCCAGTTCGTCGTTCGGACCCCAAACCGCGTCGCGCTCAAGACGCGGCTCCTCGCCAAGGGCATCGATACCACCATAGGCTATCTGCTGGCGTGCAACTCTATGCCGGGGCTGGCGGGCGGCGAGTTCCCGCACAGTGAAGCGCTTGAGACACAGAACCTTCACCTGCCGATCGGTGCCGAGCTGAGTGAGCCAGAAGTGGATCGCATTGGCGAGTGCGTCCGGCAGGCGGTGCTCGGAACCGCGCCGCTGCGGGCGGTGCCTGCCCCCGCGCGCAGCCAACCGGAACGGGCGGTCAACTGAGATGGTGGTCCTCGGCATCGGCGACAGCCAAGACGCGGGCGCCGCGCTGTTTATCGACGGCATACTGGTGGCGGCGGTCAACGAGGAGCGGCTGAATCGGGTCAAGCTGTGGGGAGGCTTCCCTGCCGCCTCGGTCCGCGAGGTTCTGCGGCTCGGCGGTGTCGTCGCCGAGGACGTGGATACCGTCGTCGTCGGCACCCGTATTACGCCGAACGTATTGGCGCGCGCCGCGCGCGATTTCCACCAGGGTTTGCGGCGCTCGAATGGTCAGTTCGGATACGTGCTCAACCTCTTCATCACCTATCAGGTGATCGCGCAGAAGTCGGGCTTCATCGAAGCGGCGGAGGGGTGGGTGGCGCACACGCTGCTCGGCCGCGAGCTGCGGCAATTGGGAATCGATGCGAAGCTCATCCTGACCGAGCACCACGACGCGCACGCCGCGGCGGCATGGGTGACCTCGCCATTCGACCGGGCATTGGTCGTCACCATGGACGGCTTGGGCGACGGCTTGGCGGTCACGGTCAGCGTCGGCGAGCGTGGTCGTGGCCTCAAACGAGTGTTCGCTCAATCGGGATATTCGGGGCTTACGTTGTACTACTCGCGCTTGACCGAGTACCTCGGGTTCACGCCGATCCGCGACGAAGGCAAGGTCAACGCACTCGCCGCCTACACTGATTCCCTGCCGGCCATTGGAGTGGCGCGTCAGCTGCTGCACTGTCGCAACGGCCGCTTCAATCTCCACAATCATTTGCTGCCGCAGTCCAAGGATGGAGCGCCATATTCCGCATTGCGCGGCTATTCGCGCGAGGAGGTCGCCGCCTCTTTTCAAAAGAACCTTGAAGATAGCGTGGGCGATTTCTTGCGCTACTGGTTGGCCCGCACCGGAACGGACAAGGTCGCATTTGCCGGTGGCCTGTTTGCCAATGTCAAGTTGAACCAGCGCATTGCGGCGATGGATGCCGTCAGCGACGTGTATGTCTTCCCGCACATGGGGGACGGCGGCCTCGCCGTCGGTGGGGTGCTGGTGTACTTGAAGCAAGACCCCCAGGTGCTGCCTAATCTCTACCTCGGGCCGGGCCTGGCAGCGTCCGAGCTGGAGCAGGCAATCGCCCAAAGCGGGTTACCCTTCCGGCGCTCGGAAGATGTGGCGCTCGAGACGGCGCAATTGCTGGCCGACGGCTGGACCGTCGCGCGATGCGCGGGCCGCATGGAATACGGGCCGCGGGCGCTGGGCAACCGTTCGATTCTGGTCTCGCCGAGCGATCCGACGCTCATGGGCTCGCTGAATGCGAAGCTGCAGCGCAATGCCTTCATGCCGTTTGCGCCGGCGATCCTGGAATCAGAGTATGATTCTTGTTTCGTTGGTGGGGGTAAGGGTCGGCACGCGGCGCAGTTCATGACCGTGAGCTTCGACACGACCTCGCGCTTTCGGCAGCTGTGCCCGGCAACCGTTCACGTCGACGGCACGGCGCGACCGCAAATGGTCCGCGAAGGGACCAATCCCGGCTTCGCGCGGGTCCTGCGCGAGTACCTGCGGCTCACCGGTCTGCCGGCGCTGGTGAACACGAGCTTCAACATGCACGAGCAACCGATCGTCAATACGCCCACCGATGCACTCCGCGCTTTTCAGAGCGCCGGGCTCGATTACCTGGCGTTGGATGACTTCATCGTGGCCCGTCCTGGCTGCTCCCTGGACCTGCGCGACCCCGAAGCGCGGACGCCGATGGGGCGTGTTCAACCGTTGGCAGCGATGGGTTAGGGCCGCGTGATAAGGGCTCGACAATGAGCGTCTTCTCGACCCTGCACTCGCAGGTCAATAACGTCGTCTACTTCAGCCGCCTGTTCGAGCCGCGCAAGGTGGCGAAGAACTTGCTCACCCTCCCCCGAGACTATGTTCTTCCGTCCGGTTGGGCGGCGCCGCCGATGGTGATCAACCTGCTCGTCGCGTCGCGGTGCAACTTGCGTTGCGGGTTCTGCTCGGCGGACGACATGATGAATCAGAAGCAACGTGAGATGACCCCAGCGGATATCGAGCGCCTCGTGCGTGAAGTGTTGCCGTTTCGCCCGTCGTTCTTCATGGGTGGCGGCGAGCCTTTTTTGCGCCGCGACATCATGGACGTGATTGGTGCGATCACTGGGCATGGCTTGCGCTTGGGCGTTGTCACGAACGGCCTGCTGGTCACACCGGAGCGCGGCGCGCTTGCCAAGCAAATGGGGCTCGGCAGCATTATATTTTCCATCCACGGCACCGAAGACGTCCACGATACCGTGGTCAAGGCCAAGGGAGCGTTCCGCAAAGCCACCGAAAACATCCGGGCCTTCTGCCAAGGGCCACGCAAGACCAGCGTGATGATGAACCTCGTGCTCCAACAGGAGAACCTGGACAGTGTTTTCGATCTCGTCGAGCAAGGCCGGGCGCTCGGTGTCGATCGGGTACGTGTGGAACATCTCATATTCATCACGGCTAAGGAAGTGAACGATCACGCGGCGGCGGTGCACAACCAATTCCCGGCGCACATGCACACGAAGATGGACGTCACCACCTACCGTCGTGACACGGCCTACGAGCCGAGCCACGCGGCGCGACTGGTGGGCATCCTGCACCAGCTCAAGGAGCGCTACGGGAGCTTTGTGTTCGTCAAGCCCTGGTTGGACGACAGCGAGATCGGCGAATGGTACGAAGAGGATTATGAAGGTCAGCGACGCTGCCTGTTCGTCTGGCGGTCGTTGTTCATCGATCCTGCCGGCAACGTCGTCCCCTGTCAGTCATACGAGAACATGAAGATGGGGAACGTGGTGCGGGAGCCGATCCTAGAGATCTGGAACTGCCGGCGCTATCGCGCCGTGCGTCGGTTGATCCGCGAGCAACGGTTGCCCGGCTGCTCACGCTGTTGCAAGTTGTAGCGCAATGATTCGCGAGGCGTGGGGTCTCTTAGGACCGTTTTCAATACCTGGAATCGATTCTGCGGTCTGCACGTGACGAGCTGCCCGAGAAGCATATCCGGTTTGTGGTGGTGGTGCTGCCGCATGCCGCAGCAATTGGTGACCCGAACGGTCCATCCGACCAACTGTCGACTGAGGCGCGCGCCATCGCTGAGCGGCTGGATCTCCCTCTGCCCGAGATCGACGCTACGGAGCCGATCCACGCCGCGCTTTCGCGGGGGGAACATCCGATCCAACCAGACGGCGCCCATTTCACCGAAGAAGGGCATTGGTTGATGGCGAGGTGGCTGCACCAACGGTTGCAGCCATTCGAATGATGAATGGTGAAACGTGAGCGGCCGCTCCCACATGCGCCGCGGCACCAAAGGCTGCCCCTTCCCCCTTTACCCGGCACAGTTCTTCCAGAACTCAACCACGTCGGCCTGATTCCAGTTTGCTTCGCGTTAATTGACAGTATTCATGAACCTCCGGTTCACCCTCGTACTATGAAAATGCCGCTGGCTCGGCGTGGGCGCTGCCACAGCGGGCGCATTTTCTGAGCAGTCTCGACCGGTACCTGACAGGCACTCTTCTGGAAGCAACCTTTTACCAAAAGGTTGCATTCCAAATGGCCCAGGAAGCACGGGAAATGGCCGCCCGGCCTGGTACCCTCTGTTGCGCGGCACGTCGCGGTGATCGGATCGGAGAGGGAGGTAACGGGTTATGTGGTTTGATTCTAGGAAAGAAAAGTTAATTCGCGTAACGCTGTGGAAGTTGTCACACAACCAACATCTCAACCGGCAGCTCGCCGTAACGCCCCTCGCGCCGAAGTCTTTCGAGATAGCGATCCAGATACCGAAAGTAGTCGTCCGTGAATTCCGGAAGCGACACATTGGCACGCCGGTCGCCGAGCGCGCGAAATACCCGGACCGCCAGTTCGATGATCTCGTTCTCCTGTTCGCACGGCTGTGCGTTCCGAATCACGGCAAGACCGATGCGGCCGGTGATTGCCGCAAAGTGCCGATTCGGCGAAACATGGGAAATCCGCAGCACGATCGGATCGGTCGCGCGGACGACGATGTCAGTAACTACGAGCTCCTGAAGATAGGCGGGGTCCAGAAACCGCAGTCCAGCGATGAAACGCTGGCGCGCGTCGGGCGGGAAATGCACCTCTTCGCCCTCCCGGGCCAGCGTACCCGACGCTTCCAGTTGCCGCGCAACCATCTCGAATTCGGAGGCCATGGTCTCTCCGAACAGTGCGTGAACCGCACCAAGCTCCACCGGCCGCCCGGCGCGTGCGCAACGCATCGCGTAGGCGATCATCTCGTCCCGGCCAGTGATCCGCTGTGCGTTGAAGAGCGGCCGGGCCGCGTCGAAGTCGCTGGGGATTTCTTCGTCCTGGGCGTAGCGGAGCGCGCCTCTGATTCTCGACCACGACGACGGGCCGAGGGCGAACAACCCCGCCATTTCAGGAGCCGTGTCGCTGTAGACTGCCGAGAAAAAGCGCGGCGGCATCGACCGCTTGCGAAACCCCCAACTCCTCCCGTCCATCGTGCTCATCTGGTATCCGCGATCGGCGCCAAGCCTTTCCATGACCGGCACGATGTCCAAATACTGTTGCGCCAGATCATGGAAATAGGAGCCGGCATTCCATTGCTCTCCGTACGAACTGAAATAGGAGCGCGTCGGATGGAGCGAGTAGGTGCATACTTCGGTCGGGTTGAGGTCCAGGAGTTCGTCGATCGACCGCAAGTAGCCCTCGGGAGTGTCTCCGTGAAGCCCGACGATCAGGTCCAGACTCAGGACGAACTTCCCCGAGGCCTGCACGAGCGCAACTGCACGGCGAACCGATTCAGGCGTTTGGTAACCGCGATGTTCCGCGTTCAGAATGGTTGAGTCGAAAGTCTGCACTCCCATGCTGATTCGATTCACCCCGGCTTGGGCCAAGGCGTCGAGTTTCTCGGCATCGACACTGTCGACGTTGCACTCGAAGGCGTGCTCGCCCCCCGGCGAAAAGGAAAAACGGCTCGAAATGATTTCAAAAAGCCGGGCGATCTGCGCCGCGGTCAGGACGCTCGGAGTGCCGCCCCCGACATAAAGCGTCTGAAAGGCGCGCTTCGCAAATGCGGGAGCAAAAAAATCCATGGCGCCTTCCAGCCAGTGGAGATAGGCGGCAGCGCGCTCCTGCGCGAACACCGTCTTGTAGTAGCAGCAGTATCGGCAGATTTGCCGGCAGAAGGGAATGTGGACGTAAAAATGAAGGTCGTCCTGCGGGCGTTCGGACGCGGCCTCCTTCCGCAGATACGTTTCCCATTCGTCGCGCACCGCGGAGGCATCGATGTTGGACCGTGACCAGTCGTACCACCGCTCCATCGCCAAGTAGAGGTCGAAATCTGGGGCGTTCTGGTCCGCGATACGGCCGTACAACTCCTCGACCGAAACGCGGCTATACATGGAGTTGGTCCCTCCGGGCGGTCACCAAGGGAGCAAGCGATTCAACCCGCGCGCGTGGTTCGCCGACCGCTCTTTTTTTCAGCATGGCTGTGCCTACGTAGCCCACGCATCCTGAAGGACGACATTGCGGTGATGACGTGCGTGGGAACGATCAGTTCTCGCACTCGATTGCATCCGCTTCCTATCATCAGGATCAACAGCACCACAATTGCTCTATCCATATGCCCGCCCTTCTTCTTTAGGCCAACTTCTTTGCCACCAACGTCTTCAGCTCGGCTTCCGACCCGGCGCGCGTCAGGTCCAGGTCGGCGGCGGTCGCTTCATGTTGGGATCCTCCGTCTGACAAGTCAAGCGAGCAAGGAGGTTTGGCAACATGATAAGGTTGACGGGGGCTCGGCGAGATGGCAGACAGGCAGGTCGAATCTCCTACGAGCGAAACAAGGTCGTGACCCTTTGACTTCTCAAACGCCGGAACTCTCTATCGTCATCCCCTTCTATGACGAAGAAGCCAACGTGCATGCCGTGATCGACGACGTCGTGCGATGCCTTTCCGGCGACAAGATCGACTACGAGATTGTCGCGGTCGACAACGGTTCCACGGATCGGACGGGTGAGTTTCTTGAAGACATCCGGCGGAAGAACCCCCGCGTCTCCATCTGCAGCGTCAGCCCGAATCAGGGCTACGGCTGGGGCATCATTTGCGGGTTACGGCGAGCGCAGGGTGGCCTGCTCGGCTACATGTGGGGCGACGGCCAGGTGGATGCCCGATCACTGCTCGACATCTATCGCAGGTTGAAGGAAACTCCCGTCCACCTCTGCAAAGCGAAACGCGTCGAGAAGACGGGGTACTCGCTCTTTCGAAAGCTCCAAAGCTGGACATTCAATGTCGCTTTTAATGTTACATTCGGCGTTGACTGCAGCGACATCAACGGGTGCCCGAAGGTGATGCGGCGGGAAGTCTACGAAAAGGTGAACCTCACCTCGCGCGATTGGTTCATCGACTCGGAACTCATGATCAAGATGGCGCGTCTGGGCTTCAGCTTCAGCGAAGTTCCGGTCGTCTACAGCAAGAGGGAGAAGGGACAGACGCACGTGCGCCTCAGCACCGTCTTCGAGTTTGTGCGAAACATGATCAAGGCGCGTCTTGGTTTCCTCTTATGAATGGGATGAAGGTCGTGATCCTCTGCGGCGGCCTGGGAACGCGGCTGCGGGAAGAGACCGAGTTCAAACCGAAGCCGATGGTGCTAGTCGGCGGGAGACCGATCCTGTGGCACATCATGAAGATCTACTCCCACTATGGACACAAAGACTTTGTGCTCTGCCTCGGCCACAAAGGGGATCTCATCAAGGACTATTTTCTCAAGCACAACCTGATGAGCAACGATTTCACAATTTCCCTTTCCAGAGGAGAGGAGATTATCCACAACGCGGCCGACCTGGAAGAGTGGAACATCACCTTCGCCGACACCGGCCAAGAGACCAACACCGGCGGCCGCATCAAAGCGATCCGCAGATATGTTCCCGACGAGCATTTCTTCCTCACCTATAGTGACGGCCTCGCAGATGTCGATATCCACAACCTTCTAAGATACCACCTCGAACGACAGGGGATCGTGACGCTCACCGCTGTCCAGCCAACTTCCAGGTTCGGGATCGTGGAGTTTGACGCGCGGGGAGTCGTGAAGAGTTTCAAAGAGAAACCAAAGCTCGACGGGTGGATCAACGGCGGCTTTTTCGTCTGTCACCGGGATGTGTTTGAGTTCATCGGGGACAACGACATTTTCGAGCAGAGCCCCCTCATGAACCTCGCCAAGAAAGGACGGCTCGTCTCGTATCCGCACACCGGGCTGTGGGAGTGCATGGATACCTTCAAGGACGTTCAGCAACTGAACCAACTCTGGGATTCGGGACATGCTTTCTGGAAAGTCTGGAAAGATTGAGAGGTTTCACGGTCGATGACGAGCGGATTCTGGGACGGGCGCAACGTGTTCGTGACGGGAGCGAGCGGCCTCTTGGGGGCCTGGCTCACGCAACGACTGGTAGCGGAGCGAGCGCATGTAACGATCCTCCTGCGTGACGCCGTCCCCCAATCCCACCTCTGTTATTCGGGGACCATCGAAGCGGTGAACGTGGTCCGGGCGGAACTGGAGGATTACTGGTCGCTCGAGAGGAGCTTGAACGAGTACGAGATCGATACCGTGTTCCATCTCGGCGCGCAGACCATCGTGGGTACGGCGCACCGCTCTCCCCTGCCGACCTTCGATGCCAATATCCGAGGAAGCTACAACCTCCTTGAGGCCTGCCGGCTTCATTCCCAGGGCGTAGGGCGCGTGATTGTAGCTTCAAGCGACAAGGCATACGGGGAGCAGGACGACCTGCCCTATACCGAAGACATGCCGTTGCAGGGGCGGCATCCCTACGCGGTCTCGAAGAGCTGCGCCGATTTACTGGCGCAGTCCTACGTGCATACCTACGGTTTGCCGGCGGTGATCGTCCGCTGCGGGAACATCTTCGGCGGGGGCGACCTGAATTGGAGCCGGATCGTTCCCGGCACCATCCGTTCCCTCCTGCGGGGCGAAAGGCCGGTCATCCGCAGTAACGGAAAGTTCGTGCGTGATTACATTTACGTGAAAGACGTGGTCTCCGCCTATCTGCGCGTCGCGGAGGCGCTTGACGATCCGAAGGTGAAGGGCCAGGTGTTCAATGTTTCAAGTGAGAAGCCGCTCAGCGTGCTCGCTCTCGTGCGGGACATTCAGCGGATCATGGACCGCGTCAAGGTCAAGCCGGAGATCCGGAACATCGCCGCAGGGGAGATTCACAACCAGTACCTCTCCGCCCGCAAAGCATACAAGCTTCTGAGGTGGAAGACGGAATACACCCTCGAATCGGGTTTGAAGGAGACGATCGAGTGGTACCGCCAGTTTCTTTCGGAGAAGCTGTGATGCTCTCCATCCTGAAGCCGAGATGCCTAGAGTGATGCGGAGCTTCGTGAAGACCCGGGTCTTAGTCACAGGGGGCTCCGGGTTCGTCGGCTCCCACCTGGTCCGGCGGCTCGTAAAGGAAGGGGCTGACATTCATCTTCTCGTGCGACCTGGGAGCTCGTTGTGGCGGCTTGAGGGGATCGCGCGGCGCCTCTCTCTTCATCGAGGGAACATCGCGCGCTATGCGGACGTGCGGGCTTGCTTGCGAGCAGCGCGCCCCGAAATCATATTTAACGTGGCCGGGATGAAAGAGCGCAACCGCGAAATCCGCATGCTCCGCCCGAGCGTTGATGTCAATGTGGTGGGAACGCTCAACCTCTGCAAGGCCGCGTGCGATGAGAAGCTCGCTCTCCGCTCATTTGTTCAGACGGGGACTTGTGAGGAGTATGGCTCGGGCCCGGTGCCCAATCGGGAGCTTCAGAGAGAGCAGCCTGTTTCTCCTTATTCGGCGGGCAAGACCGCCGCCACGCATTTCTGTCAGATGCTGCACCGAAGCTTGGAGTTTCCGGTCGTGATTCTCCGCCCCTGTTTGCTCTACGGCCCCGGACAAGACAGCGACTTCTTCATTCCTCGCCTGATCCAACACTGCCTGAAGAACGAAAGCGAGTTCGCGATGACTTCGGGGAGTCAGTCACGAGACCTGGGGTACGTTGGCGACATGGTGGAGGCGTATCTCCTCGCTGCACGGTCCAAAAAGGCGATCGGCGAAGTGATCAACGTCGGGAGCGGCAAGGAATATAAAATCAAGGATGTTGCCAAAAAGATCGTGAAAGCGGCGGGAAGCTCGATCAAGCTCAAGCTCGGGAGCCTACCCAGCCGCCCTTGCGAGATCCAGCGCCTCTTCTTCAGCAACGAAAAGGCGCGGAACATCTTAGGGTGGTCGCCCAAGGTCGATCTGGACGAGGGACTCCGAATCACGATCGACTGGTACAGAAGAAACGTGGAGTGGTGAGATGGGGGATGGGGATAACGAGGAAAAAAAGCTG
Organism: uncultured delta proteobacterium; assembly: GCA_963729835.1. Taxonomy (GTDB): domain Bacteria; phylum Desulfobacterota; class Binatia; order HRBIN30; family HRBIN30; genus CAVSQF01. Next base: position 55,401 of record CAVSQF010000039.1, on the reverse strand, counting down.
CGCGACCAGATCCTGGAGAAAGTGTCACAGTACTATCGGTTGCGGCACGAGCGCAAAGAGTTCGTCCCCGGCAAGTCCAAAGTTCCATACGCAGGTCGGGTCTTTGACGACCTTGAGATGCGGGCCGCCGCTTCCACGATCCTCGATTTCTTCCTGACCTACGGGGAAGAGGGGGAAAAGTTCGAGCAGCAGTTTGCCGAGATGGTCGGCGTGAAATTCTGCACGATCACCAACTCGGGCTCTTCCGCCAACTTGATCGCCGTGGCGAGCCTCTGCAGCGATATGTACGGTACCCAACTCGAGCCGGGCAGCGAAGCAATCACCCCGTCGGTTACGTTTCCCACCACCGTCAACGCGATCGTGACGAACGGCCTGAGGCCGGTCTTCGTGGACGTGGACCTCGGAACGTACAACGCCGACCTGGAAGAAGTTAGAAAGGCGATCGGCAAGAGAACGAAACTGCTCTTGCTGCCGCACACGCTCGGCAACGTGAGCGACATGGACGCGGTCACCGCCATGTGCAAAGAGCACGGCCTCTATTTGATCGAGGACTGTTGCGACGCGGTCGGTTCGAAGTTCAAGGGGAAAAGCGTTGGGACGTTCGGCGCGTTTGGGACCTACAGCTTTTATCCGGCGCACCACATCACGATGGGAGAGGGTGGCGCCGTCTGCACCAACGACCCCCAGATGAAGCGCGTGATGAGGTCCATTCGTGATTGGGGACGGGACTGCTGGTGCCCGACGGGAGTCTCCAACACATGCGGGAGACGATTCGGTTGGCAACTGGGAGAACTCCCCGTTGGCTACGACCACAAGTACACGTATTCCACGCTCGGCTACAACCTGAAGCCACTGGACGTTCAGGCCGCGATCGGGTGTGAGCAGTTGGCTAAATTTCCCGAGTTCAAGAAGCGCCGGAGAGAGAATGTCAACAGACTTTACGAGGGACTGAAGGAGTATGAGGATTGGTTGATCTTGCCGCAGGAAGTGCCCGGCGCGGAAGTCTGTTGGTTCGCTTTTCCCCTGACCGTAAGGACGGAAGCTCCCTTCACTCGAAACGAGATCATCCATTTCCTCGAGAGCCGGATGATCGAGACTCGCCTGATGTTTGCCGGAAACCTTATTAGGCAACCCGCCTACAAGAGCGTGGATTACCGCGTCGTCGGCGGCCTGAAGAACAGCGATCGGGTGATGGAAGCATCGTTCTTCATCGGCGTCTACCCGGGGCTGACGCCGCCGATGATCGATTACGTCTTGGAGGCTTTTCGCGACTTCCTGAAGGCCGCGCCCCCCAAGAAGTCCGCCAGGTCTGGCTGACGCTCACTGACTGGGAACACGGACCTCTGGGTGCGCGTGCGTACCCGTCAACGCTTGACGCCGGTTACCCGATAGAGTCCCACATCTGCCTCGATGGGATAGTGTGGATCGGTGGGGTGCCCGTGCTCGTAGTTCCAGACGCTGTGCACGTCGACGGTGCGCTGCTCAATGAGGTCGAGATGGAGCGCGGTTTCCACTCGCACGCACTCCGGAATGATGCAATCAAAATAGCCTCCGGACGGCGTCTTCCCACGCTGTTCGCACTCGGGCGCCGTCGGCTCGTCGGAGTGAAAGCAATTGAGTCCTCGCATGTAGTAGAAGCAGCCGCCTTTGGCGATGTCGGCCAGACAATCCCTCTGGTCGCATCGAATCCCCTCCATTCCGGGAAGGATCTGCTCAAAGCTGTGGATATCGGTGTCCATGTTGCGACCGACCCACACCAGCTTGCACTCCGTCTTGACGACTCCGCCTGGAGCGAGATGGTTCCTCAGCATCCAGAATTCATCGGTGAGGCCATTTTGATTGTGGATCTCATGCCGGTGGGCGACGAGCAGATAGAGAGCCGCCATCACTGCAGGAATTGCCGACGCCCAGTGCTGTCGGAGCCTCGCTGCCAGCCAGCTCGTGATCCAGGAGGCGCCGACCCCGGCCGCAATCACTTGGAGAGCGCATGCTGGGCTCAGTCGGTGCAAGATAATGTAGCCTCCCGTGGTCGTGCCGCAGAAGGGCCAAACCACGATCAGGGTGCCTACGGCGGCACCGAGGCCAATCCGCAGCCGCTTGTTCAGGAGCCCCGCCACCGCGCCGGCGATCACCAAGATCACGATCATCGGATCATTATAATCGGTGGAATAAAGCCCGGCCTTGAGGGTCGATTCGATCGTGAAATTATCTACCGGCAGCGAGCCGCCGCTGCCAAAGTGACCGGGAAAAATGAAATGGACCTCCACCGCGAGCAGGCCGAGCAGCATGCTCAGCGAGAGAGCGGCGGCGCCCAGATGACGGCGCACGGCGCGAAGCAGCGCGCGCACGTCGATGAGGAACAACGAGGCCGCAAGATAGAGGACGCCCTCGGCGCGGCAGGTGGTGGCGATGCCAAGCAAAGCGGCGCCGCCGACAAGCTCCCTGGCGCCGATCTCCGCTGTGGTCAGAAGTGTCAGGCCCATAAACCAGGTGGCAAAGCACAGGGAGTATGGGGAGTCCGTCGGCGCCATCTGTACGAGGATGGGATGGACGGCATAGAACGTCGCGACCAATAGCGCTGTGATCGGGTTGCCGGTGCGCTGCCGAATGAAGAGATAGAGGGGGAGCGCGGCAACAGCCCCGAGAATGCCGTTGCTATGTATGACGACCCTGTATGGATCGCGGGCCAGCGGTTGGAGGAACATCACGTAGAACGTGTAGACGACCGAATGCCGATCGAAACCGTTATTCCAATTGAAGTGGAGTTCTACCCCCTCGATCCCATGACGGGCGTACGCCTCGCGGATTCCAAGCGCGAACAGAAAGACGAGAAGCGCCGGCCAGTCGTCACGGCGCGGTGAGCCATACCCAAAGTACCCCGAAAGAACGAACCACAGGAATGCGATCAACGGCAGAACGCCGATTAGCACCGCGGAATTGGCATAGATCCAGCTGCCCATGAATCCCGGCATGAATGACGGGGACTGGTACGGCAGTAGGGCAAGAATCCCAACCAAGCCTAGCAGTCGAATGCGGCTGGCTGCGGGCATGGCGCGAAGGTAAGCAAGCGCGCGCTGGGCGCGGCCCGCCAGCACCATCCCGGTCGCGTGACACCGCCGAGCCAGTGAACGCAGGTCGGCGAACACCGCGGCAACCACGTCTAGCGGTCGAATGCGATTGGACGCTGCCACTCGGCGGAGCACCGTTTTCGCTGCGCGCCCACCAGACCATGCCAGCAAGAGCAGCCCCACCAGGAGCGCACCCACTCCGACGACGCGGAATATGCGCCGCGGCGCGGGGAACGAAGGCGCTCTAAGATGCTGTTCGACGGTCACGGTTCGAAAGCTCGCCGCCAGCTGCTTTACTGCTGCCGCGTCGGGACGCCTGCCCTCGTAGTCGGGAGATGCCAGGATCGTGACCGCCGTGGGTGTGCAGTCGTCGTCAATCTCCCAAGCGAGTGTGATTGCGCCGTGGTCGAACCGCAGTATGACACGGACGCTGCCGTGATCGATGCCGAGACCCGACTTGTCCTTGTCGAACGTAGGGAGGTTGGTTGCAGCGACCCACTTGCTCAGCAGCGCCTGCGCCGCCGGAACGTCAGTGATTGGGCCCCAGGTGCAGCGGCTTGCGCCGCGCCCCTCCGCGCCGGCGGCGGAGGCGAGACAAAGAGCGAAAAGCGCCACCCCGAATGCACGGGACGCTCGCGCTTCAAAATGCGTCGCTGTATTCATCAGTGAGTGGGCAGTACCACGGTCGCCGTGTTTTTGACAGCGAGCACCCTGTAGAGGCCGACTCCCGCTTCGTCCGGGAAGCGGGTGGCCATTTCGCCCTTCCCCCAGACTCCATGCGGATAGACCGTGCGCTCGTCGACGGGTGAGAGTTGCAGCGACTTCTCTAGGCTTGCGCACTCTTCCTCGATGCATGGGAGGCGGTCTCCCTCAGCCGTCATTCCCCGTGCCGCGCATGCCGCCGGCTCCACGTAGGGGAGAAGATAGCAGCTGACAGACCGGAAATAATACGTACAGCCTCCCTGCTCCGCCTCCTTCCGACAATCGTCCTTGCGGCAATCTAGCACGTGCATGCCGGGCACGACCTGCCAGGCCGAGTGGAGATCAGAGTCCATGACGCCCGAAAATGACAGGAGGGAACAGTTGGTATTCGGAACGCCGTCGGGAGCGAGGCGCTCGCGCAGCATCTCGAACTCCTCGTTGAACACGTAGCGCACGCTCAACTCGGCTCGGTGCGCGATGAATATGTAGAGGGCCACGATCAAGGCGGGAGAAATGATGGTCCAGTTATCTTTCAGCCGTGCCGGCACAAAATTACAAATCCAGAACGCGCCCACGCCGGCTGCAATGGCCTGTAGTCCGCAGACGGGGACCAAACGGTGCAATGGCAGGATGCCCGAGTCGCCCGATTGACTCATCGGCAGGATGACGAGAAGCGATCCGAGCACCGCGCCCAGCCCGATCCGCAGGCGGCGATCGACCACGCCCGCCAGGGCGCCAACGACTATCAGCACGCGGAACAGCAAGTCATTGCGCGCGGGTCCAAACGCGGAGTCGCGGAAGGAATTCCAAGTCAGGTGATCGGTCGGCCAGGTTTGATGTGGAGTGAGCGTGAAAATTGCGTCCAGCGGTAAGCAGGCAACCCAATGCACTCCCACGAGCACGCCCGCGGTACTCGCCGAGAGCACTGCGACTAGCGGACTCTTGCTGACGGCGCGGATGACCGCGCGTACGTCCAGAAGAAGGACCGAGGCGGCAAGATACAGTAAACCTTCCAGCCGGCAGGTCGCGGCAATCGCCAAGAGCGTGGCGCCCGCGAACAGCTGCCGCCCGCCGATTTCGCGGGCGGAGAGCAGCGCGAGGCCGGAGAACCAGGAGAGGAAGATCAGCGCATAGGGGCCGTCTGTCGGGGCGAAGCGCGTCGTGACCGGCTGCAGGGCGAAGAAGAACGCCGTCACGAAGGCGGCCAGCCGGCTGCCTGTCCGGTGCCGTACAAAGAGGAACAGCGGTAAGACAGCAACCGCTTCCATGATGCCGTTCAGGTGCATCATGAAGGCGTACGGATCCTTCGCGAACCGGCCCATGAACATCTGGAACAGTGGGTGAAGGATCGAATTCTTGTCGGGGAGGTAGCCGGTGTAGAAATGCAGCTCGATCTCCTCGATCGAATGCAACGTGAACGCCTCGCAGGCGATGAGCCCAACCAGACACGGTACCAGCGCCACCCAATCGCTCCGCTCCGGCGAGCCATAGCCAAAGAAGCCGGAGACGGCGAGCCAGAGGAATACCATCAACGGCAGGACGCCCAGCAGGATCACGGAGTCGGCGTAGAGCCAGTTGCCGGCCGGCGCAGACTCGTACGGCAGCAAGACGACAATCGCCACCAGGCCGAGCAGCCGGATCCGACTGGACGCGGACATTCCGCGAAGTCGTGCAAATTCCAGCGGGGCGAGCACGCCGAGCTTCATCTTCAAGGCGCGCCGACCTCGCCGTGCCAGCAGGAGCAGACCAGCCAGCACCGCTCCGACTCCCAGGACGAGCACCCGCACATGCGGCGCGGCGAATGAGCGTGCCCCGAGGTGCTGTTCGACGGTCACGCTTCCGAAGCTCACCGCCAGCTGCTTTACTGCCGCCGCGTCGGGACGTGTGCCTTCGTAGTCGGGAGATGCGTCGATCGTAACGGCGGTGGGTTTGCAGTCATCGTCAATCTCCCAAGCGAGTGTGATCGCGCCTTGGTCGAACCGCAGTATGACACGGACGCTGCTGCGATCGATGCCGAGACCAGACTTGTCCTTTTCGAACGGAGGGAGGTTGGTTGCAGCAACCCACTTTGCCAGCAGCGCCTGAGCCGCCGGGACGTCGGTGATTGGGCCCCAGGTGCAGCGACTCGCGCCACGGCCGTCCGCACGGGCAGTGGCGGAGGCGAGACAAATGCCCAGGAGCGCGGTGGCTACAATGAGTCTTCGCATGCGGTCGGTGACGCCCAACGCGACTGCGGGAATCCTATGTGCACCTCTATGGGGTGTCAAACGAGCCTCATCAGCGCTCACGGCGGCTTTGCAGAAAAACCCTCTGGTCCTCGCGGTTCGTCATTCCCGCGGAAGCGGAATCCACTCCGCCTCTCCTGGATGTCCGCTTTCGCGGGCATGACGGTTGTTACACACACCTCTCGTCCGAACTCAGTCAGCGCGGCCTGCGGCCGCAGCCAAACGGATTTCGTAGCGGCGGCTTCCAGACGGCTTCGGGGTTCGCCCGCAACCCAAGGCGGCGGCTATCGGCCTCCATCCTGACCTTCCCCCGTTGCCGGAAGCCTGCCCTGAGCCCCGTCGAAGGGTGGCAACAGGGGAAGGGACCTGTAGCAAGCGGGCACGCTCGTTCACCACGACGTGCGTGGGTCCGTGACACCCGTGATTCCCATCCCGCCACGCGCACGGGTCCCCTCCTTTGCGCCATCACCTCGGCGCGGAGGAGGGACAGGGTGGAGGCCCGGAAGCCTGTGCTGCAAGGCAGGGGCGATACCGTTTCGAAAATGTTCGCGCCACGCAATGATGCACCGATTTCGTAACTCACCGCATGGGCTGAATACCCGCGGCCAGCCGCCGTGCAGCCACGTTGCCAGGAGCGCGTGGGCATTGGCGTTGAAGTGGATGTCTGCCGGATCGAAGAACAAACTCTGCCCGTGGACAAGCGCGTCGCGAAAAAAGTCAGAAGTATCGAGCACCGGCACGCCGACCCGCTGCGCCACCTCGTCAATGCTCGGCGCATAGTAGTGCGAGGCCACGAGTCTTTCGAGCCACCCGCGTCCCGGCAGCACAACCACGACGAAGGGGATGTAACGCGCGGCACACGCGTCGCGGGCGGAACGCAGGATCAGTTCGAGGTGCTCCAGGCGCGTGTTCAGCGGCTGGTCAATCAGGAAATACGGCTCGCGGTCCAGTGCCGCTGCCAGATACGCCGCGGCGCTGGACGTACCGACGAGCGCCCGCGCGAGGTAGGGTGGCGGGTTGTGGTAGAGCAGCCATGTGAGACCGACGTGGCTGAAATCGGGCTGTGTCGCCCGTGGGCATCGCAGGGCGGCACCATCGGGGCTGTACGCCAGAAGGGACTGCCAATCGCAGCATGGAAAGTGGCTGTCTAGGCCGTCGAGATCGTTGCCTTCGTAGATGTGCATGACCACGAGATCGACCTTGTAGGTTGCGATCCAACTCTGCATGACGGCGAAGTAGGCATCCGGTGCGGTGCCGGGAATGCCGGCGTTGATGTGTTGCACGCCCGGCTCCAAGCGCTCGAGATCGGCGGTGAAAGTCTCATCGCGGTTCAAGCCGAATCCGAAGGCCATCGAGTCGCCGAGGTGCAGCACGCTGCGTCGTGCGCCCGGACGCGGAGTGAACGCGTCGGGCATTACGATGTCTCGCCGCGCAGCGCTGAGGTCGAAGATACCGGAATACTGTTGCCCGTAGACGATCGAACAGACGATATCCTTGGAGAGCGTGTCCCAGGGCTGGTGCGTCAAGTCCGCACGCAACGCATCCGCCAGCAGAAAATGCGGGCCGCCTTTGGTGGGGAACCCCGGCGGAGGCGGCAAAAACAGTCGCACGCACAGTTCGAGCCCCAGCAGGCTCACTATTAGTGATATCACCAGCAGCAAGACGTTCCGCTCATCCTCCAAGGCGCGGTGCGCCGACCAGAGAACTCCCGCACCCACGAGCAGCCCCTCGAGTCCGGCGTCCCACAAGCCGACTACCGGAAAGCGCGCTGCCAATACGGCCGCGGCAGCCGCCGGTATCACCAGAAAACCGATCGCGGCTGTGATAGCGCGGAAACGCCGCGCCCGCACGCGGCGCAATGCCGCGCCTACGGACGCACCCAGACTGGTAGGCACGGCGAGCAACGCCAACGAGGTTAGGAGAGTCGCGAACATACGTTATGCGCCCGTCGGCCTCCACCCTGGCCCTCCTCCGTGCCTGAGTAATGGCACAGAGGAGGGGACCTGTGGGTGGCGACCGGGCTCGTGCGCGGCACGCCGCTTGGCTCCAGCCTGGTTGTGATTCTCCACCACAGTATGGGTACAGGTTGCCTCCTCTGCGGCATCACTCGCCGCGGAGGAGGGCCAGGGTGGAGGGCCAGAGTCGGCGCGGCGCCATTGGAGCACGTGCCGTTCCAATTACAGCGGTTCCTTCGCATACAACGTTCAGTCCAGCGTTGCGAACATCTCGCGGGTGAATGCTTCGAGGTCACAGAGCGCGGCGACGCGCCGGCGGGCGTTCGCCACGAGGCGAGCGCGTAAGTCGGCGTCTTCGAGGAGGCGCACGAGCGCGGCGCGAAACGCCGGGGCGTCGCCTGGAGGAACGAGCAGCGCCTCTTCGCCGTCGGTGGCGTACTGCGTCATCCACGCGGTACGGGTGGCGACCACCGCAACGCCAAGGGCCATCGCCATGGTGAGGACGGTTAGTCCGTACGCTGATTCCGGATCGACCGGGATCGCGGTCACCGCCGCCGCTGCCAGGGCGTCGCGAAACCGCCACAGGGGCAGGCGCGTGTCGAAGCGTACCCGCGGCGCCAGCCCCGCAGGCGCGAGGTCCGCGGGAGGCCGCGCGGTGACGAGGTGCACGCTGATGGGGAGATCACGGATCGCCTCGACGAGGACGGGCCAGTCGCGCCCACTGTCTCCGCCCACGAACACGCGGTCGGGCTGGCCTGCCGGCCTCGGTTGAAAGAATGCGAGGTCCATCGGCCACGCGTGCAGCGTGACGTGCTCGAAACCTGCGCCGGCCAGGCCTGCATTGCCACGTGTCGACTCCGCGCCACCGGCACCCAGCAGGCTCCAGATCTGGATCGGCAGTAGGCGCACGGCGTCAGCAGGCGCGCCGCGGCGGGCCCGCTCCTCGTCGATCCGGTCATGGAGGTGGCGGTCCCACAGGAGCGTGGGCGACCTGAGCATTCCGGTCTCAACCAGATCATAGAACAGCCGCGGCCGCACGTTCCCCACGATCACCTCGTACGGGCGTGCCGACAGGTGACGGAGCGCGTGGGCCAGCGCGGGATCATCGTCCGAAGCGACGAGAAACTCGGTTCCGTCGGCGACCGGTAGGGGTACGGGCTGTCCGAGCTCCCCGGCGAGGTCGCGGCCCGCGGTGACATCAATAACGATCCGATCGACGCGCAAACCGCGCTCGACACAGCGCCGCTCGACGGACTGCCCGAAGAGGAAGCTGTACACGAAGTCGTCGGCATCGACGTTGACGAGCAGCGCCCGGCGCTGCTCGATAGGCCCGGTGCCAGCGGCGGCGCGGATTGCGGCGACGAGCCCGGCCCCGGTGGGAGTTGGGTCGGCGAGGACAGTGAGGTCGTCAAGGTCGTCAAGAATGGTGCGCGCGGCTGCCGCGTGGTTGGCCCGCCAGGGGAGCGCGACGGCGTTTCCGCACGCGCGCGCGAGCACGTCGACGGGAGCAAGGCGGCGCCGCTTTTCCACGAGCATGCCGCCCGAGCTCAACACCGGCTCCGCCGCCGCCGCTGCCCTGATGAACGCGGCCTGCGCCGACGCCACGAGGTCACCGGGGTCGGACTCCGGACCGACGCGCGCCTCGGCGTACGCAGCGTCGCCGGCGCCGATGGTTACACGTTCGAGGCGGCCGCCGGGAAGCGCCGATCGCGCCGCGGCAAGAGCTGCCGTCACCCGCGCAACCATTTCCCGGTCAGGCGGGTCGAGGTGCTCATCGAGGATCACGGTGCCGTCAGCAGCCGGAAGCGGGGCCACCAGGAATTCGTCAATGGGAAACCGGCCCGCGGGTGAAATCACCAGGGGCCCGTGTGCTGTTGCGATCAGGCCGCGCACGTTTCCCAGGGCGAGAAGACGCGGCGTGCACGGATCCACAACCTGCTCGCGAAACGGCCCGGGCAACGCCAAGGGGGAGATGAGGCCCGGGTGCCCAGCGATAGCGAGCCACAATGTGACCAGCGCGCGTTCGAGCCGGGTGGCATCGACCGGGCCGTCCGCCAGCTGGATCAAGACGGACAGCACGTCGACCCGACCCACGGCGTCCAGCAGGCGGGTAGAGTCCGAGCGGAGCAACGCAGGCAGGGCGGCGAGGAGCGGATCCCACGCGGTTGCGTGCCGGCCGAGCCGATGCGCGGGCACCGTTGCCAATCGTCGCAGCACCGCCGTGGCGCGCGCGCGCGCCACCTTGGCCACCACCGCGGCCGACGGCGCCAGCCATGGGTGACACGTCATCCCAGCGCCGCCCCTCTGCCGCAGAACCCTTGGAACATAATAAGACGGCCTCGCCGATATCGCCCGCGCGGTGCCTTGTCAAGAAGTGGCGTCGGAACCGGAGATTCAGGGTAGGAGCAGCTCCCCTCGTCCGTGAGCATCCTTCGACCAGGCTCAGGAAAGGGCACGGGTTACCCACTGCCATCACACAGCTCCGCTTGACCTGCTTCAGCCCGTCAAGGTAGCGTTCACCTGTGTGGCTCCGCATCGCGGCGAAATGCAGCTCAGCAACGCGCATCGAAACGCTGGCGGCCGAATCCACCGACGATCCGACGCAGTGGGTGCGCGAACGCGTCGACGCACTCTGTTCGGCAGGCGCGTACGGCGCGCTGTACCTTTTCATTCGGCAGCCGCCGGATTCCGTGCTGGCTGACGTGCTTGAGTGGGTGGCCGCCGGTGGGCGACTGCAACCGAATGTCGTTGCCGCGGGCGGGGCGCTCACTGCACGGGCGCACTTGGAGCTTCTGCAACACGTTGGGGTTCGGACAGTTTTCGTCACTCTGCACGGCGCCACAGCCAGCGCACATGATGCGCGGACGGGTGAGCCCGGCAGCTGGCGGCGCGCACTCCTCTTGCTCACCAAGGCCCCACAGCTCATGCAGCGCCTTCGTGTCGGCGTTCACCTGATGCTGTCGCCCGCTTGTGCGGCGGAGCTGCCGGCTATCTTGGGGCTGGTGCAACGTATGCGCGGCGCCGAGCTGCTCCTTTGGGACGCGGGGTGCGGCGGCATGGATCTCGTCGGATTGGAGCCATCTGCGGCGTTGCGGGCGCTCGACTTCGCCGTGACCACCGGCTGGAAGCTTGGCGTTCGGATTCGTCCGGTCGGATTCGAGCGCACGCGCACCGCGGGGTTTCGTATAACTCGAACCGGTGGCAGAAGCACCCACTCGAAGCTCGTCATGCCCGCGAAAGCGGGCATCCAGGCGGGGCGGGGCGTACGCCGCACGCTGGATTCCCGCTTGCGCGGGAATGACGAACCGGAACGTTCCCGACCTCCTGTGCAAAGCCGTACCGCGGGGAGTGGGCCGCGGGATACGTCTTGCGTTGCCACCACTGCGGTTGTGGAGTTGCTCAGGGACGACGTACCACTTCCATCGGCGTCGACGGGCGTGCTGGCGATAGACGGGGAATCGGTCCCCATCGCGGAGGCGGCGCCGACGGGCCGCGCGGTGGTGCAGCTGGCGTTCGAGCTTGCCGCGCGCGGGATCCCACTGCTGGATCTGCCCGCGTGTCTCGGCGGCCCGCCTCCCGAAAGCGGCGTCACCTCGCCGGGCGTAAAGGTCGATGCCTGTCAACAATGCCCGGTTGATGCCCGATGCTCCGGGGTCCCGCAACCGATGATGCGCATCACGGGGCTGCGCGACGAGATCCGACCGCCGCGCCACTGGCTGCGCATGCCCGAGCGCACCCGGGTGCTGATGTTGTGTCCCATCGTGAGTGAAGGAGTGTACGGCACGACGTTTTTCAGCCTGGCGCGCTGGTTGGGTCGCTTCGGCGCGGACGTGGATGTCGTGACACCGTGGGCGATCCACCCCGACATGCGGCCGTCGTCTGTGGAGATCCAACCGACGGGACGGCCGGATGGTGCCAGCGAGGTGGAGAAATTTATTTCCGAGGGGCCGGTGGACTGCTACGACCTGATCATCACGCCGGACCCGAAGGTGAGCCACCCGCTGGTCCTGAACCGCCGGCTGCGAGGCGACACGCGACTAGCTGTGACCGATTTTCACATGCTCGGGGGGATGGACCAGTGGGTGCGGGACTTGGGCGTGCCGGGACGGCGGCCGGAGGAGGGCGGCTGGTGGCCATCGGATCAGATCATGCTGTACAGCGCATTCCCAAGTTATGCGCGCTTGTACACACGGTACGGCGTACCGATGCGCCAGGTGGCGTGGCAGCCGTATGCACTGGACCCGGCATTCTTCCCGGCGGAGCGATCCGTGACGGAAGGAACGTCGATCATCTCGGCCGGCCATCACCGGCGGGATGTGGACACGCTGCTCTCGGCCGCGGCGCGCCTGAGCGCCGCCGTGCATCCGATCAACTTACTCGCTCCAGGGCAAGCACCAACAGTGCCCCCACTGGTGCGCTTCCACGGCACCGTGGCGACAGCGATCTTTTGCCCGATGGTGGGCGCGAGCCGCTTCATGGTCGTGCCCTTGTTGGAGGACCCGTATAACGCCGCGGGCATCACCGCCATCGTCACCGCTATCACGTGCGGCCGGCCGGTCGTGGCGACCGACACCGCCGCCACGCGCGACTACGTGACGGACGGCGTCAACGGCGTGCTCGTCCCGCCGGGTGATCCGCAGGCCTTGGCCGCAGCCATCGAGCGGCTCGATACCGATCCGTCGCTGCTGGCTGCGCTGGCGGCGGGCGCGCGCGCAGTGGCGGAGAAGCTGACGACGGAGGCTTGGGCGCGGGCGCTGCTGCACGGCAGTCGCACCTACGACGCGGATCATTGGATGTGGACGAAATGGCGGTCTCGCCGCGCACGCACGGGAGCCGCAACGACAGGCAGACACCTTGACATGGGTGTTCGTCACGAATCACCGTAGCACAAGAGGGGGGCTCACTTGTCCAAACGCCGTGCGTTACTCGTCAACCTCGATTTCAAGGACTTCGTGTATAGCGCTCTCTGGGGGCGCGCGATCCTTGACGGCTGTGCGCGGCGGAATTTCGCGGTGGACATGGTGGGAGTAAGTCCCTTCGCCGGGCGCGATCTGGCGGGCGAGCTCGGCGTAGCGCGGTCGGCGCTGGACCTTCGCATCGATGGGACGGTCGTGTACCTCGGCGAGCCCGACGAGGCGCGGTCTCGGTCCGTGATCGGACAACTACTCGATCGGCAGCACTACGATCTGCTCATCCTGAACTGTGAGGCGTCGCTGTTCATTCACCTCATGATTGACCGGGAGCAGGATCTCGTCGGTACGCGATGGCTCGTCTACGATCGGCACCTCCACACGGATTTGCAGGCCCATGCGCAAGACGAGCGCCTGCGGAATCGCATGATCGGCTCGGGTATGCAGCTGTTCACGATCCAGGAGATCGCCACAGGCCATCGCTACGAGAGCGAGCCGGCGGGCGAGACGAACATCACGCGATCGCTCAAACAGCTGGGGCTCACGCCACAGAGTATCCATTTGCAACTGTGGCCGCTCGACGAGACGTTCTTTGCGCCGCAGTCGGCCAGCGCGACCACAAACGGCTTCGTGATTTTCAGTGGCGGCGATTCGGGCCGTGACTACGCGACGTTGTTCGAGGCGATTCGCGGGCTGCCCGTCCAGCTGCGGCTGTGTGCGAGCAACTATCCCGCGCCGGTGCCGCCGAACGTCACGGTCCTACCGCGGCTGCTGCTGTATCAGTTTCGCGATGAGGTGGCGCGGGCGACCGCCGTCGTGGTGCCGTTGGCTGGGCACCCTCCAGTGTGCGGGATCACCGTCATCGCGATGGCGAAAATGCTGGGCAAGGCCGTTATTGCCTCGGACAATCCCGTGGTTCGGATGCACATTCGCTCGCATGGTGACGGGGGCTATCTGGCTCCGCTGCACGACGCCGCGGCGCTTCGCGCGCTGTTGGTCCGGTTGGTCGAATCGCCGGCCGAGCGCGAGCGGCTGGGGCGGGAGGCCCGCGCGCAGGCGGCTCGGGATCTCAGCCTGAAAGCATTCGTCGACCGGATGTTTGCGGTGTTCCCGGAACGACCGCAAGACTGATGGAACACGAGAGGAGCGGTGCGCCCGGTGACGTGCCGCGGCGCGATGAGCGCGTGACGGCAGCCTGAGATTCAGAAGAGACTGGGGATGTCGCGTGAGCCCTTCTTCTTTTTCGCGACTTCGTGACGCCGCCGGCGTTTGAAGGCCTCCGGATCGAAGGGGATGCCCCCGCCACGGTCGAGTTGTTCAGTGCCCTTGCGGACCTCCTGCCGGAGGTCGTCGAGGCGCACCTGGTAAAGGCGGTCCCGTTCTTCCAAGAGACGGAGGGCATCGCAGACGACTTCGCTCGCGGTGTGATACAGGCCGCTTTTCACCTTCTGATTGAGCCTCGGGCGACAGTCCCTGGCGACGCAAGCCACGGGGCTTCCCGGAGCGGCTCCTCTGTGCAGGCGAGTCGCCCGCACCACAATACGGTCTGTATCACACCGATGCTCATCGCGAAGGTTGAAGCGGCCACTTGCGGCCCGGCGCACGATAGTGGTACGGATTAAAAGGATGGCGCAAGATCAGCCGAGTAGACCCGAATTCCCGTTGGATTCTCAGGATGGCGAGAAAGCGCAGATCATCGGAGACTTTCCAGCGGAGCCGTACCGGGTCCTGAAACCGATTCCGGTTACGATCGAATGGACTGGGAGCGCGTTCCTGGCAAGCTTCGACGAAGCAAGCATCGCGATGACTGGCCACACGCGCTCGGAGGCGTTGGGGAATTTGGCGGCCGATATCCTGGATACATACGAGGACTATTCTGCCGAGACGCAGCTTGGTCCCCAGCCAGCTCGCCAGCTCTCCATCCTCAAGGCATACATTGCCAAGCGCTGATTTCTTTGATCGTCGCGAAGCCGAGTCTATAGCGACAAAACTCGGAGCCGACATCGAGCCGGGTCGCGGCCACTATAAGGTGCTGATCCGCTGGAGCGGTGTTGTCATCGCTCGATTCGGGTTGCGACGCGGTCGAACCGCCAGTCACCCATACATTCCGAAACAGATTGGCGTGTCGCTCCGTGAGGCGATCAAACTCGCCAGATGCCCTATGTCGGCGAGCGAATACTTCGACCTCATGAGGCAGCGTGGTCGGTTGCCGCGCTAACGCTCCACCACTCTTGCGTTGAAGTCGTCCCGCGGAACGTAGTAAGCCTCTCCCGGAGCTGGAACGCACCTCGCATTCATCTCAAATGGGCATGCCCACCTCAGCACCTTCCGTGCGGTCAACAGTCCGCCAGTCGCTGCACGCGCTGCTGGAGGAAACCATCGCCGCCTCGTCAGCCTTTGGGTACGCGCTGAACGCAATGTCTTTCGGCGAAGCCGTGGACGTGACGCTGGAGAAAGCCGGGGCAACGTTCGTGTTATGGCTCAGACCAGGCAGCGACGAGGCGCGCTGCTACCGGAAGACGGCGCGCTTCAACATCGGCCATCGCGGTGAGCCACCCGACCGGCTGGGATACGCGCTGCTGGATGCCGCGTGCGCGCGGATCGAAGTGTGGGAACGCTCGCTGCCCGAGGGCGCGCACATACACCTCTTCGAGCAGGCGCCCCTCGGACCGCCTCTGCCCGAGGCCACGCCAATGGATCCCGTCACACAGGCGTTGCTCTCGGAGACGACCTTCACGCCCATATATCACCAATGGTTGGAAATCAGAGAGCGGCAGCTGGCAGCGCGCTTCGAGCGCCTCAAGATCGGCAGCAAAGCGAACGTCCTGTTGGTGAACGCCACCCGGGGTCTGCAGTTCTACCCCTCGATCGTGGACTTCTTTGCGCTCTTACAGCGGAGGCATGAGCGCATCCGCGTGACGGGTGCGAGCTACTTCGACGACATCTTCCAGTTCCATCAGGGCGTCGCCGACAAAGGACTGTCGGTCGTGTCTGTGGCGGAACTCATGACCTGGGGCGCCGCAGACGTCAACCGTTTCGATCTCGTTATCTGGGTTGGGCCGAGCGATGCCCTGGCGACGGTCATGGCGCTGGCAGGCGTCACTGCCAAGTTGGTGCTCCTGGACCTGGGTTTCTTTCACCAGCTGCTGGAAGCGTATCCGGGTTGGTATCCGGGCGTGTGCTTCTTGAAACGCCAGACGCTCATGCGCAACCAGTCGTCACAAAGAAACGGAGTTCTTGTCTACTCGTGCCAGCCGGAAGATAAGGTTATAAAGGACTTGACGGGCGTGTATTCGCTCCCGCTTCTTGAGTGGTGATGGTTCAACTACATTCTAATCGGCTTCACCTATACTATATACTATCGCACCGATACATATGGTTTCGATGTAGCCCTGCTGGGAAGCGTTGGCCGCGACTACGCAAAGATTGATCCCGATCTCTTTCGCGGCATGCGCTTCCTGTTCTTGGGGGCGGCGGAGGATGCACCTGAGATCGAGCGACTGCGGGCGGAGCTCGATGTCACCGTGGCGCGCGTCAATGAGGATACGTACGCTCGTCTCTTGGCCCTCTGCCGCTGCGTTGTGCTGCCCTATTATAGCCGCTACCCGAACAACGTTTTCATGTCGGTGATCGACACCGTGGCTTCCGGCAAGGCCTTGGTAACGCGACGGCACGTCGGGATTGGGAGGCTCGAGCGCGACGGTCTGCCCGCTGTCTTCTACGACAGGAGTTCCACTGACCTCTTCCGCCAGGTGGACGACCTCTTCCGCCACGACGGACGGCTCGACGATATCGAGGCGCGCTCCATTGCTTTCGCCAAGGAGAAGTTGGACATCTACCGCATACTCTGGAGAATACTAGAAGAGCAGGTTCTGTGCGAGGGGGAACAGTCATGAGACGTCGCGTGCTGCTCGTAAACCTCGACTTTCGGGACTTCGTCTACAGTTATCTCTGGGGGCGAGCCGTGGTCGATGGCTGCGCGCGGCGAAATTTCGCCGTCGACCTGGTGGCAGTGAACCCTTTCGCTGGGCGTGATCTGGCCGCCGAGCTGGGTGTGTCGCCGTCAGCGCTGGACATTCATATCGGCGGAACGGCCGTGTACCTGGACAACCCCGACGAGTCGCAGGCCCGCTCCGCAACCGGGCGGCTGCTCGATCGGCAACACTATGACGCGGTCATTCTGAACTGTGATGCGTCGCTGTTCATTCACCTCATGGTCGACCGAGAGAAGGACCTTGCTCACGCGCTATGGCTCGTCTACGACCGGCATCTCCACCTCGACCTGCCGGCGCACCGCGGCGACGCGCACCTGCGCGATCGGATGATCGGCTCGGGTATGCACCTATTCGCCATTCGGGAAATCGCTACCGGCTCCGTGCCGCCGCCGGACGGCTACCGGGAGGGGCACACCGGACTCATCCGGACCTTCAGGCGGCTGGGGCTTACACCGGAGAGCCTCCATCTGCAACTGTGGCCCCTGGACGATGAGTTCTTCGCGCCGCAGCCCGAGGCCGCACCCGCGGACGGATTCACAATCTTCAGCGGAGGCGACTCGGGCCGTGACTACGCGACGTTGTTCGAGGCGATTCGCGGGCTGCCCGTCCAGCTGCGGCTATGTGCGAGCAACTATCCCGCGCCGGTGCCGCCGAACGTCACGGTCCTACCGCGGCTGCTGCTGTATCAGTTTCGCGATGAGGTGGCGCGGGCGACCGCCGTCGTGGTGCCGTTGGCTGGGCACCCTCCAGTGTGCGGGATCACCGTCATCGCGATGGCGAAAATGCTGGGCAAGGCCGTTATTGCCTCGGACAATCCCGTGGTTCGGATGCACATTCGCTCGCATGGTGACGGGGGCTATCTGGCTCCGCTGCACGACGCCGCGGCGCTTCGCGCGCTGTTGGTCCGGTTGGTCGAATCGCCGGCCGAGCGCGAGCGGCTGGGGCGGGAGGCCCGCGCGCAAGCGGCTCGCGATCTCAGCCTGAAGGCGTTTGTCGAGCGGATGTTTGCCGTGTTTCCGGAACGACCGCAAGACTGACGGAACACGAGAGGAGCGGTGCGCCCGGTGACATGCGGCGTCGCGATGAGCGCGTGACGGCAGCCTGAGATTCAGAAGAGACTGGGGATGTCGCGTGACCCACGCAGGATGCGCGCGATCTCGATACATGAGGTCCTTGTTCGCCTCTGGAGCCAGAATTAGCCAGATGGAGGAAGTCCTCATCTTTGCTGACCAGAGCGCGGCCCTGGGAAACGGCGTGGTTCCAAACGTCCGGGTCGTCGGCCTCGTCCATTTGCAGGTCGAGGACGTGCTGCGCATCATGGCTTAACTGAGAGGGCTCTGACCACGAGGCTCACGGCAGGGCGCTTGGCCAAACAGAAAGACGCGAACTGCTTTGGCGAGGGCGGCCGATACCTCCGCCCGGCTGATGACGGCTGTTCCGACTGCCTCGGCCTCGCTGATCAGCCGGTTCACCTCGGTAGAACCGGCTTCCGCCACGTAGCGTTTGACGAGTGCACTGGCACTTTGAGGTTTTGGTTGCTTACTGTTATGCTGTAGGCTGATATGGGTTTGACGCACGTCACGGTCGCACTGAAAGGTCTGGGAGCAGCCAACGGAACCTATGAGGCGGACTTTCTCGTCGATACTGGTGCGACGGATTCTCTGGCGCCCGCGGCAGCACTGCGCAAGATCGGCATCCGGCCCGCAGGAACGACGGCGTATGAGCTCGCTGACGGCACGGTGCACGAGTATCGATTCGGTCTCGTGCAGATCGAGTTCATGGGCGAAGTGACCGCCGGTCGCGTGATCTTCGGTCCGGACGACGCCGAGCCGTTGCTCGGCGTAACGGCGTTGGAATCCGTTGGCATCACCATCGATCCGGCGAATCGGACCCTCAAGCGGTTGCCGGCGATTCCATTGAAGTAGGCTCCGGAGCCGGTAACCGGAACGTAGTTGGTTTTGTTGCGCAAACAAACCGTTCATGCAGAGCGTGTGATCTGGTAGACGTTCACCCCCGCCTCCGCCGTTGCGATGGGCCTGATCAAGCTGTTCACCCTCGCCTCAGCCGTTTCTGAGTCCCGTCGCCGCAGCCGCTTCTGAGTCCGTTGCCGCAGCGGCAGCCGCAACCGAGTTCCGTTACCGCAGCCGCTTCTGAGCTTCCTGCTGCATCCGCTGCCGTTGCCGAGTCGGTTACGGGTGCAGACACGGTTGCCGTTGCGGCCTCGGACGCGGTTACGGATGCGGTGTGGGTTACGGATGCGGTCTCGGTTGCCGTTGCGGACTCGGTTACGGTTACGGATGCGGCCGCGGTTGCCGGCGCCGATTCCGATGCGGCTGCGGTTGCCGTCATAGGGACGACTCCCGGCTCCAGGCCGTTGAACGTGATTGCAATCCCCGCGAAATCGTTATAAGCCCGCCGCGTTAAGGGCGAATGCTTTTCGGCCACCGGTGGTTTGCCCGTCCAGCGCGCGCTCCGGGCTCGCTGGCGGGAAAGTGAGAACCGGTGGCTGGCGCCTCATGTGGAACTCATGGGATCACTCATCCTCTGGTGGCTGGCGCTCGAAGCCCTCGGCCTGATCGCATTCCCGCTCACCGCGCGGGTCTTCTCGGCGCGTGCCGATCACGGCTACGCGTTCGCCAAGATCATCGGCTTGCTCCTGGTGTCGTATGTCGCGTGGTTGCTGGGATTTGCCGGCGTTCCCTTCGCGGCGGCGCTTTGGGCTGCGCTGGCGCTGTTCGCCGTGTGCAACCTCGTCCTGGCCTGGTACGGCCGTGAGTCGCTCGCCGCCTGGTTCCGGGGTGACGCAACACGTCGCATTGTGATTCACGACGCGTTGTGGACCTTTGGCTTTGCCTTCTTTGCGTGGCAGCGCGCGCTCTGGCCACACATCGTCGACCAAGAGAAGTACATGGACTTCGCGTTCTTCAACACGCTGCAGCGCACCGACGTGATGCCACCGCAAGATCCGTGGATGGCGGGGCTGCCGTTCAACTACTACTATTTTGGTTACCTGATGTTCGCCAATCTGGCGCGTTGCATCGGGTTGCCGAGTTCCCTCTCATACAATCTGTGCGTGGCGACGCTCGGCGGCATGACCTTCGCCGAGTTGGCGGCGATCGGCCTGACGCTCACGAAGCGATTGCCGTTTGCGATGCTCACCGGGGCGATGGGCATCATCTTCGGCAACCTCGACGGTTTCCTGCAACTGGTGCAGACCGGCGCGCTGACGGGCTTCAATTACTTCCGTTCCACCCGCATCGTGGGCGGCGATTCCACCATCAATGAGTTCCCGTACTTCACGACCATTCACGGCGATCTGCATCCCCATTTCTTGGTGTTGCCGGTGCAGGTGCTGCTGCTCGGGCTGCTGTTGGACCCGGCGCGCTTCCGCAACCTGGCCGAGCGCGGCGTGAAGAGCGTACGGGACCTGTGGGAATTCGTCCCTGTGGCGGTGGTGTTGGGCACGATGGTGGCGATCAGCGTCTGGGAGCTACCGGTCGGAGCGATGGTGGCGTTTCTGTTGATGCAGCGCCATCTGCCGATGCGCCCGCTGCTGTCGTGGCAGCGCCTCCAATCGGCAATCGCCGTCGTCGGCATCATGGTGGCTGGATACGTTTTGTACCTGCCCTTCTACCTCCATTTCGTGGCACCGGCGAGCGGCGTGGGCGTCAAGTTCGCCACCACGTCTCTGTGGGAATTCCTGATTGTGTTCGGCGCGCTGCTGGCTGCGCCGGCCCTCTTCCTGACGATGGAGGTCTCTCCGAAGCTGTCGGTGGGTGCAGAGATTCGCCAGCTCTTGGCCGCCGCACTGGCGTTGGTGTTGCTGGTTGCGTATCTCGCCGGCAACGCGGTGTTCGTGCTCATGCTGACGATGTTGGTTGCGGCATTTGTCGCTCTCTACACGACGGATGACGGCGAGCGGCGTGCCCCGGTACTGTTGGTGCTGGCGGCCAGCGCGGCGTTGCTGGCCTGCGAGCTGGTGTACATCAAGGACCCCTACGGCGAGAAGCTGTACCGGATGAACACGGTCTTCAAGCTCTATTTGCAATCGTGGATTCTCCTGTCGATCGCGGGACCGTGGTGCATCCTCCAATTGCTCGATCGCAAACGAGTCCCTGAATCGGTGCGCTGGGCGGCGCTGGCGACGGTGGGCGGGCTCTTGCTGGCGTCCTGCGCGTATCCCCTCGGGGTCACGGTCACGCGGGTGGTGCATCGCAGCGCTCCGCTGACCCTGAACGGCAACGAGTACCTGCAACGCGAGCATCCCGACGACTTCGCGGCGATCCAGTGGGTGCGGGAGCACGTCAAGGACCTGCCGGTCATTTTGGAAGCCAGCGGCAATCCGTACTCGTACTACGCGCGCTTCGCCAGCAACACCGGCTTGCCGACGGTGATGGGCTGGGGGAATCACGAAGGCCTGTGGCGCGGGCATGAGCAGGCCATCGGGCAGCGCACGCAGGAGGTGGCACGCATGTACAACGCGCCGGCCCTGGATGACGTCAAGCCGTTGCTCGACCGCTATCACGTCGAATACATCGTGGTCGGCGAACTCGAACGTAAGGACTATCAGGCGCGCGGTTTGGAGAAGTTCACGCAACTCAAGGTCGCCTTCGCGCGCGGTGGGACGACGATCTATCAACGATGAGCGCGCTGCGGATTCTCATCGCGCTCACCTACTACCGTCCCCACGTCAGTGGGCTGACGATCTATGCGGAGCGCTTGGCGCGGGGACTGGCACGGCACGGTCACGCGGTAACGGTGCTGACGTCGCGTTTTCATCCGAGCCTGCCGGCGCGCGAACGCGTTGACGGTGTGGACATCATCCGGGTGCCGGTGGCGGCGAAGATCAGCAAAGGGGTCATCATGCCCCTGTTCCCGTTCTACGCCGCCGCGCTGGTGCGCCGGCACGACGTCGTCAACATTCACATGCCGCAGTTCGAGGCGGCGCTGCTGGCGTTGCTCGGGAGGCTCTTCCGCAAGACGGTTGTGCTGACGTACCAGTGTGATCTGCGCTTGCCGGGCGGGCTGTTCAACCGTGCCGTGCAGTGGAGTTTGCGGCCGCTGAACCATCTGGCGGCGCGCCTGGCGCATCGCATCGTGGCGAGCACGGAAGACTACGCTCAGCACTCCGAGTTCCTCTCTCGCTATCGACGGACCGTCACGGCGATCCTGCCGTTGGTGGAAATGCCGGCTGCGGATGCGGCGGTAACGCGGCGCTTGACGGAGCGCTGGCAGCTGAACGGGCAGGCACGCATCGGGTTTGCGGCGCGCTTCGCCGCGGAAAAGGGCGTGGAGTACTTGCTGCAGGCGCTGCCGAGCCTGCTGGCAGTGGTGCCCGACGTGCGGCTGGTATTCACCGGAGCGTACAAGGACACGGTGGGGGAGGAGGAGTACTTGGCCAGGTTGGCGCCGCTGCTGCAGCGTTATGCAGGCCGGCTCACGTTCCTGGACCTGTTGAGTCCGGAGGAAATGGCGAGTTTCTTCGCTCTTTGTGATGTGGTGGCAGTGACCAGCCTGAACTGCACGGAGGCGTTCGGGCTGGTGCAGGTGGAGGCGATGCTGGCGGGCACGCCGGTCATCGCCAGCGACTTGCCCGGCGTGCGGGAGGCGGTGCGGCGCACCGGTATGGGCGAGATCGTTCCGCCGGGCAACCCGGCCGCGTTGGCTGCCGCCCTGCTGCGCGTCATTCAGCAACGCGCTACATATGTCCGGCCACGCGCCGAGGTGGCGCAGGCCTTCGATGTGGAGCGGTCGATCGGCCAGTATGAGGAGCTGTTCGGACAACTAATCGGGAGGGCCGTCGAGCTGCGGGGCGACCATGGTTGAGAAGGCAGCGGTTGATCTCTTCGGCGCCGTCAGGCAAGTTTCACCAGTTAGGGTGCAGTTCCCGAGTGGGTGGCAGGGCAGGATGGGCGTGCGAGCGTTTGACGAGCAGTACTATGAAGACAGGCAGATTTCTGAGGACCGCGTTTCGTTGTGGTGGTATGCCCGCATCCTGCAGCGGTTACGTCCACAAGGCGGCCGGCTGCTCGACTTCGGCTGTGGGACGGGCCATTTGCTCAAGCGCCTCTCGCCGCGGTTCGAGACCTTCGGCTATGATACGGCGCCGTTCGCCCGTAGCTGCTGCCGGACCAATGCACCCGATGCGGTGGTGTTGGAAGAATGGGATACGTTGGCCGCGGAGACGTTCGAGGTGATCGTGGCGTTGCACACTTTGGAGCACTTGCCGCGTCCCTTGGGCGTTCTGGAACGTTTCGCGACGTTGCTGGTCCGTGGCGGCCTGCTGTTCTTTGTGGTGCCCAATCCAGGAGGGTTGGGCCGCCGGCTGAAGGGGGCGCAGTGGTCCGCCTATAGCGACCCGACCCACGTGAGCCTTCTGAGCCGCGGCGAATGGTTGACGCTGGTGCGCAAGGTGGGGCTGCAGATCGTCAGGGTCCGCGGCGACGGGCTGTGGGACGCGCCGTATGTCCGTTTCATTCCCACGCGGGTGCAGCGGGTGCTGTTCGGTGCGCCGGCTGCCGTGCAGGTTTTCTGGCCATTCGGGCAACCATTCCTGCCTGCCGGCATCAGTGAGAACCTGATTGTCACGGCACGCAAAGGTTGATGGGAGTTTACGCTCGAGAGTCGAGAGGTCTGATGCTTGTTTGGCTGACTGTAAACCGTGCGCCGTGGACCGTGAACGGGCTCGTGAAATGAACCGCTCCAGTACCCTGTGGCTGATCGCCATCATCGTGTTTGCCGCCACCGTCCGGCTGGTCAACATTAATTGGGACCAGACCCACTTCTTTCATCCGGACGAGCGCGCGGTGTCGTTTGCCGTGCAGAACCTGTCTTTCAAGCCGCTGCAACTGAACCCGCACTTCTTTGCGTACGGAACATTGCCGATCTATCTGGCGAAAATCACTTCCAGTGTGCTTAGGCTCATCGATCCGCGCGCGGCGACGTACGACGCGATCATTCTGAACGGGCGGCGGTTGTCGGCGATCATCGGCACGCTGACCGTCGTGCTCATCATCTTCCTCGGCAGTCGTCTGTACGATCGCAGCGTCGGTCTGCTGGCCGGGCTGCTGCTCGCCGCCTGTGTGCTGCACATTCAGAACTCCCGCTTCGTGACGGTCGACGTGACGCTGACGTTCGTGGTGTTGCTGGCGTTGTATCAGCTCGTGCTGGTGAGCAGAGAGGGGCGCACCCGGCAGTTCCTCTTCGCGGGCGCGTTCATCGGTTTCGCTGCGGCCACGAAATTCAGCGCCATGCCGCTGTTTCTGCCGCTCGGCGTCGCGGCGCTGCACCGCTACCTGGAAGAGCGACGGTTCTTCTCGGTGGCCGGGCGCTGCGTGCTGGCGGTGCTTGCTGCCGGTGTCGCCTTCGCGATCGCCGAACCCTACGGCGTGCTCGACTTCCGCGCCTTCATGCACGACATCCTCGAACAAAGCCACATGGTGCGCAACGCCGGCGTCTATCCCTACACTAATCAATACATCGGCACCGTGAAATACGCCTACGAAATCACGCAAATCGTGCTGTGGTGCATGGCGCCACCGCTGGGGATCGTAGCAGTATGGGCGACGGCGGCACGGGCGAGTGTCGCCTGGCGCGAGCGGCGGGCTGAGGACTGGGTGCTGCTCGCCTGGGTCGTGCCGTTCTTCCTCGTGACCGGGTGGTTCCAGGTGAAGTTCCCGCGCTATCTGCTGCCGATCTATCCGTTCATGACGTTGTGGGCGGCCGATTGGTTGCTGCGCCGCTATCGCGCCGGCAGGTTGCTGGGGCGTATCGCGTTGCCCGTCGTGGTCGCCGGGACGCTGGCCGCTACGGCTGCGTTTCTCGTTCCCGCCATGCGCCCGCACACCGTGGTCACGGGCTCCGAATGGGTCTACCGCCACATTCCGCCGGGAAGCAAGATCCTGACAGAAGACTGGGACGAAGGCTTTCCGTTTGCGCTGCCCGGAACCAACATCGGGGCGTATAAGATCGTCCCCTTCGGGTACTACGAACCCGACAACTCGGCGAAGATCCAGCGTCTGAGCCACGAGCTGGCGGAGACCGACTACATCGCCTTCCAAACCAAGCGCCTGTACGGGGCGGTGACACGTGCCCCGGAAAAGTTTCCGCTGACCACCAATTATTTTTACGAGCTCTTCGCCGGCGATCTCGGTTTCACGCTCGTGCACGAGGTGGCCTCGCGGCCGACGTTGTTCGGCATCGAGTTCCCCGACGAGTTGGCGGACGAATCGCTGACTGTCTACGACCACCCGAAAATCCTGATCTTCCGCAACACCGAACACCTCTCCGCGGCGGCGCTTGCCGACAAGATTCTGCACGGCTTGCCGTCCCGGTCGCTGACCCGTACGGATCTCCTGCTCGCCCATCCCAGCACCGAAAGCGCTCCGCTGGAGGCCAGTGGTGCGGCGCCGCCGATCGACTCCAGCCCGCTGGCCCTCCTGCTGTTCGCGGCGCTGGTGGAGATCTTGAGCCTGGCCGTCTACCCGCTGTTGCGCCGTTGGTTGCCGGGCGTCGGCACCTTCGCGTTGAGTAAGACGTTCGGCGTGCTGCTGTTCGCGTATTGCTCGTGGCTGTTGATCAGCCTCGGGGTGACGACGTTCACGCAAGGCAGCCTGACGGCGATTGCCTGCGTGCTGGTGTTGGCCGGCGCGGTGATGTGGCAGCACGGGGCGCGCCGGCCGACGCCGCGGACCGAGATCATTGCTACCGAGGTGCTCTTTTGGGGCGTGTTTCTGGGGTTCCTGAGCGTGCGCATGTTCAACCCGGAAATCTACTGGGGCGAGAAGCCGATGGACTTCTCTTTCCTCAACGCCCTCACGCGCGCGACCACACTGCCGCCACCCGAGCCGTGGTTTGCCGGATCACCGCTGCACTACAGTTATTTCGGCTATTACACGGTGGCCGCGCTCGGCAAAACCCTGCACCTCCATCCGGCGCTGACGTTCAATCTCGGCATCGGGTTGGTCGCTGGTCTGACCGCGACGGCAGCCTTTGCGGCCGGCACCGCGGTTGCCGAGCGGTGGCAAGTCGGCGTGCTCGCGGCGTTCCTGGTCACGTTGATCGGCAATCTCGCCGGCGTGCGTGAGCTGTACAGCCGCGGCATGGTCAATTTCGACTATTTTTGGGCGACGTCGCGGGTCATTCGGGACACCATCAACGAGTTCCCGCTGTGGAGCTTCCTGTTCGCCGACCTGCACGCGCACGTCATGGTCATGCCGATCTCGCTCACCTTCGTGTGCCTGACGGTGCTGTGGGTGCGGGCGCACACCATGCGTCCGGAGGAAGCGCCGCCGCGCGGCAACAGCATCGTCTTGTTGCTCCTGCTATGTCTCACTCTGGGGACGATCGTCGTCACCAACACGTGGAGCACGCCCACCTACGTGCTGCTTTTCGTGTTCCTGCTCGGCACGGTTTGGCTGACCGAGGGCGAGCATCCCGGCGTGTTGTCCGTTGTGTTCCGCAGTGTGACGCAGGTGGTGCTGCCGAGCGCCCTCGTTGGCGCCGGCGCGTATGTCCTCTTCCAACCGTACTGGGCGCACTTCGTGGCCCCGGAGCGGAACTTCGGTTGGGAACCGCTGCCGCCGGACAGGCTGGCCCTGCCGCGCGATTTCCTGACGATCTTCGGGGTGTTTCTCTTCGTGCTCGTGCCGTTCCTGTTTGCGCTGTGGCGACGCGACCTGCGGCGCGAGTCCACGGAGTCACTGGGGTGGGGTCGGCGGCTGATTGTGCTGCTCGGTGTGGCGGTTGTGCTCGGCAGTCTGGCGGTTTCCACCCGCGCCTTCTCGGCGATCTTGTTTCTCTTGGCGTCCCAGCTGCTGCTGGCGCCCAACACGGAGCGGCGTTGGCGCATCCCGGTGGCCATGGCGGCGTTCGCCTTCGCGGTCACCGCTGGCTGTGATCTGGTGTACGTGTGGGACCGCATGAACACCATCTTCAAGTTCTATCTCGAAACGTGGTTGCTGCTGGGGATCGCCGCCGCGGTGGCGCTGCACGCCTTATGGACCGGAACGGTTCAGTTGCCCTGGCTGCGGCGGGCCTGGCAGGTGGCGCTGGTGGCGCTCATTGCCGTCGGCCTGTTCACAGCGGCCTCGGATACGTACGGGGTGATTCGCACGAATCGCGTTTCCACGCCGAAGCCGACACTCGACGGCATGGCTTATCTGCACGAGAGAGCACCGTTCGAGCTGGCGGCGTACAATTGGTTGAACGAGCACATTCAGGGCATCCCGACCATTCTCGAGGCGCAGGGGGATTCGTACCAGGAGTACACGCGCGTGGCGATGAATACCGGCCTGCCGACGGTGCTCGGGTGGGAATATCACGTTTTTCAGCGCGGCCATCCGTGGCCGGGCATTCATGCGCGCAAGGCTGACATCAGGACGATGTACACCGCCGAGAACAAGGACTTGGTGGCGGCCTTGCTGCAACGGTATCATGTCGCGCTCGTCTTCGTCGGCACGCTCGAACGGCGAACGTATGCCGGCGCCAACCTGGAGCGGTTCAAGGAGTGGACGGACTTGCTGACGCCGGTGTACCAGAATCCAGGCGTGACGGTCTTTGCGGTCAATGGCCGGTTTTCGGGCACGATGCCGGTATCGACGATCGAAGAGATCCCGCAGGTCGGCGGTGAAGAGGCACCGCCGCCCCAGGATGCCCCCGGCAGGTTGCAACAACCCCGTGGGGTGGCGGTCAAGAACGACGGCAACATCGTGGTGTGCGATTTCGGCAACAACCGCATGCAGGAGTTCACCCGTGATTTGGTCCTGGTGCACGCGTGGGGTAGTCGTGGGGAATTGCCCGGACAATTCAATCAGCCGGGGGCCGTGGCGATCGCCCCGAACGGCGAGATCTTCGTTGCCGACACGTGGAACCAGCGGGTGCAGGTCTTCTCGCCGAAGGGTGAGTACTTGCGTGAATGGGCCGCGGGCTTCTATGGGCCGCGCGGTATCGCCATCGATCCGAAAGGAAACGTCTACGTGGCTGATACGGGCAACAACCGGGTGGCGCGCTTCTCGCCAAGCGGTGACAAGCAGGTCGAATGGGGGGGGAAAGGCTCGGCACCCAGACAGTTCATGGAGCCGACCGGAATTACCGCCGATGCCGCGCAGGTCTACGTGTGTGACAACGGCAACGCCCGCATCCAAATCTTCTCGCGCGACGGCATGTTCCTCGGTGCTTTCCCGGTGCCGGGGTGGGCGAGTAAAGTGTACTCCGAGCCGCATGTGACCCTTGACCCGCGCGGAACCTTGTGGGTAACGGTACCGACGGAAAAGGAAGTGCGAAACTATGACCTCACCGGCAAGCTGCTGCGGACAATTACGACCAATAGTATACCCGGTGTGATATTCGAGATGCCGATGGGGATCAGCTACAATGCCGCGGCACATGCACTCGTCATCGCTGACCTCGAGGATCGCCTGGTGCGCATCCCGTATGGCGAACATTGATCCAGATCGGGTGTCAGCCGCGGCAGGCGTGTTGCCGTCCATCGAACCGACCAGCGGCGCGGTGCGGGAGCCGGGGCGCGTGCCGTGGCGTTGGCTGCGCCTGGTGGTGCTGCTGAGCGCGCTCGGGGCGGCGCTCGCGGGGCAGTACTGGCTCAGCATCCAACACGTCGCGCACTGGTCCGCGGCGGCCTGGGCGTTGGCCGGCCTGGCCTTCATCGGCCTGTATTTTCTCAGTGCGGAAGAGCGCGGCTTGCCGGCGCTCGATGCCGGCGCCCTCTCTCGCAAGACGGAGCGCGTCCTGGTGGCGGCGGTAATGGCTGTGGGGCTCTTCTTCGGCGTCTTCCGTCTGTGGGAATTTCCACCCGGCCTCAACCACGATGCCGCGTGGGAAGGCCTGTACGCCATCCGCATTCTGCAGCGGGCGGTGCGCTACACGCCGTACGTGAACATGGCCTGGGGTCGGGAGACGATGACCTTCTACTTCCGGGCGCTCAGCATTCTGCTCCTTGGCCGCACGCCGCTGGCCATCGAGATCCCGTCGGTCATCGCCGGCCTCCTGACGCTGCCGTTCTTCTACTGGTGGGCACGCAACACGTTCGGCGCACGCTTCGGCCTGCTGGCAACGCTGTTGCTCGGCGCGTCCGGCTGGCATTTGATCTTCAGCCGTACCGGATGGCGATCGGACTTCCAGCCGTTGTTCGAGACGATTACGTGCTGCTTCTTCGTCCGCGGCATGCTGACGGCGGCGCCGCGGGATTTCGCCATCGCGGGTCTCGGCTTGTCGCTGACCCTGAACACGTACAACGCGGCACGCATTCTGCCGCTGCTGTTTCCGCTGTGGCTGCTCGCCTACCTCGTGGATACGGGCCGGGTGGGGGCGTTCCTCAAGCGGTACGGCTGGGGACTGGTGGCGATGGCCGTCACGTTCGGCATCACGATCGCGCCGCTGGCGTGGTACGCGATGCATCACTGGATCGAGTTCCAAGGGCGTGCGGTCGCGTTGCAGGCGGAGACCAGTTTCGCGCAAGCCTTGAAGCAGACGGCGCTCCTGTTCAACTACTGGGGGAACGGTAACGATTTTTTCGTCAACACCCCGGGCCTCGAGTTCCCGGCCGCGGTGTTTCTGGGTTTCGGACTCCTGTGGGCGCTGCTGAGCATACGCGATACACGGGCGCAGTTCCTGCTGCTTGGTCTCGTGATCAATCTGGTGCCGGGGCTGGCGAGCAAGCCGAACATGAACCGCGATATCGGCACCATGCCCTTCGTCTATTTCTTCGTCGCGCTCGGGGTGACGTTTTTCGCGGTCCAAGCGCGGGCCCTCATCCCGCGTGTTGGGCGCGCCGTCGCGACGGCGCTCACCGTCGTGGTCGCCGCGGCGGCGATCGTCGCGACGTATACGCAGTATCTGAGCCACAACCGCCGTGAGATCTGGGGGTACTATCCGGAGACGACCATCCTGGGGAAATACATCAGGACCCTGGTGCCACACTACCAAGTGTGGGTCGGCGGCACACCGTACTTCCCGCGCGACACGATGACCTTCATCGCTTACATGGACGAGGGCAATCCGTTGGAGGAGCGCAATTACATCTGGCTCGACGACGTGACCAGCCTGCTGCGCACGAACCTCACGGCGCCGCCGGGCAAGGGCATGGCATTCCTGCTCGAAAATTCGGGCCGCGCGCCGGAGGTGATGAACGAGTTGCGGCGCCGGTATCCCGACAACGAGCGGGTGACGCTCCGGTACCCGGAGGATTCCGAGCGGGTCTTCGCGATCGGTCTCCTGGTGCCCCCCGCGAGCGTCAAGGCAAAGCCGACGGCGGCGGAAGCAATCACTGCTAGTGAGACACCGACGCCGGAGCCCGAAGTGCCGCAAGCCGGCCCTGCCGGGAAACTGGCGCAACCGCGCGGCCTCGCCGTCGACAAGGATGGGAACGTCCTGGTGTGTGATTTCGGGAACAACCGCATCCAGGAGTTCGGACCCGATCTGCACTTCCTCGACGGGTGGGGAACGTTCGGGACATCGCCGGGAGAGTTCAAACAGCCGTGCGGCATCGCGATTGCGCCGAGCGGCGAGATCTTCGTCGCCGACACCTGGAACGGACGGGTACAGGTGTTCTCGAAAACCGGACAGTTCCTGCGCCAATGGTCCGCGGCGTTTTACGGTCCGCGCAGCCTGACCGTCGATGCGAAGGGCAGCGTGTTCGTCGCGGATACGGGGAACAACCGCGTCGTGCGGTTCTCGGCCGAGGGCAAGAAGGAAGTGGAGTGGGGTGGCAAAGGGCCGGAGCCGGGGCACTTCATCGAGCCGGTGGGCGTGGTGGTCAGCGGCGAACAGGTATACGTCTGCGATAACGGCAACAGCCGTCTGCAGATCTTCTCGCGCGACGGGAAATTCATCAAAGCGTTCGCCGTCCCCGGCTGGGAAGTCAAGCCGTATTCGGAACCGAACATCACCCTCGATCCGCACGGAACGATTTGGGTGACCGTGCCGGCGGCCAAGGAGATCCGCGCCTACGATCGGGGCGGCACGCTGCGCCGCACGATCACCGGCGGCAGCATCAAGGGCGTGTCCTTCGATACGCCGCTGGGGATCAGTTACATCCCGGCCACCAAGGAGCTGATCGTCAGCGATTTGGAAAATCGCCTGGTGCGCATACCCGTCTCAGGCAAGTGACGGAGACTCGTGCAGCTGTCACGAAGGAGGAATCATGTTTACGCTGCTGGCGGAACTGAAGGTGCACCCCGGTAAGGTCGAAGAGGCCAAGGCGGCATTCCGCGATTTGGCGCGGATCGTGAAAGCCAGTGAGCCGGGGACATTGATCTACGCATTCCACCAGCGCAAGGACGATCCGGCGACGTTCATCGTCTACGAACGCTATCAAGACGAAGGCGCATTCCAAACGCACATGGCTAATCTCGCCCAACACGTCGCCACATTCGGCGCCGTGCTCGAGAGCGGTCCGAAGTCGACATTTCTCGAGGATGTGTAAATCCAATCCGAGAATCTGCAGTCGATCGTATTCAGCCGCCTCCAGGCTGACCTTCTAGGGCTCTGAGGAGCCAGGAGTCAGGAGAAAAAGCACCCTCCTGGATTCTGGCTGCTGGATTCTGACTCCTTGTCAGTTTGTCGGCAGGATCGGGCTTTCGCATGCAATGAGTCTATGTTACAGACACGACCGTCTTACGAGGGGGGTCGCATCCATGGATCGCATTCTGCAGGTGAACATGTCGAGGCTAACTACGCGGGAAGAAGTCCATCCGGATACGTGGGCGACGAGCTGGGCTTGGACGCCGCGTGCAGCGGCAACCCCTTCCGGGCGGAGCTGCTGATGTACCGGGTGGGCAGCTGAGTCGGGACGTTTGCTGGCGCGGACCTCTGCCAATGGAGCTGCGACAGATCGCTAGAGACGTGTACGCCTGCTTGCAGGAGGACCGCGGGCTGGGTACCAGCAATTCGGGCCTCGTCAATCGCGGTGGCGGGCTGGTCATCGATACGTTTTGGGACCTGGCGCACACGCGGCGACTGATGGAAAACTACGCGCAAGTCTGGCGACAGCCGGCGCGCCGCGTCGTCAACACGCATCACAATGGCGATCATTGTTGGGGCAATCAGCTGTTTGCCGGCGCCGAGGTCATCGGCCATCGGCTGTGCGCCGAAGGGTTCGCCAAAGAGCCGCCGCAGCTGATGCAGGCGCTGCGTGGTGCGGCGGACAGCGCCGATCCGGTGATGGCCAGCTTCGCGAAAGCCCTCGCCGCGTGGGACTTCAGCGGGATTACCCTGACGCCGCCGACGACGCTGATTGAGGACCATCTCGATCTGGATCTCGACGGCCTGCATGCCCGCGTGCTGTATGTGGGCCCGGCGCACACAGCCGGTGATGTCATCGTTCACCTGCCGGAGCAACGGGTGGTGTTCAGCGGCGATATCGTATTCCGGCTGTGCACACCGATTGGTTGGGAAGGGACGTTCGCCAAGTGGATCGAGGCCCTTGATCGCGTCATCGCGCTTGCCCCTGAGGTGATTGTGCCGGGGCACGGGCCGTTGTGCGGGGCCGAAGGCCCGCAGGAGATGAAGACGTACCTGCAGTACGTGCGCAGCGAGTCGCGGCGGTTCTTCGACTCCGGGCTGCCCGCCTTGCAGGCGGCGAAGCGGATCGATCTCGGACCGTACGCCGATTGGACGGAGCCCGAGCGGCTGCTCTCCAACGTTGAGCGTGCCTACCGCGAGTTCCGTGGCGAGCCGTTCGATGCACCGATCGATGTGCTGGCAATCTTTCAGGGGATGTACGAGCTGCGACAGGCCGCGTCGTAAGGGACGCGCGTTCACCCGGGGCCAGATCTGCGTTGGGGGTAGCAAGCCGGAGCGGTGAAATGACGGAGTTGGAACGATGACGCGACAAATACCTTTTGAGGTGCATCGTATCTGCATCGGGTTCCGGGCACAGCCGTGGGCGGCGACGCAACACGTCCGCCGGACCCGCCGGACTTCTGGTCCGAGGCTTTGCCCCACTCCGAGGTTGTGAAATCCCCTGGCTGGTCTCCCCCCCCGGTACCGCCAGGGATCAACGGTTTCACAACCTCCCCCTGATGGGGTCCGCTCCCCGCGGACCCCATCAGGTTTCTATCAGTCCAATGCCGCAGCAAGCGGCTCGGGTCAGAGCTGTGCGAATAGATCGCCGAGTACCCGGCGGGCTGCGAAGTGGTCTTCGGCGAGGGCTCGCGCAGCTCGGGCGTGCGTGTCGTAAGCGGCGTGGATCGCGGCAAACGCACTCACGGCGTCTTCGAGCGCGCGCACGGCAAATAAACCTCTGCCCGTGGGCAACACCCGACCAAACCCTGTGTCCTGCGTGACGACCGGTCGGCCCGCAGCCAAGTAGCAGGCGCCACGATCGCTGAACCACCCGCTCGCCAAGCGCACGTTGAGGTCCTTCGCGACCGTAAACTCCCCCTTCGATCTCTGGATGAAATCTCGGTAGGCGAATGCGTCTGCCGATAGGGCAGTCGGATCAACGATCTGCCAATTGTGCTCGCCAAGCAGCACCACATCGCTAGGGGTGTGCGCGACATCCATGGCGATCACAAAGCGTTCGCCGCTCCGCCGTGGCAGCTCCAGGAACTTCATCCATTCCGTGCGCTTACTCCAGGAGTAGACCTCGCCTTCGAAGCGCAGGTCGCGGCGGCGTTCATCCCAACGCCCGATGGTCGTAAAAGCGGCACCCGGATCCGCCGGCAACGGCGCCCACAGGTCGGTCGCGATCGGCTGGCGGGTGGGTCGCCACTGATACCGTGCCGCCGGTATGCGGCAGCCGGGACTCCCGATGTTCTCACCGATTGTGAAGTGCAGATCGTGCTCGTCGAGGAACTGGCACAACGCGGCGTCACCGTCGGCGACCTGGAGCTGCGTGAATGTCGGGTCGATGTCGATGAAGACTTTTGTCTGACGCGGCTGCCGAGGGAGGCGATTCACCGGCGCCAGCGTGAGCACGACTCGGGCATCGCCAAGCAGCGCGGCGGTTTCCTGGCGGCCGCGTCCGTAATGGCGGTCGCGTTCCGCATCCCAAAACACCCAGCGGTCCCCAAAACCGAAACGCGCGAAGAAGTCGGTGGCAAACGCCACACCGCGATCCGGGGTGGCATACATGTTGCCGGTGACCGGATCGAAGCAGTCTGCGTAGTACGCTGTATCTTCGTAGAAGTACGGATCAAACCCGAGGGCGCGCAGGCCGAGCAGATAATGGAGGACTTGCCACGCATATCCGCCGAGCGGGCAGCGGACCAGGTACCCGGCAAGAATGACTGTCTCGGCGTGACTCACGGCGTGGACTGTAGCATTCACTGACAATGACCAACATCGTTGCAGAATGTGTAGCCGCGCCCGAGTGGAACGATGCAGAACACACTTCTTTCTGCACTGGCGCTCAATCCCAAGGCGACGCATACTGGAATGGATCGGAGTTGCGCTGATGGATGAGCATAGGGAAAGGCGCAAAGGCGGTTGGTCTTCGCTTGAGGCCGTCAGCCTGCTGGTGGCCGTGGCTCTCGGTCTCCCCGCCGGGGCAGCGGGTGCAGGGGAAGCGAGCTTTGTGAAGCCTGAATCGATATCACCGCGCCTCGGAGAAACGAGGGTCCTTGAGCGGGAAGACCCAGGGGAGCAGCACGGAATCGTCGTGAGCCTCGACCTGAGAAACCGCGACCAGTTGGAAAGCCTCCTCGCCGACATCCAGAGCCCGGACTCCCCAAACTACCGCCACTTTCTGACTCCCGAGGAGTTCAACAGCCGCTACGCCCCGAGTACCGAGGCTGAGCAACGAGTGGTGGACCACTTACAAGCCAACGGCCTCAGAGTCACCCAGCGGTTTCGCAACCGCCTGCTGGTATCAGCCGCCGGCAGCGTGGCCGCCATCGAGCGCGCCTTTGGTGTTGAGCTGCACAAAGTTTCCTTCCGGGGCAAGGCCCACTATGCGACGGTCAAAGAACCCGTGTTCCCCGACGATCTCGTGCCGCAAATCATGGGCGTGCTGGGTCTCGATGACCTGGCCGCTATGCACCCACACGTCCGTGCCCTCCAGTCCGTCCCTGTGCCGAACGCCGCAGTAGGCAGCTACTGCTGCAGCCTCAGCCCCAACGACCTGAAGGTGTTTTACGACAATGCGGGGGCCTACGACGGTACCGGTCAAACCGTGGTCATCGCCGGAGCGTATGCATGGTCCGACCCCGACGTCAGCAACTTCAACGCGCAGTGGGGCCTCCCATCGCTTCCCGCTGGGAGCGGCCAGGTGTGCACCGGGAACGCTGCTGGCGCCGGCTGTCAAATCGATTTCAGCTCGACGAATAACTCGCTGGAGGTCACGCTGGACGTTGAGTATGCGCACGGCACCGCGCCGGGTGCGACCATCTTGAACTATATGGCAGCCTCAACCTCTCTGACCGATTTCACAACCATGTACAACGCGATCGTGAATGACAATCCAGGTCATGTCGTCACAACGAGTTGGGGTTCCTGCGAGAAGGAAGTCTCGACAACGACACAGCAGACAAATGACATCATCTTTGCGAACGCAAATGCGATCGGGCAGTCGTGGTTTGCGGCCTCCGGAGACACCGGCAGCCGGGATTGCAGGGACAACCACAACCTTCTCTCCGTCGATCATCCGGCAAATTCCCCGCATGTGATCGGTGTGGGCGGCACCAACCCGGTGTGCAGCAGCGGCATGACCTCCACGAATCCGGGCTGTGGGGGGTACGGTTCGGAGAGCGGCTGGAGCGGCTCGGGCGGGGGCATTAGCGGGGTGTTTGCCCGACCGAGCTTTCAGACCGGCTGCAGCGTACCCGCCGGTTCGCAGCGCTTGGTGCCAGACGTTGCCTTCGAAGCGGGCCCATCACCCGGAAACTGGGTGCTCGAAAACGGCGGGTGGTGGTCGGTCTACGGCACGTCGGATGCGGCGCCCCAGTGGGCTGGAATTTCTTCTGCAATAAACCAAAAGACAGGTGGAGGCGGCCTGGGCAACCCTGCGGTGCTCCTGTACACCCTCTGCGGCACCAATGCGTTTCACGATATCACAGCCGGCTCCAACGGTGACTATAGTGCGGCGACCAACTACGACATGGTAACCGGGCTCGGCAGCCCGGACATCATGAACCTGCTCGCCAACTTCAGTGCCGGGACACCGACGCTGACACCGACGAATACGGCAGCCGCGACGAATACGCCGACCAGCTCCGCCACGAACACGCCAACACGGACGCCGACGCTGACACCGACCAATACGGCAACCGCGACGAATACGCCGACGAGCACGGCCACCAACACGCCAACACGGACGCCGACACTGACCCCGACCAACACGGCAACCGCGACGAATACACCAACGAGCACCGCCACTAACACGCCAACGCAGACGCCAACGGCGACCCCGAGCGGCACAGCTACCAATACACCGACTCAGACGCCGACGCTGACACCAACCAGCACGGGAACCGCAACGAATACGCCGGCGAACACTGCCACCAACACGCCAACGCAGACGCCAACGGCCACGCCAAGCAGCACGCCAACCCAGACACCGACTCGGACGGCGACGCTGACCCCGCCCAACACCGCAACCGCGACGGCTACACCGACGAACACCGCCACCAACACGCCAACGCAGACGCCAACGGCGACCCCGAGCGGCACAGCTACCAATACACCGAGTCAGACGCCAACACAGACAGCAACCACGACGGCGACGCAAACGCCCACCAACACGACTACCAGGACCAATACACCGACACGGACGCCGACACTGACCCCGACCAACACGGCAACCGCGACGAATACACCAACGAGCACCGCCACTAACACGCCAACGCAGACGCCAACGGCGACCCCGAGCGGCACAGCTACCAATACACCGACTCAGACGCCGACGCTGACACCAACCAACACGGCAACCGCGACGGATACGCCGACGAGCACCACCACCAAGACGCCAACGCCGACGCCAACGGCGACGCCGAGCGGCACACCTACCGAGACACCGACTCAGACGCTGACCAACACGGCAACCGCGACGGATACACCAACGAGCACCGCCACCAACACGCCAACGCCGACGGCAACGGCGACCCCGAGCGACACGCCTACCGAGACACCGACGCAGACGCCGACCACCACGGCAACCGCGACGGATACCCCGGCGAGCACCACCACCAATACGCCAACCCAGACGCCAACGGCGACGCCGAGCGACACGCCTGCCGAGACACCAACGCAGACGCCAATAGCGACCCCGACGCCCAGCGCGACGCCACTCTGTCGGCTGGACGTCGACCGCAGCGGACCACCACCGCAGGTGGCGACGGACATTGTCTACATCAGCCGCACGCTGGTCGGATTGCCCGCGGTCCCGCCGAGCTTTCGCCTCCTGGATCCGAGCATTCCTGCGGATACCGTCATCGCAGCGAATGTGACTGCCGTGGGCAGTGGCTTTGACGTTGATGGGAACGGCCAGATCGATGTGGCCACAGACATCGTCTACATCGCGCGTTACCTCCTCGGCTTGCCACCAGTCCCATCCAGTTTCCGCGCCCTCGATGCGACGATACCGCCCGACAGTGTGATTGCAGCGAACATCGATGCGCTGTGTCCCCAAACCCCCTGAGACGTGGGGTCTGGAACCTGTTATATGCGCGCAGAGCCAAGGCAGATCTGCTCACCTGCTTTTATGCGCGGCCGAGCCGACGCTTCCGCCACGTCCCTGTTGGCTGTGCCCAGCGTCATACGCCTGCGATTGCCAGGAGCCGTGTCAGGACGCGATCCGAATCCAGGTGCGTGTGCGCGAAATCGGCGGCCGCGGCGGCGTGACGCGCGTAGCCGCCTTCGACCGCCTCGAGGGCTGCCGCGGCGCCATCGACATCACTGAAAGTGATGAGCCCGACGCCAGTCTGAACGTACGTGCTGATGCCCGTTTCCTGCATGATCACCGGCCGCCCCGCGGCCAGATAACAGGCGCTGCGATCGCTGAACCAACCGGTGCGGCCGGCGCTGTAGCCATGCTTGACGACGGTGAACTCGCCACGCGAGCGCTGAATGTAGCGCCGGTAGGTGTCGGGCGTGGCGCAGTGCTGGCGCGGCGAGACGAGGTGCCAGCCGTGGTCTTCGAGCCGAATGCGATCCGGCTCGTCAGGATGAATTGCCAGGCAGAGTTCCAAACGCGCCGAGACGCGACGCGGCAGTTCGATGATGCGCACGAATTCCTCGGCCTTCTGTCCGTACCACACGCCGCGCCATTCAACCGGGCTGTAGCCACGCCAATCCGCAACGGTGGTGTAGGCGTCGCCGGCTGGATGCGTTGAGGACCATTCGGAGAGAACAACCGGCGGGAGCGTGGTTTGCCACTGGATACCACAAGTTGGCAGCGGGCAAGCCGGCGCGCGGAGGTTCAACCCCACGGTGACGTACACGTCATGCCCCGGCAGATTCATGTCGACACCGTATTGTTCTTGCCAGATCTGCGAGAAGCCAGGATCGAGGTCGAGGTAGAGGCGCCGGCGCACCGCACCGAGCACCGCGGCGATATGGAACCGGCCGGACATGTTGATGAACAGATCCGTATGCCGGGCGAGGCGCTCGACCGCCGCGCGCGGCAGGCCGACGTGTCCCGGCCCGTCACCTTCGAGCAAGGCCGCATGTTCGAGCACGCCGAACTGCTCCATCACGTCGCGAAAGTACCTGGCGTTCGCCGATGTCGCGAATGGTGCCGGCTTCCAGTCGTCATCGATACAATGCTGCCCGTCGATGTGTTCCACGTAGTACGTCTCGAACCCGAGCCGCCGCAACCCAAGCACGTACTGCAGGAAGGCCCAGGTGTTGCCTGCTCCACCCAACGGATGATGGGCGATGGCCCCGGCGATCATGATGCGCTTGGCCATACACGCGCCTCCGGCTCGCGTCGACTGCAATCAGAGCCCCGCATCGTGCAACAACCGCGTCAAGACTGTTTCTGCCGTAAACTCGCGCTCGGCAACGGCGCGCGCGGCTGCGCAATGTAACTCATAGTTACTCTCGATGCGCTCGATGGCGGTGGCCGCTTCGTCGAGGGTGCAAAATGCGAACAGCCCGGCGCCGGTCGGGTAGTGGGTCCGGAATCCCGTGTCTTGCACGACAACCGGTCGGCCGAGCGCCAGGTAGGCCGCGCTGCGCGTGCTGAACCAGCCGCTGTACGAGGCGACATAGGCATTCTTGGCGACGCTCCATTCGGCGCGCGAGCATCGCAGGTAGTCGCGATACGCATCCAGTGTGCAGGACCGCTGGTACGCATCGACGACCTGCCACCCGTACCGTTGCAGCTCGGCGCGTGGCGCGGCGCCGGCGAGGGCGATCTCCAGCGGAACGCGGACGTGGCGCGGCAGCTCGATGAACTTCATGAACTCGACGTCCTTGCCCCCGTACGTGGTACCGGAGAGATTCGGCGGGGTGACGTCCGTTCTCCACGACATCACAGTAGTATAGTTCCGTGTGGCCGGAGCGAAAACGCACGGCCAGTCGTCGAGCACGATCGGCTGGCGCGTCGGCAACCAGCGCAGGCCACAGCGCGGAATGGCGCAACGGGGATCGTTGATGTTCTCGGCGAACGTCAAGAAACAGTGATGGGCACGAATCAGTCCCACGGAGTACGCCTGGTCCTCGGTCGCAACGCCTTCTTCTACCGCAAGCAGCTTCGCCTGGCTGTAACACGGATCGCTGTCCAGATACGCCAGGCGGCGGGCGCCGCGGTACTCCTCCCGTAGCCAGCAAGCGCCCGATACGTTCAGGAAGAGGTCTGCCTCGGCGCAGCGGCGTTCCACTTCCCGCAACGTTCTGCCGTGGTACGTGCCGTCAGGTGCACGCAACGCCCAGCGCGCGCGCATCTCCTCGCCCGCGCGTGCCAGGGTCTGTTCGAGATAGGCCGCGTTGAAGCCGACCTCGTCGGTGAAACTGCCGCTCCGCGGGTCATACAGCCATTGGCCGGTGTCCTCGAGATAGAACACCTCGTGCCCGAGGCGTTTGAAGCCGCTGACGTATGCGAGATAGTCCCACCCAACCCCGCCGAGCGGATACGTTGCAATCAGTCCGGTGACGACGATGCGCATGACTATCCTGCAGCGAAACCGCGAGAGCCGGAAAAAAGAAATGACAAACAGGAGACGGAAAACCGGAAATGTAAAACGGGCCAATTGATCAGTTTCCAGTTTTCGGTTTTCCGTCTCCGGTTTTCCATTTCTTTTTCGCTCGGCTCACGATGCAGCCATGCGTCCAGTCTCCTGGCTGCCGAATTGGGTGTGATACAGGCTGGCGAACGCGCCCTGCCGTTGCAGCAGCTCTGCGAAAGTGCCGCGCTCGACCACTGTCCCGTTCTGCAGCACCAGGATCTGGGTGGCGCGGCGCACGGTGCTGAGGCGGTGGGCGATCACGAAAGTCGTGCGGCCCCGCATCACTTGCTCGATGGCCGCCATGATTGCGGCCTCGGTGCCCGTATCCACGGAGGAAGTCGGTTCGTCGAGGATGAGCACCGGCG
The DNA here is from genome assembly GCA_963729835.1 of uncultured delta proteobacterium. Lineage (GTDB taxonomy): Bacteria > Desulfobacterota > Binatia > HRBIN30 > HRBIN30 > CAVSQF01. The sequence continues at coordinate 15,058 of CAVSQF010000039.1, read as the reverse complement.
CGTCGCGCAACACCGCGCGGGCGATGGTAAGGCGCTGGCGCTCCCCCTCCGACAACGTCGCGCCTTGTTCCCCGATGATCGTGTCGTAGCCGTCCGGCAATTGCTCGATGAACGCTGCGGCCTGCGCCAGGCGCGCCGCCTGCTGAATCTCCGGCAGCGTCGCCGCCGGCCGTCCGTAGGCGATGTTGTCGCGGATGCTCACGGGAAAGACGAGCGGCGGCTGCAACACCATGCTGATCTCCCGGCGCAGCGCGGCCAGCCTGAGCTGGCGCACGTCGATGCCGTCGATCGACACCTGACCGCTTGCCACATCGTAGAAGCGCGGGATGAGACTGACGAGCGTGCTCTTGCCGGCACCGGTGGGCCCGACGATCGCCACGATGTCGCCCGGCCGCGCCTCGATCTCGATGCCGCGTAGCGTCTCGCGCTGCGGTGAATAGCGAAACCCGACGTTGGCGAAGCGCACGTGGCCGCGCGGCGGGCGCGGAAAATCGCGGCTACCGTCCGGCACCGTCTGCGCCGTGTCCAGCACCTCGGTGACGCGGTGCATTCCGGCCGCCGCGCCTTGGATGGTACCATAGGTCTGAATGATGGCGTTGATCGGGCCGTAGAGGGAGGCGAGGTAGCTGACGAACACGACCATATCACCAACCGTGAGGAGGTTCTGCCACACGTGTTGCGCGCCGACCCAGAGCACCGCCGCGGTGCCGAAGGCCAGCACGAAGTTGGTGCCCGCCCCGAAAGCCGTCTGCAGCGTGTATAGCGCCAGGCTGCTGCGCAGGCTCGCCGTGCTCTGGGCGACGAACGCGTGGTGTTCCGCCTCCTCTTTCGAAAAAGCCTGCACCACCTTGATGGCCGACATGCCCCGCTGCACGAGCTGATACACCGCACTTTCGCTCTCCCGCGCGCGCCGCGCCACCTCGCCGAGACGCCGGTTCAGCAGCAGGATCGCCAACACCAGGATCGGACAGACCGCTACCGCGACGAGTGTGAGGCCCCAGTCCAAACGCAGCATCACGGTGAACATCCCGGCGAGCAGCACGCCGGCGGACAAGATCGGGAACAGTCCGTTCATGGCCAGCGTCTGGATCGCGTAGGTGTCGGCCGTGACCCGGTAGATCAGGTCCCCCACGGCGGCGCGCGAATGGTAGGAGAGCGACAGCCGTTGGAGGTGCTGGAAGACGCGGCTACGCAGATCGTTCACCATGCCCTGGCCGATGGAGATGGTGGTGAAATTGTTGAGGACGCTCAAGCCACCGAGGCTCGCGTAGATGCCGAGCAGCCCCAGCGTGCAGATCACTAATAGTGATGACGGGCTGCGCCCGGCCAGTAGCGCCCACGGCGGCGGGTGGCGCGGCAGGACGTAGTCGATGACGATCTTCAGCGGCCAGGGCTTGAGGATCTCCAGCATATTGAGCAGGACGACCTGCAGGACCGCGAACAGGAAGGCCTTCCGATACGGGCGCAGGGAGGTGGCAACCTGGAGGAGGAGCGCCATCCTGCGGCTCGTCACTTCGTTTCGGGTTCCGCCGACGCGGGCTTGACGGGCGTCAGAGCGATTTGCTGGGCGACGATTTCCAGCACGTGGTACATGAGCCGGCCCAGGCGGAAGTTGTCGGCGGCAACGACGATCAGGTTGAGCGTGCCGAGAAGAAGGGCCACGGTCACGATCTCCGCGAGACCGAACACGGATCCGATCACCGCCAGTGACGCGAAGCCGAGCACCGACACGCGGGAGAGGACCGATTCGCGCACCCGGCAGCGCGTGCGAAAGAAGCGCTTGTTGCTGCCGTGATTCTCCACTGCAACCTTCAGATCGGCCTTCGACCAGATGCCCCGGTAAATGGTGACGTCACGGTCGTCCCACCCTTGATCAATGGCGATGAAATACTTGCGCGGCAACAGGAACTCCATGAAGGCGTACAGCAGGTGCTCCTTCTCGAGCCCGCTTCTCGGACCAGTACGACAGGAAAAACTGCCGCCGCAGCCACTGCACGCGCGCCGGCTGGGAAGGTTTGCCGAACTCGATGCGCGCCACATTCGTCATGCCTTGAAGCCGGTACAGATAGCGCTGCAAGCTGCGCATCAGTGGGCCGAAGTAAATGAGCACTGTGATCAGCACGCGCCCGCCTACGCCGTCGTAGCGCGGATCGACCTTGGCGCGCGCCGCGCGTCCGGCCGCCCACAGGGCGGCAGTCAGCAGCGGCAGGCTGGCGAGAATCTCGTGCCGCCCAGCGATCAGCGCGCCAATGAAGAGGACCAGGCCGACCAGGTTCCACTCGAGTGTGAAGGGCAGATACGACAGCAGCGAGGACGAAGGCTCGTAGAGGGTCTGGAACAGACCGCGTCCGAACACGCCGTGGTAAATGACCGGCCGCCGAGAGAACAGGGACATGCCCAGATCCCCGTAGATGCGGCCGATCCACTGGGATTGGCCGAGCATGTTGAAGCGGATCGGGTGCTTGAAATACAGCTGCGCCTCGGCCTTGCCGTATCCCATCTGTTGCTTGAGATACGCCGTGATCGTGTTCCGCCGGAAGTGCCAGACCATCGCGGCGGGGCTGAAGCCGATCGGGTAGCCGTGGTTCTGCAAGCGCCAGCACAAATCGACGTCGTCTCCGGCGGCGCGGTAAATCGGATCAAAGCCCTCGATCTCTTCGAGCGCCTTCTTGGTGAAGGCCATGTTGCAGCCGGGAATGTGCTCGGCCACCTCATCGTCGAGCAGGACGTGCGTCGGCCCGCCGGGCGCCGCGGCAACGCAGGCGGGGATGCGCGCGTTTTCCGCCGGCGGCAGGTTCGGTCCGCCCACGGCGACGAAGCCGGACTGCACGAACTTGTATGCCAGGTACGTGAGCCAATCCGGATCGACGACGCAGTCTGAGTCCGTAAAGGCAACGATCGTCCCCGTGGCGTTGGCGATGCCTACGTTGCGCGCCGCGCTCAGACCTTTGTTCTCCTGGGAGAAAATGCGCACCGCCGGGTACTGCTGCGAGATGGCGAGGGTCCGGTCGGTCGATCCGTCGTTGACGACGAGGACCTCGTAATCCGGGTAGCGCAGCGCGCGCAGCGACGCGAGACACGCGTCCATCGTGCGCTCGGCGTTGTAAGCGCAGACGACCACCGAGATGCGTGGCGGATCGTCGAGCGGCGGCGGCAGTTGCCCGGCGTACAACTTCTGGACGGCATGATACGCCGGCTTCTTGTGGCGCTCTCGATCGACGAGGCCGAATGCCCAGTCCTCCACCTGGAAGCCGCCGGTGAACCAGTCGTCGGTCCACGAGAACACCACCGTCCCGGCGACGCCGGATTCGAACGCCGCCCGCACCAGCCACGCCAGCATCTGCGCCTGCTCCACCGTACCCTCACGCAGCGAGTCGATGCCGAACTCCGTGAGCACCAGAGGCTTGTCTTTGGCGAGATTCTGCAGGCGCGAGAGGTAGCGGCGAAAGTCGCGTTCGCGATGCAAGTAGACGTTGAAGGAAATGAAATCGAGGAAGTCGAGGTCGAGGTATTCGGTCGGCGGAAAGTTCGCGTAGCTCACCAAAGCGTCGGGCGCGATGCTTTTCACCAGATCGTAGAGGCCGCACAGGAACGCACGCACGCGCTCCGGTTGGTGCCAGCGGACGATGTCGGGCGGAATCTCATTGCCGATCAGGTAGGCGACGATGGCAGGGTGTTGATTGCAGCGCTGGACGCCAGCGGCCACCTGCTCCCGAATGTCCTTGACGACCTCCGGTTCGTCGAGGAAGCAGACGTGCTCGGTCCACGGCAGGCCGACCAGGACCAGGAGATCGTAGTCGGCGGCGAGGTCGAGCAGCCATGCGGGGGGGGAAGTGAATGTCCGCAGGGAGTTGGCGCCCAGATCGCGCATCAGCGCGAAGTCGCGGCGCACCATGTCGCGCTCGGGGAATTGCGCGCCGTGTGAGCCGTACGCGAACGGGCCGTAGGACACACCGCGCAGGAACAGCTTCTCGTCGCCGCGGAAGAGGAATTTCCCACTGGCGCGTGGCCGCGTGCCGCGCTCGTCGGTGTCGAGTCGTCGTTGCTCCCGTGTTGCGACAGCCCCGCGTGCCATCCCTTTCCTTACCCAGCACACGCGACGGCAATGCCGCGTGGCGCTGCGCCGACTGAGAAGCGCTTCGTCAGGACAACAATGGCCTCCGGAAACGACGCGTGTCCTAAGGCCCAGATCATCGACCTGGCAGCTATGTAGCACTGCGCACCCTGAATGCAAACAGTGCCCGAGGGGAGTGCCCGAGGGGAAGACGAAAGGTCGTGGAGCAGCGAATCGTCGAATGCGAGGGCTGCACTCGGCGCGCGTCTCCCGAGCGCGGCCGCAGGCTGACCGACGGTCGACTCAATCACCCAATCACGCAATGACTCAATGAATCAATCCGCCGACTTCCTCTGCGCCAGCACGTCGTCGAGCAACTTCTGCGTCTTCTGCGTCAACATCCCGTTGCCCCGGAGGCCGCGGCTGCGCTGGAACGCCTCGATGGCGTTGACGGTCACGGAATCTAACTCGCCGTTGATTTCGCCCTGATACTCGTGCACGGCCGTGAGCGCCTCCTGCGCACGCTTCACCTCCTCAGGAGCGACCTTTTGCGCCAGCGCCTGGGCCTCCACGTCCGGCACGGACTCCTTCGCCCTTTCGGCAGCCGCCCGGGCACGGGCTTCCGCCCTTTCCTTGCTGCATCCCGCCGTCAACAGCAGCAGGCCGATCCCCATGCCGACGATCGTTGGCGCGGCAAGCCGCCGAAAAATGTAGAGAGCACCCTTCGGGAGCCTCAGGGTGAGCGGAAGGGTTGAATACATTCGGGGAGGGGATCCGCTCATGCTGAGGCTCTCGAAGCATGGCGCGGGGCTTGCCAGCAACCTGCTAGACATCACACAATTTTGTTGAGTGGATATTCGATGATACCCACCGCGCCCTCTTTCACGAGGCGCGGGATGAGCTCACGCACTTGCGGCTCGGAGATGACACTCTCGAGCGCGAACCATTTCGCGCCGTGCAGCTGACCGGCTTGGAACAGCGGCGACACGGTGGGCGCGGTCAAGCTCGGCAGCATGTCAATCACGTCCTGGAGTTTGTGTTCGGGGACGTTCATCTTGATCCCCACCTTGTTTTCCGCGGCCAGCGCGCCTTGCAGCAGCATACTGATCTGCTCGATCTTCTCGCGTTTCCACGCCACCTCCCAGGCGGCGCGATTGGCAATCAGTTGCGGATTCGATTCGAACAGATCGCAAACGATGCGCAGCCGGTTGGCGCGGATAGTGCTCCCCGTCTCCGTGACTTCGACGATCGCATCGACCAACCCGTCGGCCGCCTTCGCCTCCGTAGCACCCCAGGAGAACTCCACGTCCACCGGAATCTGCTTTGCGGCGAAGAAGCGCTTGGTGTAATTCACCAGCTCCGTGGCAATACGCTTGCCGCGCAGGTCCTCCGGCGCTTGCACCCGCGAATCCTCCGGCACGACCAGCACCCAGCGTGTCGGCCGGAAGCTGGCCTTGGCATAGACGAGGTCACAGACCACCTGCACCTGCGAATCATTCTCCAAGATCCAATCTCTGCCGGTCAGGCCGGCATCGAGCGTGCCATCCTCGACGTAGCGCGCCATTTCCTGCGCCCGCACGAGCGAGCAGCGGACCGCGGTATCGTCGATCGTGGGAAAATAGCTGCGCTCCGAGATGCTGATCTTCCAGCCCGCCTTGCGGAACAGTTCAACGGTCGCGTCTTGCAGGCTGCCCTTCGGGATGCCGAGCTTCAGGATGGATTGAGTCATTGGGGAATTGAGCGATTGGGTGATTGACGATTGAGTGATTGAGTCATTGACGATTTGGGGGATTGAGTCATTGACGATTGACGGTTGACGGACACCGCTCACGCCTGCTTTTTCGGGCCGTACAGTTTCTCCGGGTCTACCACGCGTTTGGCGACGATGCGCCAGTCATCCTGATCGACGCGGCGAAAGAAGCAGCTCTTGTAGCCTTCGTGGCAGGCGGCGCCGCCGCGCTGGTGCACCTTGAGCAACACCGCGTCGGCATCGCAGTCGACGCGAATCTCCTTGACCTCTTGGACGTTGCCTGATGTCTCTCCCTTGACCCACAACTCATTGCGCGACGTGCTCCAGTAGCAGGCGGTCCCGCTGGCGAGCGTCTTCTCCCAGGCGGCGCGATTCATATAGGCGACCATCAATACTTCGCCCGTGTCCGCGTCCTGCGTGACAACGGTCACCAGGCCGCCACGCTTGTTGAAATCCGGTTGCTGCATATTTCCAGCGACGTTCCCTAACATAGGCATCCCCCCACCCGCAATGCGTTGCGGGTACTGCCCGCTTTTGAGCGCAAGTGTGGCGCCGCTCCAGTTCAGTCCTTCCCCGCGCCGTTCCCCAGCGGCCCAGTCAAGCGCGGCCTGCGGTGCCGTCTGGGGTGCGCAAATTCGTGGCGCAAAATGGTACTCTCCTGTTGTTTGACTCCTGTTATTTGAGCTGACAACGAAAAATATCTGTGGTAAGAGTGTGCCTGAGTAGGGGGCACCAGCGCGACGGCCCGAAGAGTGTTCGCAGCCCATCCGCACCGTGTTGATTTTGCCGACGACGGCGGCCCGCCGCACGGGCCAAGGGAGGGACGATGACCGCACTTTTCGTGCAGCGCTTCACGCCTGGTATGAGGTACGTGCGAGGGCTTGTCTCACCTACGTATGTGCACGCGGTCCTTCTCGTGTGCCTCTTTGGGATCACCAACGCGGGCGCGGCCCGCGCCGGCATCGATGTGTGGACGGGTAACGGCCCTGAGGGCGGCTATGTCCGCTCGCTGGTGATGGACCCGTCCAGCCCGTCGACCCTGTACGCCGCCACAGCGGGCGGTGGGGTCTTCAAGAGCACGGATGGCGGCGCGAGCTGGGCGGCGGCCGGGAAGGGCATCATCGGGGCGGACATGATCTCGGTTGCCGTGGACCCATCAGACTCGTCTATCGTGTACACAACTGGAAGGGGTGGTGCGTTCAAGAGCACCGACGGCGGGGCGAGTTGGATGGACGCCAACAACGGCCTCGACTCCTCGCTGGTTGGGGTGCTGGCTGTGGCCCCGTCGAGCCCATCGACAGTTTACACAGGCGGATGGGGCGGGGTGTCCAAGAGCACCGACGGTGCCGGAAGCTGGATTCTCGCCGGCGCCGGTCTGCCGAGCAGTGACATGGCTGACTCGATCGCCGTGGATCCGTCCAACGCCTCGACCGTGTACGCCGGCACCGACTTTAACGGAGTATTCAAGAGCACGGATGGCGGTGGGAGCTGGACAGCGGCGAATGCTGGGCTCGCCAACACTGACAGCATCCAAACGCTGATGGTCGACCCGTCGAGCCCGTCGACTCTGTACGCAAGCACGCTGTGGGGGTTGTCCAAGAGCACAGATGGCGCTGCGAGCTGGACTACCCTTACCGGCAGCCTCGGCTCAACGTTCGTGTCGTGCTTCGCGGTCGACCCGACGAATTCGTCGGTCCTGTATATCGCTGAGTTTGGCGGCTTGGTCTACAAGAGCACGGACGCCGGCGGCACCTGGACGAGCCTGAACACTAGCGGTACCGCGCACGCGCAACAGTTTTCCCTGATCGTGGACCCGTCGAGCACGTCGACCGTTTACCTGGGGACAAGTGCAGGGGTGCGCAAGAGCACCGATGGCGGCGCGAGCTGGGCGAGCGCCGAGAGTGGTCTCATGGCTTCCTGGATTGGGTCGCTTGCGGTGGACCCCTTTAACGCTTCCACCGTCTACGCAGGTAGGATTGGCGTGACTACTTTGAACGGCGGGGTCTTCAAGAGCACGGACCGTGGCGTGAGCTGGACCAGCATCGGCTTGAGCACCACCGAGACGCATGCTCTCGCCGTGGACCCGTCCCGACCGTCGACCGTCTACGCGGGCACCCGCAGCGGGATGTTCAAGAGCACCGATGCGGGTGGGAGCTGGACTGCGCTGAACGGCAGCGTGATGGCGTCCTCACTCGTGGTGAGCTCATCCAGCCCGTCCACGCTGTACGCGGGCACGGACAGTGGGATGTTCACGAGTACCGATGCTGGCGGGAGCTGGGTGGCCATCAACGACGGCCTCACCACCACCGATGTGCAGGCGGTGGTCCAGTCCGAGCCCTTAACGCTGTATGTCGGCACGAACGGTGGGGGAGTGTTCAGGAGCACGAATGGCGGTACAAGTTGGACGGCTGTGAACACCGGCCTCACCGACACCGCCGTCAGCTCCCTGGCTGCGGTCCGGTCGACGCTGTACGCGGGCACATTCAGTTCCGGCGTGTTCAAGAGCACCAACGGCGGTGCGAGCTGGACGGCGCTTGACGGCCTCACCGACCCGTATGTCTATTCCGTCGCCGTACAGCCAATGCGCCCCCCCTCGATCGTGTATGCAGGCACGGCCAACGGGGCCGTTTACAAGAGCATGGACGGCGGGGCCACTTGGACGGCCATGAGCAGTGGTCTCAGCAATCGTTGTGAGAACGTAGCGCTTCTTGCGGTCGCCCAGACGAGGCCGTGGATCATCTACGCCGGCACGTGGGGTGGCGGGGTGTTTGCCCATGAACAGGTTTGCGGCGACGGGGTCGTCGACGTCGGGGAACAGTGCGATGACGGCAACCTTGTGGATGGTGACGGCTGCTCCGCTACCTGCCAGAGCGAGCTGATCCCCGGCGGCGGTGCCGGCCGAACCGACTGCGTGCCTCGAGTGGTTGACCACGCCCGTCACCCCGCGCAAGGCCAGGGGCGTACCGACAAACCAGTTGCGCTGTACGGACGACGACCCCACGTGCGATTTCACCCTGGGAGACGGCCTGTGCACCTTCCATGTGCAGTTGTGGTTCAACGTCTCGGATACCCGGCTGCCCCTGTGCGCACCGAGCGATGTGGCGCGGGTGGATGTGCTCAGTCCGTCGGAGGCCAGGCCGCGCGACGCCATCGACCAGGCGAACCGGGACGCATTGGAGGCCGGCTTGGGGACCAGCGGTGGGGTGGTACGCGGCCAGTGTACTAACCGGGGACCCCTGCGACACCAGCTGTGCACTTCGAACAGCGACTGCGACTCGGCGGGCGCGAGCGGCGACGGCGTGTGTGGCGGGCGCTTCGTAGTCTTCGATCCGCCGTACAGCAGCCTGAACAGCTCGACCGACTTCGTGAGCATCCAGGTGGAGCAGGGCAAGACGAGGCAGCTACGGCTGAGAGCCACGCCGTCTAACGACCCAGTGACCGGTAAGAAGCGCCCCGGCGACACCGACAGCCTCGCCCTGACCTGTCTGCCGCCCGGCTGAAACGGCGACGAGTTTGACAGGTGTTTGCCTGACCGCACCTTGTGGCCAGGTTGACCTGTCACTACCAGAACTTCGGTGGTGGAGCCTATCAGCTGCCGGTTGATGCTTGCCGAGTGCTCTTCTTGCAGGGCGATTATGGAAGCGCGGCTTCCCTTCTCCTGCGGTCAGTATTCTTCCTCGGCGTGTTGCGCCAGATCCCACAGCTCATCGAACTTCTGACGAACATAGGGATCGAGCTGTTCCCCGTAGTTCCGCGCGAGGGCATTCTTGCGGATCAACTGCACGACGTCATCGAGATCTCTGAATCGATGCGGTGCGGTGATAGCACAGGCGAGCTTGAGCTCGATCAAACGTTCCAGCTTGAGAACTCGGAAGCGATCGCCGCGTAAAGCGGCGGCCGCCGGCCTAGGAAAGCACACCGGTTTGGGGCGCCCGTCTCCCGGGTAATCCCCGACGATCATGAAGTCGATCTTCACGCCGTGTTCGGCGTCACGGATCGCCTTACTGCCCGGAAACAGCGGCGCATATCCGCGTCCCAGCCAACACTCCTTGAATCTGGCGAGATCGTCGGCCGCAATCAGCACGTCCACATCTTCTGTGGCACGCATAACTCCATGATAGTTCACCGCCAGAGCACCGCCCACAGCGTACTCGGCCGCCAGCGCATCCAATCGCTCAGCCAGTGCTTCTGCCGCAAGCTGCAGTGGTGACTTTCCCATAAAGTACTCCCCCAAGCGGGCGAGCGAAGCACCCATTCGTTCGTCGACAGCGTCCCGCCCAAGATCATCCATGCCGGGGATGATACTCCAACCTCAAGGGCCGGCCAATTCCAGCTGGAATTCTGGCGACGCACGTTTGCCGGGTAGCGACCTAAGGTCGCTACCGTTTGCCGCCACACCCTTTCCTCGCTAAGTACTGCTGTTCGGAATTACGATGACGTATTTCCGGGGTCCCTTCTCCCCCCGGGAGAAGGTCAGGATGAGGGGATTGGATATTGGACGGAGTCACCATATTTGGTGGCGATCAAGGAAACTGGTGGCCTTCGGCAGCATCTGATCCCCTCACCTGGCCTCTCCAGGCATCCTCCCGCCCGACCTTCGAGAATACCAGAATCGGGCAGGCCGTCAACCGGGTAAGGCCCAGACGCCGATGCCGATGATCGCAGCAGCCAAGACGATCAGCAGGACCATCCCGGCACAGCCCGCCTGCTTCGGGCTGATGCCGTACTTTGCCGCCAACGCCTCGACATAATCCTTGGCTTCTTTGAGGCTTGCCCCGCTCTGTTTGCGGTAGAGCTTGATGGCCTCAATCTTCCGGCCCCCTTCTAGCAAGGAAAGGATATGGTACTCATTTCTGGATCACCCGGCTCATTCTCCGGCAATGCTTCACCCCGTTCCGCTCCTGTCCGCTTGCTCGCCTCGGTCTTGCCTTTGGCAGCAAAAGTCTGCACGCAGTAGAGCGTCGAGTTCATCCTCGTCAAATTGGTTCTTGTCAGTGGGCATGGCCGTTTTCCCGTGCCGTGGTTTCCATTTCAGTCACAGCACGTCTCAATGATGCTGTGGCATTGCACGCAGCAGAGCTTGCGGCGGATATCGATTAGTTGAGCGACAGATGAAGGGATGGCGAACCATTTCAGCTATTCCTTACCAATCGACAACGTGATCGGCTGGCCGACGAGATAATGTGGCTTCTGTGGAGGCTTGTGCCCCCAACGCTCGCTGTAGGAATAGTAGAGCCACCCTTTGGCAGAGCGGCTGTCTGCTGCCGAGAGAAGCAACGCCGGATGCCAACCGACCTCTCGACCAAGACCGGCGGGGACCGAGTGAATCCGAATCAACTGCGTCGGCTGCGACCAATGGATGCCATCCTGGGAATGGGTGATGTAGATTCCGCTTTGCCGAGCCTGCGTGTTTGGGCCGAGTTCCTGGTAGGCGATGATGCTGTAAACCATGACGTAGCAGTGTAGTTCCGGCACGAAGCTGACTTGCGGAAAGATAGCATCCGCCCCCACCGCCTGGGCCGACATGACCGGGGTATCTTTGCCACCCAAGCCCGGCTCCTGGAACGTACCGTGGTAGTATTTTCGCCAACTGTCGGTTCTTCCGGCAGCCTCGACGGGGCAGCGGGCTATACAGATTTGCACGCCTCGGTTATCAATGCGTGAATGATCGCAGTAGTACATGTAGACGAAGCGATGGTCGGTGCTGCTGACGACACACATATCACCGCAACCCTGATCGGAGCCGCCCTTCACATTCTTGGGCAGGGAACTCTTGATGACCGGCCCGAGCTTGCGAAAAGTTGTTCCGTTGTCATTGGACACAGCCAAGGCAACGCAGCAATAGAAGCCGGGAATCCCGCCCGGAATGGGCCGCATCCCCTCGTGATCCTCGGCATGGTAGAAGGCCAACAACTGGCCGTTACGTGGGTCACGGACAACCCCGCCAATGCCAGCATAGCCGTTATCAAACGATCCCGGTCGGCCGGCTTGAGGACTTCCCCACGAAGCCCAAGCGACTTCATGTCTCGGCCTACGAGCAGAAACGTGGACTTGTCTGCCGCCATCAACAAGCGGACTTGCGGCTTGGTCTGCACGAAAGCCAGGCATTCGTCAGGAAAATACTTCAACCCGTAGCGGCCCGATTCCAAGATCACTTCACGTTTTCCGAGGTTCGCTACGATTTGCCCTGTTGGGGCAGCGTTGTTCGGCTTCGATGACGGCGGATCAGCCCACACATCGCAGACAGCCAGCAGCACTATCAAGAAGGTTAGGCTTCTCATTTGCCAAGTTCCTTCATCAGTTCAGCCCGTCGCCGGTCGAGAGCTTTTAATCGGGCTTTGAGCTTCCTGGTTTCCTTTTCGATGTCGGCCAACTCCTTTTCGAGTTTCTTCCTGCGAAGGTCGTCCTGGCCGCTTTTCTGCTTGACCAGGGCCTCGACTTCGTGCCGCAGCAGCCGAAACCACGGGTTGCCGTGCATGTTGGCTTTCCCGATACTGCAACTTGCCCGCCCGCATGGCCGCAATAGATTTCCTGCTGCGTCAGCCCGAACTCCTGCCGAGCGGACTTGTCGCTGAACGTGGCTCCCTTTCGTGACCAGATCGAATCGTCTTCGTACATACTCATTTCTCCCCAACGGCAAGAGTCTCACGTCCGTTCAATCGTCGCCAGCCATGCCTTTGGACCACCAGGGCTGAACTTCGGCCCATCAGGTCGTGAAATCGACTCGAATTGCGTCCGGTCGATCCGTTGAACCTTCCAGCCATCATGGAACGAATCGCGGATTTCCTGCTGGCTGATTCGCCGCGGCCCCTCGGTTCCAGGTTCTTCGTCCGAAAAGCAGAGGATATGCAGCAATCCGCCAGGCCGAAGCACTTCGGCAAGCCCCTTGATGAACACCGGGCGTTCTTCGTCGGCAAAGGTGTGAAACAGCCCGCAGTCGATCACCGTATTGAACCGCCTGCCGAGCTTCTCCAATTTCAAAGCATCCCCGATGATGAAATGGGCTTCGATCTTCCGCTGGGCAGCCTTGGCTTTGGCCCGCTCGATGGCAACGGGCACGAAATCGAGGCCCCAGGCATCGTGACCTCTGGCTGCCAAATACAGCAGATTCTCGCCGGTGCCGCACCCGACGTCGAGAACGCTGCCACGAATTTGACCGGCCTCAGACAATTTGATGATCGCCGGTTGTGGCCGTCCAGTGTCCCACGGGGCTTGGCCCTGATACATTTGCTCGAATAATTGATTATCCACTTGAATCCCTCCGATTTACCTTGACCCAAAGTAAAAGAGCACCAGCCCGAGCGTAATGTCTCGCATCTGGCGTGGCACCAAATCGCCTCGATCAAAAAGACAGGGCACAGCCGTGGCCAGCAACACCACAAGGACCACAACAGCTTTCAGATCTTCCCAGCCTCGCACGCTTCGCATGCGGGCCACGATGCCGAGAAGATAGGCGAAGACGACGCCCAAGATGGATATTGCCTGGGAATGAAATAGACGGTCCTGCCGATAGAGGTACACGGCCAATCCGATGAAAGCCAGAACGAGGATCAGCCGGATGCTGTACTGTGGCAAGTAAAGCGGGCGTGGCTCCTCCTCAATATGGCCCTCATCGGTCAATCGCCGGATGACTTCGGGCGAAAGGCGGATGAATCGTCGGGAAGTGAAATAATGAGCCAGGGCGATCATCAGGGTTTCCGTCCAGAGCAACTCGACTTCACGCCCGCGGCCTAATTGCACGATGACGACGGCCACGATCAAGAGCGTCAGCAGGGCCCGGACACTGCCTTTGGGAAGACCAAGCGGCGGGCGAACCTTGGAGGGCGGCGATGGTTTCTTAACGTGATCTTGGTCTGCACTCATTGGTCTGTCACTCCGCGGCCAGCTCTCGCTTCGGAACCGATGGTTCCCTGGTGCGGTGGTGAAGCAGGCCGCTTTTCGACGAGCCTTCGCACGCCGACGCAGACCCCACCGATCAAGAGGTTCGATATCCAGAAGCCACCCACAACGAGGACCCCAAAGTCGTCGCCGCCAGATGATCCCCAGCGGAACAGGCCGATACTGCCAAAGGGGATCATGAGCAGGAAAATACCAGCAGGAAACATGGCCCCAATGCAGAAGGTTCGCTGATAGCTGCGTCCGTAAATGATTATCGTTGTCAGCACGGCTGGCAACGCAACGCTAATCAACAGAATTAGCGGAATGGCGATTGCGATCGGCATGGGAAACAGCACCGCACAGACGATGGCCGTGGCGGTCGTGATCCAGAACATGCGCTAAGGCTGATCCAAAGGGCAGAGGAACTTCGGATGTCCTTGTAACTCCTCGGCCGGAGGAATATGTCTTGATTCTCTGCCATGGCTCAGGCTGACTCCTCTCAAGTATTCTCAGTGAACTGGCTCCAATGATCCGTCCGCACGTCCGCCATCTGCGGCAAGACATGTAGGCGAAGTGGTGCCATCTCCTATACCCGCCTATTGCCCTATCGCATCGGCCTCTGTTTCCCGAATGTCGAGAATGCGATCCAGGCAAGTGAGCTTGAAGATCAGGCGAATGTTCGGGCACATCCCGCATAGCCTCAATACGCCGTCCTTCTCGACTATCTTCCTCTGCATGGTGACGAGCTTGCCGAGCATGGCACTGAAAAGAAACTCCACCTCAGAGAAGTTCAGAACCAGCTTCAGACAGTCGGGGCGATCCACCACCGCATAGAGTTCCTTTCCCAGGCTTGTAATCGCAGCGTCCGCATGGATTGTCTGGTCGAGAAAATGAACGACCAGGGCATCGGCGTTTCTTTCAATCCGTAAATGTTTGTTCATGTCTTGGTCTCCTATTCCGCTTCGGCCCACACCCGCACATCGCCGCCTTCGTCGATCTCAACGTGGATGATATTCGGTCGGCAGCAGACCGGGCAATCCTCGACGTACTCTTGGCTTTCACCCGCCGACACGTCCAGCGGAATCACGATCTCCTCGCCACAAGCATCGCAGACGTAGCTGGTCTCCTCTTTCGGTCGACGTCGTTGCTTCTTACGTTTCATGCCGATGATTATACGATCTTCTTTTGAGGCTTATCGTCATCCTCGTTCTTCCATGTGGAACTTGTGAAGCACTCGGTGAAGCAGCGGCGCCATGAGGACCGCCATGATCGTCAGGAAGGCAACGCCGCTGTACAAGGCGTAGAAGGTGGCAAACAGCTTGGCCGCCCGTCGATTTGAGCGGATCGACCGGCCCCATTCCCAGTCGATCTTCCTG
>CAVSQF010000038.1:0-82021 GCA_963729835.1 uncultured delta proteobacterium | reverse complement strand
GGACGTTCGTATCGAGGAGGTAATGTTGAGCGGCCATGCCTTACAGGTCCACCGGCTCGGGAGCGGCGTCCTCGATCTCGGGGAACTCTTCCTCTAACGGCTCCCACCCAGCCAGCAGACCGAGCAGCGTCTGCCGCTTGGTCGGCTCAACAATGAGGCGGTCTCCCTCTTTGCGGACAATGGCTTCCTTCCCCGGCAGCTCAAACTCGGCCGGAATACGCAGCGCTTGGTTTCGGCCGTTTCGGAACAGCCGAACGTGTCGCTCCATCGACATAGTTGGACCTCCTCTTTCAAACCGGCATATGCCAGGCATAGGCTAGCCTTGCGCTTCTCCCCGAGCAACACGACGCCACTTACGGACCGCCCGTGATCGCCGCTCGGAGCTGTAGAATGCCTCTGGCCCAAACTCAGGCATCGGTTGGCCGATCGTCTTGAAGAACCGCCGGAGCCGTTCCGCGGTTGACCGCAAAGGCAGCCTCTCGCCCCGCTCCCATTTCGCGACGGTGCTTTCGTCGATGCGAGCCAGCTTCGCCAGGCGTTTCTGGGGAAGGCCCGCGGCCCGCCGTGCGCTCTTGAGTGTGTCGGGAAAAGACGATGACGGGGTTAGTTCATGCGGGATGCACCCAAGGAAACCATGGATAGCTGGGAGGAGATGAATCTTGGGATTCGTGCGGTTTGTCTCCCATTGCCAAATGGTCGCGTTGGAAACACCAATGGCGAGTATCCGGCACTTGACGGATAGCCTCCCGTGTGTTATCTTCTCCTGTAGCGAAGGGAAAAACGAGATGATGACGCTGCGAGAACTGATGGCCACGTTCCCAACCGAGGACGCCTGCAAGCGCTTTCTTCAAGAACGCCGCTGGCCGAAGAGCATCGCGTGCCCGCGCTGCGGCACTGGTGCGCAAGTTTACCCATTGGCCAAGCTGCCGTGGCACTGGGAATGCGCTAATAAGGAATGCCGGACTGGGAACGCTTACCGATTCTCCGTCACGGCTGGCACGATTTTCGAGAACACCAAGTACCCGCTGAAAGTTTGGTTCGAAGTCCTGTGGTCGATGCTGAACGCCAAGAAGGGCATCAGCGCCATGCAGGTTCAGCGGCAGATCGGATGCAAGTCCTACCAGACGGCCTGGTACATGTGCCACCGGCTGCGCGCCGCAATGCAGGACGATGAATTCAAGCAGTTGGTGGGCATCGTCGAAGTGGATGAAACCTATGTCGGCGGCAAGAACAAGAACAAACATCGCAACAAGCGGAAGGGACGCGGGGCCGCTGGCAAGATCGCCGTTCTTGGCGCCATCAGTCGCAAGGGCAGTGTCGTTGCCAAAGTGACCGAGCGTCTGGATGCGGAGACGATGACCCGGTTCGTCCGTGGTGCCGTGTCGGACAAGGTGAGCTTGGTTGCAACCGATGAGCACCCTTCCTATGTAGACCTGCAAAAGTATTACAACCACCAGTCGGTTGACCACAGCAGGGAAGAGTACGTGCGCGGTTTGGTCCACACCGCAACGATCGATTCCTTCTGGTCGCTCCTGAAGCGCGGGATCATGGGAAGCTTCCACAACGTCACAAGAAGTACCTGCCGCTCTACATCAACGAATTCGCGTATCGATACAACAACCGCGAGAACGAAGATATGTTCGGGTTGGCGATAGCAGGATGCTGAAGCGCGGCAACTGGCGGGCGCTTCGGCCAAGCGCCCACGACGCCAGCGAGCCCGTTCAGTTGACGTTTCCATTTGCGGCCTCTTCCTCACGTTCCCTTTTGCGGCGCCGCGCAAAGCGCCGCTTCTGATTGCGGTAGTGCGGGCTGGTTTTCAGTTCGTAGTCACGGCACTGATAACAGTAAAAATGGAGAATCTTTTGAGCGAATTTCTTGGCCATATGTTTATTGCCACGGAGAGCCGGGGCCGATTTCTATTTCGAATGTATTAGGTGGTTCATGCAATCCTGAGTCAGAAGTCACCTTGAGCCCAATGGCCGCGAGTTTCTCGGCAAATTCCTTCGACCGGCCCCTTGATGCTTGAACCGTTACGCCTGAAGGCAAACTACCCGCATTTTCCGACACGGCCATCAGTTCGCAGTCTCCACCGTCACGGATGACCTTCGCTAATATGTTGCGAAGCTCAACGTTGTCGGCCCCCGAAGATACCTTGAATAAGCAGGGATGGGAGTAGGTTTGTAACCAACGAACAAAGGTCACGAGATTTGGCCAGGCTTCAACCGCAGACAACTGCGGCCTCGCTAGCTCTCGCTGTGACTTCTCACCGGCGCCGATCTCCCCAATTGTTTGCGGTACACCGACCGCCGGGCTATTGGAAACTTCGTGTCCTGGGAAAAAACGCGGAATCCACGCAAGGGCCACTAAGACAACCATCGCCAGCATTGGCCAGTAGCGGACTAATCTACTAGGGGATTCCACGGCCTCACCGCCTGACTGCTGCCGTGCGAAGATCGCATTTTTCTGCTTGAAGATCTGGTTTTGCTGGTAGAGAAGCAGGACCTGGGCCAGTCCAAATATCAGATCGAGGCCGAATCCTGACATAACTATACCCCCTGCCCGGAGAGACTCCCCCCTCCGGTCTGGGAGCAATATAACAGGAACGAAGTTCATCCGTCAACATTCAGATACTCGCCGACCTGAATCCATCCTGGACACCGTTCGTACGGTAAAGCCGCGCTTGGTCGGGTTCTCGTTGATCTTCCAATACTATCTGCAGCAGTTTGCCGATTTGGCCGCCTACCTCCGGGCAAGCGGCGTGGATTGTCATTTTTGCGCCGGAGGTCACTATCCGAGCTTGCGTTACGACGAGACGCTGAACGCGGTGCCCGAACTGGATAGCATCGTGTGTGGCGAAGGCGAGCTGACGCTACCTGAACTTATGTGGTGTCTGGCCGAGGAACAGGACTGGCGTCAGGTAACAGGCATCGCGTATCGCACGGGGCACGGATGCGTCACGACACCGCAACGCGCCTTGATTACCGACGTCGACGACCTGCCGTATCCGATCCGTCCCTTCGAAGAAGTACCGATTCTCGGCAAGAAAGCCTCTTTTGTGATGGCGAGCCGCGGCTGTGTGCGGAATTGCTCCTTCTGCTCCATCCGACAGTTCTATAGCCAAGCCCGCGGGAAGAGGGTACGGGTGCGCAACCCGGCGAAGGTGGTCGAGGAGATGCGGGTTCTGCACAAGGAGCGCGGTACTTCCATTTTTCTCTTCCAGGACGACGATTTCCCACTGTGGGGCAAGTTTGGCCGCCGGTGGGTAGATGAGTTCATCAAAGCGCTCCATGCCCAAAATCTCATCGGGCGCATTATTTGGAAAATCAGCTGCCGCGCCGATGAGGTGGACTCGCAGTTGTTCGCAAGGATGCGCGATGCGGGCCTCTACATGGTCTATCTCGGACTGGAGTCCGGCAACGAAATTGGCCTGCGTACACTGAATAAGGGTTTGACTCCTGACCACGGTCTTCGTGCCGTAGCTATCCTGAGAGAGTTGAAGCTTTGTCTGGGCTACGGCTTCATGATGTTCGACCCGTCAAGCACCGTGCAGTCGGTGCGGCAGAATGCATCCTTCCTTCGGCAAGTTGCCGGTGGTGAAGCCGCCGCCCACTTTTGCCGAATGGTGCCGTATGCAGGTACTCCAATTGAAGCTGAGTTGGCTAGAGATGGCCGATCGCAGGGCGATCCCACCGACCCGCAATATGATTTCCTAGATCCCCAGACAACCGAACTGTTCGAAAGGCTCCACGGTCTTACCCAATGGTGGATTCACGATCCGGGCGGAGTCGTGAACCAGGTTACGTAGGCTTGGCAGGAATATTGGGTCATGCGGAGGCTATTTCCCCCACTAAAGGGACTGGCAGACTACGACCGGTTTCTTCGGTATCTCACGCAGCGCAGTAACGAGTATCTGCTGAGCCTGGTTGAGGAAGTCGCCGATGGGATCGAGAGTAGTCGCGGCCCGGTGCATTCTCCCGACCAAGTTCAAGGAGCTGGCCAATGGTTCATCAGCCTCCTCTTGGACAAGCGGAACGCGTTTGTCTTGAAGAACCAGCAGACCATGCTGGCCTCGATAGGAATAGCGGCATGACGTGAGCAATGCTTCAGAGCCCGTCTTTGTGGGCTCGCTGTGGTTGCTCCAACCCCAGAGCGTGTTCCCATCCTCCGGGCGGCACTTCGTAGCAGGAGGCCAGGCGAACAGAACATTACGCCCGTCTCCGGGCCGCCAGTGAGCGACGCTCGGAGCTGTAGAATATGTCTGCCGCCAATTCCGGCAGCGGCTTTCCGAGCCGTTCGAAGAAGCGCCGGAGCCGCTCCACGCTAGATGGCAAGGGTAAGGTATCGCCGCGTTCCCATTTTGCGAGCGTGCTCTCGTCGACGCCGGCGAGCTTTGCCCTCTTGCCTACCGCGGAGAAGCCTTGACACAAAGCCAGAGGAAGTCTGACAATGACCACACCACACGGCAGAAGGGAGGTGCAAGGAATGTCGCGAATCATCAAGACCATCGAGATCGAAGGCCACCCGGCGGAAGCCCTCTTCGACACCGGAGCCACCTATTCGTACGTCCGCTCTTCACTTGTCGCCAGCGCGTCGCGAACCACCGTACCCGTTCCTCCCCGCGTAGTGCTTGACGGAAAGGTAATCACCATCCGCGAGCTGTGCTTCGTCCGCGGAAAAATCGAGGGATTGGATTTTATGAGCGACGCCGTGCCCCTCGACGATATCGGCCGCGCTGACGGCCATGAACTCGACGTGCTCATCGGCGCTCGCACCATGCAGCAGTGGGAGATCAAGCTCGATTGCAAGACCGGGGCACTCGATCTCGAAGGCCTGCGGCGTCGGGAGTTCACCGAATTCTGAGCCAGCCTCTTCGCCCTCACTTCAACTACCATCAGCCACGCAAAAGATATCGGGTGGCTCTTTTCCCTTCCCGGCTAACATAGATTGTTGATCCTGGCCCGCCGGTTCTGCGCGCGGATGCGCACCGGTCCTCGGAAACATCATCATGCGTCACTGTGGGGCGTGCGCGGGAACGCGTCTACTGTTCCTTGGGACGAGCCGACCCGGCCGGCGTGCGTTCGGACGCAAGCGAGGACGCCGTCGCCGCGAGGAATTGCATCGCTCGCGCATCCGGCGCAGTGCCTGCCGCACCGCATCCGGTTCAAGACCAAGCGTTTCGCAGATGACCGTAAAGGAGAAGGGATGGTGTGATCGCCGGTCTTCCGCCCACCACTCAGACTCCGTCCGGGCGCGTGACGCGGGGCCAAGATACGTCGCGATGCCGTCCTCCAATACGGCGAGCATCAACGCTTTCATGCCGGTGAGCGCGCCGCTGCGCGGTTCGCCGCCACCGAGCGTCAGAGAGCCGACATGTTGATCGACGATGCCGGTCGTTTCTCGCTCAGCACGAAGCCCACCAACAACACTCAGGTCGAACCGTTTCGTGCGGACCTCCCCTTGGTTACCCCAACTCACCAGCGCACGCCGCTACCAGAGGCGTGCTTATTGCACGAATCGTTTGTCCGCGTCAAGGGAATGCCGGGCGAAGGGAATGCCGGGCGAAGCGCACCTGCCAAGTATGAATCTTCGTGACGCGGGCCTGTTGTCTGCAGGGGTGCGCGACCGATCACGTGTCCACGACGGAAGTCACCGCTCGCTGTACCAGGCGTTCAGCCCATCGGAGCGCAGCCGCTCGGTAAGGCTCGGGCAGGTGTTGGGTTGGCGGGCGGTGGCGTTCGCCTGTATTGTACTGCCCGTGCGCGTGCCCGCTTACCATTTGCCAGCGATTGAAGCGGAGCTGGATATCGAGTGGCGCTGTGCCGAGGGCGTCGAGGTTGGAGTGGCCCGCCTGCGCCCGCAACAGCTGCGCACCGCCATCGAGCATGCCAGGGCAGCGAGCCGGGCGCTGCGTACACGCGCCGTCGACGAGGTCCTCGAAACGCTGGACCGTGTGATTTCGCTGTGGCTGCGGCCGGACGGAGATTTGCGGAGGCGGGCCGAGGCGGTGCTGCCGGCGACCACCGGGTTTTCGCCGGCGATGATTCGCCACGCTTTGCCACTGCTGATCGCACCGCTGCGAGCCGAGAATGTCCATGAGCTCTTGCACGCGGAGTTGGGGGACCATGGCGTCCTCGACGGCGTGCACCGCGGGCGGCGGGCGTGTTCGCCCAACCTCATCACGCATGTGCTCTCGGGGAACATTCCCGGCCTTTCTGCAACACCAGCGGTGCTGACCTTGGCGGTGAAATCCGCCGCCTTGATGAAGGCGGCGACCGGCGATGTAGTGTTCCCGGCAGTATTCGCTTCTTCCATCGCCGCGCTGGACCCAGACCTCGGCGAGTGTTTGGTGGTGACGCATTGGCCAGGCGGCGACCATGGCCTCGAAGAGATCGCGTTCGCTGCGGCTGACGTGGTCGTGGCCTCCGGTTCGGATGCGGCGCTGGCGGCGATCCAGAGGCGGGTGCGCGGACGCTTCATCGGCTACGGACACAAGGTCAGCTTTGCTGCGGTTGGCAAGGAGGCGGTGGCAAACGCCGACGCGGCGCGAGCGCTCGCACGGCGGCTGGCGTACGATGTGTCCGTGTGGGACCAGCAGGGCTGCTTGTCTCCGCAGCTGTGCTATCTGGAGCGTGGCGGCGGGATCACACCGGAGGAGTTCGCACAACTCCTCAGCGAGGCGTTATCCGGGTACGCAACGGAGCTGCCGCCGCGGCGCCTCGGCTTCGAGGAGCGCGCCGCCGTCCAACGTTTCCGGCAAGAGGCCGAATGGCACGGGGATAAGCTGATTACCAGTTCGGAGTCCACTGACTGGACGGTGACGATCGAGCGCGACGCGCGCTTTCTGCCGACGTGCCTGAACCGCTGCATGCGGGTGCAGGTCGTCGACAGTATCGCCGGGCTTGCCGAGGTCCTGCGTCCGCACCGCACGCAGCTCGAAGCTGCCGGGCTTGCCTGCGGCGCAGACCGGTTCGCATCGTTCGCCGAGATGCTCATCACAAGCGGTGTATGCCGCATCTGCCACATCGGCACGATGCAGCGGCCGCCGTTGTCGTGGCGCCAGGGTGGGCGGCCACGGGTGGCTGACTGGGGCGAGTGGGCGGAAGTTGAGGAAGAACCAGCGCACAGTGATCAGTGAACAGGGGTCAGTGATCAGCTAGTCAATCGCGCTTCGAGAGACAGGATGGAGAATACGAACGACTCGGCACTCAGATCTGCCTTCCTTTCCCATGTTTGCCAGACGTCGCCGGAGCCGCTCGGCATCGTCGTCGCGCGGGCGCGCGGGACAAAGATCTGGGATGCCAGCGGCCGCGAGTACCTCGATCTGCTGGCGGGCATGGGAGTGGCGAACGTCGGACACGCACACCCCGAGGTGGTGCGTGCCATCGAAGCGCAGATCCGGTCGTACCTCCACGTGGCGGTGTACGGCGAGATGGTGCAGCAGCCGCAGGTGGAACTCGCACGGCGGCTGGCGGACATCACTCCAAGTGAGTTGTCGGTCGTCTACTTCACCAACAGCGGCACCGAAGCCGTCGAGGGCGCACTCAAGACCGCCCGCAAGTTCACGCGCCGCGCGCGCTTCCTCGCCTTCGAGGGCGCGTTCCACGGCGACACCTTCGGTGCACTGTCGGTTGGCGGCAATACGATCTACCAGCGCCCGTTCGCGCCGCTGGTCCCTGGTGTCGAGCTGCTGCCGTTCGGCGACACGGCCGCGCTCGCACGCGTCGATAGCTCGGTGGCGGCGGTCATTGTCGAGCCCGTGCAGGGTGAAGGCGGCGTGCGTATCCCCGCCGACGAGTTCCTCCCCGCGTTGCGGCAGCGCTGCAGCGCCGTCGGTGCGCTGTTGATCTGTGACGAGGTGATCACCGGCTTCGGCCGCACCGGCCGGTTGTTCGCCTGCGAGCACTGGCAGGTGGTTCCGGACATCCTGGTGCTGGCGAAGGCGCTCGGTGGCGGCATGCCGCTGGGTGCTTTCGTTGGGCGTCCCGAGGTCATGCGGACGTTGTCCGTCGATCCGCCACTGGCGCACGTAACGACGTTTGGCGGCCACCCGGTCTCCTGCGCTGCCGGCCTGGCGGCGCTCGAGTACCTGCTGCGCGAGCGGTTGCCCGAACGCGCCGCTCGGGTAGGTGCCGCATGGCTGAGTGAGCTGGAAGCGCTGACACGCGGCAGCTGTCGCGTGCGCGGCAAAGGCCTGCTCATGGCGCTGGAGTTCGACTCACCAGAAGTGACGCGCCGCTTCGTCACGCGGTGCTTCGAGGGCGGACTGATCTTGAACTGGACCCTGCACCGTGACACGGTGGTGCGCTTGGCCCCGCCGCTGACGATCACAGACGGAGAGATCAGGCAGGCCGACAGCATCATGTGCAACGCGCTGGAGGTCAGCCTGTGACTGCGGGTCGCGCTCTCAATGCATACGGATATTCCTGGTAGGTATTTAGGATCGAGGCCCAGAGTCCCTTGCGCGCCCTGTGCGAATATGCGAAGTCGCCGGCACGAGGCAGACGATGCGTGTGGCGATCATCGGTGGCGGCAGTTTCGGCACTGCCCTGGCAAAGCTGCTGGAGGAGGTGAGCCACGAGGTCACGCTGTGGGTCCGTACCCCGACCCTGGCGCGTGAGCTGGCCGCCCAACGCGAGAACCGCATCTACTTGCCCGGGGTGCTTTTGGCGCCACGAATCCGGGTGACGAGCGCGATCGCAGAGGCTGTCACTGAATGTGAGTTGCTGCTCGCGGTGAGCCCCTCGCACGTCATGCGCGACGTGATGCTGCAGGCGCGGCCGTACGTGCGGGGCGTGCTCTACGTGGTGAGCGCGGCAAAAGGGGTCGAGGAAGGCTCCCTCCACCGCATGTCCGAGGTCCTGATCGACGTGCTGGGGCCGGAATTCCGCGCACGCGCTGGCGGCGCTCTCCGGCCCAAGCTTTGCCCGCGAGGTTGCCGCCGGCATGCCCACCGCGGTCACGGTCGCGGCGCACAACACTGACACGGCCGAAGCCGTGCAGCAGGTGTTCCAAGCTCCCACCTTCCGGGTCTACAGCAGCACGGACCTTCCCGGCGTCGAGCTGGGCGGCGCGGTCAAGAACGTCATTGCCATCGCCGCCGGCGTCAGCGACGGCCTCGGGCTCGGCAGTAGCAGCCGCGCGGCGCTGATCACGCGCGGCGTCGCGGAGCTGGCACGCTTGGTGAAAAAAATGGGCGGCGTGCAACAGACCGTGTCCGGGCTCTCGGGAGTTGGTGATATCGTGTTGACCTGCACCGGCGACCTCAGCCGCAACCGCACGGTGGGGCTGCGCATCGGTCGCGGCGAGGGCTTGCACGACATCTTGTCTTCAATGACAATGGTGGCCGAGGGCGTCCGCAACAGCTCGAGCATCTGCGAGCTGGCGCGCCGGGTGGGGGCGGAGATGCCGATCACCGAGCAGGTGCGGTTGATGTTGCACGAGGGCAAGCCCGCACGGCAGGCGCTGGGGGATCTCCTGCGGCGCCAGGCGAGACCGGAGTTCTGGGAGTGAGATGGACGGTGCGGTTCTGTTTCGCAGTACGGGGAATTGACCGAGCAGAAAGGAAAACATGGCGAGCAAAGGGACGTGTAAAGCTGAGGGATGCGAGAAAGAGGTCCGCGCGAAGGGGTACTGCGCACGCCACTATAGCCAGTGGCGGAAGGGCAAGATGCCCAAGCCGCGCTATAAGACCTGTAATGCCGAGGGTTGCCGAAAACCGCGCCAGCGGCGCGGGCTGTGTCCCGAGCATTTTGCGAAGGAATACGGAAAATCCAAGGCGCCTGCGGCGGCCGCCGCGGCGCCCAGCGCCTGACGCAAATTGACATGCCCACTCGCTTATGGTTTTAATAAACGTTCGCGCCGAAAGTAACCACCGGCGGTGAGCGCGCATGAGAAATACGGCTCCACGGGAGCGGCCTCTGTTGGGGAAGGTTCAAGCGGACAAATCCCCGGCGGAGCGGATGGGCGGCGGGCTTTCCCCAGCGCCGAGAGGATTTGATGAAACGGACATACCAGCCACACAATCGACGACGCAAACGCACGCACGGCTTTCGGACCCGCATGGCGACCCCCGGCGGCCGCCAAGTTCTGAAACGCCGACGCGCCAAGGGACGCAAGCGCCTGACGGTCAGCATCCCGCCCAAGCAACCGTCCTGACAGCGCCGCCGGACCAGCGCCTGCCGAAGTCGAGGCGGATATGCCGACGCCCAGAGTTCCTGCGGCTGCAGCGGGTGGGCCAGCGGCGCGTCGGACCGAACTTCATCGTGATTACGGAGCGGCGACCTCACGGCGTTTCCCGGATCGGCATTACCGCTAGTCGGCATGTCGGGGGGGCTGTGGTGCGCAACCGTGTCAAGCGCCTGGTGCGCGAGTTTTTCCGCCGGCACCATCAGCTGCTGGTGCCGGCGCGGAACGTCGTGGTGATCGCGCGCCCCAGCGCTGCCGGCGCTGGCTACGATGACGTGAAACGCGAGCTGGGGGCTGCCCTCAAGATCACATGCGGATAATTGGCCTTGAAAAGATGCTTGAGTCGACGGTCGAGAGTTCACGGCCCAGCGCGGTGATCCGTGCCGGCAGGCGCCCCGCGTCGAACGCTATGCAGGCGGGGCCCGTTGCCGCCGGCTTGTCGCAGGTGCTGCTCTGTGCCCTGGCATTGTATCGCGCCGCGATATCTCCGTTCGTGGGCCCGTGCTGCCGGTTCGTGCCGTCGTGCTCGGAGTATGCCGGCCAGGCCGTGCGGCGCTACGGGCCGTTTCGCGGCGTCTGCATGGTGCTGCGGAGGATTCTGCGCTGCCATCCGTGGCATCCGGGCGGGTGGGATCCGGTCGCGTGAGCAATGGAAAACCGCGCCCTCATCGCCGTCCTCATCTCGGTGGTCATCCTGGTCCTCTACCAGGAGGTGGTGCTGCGCCGCCTTTACCCACGGCCGGCGGAACAGGAAGTGACAGCCGCACCGACGGCGCAGGCGGTAGCACCCCAAGAGGCCGGCGAGGCGCCCGAGGAGGTGAAACCTGCTGCAGCGCCGGTCATGGAGCAGGCGAAACCCGTTGCCCAGGAGCACCGCGTCACGGTCGACACGCCGCTGTACACGGCCGTGCTGACCTCGGTGGGCGCGCGGCTCAAGAGCTTTCAACTGAAGACGTATCGCACCACGGTCGAGCCCAACAGCCCGCCGCAAGAAACCGTCGTCCCCGGCAAGAACGGGGAGCTGCCATTTGGCGTCGAACTGCGCGGCCAGCAAGTGCTGAGTGATGCCGGCGCCCCGTACACGATCAAGGGCGGTGACCTCAGCTTGAACGGCGGCGAGACCGGGACTGTGGAATTCGTTTGGCAAACCGGCGGAGCTACAATCCATAAACAATTTGCCTTCCGGGGCGACCGCTACGAGTTTTCTCTGACCCTGGAAGCGCACGGGGTGGAACACGGCTACAGCGAAATTGCGGTCGCGTGGGCGAAAGCGCTCGATACGCCGCCGCAACCCGATTCCGAAGTCGTGTTCGATCGGGCGGTGTTTCTCGAGGGACGCAAGTTTACCGAGGACGTCTTTGCCAAGCTGTCTGCCGGGAAGATCGTCGCCGGCAACGTCGGATGGACGGGATATGCTGGGCGGCATTTCCTCGCGGCGATGATCCCTGTCGATTCGCAAAATCACCGTCTCTGGCTCAAGCTGCGTGACCAAACGGTCGAAGAGATGATTCTCTTTCCGTTTTCCGATCCGGGCCGGTATCGTCTGGACGCGTTCGATCGGCCCGAAAGACCTCGATACACTGGAAGGGGTTGGACACGACCTCTCGCGCGCCGTCAACCTGGGCTATTTCGGGTTCATCGCGGTGCCGCTTCTCCATGAGCTCAGTTTTTCTCACACGCTCACCCACAACTATGGGCTCGACATCATTCTGCTCACGTTCCTCATCAAAGTGCTGTTCATTCCGCTGACCCAGCGCAGCTTTCGGTCGATGCGCGAAATGCAGAAGCTGCAGCCGCAAATGGCGAAGATCCGCGAGCGCTTCAAAGACAACTCCGAGCAGATGAACAAGGAGATCATGGAGCTGTACCGGCGCCACAAGGTCAATCCACTGGGGGCTGCCTACCGATGGTGCTGCAGATTCCCGTGTTTATCGGGCTCTACTCAGCACTGGGAAACGCCGTCGAGCTGCGGCACGCACCCTTCTTCCTGTGGATCAACGACCTCTCGGCCCCCGACCGCTTGGGGACGGTGCAGTTGCCGTTCGTGCAGCATCCCGGTATTCCCGTGCCTACGCTGCTCATGGGCGTGAGCATGTTTGTGCAGCAGTGGATGACGCCGAGCGCGGCAGATCCGGCTCAGCAGCGCGCGATGATGATCATGCCGCTGGTGTTCACCTTCATGTTCGTCAATTTCCCCTCCGGCCTGGCGCTCTATTGGCTGGTGAACAACCTCTTGACGATTGCGCAGCAGTACTACATGAATCGCTCCGCAACGTAGGGAGCAAAATGATGGATTCGGTTGAAGCTGAAGGGCTCAGCATTGATGAGGCAATCGAGAACGCGCTCGCGAAGCTTGGGGCGACGCGGGACCGCGTGGAGATTTCGATCCTGACCAACGCCGCACGCGGCCTGTTCGGTATCGGCGCACGGAAAGCACGCGTGCGGGCCACGCTGCGCCCGCCCATCGACGCGGACGGGATCGGCCGCGCTGCCGCTGCGCACGAGCCGGCGGCGTCTGCACTCGTGGATCCAGAGCCCGTAGCTTCCGAGCCCCTGGCTTCCGAGCCTGTGGCTCCCGAGGCTGTGGCTCCCGAGGCTGTGGCTCCCAAGCCGGTGGCTCCCGAGCGCGTGGCTCCCGAGCGCGTGGTAGCAAACGAAGGAGCCGCCGCGCGGGCAGCGCACCCGGTCGTCAGCACGGCAGCGGACACCCACGGGGTGGACACCCGCGGGGTGCAACGGGCGCAGAGCGTCTTGCAAGAGATCATCAACCACATCGGTGTGGCCGCTGGTGTCACTACCAGACAGGATGAGGAGCATACCATCTTGGAGATCACCGGCGATACGACGGGAATGCTCATCGGCCGCCGGGGCCAGATGCTCGACGCCTTGGAGTACATCGTGAACCGGATCGTGGCACGCGACGAGATGGGCGCACACTTCGTGGTCGACTCGCAGGACTACCGGGCGCGGCACCGCAAGTCGTTGGAAGATTTGGCCCACCGCATGGGTGAGCAAGCGAAGAAGAAACGGAAGGCGGTGACCCTGAATCCCCTCAGCCCGCGTGACCGGCGTATCCTCCACATGACGCTGCGCGACGACCCCGCGCTGACAACCAAGAGCGCAGGGGAGGGGTATTACCGCAAACTCATTATCATCCCGACCGGAGCTGGGAAGGCAGCGCGTCGCAAGGAGCCGAAAACGGACGCGTGATGCAGGGCCACCCGATGCTCGACGTCGGATGCTCCCGGGCAGTGTGGGAACGGTTCGAACGAGTCGATCGGCTGTTGAACGCGGTGTAGTTTTTGTCACATCAAGCTACTAGCACTCCTTGCGGCGTACCGTTGAAGAAGAGAGGGCCGGTTGATCGCCAGCGCGGCTGACTGTCATCCTGGCCCCGTGCTTTCGACGCCAGCAAGCCCCGGCGTCACCATTGCGTGTCTGATCCGGGCTGTGGACAACGCGTTGAATGGATGCCCGCCTGTCCCGTGTCACTCCGATCTCGACTGTGATGACGGGAACGGGTGCACGGCGGACAGCTGTACGTCAGGCGGGTACCTGCACGCCTGCGTGTGCGATTAGCGCGCACTGAGCTAAGGCCGGGACGAGCCGGATTGTGTTTGTGACCCGAGTTGTGGACAATGGCGTCATAATCGGGCATGCGAACGCGGTGAGTGGGACGCGGCTGTCGACGTGTCCCATCCCGATCCCGAGCTGTACCGGGGTTCTGAGGAAGGAGGACTGCTGTGGCACTGATCGATTTTGGAGGGACGCAGGAAGAAGTCGTCATGCGGAAAGAGTTTCCGATGGCGAAAGCGCGCCAGGTACTCAAGGGCGAGACCATCGCCGTGATCGGGTATGGCGTGCAGGGGCCGGCACAAGCGTTGAACATGAAGGACAACGGCTTCAACGTGATCGTCGGCCAGTCGAGGCAATTTCAGCGGGACTGGGATCGAGCGCGGAAAGACGGCTGGAAGCCGGGGAAGGATCTATTCGACATCGAGGAGGCCGCGCGCCGTGGAACGGTCGTTGAGATGTTGGTCTCGGATGCGGCACAGAAGGCGATTTGGCCGGGCATACAGGAATGTCTCAGTGCAGGCGACGCGCTGTACTTCTCGCATGGTTTCTCGATCGTGTACTACGACCAGACGAAGGTGATCCCTCCGAAAGATGTCGATGTCATCATGGTCGCCCCCAAAGGGTCTGGGACATCGGTCCGTCGCAACTTCCTTTCCGGCGCTGGGATCAACGCCAGCTTTGCCGTTCACCAGGACGCCACTGGCCGGGCCCGTGAGCGTTGCCTGGCGCTCGGCATTGCCATCGGCTCTGGATACCTCTTCCCGACGACGTTTCAGCGTGAGGTCTACAGTGACCTCACCGGTGAGCGCGGCGTGCTGATGGGTGCGCTCGCGGGCCTCATGGAGGCGCAGTACGCGGTCCTCCGGAAACACGGTCACAGCCCGAGTGAGGCATTCAATGAGACCGTCGAGGAGTTGACCGAGAGCTTGATCCGCCTGGTCGGCGAAAACGGCATGGACTGGATGTATGCCAACTGCTCCGCCACGGCTCAGCGGGGAGCCCTCGATTGGAAGCCGAAGTTCAAGCGCGCGGTGCTCCCGCTGTTCAACGAGCTGTACAAGCGTGTCGCCGCTGGAGTGGAGACGCGGCGCGTACTCAGCGCCTGCGGGCAGCCTGATTACCAGCAACAGCTCACGCAGGAGCTGCAGGCTCTGGGCAACTCTGAGATGTGGCAGGCCGGCAAAGCGACGCGAGCGTTGCGCCCCAAGGAACCGGCCAAGGCGATCTCCAAGTCGACGAAGGGAGTCGGAGGAAGAGAGGCGAATTGAAGTGGATGCAACGGCCGGCCGCGTAAATCGCCATGGGAGTTGCGAATGGTGCCGCCGCCGTGCAAATGATCTTGAGCTGAGCGCTTCAAACTGAACGCGACAAGCGCTAGAAGGGTATGGGGTGGGGCGGGCACGGCCCTCCCCCTTCCAGGGAACGGGGCCAGGGGCGCCTGGGTTCTCCGCACGGACTTCCGATTGGACCGGAAGCCGTATGCGGCTGGGCTTCACCTGACACGCCGATATTGGTTGGCACGTGATGCAAGCGGACGAACAATTGCCTGCCGGAGTACTCGCGCAATCTGAGCCGTCGCCGTCGCAGGATTCGGGGGACCTCCTTGGCCGTTGCCGGTCGGCGGCGCTGCGGCTCGGATCCAGCAGCTGTATCCCGAGCAAGAACGTGCGGTTGCCGCCTCGTTGGCGGGCCGCGACGCGCTGGTGGTTTTGCCGACGGGGTTCGGAAAATCGGCGTGTTATCAGGTGCCGTCAATGGTGCTGGCGCATCCGGTGGTGCTGGTGTCACCCCTGTTGGCGCTGCTGCGCGATCAACATGAAAAGCTGCTGGCACGGAACATCCCGGTCGAGCGTCTCGACGGCACGGTGCGCGGCGTTGCGCGGCGCGAGGTCTTGAAGCGCATCGCTGCAGCTGGGTCACTGCTGGTCATGACCACCCCGGAGACGCTGGCGAGCACGGAGCTCGGCGATGCGTTGGGGGTTTCCGGGATCGCCCTGGCTGCCGTTGATGAAGCGCACTGCGTGTCGGAATGGGGCCACGATTTCCGGCCGGCTTATCTCCGGCTCGGCGAACGGCTGCGCGAACTGAACTCCCCGCCGGTGCTGGCCTTGACGGCAACGGCGACGCAGGCCGTGCGTGACGATATCGTGCGCTACCTGGGCATGCGTGACCCGGAAGTGGTTGCCAGCTCGCCGCATCGTGCCAACCTCGCCTTCGAGGTCATGGAGATCGCCGGCGCCGACCGCCTGCGCGCCATGGCGCGCTTCATCAAGCGATTGCGGCGGCCGGGGATTGTCTACTCGGCAACGACGAAGGCGGTGGACGAGCTGTACGGCGCCCTGCGGCTCTTGCGCATGCCCGCGCACCGCTACCACGGGCGCATGGGTGCGAAGGACCGCAACGCGGAGCAGGAGCTGTACATGCGTCCGGGCCGGCGCACGATCATGGTGGCCACCAGCGCCTTCGGCCTCGGCATTGACAAACCGGACATCCGCTACATCGTGCACTACCAGGCGCCCGCCTCGCTGGAGCAATACGTGCAAGAGGCCGGCCGCGCCGGCCGCGATGGACGCAGAGCGACCTGCATCCTCCTGTATGACCCGAAGGATCGGGACATCCACGAGGCGTTGTTGCAGACCAGCCGGGTGCGGCCCGATCAACTGCGTCGCTTGACCACCGCACTCGCTGCCTGGGCGGCGAAGGGACGCGTGCCCAGCCCGGAGGCCTTGACGCTGGCAGCGCAGCTCGGGGAACGTCAGACGAAGGCCTTGCTCGCCGTACTCGAAGAGGCCGGGCTAGTCACCGATTAGTGATGAAGGCATCGGCGTCACCATCCCGGTGGCGGAATTCGAGGAGCAAGCGCGCAGTCTGGCCGGCAGGTTCGTCACGCTGCGCACGCAGGATGGCCGGCGCCTCGATCGCCTCGCGGAGTATGCCCACACCGCCGAGTGTCGCGCCGTATTCCTGCGCCGGTACTTCGGTGAGGAGGCCGGAGAACCCTGCGGCCTGTGCGATATCTGCCGTGGCGCGCCGCAACGCCCAGCGACGTTCTGGCAACCGATTGCGCGGCCGCAGCGTGGCAGGCCACAGCGTGGCAAGCGGCGGCGCGGTGAGCCGCGCGGCGGCGGACCGCAGCGCGGCAGGCAGCGGCGCGGCAAACCGCACCGCGCCGGGCCGCACGGCGGCGAGCCGCACGCGGCTGAGCCGCAGAGTGACCCGCTGCAGGGCGCCACGCCCCCGGTCGGTGAGCCGCTGCCCGGCGACTTTTTGCCGGACCAGCTTGCGCCAGGCGAGCTTCCGCTAGGTCAGCTGCTGGCTCGCGAGCCGCAAGGCGATGCGCCGCGCCGCCGCAAGCGCCGCCGGCGCAGAGGCCGCCGGCGCGGGGCGCGCGGGAGCGGCGCCACACCGCAGAGCAACGGCTCCGGATCGCCGCCCGACGGAAACGAACCCACAAATCAGTCGTAAAGCCCTCTGGTGCCAGAGGCGTCCAGCTGCTTGAGGCATGAAGGTCTCTGTCATAATCCCAGCTCACAATGAAGAAAGACTGTTGCCACGTTGCCTCGAGTCGGTGCGTGGCGCCAGTTCTTCCTATCAGGGAGAGGTGGAAGTCGTCGTGGTATGCAACCGGTGCGCGGACCGGACGGAATCTATCGCAAGAGATTTTGGGTGTCTTACGCTGAGTGACGATTCCCGCTGCTTGGCACGAATCCGCAATCTCGGCGTAGCCAAGGCCACGGGGGACATCATCATTACGATTGATGCCGACAGTTGGATGACTCCTGGAGTGATCCAGGCGGTCGCAGCACGGCTGCGCTCCGGGCGATATATTGGTGGTGGAGCTTTGATTCGACCGGAGAGAATGTCTCTGGGAATTTTTTGTTCACTGTTGATGGTGGTTCCTTTTGTCATTGCTCGTGGCGTCTCCGGCGGATTGTTTTGGTTCTACAAACGGGACTTCGACGCGATCGGCGGCTTCGACGAGTCGTTAGTCAGCGTGGAAGACTTGGATCTTGCGGTGAGATTAAAACGTCGCGGCAAGCGGACGGGGCGCAGGTGGGGGACTCTGCGACGCGATTATATTTGGACATCATGCCGGAAATTTGACCAGTTTGGAGATTGGTATTTGGCCAGGCATCCGCGTTTGGTATTGGCGATTTTCTCCGGGCGGAACCGTGCCGCTGCCGACCAATTCTACTACGATGCCAGAGACAAAGCGGGCTGACAGAATCGCTGGAGTCAACGCCGGATGGCGCTTTCAGTCCGAGAAGCCCGTCCCTCACCCGATCAACAGATGCGCCAGCGCGAGGAGCACGCCGATCAGCCCGCCGACCACGGCACCGTTGAGGCGAATGAACTGCAGATCGGCGCCGACGCGGTCTTCGATGCGCGCCACCAAGGTATCGGTGTCGAGGCTTTCGAGGCTCTCGCGCACCGTGAGACCGATCTGGTGATGGTGGCGGTGCAACAGATCGCGCGCCGTCATGCGCACCCACTGATCGAAGGCAGCCCGCCGCGCCGGCGCCTCCAGTAGATCGAGCACGCCGGCGCGCAGCTTGCGATCCACCAATTCGGACAGATAATTGCCCGGCTTGTCGAGATCGGTTTCCAACTGTTGGCGGAGCCGGGTGAGCAGATCGAGGAGAAGCGGGCCGGCCTCAAGGCTCTCGATCACGGTGCTCCGCAATTGCTCCACCTGTTCGAGCGCCTCCGGGTCACCGGCGGCGAGACGATCCGCAAAGCGCTGCACGGCGCTGAACACGAAGGTACGGAGCGGGTGTAACGGATTGGAGATGGCCCCCGCCAACTCGACCGACGCGTACTCACACGCCGCCTCGACGATCTTGCGTTGCACAATCTTGCGGCGAAGGATGAGCGGCAGCAGGCGCTTGCCTTCGCGCTGCAAGTGCCGCGCCGTTCGATCCAGCCACCGCTGCACGTTCTCGGCTGTGCGCGGGCGCTCGACCAGGTTCACGAGCGAGCGGGCCACCGTTTCGAACGCCGCCGCCGCGCTCTCACTCGCGGCGATGCGCGCCAGCCACCGTCCGGCGGACGCATCGAGCGGTAGCTCGTGCAGTTGGCGCCGCAACGTGCGTTCGAGGAACTCCACCACCTCCGGCTCCGTCAGCATGCGCGCCAACGACATCAGGAGGTCTCGGACCGGCGCCCCCAGTCGCTCCACGTGGGCGGGATCGCGCAGCCAATCGACGATGAGCGCGCTCGGGGCGATGCGCGACAGGCGTGCGCCGATCACCTCCGGTGACAGCCATTCGTCTTGTACCATCGACACGATGCTCTCGATGATCTTCGCGCGCCGGGCGGGAATGATTGCCGTGTGCGGGATGGGCAGACCCAAGGGATGGCGGAACAGCGCCGTCACGGCAAACCAATCTGCCAGGCTGCCAACCACGGCCGCTTCAAACCCCGCAGCCATAACCCGGAGCCAAGCTGCTGCCCCGAAAGCCGCCGTGGCGAGCGCAAACCGGCACGCGGCCGCCCCGATTACCGCAGCCAATAACGATACCGTTCCGACGCGGTTGGTGCGGCGCAGCTCAGGGAGATGCTGCTCCTCTTCCAAAGCGCCTCTACGGAAGCTCGGTCTCACACATATCGCCCAGCAACAAGCGCATACCGGCGGCTGCCACCGAGCTGCCTGACACTTGGACTTTGCGTCCGATGAGACTGCCGATCACCGGCTGCTTGAGATCGCGGAGCAGCGAGTCCTCCAGTACAACACTGTCTTCCACCCGGCTGTTGAGGATGTGGACACGATCACCAATTGAAGTAAAGGGCCCGATCTCAGAGTTGATGATGCGCGCCTCCGCACCAATGACGACCGGGCCGTGGATGCGACTGCCAATGACCTCCGTGCCTTCGCCGATGCGCACCGTCCCGTCGATGGCCGAGTCGGCGTCAACGGTCCCCTGTATCGCTGCAGTGATCCCCTGCAGCATGACGCGGTTCGCGTCCAGAATGTCCGCCGGTTTGCCCGTATCTTTCCACCAGCCGCTCACGATATGGGGCTCGACGCGTAAGCCCCGCTCGATGAGATTCTGAATCGCGTCGGTGATCTCGTACTCATCGCGCCACGATGGTTTGATGCGCCGGATCGATTCGAAGATGTGGTGATCGAACACGTAGCCGCCGACAATCGCGAGGTTCGAGCGCGGCTGCTTCGGTTTCTCGACCAGACGGATGATCCGCTCGCCCTCGATCTCGGCAATGCCGAAGCTGCTCGGGTCATCGACCGCCTTCAGCATGACCACCGCGTTCGCCCGGTGACGTTGGAAACGCTCCACGGCATGGGTCAGCCCTTCCGGAATGAGATTGTCGCCGAGGTACATGACGAACGGCTCAGCGCCGACGAACGACTCCGCGCACTGTGCCGCATGCGCCAAGCCGCGTGGCTCCGGCTGCTCAATGTACGTGACGCAGGCGCCCCACCGCTGGCCGTCGTCCACCGCGTTCTGGATGACGCTGCGGCTCTCTTTGCTCACGATGATCCCAATCTCTCGCGCGCCCACTTCGACGAGGCTCTCGATGCCGAAAAACAACACCGGTTTATTTGCGACCGGAATCAGGTGCTTTGCCGTGCTGAAAGTCAGCGGCCGCAGCCGCGTCCCCAAGCCTGCACACAAGACGATTGCTTTCATGCACTGCCAACCGAGTCCTTTCCGTGCAATACCTCAAGGTTCCCTCCCAGGAGCGACGCTTCCGCACTTCCTGGAGAAATCCCCAGGCTAGGCTACCGCGCCAGCCGCGTAGGAGCAACTCCGTGGCCTGCGTCGCCACAGCAACGTGTGGCGAACCAAAACGGCGGCGCGCCACCGGAGTGGCACTATTGGGGGCACGGGGCCAAACAATTCCAGACAGAAATCTTCATGTGACGGCTGGCATGATGATTGTTGTATGGACCGACATGGAGGCCGCGCTCTGTGAATAAGAAACAGACCATCGTGATGTTGCGGTGGGTGCTGATCATCGCATTCGCGTACCTGCCGCTGGTTGACAGTGCGACGGGCCTCAGTCACCCGCGCCTTGCCCTGCTGATTGCCGCAGCGCTGGTCTCCAACCTGATCATCAGCCGTTTTCCGGCGCAGTGGACCCTCACCCGGTCTTTCGATTTCGGGGTCGTGCTGTTCGACGCGGCCTGGGTCACCTTGGGCTTGGCGTGGGCTCCCAACGTCTCTGGAGATCTTTTCCTGCTCTACTTCCTGGTCATCTTCGTGGCGGCGATGGGCGAGTCGCTCCCGGTGATTGTTGGCAGCGCCATCGTGGTAAGTACCGTGTATTGGGCGATGCAGTCCTTCCAGCATGGCGGCGGGTTCGACCTGAGCACCGGAGCATTGTTGCGTATCCCGTTCATCTTCGTCGTCGCGCTTTTCTATGGCTATTTTGTCACGGAGATCCGCGGGCAGCGTAATGAAGCGGTCCAGGCTCGCTTGCGTGAACAGGCGAAGACGGAACTCCTGTCCGCCGTGAGCCACGATCTGCGCGGACCGCTTTGGAACGCCGACAACCTGCTATCACTTGTGTTAGATGCCAGTGCTGAAGGCGTGCCCCCGGATCGATCGCTGCTCCTGCGGGCGTACGTGAATGTGCGTCGCGTGAGCGCGCTGGTGACGAATCTGTTGGAGGCTGCATGCATCGAGAGCGGCCAGATGTGTTTTCAGATGTTGCCCCTGCAGCTCAACGATATCGTCGACGACGTCTGTGATCTCGATGGCGGGGCAGCGCTGCTCAAGCCACTAGCCCTACAAAAGGAAACCTGTCAGGGGCTTCCGACAATCACGGCGGACCAGCTGCAGGTTGGGCGGATCCTCGCCAACTTGGTGGACAACGCGATCAAGTATACGGCGCCAGGCGGGAAGGTCCTCATCCGGACATACTACGATGCAGCGAACGTGTACATGAGCGTCGAGGATAATGGTCCGGGCATGACAGCTGACCAGTGCGCGCTGCTGTTTGCACCCTACCAGCGCTTAGACTTTGGCCGCCCTGGGACGGGGCTCGGGCTGTACATCGTCAAGCGGCTGGCCGAGGCCCAAGACGGCACCGTCAATGTGCGAAGCAAAGTCGGAGTCGGGTCCACCTTCACCATCGCGTTCCCGCGCGGTGCCCGTTCGACTGGCAAGCGGGCAGCTCTCGTGCGTGCGAAAAAAGTGACCGCTGAGCCGTCGCCAGCGTTTGCCATCAAGGTCCACGCGCGCGCCTAACGCCGCCCCACGACAGGGACAGGCCGCAGGACTGGCATTAGGCTTTACACGGCGAGGCCGTGGTGGTAGGAGCCGTGTCTTCCGGAGGGTGGAGTGTGAATCAACGGCAGCTGAAAGTATTCCATCGGCTGTTGATGGAGCGGCGTCGTGAGTTGCTCGAAGAGGCCGAGCGCACCGTCGGTGGAATGACGGACAGTAAGGACAACTTTCCTGACCCGACGGACCGGGCTTCGCTGGAGGCGAGTCGCAATGCGCTGCTGCGGATTCGGGACCGTGAGCGCAAGTTGCTCGCCAAGATCGACGACGCGCTCAAACGCATCGAGGACGGCAGCTACGGCTTGTGCGAATCCTGCGGTAACCCAATTGGGCTCGACCGCTTGCGGGCCCGGCCGGTCACTACCTTGTGTATCGACTGCAAGTCGGACCAAGAAGCTGAGGAACGGCGCCATCAGTGAGCGTGCCGATGGCGTTTCAGGGCAGGTTGCCCCGTTTTTGCCTTTGGCCGAATTCGTGATACAAAGGGTTGTAAGCGCGGCCAGCAGGGGGTCGCGCGAGCCGGAGGGAAACGCGGGTGGCGCGTCTCGATTCGACTATCTTGCACGAGATTGTGCGCGTTGTTCAGGCGCGGGCGAAGGTGCCAGAGCGACTCCGGATCCAGAACCGCGAGTATGAGATCACCTATCTCGACGACCACCGCCAACGCATCGAAGAGGCGCTGCGCCGGGGTGACAGCGACCGCCTCAGCATGCTTTTTGGGCAGCTGACCAGTAAGGTGAAATATCAGCTTTTACG
The DNA here is from genome assembly GCA_963729835.1 of uncultured delta proteobacterium. GTDB lineage: Bacteria > Desulfobacterota > Binatia > HRBIN30 > HRBIN30 > CAVSQF01. The sequence goes on along the minus strand of CAVSQF010000038.1, from coordinate 59,255 downwards.
CCGACTTGGCGTGCCAGCGGCGCGGCGTGCCCGCGCCCGCGTTGGCAGTCGTGCCGCACAGGCGGGGGCGCGGAAGCGGGCGCGCTCGCACTGACCATGCCGGCGCCATTGGCGTGAAGTGCCCGGCCCGCGATGTCGCGGGGTGAGGCGGCCATTATCGTGAACCATGTTTTATTGTCGCCATGCCCCTGGACGCTTTCGCACCGTCGGTTGACAGCTCTCGGCTGGGGCACCACTATACGGGGGTGAGGGCGGTACCGCACCCGGCGCCCGGGAAACGGGCTGCGCTACACCCGAATCGGGATCCGGCAATGCCCAGTACAGGTAAGCGAGAGGGGCTTCGGGTGCGCCTGCGCCGCAACTTTTCGCGTGCTGTTGCGTTAACGGGGACGAGCACGCCGGTGGAAAGCACGGAGGATCCAGACGTGCAGCTCATGCTGGCGGTGCAGCGCGGACAGCACTCGGCATTTCAGGAACTCTTCCAGAAGCATGCCGCGGGCGTGGTCAGGTTTGCTGCGCAGTTCGTCGGTGGTACAGCTCGGGCGGAGGAACTGGCACAAGATGTCTTCTTACAGATTTTTCGAACGCGGGCGCGCTACGTGCCGACCGCACGATTTCGAACCTGGTTGTATCGCATGGTTGCAAACGCGTGTCTGAGTGAGGTTCGGCGCGCCGAATACCGCGGGCGGGTACAGTCGCTAGATCAGTTGCCGGCGGCTAACGGAGAGACGAACTCCGTCGGTGGTCTTCCAACCCGGAGCAGCGAAGACATCGTGCTCGACCGAGAAGCGCTGGAGAGAATGTGCGCCGTCCTGCGAGAGTTGCCGGCGCAACAACGGGCGGCGCTCTTGCTCGCGCGCGTCGAAGGTCTTTCCTATGAAGAGGTGGCGGCAAGCTTGTCGTGTTCGGTGTCGGCGGTGAAGAGCCTCATCTACCGCGCCACAGTTACGTTACGGAATCGCATGGATTGCGAGGGCGAATGAGAATGATCAGCTGTCAGAGCGTTCAGGAAGACCTTACTGCATGGATCGATGGTGAGTTGCCCGTGGACCGCGCCGCTGTTGTCCGCCAGCATGTGGCAGAGTGCACAACATGCTCGGCTGAGGTGGAAAGCTTGCGGGCGGCGATCAAATGGCATCGACAGGCACTGGTCCATGCCATCGCCCTGGAAGACTTCGATCCGACGCCACTGAGCTGGCGGCTGGACCGGGCCTTGCGGCGTGACGAAGAACGCCGCTGGCACTGGGTGTGGCGCCCGGCGGTGTTTGCGGGAGCCGCTATGGCGGTTGCGGCGAGCATCCTGATGGTAATCGCCGGCGGGCCAGGAGCGGTCCTGATTCCCCTAGGCCTCGAATCGCCACCCGTCGCGGTCAGCCAGGAGCCGGAGCTCTTCAAGAACTATTTACTCATCCAACGGCTGGACTTGTTGGAGCATTTCGATAACGTACAGGCCGTGCCGCTGGAGGACGAGCAGGAGACGGAAAACGGGTGAGAGAAGCGCTCGTGAGGAGAATCGACCTTGCCTGTCTGATCGGAGCTGTGCTCGGCCTGGTGGCCGCGGCGTTGCCGGCGCGCGCGCAGAAATGGCAACAGCTCGGCCCGAAGGAACGCTACAAAGCGCTGCAGAATTACTACCGGCACGAGCAGCTGCCGCAGGAACGACGGCACGACATCGAAAAACGCTACGAGCGGTGGCAGGGTATGTCGGCGGACGAACGCAATCGCATTCGCCAGAACTACGAGCGTTTCCGCCAGCTGCCGCCGCAGGAGCGTGAGCGCATCCAGCGCAAATACGAGAAGTGGCGACGCGAGAGCGTGCCGCCACCCTAACTGACGCGGCGTCGAAGCGATGGTGTTGGCCGTTACGTGTGCACGTGTTAATGGGATGTGTCGATGTGCGCGGAGCACTTTGACACCGCAGAGGAGGACTCGATGATCGGGAGACGACGAGATTTTTTAGTGTTGGTGCTGGCGGCGGCGGTCGTGTGCTGGTCCGGCGTTGGCACGGCGCAGAATGCGACTTCGGCGGCAAGCGGTGACGTTGCGCAAGTGACGCTGGACGTGCAGGGCATGCATTGACCCGCGAGCTGCACGGCGAAAGTACGCGCCGCGCTCCAATCCGTGCCGGGTGTACGGAAAGTAGAAATCGATTTTGCCAAGAAGGAAGCCTACGTAACCGCAGACAAGAACTCGCTGGACACCAAGGCGATGATCCAAGCCGTCGAGAAGGCCGGCTATCAGGCCTCGGTGAAGAATGAAGGTGCCCACTAGTAGCCCTGGAGGGCGATGACGAAAACCCTGTGAGGCGGTGTACGACGATGGCGTGCGCCGGCCGCGGCAATCTCCCGGCCTCCGCAGCGCCCCGTCGTGCGGCGCTTACGCACGCGCGCGGTGGGTTCGTGCCGTCGGGTCGGAAACACAAGCAACATTCGTACGAACTGCGCTCCGTAGCCGTCAGGGGCGCGTGGCTGGAGCGGCTCTCTGTTCGCGGCCGAGCTGAGACTCCATGTGCTCGATGACGAAACGCATCGCCGCGGGCTCCACTTTGGCCGGTCCCGTGAAAGGCTGGTCCAAGGCGGCGACCACGAAGAGGTTGAGGAGGATGATGCCCGCGAAGAAGGCCGTCATGAACGCCTGCCGCCCGAGGTGCTTGAGGCCGAAAAAGAAGCTGAAGCTCACGGTGAGCGTTCCCCCGGCGATGAGTGTGAACCAGATCAGACCGCTCAGCTGGCCCTGGCTAAAAATGAGGCGCTGGCGGTGGCCGTCACTGACGTCGTCCATTCCTTTCAGGATGGCCGCGTAGAGGGCCTTGTCCCGTTCGGTCGCCGGGTTCATGGAAGAGACCAGGTCCCACAGGTGTTGGTACGCCTTCCGCGTTCCGGGGCCCTCCTCGCCGGAGGAAATGTACGCCCACTCTTCCTCGATGACCAAGCGCCCGTACTCGATGACGGTCTTTCGGAACTCGTCCCGTTCGGGAACACCGAGGCCTTGGGCGATCCGAAACGTGTCATTGAGGTTGTTGGCTTCCGTGTCAGCCACGGCTTGCGCCTCGTGGTGGCGTTGCCACGTCGTGACGACGGCGAATGCGATAAGGACGGCATACAGCGTCCCCATGATCTGCAAGACGTAGCCCGCCAAGTCCTTGTGCTCCTCGCGGAAGTGGAGGATGGCCAGCTTCCGGGCCGCCAAGATTCCCACGAGGCAGAGCGCCAGCCCACCCCCTATGATCGACACAGCAAGCGCGTAGATGGACATCTATAGTCTCCTCCCCAGCGGCACCTCTATCTTGCGGATTCGGCGCCGAGTTCCCCGGCTCCCTTTCCGAAAGCCGGAATGCCAAAGCAGATCAGAAGCGACACCACGCAGGCACAAGCCCCGAAGAGATAGGCGTCGCTGAACCCGGGTACCCAGCGTGCCGCCTCCGGCGCGAGCGCGGTGGCCCTTCCCGGGGCGGTTCCCCGTGCATAGAGTGTTTCGAAGACGTTGACCCCGAGAAGCAGGCTCAGATTGTAGAGAGTCCCGAACACCGCGGAGGCAGCCCCCTTGTGCTCCATGGGCGCGGACCCGAGAACCTGCTTGGCGCTGGAGGCCATGAACAGGGCGTAGGAGAGGCCGAGCCCCACAAGAAAAACGTAAACGCGGGTCAGCCCCGGTGCACCCAGGGTCCGCGCGAAGAGGATGCACCCCGCCGACGCCACGCCCATGCCGGCCATGCACAAGCGCCACGGCGGAAACCGGTCGGCCATGCGGCCGGTGAGGGGCGAGAGGACCATGAAGGTGACGGAGTAGACCATCAGCACGAGCCCCGCACGCTCCGTGCTCAGCCCTTTGCCCAATTCGAGGAGGAAAGGCAGAAGGAAGGCGTTGCCCCCCATCAGAATCAGCCCGAATACGGAGACGGCGTTGGCGAGGAGAAAACGCCTTTCCTTCAAGAGGGACGGCGCGATGAGAGGATTCTCAGCCGTCATCTGCCGCACGAGGAAGAGGATTCCGGATACGCCGGAAAGAACGAACAGCGCCGCGACAGACGGCGAACCCCAGCTTTCCTTCTGCCCCACGTTCAACGCGAGGATGAAGGAAACGACGGCAAGGATGCCGAGGACGGCTCCCGGGTAGTCCAAGCCGGCGGCTCGGCTTTTCGCCCCGCCGCCCGCGGGGATCGCTCGCGACGCGACGAGAATGGCCACGATGCCGATGGGCACGTTCACGAAGAAGACCCACTGCCAGGAAAGTCTCTCCGTTACGAAGCCGCCGAGCGGCGATCCCACAGCGATCCCCAGAGCCCCACAGGTAGCGAGGATGCCCATGGCCGCGCCCACCCGGGCGGTGGGCAGGAACCGGGAGACGGCGGTGTAGGTCATGATCACCAGGATGGAGCCTCCAATACCCTGAACGCAGCGATAGAAGATGAGCAGCCCCAGGCTCGTGGAGAGGCCGCAGAAGAGCGATGCGGCGGTGAAGATCGTGTAACCCACGACGAACAGCGTGCGTGGGCTCACACTGTCGGCGATGCGTCCGACGAGCATCATGGACCCGCAGTTGAGCAGGAGATATCCCATGGTAACCCATGACACGGTGCTCGTGCCGGCGTGGAAATGGCGGGCGATGGTGGGAAGGGAAATGTTGACGACATAGATGTCGAGCCGTGCCATGAAGACGGCTACGGCCACGCTGCCGACGAGCCACAGCTCGCCGCCTCTGTCGGTGATCTTTTCCGGGTTCACCGGGCGTCGATCACGAAGGTAGGGACAATGCTGCCCCCCTGCGCCACGTTAGTGATCTCAGCGGTGCTGATCCGGCTCAACACGGCCGAGTACCCACCCGGAAAATGAAAGGGATCCGTGTCCTCGAAGAATTCCCTGAGGGGAAAGCCTTTCTCCAGGAGCGGATAGTCCTCGCGGGTGACCTCGATCTTTTGCTGGACGATGTACTCGTTTTGGACGGCCTCTCGAAGGGCGTCGGCCCACTGCGCCGTGTCGCACGTCCATCCCAGATGGACACCGGATCCGCCGGCGGCGTGCGCGGGTTTGAGGACGAGATCGTCCTTGTGGGTTCCGACATACTCGACGAGGTCGATCCGGTTGCCCGCGGCATCCGTGGAATAGCCTTCCCGAAGGATCCGGCCCCAGGGAATGTGCGCGTGGATCGCGGCCTGTTCGTCGGGTGTGAATCCGAAATCGTGGCGCTCGTCCGTCAAGAGGGCGAACAGGTACTTGTGGCTCAACAGCTCGCTTCGGAACGGGTTCACCAGGCAGACGGCCCTGTGCTGCACCGCCTGCAGGAGCGGGGCGATTTCCTCGGACCGTTCCAGGCAGTCGTCAGTGTGCATGATCCGATAGACGAGGTCTACGGCGCGTCCCTTGGCCCGGAGTTTCCCTCGGTGGAAATCCAGATCCTCCGGGTGGGTCGCTGTGGCCTCGAGACCGAGCTTCACCATGTCACGGGCATTCAGCCGAACAAACAAGTCTTGCATGCCGCCCGGGAAGCTCAGGATACACATCCTCGGCGTTCCTGCCCCGCCCCAGCTTTGCCACGCGTGCAGGAAGGTGTGAATCATGCCGACCTGCACGAGATTCGGACGCACGTCGTAGCGCCGCTCGAAGGTCCCGAAAAACTCCAGCCCCTGGAAGAGGGGGACGAGCGCGTCGTTGCACACGCCCCCCATCGGGATGTCGCCGTTCAATTCCACGAAACGGATGCCGGCATCCGTCGTGAAGGAGTCGAACCGCAGGATGGACCGAGCCTCGGGGACCCGCGGCTCCAGCGAGAGGATCGTCCCAATCCACTCGTTGAACCCTCCGAGATAGTCGGCGTGGAGCTTCTGATCCTCCAAGACGGCGTCGCGAACCTTGCGGACGGCCCTCGACAGGAGAGACACGGCACGATGCTCCTGCCTCATTGTCTCGGTCGTAACGAACCGAGGCCGGGCCACCATGCAGAAGGGCCGTCCTCCAACGACAAGGTCTTGGTCCTCCTGGGATTGAATGAGGCTCCTGAGAACAGATTCCGGTTCGGCGCACGAGGACAGCAGGTCGTTCCAGTAGAGGATCGCATCCTGACGTGTGACGTGAGAGTGGTTGTTTCTCATGGGGCACTTTTAGTCATCATGGCAGGTCTAGCAGGAATCCGTTGCACGGTTGGCCCTGATCAGCGGGGCCTGCGGTGCCGACGATGTGCTTGTTGTCGCCCGAAATGCCGGTGATCATGGACGGGCTGACCGGCGCCGGCGAAGAAGTCCATCAGATGCGTTCCGTACTGCGCGTCCAGGCGCTCGATTAGCTCGACGAGGCCGGCCGCTCCGTCTTTGTCGTCCCAGAGGAAGGCGGAAGCCTGATCGTAGTTGCCGCCGCCCGCTGTCGAACCGTCGGGAGACACGGCGTTCACGAAGCCGACCCATCCGGGCGCAATCTCCAAGAGCCCCTGACGCGCGCTCCACAGCATCGGCGTTTCAAAACCGTCGGCGAAGCGTAGCATCCATCCACCGACGACAGCCGTCCATTGCGCGGTGAGGTTTTCGAACTGATGAGCTACTTTTCTTCAGGTTCATGATGCCCCTCCTTTTCTTTGCAGAGCTGCTACGCCACGTACAATCTCACGGCAAGTCCAGCAGGAATGCGGCCCAGTAGTCGCTCATCGCTACCTGTCCGGCCGTGCCCACCAGCCGCTTGTTGTTGGCGGCAATGCCCGTCACATCGGCCGGGGTCCCCGTCGTTGCGAAGGCATGAAGGTATTGCGTGCCGAGTTCGTTGTCCAAGGACCGGAGACGGAGCATGAGGTTCTGGAAACCCACCTGCATATCCCAGATGAAGGCTGCAGCCTCGTCACCGTTGCCTCCCCCGGCCATGGACCCGTCAGGGGAAACACACTTCGTGTACCCGATCACGCTTGGGGCGATTTCCAGAAGGCTTCCCTGGGCAAGCCAGATTCCCGGGGTTACATAGTTGTCCTCCCGGTGGATGTACCCCGCCACGGTTCCACCGTCGCTCGAGATGGCGCCATTCTCGACGAAGAACGTATCCACGTAGTCCTCGGGCGTGAGATTGTATCCCCCCCAATCACCTGCTCCGAAAGGGAGGCCGTACTGATGAACAACTCCGCCCGCCTTCAACGTCGCAGTCGCTTCGGCCATGTCCCGGTTGAAGAAGACCCGCAGCCCGTCCTCAGTGATAGCGACTGGGGCGAACGTGGAGTCAGGGCTGTCCGAGCCCACCACGGTTTGTGCTTCGCCCTGACCGGACCAGATGAAAGCGAACAGTTCTTGGTCCGTGTCCGTGTATGCACCCAGCACGTACTTCCCGTCTTCGGTGATCTGGATCGCATTGCTGCCGAGGACCTCCACGGGCATGGGGATGGGCTGCATTCCGCCGTGCTCGGTCCAGGACCAAGCGCTGCCCGACTGCGAGGTTTCGTTGATGCTGATCCCGACGATCATGGACCCGTCACCGCTGACGGACGCGGCGTTCGAGCCGTCGGTGTAGCCCGGCAGGAAGCCAAGGCCGACCGTCCCTTCCTTACTGGTCCACCGGAAGGCCTCGAGCTTGCCGTCGGCGTTTCCGCCGTAGCCCACGACCGTCGAGCCATCCGCGGAAATGGCATTCGGATTCAGCAGACCACCCTGGGCGAGAGGAGGGAGGATGATCGCGCCCGGTTGCTGGCTCGTGGTGGCAGCGCCGCCGCCGTCGTCGCCGCATCCCGCAATGGAGAAGGCTCCCATGGCCAGGACGGTCACCAATAGTGACATAGAATGAATGCCCGCTTGACTTCTTGCCCGCAGTCTACCCATGAGTCCCTCCAATCGATGAAGAATCGGTTTCCGGCCGCGTATTCCTCACTTCACCGCGCTCTTCGTCTGGCGACGAGAAGCGTTCCGAGCGCCAGGGCGAGCAACGCGATGCCCGTCGTAGAAGTCTGTCGATCTGCCTGGCTTGCAAGCGAGCAGCCGCCGCCACCTGCATTTACCGTGGGCGTTGCGGTTGGAGTGGGCGTTCCCGTGGCGGTCGGTATTGCCGTGGGCTCGACCACGTTGACCGTGATGCTGTCGGTGGCGTTTCCAGGCTGTGGATCGTCCGGACGCTCCAATGCACGAGCATACAGCGTGACCTGCCCCGCGGTCTTCGGAGTCCAATTCGCCCAGACGATGGACCCGCCTTCTTTGGTTCCGAACGCGATACCATCGGCAAAGGCGCTTGCGCCCTGGTCGGGATCGCCCTCGTAGAAGAACACGTGATGAAACCCGGAGTTATCTTTGTCCGACAGGATATCCGCACGGATACGCTGTCTTTGGCCCTTCACGAATTCGTGGTCTCCCGCGTCCGACAGAAGGCCCTCCGGGGTTTCGATTTTCAGCGAAGCCTCATCCATGGCGATATCCGGTGCGCTCAGTTTCGGATCGCCTTCTGGGCCCACTCCCGACTTGGCGTTGACGACCCACACGCTGTCCCACGGCCAGTAGCCGGAGTTGTTGCCGCCCGGCACTTCATTGCCGTTCGCATCCTTGAATTCATGGATCTCGTCTACCTGGTTGTTCTCATCCAGGTTGACCATGAAACGGTACCCCCGCGTTGCGGTGCATGGGGCGCTGAGGCCTGTCGTGTCCCAGGGAACGCAGACCTCCTGCATGGGCGTCCCACCCGGAACCTGAACTCCGTCGAGGGAGACGGTTGCGTTCATTGCCGTCTGAGAAACCGGGCTCCCGACCGGTTCCGCCGCATCGTTGTCCCAGAGGTAGTAATAGAACTTCACCTGGAAGGGGCCGGTTGGTTGGCTGAGGGAGTAATTGTATACCCTGGCACACAACCGCACGGTGTCACCATCCGTGGGCGCCGTTGCCAGGAGCGGATATTCCTGCGCCGCCGAGTCATACGTGCTCGAACGAAGGAAAAATCCCCTCATCTGTTTGTGATCGTCGTCCGAGTTGAGCGTCCACCATTCTTCCCCGTGCGTGGCGTCTGTCGGGTGCCATATGAACTTGTTCGGCAAGTTCAAGGCCGGATCGGGCTTCCGGTTATAGTACGCTTTCCAGCTGTCGGCCCCCGCGCTCGACGCGAGGGCATTCGCGGCGTGCGTTACTTTGAAGACGCCGCCGTTTTGGGAGACGTAAACGGCCGTTTCGATGCCATAGGGAATGGACTGCTCTCCCCCCGCGGGAATGTTCACGGTGACACCCGTCGAATTCGACGCCTCGGAGTCTTCCTCCGTGGAGCCACCCCAACTGTTGGAGTTGTTGAAGTCGACGTCCAGAGACGCGGTCACTTTGTCGGAACCGATTAGATACTCCGCCTTGACCTCCGTGGACAGCTTCACGTCGAGGCTCTCACTCAGCGTATGCGAGTATTCCTTCGAAGATCCGCTGCCCGCGGTGCTCGTCCACTCGATGCTTTCATGATACGCGTTGCCCCCCCACATGATTGCCTCGACCGAGTTCAGCGGTTGGCAGATGTTGGTGGGGTTGCCCTGATTGTCGTACCAGCTGAAACATCCCACTTCTCCGGCCGAAGGCCAGCTGGTAATGTTGTATTGTGGATAGGAAAAAATGTTGTGGTTCTCGTGAAGAGGTTGATACCAGTCGGAAACGTCCGTGCCGGCGAACGAGAACTTCACCGTATCGAAGGGAAGAACGAGATCCCAGACCCCGATGGGATTGCTCGCGTCACCCGTGTAGTAGTTCAGGACCGTGTAGCGCCAGACATGGAAGGTCTTCATCGTTCCGATGACGTTGTCGTCGTTGCTGGTCTCGACGGAAAAACTCTGTGATCGGGAGTGGTAGCTCGAATCATAGCTCGACTTGTTCGAATCGTAGTCATAGCCGACTTTGGCGCTGGCGTCGGCTGACATTTCGACAGGTCCGGCCTCCTCGCTGAGCCCGGCGTCGATGGTGACGGAGCCGCCGATCTTCCAGCTCGATGTGTCGGTGTTCTTATTGGTGGTGGAATTGTCCTGCGAATCTGTGTAACTCACGTTCAAATCGCTGAACCCGCTGACATTGACCATCTCCCAAGCGCCCTGGGGGTTGTTCGGGTCCACGGGCAGGTAATCCACGTGCTTGGGAGGCTCCTCGGTGACGTTGTCCAGAGACACCACGTCATTGAAGGTGAAATGCGAGACAGCGCCCAGCGCCCACGTGTCGCCGTCGGAGTCGTAAGCGACCGCCACCGGTGCCGTGGGCGGCCAGCCCGGCGAATGAGCGGTGGTGTTCGCAGTGACGTACTGCAGGACCCTGTTGGCGTCCATCGAGTAGACAAAGGACACGTGCCAGAACGCGGACAAATTGCCCTCAGCCCACTGCGCGTACACCAACAGTTGCTGCGCCGGCGAGCTGGGGTTTCCCTGGTGGCCGATGAAGTTCCCGACGTCGATCGCAAAGTTGCCGATCTGAAAGCTTCCGGTATCATTCGCGTTGTGTGCGTTCTCCGACAATAGCGGCATCTGCTGACTGAAGTCGCTGGGGTCGTAGATATCGCACACCAACCAGGCCGATATGTAGCGCCAACAGACGGCCACCTGTTTCTTATTCAGATCGTAGCCGTTCTCCGGATCGTAGACGAAATTCCCGGCCGCGCAGGTCAAGGTGGCATTATCGGCGCCGTGCGCTCCCGCCGAGGAGCTGCTCAAGTAGTGGTTGGCCACCACGCTCCAATTCCAGTTCTGGTCGGATTGAAAGATCGCGTAGGCGATATTCTGGCTGGCGTGAACGAGAAGAATTTCATCCTTGCCGTCGCCGTCGAAATCGCCGGAAGCGGTATCCATGTTGGCACCGCGGGTAAGTGTGTCGGGACCCCAATGTACTTGCAGCTGCAACGGAGTGCTCACGAGGTTTTCATCACTATGAGCCAGGTCGTACGCAGCGGTGAGGGACGGTTGTTCCATCTGGCTTCCGGCAACGCTCACGGCAAAATCGGGGAACTTGTCGCCGTTGAAATCACCGACGGTCAGCGACACGAACTCCGCATAATGCGCGGCATTACTATAAGTCCACTGCCACTTGTCACTAACCGCGATGCTCAATTGGCCGCTTTGCGGATCCACCTTGAGTACGTCCACGTAGACCCAGGTCCCATCGCCGCCGGTCCGGGCCACGATGATCTCGTCGTGCACTTGGTGGTTTGCGTCCTGGTACAAATCCAGGTCTTCGACCTTGAGGTCGACGCCCCTGGATCCGGTGTAAGTTGACGAAACACCGTCCAAGGCGATCCACCCCGCATCCAGCCTCACCCCCCCGGCGAAGATTTCGACGGCGACTTTACCGTCCGGCCGGTAGAATGCATAAGCCACGGATTGCCGGTGCGGATCCGTAGCATTGGCCGGATCGAGAAACCGGCCCGCGTCACCCGCCGCGAGTTTGTTGAACCAGCTGGGCAACGCGCCCAATTCGGAGCTGTAATAGTTGTGTACGGAATCATTGTGGTTCCATGCGTCTGACAAGTTCGCGTCTTTCGGCCACATGTCGCTGAAGGTGCCGGTGCGATCGCTGAAATTGAAATACGCAGTCAGCGCCTCGCTGTCCTCGAACAGGGTCTTGCTCGACGGCGAAAGCGGGCTCACGTTTGTCCCCGGCACGGGTGTGGGTGCGGGTGTTGTAGCCGCGACCGGCGGTGGGATGCTCGAAGCGGCGCGAGTTGAGCTGGAAACGAAACCCGCTGCGAAGATGAGAAAAGCGAACACCGCGATGACGACGCTTACCGTTTTGCGAGATGCTTTCATGCTGACATCCTCCTTGCTAGATTATCGGCGATCCAGTTGCTAGGCGCAATCGACAAATGTCCACAACGGCCAGCCTTTTGTAGACAAATGTCTACACGGCGGAAGATTTTTTGGCCTTTTTCGGACAGACGCGGCCCCCCTGGCGGCGATAGCTTGGCTCCCCTTACTTCACCTGTTTGCGGAAGGCCAGGCTGGCTACCGTCAGGATGACGACGCCGAACACCACGAGGATCGCCGCCTCGTCCTTCAACGCCCACCAGCCGACTCCCTTGAGGAAGATGCCGCGCACGATCGTGATGTAGTAGCGCAGCGGCACGATGTACGTGAGCTTCTGCACCACCTTCGGCATGCTGGCGATCGGGAACATGAAGCCCGAGAAGAACATATTCGGCAGGATCAAGAATTGACCGGCCATGGAGGCTTGTTGCTGCGTGTTCGAAATCGTCGAGACGAGCAAGCCCATCCCCAAACACGTCAGGATGAACAAGCCCGTGAGCCCCACGAGCAGGGGCACGCTGCCAACGATCCGCACCCCGAACCAGAAGCGGCCGGCAAGCAACACCAGAGTGAGATTGGTGTAGCCGATACCGATGAACGGGATGGCTTTGCCGATGATCAGCTCGAAGGAACGAATGGGGGTGACGATCAACTGCTCCATCGTGCCACGTTCCTTCTCGCGCACGATGGCGACCCCCGTGAGGATCACCAGCGATTCCATGAGCAGGACGCAGATGATGCCGGGCACCATGAAGCGGACACTGCGCAGCTCCGGGTTGAACCACACCCGCGGCTCCAGATTGACCACCGGGTGCCGGATCAGCATCGCCGGTTGCCCGTGATCCGCGAATTGCACGTCGACGGCGTGTGTCAGGGTGATCTGCTCCAAGTAGGCCGACGCGATGGTCGCCGTGTTCGAGTTGCTCCCGTCGAACGCCGCCATCACCGCGGCCGGCTCGTACCGCTTGACGCGCGCCGAGAAGTCCGGGGGAATGCTGAGCCCGACCTTGATCTCTCCGCGGTCCAACAAGCGGCCGATGTCCGCCATGCTCCGGCACTCCGCCGCAATGCGAAAATAGCCGCTGCGCACGATGTGATCGATGTAGGCGCGGCTTTCGGTGGATTGGTCGTAATCACACACGGCCAGGGCGATGTCGGTGATGTCGGTCGCCACCACGTATCCGAAGATGAACAGCTCCAGCAGCGGCATGATCAGAATCATCGTGAACATGCGCCGATCACGGACGATATGAATCACTTCCTTCCACACGATGTGCGCAATTCGCGACACGGAGGCGCCCATTCAGTGGCCCTCCGCCTGCTGCGTATGGCTTATGGCATGTGGCTTATGGCCGGAGGAACCGCGTGCAACGCGGCTCCGACGTTCTGGCCATATGCCATAAGCCATATGCCATACGCCGTTTCTCACCCCAGCTTCTCCTGGAAACGGCTGGCGCTGAGCCAGACGATGGCGGTGCTGAAACACAGGAGCAGCAGCGCCTCCGGCCACAAGACGCTGATGCCGACACCCTTCAGGTAGATGCCGCGGATGGCGGTGACGAAATACCGGCCGGGGAAGAAATACGTGATGACGCGGATCGGCGCCGGCATGTTCTCAATCGGAAATACGAAACCGGAGAGCAGCACCGACGGCAGCAGCGAGATGAAGATCGCCGCGAGCATCGCCGTCTGCATGTTCTCCGCAATGGTGGAGACGAACACCCCCGTGCCCAGCGCGCTCGTCAGGTACAACAGGGAGAAAATCGCCAGCTGCAACAGACTGCCCCTGATGGGCACGTGGAAGATGAAGTAACCAGCGGTGACAATGATGGCCAGATCGATGCAGGCGATGATGACGTAGGGAATGATCTTGCCGATCATCATCTCCAGGGGACGGACGGGGGACACCAGGATCTGCTCGATCGTGCCGCGCTCCTTCTCTTTCACGATGCTGAAGGCGGTGAGGATCGCGCCCACGATCATCATGATGATGGCGATGACCCCGGGCACGATGAAGTTCACGCTCTTGAGCTCCGGGTTGTACCAGACCCGGCTCTGGAGCGCGATCGACGTCCGCACCGCGGCCAGCCCCGCCGCAAACGCCACCGGCGCGAGCACCACTGGTGCGAGCAGCGGCGCCCCAACCGCCTGGGCAGCGGGCACCGCAGGCACGGAATACGGCGTCCCCGCGGCGACCAATGCCGTGCCCGTCGTGAGCCCGGCCGCATAGCGGGCGAGCATCGCCAGCAGATAGCCCTGCGCGATGGTGGCGGTGTTGGAATCCGAGCCGTCTATGATGGCCTGCACGGTCACCGGCCGGCCGGCGCGCACGTGCTCGCTGAAGCGCGCGGGGATGATCACCGCCGCCTTACTCGCGTCCGTCAGCAGATCGCGTTCGACGTCACGCTCGTTGACCGCCCAACGGATCAGATGAAAGTACCCGGACCGCAGCATCTGTTGCGTGAGATCGCGGCTCTCCGGAGTCTCGTCGTAGTCCAAGATCGTCAGCGGGACGTTATCCACGTCGTAGCGAATGCCGTAGCCGTACAGGATGAGCATGCTGATCGGATAGAGGAAGGTCAGGATCAAACTGCGGCGATCGCGGATGACGTCGATGAACTCCCGCCGCAAAATTGCGCGCAGGGTGCGCCACGACAGGCCGCGACGACCCGCTCTACGCCGCCTCATGCCCCCCTCCGTTGTCGGCGCCGCTGGCTTCGATGATGGCGACGAAGGCGTCTTCGAGCGACGGCTCGATGCGTTCGACGCGCTGGACGGTGATGTCACGGGCGCCGAGCCGCGTCACGATGGCTTTGCGGGCCAGCCCTTCGTCCTCCGTAATCACGTGCAGATTGGTACCGAACAAGGCCACGCCGGCGATGGTCGGCTCCGTTTTCAGCTCGGCGAAGGCGCGCATGACGTCACTACACTCCACTTCCAAGAGGGCGCGGGTCATGTAGCGGCTCTTGAGCGTTGCCGGGCTGCCGGTGGCCACTAACTTGCCGCCGTAGATCAGCGCCAGCTCGTCGCAATGCTCCGCCTCGTCCATGTAGTGCGTGGTGACGAACACCGTGATGCCGCGTGCGGACAGCTCCTCGATCATTTCCCAAAAGTTCCGGCGCGAAGCCGGATCCACCCCTGAGGTCGGCTCGTCGAGGAAGAGAATCGGCGGCTCGTGCAACACGGCACACCCCAAGGCCAGGCGCTGTCGCCAGCCGCCGGCGAGCTCGGAGGTTCTGACGCGCTCACGGCCGCGCAGCCCGGCCATCTCCAAGGCCCACGCGATGCGCGCCTGACGTTGCCGGCCACGGACGTTGTAGATGCCCGCGAAGAACAGCAGATTCTCGGCCACCGTCAGATCTTCGTACAATGAGAAACGCTGCGACATGTAGCCGATGCGGCTCTTGAGTTGCTCGCTCTGGCGCACGACGTCGAAGCCGCCGACCGTGGCCCGTCCCGCCGTCGGCTGCAGAATGCCGCAGAGCATCCGAATGGTCGTCGACTTGCCGGCGCCATTCGGTCCGAGAAAGCCGAACACCGTGCCACTCGCCACCTGCAGATTGATGTGATCCACGGCCACGAAGCTGTCGAACACGCGGGTGAGGCCTTCGACCTCGACTGCCAACGGGCTGGGTTCCATAGACGTTAACTCAACCTCGAGTGATTACCAGAGCTACGACGAAGGCGTTGTGCGACACAGCCCAGGGTAGGCACAAAGACGCCAACCCTGGGCTGTGTTTCGTAACGCCTTTGGCGTAAAGATGATTCATCTCGATCAGCAAACGGGCAAGTAACTTGACGCCTATGGGGCTGCCCCCGCCGGCAGCGCGCCGCCCGCCGCGCCGTGACCACGGTGAATGTACTCCAGGAAGACATCCTCCAGCGACGGCTCCCGAATACGCCAGTCGAAGACCTGGACGCCCGCCGCCCGCACCCGCTCCAGCGCCGTGGCGGCCTCGAAGCCGTCACGCGGCATGGCCACGTGCAGATGTTCACCAAATGTGACTGCCTCTCCCATGCCCGGGACCTGCCGCAAAATGCGCCGCGCGCCGCGGGACTCGGGGCAATGCAGATCGAGGATCACCGTGCCCAGCTCGGCGCGTAACTGTGCCGGCCGGCCGCAGGCGATCAACCGCCCGTCGAGGAGAAACCCGACGCGGCCGCAGCGCTCCGCCTCATCCATGTACGGCGTCGACAGCAGAATCGTGGCACCCTCCTGCAGGAGGTCATACAGGATCAGCCAAAAGTCACGGCGCGAGATCGGATCGACGCCGATGGTCGGCTCATCCAGCAACAGGATCTGCGGCTCGTGAATGAGGCAGACGCACAAGCTCAGTTTCTGCTTCATGCCGCCCGATAAGTTGCGCGTCAGCCGGTCTTGAAACGGCCCGAGACGGCTGAACTCCAGCAGACGGCGGACCCGTTTGCGGCGTTCGCCGCGCGGCACGTGCCACACCTCGCTGACGTACAACAAGTTCTCCGCCACCGTCAGCGTCTCGCAGAGGCTGAACCGCTGCGACATGTAGCCGATGCGTTCTTTCACCAGCGCCGGCTCGGTGGCCACGTCGAGGCCATCGATGCGGACCGCACCGCCGGACAAGCTGAGCACTCCGGCAAGGATCCGCAGGAACGTGGTCTTGCCGGCGCCATCCGGGCCCACCAGCCCGAACAGCTCCCCACGCGCGACACTCATGGTGACGCCGCGCAACGCCGGCGCGCCTGCGTAGGCCTTCGCGAGCTTGTCGGCCTCAATGGCGGGAGACTGGGTGGATTGAGTCATTGGCCCTGGCGAGTACCGCGTTATCGAGCCTGATCATGCCCGTTTCGAGGCCTTGCGGCCAGGGGGCCGCAGGTCGAGTTCGAGTCGTTTGGGAATGAGGGTGGGTTTGCCGGGTGGCTTCTGATCTGATAGTCACCTGGTTGATGAGTAAACGCAGCAGCCGCGAGAGCTCAACCGACATCCTGCTTAAGCGTGTCCTCAGGTCGAGGGCGTACCGGGGCAAGCACGTGATCCTCGTTCACGGAAAGGCGTACGCGGCCGGGTCGGCAGCGGAGATCACCCGCCTGTTCGACAAGGTAGTGAAGGAGTTCCCGGGAGAGACGCCGACGCTCACCTACATCCCGGAAGCAGACACGCTCATCCTTGTGATGCGTTGAAGACCGTTCGTTTCCCGTTCGAGCGACAACGCTCTGGTATCTTCGGCACGGTCTATCGACCGGTGGCCCGCGTGGATCTCTGGTCGACGAGGTCCTGTGGCTGGGTGGAAGTAGTGATGCTGGTAGACACGGGTGCCGACTACACCTTGCTGCCACGCACATACGCGGCAGTACTCGGGATCAGCCTAGGGACACAGTGCCGGCGGGTCATGACCGCAGGAATCGGCGGCACCGAGCGCGTGTACTTGTTGCCGCGGCTGCAAGCTCGGCTGGGGTCCTGGACGCGCCGGATACCGGTCGGATTCCTCGACCACGACGACATCCCACCTCTACTCGGGCGCATACGTTGTCTGGACACGTTCGACGTACGGTTCGCCCTTCACGAAACGATCTTCGTGCTACCGCGCCATCGATAGGCCGCTGAATGGAGAACAGGAAACTGCGGAATGATCGAAACGTGGTGACCCTTTCGAGCATTTGCTTTTCGAATTTCGGGTTTGTTTCGGATTTCGCGCTTGGAGTTTCGGACTTGGTTGTGGCTTTTGGTCCCACTGAAGTTGCTGGCAGCAACCACGCCTGGAATCACGCCCGCGGCGCGGCGGTGCATGCGCCGCCGCGCCGCGGACCACCAGGTCGCAAGCCCTCAGGCTTCCGCCGGCCCTTCCGGGCGCCCCGCCCGCGCTTGACAGGCCGCTTATGTGCCCCGTCCGCGTTGCGGGCAATGTCTGATAGTGAGGATTATGGCAATTAGCCGGTTAATATGGCCTATCCACTATCCACAAGGATGGTGTTATTGGGTCGTTGAGTCATTGTTCCATCCGTCACTCTATCAATCCTGAATCGTCCAATCCCCCAATTACCCAATGGCTCAATTCATCGTCCGGTCGAGTAGTAGAACTCCGTCGGCTGGCATTCCCGGCTTCAGCGCCTGATTGCGGTTCTCCAGCTCGATCTTGATGCGATAGACGAGTTTCACGCGCTCGTCCTGGGTCTGGATGTTCTTCGGGGTGAATTCGGCCTTCTCCGAGATGAACGTCACCTTTCCTTTGAACGGCTGCGTCGGAAAGGAGTCGACGGTGACGGCCGCCGGCATGCCCAGGAAGACTTTGCCCAGGTCGCGTTCGCCGACGTAGAGATTGAGCCACGGTCGTGTCAGATCACCCATGGTGACAACCGAGGCGCCTGCGGAAACGGTCTCGCCGGCCTCGCGGTTCTTTGACAACACGCGCCCGGCGATCGGCGCGAAGAGCTGGCAACGGGAGAGGTTCAGCTGGGCGATTTCCAGCGCCTTCTCCGCCTCGTGCAGCTGTGCCCGCGCCGCCTCGATTTCTTCGGTGCGGAATCCCTCCTTCAGCATATCGACGCGCGCCCGGGCAGCGTCGCGATGCGCCTGCGCCGCAGCGCGAGCCATGTTTATATGGTCAAACTCGGCGCGCGACACGACGTGGGTGTTGTACAGCGACTTGACCCGTTGGAAGTCGCGCTGCTGGGTGTCCAGATCGCTTTCCGCCGCCTCTAGGGCGGCCAGCGCTTCATCGATCTCTTGTCCGCGGGGCCCCTTCAAGACCAGGTGGTAGCGGGCCTCCGCGGCGTTCTTCGCGGCGGTGGCGCGTTCGACCTGGAGGCGGTACTCGCGATCGTCCAGACGGGCAATCGGCTCGCCCTTGTCGAGCAGCGCTCCCTCGTCAGCGGCGCGCTCAGCGATGGTGCCGGGCACCTCGAACGCGACGTCGACCTCGGTGATCTCGATCATCCCCGAGCCGCGGATCGCATGGTTGGCGTTTTCCGTCGCCGCACGCCACTGCCACAGCGCGGCGGCACCTGCCGCAAGCAGGATAATCGGGAGGATGATCCGGATCGGACGTCGCACGGCTGCTCACTTCGTGCCTCGCTTAGAGCACAAATGCGACGCTCATGCACGATGAGGCGCTGATTTCACGTGGCGAGAAAATCTCCGTGCTCGTGCTCAGTGAAGCGGTGCTCGTACTCGGAATCGAGTCGCCGATGCCGTCCGGCGACCGCTCGCTCCGATTACGATCACGAGCACGTGCACGAATCGTTAGGACGCGGCTTCGAGTGCCAAAGCGTGGGTGCGGAATTGCTGCGCGCGCTCGGCCACCAGTTTGGGATACGTGAAGTAATACTCGCCGCCCAGCTGCAGGAACGAGTCCACATCCGTTTCTTCCAGGGCGAGGGCGCGGATCGCGGCCTCGGCTGCATCTCGCGTCGGTGCGGACATCAAGACATCGTAAATCTGCCGGCAATCGGGGATCTGAAAGTCCGCACGCGCTGGCAGGGGACGAGTCTTGGCGATGCTCTCCGGATGGAACTGCAGCAGGTAGCGTAGCGCCTTCAGCTCGTGGCGTTGCTGGTCGATGCGCTTCACTTTCTCCGCCATGACACCTTCTCTACCGGCTGCGGGGCGCCGGGTAAAGGTGCCTTTCGATCCGCTGCGCCATTACGAGGCCCTGATAGCATTGCTCGCACGAGCCAACGCGAGACTTCAGCCAGCTGCCACTCATGTCAATGGGAAGCACGTTCCGCCGTTGGTGCATGGGCAGCGTGGTGGGACGGCGCGTCGGTGAGAATCTGCTCGATCTTCTCCATGCTCGGCGGCTTCGCCAGGTGCCGGTCGAAACCAGCCTCCTGCGCCTTGGCCAAGTCCTCGGGTCGCGCGTAACCGCTCAAGGCAACGAGATAGAGCGAGTGCAGGTCCCCATCGGCACGCAACGCCCTGGCAACGTCGTACCCGTCCATGCCCGGCAGGCCAATGTCACAGAATATGACTTCGGCGTTGAACTCGCGTGCCTTCTTGATGCCGTCGGGACCGTTGTACGCCACCGCGGCCTGGTGCCCGCTGCATTCGAGTGCCGTGCACAAGCTGTCGGCCGCGTCGATGTTGTCCTCGATGATGAGCACGCGCCGGCGGCTGCGCTGGACGCTCGTGGGGCCGGCGGGGATCTCGGCCGCACCGGCGAGATCCAGCGGCAAGCGCACGACGAACTCCGCTCCCTTGCCGAGCCCGGCGCTGCGCGCACAGATCTCTCCGCCGTGCAGCTCGACGAGACCCTTGACGAGCGCCAACCCGAGACCGAGCCCACCTTTGCTGCGGTCCAGCGTCGTTTCCGCCTGCAGGAACGGTTCAAACAAACGCCCGAGCATCTCCGGGGCCATGCCGATGCCGGTGTCTGCCACTCGAATGATGGCTTGCCGCGCCGCCGGATCAGTGGAGACGAATACGTTGGTGCTGCCACCTCGGCCCGTGAACTTCGCGGCGTTCTGCAGCAGGTTGCCCACCACCTGCGCCAGGCGGTTCCAGTCGGCGCTAACGAACACTTGCCCCGGGGCCAGATGGAGTTCGAGCCGCACCTCGTTCTTCTCGAAGAGCGAGCGATGATCCTCCAGGGTGCGCTGCACCAGATCGTTGAGCTCGAGCCGCTGGCGCTGGAGACGGATCTTGTTGCGCGTGATTCGGGTCACGTCCAGCAGATCGTCGACGAGGTGGGCCAATTGCTCGACCTGCCGGTCGATGACTGCCTGGGCACGCCGTGCCTGGTCGCCACCGGGCACGGCGCGGTCGAGGATGTAGAGGCTGTTCTTGATCGGTGCGAGCGGGTTGCGCAGCTCGTGCGAGAGGACCGCGAGGAACTCGTTCTTGCGGCGGTCGGCTTGGCGGAGGCTCCGTTCGCTCTCTCGCAGCGCGCGCTCGGCCTCGGTGCGCAGCCGCTCTTGCTCCAGTGCTTCCAAGGCGTACGAGATGTCGGCGCACAGCGCTTCGAGCAGCTTGACCTGTTCCGGGTCGAAAGCACCCGGCTTGAGCGAGTAAAGCGTGAGCGCGCCGACAACCCTTCCCTGCCGGTGCAGGGGGAAGGCAGCTGACGCTCGGAAGCCGTAGGCCAGGGCTGCCGTGCGCCAGGGTGCCGTGGATGGATTGGCGCCGAAGTCGTCATTGACCACGGTCCAGTCCTCACGGACGCAAGTGCCTGTCGGCCCTTTGCCCAGCTCGCCCTCGACTTCCACCCGGATCTGACAAAGATAATCGGCCGCGGGACCGCCGCACGCCACGGGAACTACCTCCGCCTGCTGCACGAGCCCGACCCAGACCAAGGGGAAGCCGCCTTCCTCGGCGACGATCCGACAGGCTTCGTGGTAAAGCGACTGCTCATCGCGAGTGCGGACGATCACTTCGTTCACTCGACTCAAGACCGCGTAGAGCCGCGCGAGAACGGCGAGCGCCTCCTCGGCCCGCTGGCGCTTGAGCGCCAAGGCAGCTTGGTTCACAACCGATTCGATGAGCTTCTTGTTCCGAACGCTGCCGTGCTCATGCGTCAGGATCGCGACGGTGCCCAGGATGTCCTCGTCGGTGGCACAAGCCATCGCGAAGATGTCGCCGAGGTTGAGTTCCTGCTCGATCTGCCGGCAGAAAGGGAGAGGCAATTGCCTGAACGCCAACTCGTGCAACCCGCCCTCGACAAGAGACAGCTCACCCGGCGCTATCTTCGCACGGGTCTCCTCGAGGAAGTCGAGCGTGATCCCTTCCGGTTCCCTTCCCAGTACCCGGGCGAGCCTCTCCCGCTCCTCCGGCGTGTACCGCACCTCTCGCACGATCGTCTTCCGTTTGCGCGCGTCAAATTCGTTGAAGATGACCACCGCTCCGCCGGCTAGCGAGTAGATACGGTCTGTGACGAGCTTGCAGAGATCGGGGAAGCTCGACGATCCGAGCATGCGCGTGGCGGCGCCAGACAACAGATCGAGCCCCTCGGCATGCTGTTTGAGTCCCTCCTCGGCGCGCTTGGGCTGGGTGAAGTCGACCACGCCGGGTTTTTGACCTACGCGGGCCTTGCCACTCGACACCGCCCGACGGCCCGATCTCTTGCGGCGCATGAGGAACTCCTGCTCTCGAACGTGAGTGCTTAATACCCCATTTCACCACTACGGTGAAGTCCGATTGCCGGCTTGTGTCAGTCAACGGGCAGGGCGCTCGACGGACTTTCCCGGATCAGCCCCCGGTGGTCAACGCTTCGACCCGCTGCATGAGCACGCCGACGTCCTTGCCACCCTCCATCGCGCCTTCCATCCGCAGTTTATTGTAGCGGACCGCTTCCACCGTCCCCACCTTCTGCGTCAGCACGTCGAACGCGCCCTCAATGTCGGGGAAGATCATGTGGACGTATGGGCGTCGGCGCGTGTAGGTGCCGCGGCCGGCCTTGGTCATACCGCCGCGCATGCGTAGATACGCGGCCGGCCCGCCGCCCTCCACCGTCCATTGGAAGATGCGATCCGGGCTGTGCTTGACCAACTTGACCATGGTTTCGTCGCCGCCCTTGTTGAGCTGACTCAGGGCGTTCGAGACCATGTAGAGCAGCATCTTGACCTTCAGCGCCTTGCCCGCCGGGTCGGTCGGCACCGCGTTGGGCATCAGAACCTTCAGCTTCAGCAGGAACGGCACGATCCGCAGCAGGCTCGGGATGCCGGCAAGCCGTTTGAGCGACGGCAGCGCCGTGCCGCCCGCAAAGAACGTATTCAGGTCCTTGAGCGTCTTGAACTTCACCGTGATCGACGGGTTCGGGTGCAGGCCTTGCTTGACATCGATCGTTCCATCGCCCAACTCGATCCAGGCGGCCTGCTCGCTGTCGCCCGCGGTGAACTGCACGACGCCCGCGGCCTTGAAGAGCAGCTTGCGGTACCCCGGCCGCTCTTCGGCCACGACCTTGACCAACGGGAGGGCCGAGCGGAGAAAGATCCGCGCCCTCAGTTCCTGTGTTCGATCAGCCATCTCCGGCCCTCAGTAATTCAGGTTGTTAGGTTGTTGGTTGTTAGGTTGTTAGTTACCCGATAACAACTTAACAACCTAACAACGTAGCAACCTAATCCTCATCTTCCCAGTTCTCGTCCTGCTCGAACTCGGCCCGCAGCACCTCGGCAATCGCCCCCAGGATGCCGTCGGCGTCGATCTTGTAGTGATGCAGCAGGTCCTCGGGGTAGCCGACGATCGAGAACTCGTCCTGGTAGCCCAGCTTGCGGAAGACGCAGCCTTTGCCACTCTTCGCGATCACGTCGGCCACAGCCGAGCCGAGCCCGCCGATGACGGTGTGGTCCTCGGCCGTGATGATGCGGCGGGTGTCTTCGAGCGCCTTCAGCACTGCCGCCTCGTCGAGCGGCTTGATGGTGTGCATGTCCAGCACGCGTACCGACACCCCATTTGCCGCTGCCTGCTCGGCCGCCGCCATCGCCTGCAGCACCGTCACGCCGCAGGCGATCACCGTCACGTCATGGCCGTCGCGCAGCTGGATCGCCTTGCCGATCTCGAAGTCGAAGTTCAAATCCTTATGCAGCGGCGGCTCGAAGCCGCGACCGATGCGCATGTAGCACGGCCCGTCCCACTCCAGCACCGCCTCCACCGCCTTCGCGGTCTCGCGCGCGTCCGCCGGCGCGATGACCACCATGTTCGCGAAGCTGCGCAGCACCGCCAGGTCCTCGGTGCAGTGGTGTGTCGTGCCGGCCTGGCCGAACGACGTGCCGGAGTGCGTGCCGATGATTTTGACGTTGCGTTTCTGATAACAGAGGTCCGTACGCACGAACTCCGCGGCCCGCAGCGACGCAAACACCGCGAAGGTCGAGATGACCGGGATCAGCCCGGCCTCGGCCATGCCCGAGGCGACCGCCACCATGTTCGCCTCAGCGATCCCGAAGTTGAAGAAGCGCTCGGGGATCTTCTCCTCGAACTTGCCGATCTT
Organism: uncultured delta proteobacterium; assembly: GCA_963729835.1. Taxonomy (GTDB): domain Bacteria; phylum Desulfobacterota; class Binatia; order HRBIN30; family HRBIN30; genus CAVSQF01. Next base: position 35,664 of record CAVSQF010000038.1, on the reverse strand, counting down.
GGTGGAGCGCGCCAGGTCCGTCGTCAGCGCCACGATCTTCTCGTTCTTCAGCGCCAGCTGCGTCAGAACCTCGCCGTAGATCTCAGCCTGCGTCATGTGGTCCGCGTCATCGATCGTCCACGTGAGTCCTTCAGCCTTCGCCATCACGTCCTCCCCTTCTCGACGCCGACCGCTACGACCTCTGGATGGATTCCAGAGCCTTCGCCCGCATCTCCCCGTCCAGGCCGCCGTAGTGCCACGCGGTCTTGTTTTCCATGAAGTCCACGCCCTTGCCTTTGATCGTGTTGGCAATGATCATCACCGGCCGCTGCGTCTCCACGTGCGCGGTGTCGATGGCCTCACAGATCTGGTCGAAGTCGTGGCCGTCGATTTTCAGGACACGCCAGCCGAAGCTCTCGAACTTCTTGTCGAGCGGCTCCAGCGCCATGATTTTCTCAGTCGGGCCGTCCAGGCAGAACCTGTTGCGGTCCACGAACGCGGTCAGGTTTGTCGGCTTGTAGTGCCCGGCCGCCATCGCCGCCTCCCACACCGCGCCCTCGTGGCACTCGCCGTCACCAACCATACAGTACGTCCGATACTTGTGGCCCTGCACCCGGGCACCTAGCGCGATGCCGACGGCGAGCGGAAAGCCGTGGCCCAGCGAGCCGGTCGAGCAGTCCACGCCCGGAACCTTGAGGCGGTCCAGGTGCATCCCAAAGGGTGAGCCGGTCTTGTTGAAGTCCAGCAGCAGCTGGGGATCGTAGTACCCCTTGTCCGCGAGGATGACCGCATGGCCGATGCCGCCGTGGCCCTTGCTCAGCACGAAGCGGTCGCGCTGATCCCAATTCGGGCGGGACGGGTCAATGTTCAGGTACCTGTAGTACAGCGCCACGAGGATGTCGTGCTGGCTGAGCGACCCGCCGATGTGGGAGCCGCCGCAGGTGTACGTCACCTCGACGATCTGCGCGCGCAGTTCCCGCGCCTTGTCCTGTAGTCGTTTGCGCTCTACGGCGTCGAGCCTCGTGGGAGCTTTGGGGGGGAGCCACTGCGGGCTCAGGTTGTGCTGATCTCGGGCTAGCAAAGAGTCGTTCGTCTGTTGCATGCTATTTCTCCCTTCCACGTGGCGCCAAAGTGCACTGCTGCGGGGCTCAGGTTTTCGTACGCATTGTCTCAGCCCCCTTGCTTCTACCGCGACTCCGCTCCGTCAAGCAACTCCTAAGCTGTGCCAATTGCCCCCGCCCCGTCTCCGTTGCACGAGACTGTGCTATCCGTGACCGGGAGACGTGCGCGAGCTGGCGAACTATCCGAGGAGCATGCGCATAGGTTCGAGCGTGCGCTTGAACGGATGGAGAACGAGTCCCAGCTCTTCGAGGGTGACGACGCCGAGGAGCGCCTCGTCACCGGGTTCACCCAAGATGACCGGCGTATGCCCGTCGCCCTGGGGAAGGGAGAGGCGGCACTCGGACACGGCGCGTTCGACCGGCGTCCCGTCGGCCAGCGAGAACGTCACGGTGCGCTTGGGCACAAGGTCGAGCGCCTTCCACACATCATGGGGAACCAGCGTGTAAACGGCGCCGCTATCTATGAGAAACCGCACGCTCGCCTGTTTGCCCGTCGGACCCGTCAGCGTGCCTTCCGCATACGTGATCCCCATTGAGTTACCTCCTATCCGTTGAGGAGCTGCGATCAGTAAAGGGCGCAGACGGCGAATCGTCAAGGGCTTGCGGGGCATGCGCTACTGGGCAGTGATCGAGCCCACCATCCCCAGGCGGCGGTGCACGTTGCAGAAGTACGGATAGGTTCCAGCAGCGGTAAACCTGTGAGCATCCGAAGCTCAAGCCCCACAGACCCTGAATCGTGATGGGGTTGTGCCCATTGCTGAGCTGGCCCAGGAACCGACCGCTGGCCGGGTCGAACGCCATGGTGGGACGATCGCGGTGGACAGCGAAATCGGGAAGGAAACGAGGTTCACGATCTCGCTGCCACTTCCCCCTGCGGCCTCTGCATGAACAGTTGTTTAGGCTGTTGGTTGTTACGTTGCTATAATAGCTGGCGTGCAGTAGCCTAACAATTCCACGGGTTGCGGTTGTCAAGGGGCGATGCTGCCTCACGGCCGCGGGCGCTCCAACGCGGGCAAGAAAGCGCTCTGCCGAATGCGCCGCAATGTCAAGTTCAGACGGAATCTGCATCAGGCCACGGATGGCGACGGTACCTATCAGCCGCTTTGGTACTCCGGCATAGGTACTCAATTGTGACTCGTGGGCAGGCGTGGACCTGTGATACTCGCAGGCTCATGCGCTGGGGGTTGCGCAAGATGGTCTCCGCACCGACACGCCTTGGCGGCTGCTGTCGAACCGGACCCATCGTGTTCATCGTTGCCTTGGGCGCAACCGCGCATGGTGCTGGTGAGCCGGCGTACTCATTCCGGAACCCGTTTCACCCCTACCAATGTGAAGAGGCACTCGCGTTCGGACGCCGCCAACTTCAGCGAGATCCCTCCAACGCGCGGGCTCGCCTGATTGTAGCGGAGGGCTACCTGTGCCTGGGATTGGAGGGCGACCCGTGGGCACTCGATACCTCCATCGATTTGCTCCAGCAGATAATTGCGGAGAGGCCGGACAACTGGTTCGCACGGGTGGAGCTGGCGGACGCGATCCGCAAGCGATTTCCGCTGTCGGAAGCGGCGCTGACTGCCTTGAAAGAGCTCCGCACGGCACTGCCAACTGCACCGATAGTTGACAGAGAACGCGCTGCACTTACCGAGTACTTCGACGAGAACGCCGCTGCCCTAGAAGAGAACCGTGCTCGTCTGTTGCCGCTCGTTCGTGAGCTAGCGGACACAGCGCTGTCAAGTGCACGCGCTGCCGAGCGTGCGGGGATTCTTGTCCAGTGTGGCGACGACGGAGCACGGGCGGCCCTTCAGCAGATCGAAGCCGTCCTGTTACACGAAGCCGATAATGGGCTGCTGGCCTTCTACCGCGCGGAAGCACAGGTCGGCCGGGTCTCACCGACTCGGGCACACGAGCTGTTTCGCGCCGCCGCGCATGAGTTGTGTGAAGCGACTCCAGAGAACGCCGACTGCTGGCGGCCTCGGCTACGCCTCCAACAGCTCGCGCGATTTACAGACGGTCAAGAGGAGCCTGAAAGAGCAACGGATGGTTTGCATGTCAGAAGGAGGAGAATTCGATGAGGCGATCGATATTGATTGGGGTAGCGCTCGCGTGGATGGGCGGGCAGGCATACGCGGTATCCTGCCCCGCGAATCCCGTCAGCGTCCAGGTCTGCCTGAACAATCTCACAGGCGCTCAGCAAACCGTCACGTTCTCCGGGAGTGCCACGACACGTACGTGCACGACGGGCGATGCGTCTTACACGAGCAACAACGTCCCGATGAACTCGGGGCACAATTGCGTCACCATCAGCACGGCGAATGGGATGCAAACAGGGATCTGGAAGCACACCATCCAGTACTCTGCCAGAATAAATGGCTCAACTGGGACTGTCACGCAGGTTCAAGTTGGACCCGTTCTCTACGGCGCGGGAACGAGCGGTGATCCGCTTTCGAACGTGGAATGGACGTTCTTCCCAGACGTCGTGACGGTCAGGTCGACCACAGATACTGCCCCGCCGGATTACTGCTCGGCCGGCACGAATTGCGGGACCGCGTGTAACTTGCGGAGCGCTATTTGTAGGGCGAATGCCATTTCCACTTCGACCAACCCCGTACTCATTCAATTCGAGGTCGCGGCCGGCACGATAACGATGACCGACAACAGGGCGCTGACCATCTCGGGCGCGAACATCATGATCGACGGCACCAATAGCGGTGGACGCCCGTGGGTCGTCGGCGACTCCTACGCCACCCAGGATTCGTTCTCGTGGACGGTCGACCTCAATAATACGACCTACTTTTCGGTCGCCTCCGACAAGAACACGATTCAGGGCCTGTGGATCAAGAACTCGAACGCCGTGTCCCAGGCGAACACGTTGGTCGACATTAGCAGCGGCAAAGGGAACGTTGTCAAGACGGTAAAGCTTGACGGCGGGAACACCTGCACAGTCGCCGCCGATTGCCCATGTACCAGCCAGCCGTGCCCCGATCTCATTCACGTGGCGTCGGGAAACCCGACCCCAGGGATGCAGGGGGTGACGGTCCGCAACACGGAGGCACTCTCTGCGCGTGACCAAGGCCTCGAGGTGAGCGGCGGCGGACAGGCGTTAGTGAAGGATTCTTGGTTCCACCACAATCTGCGTGGTGGGTTGCGAACCTTCAAAGGAAGACTGGTTGCGGAACGCAACATCGCGGAGTTGGAGGGCCGGAAATTCGGCGGCACGGGCGCGCCGTTCACGACTGCAGACGGCCTCACCTCATACGGCGACACGGGTGGAACGGCCCGTCTCGAAACCGACGCCAACATCAGCCGGCAGAACTCCAACAACGCCGTCTCCGTAAAAGACAATAACAACCCGCTGGCGGCGGCCAAGAACGACTACTTGTGCGGGAGCAGCGCCAAGGGCGTCGGGATCAACAATCCTGGGACGGTGACCGGCCAGGGAGTGGCTGCCGTCTACAACGGCAGTGGCGGCGTGTATACTTCCACTTCGGTGAGCTCGGGAACGGTGGACTTCGGGAGCACGGGTGGCAGTCCCGGCAATAATGCCTTCGCGCAAAATGCCAGCAGCTGCGACTTCGAGCACAACGGGAGCATAACGGTGAACGCCAACAACAATCAGTGGGGGCCAAGTGGCACACCCCAGAAGTGCGGCACGAATGCGGCGGGCATCACCACCACCACTATTCAAGATGGGCCCGGTGCAACGTTGAGTCTCGATTCGACTGCTCCCACAATCCCGAGCAATATCTTTCAGGTGAACCAAACGATTCGCGTCCGTGGCGGTGGTTTCAATGCCATTGCCGGCAACCCCGCCCCGGCGGGCGGGGACTGCGTGCGCGGCAACCCGGATAGCACCGGTACCTCCTGCTGTCTCGTCAAGCCGCCGGCCTCGAACGCCTGCAGTTCACTGCACACCGCCGGCGCGGGCAATTGTGTCGAGCTGCAGGACTATCAGGCCACTGGCGGTGCCTGGTACTCGACGTCCCCGAAGGCAGTGACTCCGACGACGATTGTCACGACGATTCCGGCAGGTGGCAGCGGCGGCGGTATACCCTGCCAGGGCGGAACGAACACCGAGCGGGGACAGGTCGAGGTGACGAAGATCGGGCCAGGTGGCCAGGTCCACATCGCCGGCTGGTTTTGTACTAACGTCTCTCAAAAGGACCAATTATGAGCAACAGACAATTCCGCGTTGGAGGTTCAGCAATGAGAATGAGAACGATCGTTACGGCTGTGATTCTGGTCGGGCTGGCTGTTGCCTCAGCGCATGCGGAGCAGCTTGTCGGCAAGGGGGAGTGGAAGAGCCTGTCCGGGGATGTGATCGGCGGTTCGTGGGCCGCTACCATCGTGCAGAACGCAGGCGGAGTGAATGGATCGCTCACACTCACCGGCTCGAACGTGTTCGCGGGCGGTGATGTGACAGGGACCGTCGATGCGGCGAGTATTGTCCTCGGGCTGTTGAATGAGCAGGGGAAACAGGCCACCTTCTCGGCGAAGATCGATGGCACCTCGATTAAGGGTGAGTGGAACTCGGACCTGCTCAATGACCACGGTGTGTGGTACGGCACGTTGGAGCCGGTGATCAGCGCGGGCGTGTCTGGCGCGCCGTGAGGATAGCTGTGGGCTGATGTGAGCGCATCAGCGTACTGTGAGTGAATCGGCTGCGGACACGACACCATCATGGTTGCGGTCCGCGGCCGTGCACGGTGCTGGCGGCCCGGGTTCGAAGAGCGCCCGTATCACACCCGAGTCGCTTGCGTCATCATCGATACGATTGCAGATCGCGATGGCCATGTCGTGCACGACCTCGCCGCCCCCCTCGTCGAATGCTGCGATGCGCAGCCGGTGCACGCCCACGTCTTCCAGACGAGTGGGCCAGTCGAGAGTTGCACTCCCGTCACGATGGTCCGCGATTGTGGCCCCCTTTGGAATAGTGAGGGTGTTGAGTTCCTGCGCAAAGAACACGACCGGATCACCATCGGGATCGGCCGCGGTGATATTGAGTGCAATTTCCCCGCCGGCGAGAACGCGTGTGTCAGTGATTTGAGCGAGAACAGGTGGCTGGTTGCCCGGCCGCTTTTGCACGGCGCGAACTAGGTTGAGGGCGAACCCGTCAGCCTCATTGCGCTGAGGACCGTCGAGTTGGCAGGGTGCCACCGAGACGCTTGCGAACGGAAAAGCCATGACACGGCCATCCTCGGTTGATCCGCGGGTCGTACGACTCACACGAGCCGGAGAACGGTCGTATGCCCCCCGTCGTCTCAGTCACCTGGGTGAACCCGCCGCTGGCGACGTCGTAGAGGAACATCTCCATGTTGTTATCAGAGTTCCCCACCCGAGGATCGAGGTCGGCCTCCGTTGACAGCAGGACCTTGCTGCCGTCGCCCGTAACGACAGCGTCGAAAGTGGGTGTAATGATACCGGCGATAGGGTCCGTCACTTCCCCTGTCAGCAGATCCAATCGGGCACCGAACCCGCTGCGTTGGTCGCCAGCCCACGGGACCGGGTGCGAGCTGATGTAAGTCAGCCATCTCCCGTCATCGCTGACGGCGGGCAGGTCGAGTTGAACGCCCGGGTCGAGCGCAGCGACATGCCGCAGCGCCCTCTTCGCAACGTCATACGCGAAAATATGGCAGCGTGTCTCTGAGTCAGAGACAATCCCTAGTGTTGCCGAAGTTACGAATACGACAATGCTCCCGTCGGCGCTGATGAGCGGGGTGGTACCTCCAAGCCTGGGGCAGCTAGCGTTCCAATCGATCGCGTGGGGATCTGCAGTCACCTGTGTGACGCGCCGAGTCTCTTCGTCGTACACGAAGTACTGTAACGTGCCGACGGGGTTGCCAATACTTGGATCGAGGTCGTGTTGGGATTGAAAAGCGATGCGCCGACCCCTCCGATCGATACTGAAGAACTGAGATGCGGTAGGGACGATCCCGTTGATCGCGCCACCCTCGACGTCCACAAAGCCGATGCCGTAATCGTCAAGGTTGGTGAATATCCCGGGGAAGAAGAGCCGCTGGCCGTCTTTGGTGAGCTTAGAGCCGGATGAACTAAATAATCGCAAGTCGAAGACGCGCAGGGTTGCAGTGGGCGCATCCAAGATGAGAAGGTCCGCCGAGTTCGCCTTCCACTTTCCTCCAAAGGCGATCCGGTTACCAGACGCGTCCAGAGACAGCGCCCCGAAGGACATGCCGATCATGCTGCCGGCGTCGAGGGGGATCAACGTATACTGCGGGTCCGGGATCAGGAAGCTAACAGTTGCGGAGGTGGAGCCACCGGCAGTGTCGTTGGCAGACAAGATGAGGTCGTACGTCTCGCCTGCCGAGAGTGTGTCGGCGGATACCTGCGCCACTGATCGGCTGACGGCCCCCTCGCCTTGCGCCAGCGCGTTATCCAGTCCATTCGGGCCCGAGAGTCGTACGGCCCAACTTTGGACCGGGTGCTCGCGCGCTTCAACATGGACAGCCACCACAAGCGTCCGGCCCGCACGGAGCTTGAATCCTGGTGGCGGGGCCGTGATCTCGGCCAGCGGGCCATCAGCGAGGACCCGCGCCCACCATCCCCACAACACCAGCCCGAGGACCACGACGGCGGCACCTCCAGGAGGCAGAACACGTGCCACCAGCGAGGCAATTCTATTCATCAGGACAGCCTTTCAGTGCATTGTTTACTGCAGCCACCAATTCATCGATCGTGATCTGCTCGTCCCCATTGACGTCGGACATCGGGCACCCGGCAAGCTGCGCAATGCCCAGCGCAACGGCAACACCGCGCACCAACTCGTCCATGCTTACCACTCCGTTGCCGTCGCAATCCCCGACGCAGGGATCGGGTACCATCTGCGCCGCCACCCCCATCGGGGTGTGCCCCACCGGGATGGTGGCGAAAAGCTGATCCGTTGGCCGGCTCAAAACCGACACCGTGTCGGATCCTGTGTTTGTGACATAGACAAACCGGTTGTCCGGGGTCACCGCAATACCGCGAGGATCGCTCCCGACGACTGCCCACCTCCGCTGCCGGGCCGTGGCTGCGTCCAGAGTGATCACCACCCCCGTCTGCGAGCCTGCGAGCGTGGCGGCGACGTATGCCACCATGCCGTCGGGGGCCACGGCCACCGCTTCCGGGTCGACGAACTGCGGTGCGAGCACGAAGGACTGACCGTCAAATCCGAAGTACTCGGGGTTGATGCGGATGCACCGGCCCGAAACCACCGTGGTAACGTACCCCACAGAGGCCTGGCTGGCGAAGCTCATGCTGAGAGGACCGTTGGGAATGGAATCGACAGCAATGCCTCCCACAACGGTAAACTGCGCCGTATCGATGATCGAGATGGAGTCCGACCCGTAGTTGGCCACATACGCATACGCACCATCGGCAGTGATGGCGATTCCCGCCGGCTCGGACCCCACGGCGACCGTACGAGCTACACGCCGACCGGCGGTATCAATGGCCGCCACGGAATCGGCAGGTGTGTTGGTCACGTACGTGAAGCGTCCGTCCAAGGTAACGGCGACACTGTGGCAGGCCCCGCCGACCGGAATGCGGTTCGCCAACTGTTGCAGGTCGGTGCGGATGACCGCGACGTCACCGGAGGCGAAACCGGCAACGTACACGAAGCGTCCGTCCGGCGCCGCGGCGATACCGAGCGGTCCGTCGTTTACGGGGACTGTTTGCACGACACGGTTGGAGGCTGAATCAATCACCGACACGGAGTCGGACCCGAAGTTGGTCACGTAAACCAGTTGGCGTCGTGCCGCGTTTGCGCTTGCGGCAGTGATCACTAGGACCAAGGTGAGCAGTGGGAGCGTGGCATGCCTCATCATCGGTTCCTCGAATGCGGTGGTCAGTAGAGCCCCCCAGCGACAGCCGCCATCCAGCCGAGGGTGCCGGCACCCAATGTCACGTGGGACGCGGCTCCTTTGCTCCAACCACCCACGCGAGCCAGCGCGCCCACGACAAGCGTGAGCGCAAGCAAGTATCCTGGCGCTCGCGACATACGCTCGAATAGTTGCCCGGAGAGCAGAGTCGTCGCTCCTGCAAGCAGGAGCATCTGTGCGGCGGGCCGTGCTGGCGGCGCGTGCGCTTCAAATCCCGTGAGCCAACACTCCAGCACGGCGAACGTTGGCAGCCCTGCCGTCGCAAACAACAGCAGCAGGACGCCTCGCAGCGGCGTAAACGTCACGCCATAGTGGTGCCTTAGGAGCAGATATGCCGCGATGTATAGACTGGCGGCTACTGCGCAGCCGCGCAACGCCGCTGCGATCTTGAGGCGAACCGGCGTGTGCAGGGTGCCGATCAGAGCAGGCCACACCCACACGGCTGCGATGATCTTGCGTATCGCCAGGCCGGCCGAAAGCGCGGCGGCGATACCTAACAGCAATCCGACGAGTACGGGTCCTTCCTCAACGGGTATGACAGAGCCCCCGAGCTGTGCGACAGGTCGTGCCGCATATAAGCCCGCGACCCACGCCCCGGACAGCAACGCCGTGTCTACTGCTACATGTGCCGCGGACGAACGGCATTGGTAGCCGCCAGGGCTAGGGCCGGTTGATGGGTGCGCGAGCAAGATGAGGATAAGCGCCCCGCATCCTGCGCACACCCACCACCAGCGGTGGGGCTCAGCATGAATGTCGCGCAGCACGAGTTTCGAGGGTGGATCGCCAGCAGGAGAGACCGGATCATCTGGCGTCACCGCAAACGATTCCGCGAGCCAAGCGAGCGCCTCTCGGTGCGTCGCGGGCGCGTACAAGAGGCTGATATGCCCGGCCCCGGAAACACGAACGAGGCGGCGGGCACTGCCATCCCTAATCTGCCCAAAATCCCCAGGCCCTTCCAGTACGCCGCGCGTGCCGCGTGCCATCAAGACGCGATCGGTTTCCCTCAGGACAAAATCATCTTCCTCCCCGTAGAGGAGCAGTAGATTCTGCGGCGCCACGTGATTCACAAACTGTGATGGTGCCGTTGATGCGCTCATTGCCACCGTGGCGCGGATACCCCAATCCAGGCTCGCCGCCGCTATCGCTGCGCCCGCGCCGTCGCTGTGGCCAACAATGGCGATGCGAGCCGAGTCCACCAGCAAATGCGATTTGAGGAACAGCACCGCAGCCTGCAAGTCCGGCTCAACAGCGTCCGCTGCAACGCTGCCGTTGCTGCGTGGCCACAGGGTCCCATCACTACGACCCGCGCCGCGGCGATCCAACACGAGGGTTGCCCAATCCAGCCGCGTCAATTCCTCCACCCACGGTATTTCCATCATCCCGCCGTTTGCCAAGTAGCCATGCACCAGGATGACAGCCGGAATACGCGTTGCCTCGCGCTCCCCTGCAGCGATTTTGGCGTGTTCCGGGGTATACAACCGGCCGCGGACTTTGGAATGGTCAGGAAGCTCAAGCGTGACTTGTTGCATCGCGCATTCGCTGCAGACGCACCGGTTTGATATCCAAGCGCTGATTGCGAAGAGGATCACACCGGCGACAATCCAAGCGTGGCGTTTCGTGACGGTCAAGGAGAGCCTCGCACGTAGGACGCTGCGACTCTTGCAGCGTCAAACCTTGAGCGCACCTCGAGTTTCCTCAGGAGCCGACTTACGTGGTTCTTGATCGTCTGAACCTCGAGACCGGTACCGACTGCGATTTCTTTATTGGACTCTCCGTGCGCGATCCGGAGAAGAATATCGATCTGCCGGGCTGACAAACGCCTCATCGCGCCTCGGCCCGCGGTCTGTCCGTGGGCGCCTCCTAACCATATCAAGCGATCGACGAGCGGACGGAGCAGCGATGGCGGCGGGCGGAACTCTCCAGCAAGGACCGCCTGCAGAGCGATTCGTACATCCCGAAGGCTTTCGTCTAAGAGGACTACCCCGTCGGCGCCGGCCCGGAACGCAGCCAGGACGTCCTCCTCGCGATTTGCCACGCCCGCCGTGATGACCTTGCAGGTCGCCCAGTATCGCCTGATCGAGCGTGTGGTACGTCCCGCAGAATCCCCGTCAGGCGACACGATGAGCGCAACGGCGGGACCGACGGTCGCCTTCCCTTCCGTATGCAGTGTCCCGGGGCGAGCACTCCAAGCAGATTGCAGGCCGAGGGTGGCAATAAGCGCTTCCGCGACGAAGAGGCTATCGCTCACCACCAGTACCGACTTGTTCGGTCCAGTCGAGTGCTGGTGCGGCGGCTTGCCCGTGACGCCAAACCGCCCGCTTGCGACGTGGTGGTATTGATGCGCCATCGCGAGTGCCCGCTGGTTCGAATGGATTCGGGATCCCTCCAAACTCGCAGAACGCTGACGTCCCAGGCGCCAGCGTTAACCGCCCAATTAAGACACACGCAAGAGAAATGCCATCTGCTTGCGCGTGCTCGTATGGGGTGACGTGGGTGTCCGCCCCTCTGCCAGTGTCCACTCAATTGGACGGTGTCGTCCGCTCGATTGGACAACGCAGGCAATCCCACAGCCAGCCCGCTACCATGTTCAGCGGGCCCCGCCCGATCGTTTGAGCGCGCTCCGCTCGTCCAGCCACTGCATCTCGTCGATCACCGCGCGGCCCTCCCGGGTGAGATAATCGCGCACCGCGCGCGCCAGGCGGGTGTTGGCGATGAAGTGCATGCTCTCGGTGGGCTGCGCATCGAAGCCACGCAAGTGTTTGAACTCGCCCCCCGCACCGGGCTCGAAGCGACTGAGGCCCGCCCGCAGGCAGTGCTCGATGGCAGCGTAGTAGCAGACATTGAAATGCAGGTAACGGACTTCGTGGAACGTTCCCCAGTAACGGCCGTAGAGAACGTCGCCCTTCTGCACCGTGAAGGTGCCGGCCAGGACGTCGCCGTGGCGGCGCGCCACAAAGAAGCACAAACGGTGCTTCCAACGCTGGCGCAGCAGCTCGAACAGCTCGGTGTTCAGGTATTGCCGTCCCCAGTAATGCTTGTCGACCGTGGCCTTGTAGAGGTGAAACATCGGCGTGAACAGCGAGTCGGAAATCTCTGCGCCGACATGCACGCTGATATCGATACCTTGCGCCTGCAGCTCGCGGCGCTCGCGCTTGATCTGAATCCGCCGTTTGCTGCGGAACGCCCCGAGATAGTCTTCGAAGGAGCGCCACGCCCGCACGCCGCCGGGATTGATCCACTGGAACTGATAGCTGACGCGACGCTCGAACCCGAGTGCAGCGAGGACAGCGGCTTCGTCCGGCAGGCAGAAGTTGACGTGCGCCGACGAAAACTCGTTCGCTGCGCAGAGCTCCTTCAACGCCGCGCCCAAGACGCGCACGACTGCGGCGCGGTCGGCCGTGGGAGCGCTGAGGAAGCGCACGCCGGTGGCGGGCGTGAACGGCACGGCGACCAACAGCTTGGGGTAGTACCGCAGCCCGCCACGGTGCGCCGCCTCCGCCCAGCCGTGATCGAACACGAACTCGCCTTCGCTGTTGCCCTTCACGTACAGCGGGCAGGCGCCGAGCAAGCGCCCCCCATCCCACAATGTGAGATGCTGCGGCAGCCACCCCGTTTGCGCCGTGACACAGCCGGCCTCTTCGAGGGAGGACAACCACTCCCATTCGAGAAATGGCGAGCCGGCGCCGACGAGCGCATTCCACGCGCCGGGGTCAATGCCCGCGAGGCCGTTGAGGATCTTGAGCTGCATGGTGAAATTGATTCGTTGAGCCATTGGGTCATCGAGTCATTGAGTCAATTCTTCGGCAATGGCTCAATGACTCGATCACTCAATCGCGCCATTGGGTCGTTGGACCATTGAATCAGCTCTTCGGCAATGGCTCAATGGCGCAATGACTCAATCGCCCAATCGAGCCACGATGGATACTGATGCCGCAATCGAACGGGTCACCACTTTGCTGCGCGACGCGCGGCATGCCGTCGCCCTCACTGGTGCCGGGCTCAGTACGGAGTCAGGTATCCCGGATTTCCGCAGCCCGGGAGGCGTGTGGGAGCGATTTCGGCCGGTCGAATATCAGGAGTTCCTCGCCGATCACGCGGCGCGCCGGGAACACTGGCGCTACAAGCGGGCGACGGTGCCGGCGATGCTCGCCGCCGCGCCGAATGCCGCGCACGCCGCGCTGGCGCAACTCGAAACCGCCGGCCGCCTTGCGGCGGTGATCACGCAGAACATCGACGGCCTGCACCAGCGCGCCGGCAGCCGTCGCGTCTTGGAGTTGCACGGCACCAATCTCGCCGCGCTCTGTCTGCGCTGCGAGGCGCGCGTGCCGATTCACGAGGCGTTGGACGCGCTGGAGGCGGGTGCGGAGGTGCCGCAGTGCGCCCGCTGTGGCGGCTGGCTGAAACCGGCCACCGTCTCTTTCGGCCAAGCCTTGCCAGCGGACGTGCTTGCTGAGGCGACGGCGCTGGCGCAGCAGTCGGACGTCCTCTTGGCGCTCGGTTCATCACTTCTTGTGACTCCCGCGGCCTCGCTCGCCGGCCTCGCCAAGCAGGGTGGCGGCGCGCTCATCATTATCAACCTGACCGCGACGCCCTACGATGGCATCGCGGATGTGCTCGCGCGCGAGAAAGTGGGGACGGTGCTGCCGCGCGTCAGCGCGGCGCTACTGGCCGCGCAGTAGTATGGCGCGTGATCTCGTTCAGCTGGCGTAAGTACGGCGCGCCGCGTCCCGAAGGGGCCGCCGCTCCCGCGCACCGCTGCCCGCTAGCTCTACGGGCAGGCGGACGCGAAAGGTCGAGCCGCGGCCGACCGCACTCTCAACGGTCACCGTCCCCCCGAGCAGATCGAGGAGACGGCGGACGATGTGCAGCCCCAATCCCACCCCGCCGTACCGGCGCGTGGCGCTGCCGTCGACCTGGCGGAACGGTTCGAAAATCACCGCCAGCGAATCCGGCGGGATCCCCACCCCGGTGTCGCTGACCGCAATTTCCACGGCGGGCCCGCAGCGTTGCGCCTCCACCACAACCCGGCCTTCTTCGGTGAACTTGAACGCATTGGTCACGATATTCTTGAGCACGAGCCTCAGCTTCACCGGGTCGGTGCGCAACGGCGGCAGGTCCGCCGCGAGATGCAGCGCAAAGGTGACCGCCGAAAGGTTTTCTCGCGCGTTGACCTCCGCCTCGATCTCACGCAACAGCTCACCGAGATCCACCTCCCCCAGCTCCAGCTTCCACTGCCCGGCTTCCAGCCGACTGAGGTCCAGGGTCGCATCGATGAGTCCGAGCAACTCATGGGCGCTCTTGTCCATGCGCGATAAGGTGTCGCGCTGCTCCGCAGTCAGCGGCCCGAATGCCTCCTCGTGGAGCAGGTCCGTGTACCCCATGATGATGTTGAGGGGGCTGCGTAGCTCGTGCGACATGGTGGCGACGAAATCCGACTTGAGCCGGTTCGCCCGCTCGAGTTCCTGCATCAAACGGGCATCCTCCATCGCCATCGAGGCCAATTGTCCGATGCCGCGTGCAATGCGCACGTGGCGCGCTCCGAGCACTTCCTTCCGGCCGCAGTAGTCGGCGGTGTGAAACCCGACCAGCTCGCCGGCGCGCCACAGCGGCACCATCAGGCATTCGTTCACGCCGTAGGCGCGCGCCCACACCGCAGCTTCCGACTCGGGCAGGTCTGCGACCTTGCTATGGAACACGCCATCGCGCTCCATGCTATTGAGCTGCACCGCCAGCGTAGACCGGCTGAACTTCACCAAGCGAATGATTTCCCAGCGCTCGGTCGAGTCGCCGTAACCAGCGACGGGAACGAAGGCCTCGTCCGGGGCGCGCCGGAGCCAGGTGCGGCTCTGGTCGCAGCCGAGCACCTCGGTGGTTAGCTGACACAGCCGGTCGAGGAGTGCGGGGCTGCTGAGCAAAGAGATGAGCTCCTGCCCGACGCGCGCGAAAGCGCCGGCGATGGCAGCTTCTTCTTCCTGGGCGCGATAGAGATCGACGGCTTCGATGGCGACACCCACGTGTTGCGCGATCCCCTCGAACAACCGCACCTGGCGCGGGTCGAAGCGGCGGCCACTCTCAGCGTTGAGCGCTGCCAGCGCGCCCATCCTGCGGCCGCGCACCACTAGCGGAACCACTAACACAGCCGTGAGGCCGAAGTGGGTGAGGATTTCCAGCGGCACCAAGCCCTGGTTGGCGGGATCGTTGATGAGCACCGTTTCCCCAGCCAGCAGCCGGTCGGTTACGGGTTGGCCGGAATGGAATTCCAGCGCGATCGTATCGGGATGGAGCCGCGACGGGACGCCGTACCATGCCAAGGCCCGATACGCGCTGCGCACCGCGTCCCAGTAGTAGGTGGTGATGCGGTCGCACGGCAGCACCGCGGAGACGCGCTGATGCACACGGTTGAGAATGTCGTTGAGATCGACCACCCCGGCGATGTCCTTGGCGATTGCAAAGAGCGCCGCTTGTTCGGCTGCGGCGCGCTTGCGCTCGGTGATGTCGCGGATGATGGCCAGCACGTAGGTGACACCGCCAATCTCGACAAATCGGACGCTGACCTCAACGGGAAAGGTCGAGCCGTCCTTGCGTTGGTGCAGGACCTCGAAGATACCGTGCCCTTCGGCCTTCAAGCGCTCGATGACTTGGGGGAAATCCGCACGGTCTTGCGGGGCGCGGATGTCCACCGCCCGCATGCGCTGGAGTTCAGCCAGCGTGTACCCGTAGGCCTCCAGGGCGCGGTCATTGACCTCCAGGATCCGCCAGCTGTCATCCGTCAGCATGATGATGTCGTTGGCGCTCTTCATGAGGTGCGCCACACGTTCGGTCAGGGCCGTCCGTTCCCGCTCGGTGGCGAGTTGCCGGCTGAGGAACTCTTCGTGACGTTGGCGCCACAACCGGCTGATGCTCAACCCGACGGCCAACGTCAGCGCCCCGAAGATGAGACTGATGCTCCACGCTCGCTCGCGGATCGGAGCGTAGATCTCTTCCTGATCCATCTTGGCGACCATGAGCCACGGCGAATTGCCCACCGGCCGTGTCACCATGAGGACACGCGCACCGCGATCATCAACCTCTTCGAAAGCCTCCGACCTACCTTCCACCGCCGCGGTGGCGGGGACCTGTAGCCGGGTCAACGGCAAGCGCACCGCTGACGCTGTCCGATTCTCGCGGCGAAGCTCGTTGAGCAGCATGACGTGGTCCCCCTCGCGTCGCACCAACAACGTCTCCGCCGTCTCGCTGGGCACGGGCCAGGACTGGAGAAACGGATAGAGAAATCGAGCCGGGTCGATCCGCAGGAAGAGCAGGGCAATGGGCTGGGGAGCAAAAACAGGCGGTGGGCTCTGCGTGGTGGCGGATAAGTATGGCGGTGCGAAGATCGGCGCAGTAACGTCCAGGCGAATGTCGTTCAGGGTGCTGTCCTGATGGAGGTCGCTCATCGCGGCATGCCCCTGGCGAAGGCCTGCCGCCGCATCCCGTTGCTCCTCGGGGCTGGGAGGTCGTGTAAGGGGCGGTGTGGAGAGGAGGACGTTGCCGTACGGATCGAACAGCGCCACCCACTCGTAGTCGAAGGTTTCCCGCAGCGTATCCAGCCAGTACGACAGCTCGGCTCTGCTTGTTTCCGAGGACGGATCGCTGAGCAGCGTCTGCACAGCGCGTCCGAGGAACCCGGCGCTGGCGGAAACCGTAGCATCGCCGAGCCGCTCGTTGCGCCAGTGAGACAGCTGCTGGGATTTGAGGTCGGCGATAGCCTCCAACTCACTCCGCGCCTCCCGCTCAGTGTCAGCCAACTGGCGCCGCGCATAGCTCAACCCCATCGTGGCGATGGCTGTGATGAGCACCCCAAACGCCGCCAGCACCAGCCGCTCCGACCGGCGGAGTCGAACCGAGGCGCCGGCCGCCGGCTCACCGACGAGCGCGCGCAGCAGCCACGTGGCCGGCTCAGCGGCCACCAACAGACCAGCACCGAGCGCCGTGAACGCCAGCGCGGTCAGCAGTGCCATGGGGACATACCCGGTTCCGTAGAGCAGTGGCCCGCCCAACGCATAACCCGTCGCCACCACGAGGCCGGTGAACAACACGACCACCGCCAGCGTCGCCGCAACGTGGCGTAGCGGCGAGCGGCGGCCGGCGGCGCTCCCGGCGATTCCCAGCGTAAGGGCGACCGTCATGAACGCCGCGGCCGTGAGGGGCGACATCTGTCCGACTGGGATTCCCCCGACCGTTGCCGTGGTGCGGGCCAGCCAGATTTCCAATGGCAAGGTAAATCGGAAGGTCAGGGCCAGCTCCACCAGTACGGCGACCGTGCTCGTGATCGCGACCGCTGCCCCCCCGACCGCCTTGGTTAGCCGGCGGTCCGGCCACCGCGCCCGCACGAACAGCGCGCTACTCAGCAGCACCAACAACCAAGCGGTGCTGGGAGCCATCGGAATGTACCCCGGCCCGAAGGTGGCGAAGGTCCATTTGCCGAAGAGCCACCCGACGGCCACAACCAGCGCCGGGCCCCCAGCGACGACGGCGCAGAGTTGGGTGGCGCGGCGGGCGATCCTTACGATCCGTGGGTTCGATTCCGTACAATCACCCTGTGGTTGTATTGGCGGCCAACGGCGATCCTGATCCCATGGTCTAAACTAAAATCACCACCCGCGACGAGAGCGCTCACCGTGAGTGCAATCTATTCCACAAAAAACCGCAGGAGGAGTTTGCACCAACCGGTGCTGGCTTGCAAGTTTTCTTTCCGCGTCTGCCCACCGCGCGATCTTCGGGGCCAGCGGATTTGCGCCAGGCAAAAAACTATTGACCCGCGATTGCCGCCTATGGTTTTCTACGTTCCGGCAGGACGAGGCGCTGCAGCAGGCGCGGCGCCATTTGAGGGAGAAGGAGTCGGAAGACGATGCAGCGTGCGTGGCGTGGCGCGGTGTATGCCGCAGCACTGATGTGCAGCCTCTGGGTGGTGAGTGCAGCCTGGTGCGCGCGCTCTCCGGACGCTGGCGAGCTGACCCTCCAGGTCTGGAAGTCCCGCCGCGAGATGTGGCTCCAGCAAGGCGATCGGACCTTGAGGAAGTTCCACATCGCCCTCGGAAAAGATCCGCGGGCCGGGAAACTGCTGCGCGGTGACGGGCGCACCCCCGAAGGGCAGTACTACGTGTGTGAAAAACGGCCGCAGAGCCGCTTCCGGCGTTTCCTCGCCATCAGCTATCCGAACGTCGATGACGCTGAGAGGGCGTTCGAACGGCGCTTGATCTCGGCCAGCGAGTGGGCCGACATCTTCTTCGCCAATCAGCGCCGCGAAGTTCCGCCTTGGTCCACCGTCATGGGGGGGAGGTCGGCATCCACGGATACGGCGGACGGCCATTGCTGCCGATCGACTGGACACAAGGTTGCATCGCCGTCAGCGACAGAGACATCGATTTCCTCTATGACGTCGTGCCGCTCGGGACGCCGGTGGTCATTACGAATTAGGCGCGCGACTCAGTCCATCCCCAGCAGCTGCCGGCCTTCGGGCGAGATCATCTGCGGGCTCCACGGCGGATCCCACACCACCTCGACATCAGCCTCGTCGACGCCGGGAAGCGCCAGGATCTTCTGCCGCGCGTCATACGCGATCGCTGCCCCCATTCCGCAGCCGGGTGCCGTGAGCGTCATCTTCACGTCGACGCGTTTGTTGCCACTGGCGAGCGCGGAAACACGCATATCGTAGATCAGGCCCAAGTCGACGATGTTGACAGGGATCTCCGGGTCGTAGCAGCCCTTGAGTTCGTCCCAGATCTGATCTTCGATGGAGGCGCCCTTGCCCGTTGCGGCTTGCGTCGCCAGCGGTTCTTTCCCGATGGCGTCGGCATCCTTGCCTGCGAGGCGGAACAACCCACCGTAGCTGGGTACCTGGAGCGTAAAGCTTCCGCCCAGCGACTGCGTGATGATCACCGCCGTGCCCTTGGGCAGCGTGAGCGTATGGCCGGCCGGGATTTGCACGACTTCACAGTCGCGGCTCAATTCAACGCGCTCGTAATTCATGAACTCCTCCTGTCTGTGCTCGGTTCTCCAGTAAAGCGAAGACCACCCCCAACCACAAGGGGCCGCCGCCCACAGGCTGCGCCCAGCCTCGGCCTGACGGCCCGCTTGCTCCTTCGACCCGGCTCAGGGCAGGCGTCGGGCGCGCCGCACCGCCGGCCTACATCCGGGCTTCGCGCCGCGCGGGGCGGAATTTCTTCCACCACGGGGCGCCGGGCTGATCGTACTTTGATTCGGCTGCCGCTGGCGGCGTCTCGGCTGGTTGAGCCGCGGCCGGTTTCGTTGGGGCCGGCACGGGCGCGGCCGCTTTGGGCTTCGCGCCGATGGCTTTCGACGGAGCTGCCTTGGCTACCGGCTTCGGGGCCGGGCGCTTGGCGGTGCTCTTCTTCGCGGCGCGTTTGGGCTTCACTTGCTTCGGCATACAACTCACCTCCACGACACAGAGTGCTCAGCTCCGTAAAACACTGATGGGGATGCAGTGCAAGAGTGGATCAGAGCTTGTGATCAAGTCGGGCGCCCGCCGCATCACTGGCAGTCCCGTGGGGGGGGTGCAGCGACCAGCGGGAGCGGACCCGACGCACGGACGCCGGGCGCAGCCCTCAGCTGTGCGCCAACGCCCGCACCAGCAGAAACGCGGCGCCGGCCGCCGCGGCCCCAATGAGCATGGTTTCCACGCCGCTGCGCCACCAGCGCGCCCCTGTGTAGCAGCGATTTTTGGGGGCCTGATGATTTGTCCACGTTGCAAGAGTATCCACACCAGACCACGGGTCTCCAGCGGGTCGAGTCCTCTTCCGCAGACTTCTTTGCACCGTAGCCGGAGAATTGCATTCTCCGGCGGGTGGTCGCGACGACTCTGCCGTGGCCCTGCTGCAGATGAGTTCCGCCGTTGGTAGGCCGAGAAGTCGATTCTCGGGCGGCGCGGCGATGCCGGGCCACCGGACTTTGCCGTGGCTCTGACTGGTCTTCGACAGTCATCAGGACGAACATGCGTAAGATCAAGGGGTTATGACGACGCTCGGGTGGCTTGGCACCATGTGATCGCCACGCGCGTGCGGAGATCATTCAGGAATGGCCTCCCGCGCAGAGCGCAGAGTTGGGGGCAGCGCCACGCCGGCGGCTTTGAAGGCCGCGCTGCAACTGCCACGCGTTTCGGTGCGTAGATGCACGCGCTTGCCTTGGTGCGTGAGCTCCACCTCTTGCAGGGCATCGAGGTCGCGCAGGACATCGGCCCACTCGGGAGGCTCGCCCAGAGGGGCGAGTCGATCCTGGAGTTCCTTGCGCAGCACCAGCGCAAGGAATGAACAGAACACATGCCCCGCAATGGTCTCGTCGCGTTTGTGATAAATCGGCCGGCTCTCCAGGATGGTCTTCATCGAGCGGAACATCTGTTCCACCATCCAGAGCTGCTTGTACTTCAGCGCCACCTCGCGATCGCTCAGCGCGGTGTTCGTGCGCAGGACCCAGAGGCCGTCGTAGCGGGCCTCCGCGGTGATCTTCTCTTCGTTGACCTGCAAGGCGTTCTTGGGCGCCGCACTCAGATACTTGCGGTATCCCTTGTTGCCCACCAAGGACTTCGCTCCATGCTTGAGCTGGTCGCGCAGGCCGGCCACAATGGCCTCCCGATCTGCCGCATCCTTCTTCGCCTGATCCTCGTTGCGGCAGACCACATAACGACGCCCGTCGATGCACACGCCCTTGACCTGCAACGGCGAGGGGTCTGTCCGGATGGGGCTCTTCGGATGAACCACCGCAAAGGGCGCCGGGTCTGCCAGCACCGCCCGGCGTACCTCCCCGTCGGCACGCAAGCGCGCCCCGAGGATGTACGCCCACTGCCGCGTCGCGCACTCCAGCTGCGTGAGCACCGCGCGGCTGATCATCCCGCGGTCCGCCACCACGCAGATCTGGCGGATGGCAAACCGCTGCCGCAGCCGGTCGACGACCGGGATTAGTGACTTTGCATCACTCGTGTTGCCCGGCCAGACCTCGCAGCACAGGGGCCGCCCCTGGCCGTCGAGCACCACGCCCACCACCATCTGGCGCAGGTCGGGCCGATGGTCTTTACTCTTGCCGCGCTGCCCCAGGCTTTCCCCACCCGCCCCCTCGAAGTAAATCGACGTCGTGTCGAAGAAGACGAGATCCAGGGAGCTGAACAGGTCACGCCGTGCCGCGAACAACTGCTCCTCGATCACATCCTTGGTCCGTCTGACCACCGTGGTTTTCCCTACCGTGCGCGGGGCTTCCGTCTCGGGCAGCGGGATTTCCTCCCCGAGCCATGCCATGGCGCGGTAGAGATGGTGGAGCTGCAGGGAGCTGGTGCCCGCGATGCGGTAGTCCTCTCGCCACTTGTCCGCCGCGCGGTCCGAGCCGGGATCAAACAGGCGGTGCAAGACGGTCAGAAAAATCGCCCGCTCAACTGGAAACTCGAACTGGCGCTCGGCAAGCAGGTGCTCGATGGTGAGGCGGCACCCGGTCTCGCTCCACAGCCGCTCGAAGACCAGTGCCGGACCGATGCGCCACGCCGCGGTGGTCGCCAGCGCACTGTGGCGCGTCGCGCTCAGGACGACCGCGGCCTCGCAGAACCGCGCCCCGGAGGCGAGCAGGGCGGACAGGTGACCGGAGGCTTCGAGCTGGTCGAGGCGTCCGAGGGTAGCGATGACGCGCTGTTTGACCGCACCGTCTTCCCACCGGTTTTCCACGATCTGCAGATAGGCATGGGAGCCGGACTTCTTGGCGCGGAAGAACATGGCGCACCATAGACACCATAATTGACGGTAAGAGTCAATGTCCTACAAGACATATTACTATTATCTGTGGCACTAGGTTTTTATCGCCAACACCCAGTTTTTCGGGAAAACACCTTATAAATACTCGCAGTCCACCTCTGGCGCAGACCCTCCACTGTCGAAGATCCGTCTGATCCACACAGTCGGTGCCGTTTCGCGCAGACAGCAACGATATCTCTAATTAAATATGGCGGTACTCTCCCGTGAAGCAGTGATGTAGCAGCTGATCATGCGGGATGATAGCCTGGTCGCTCATCTCAATTCCGCCATATTTGATTAGACTACCGCCCCCGCGTGTGCTAGAAGATCGCAGACGTGCGGCAGGAGGAAGAGGGGATGGTCTCATTCGATTTCGTGAGCCGGTCGGTGGTAGGGACTGCGGGCTCGTTGTTGGTGCCCGACGATGATGAAATCACGCGCAAGCTGTTGATGCTCATCGAGGGAGAGTGTGAGGGGGTGGGGCCGTGTGCCGCGGCGGCGAAGTTCGATTTCAGCAAGCAGCGCTATTTCCAACTGCGGGCGGCATTCATCGAGAGGGGGGCCCTGGCCTTGTTGAGCCAGAAGCGCGGGCCCAAGACCAACTACCGGCGCACCGACGAGGTCGTGCGCCAGGTGATCCGTCACCGCTTTCTCGATGCGGAGGCGTCCGCCGAGGTCATCGCCCAAATGCTTGTGCAGAGCGGGTTGGCGATCAGCATCCGCAGTGTGCAGCGGATCATCGAGAGTTTTGGCTTGCAAAAAAAAACTCTACTCCTATCGGCCCGGGCCGCAGAAGCTGATTGAGACCCAGCACACCAAACAACGCGTGCAGCTGAAGTCCGCCACCCCGCGCAGTCTCGAACGCGAAGTACGCCAACTGCTGGCGGATAAAGTCAGCGGCAACATGGTAGGACTGTGGCTGCTGGTCCCCGAGCACTTGCGTCTGGGCACGTGGGACCTGCTCCGCGCCTGGAGTGCGGGCGGGCCCGAACACGTCGAGCCCCGCTTGGCCCTGCAGTTGGTTCATGAGGCCGCGCTGTGCACCACGGGCATCCGCGCCAAGCGGTGTTTGTCGCAAAAGGGGTTCGAACTCACCAACGGCCTGCCCTACGTCGGCAGTGACCAGGCCATCCACGATCTGCTGGCGGCGCACACGGTAGGAGAGGCGCAAGGCCTCCAAATCGCCCTCGGCAAACTGCGCCGCGCGGGCGGCGACTTCGGCGGCAAGCTGCTCGCGGTCGATCCCCACCGCGTGCGCAGCTACAGCAAGCGGCAAATGCGCCGCCACCAGAAGAGCCCGCAATCCAAACCGAGCAAGATCGCCCAGACCTTCTTTGCCCTCGATGCCGAGAGCCACCAGCCCCTGTGCTTTACCACCGCCACCGCGGCGCGCTCGGTGACGCAAGCCACCCCAGAGTTACTCGACATGGCCGCCGCCATCCTCGACTCCACTGCCACCACCACAGCGCCCACCGTCCTCGCCGATTGTGAACATTTCTCCGTCAAGCTCATCGAGCACATCCATGAACAAACCCACTTCGACCTCTTGGTTCCACTGCCCCAGCGAGCTTCCCTCGACAAGCGCCTGCGGGCGATCCCGCCCGAACAGTTCACCCGCAGGTGGGCCGGCTATGCCACCACCACACTGCCCTACACCCTGACGGCCAGCCACGCCGGTCCCTTCTCCCAACTCGTTCAACGTCTGGGCGAAGATCCCGGGCAGTGGCGCTTCAAAGCTTTCCTTTCCACCACCCACGGAGATGAACTCGATGCCCTCACCCTCGACTACCCCAAACGTTGGCACATCGAAGAGTTCTTCAACGCCAATCAAGCTCTTGGCTGGCAGCGCGGGGGAACCCTCAACCTCAATATCCGCTACGGGCAAATGACCATGGCGTTGATCGCCCAGAGCGTCATCCACCAGCTGCGCCGTCGCCTCCTGCCCCCGATCTCCGGCTGGGACGCATCCCACCTCGCCAGCGCCCTGTTCCAGGGACTCGATGGGGACATCCGTGTCAACGAGGACACAATCCTCGTCACCTACTACAACGCTCCCGATGTCGAACGTCTCCGCCACCACTACGAGAACCTTCCCGCCAAACTCCGCTCCGAAAACGTCTGCCCTCGCATCCCCTGGCTCTACGATTTCCAACTCGATTTCCGCTTCCGCTGACTGTCAAATCAATTGGCCCCCAAAAATCGCTGGTGTAGCGGGACTTCATGACGCCCACCAGGAACAAGGCGGAGAGCGTGGTGGCGCTGGAGACCAGCAACGCCCCGTGCACAGTGACCGGGAGCAGGAACGGGAACAAGGGGACCAGTGCGCCGATGACGTACGACAGGCCGATGGTCAGGGAGCTGTGCACCGCGGCACCGGCTGCCGGCTCGACCAGGCCGAGCTCCTCGCGCATCATGAAATCCACCCAGCGATGGTGGTCCTTGATGATCGCCTCGACGAGTTGATCGAGTTCCTGGCCGGCGTAGCCGCGTGCTTTCCAGATCTCGCGCACCTCGTGCTTTTCCACTTCGGGAACCTGTTCGACTTCCCAGCGTTCGCGTTCGAGTTCTTTCCGATAGATCTCCGCGTGCGATTTTTCCGAGAGGTAGCCGCCGAGTCCCATGGCGATACCGCCGGCGAGCATCTCGGCGACGCCGGCGAGGAAGACAGTGAACTTGGCGATCTCGGCGCCGCTCAAGCCGGCGGCCAGTGCGAAGGGGACGGTGAGCCCGTCGCTGACGCCGAGGATCACGTCGCGGATGCTGACGCCCTCATGCGTATGTTCTTCGGTATGCAGGCGGGTATGGGTGGGGCGTTCACGTTTGCGGGGCGGTTCAGCCATGCGGCGCACCGTAAACGATGGCGCGTCGCCAGTCGACCTGACGCCTCTCTTGATTTGGCCTCCGAATCCCGATAGGCAAAGAAAGTTTCATCCGAGCGCGGTGTAAGCGTCCACGTCCCCGTCGTCTAGCCTGGCCCAGGACACCGGCCTTTCACGTCGGCAACACGGGTTCAAATCCCGTCGGGGACGCCTCTTTTTCATGTGGTTTTTCCTACTGGCGATGCCCGCGGCTGAGTGGTACAGACCATCGTGAAGGAATTTTCGTCGATGGGCTCCGCGTCCGCTTTAGAAACCACGCAGCAACACAGGGTGGCAGAGTACCTTGAACTGCGCTTCAATGGCGGACACGATGAGCCCTTGACGGGGGCGGCGGAGTTCGTAGACTGAAGTCATGCAGAAGGCCCACATCATCGAAACCCTTCCGGACGATCTCCGGGAAACGATCGAGGAAGATGTTCGCGCCGGCGAGTTCACGGACGCTGATGAAGCGATCCGCACAGCCATTCTCTCGCAGCACGAACGCCTCGCCCTTCGCCGCTCCGTTTTGGAAGCGGATGCCGCGTGCGCACGTGGCGAGGGCATTCCGGGCGAGCAGGTCTTCAACGAGCTGCGCACGCTGAGTGCCGAGCGCCGTAAAGCGCAATGAGCGCGTATGAGGTCGCCCCAGCGGCGCGCCTCGATCTGCTCGAACTCTGGCATCGGATCGCGGAAGATGATCTCGACAGGATTGCGCGATCACGCCGCAATCGCCGTGCTCCAAGCGGGAACGGTTCCACCTTCTGATGAATCCAGCGCGCGAAGTGTCGGACGCTGGCGTAGGTGCGGACGATCGTTGCCTGCGACGGTCGGCCACGGGCGAGCTGTTTGAGGAACTCGCGCGTCACTGGGGGAAGCGGGCGAAGAGTTAAAGGGAAAACGCCGAGCCGGGAAGGCTAGGAGCACCCGTTGAGGGCGTGGTTCACCGCCTGAAGGATTAAGGCGATGCGATGCTCACCATGTTGATAATCTCGCTGATGCTGACATCACCACTGCCATCGCAGTCGCCGGTGCGGCACGTCCTTGCCCGCCTACAGCAACATCAGTGTCGTCCGTAGCGCCAGGTCGCGTGACGAGGTGCCGACCTGAATCTGGTACGTGCCTGGGTGGACGACGAAGGCGTTGTCCGTCGTGCTCCAGGTCGCGAAGCTTGCGCGGTCGAGCAGCATGTCCACCACCTGCCGCTGGCCGGGGTTCAACATGACCTTGGCGAATGCTTTGAGCTGCTGCGGCGGCTCTTCGGCGCTGGTGGGAAAGCCCACGTACAGCTGAACGACGGCTGCTCCCTTGCGGCTCCCGGTGTTGGTGACGGTGACCGACACGTCATACTCTCCGCCCGAGCGTCCGCTGACCCGCAGGCCGCCGAGCGAGAAGGTGGTGTAGGAAAGGCCGTAGCCGAAGGGGAAAAGCGGCTCCTGCCCATACTGATCGTAGTAACGGTAGCCGACGTAGATATCTTCGTCGTAGCTGACAGTGTCGTTGACTCCGGGATATTGCGTCGGCTCCTGGGCCGGTCCCTGGTCTTCGCGGGCGGGGAAGGTCATCGGGAGTCGACCGGAGGGCTCGGTGTCGCCGAAAAGCACCGCAGCGATCGCGTCGCCGCTCTCCTGGCCGGGATACCAGGCCTGGATGACCGCGGCGACCTGCGACAGCCACGGCATCAGCACCGGCCCCGACGTGTGCAAGACGACTATCGTGCGCGGATTCGCCGCGGCGACCTTGGCGATGAGGTCGTCCTGGTCGCCTGGAAGCGCGAGCGAACTACGGTCCATGCCCTCACACGTTACGTCGTTCACGAACACCACCGCAACGTCCGAGGCGCTCGCGGCGGCGACGGCGTCCGCTGAAAGCGTCGGGTCCGGGATCTGCCAGCCGAGGTGCAGGTCCGAGCCGGCGGACGCCGAACCGATCGAATACTCGACCGTGATCGACACCGGCGTACCGGCGGTCAGGTTTGCCAGCCCCTGTGCGGTATCCTGGGGAGCGCCGGGTGTGTCCGTGAAGGCCGGATTGTCAAGCCCTTCCGTGTCGCCGTTTGCCACCAGCGCGCCGTCGATGAACAGCTGCACGATCCCGGCGTAGGCCAGCGAAAATCGGTAGGTGCCGGTCACCGGCGGGGTGAGCGTGCCGGTCCAGCGCGCCGAATGGGCGTTGCCGGGCAGCACATTGAGCATATCGAGCGTCGGAGACACGGCGGTGTGGCTGGGGCCGCTCCAGTCCATCTTGACGTAATACGTGCCCAGCAGTCCCGGTCCGGTTCCCGACGAGGGCGTGAGCACGTCGGCGGGTACAACCGGCAGGGGTACGACGCCCAGCGTGCCAGGCGCGTAGGTCACCGTGACCGACTGACCGGCCCGGGCCTTGATGGCGTCGAGCGGCGTCACCACCGGCCCCCCGATCACCGCCGCCGAGCCGCCCAAGATGATCTGCGTCCCCGGTCCGGCGTCGTACCCGACCACCGCGATGGATCCGACATCGCCGGCGAGCGGCAGGATGTGGTTGTCGTTCTTGAGCAGCACACTTCCCTGTGCGCCGATCTCGGCCGAGAGCGTTACGTGCGCCGGTGTGCTCACCTCGGCATCCTGGTTTCCGTTGTTCGGATAGTCGAAGAGGCCGACGCTGAACATCGCCGTGAGGATGCGCCGCACCATATCGTCGAGCCGATCGATCGAAACCTGCGGCAGCGCCTGCTCGGGAGTTATGATGAGCGAGCCCGTCTGGAACTGATCCGTTCCGGCGTTGGCAGCGGCGAGGGTGTCACGGACGGCCAGCGTCTGATCCGGTTCGACGAATCCCGAGAAGCCCCACGCGCTCTTGAGAGTGTCCAGAATGCCGGGGTTTTGGCACGCGTACAGGCCGTTGACGCGTGGATAGGCGCACATCACCGAAGCCACTCGCCCGGTCTGGACCGCCGCCTTGAAGGCGGGGAAGTAGATCTCTTGCAGCGCGCGTTCGGATACGACGACGTTCACCGCGGGCGACAAGGCCGGCAGTCCGAGCGGATTTCCCCAGCGGTTGATCTCCTGGTTGTTCGCGGCAAAGTGCTTCACCTCCGCCATGACATGCTCGCGCTGGATGGCTTGGATCTCGGCGGCGGCGATCTGTCCGGCCAGATATGGATCCTCACTGAACGTCTCCGCGGCGCGGCCCCACTTCGGCGTGCGCAGGATATTGACCGTTGGCCCGAACAGCAGGTTGAACCCCATGCCTGCCGCCTCGGCGCCGAGCGCCTCGCCGAAACGGTCGGCCAGCGCTTGGTCCCATGACGCGGCCACGACCTGTGCGCTCGGGAAGGCCGTCTTGTGCGGTCCGCCCAACCGTACACCGTTCGGTCCGTCCGACGCGACGATAGCGGGGATTTGCAGACGGGAAATTCCCGACACGCCACTGGCGGCGAGCGAGATCTTCTCGTCGCCGGTCATCTGCGCCAGCAGATGGTTGGCTCGTTCGACCGGGTCCTGCGGACTCTCAACCGCGCCCTGATCGCTGCCGCAGGCGGCGAGCGACAGTTGCGCAACGAGAATTGCGATGACCAATGGCCGGGCCGTCGTGGGACGGCGGGTGGGTCTCATGGCACGCGCCATCCGGCCGGCACAAGGACCCATCCCGGCCCACAGGAACGCGCCGCACGCCCCAACCGTCAAACTCGCTTGCCTCATTGTCTGCTCTTTCTCTGTCAAATCTCACGACCGAATGGTGACATCCTAATCAATGCACTAGCCAAACGGCAAGAAGAAAAACCGGCTCCGTAAGACTCCGGATGGTCGCCTGCTTCCACCTGTCGCTTCCCCCCGCGCAAAACTCCGACTACTGGTAGGGCAGCTACCACTTCGCCTGAACCTCTCTGATAACGTCCTCGTGCGACAGGTTGATGTAGATCTGGGTGGTGCTGAGACGGTGGTGCCCAAGCCGTTTCGCCAGCGCCAGCAGGTGCGTCAGGCACCGCTCGCGCTCCAGCTGCGCGGTCTTTTGCCGCCAAGCCCGCAACGAGTGCGAAGAGACATCGGATCGATCACAAGCCGCCACGTACGGCACGGACGTAGTAGCCAGTGCTCTTACTGAGGCCGTCCACGTCGCCGACGTTGAAGTCCACGCCCCACGCGTAGCTGGGAAAGCCCTGGTAGGTAGTAGACGACCAGTAGTAGAACCTATCCGTGCAGCTGCACGTCAGCACTGTACAGTTTGACGCGCAGCTCGCGTCGAATGCGGCGTCCACTGCCGGGTTCACGTTCTGGAGGTTCACAAGGCTCTCCAGCTCAAACCGGTTCGGAATCCGCCAGTCCGTGTGTCCGGCGAAACCGGCTCCCGCATTCAGCGTCGCCAGGAACGTTGTCACCATCGTCCCGTTCATCGTGTACGGGCTCGACGTCATCCCCCATGTGTAGGTGTTGCCCCAGTCGTGGATGCCGCCCGACTGATCCTTCTTTTCCCACATCAACCCGGTCGTGTTATCGGTGATCGTGCCGTCGCCGTTATCCGTGTAACTGCGAGCCACGCCGTTCTGGAGATCCCCGTCGCTGCCCGTCCCGTATGCGGTCGTCTGGCCAGTCTGCAGGGGCTCGGCAAGCGGGCCACCCGTGCACGCCGTCGTCGCGAGGATGTCGATCGAAGTTGCGATCACGCTGTCGGAGGGGATCGTTGGATCGAGTGCCCGGAAGCTCGCCGGCACCGGGGGCAGTTCCAGCAGCGTCCGCGCGATGTAGACGATGTCCGTCGCCACGTCGACTTTACCGTTCCCATCAACGTCGAGTGCCTGTGCTGTGGCTTGGTGTCGCATAGCGCACAGCAGCATCGCGCACGCTGCCACGGTCAAACTCGCTTTTCTCATGATTTGCCCTCCGTGAGTGCCGATCTTCGTTCCACCGCTGTGTCCAAGTCAAGGCCACAAGGTCCGCCGGCCGGGGGGCGTGGCGGCCGGGCGGGATGGCTCCACTACTTCGGGATCAGCCACACTTACACGGCGTTGCTGGAACTCAAGAAGTAGTGGGGCGTGGCCTTCGACGCATCGGTGTGGCTGCGGATGCACGTCACAGTCCTACGTACAGATTTCTGACAATCTCCGTACGCTCCCGTATAGACGAACCTCCACCAGCGATCTACGCTGATAATGATCCGGTACGATGGTCGCTTCGAGGAGGTACACATGACGCGAAGTGAAGATGCACCCGAGATCGTCGCACCCGGGCATGCTCCAGCGACGCCTGCTTCAAGCGCATGCGGCTGCGACGTCGAGAAGTTGCATGTTGTTCATCGTTACCTCGAAAAGCAGTTTCAGGGCTACGTACTACGTGACTTCCATGCGCCGGTCCGGTTGATGCAAGCGGGGCTGCCAAGCCCACACGGCGAGCACCACGTCATCAGCATCGAGCGTCGTGACATCCTCCCCTACTGTGCCGTGCTGCTCGACGATTTCCTCGCCCGCCCTGCCGAAGAGATTGCCGACGCTCTTTGGCACTGGGATGTGGCGGATGTGCTGCGAGCGGATCGTATCGCCGTGGTGTCCGCCCTTGGGGCTTCCTCACTCTGAAGGTGTGAGACTGGAGGGCGGCACGGAGCGTCGCGGTGCCTTCAGGGTAACATCACAACTCTGGCACTGGCATCACTACCGGTGATGACGACCCGACGCGGGCACTCATTCGCCAAGTCCTCGGGGCGGTAAGTCAGTTTGAGAAGAGTGTCGTCGTCGCCGAACTCCGCGCGGCGCGAATGCGCAAGCGCCGCGGACCGGGTGCCGACGCGAACCGGCAAGGCGTGGGCGGGGCCAACTATTCGTGGGATTGTGAAGCGCGGCGGCTGGTCGAAGATCGGCAGGGGCTCAGTCTGGGCCATCGCCCCGTTCCGAAAAACTTTTCCGCGTGGAGGGTTGACGCCCTCCCCCAGAAGAAATCAAAGAATCGACGTTGCAAAGAATCGAATGATCGATCATGAGCCGCCGCGGACTGCGCGAACGTAGCTGCCGTAGGTCTTACTGCCATAGTACACGTAGCCGTTGACGAAGTACACGAACCACGCGTCGTTGGGATTCGGTGCAAAAGTAGACGCCGACCAGTAGTAGTAGGACTGCGTGCACGCGCACGCCGGGCTCGTGATGTCGGTACAACTGGCACCGCAACTCGCCCCGTGGAATGCCACGTTGATCACCGGCGGGCTGGTGTCAGCATAGTCAACTAGACCCTCCAGTTCGGCGGTCCTTGGCAGTCGCCAGTCGTTGTGTGTGCCAAAGTTCGCCGCGTTGAGCGCCACCAGCCACGTCCACGCCGTCGTCGACGCGCTGCACGTGCCGTCGCCCCCTGTGCACTGGGCACAGCCGGTCGCATCACCTTCGACACCGGCGGCGCAGGCGGTGGCAGCCGCCGCGGTTGGCTGACAGTATTTGCTCGTCGTCACCGAGCACGTCCCCGCCCACTGGTAGTTGTTGTCCGCGTCTTCCAGGTTCGTGTAGTCCGGCGTGCCGTCGAGCGTCACCTTCTTCTCCCACTGTAGGCCGGTCTGTTCATCAGTGATCGTGCCGTTGCTGTTGTCGACATACCGGGTGGCGTAGCACCCGCTGGTATCGAACACGCAACCGGCGCCACAGCGCAGCGTCCCGCCCGCAAACCCCTGGGTCACGCACGTCTGGCCGTTAAGGGTGCCCAGGTCGCACTGCTCAGTCCCGTCGATGACGCCATTGCCGCAGGTCGGGGGCAAGAAAATTCCGGTCACCCCGAAGATCGTCACGCCGCTCTTGATGTTGCCGCTCACCAGGTTCGCATCTGTGTTGACCTGCCCGCCACTGTAGTACCCCGCCGGCACCGGTACGGCCGCCGCTCCGGGCGTGAAATTCGCGGCGCCATTGTTCGGCATCGTCCCCGCGACTCCCAGCCCGGCGCTACTCGAAAACGTCGTCCCGCTCAACACGTTGCCCGCCACCGCCGTGCCGGCATTACAGGTAGCGAGATGCGTATTGCAGGTCGCCACGTCCGTGATCAGCGGTGGCGTGTGCAAGGCGGTGGCCACGCTGTCGGCATTGGCGGTCAGAAAGGTCTGCATCGCCGTCTCGTCGCCGGTCGAGGGACAGGTGGTGCCCTTCTTGACGGCCGCGTTTTCCAGCGTCGTCCATGTCTTCGCCAAGGTGGTATCGCACTTGCCGACGGCGGTGTTGTACTTGGTGGTGTCGCCGTTCAACACCAAGTTCTTCTGGGCCGTTTGCAGGCAGGCCGCGTACTTGCCCGCCGCCAGATTTTTCCCGGCCTCACACTTCTGCGCCGCCGTCGGTAGGGCCAGCGCCGCCGCAGTCCACAGCAGCGCGACGCACGCTGCCACGGTCAAACTCGCTTTTCTCATGATCCGCCTCCTTCAGTGCCGATCTTCGTTCCACCGCTGTGTCCAAGTCAAGGCCACACGGTCCGCCGGCCGGGGTGCGTGGCGGCCGTGCGCACTCCCCCACGTCCAAACACCATGCCTCGCCCACGCAGGGTGGTATAGGTCGCCACTTCACTCTGCAGTCGCCGTCTCGGTCGTTCCCGCGGCCGGACCACCGCAAATCACTGAATTGTTCGTCCACATTCTCCGCCGAGGCCGACGGTGCGTGGGATGCCACCCACAACCGTGCATCCGTGCCCGCTCTTTGTCTAAGAACTGGAGAGGGCAGGATCAATGAGCCGCAACAGTAGCGACAAACGCTGTTGACGCCGTTTACGTTTTCAGTTTTGATTGACGCCCGTTTACAATTCTGATAGGCAAGCTACGGGGTTCATGTAACATCAGCTCCTTGTGTGCCGCCGTGGTGGCGGTGCAAATGGGGAGGGAATGGCGGAACGAAGGGGGAATCAGGCGATGAGTCGAAGCATTGTCCCGGCTTTGCGCGTTGGTGCCGTCGCGTTGCTGTGGATGGCGCTCGTGGGTACCAGCTCTCCTAATAGTCAGGGGTGCGCCTTACCAGTGGTCTACTCGGTGGCGGCGGGCCTCGGCGGGACCCTCGACCCGGAGTCGCCACCTCCAGGGGCGAACAACTGGGCATGCCGGCCGACCAGTCCTCATCCATATCCCGTTGTGCTGGTGCACGGCACGATGGCGAACCAGCACAACAACTGGGCAACCCTCTCTCCTCTGCTGTACAACAACGGCTACTGCGTCTTCACGTTCAACTACGGGGGGCCGCCGTTACTCGGGACGATCTACGGGCTGAACGAAATAGCTGCCTCGGCGCAGCAACTCTCGACGTTCGTCGATGAAGTTCTGGCCGCCACGGGAAAATCAAAAGTGGACCTCGTGGGCCACTCGCAGGGCGGGATGATGCCGCACTACTACATCAAGTTTCTCGGCGGTGCGGCGAAGGTTCACGACTTCGTCGCCCTCGCACCACCCAACGGCGGTGCGACGATGAGCGGCCTGGTGGAACTCGCGAACTACGTACCGGGTGTGTCGACGCTCGTCGACGAGGGCTTGGCGAGTGTGTGCCCGGCATGCCTGGAGCAGGAGCCCGGATCGAGTTTTCTCACGACCCTCAGCAACGGCGGGCTCACTGTGCCCGGCGTGAACTACACTGTCATCTCGACGATCTATGACGAGGTCGTGACCCCCTGGCAGTCCCAGCAACTATCTGGGAGCAACGTCAGCAACGTCGTGATCCAGAACCAGTGCCCGATCGATTTCGACGGCCACGCGGGGCTTGCCTTCGACCACATTGCTTTGCAGGACGTGCTCAACGGGCTCGACCCTGCACAAGCAGCAACGCCTCTCTGCACGTACATCAAATTCGAGGAAGGCGGTTGATCCGGTGCGGTGAACCAACTGGCGCGATCCACCTAAGATTCACGGCGCGCGTTGCGGTCAGCTTCCCGCGCGCATGAGTCGCCTGCCGTCCCCGTCCTCCCGGGACGTGGCGTCGTGAAACGCGAGGGCGATTTCGTCACGCTCACCACCAGGTCCCTGGCGCATCGTCGGTTGTGCCCTGCAACTGGTGTCACGATCGGTTGCTCACCGGTACGGCAAGGAATATGTAAAGGCAAAGGAGGGCCTGATGGCAAAGAAGAAGGCGGTTCGCGGTAAGGCGAAACCAAGTCCAATCCTGTCGAATCTGCAAGGGCACATCAAAAGACTACGGCGCGATGCCGAAGCCGTACTGAGCAAGACGCGCAAGGAAACCGTTCGTCTTGGGCAGGATCAGAAACGCGCATTGCAGCGGGTCGTAACGGAAGCGAAACAGCTTCGGGGGGACTTCGAGAAGGTGGTGAAGCAAACCTCGAAGGATCTGGAGTCGCGCTCGAAGAGATTTCTCTCCACGCTGCAGAAGGAAGCCAGCAAACGCCTGGACCCAGTGCTCAAGCAGTTGGTCGGTCGCGATGCCGAGGTGCGGGAAGAGATACAGCAACTCGCCCGGCGCGTGCAGGAACTGGAGCAACTCGTCAAGGGACACTCACACACGGAGACAGCCGCGGCGGTGCCCCAGCAGCCATCGCTGTCCCCGCCCGAAGCCCCTCCACCTTCGACCGACAAATAGATAAGCCGCGTACGGCTCAGCGGTTTCCATTTCATCCAGGTTAGGGCGGGAGCGCATCGGCCAACCGTATCACGCCATTACGCCCCGCCCACCACTGCCAATTGCCGCCACTTCGGCGTGCGTGAAGCGCGTGATGACGTGACCCTCGGGGAGAGTGAGATGAAGGTTGCCGAGATGTTCGCGGCTGCAGGCCAGGTGTACCGGACGCATTCTACCGTGCTCCTCACTTCGCGGGATGAACATGCTCCATGAAACGATCGGAGCGCTTTACGTATGACAACGAACAGCCTTACCCTGTTAATGAAGGTCGCACGGCACCGGTTCATCGGCAGTTTAACCGGGCATCGCCCGTTCATTCTTTCGCACCTGATCACGGGGGAATGCAATTTTTACTGCAAACCATGCCTCTGGAAACATAATGAGATGCCGGTACTCTCGATCGAAGAAATCCGGTCACTGTATTCGCAGGCGAGGGAATGTGGTTTCGTGGCGAATTATCTGTGGGGCGGCGAGCCCCTTATGCGAACGGACGTCGGGGAAATCGTGCGGTCCTCGAAAGAAAACGGATTCATCACACTCATTAATACCAACGCGTGGTACCTGCCGGAAAAGATCGAAGCTATTCACCCGTACGTCGACGGATTCATCATTTCGCTGGATCATCCGCGCGCCGAAGGGCATGACGCGATACGGGGGGTGAAGGGGGCGTACGACCGCGTGCTTGAATCGATACGGCTGATCCGAAGAGAATACCCGTCGATAAAAATCTTCGTCAACAGCCTCGCGATGAAGAGCAACCGCGAAGAAATAAGGGAAATTCTTGAGATCTGGAAAAACCTCGGTATATGGGGTTACGTGAATTTCATTGAAACGGACCTGCGCGAGTCGGGCGGGATGAAGAACCGCAAGGCGAACATCGATGTTGACGAGCATACACGACGCGAGCTTGCCAGATTCATGATATCCGCGAAGGAAGGCGGATATCCGGTGCTGAACACAAAAAAATACTACCGCACCTTTCTCGATGGCAAAAAGAAGTATCGCTGCCATTTCCCGAAAATGTTTCTCGAAGTGTACGCCGACGGCTCCGTACTCGATTGCGTTCGTGTGGACCAGCCGGTCGGGAACGTAAAGGACGCCCCCCTCAGGGAACTGCTGGCACACCCCCGGATACGGGGCATGATCGCGGACGGCGAGACCTGGTGCAACGTGCATAACAACGCGGACAGGATCGATTCGTCGCTGACCTGGGAGCTGCATCCGGAAGCGGTCGCCAACCTGCTCAGGTTCTTATGAGCGAGGAAACGCACGATCGACACGACCACCGAGGAGGAAACGCAGCGGTTCGCCGAAGACCTACGACGCGCCGCGGCGTCGGGCGATGCTTCGGTATCAACATGGACGGGCACCGACGCACGGTACGGGAAAGGGTTGAAACACGCTGCATTGTGGAGGGAAGCGCTATGACACTGCAGGACATGTTTGTATCGACGGTTCGGGTGAGAGCCTTCGTTCGCGATGTTCTCAAATGCGGGTGTCCTGACAGCGTCTTTGCGGACATAAGAATCG
>CAVSQF010000037.1:0-12574 GCA_963729835.1 uncultured delta proteobacterium | reverse complement strand
GACCTGAGATGAGAACCAGGCGTCGTTTGCGTGTTCCGTTTTGTGTTTTACCACTGTGCGCGTTCCGGCGTCGCCCGCTGGGCGCTCGCAGCCGGCGCCAAGACTGTCCGCTCTTCGCTATCGGGAAGAAACCCGAGTTCGCTACGCCGACACGTACGAGCACTTCCGGGACAAGATGTTCCAGTCGGTGGATAAGCAGTTGCGAAACAGCGACTTGGTGCAGGCTGGCGTCGACGACGTGGCCAGTCATCTGCAACCTACCGATCCCAGCGCTCCGGAGTTGGTGCTGGTGGACTTCCCCGAGGACGTCGGTCTCATTGCTGCCTTGATTGGTAGCCGCGGTGCGGCGGCGCGGCGCGCGACCATTCACAACGGCGGTTCCGAAGCGGCCTTCGGATCACTGCTGCAGCAGTACGACCCGCAGATCAGCTATTACTCCAACCTCTTTCCCGGTGAGCAGTCCATCCGTTACTTGCTGCTCGCTGAAACGGACACGTTCTACCGTGCGTGCTACGAAACCTTCCGCGATGTCGCGCAGACCTATCGCGTGTATCTCACTGCCACCTTCATGTCGCTCCGGCGCGCCGCGTCGAGGCCGCTGATGCGCCGGATCTCGTCGCCCTGCTGCGCGACCCCGATGAGGCGCAAACCCGCACGTATGCGTACGTGGCGCAATCGGCGCAGGTCCTCAACACCACGTTCATTTTCGACCCCGACGGCAACATTCTGGTGGCCGCAGCGGACGGCACCGTTCTGCACAGCCCGTCCGAGACCGGCGGACTGCTGCGCGGCAGCTTGAACAAGGCGTACCTCACCGAGGCGGAAGAGACGACGTTGCCGCTGGCATTCGGCCGCGTGCAGGACCTCGACGTGGTGGACACGCCCGTTGGCCGTCTCGCTGTGCTGATCTCGAAGGATGCCTGGATGATCGACGTGAACGATCGCTACCAGGCCAAAGGCGCCAACCTGATCTTGCAGCCGGAGGCGTTCAGCGAGTGGGCGTACGTGGCGGCGCCCTGGCAACCGGACGTGTTCAAGGCCGGCGGCTTTGCGCAGGTGCAGCGCAATCCGGGGTTCCTATACAACGTTGCGCCGTCGCTGACCGGCAATCTCTACGAGGTGACGTTTGATGGCCAGTCGGCGATCCTCGCCAAGCGCCAGAAAGGCGGGCCGCTGCCGCTGACGTCGCAGACGGCATGGATCGGGCAGAATCCGGACAGCGGGTTTCGCAGCATCGCCCCATGGATCATGGACGATCCAGGCATCGGCGATCCGCAGTTGGGGTTGCTCGATCGGCGCACGGCGTTGGCGGCCGCAGGGGCGCATCTGTTGCCCGGCGCATTGCCGCAGTGCGCCACGGCGAGCGCGTTCGGCGCGTGCGAGAACGGCTACCGCGAGGCCGTCATCTACGCCGACGTGCAGCTGCCGGATGGTGCCTTCGTGGTCGTGCCGCCCGACGATGGACCACGTGTACCGACTGCCTTCGGTACCAGCATGCGCGTGACGAATCAGGACGGCATTCCACATCAGTATCCGCGTGTCGCGGCCCATGGCGGCACCGTCTATGTGGTGTGGCAGGATGCGCGGTACGGGTATGAAAACATCTTCTTGGCGATCAGCAACGATGGGGGCGCACACTTCACCGCGCAGCGGGTCAGCGACAACCCGCCCGGGAACGTGGTCGAGCTGCGCCCATCACTAGCTGTGACTCCGAACGGCAGCGATGTGTTCGTGGCGTGGCAGGAGTTCTGTTCCGGGCGCGATGACGACTGCGGGCGCATCATGCTGGCGCATGTGTCTGCGGCGGGGAGCAAGCTCACACCCGACGTCCGCGTGGACAGCGGCGCGCCCACGGCGGGCAAATGGAACCCGGCCCTAGCGGTGACCGGCAGCGGCGATCCGTTGGTGGCGTGGGTGGATGAGCGTGATGCCGGGAGTGGCGGGCTGCACTTCGAGCATATCTACTTCAGCCGCGGGCGCCGCAGGGGAACGACCTTCACGCCCAGCGTGCGCGTCGATGCCGGCTCGCCGGTGCCGTCGGCGGCGTCCTTGGACAACAAATGGGCGCCGGCGGTAGCCAACGGCGGCCCGCGCCTGTATGTGGCGTGGACCGACTTTCGAAACTACAACTGGGACATCTTCTTAGCCCATTCATTTCACGGGCGGCGGTTTTCGAGCAACGTGCAAGTTGACGATTTCCACGAGCTCGAACGCATCGATGACCACCCCTCCATCGCCGTCGATGACCGCGGGGGCCTGCACGCGGTCTGGGCAGATCGGCGCGATAGCGGGGGCGACACCAATATCTTTTACGCCCAGAGCACGGATGGCGGGCGGAGCTTTTCCGCGAATCGCCAGATCGATTCCTCTGCGAACGGCTTCGACCCGGACCGTGATACGCCGAGCAACCAGTGGCATCCGCGCCTGGTCACCAGTGGCAGTGACGTGCTGGCGGTGTGGCAAGACAACCGGCTCGGCAACAATGATATCTTCTTCGTGCGCAGCCGCGACCGCGGTGTGAGCTTCGCGGACGCCGAGCGCGTCGATGATTCCGGCGCCGGGGTCAGCAACCAATATCGTCCCGACATCGCGGCCGACGGAGCCGATACCGCAGCCCGGGTACTCTATGTCGCCTGGGAAGATGACCGGGACGGGGTTTCGGCTATTTTCCTGGCGCGCCGAACGTTGCAGTAGCGGCGTTCACTTGCACCACGCTCTCACGCCGCGGCAGACGAGGGACGCACCCCGGTCAGCTGCGTCTTGCGGGGCCTCCCGCGAGAGGAGAACCCACCTCGCCACGTTGCCTGCCATTGCCGCCCTGGTCCTTCAAGAGGCGTTTCACTCGGGTGTTCCATCTCGTAAATCCGCCGTAGCAGTGCTTTCGGGTCGCTCCAGCGTCCCAGGAGCTGCAAGCCCGGGCTCTTTGCTTCCCAAGCCACTACGACTCTGCCTCCGATCGCGATCCTCACCTCTCGAAGGCAGCCCATTTTGTTCTTACGCATGCCTCGATTATGGACACTGCGAGTCCGTGATTCAAGGGAGGGGAAAGGAACTGTCAAAAAATCGGCGACATGGCCATGCTTTACTGAACCGTCGACCGAGCGTTAGCGCTCTGCAGCCAGGGCATTGAACAGTTTGTCCACTTCCCACGCTACGAGGGCACCGGCCAAGACGGCCGGACCGTTTTCGCCGACGCGCACATAGACCCCGGTTGTGGAG
This sequence comes from uncultured delta proteobacterium, assembly GCA_963729835.1. Taxonomy (GTDB): domain Bacteria; phylum Desulfobacterota; class Binatia; order HRBIN30; family HRBIN30; genus CAVSQF01. Next base: position 9,355 of record CAVSQF010000037.1, on the reverse strand, counting down.
GGGTTGCGGTCACCGATCTGCAAGACGAGCGGCGGGCCGGCGGTACGCAGCTGCAAGCTCACCTCACTCTGCGGCGGCTTGAGACCATAGTCCGCCAGTCCGGCGGGATCGCTCGGAATATCCATGAGAATGCCGAGTTGCGTGAGATTATGCAGAAAATCGTTTACGATTGTGGGATTGTCGGCCCCGCGCCAGCCAGAATCGGTCCGTTCGGCTTGGCGCCTTTCACCCTTGCGCATGATGCGCACGCCCGTAACATCGCCCGGCACGATGTTGACAAGACGCCGAATTGGCTGAGTGGGCAGTCTGACCGGGTCATCAAAGCGCCTCCCGCTCCGCCGCTCCGGCGATGAGCCTTGGAACCACACGAGAGCGCCGACCCCCGCCAGCACCAACGCAAGCAGAACGGTGCCGCGCCAGCCCATGCTCAGGCGCCTCCGCGGCGCTGCCGGCGCCACGTAATCATGAGGCCAACCACGGCGCAGGCGGCGGGCTCGATGATGACCGCTATCCAGAAAATCAGCCGCCCCTGGCGTGCCGTGAGTGAGACCGGCGAGAGGGAGCCGTGCGGGAGCCCCTTGCGCCGCATCGCGACGAGTTCTTCATCCTCCGCGAGCACCCCGATGCTGCTCATGAACAGATCCTTGTTGCCGAGCAGATTGAGGTACAGGTTGCTGGCGAAATCGGAATCGCCAAAAACGATCATCCGCCCAAAGTGCTTGGCCGACTGGGCCGCTGGCGGTTGCTCCTCAGAACCAGCGTCTTTGGCAGTCACCATGACGGCGACGGGCAGCGGACCGGGCTTGTCTTTGTCGCGCCGGAAGCGCACCTGTCCCTCTGGTACGCTACCACTGCCCACATGCGCCCAGCTCTCGGGACTGCTCAGTGCCAGGAGCAGCACCTTGATGCCGCGTTGGTTGATGTCCTCCCGCTCGTGCTCGACGGGAGAGACACTGCGCGCCAGGGAAAAGACCGCTGCCGTGTCGAGGCTCTTGCGAAAGGTCCCCTCATCGAAGATGGGCACACGTGGCATGAAGCTATCCGTGCCGTACAAGCGGTTACGCTCGTCGACGACGATATCGTTGTCGGCTTGGACATCGTACTGCGCCAGAAAGCTCACGACGCTCTGCGGCCCTTCCGGATCAATCATCACCAGCACGCGGCCCCCACCGTCGAGATAGCGTGAGAGTTGATCGGCCTCGCCGGCCAACAAATCACGCGCCGGGCCAGGTATGACGACGACGCTGCACTCCGCAGGCACGCCGTCGGCTACTGCTGCGATGGTGCGAATCGTGAAGTTTTCTTTCTCCAATGCTTTGGCCACCTCGCTGTAGCCGGTCCGATCGCTTGCATCTTGCGGACTATGCTCGCCATGCGCCGTTGTGAAACACAAAGTGCGCTCGCCGCGCCGCGTCAGCTTGAGCAAGGCGCGGGTGATTTCCTCCTCGTCCCAACTGTGCAGGATCTCGATCCCCTCCGGGGCCTCCATTACCCCGGTGTTGAAGCTGCTGATGCCGTACTTCTTCGCCAGTGCCGGTGAACGATCCAGGTCCACCATGCGATAGGCGATCTGGGCTGAAGCATCGGCGAACAGCTGCAGCAGGTCCTCCATCTGGCGGCGCTGTCCGTGCTCTTGGCTGTTGTAGAACATGGTGATGCGGATGGGGACGCGCGCCCCATGCGCTACCCGCCGCGCTTCCTTGGAGAGTATGAAGCTCTTCGTGGGCGTCAGATCGAAGCGGCGGTTGTGGCGTTCCGTGATCACCAGCAGGAGAGCAAAGAGCGCCGTTGCCATGGCAATCTGAACAGCGAGCAACGCCGTATGGCGTGCGGAGTGGCCGAAAGGGTTGCTCACGGGCAGTGCACCTCCGACGCCATTACCGCACGCCGCGCCATTTACGCACACCTAGTGATTGCATCGTCAGAAACAAGAACAACCCGACGAACAGCCCGAAAAAGGCGACGTCGCGCGTGTCGACGACACCGCGCGAGAAGTTGTAGAAGTGGTCGAACAATGACAGGCGCAGCAGCACGTGAATGATGCGCTCGTCGGCGACCTCCTCATTCCAGGTGAGGAACCAGAAGAAAACCAGGATGCCGTAGGTCGCCATCGCGCTGACGACCTGGTTTTCCGTCAATGAAGAGATGAACAAGCCGCAGGCGATGAACGCCGTGCCCAGCAAAAAGATCCCGAGGTACGCGGCGGCCAGTGGGCCAATGTCGAAGTGGTAGAAACGATAGAAGATGACCGGGTTCGCGACCGTAAGCAGCAGCATGAGCAGGAAGAACAGCCAGCACGCCAGGAACTTCCCCATGACGATTTCGCCGTCGCGCACGGGGTAGGTCCACAGCAGCTCGATGGTCCCGAGCTTCTTTTCTTCGGCGAATAAACGCATCGTCAGCAGCGGCAGGACGAGTAGCAAGCACAGGCGCATGTCGAGAAACACGTACTGCCACAGGCCGGTCGGCAGAATGTAGCCGCCGAAGAGCACGAAGAAGATGAGATCGCTGTAAAAGAAATACCCACTGAGCAGCAGGAACACCGCGAGCAGGACGTACGCGATGTACGAACTGAAGTACGAGCGCCACTCACGCCGGCAAACGACGAAGAACTTCATGATCGACAGCGGGCGCCATGCGGGTGGGCTCACTCACCAAGCTGAGGAAGATCGCTTCGAGGGACAGGGCGACGGGTCGCAGCTCTTGCAGGTCCCAGTGCGCGCCCGTGACGCATGCCGCCAGCTGTGCACGCAGGTCGCGGTCCTTCTCGGCAGTCACCGTGAAGGCAACGGCGCCATCGAGCGGGGGCGGGGCCGGCTCAACGCTGAGGACACCGGCAACGGCCTGCAAGCGCTCCGCCACGGCGGCGGCGGGACCACGGACCTCAACGTAAATCTGCGAGGTCTGGCGCAGCCGTTGGTTGAGGTTGGCGGTGCTGTCGACCGCGAGGATCCGGCCCTGGTTGATGATGAGCACGCGGTCGCAGGTCGTTTCGACCTCCGGCAGAATGTGGGTGGAGAGGATCACCGTCCTTTCGCCGCGCAGGCCGCGGATGAGGCGGCGCATCTCCGCCACTTGCTCGGGATCGAGCCCGGCGGTTGGCTCATCGAGGATCAACACCCGTGGTTGCCCGAGGAGCGCCTGAGCAATGCCGACACGCTGGCGGTATCCCTTCGAGAGCGTGCCGATGAGGCGGTGCGCCATGTGCAGGACGCCGGCAGCGCCCAAGGCCCGATCCACTTCGGCGCGGCGGCCGCGCGCGGCGATGTCCTTCATCTGCGCGACATAGTTGAGGTACTCGCGGACGGTCATGTCGAGGTAGAGCGACACCCGTTCCGGAAAGTAGCCGACGACGCGGCGTGCTTGCAGCGCGTCGGCCACCACGTCGTAGCCGGCGATCACCGCCCGCCCGCTTGTGGGCGGAAATACGCCGCATAGGATCCGCATCGTGGTGCTCTTTCCGGCGCCGTTGGGGCCGAGAAATCCGACGATCTCACCGCGCGCCACTTCGAAAGAGACGTCGGCGATGGCGCTAGACGCGCCGAAGCGCTTCGTGAGGTGCTCAGCCTTAATCATCAGCCTCGCGCATCGTAGACGAGCCGGCAAAAGGTCTCAATATGCAGCCCCTGCGGCGCCTTCTCGCGGCCGCCTCCCTGGAAGCGTCGGCGGCGGCGCTTGCAAGCGGCCGGGAGGCCGGATTAGATGGCGCGTATGGCCAAGCCGAAGCCCCGCTCCACCGCGTCAAGCATTGGCGACTACATCCGCAGGCAGCGCCAGCTCGCCAACATCTCGCTGCGCAAAATGGCGCAGCAGAGTGGCATATCGGCCGCCGTGCTGCGCGAGGTCGAAAACGGCTTGCGCGACCCGAGCGGCACGATCGTCCAATCCATCGCCCGCGCCTTGCGCCTGTCGGCCGAGACCTTGCAGTTGCAGGCAGGCGTGCTCGATCCGCAGGACAAAGAGGAGATCGATGTCATTCGTGAGATTCGCCGGGACCCGCATTTGACTGAGCGTCAGCGGGCAACACTGATCGACATCTACGAAGCCTTCTGCACTACGAACCGCGCCCGCACGGAGTAGGCGGGGGTGCGGCGGGTTGACTTTTTTGCGTCGGCGCGGTTGTACATGGACCAGCGGTTGAGGTTGAGAAGGGGAGGTGGGCGTGCCCAGCTTTCGCCATCGCCTGACGCGGGCGCAACAACGCGTCTACGATCGCAGCGACGGAAGATCGTCCATCGCGTTGCGGGTCACGCCGCGACTTCGCCAGGCCGTGGCGCTGCTCCCGGAGATGCTGGCGCTGGCGGATCGGGCGCGGATCGAAGGCACCGCTCAGCTGATCGCCGACGAGATGGCGACAGCGTTGCAGGTGGCGCACGTGCGGATGATCGTCGACGGGACACGCCCGTCCAACGCCCGCGGCGAGCTGCACGGTCTGTACACCCCCGCAAACGCCGGCCGCGGCGCCACAATCAAAGTGTGGATGCTCACCGCAAAACGCGGGCAGGTGGTCGCCTTCAAGACGTTTCTCCGAACGTTCTTGCACGAAATCTGCCACCACCTCGATTATGTCCTGCTACGGCTCTCCGACTCGTTCCACACGGAAGGGTTTTATCGGCGAGAGTCGAGCTTGTTCTATCAGATCGGTGGGGCGGTGGCCGACTCAACGGCGCGGCGGCGTGCGGCGGACCCGGGTGAGCAATCAGCGGCGCCCCCGCCATCCGCAGCGCAGCTGCGGGAAACGTCGCGTTCATTGCGGGGCTGAGCTAGCGTATGAAAATGCAGGCAGCCAGGGCCACGCGGATTGAGATTACGGACAACCTCGATTTGTTGCTGCGCGTCATGCCGCCGCACATCCGTGATCGCATCGAGGCGTGTGAGGATCTCGCCACGCTCCTCGAGGTCGTCCTCGATTTGGGGCGGCAGCCGGAGGCGCGCATGCCCGCGCGCGTGGTGCCGCTCGGTCAGGAAGTGGTCGTGCGGGATGACCTGGATTACATGATCGGACGCATCGGCACCTTTACGACGGATAACCGCGCCGGCATCGAACGCACGTTGCATCGCATCTCGGCGCTGCGCAACCGGGTGGGCGAGATCATCGGGCTCACCTGCCGGGTCGGCCGCGCCGTCTATGGAACGGTCGAGATTGTGCGCGACGTGATCGAATCGGGTAAAGGCATCCTGTTGCTGGGCCGTCCGGGAGTGGGCAAGACGACGCTGTTGCGGGAGGCGGCACGCGTGTTGGCGGACGATCTCGGCAAACGCGTCATGATCGTCGATACCTCGAACGAGATTGCCGGTGACGGTGACATCCCGCACCCGGGCATCGGGCGGGCGCGGCGCATGCAGGTGCCCGCACCGGAGCTGCAACACGCCGTCATGATCGAAGCCGTCGAGAATCACATGCCCGAGGTGGTGGTCATCGACGAGATCGGCACCGAGGCGGAGGCGCGCGCCGCACGCACGATCGCCGAACGCGGCGTGCAGCTCATCGCCACGGCGCACGGCACCAATCTCGACAACCTCATAGCCAACCCGACGCTGGCGGACCTTATCGGAGGTATCCAAGCTGTCACTTTGAGTGATGAAGAGGCGCGCCGCCGGCGCACCCAGAAGACCGTCTTGGAGCGCAAAGCACCGCCGAGCTTCGACGTGCTCATCGAAATCCGCGACAAGGACCGGTTCGCCGTCCATCCCGACGTGGCGCAGGTGGTTGATGCGGTCCTGCGCGGCCAGCCCGCCCGGCCCGAGGTGCGCGTCCGTCAGCCCGACGGGGGCGTGCAGATCGAAGCGGAGTCGGTGCCGGTGCTTCCGGTTTTTCCCGCGCCGGAACGCACGCGGCGGCAGCCGGTGCGCATCTTTCCGTATGCGGTGAGCCGCGAGCGCTTGGAGCGGGCGATCCGTGATCTGGGGGTGGATGCCGTCGTCGCGACCCATGCGCGCAGCGCCGATGTGGTCTTGACGCTCCGGGGGTTAGCCAAGAAACGTCCGAAGAAGCTGCGCGAGTTGATGGTCGATGATACGCGGGTGCATGCGATCAGCGGTAACAGCCAGCCACGGATCAGCGAGTTCCTGGCCGAGCTGTTCGAACTGCCGAGCGGCAATCCGGAGCAGGAGCAAGCGTTGCGCGACGCCGAGAACGCCATCGCCGACGTCATCGCGCAACGCCAGCCGGTGACTTTGGATCCACAGCACGCCCATCTGCGGCGCCTGCAGCATCAGCTGGCGGAAGCCTACGGCCTGGGCTCGGAGAGCACCGGGCACGGCGCGCAACGCCGCGTCGTAATCCTGCCCCGGTAAGGCAGGGTATCCTTATTAGGGGCTAGTTGGTCGCCTCGAACAACGCCGCGGCGCCCATGCCGCCGCCGATACACATGGTGACCAGACCGTACTTGGCGCGCCGCCGGCGCAGCTCACCGAGGATATGGCCGGTCATACGCGAACCGGTCATGCCGTACGGATGGCCGATGGAGATCGAGCCGCCGTTCGGGTTCAGTTTCTCCGGGTCCAGGCCCAGCTTGTCGCGGCAGTAGACGAGTTGCGAGGCGAAGGCCTCGTTCAACTCGATCACGTCCATGTCCGCCAGCTTGAGGCCTTGGCGTTTGAGGAGTTTCGGGACCGCGAAAACGGGCGCGATGCCCATTTCATCGGGCTCGCAGGCAGCGACGGCGAACCCCCGGAAGATACCCAGCGGCTTGATATTCAGGGCCTTGGCGCGATCGGAGGACATCAGCAGGCACACGGAGGCGCCGTCGGAGAACTGCGAGGCATTTCCGGCGGTGACCGTGCCCCCCTCCTTGAACGCCGGGGGCAGCTTGGCGAGACCTTCGAGGGTCGTATCCGGACGGTTGCACTCGTCCATCTTGATCTCGGCTGGTTCCTGCCTGGTTTCTCCCGTTTGCTTGTCCTTCACTTCGCGGATCACTTTCATCGGCGCCAGCTCGTCAGCGAATCTCCCGGCGCGCTGGCCAGCCGCGGTGCGCTGCTGACTGAGCAGCGCATACTCGTCTTGCGATTGGCGGCTGATCTTGTAACGCGCGGCCACAACCTCGGCGGTCAGGCCCATCGGCATGTAGATGTCACGCTGGTGATCCAACAGCCACGGGTTGAAGAGGTTCTTCTTGTTGAACTCGTTTTGCAGCATGGTGATGGACTCGGAGCCACCAGCAAGGATGATGTCCGCCCCCTCGCAGATGATTTGATGTGCGGCGATGGCGATCGCCTGCAGCCCGGAGGAGCAGAAGCGGTTGAGGGTCATGCCGGCGGTGGTGATGGGCAACCCCGCGAGGACGGCGACGTTGCGACCCATGTTGAAGCCCTGCGGCCCCTCGGGGAATCCGCAGCCGAGGATCACGTCCTCGATCTCGGCCGGGTCTACGTTGGGCAGCTTGGCCAGAATGTGCTTCACACAGTGTGCGGCCATGTCGTCCGGGCGGGTCAAGTTGAGTGACCCACGGAACGACTTGCCCATCGGCGTACGGGAACTCGCCACGATCACTGCCTCACGCATGACGCATCTCCTTCAACGAGCTGGCGGCACTCTTTCAGGAGCGCAGTGTTGTTGCAAGGTGGGTCGCCGCGGAGGCGGCGACGTGCAGCGCGGCGCACGCCAGCCTGCGCTGAGCTGCGAAATTTGTGGGTCATCGCGTCGCGCGCAAATTTCAGGACCGTCATTCCCGCGAAGGCAGCGATTTTTGGGGGCCTGATGATTTGTCCACGTTGCAAGAGTATCCACACCAGACCACGGGTCTCCAGCGGGTCGAGTCCTCTTCCGCAGACTTCTTTGCACCGTAGCCGGAGAATTGCATTCTCCGGCGGGTGGTCGCGACGACTCTGCCGTGGCCCTGCTGCAGATGAGTTCCGCCGTTGGTAGGCCGAGAAGTCGATTCTCGGGCGGCGCGGCGATGCCGGGCCACCGGACTTTGCCGTGGCTCTGATCCACACAGTCGGTGCCGTTTCGCGCAGACAGCAACGATATCTCTAATTAAATATGGCGGTACTCTCCCGTGAAGCAGTGATGTAGCAGCTGATCATGCGGGATGATAGCCTGGTCGCTCATCTCAATTCCGCCATATTTGATTAGACTACCGCCCCCGCGTGTGCTAGAAGATCGCAGACGTGCGGCAGGAGGAAGAGGGGATGGTCTCATTCGATTTCGTGAGCCGGTCGGTGGTAGGGACTGCGGGCTCGTTGTTGGTGCCCGACGATGATGAAATCACGCGCAAGCTGTTGATGCTCATCGAGGGAGAGTGTGAGGGGGTGGGGCCGTGTGCCGCGGCGGCGAAGTTCGATTTCAGCAAGCAGCGCTATTTCCAACTGCGGGCGGCATTCATCGAGAGGGGGGCCCTGGCCTTGTTGAGCCAGAAGCGCGGGCCCAAGACCAACTACCGGCGCACCGACGAGGTCGTGCGCCAGGTGATCCGTCACCGCTTTCTCGATGCGGAGGCGTCCGCCGAGGTCATCGCCCAAATGCTTGTGCAGAGCGGGTTGGCGATCAGCATCCGCAGTGTGCAGCGGATCATCGAGAGTTTTGGCTTGCAAAAAAAACTCTACTCCTATCGGCCCGGGCCGCAGAAGCTGATTGAGACCCAGCACACCAAACAACGCGTGCAGCTGAAGTCCGCCACCCCGCGCAGTCTCGAACGCGAAGTACGCCAACTGCTGGCGGATAAAGTCAGCGGCAACATGGTAGGACTGTGGCTGCTGGTCCCCGAGCACTTGCGTCTGGGCACGTGGGACCTGCTCCGCGCCTGGAGTGCGGGCGGGCCCGAACACGTCGAGCCCCGCTTGGCCCTGCAGTTGGTTCATGAGGCCGCGCTGTGCACCACGGGCATCCGCGCCAAGCGGTGTTTGTCGCAAAAGGGGTTCGAACTCACCAACGGCCTGCCCTACGTCGGCAGTGACCAGGCCATCCACGATCTGCTGGCGGCGCACACGGTAGGAGAGGCGCAAGGCCTCCAAATCGCCCTCGGCAAACTGCGCCGCGCGGGCGGCGACTTCGGCGGCAAGCTGCTCGCGGTCGATCCCCACCGCGTGCGCAGCTACAGCAAGCGGCAAATGCGCCGCCACCAGAAGAGCCCGCAATCCAAACCGAGCAAGATCGCCCAGACCTTCTTTGCCCTCGATGCCGAGAGCCACCAGCCCCTGTGCTTTACCACCGCCACCGCGGCGCGCTCGGTGACGCAAGCCACCCCAGAGTTACTCGACATGGCCGCCGCCATCCTCGACTCCACTGCCACCACCACAGCGCCCACCGTCCTCGCCGATTGTGAACATTTCTCCGTCAAGCTCATCGAGCACATCCATGAACAAACCCACTTCGACCTCTTGGTTCCACTGCCCCAGCGAGCTTCCCTCG
>CAVSQF010000036.1:0-119256 GCA_963729835.1 uncultured delta proteobacterium | reverse complement strand
ATCGTGAAGGTGAATTATCCGATGATCGGAGACACGCAGCTCAAGGTCGCGAGGCTTTATGACATGCTGCCTGCCGAAGCGGGCGAGAGCTGCGAAGGCCGAACGGCTGCCGATAATGCCACGGTGCGCACGGTGTTCATTGTGGGGCCGGATAAGAAGATTAAGATGATGATGGTGTATCCGATGAGCAGCGGAAGGAATTTCGACGAGGTACTGCGCGTGCTCGATTCGCTGCAACTGACGGCGAAACACAACGTTGCGACGCCCGTGAACTGGCGGCCGGGGCACGATGTGATTATTCCCACATCGGTGTCGGACGAGCAGGCGAAACAGAAGTATCCGGCGGGATTCAAGATGATAAAAAGGTCAGTTGCGGACGGTGGCGCAACCGAAGTAAGCGTTGTAGCGCGAAGAGCTGAGAGGGCAGCGACGGAAGCGCACGCTGCGGTCCGGTGATCGTCCCGGTCTTCAAAACCGGCGGGCGGCAGGGATCCCTGTCGCCGGTGTGTTCGACTCACACTCGCTTCCGCCATTTATTTTTCAGTTGGTTATGCTTACTCTGATTGGTATCGACCTGAGACCGCACCGCAGATTTTAGGTTGTGGTGATAAAAACGTGATAATTCCAAGTTGTGGAACCTCCGGTGATAAAAACGTGATGAGAGAGGCGCATTCCCACCGGATGCTTGTAAAATGCAACGAGACCGTGGGTCTTTCTTACCCTCACCTTTCCCTATCGAATTGGCTACCGGGGTGCGATGTGAGTTAACCGGGCCATGTCGAGAGCCTCCATCACAGCTTTGGTGTTCTCATCGATAGGTTTTACGTAGGTGGAAGAATTTGTGTGCTGGCATGGCCAAGTAGGTGGGCGACCGTCAATCCCGACGCTTTGCAACTGTTCGCGCGACTCGCAAACGAAGCCCGTAAGTCGTAGATGCGGCGAATCCTCCAGGCCTGCTTTTCGGACCGCCTTTCGCCACGCCGTTTTGTAATCGGTGATATGGGTGTTCGTGATTCGCGGACTTGGGAAAACAAAGGGTGAAAATTCAGGCCCCATCTTCTTCCTCCAATTAATCAGCACATCCCGGAAGCGGATCGGCTACCGTCCCAGCCCGGCGACACTCTTAGACTCGCGGACGCGGACACATGCTGGTTCCGAGTCCAGCAACACATCGGCAATCATTTCAGGGGGCAGCGCTTCCTTTCTACCAAGTAGCCCTGTCTTGACCAACGTCGTTATCAGTACCGAGAGCCATTCCGGCAGAAACTGCTTCACCCGTGCCTCCTCCTCATAAGAAAGCGGCGCGGCTTGGCGACGGTCTCGTCGCTCATTAAGTTTCCCCACATCGCTACAGGGGTTGTGCAAGACAATACGCATTCGCTTTGCATGTGACATCAGAGAAGAAAGCGTTGCAACATCTCTATTAACCGTCGCCTTTCCTGGAACTTCCTCCAGGCGTTTTTGCTGGAATCGGAATATTGTTTCCGGGGTTATGTCCGCGAGTCTGATCTCCTTCCCAAGATGCCGAAGAATGTTGTTGACGCTAGATTGATATCTCGATTTGGTTTTCTCGTGTGTTTTCGATCTGAGGAAGTCTTCTGCATGCTTTCCCAAAATAGGCGTCTTTGATCTCGGTAGACTCCAGCGTTCTTCGACAACCTGTGCTTTTCGGACTAAAAGCACTTTCTCGGCCACTTTCTTGTTTGAGGAGCCGTACTCTCCCGGTACTGCCGCCCTCCTCGAACGTAGCTAATCCACCACACCTTCTTTTGGTGCCTGCCATCCGACCTTCGGGTAAAGGCCCATAGCTCAGTTCACTTCCCCGGCGAACGCACTGACAAGCGGGATCCCTTGCTCCATTTTTTCCATTCTCTTGTTGCGTGATAACACTCGTTGGCCCGCGTGGGGTGCTGCAGGTACCGCAGGACGTGGCCGATTTGATGTCTGAGGATTTTTTCAAACAGTGCTGTGGACGGTCCTCAACTCTCGTAGCGCTAATCACGAGAAGAATTTGCGTCGTGGGCTTCAGATCGATGTATTTTGCAGGAGCACGGGCACCACGCGTGGATCGTCGAAGCGCGCCAGCTGGCGCGCCGCGGCGTTGCGCACGCTTTCTTCGGCCAGTGCAGTGACCGGGTCGGTGATCGCCGTGTGATCCCGCTCGACCTCCGCCAGCAACGCCGCCAAGGCCTGTTCGCCACCGATGATGCCCAGACACTCCGCTGCGGCGACACGCGGTTGCGGAAAGACCGACGGCCGTCGCGCGAGAAATGCCGCAAGGGCGGGCACAGTAGCCGGCCCAGTTGCAAGAATTTCTCCCTGGACGCGAAAAATCTCACCGAGATTGTCGAGCCGAGCCACCAGCTCCTCGAGATCGGGTGCTATCGGCGCACGCGGACTCTCCGAATCCCGCCTCTTGCCGGTCCGCTCGTCCGCCAGGTCGTGCTGCTTGTGCGTGTTCACCCCTACCTCCTCAAAGCCTCGGTAGGGGTTATCAACCCGGGTGGGTGGTTTATGCGGCGAACCCCATCGCCTTGCTGACGCTACCATAGGCTGGCTTCGTCGTCTGGTCAACGCGCCATGACGCAGCTGGCGCGTGCCACAATTGTTGCCCGATCCCGCTTCCCGCCTCACCCCTCACGGGTTTTGCACACACCCATTCAGGGCGCTATTCACCGCGGCGATGATTTCGTTGATCGTGATGTCGCCGCTGACGTCGGCATCGCCGGCGGCGCGCGCCGAGAGCGGGGTGCTCCCGAGGGCGATGTTCACCATGGTCAGGATTTCACCAACGGTGACTCTCCGATTTCCACACTGGTACGGACGCCAGCGCGGGTCTCGCCGGCTACGCACCCAAGGTGCGCAGGAACAGCGGCATCGATACGATCTGGATGCCGTGGTAGTGCGTGAGTGGAAGAAGATGCTTGCGGTCATCGGTGACAACAAAGTCCGCATCGCCTTCGAGGGCGCATGCCAGGACGGGATTGTCTTTCGGATCGTCCGCCACGGTGAACACCTCGTACCGGCCGGGAACAACTTCGGCGACCCCTCGAAGCGCGTCCACGGCTTCCACGATCTCGTGCGGGGGGTACGGCCCATACCGCTGCACGTGCGGGCGCGCCAGCACGTCACTCACTTCGGTGAGGATCGCCTCGCATGTCACCAATGTGAAGCCGCCGGTCTCAAGTATGCCGAGCGGCCGCCCGCTGAAACCACGCGGCGTCAGCAGGAATCGCGCGAGGATGTTACTGTCGAGAACAGCCCGCAGACCGCTTTTTCGCGTGCTCACGCTGTGCATCCCGGCGGGCAGCGCTCACGGCGCCGGCAATCAGGCGAGGGTCGCGGTTTCCCGTTCGCTTCCACAGGCGCTCCACCGCCAGACGCAGCCGCAACTGCGGCGTCAACACTCTCCGCAGCAGACGAAGCTGATCCGTAGGCGGCAACGCTTTGAATCGGGCGCTCAGTTCCCGCACGGCATTCGGCTCTGTGGCCATCGGCGCTCCCTGTAACTCGTTCCGCTCTAGCACACAAGTGCAATGAGGACTTGAAATCCGAAACTCGAAGCTCGGTGACTGTTCAGCCGAATGAAATTGGCGTTGATCCGCCCCGGATAGCGCATCCGCCTGGGGCGGCTGCCGAACGGCTGGTCGGGCTGCCCCAGGATAGCCGCCCCTATCGGGGCTGAGGGCATTCAGATTGACGGCGAACTATCAGCAGCCCCAACGTGGCGTCAATACGTGAGCCACGGGCAACGCCCCTGGCTCAGCCGCCGCGAGCACACAGCGATGATTTCGTCGATCGTGGTTTCGCCGTTCTGGTCAGCATCACCGGCGGTGCACGCCGAAGGCGGGGTGCTCGCGACGGCGATGTTCACCGTGGTGATCAGCTCGGCATGCCGCGCAGCGAATACGTTCCTGAATTACTACGCCTGCTCTCCCGACAACCGGAGGGCATGCTCCACAATCGCGTCGCTCAACCACATACCCTTTTGGCGCAGGGTGGCTATCACTGTACCGACAGACGACAAATAACCCGCCTGTCTGGCTTTCACCAGGACGCCGAGCGTGCCCGTGTATTGCAGCCCGTGCAGATCCGCGATGCGTCGGGCCAGCTGGTCATCAAGGACCAGCAGGCTACCACCTGTCTCCAAGCCCAAGGCGATGACCTCAGCCTCGCCCTGCCCCAAATCTACTACCACCGGCACGAGCGCCGCTGATGCAACGGGCCGGATTACGACCCAGGGAAGGCTGCCTACGTCAGGCACATCGACTCCTTGCTTCCTTCCGGTCTCGAGTTCCTCGCGCACGGCAGGAGGGACGACGATCGTGCTGTACAATTGCTGCAAGACGTCCAAGCAATCAACTTGGTGAAGGTACAGAAGCGGCGAGGTATTGGCGATGACGCGCGTATCAGGCATTGCTCACATCGAGCTCCAATTGCTCGAGCGTCAGCGAGAATGGGGGAACCCGGTACCGACCGAGGGCCGCGAGAAACTCGACGCGGGACATGCCGGCCAACTGCGCGGCGCGCCCAGACGAGAGCTTGCCGATCTCAAACAGTTTGACGGCGGCGAGAATGCGCAGTTCACGGGGCAGCGTGTCAGGCGTTTCCTTCAAGCTGATCAGAACTTCGTCTGGGACATCGACTTGGATCGTGCTCATAAGCATCAGCTCCCGGCTACAGCTCCCATCATGATCTATCTTGCCCCCGGTTTCCACCGCCATTGGGACGCGCCCGGATCTTGGTGCGCCCCAGCATGTCTTGTCCGGACCGCCTCCCACCCTCACGCCCGAACAGCTTCACTGGGACGAGTTCGTAGTGAACCCCTCCGCCTCATTTCTCACGGGTTCTGCACGCACCCGTTCAGCGCGGCGTTGACCGCCTGAATGATCTCGTTGATTGCCACTTGCCCGTCGTGATTCGAGTCGCAGGCGCTGCACGTGGGCACCGCCGCAGTCCCGAGGGCGATGTTTACGCAGGTGATGATTTCGTTGATTTGAACGTCACCGCCGCCGTCGCAGTCGCCAGCACAGGGGTTGGGCATTGGGGTGTAGGTCGGCGAAGGCGCCACCGGTGTGTTCGTTCGAGTGTAGGTCGGCGAGGGCGTCACCGGCGTGTTCGTTCGGGTGGAGGTCGGCGACGGTGTCACCGGCGTGTTCGTTCGAGTGGGGGTTGGGGATGGCGTCACGGGGGTGAAGTTTGCCTCGAAGGCGCCGATGGAGCAGTTGGTGGCACCCGCACCAGGTCGGACGAAGCCGCGTTGGTCGAGATTGTTCACGGGCGGTGCCGCGCACACAGACTCATTGCCCGCGTTGATCGCCGGGCTGCCCGCCTGCAGCGCGATCGTCTGCGTCGGCCCGCCATTATTGGCCAATCCCGCCGCATCCAGCTTGGGGTTCGTGTTGCTCAAGGAGCCGTTTGCGGTACTGAAACCACACGTCGTGCCGTCGTCGATGTTGTGGCCGCCATCAGTGATGGCCGTGTCGCCGCCGCAATTGCCGCCTGATGTGCTATTGGCGACGATGGTGTTGGTCAGCGCGCCGCCAGCAGAGTTGTAGATGCCGCCGCCGTCGTGAGCCGCGCTATTGCCGGAAAAGGTGCTATTGGTGACCGTCAGTGGCGCGAAGCTTACGATGCCGCCACCGATGTCCGCGCTATTGCCGGAAAAGGTACTGTTCGTGACCGTCAGCGTGCTGCCGTTGTTGTTATTGATGCCGCCCCCGTTACTCGCACTGTTGCCGGAAAAGGTGCTGTTGGTGACCGTCACGGCGCCGCCACTGTGGATCCCGCCGCCCTGGTTGCGCGCGCTATTGCCAGAGAAGGTGCTGTTGGTGACCGTCACGGCGCCGCCGGTGTCGTTGTAAATGCCGCCACCGCAACACAAGTCCGCGTTATTGCCGGAAAAGGTGCTGTTGGTGACCATCACCGTGCCCTGGTTGAAGATGCCCCCGCCAGCGTAGTTACCGCTCGCGGAGGCAGCGCCATTCGCGACGGTTAGGTTCTGGACCGTGAACTTGACGCCAGTGTTCACCCAGAAGACGCGCACGTTGTTCCCGCCGCTGATCGTGATCAGGCTCCCGCCGTCGATGGTGGTGTCGGCGTTGATGATCTTGGTGCTGGTGACGGTAATCGTGGCGGCGCCCCCGCAGTTGAAGGTCACCGTGCCGGTGAAACCCGCGCCGCCCGGGAGGCAGGCATTCAGCGCGGACTCGGTGCAGCTCGCACCCGTACCGGTACCCACGACGCACGCCGGCGTTGGAGTCCCGGTAACGGTCGCCGGTTTCGTCGGCGTACGCGTGGGTGTCCCCGTCGCAGTTGAGGAGTGCGCAGTGAAGGTTGGCGTGTTCGTGGGCGGCTGAGTCGGTGGCGGCGTTGGCGTCTTCGTCTGGGTGAGGGTCGGGGATGGCGTCACCGGCGTGTTCATTAAAGTCCGGGTGGGCGTAATCGAGGGAGAAGGCGGCGTCACGGGGGTGAAGTTTGCCTCGAAGGCGCCGATGGAGCAGTTGGTGGCACCCGCACCAGGTCGGACGAAGCCGCGTTGGTCGCGGTTGTTCACGGGCGGTGCCGCACAGACGGACTCATTGCCCGCGTTGATCGCCGGGCTTCCCGCCTGCAGCGCAATGGTCTGCGTCGGCCCGCCATTATTGGCCAGTCCCGCAGGATCGAGCATTGGGTCCGTATTGTTCAGCGAGCCGTTGGCTGTGCTGAAACCGCAACTCGTGCCGTCATCGGTGTTGTGACCGCCGTCGCTGATACTACCAGTGCAATTCCCTCCGGTGTTGTTGGCAAGGATGGTGTTGGTCACGGTCAGGGTGCTGCCGCTGTAATTTTCGATGGCACCGCCGATCGACGCGTTGCCGGAGAAAGTGCTGTTGGTGATGGTGAGCGTCGCGAAATTAGAGATGGCGCCGCCGTAGGAGGCGCTGTTACCCGTGAAAGTGCTGTTGGTGACCGTCGCGGCGACCGTGCTGCAGATGGCGCCGGCTAAGTAGTGAGAGCTATTGCCCGAGAAGGTGGTGTTAGTCACGGTCAGGGTGCTGCCGCTGTAATTGTAGATGGCACCCCCGCAGCCTGTTTCGTCAGCGGCAGCGCCAGTGCTATTGCCCGAGAAGGTGCTGTTGGTAACGGTGAGCGTGCCCCAGTTCGCGATGCCACCGCTGTAACCCGCGCTATTGTTGCCGTCGGCGATGGTAAGGTTCTGGACCGTGAACTTGATGCCGGTGTTCACGGAGAAGGCGCCCACGCTGTTCCCGCCGCTGATCGTGATCAGACCCCCGCCATCAATGGCAGTGTCGGCGCTGATCGTCTTGGTGCTGGTGACGGTAATCGTTGCGGCGCCACCGCAGTTGAAGGTCACGGTGCCGGTGAACCTCCCGCCCCCTGGGAGACAGGCATTCAGCGCTGATTCGGTGCAACTCGCAACCGTACCGGTGCCCACGACGCACGGTGAGGTTGGCGTGATCGGCGTGTAGGTCGGAGTGAGGGTTGGCGTCCATGTCGGTGACCGCGTTGGAGTGGAGCTGGGCGTCAGAGTGCGCGTGGGGGTACTTGTTGGCGTTGACGTCAACGCCGCGGCTGGCGTGGTCGGGGTGATCGTCGGCGTACGAGTCGGCGACGGCGTTGCAGTGTATGTAAGTGCCGGGCTGCGCGTGGGCGTGCTTGTTGGGGTGGGCGTCCAAGTGGGCGTCGAGGTGGACGCATTCGTCGGCGTACCGGTCGGCGTGCTGCTTGGAACAGAGGTCCGTGTCGGCGTTTGAGACGGAGCATTTGTCGGCGTGTTCGTCGCGCGGGCGGTCGGCGTCCATGTTGGCGACGGCGTTGCAGTGTAGGTGAGTGCCGGGCTGCGCGTGGGCGTGCTTGTCGGGCTGCGCGTCCAAGTGGATGTCGAGGTGGACGTGTTCGTTGGCGCGCCGGTTGGCGTACTCCTTGGAGTCGAGGTCCGTGTCGGCGTTTGAGACGGGGCATTTGTCGGCGTGTTCGTCGCGCGGGCGGTCGTGTCTGTGGCCGTCGGGGTTGCACTTGGTACACCCGGTGCGCCGATCACAAAACCATTGAAAGCTGTTCGATCTCCGTTGAACACATCGAGATCCACGCCCGTGCTTATGCCGAGGACAGACCCGTACCAGTCGTACTGCAGGAAGTTCCAGGTGTTCCACACGCCTGTGGTTGGCGAGATGTCTGGAGTTCCAAGCGGATCGGCGATCCAGAGGCTATACTGTGTGACGGATGAGTCTACACAATTCTGCGCATAAGACTGAGTCATGTATATGACCGGCTGCACTCCTCCTGGCTGGACCGCTGCCGTCTGCTGGGCCACCTCGGTCATCCAATCTACAACCCATTGCGAAAGCGTAGAGGGCCCCAGAGTTGTGCACGGTGTTGAATAGTACGGGCAGCTTGAGGACGAACATTTGCAAGCGCTGCCGTCCGGGTTGAGACCACAGTCGTCTTCAAGGTCCAAAGCAGGTCGGAGATAGCCTGCTGCAATGTATGGACCCGCTACGGAAAGAAAGTGCTGGGCCTCGGCGGTCGCCGTATCGAATTGTGGATAAGCGAAGTGGTACGCGCCAACAACTATCCCGGCGGTGTGAGCTCCAGTGACGTTCTGAAGGAACGCCTTGTCGTCAGCGTAGCCGGGGGGGCCAATGCCGCTTGTCGCTTTGACAAAGGCGAATGTTACGCCAGAGCCAGCCACTTGGCTCCAAGAGTAGATGGTGCCCTCAGGATTCTGAGCATTAGAGACATCAATTCCGAGAACCTCCGACGGCGGTGTCGGGGACGGCGCCGTCACCGTGATTGCCTGGGTGCCCGATGAACAGGTGGTGGCACTCGACGTACTGCAGACGCGCACATAGATGGTGTCGTTCACCGAGCCCGGATTCATGCTGATGGTGATCTGGCTCGAACTGTTGATCGTCGGCGTCTGGATGGAGGTGTTCCACACGCCGGCACCCGCCCCCACGCCCCATTCAAACTGTACGATGTTGCCGCTCTGGAAGTTGCTGCCGTAGATAGTAAGCGTATGGCTTGTGTTGTCTGCCGTCATCGTCGTCGGGGTGATACTGCTCACCGAGGGCGTCGGCACGACCGCCGTGGCCGTGGGCGTCGGCGTAACCGCCGTCACCGTGATTGCCTGGGTGCCCGATGAACAGGTGGTGGCACTCGACGTACTGCAGACGCGCACATAGATGGTGTCGTTCACCGAGCCCGGATTCATGCTGATGGTGATCTGGCTCGAACTGTTGATCGTCGGCGTCTGGATGGAGGTGTTCCACACGCCGGCACCCGCCCCCACACCCCATTCAAACTGTACGATGTTGCCGCTCTGGAAGTTGCTCCCGTAGATCGTCAACGTCTGGTACGCACCGTTGGCCGTCATCGCCGGCGGGCTCACGCTGGTCACCGACGGCGTCGGCACCACCGCCGTGACGGTCACGTACTGCGTGCCCGAGGAGCACGCGGTCGCAGCGGCGGTACTACAGACGCGCACGTAGATGCTGTCGTTCACCGTGCCTGGATTCATGCTGACGGTGATCTGACTCGCACTGATTGTCGGCGTCTGGTTGGAGGTGTTCCATACGCCCGCACCCGCCCCCACGCCCCATTCAAACTGTACGATGTTGCCGCTCTGGAAGTTGCTCCCGTAGATCGTCAACGTCTGGTACGCACCGTTGGCCGTCATCGCCGGCGGGCTCACACTGCTCACCGACGGCGTCGGCACTACCGGCGCCGTGGTGGTCTGAATATAGCTGGTTTGAGCTATCCAGCCGGAAGTATAGCCGCCACAATAAAAAGCAAAACTACTTATCGGCCACCAAGTGAAGCCTCCGCTAACCGCGCCGGCACCGGTTACTTGGGCCTTGTCTCCTGGATACATCAAGCACTGCTGGGTGGCGCCCGGAGAGGAGCGGACTGCGCTGCCCGTCGAAAGAGTCGTCGTTATCCAATCGCCTACGTTGAAGGCTGCCGCCGGAGAGGAGCCCAATACCGTTACGGTCAAAATGAAAAGGGCAAAGGTGCCGAGACCTTTCTGCGTTCGATAATCTGAAGCTGTACGGTCCGTCGCCTTGCTGGTCCATAGCGCTCTCAGCTTCGCGCGAAGGTCGCGCCGCGTTTGTTCAGGATTCAGCACCACGTCCACACAAATGTCGTTCATCCATGTCCCTCGTACCGGGCCGCGACCCTTCAAGAAGTGCCCCCGGGGCTAACCTTAGGCTAACCTCATTGATGCACTTCATTGAGCTGCGAGCCTTCAAGAAGACCCCCAAGGCCAGTCAACCTCGCCGCTGCCATATCTCTTTTCCCCTTGGGAACGCAAGGGTCGCAGCGCAAGTGCTACGCTTCGGTCCACAACTGCTACATGTGTCAGCTGTCATAACTGCGGCGAGTGATCAGCTGTCAGTGGTCAGTGGTCAGCCGTCAGCTGTCAGTGGTCAGCTGTCAGTGGTCAGCCGTCAGCCAAGCTCACGAGAGCCCCGCCAAAGGCAGAGGCTTCAATTTCCGGGCTGAGAGGTGAACGCTGATTGCCTTCTTGCGGGAAGAGTCTTGAGCAGAACGGAAAAGAAATGGAAAACCGGAAACGGCAAACCGGAAACTGGAAACTGATCAATTTGGTCCCTTCCCGGTCCTCGAACGCTGTGGCGGGATTGCGCCCGATCCGCTGCAGTCGCGCCCGCCGCCCGTGACGGACTCGTCCGCAGCGTGTCGTACCGTTGACGCGATCGCATACCGTTGATATGCGTTGCAACATGGAGCTCCGGGACTTCAAGAAATATCTCCGAGGCAAGTCGATCTCGGAGATGCTCCATCGAGCGCGCAAGGACAGCCTCGACAGGATTCTCGCGCACGACGAGTTTGCCAAGCTATCTCCGCGCCAAAAGCCGCCCCGAAAGCGAGTGGCCACCCGGTAGGTGTGCTGTACATCGACACCTCGGTATTGCTGGTTTACACGCTCACGCAGGCGCTCGAGCCGGCGCGTTATGCCAGTACGCGCAAGCTCGTTGCCAAAATCGCCACGGGGAAGCTCACCGCCGCCACATCCTTTTATGCGTTGCATGAGGTCTACCTGTTTGCGCTCGGCAACGCGCCCGATTTTCCCACGGGCGCGGCATTTGGTAAGGGCGCGCTGAACAGGATTCTCCGGTTGCCATTGCAGATCTTCCCGCTCGTATCGCGAGAAGAACGCCGACTCCAGGGGCGTAAACTGAGCGCCCTCCCGGATGCCAGCGACATGCCTCACGCGGTCGCCGCTCTGCTGCACGGCTGCGAAGCAATCGTGGCCTACGATGAGCACTTCCGCGCCATCACACATGTCATTGGTTACAAGACCCCGGCCGATTGCGTGTGAGGTAGCGGAGCCCTGCACCGGATCGTATCGATGCTCACGCGAATGACCGATCGGGACCGCATGTCCGGGAGGATGACGGAATCGATTACTAGCACCGCTGCGCTGAGTACGAGCACGAGCGGTAGACCCGGCACCGTGCCGCCTCGAAGTGCAGGATCGCCGCCGACCACTGTCCCATAGTCGACAAGCTCGACGCGCCCCAGTGCGTTGACAGCGTGAAGACGTCAGCGTATGTCAATAACCAACGGCGATGGGGTTCGCCGTGAACCGCCCAACAAGTGGGCTGATGACCCCTACCGATCTTGGCTCGACGAAGCATAGTGGATGGTAGGAAAATCAGCCGTGCCAGCAAGTTCCCCACGCGTACAAATCAGCTCAGACATATCGTCCTCTGGAGCACTCAAAACCGATCCGACTACGCTGTCTTGCGAGTCAGGCACCGAGGCCGCGTGCTTCCATAGCATTCTGTTTCGGCACCCGGATGACTTCACCAGGCGGGAGACGCGCGAAGCGCCCGTCTTCTTTCCTGACCTGAATCTCGATCAGATCGTGGAGGCCATCACTACCGGCTGGCAGGAGTACGATCTCGCCCCCTTTTTCTACGCGCGGCTGACCGATCTTGACGAGATCATTTACCGTCAGGAAGTCATGCAGGATCTCGAAAACCAGAGCCTCATGCAGATCGTCAAGTCGTTCTCCCAAGACATGCGCGCGATGCGCGAGCGCCTCGCCCAATCGAAGAAGGTGTATTACAGGTACGAAAGCGAACGCTGGTTTCTGGGCGCCGTCGAAATCTATTGCGCAGCCGTGGAACGCCTGTGGCAGGATCTCGACCGGCTCGACTTGCCATCGCGTGGCATGCGCGCCTTCGGCGAATATCTGGCCGAGTACGTCCGATCCCCGGCCTTCAACACACTTGCGACGCAAGCGCGGGCGCTGAAGGCCGAACTGTCCGCCATCCGGTATTGCCTGCACATCAAGGACAACAGCATCACCGTTCGCCACTACGACGGCGAGGTCGACTACAGCGCCGCCGTCGAAGCAACGTTCGAAAAGTTCAGACGGGCCGCGGTGAAGGACTACCGGATCAAATTCCGGTACAGGGCCGAGATCAACCACGTTGAGGCGCAGGTGCTCGAACGGGTGGCGCTGCTGCACTCAGCCGTATTTCGCACGCTGAACGATTTTTGCACCGAGCACGCCGGGTATCTGGACGAGAAAGTCGCGGCGTTCGACCGCGAGATCCAGTTCTACGTCGCCTATCTCCAGCACGTCGAAAAATTCCGGCACGTCGGGCTGACCTTTTGCTATCCACAGCTGTCCGATACGCGCAAGGAGATCAGCAGCCGCAACACCTTCGATCTCGCGCTGGCCGACAAGCTCCACCGCGACCAGGCGACGGTCGTGACCAATGACTTCTTCCTGCGCGGTCCGGAGCGCGTGTTCGTGGTTTCCGGTCCGAATCAGGGCGGCAAGACGACGTTCGCCCGCACCTTCGGCCAGCTGCACTACCTGGCCAGTCTGGGCTGCCTGGTCCCGGGCACGGAGGCCCGGCTCTTCCTCTTCGACCACCTCTTCTCGCACTTCGAAAGGGAAGAGGACATCACGAATCTCCGCGGCAAACTGCACGACGATCTGGTCCGGATCCGCCACATTGTGGACGAGGCCACGCCAAACAGCATCATCGTGATGAACGAGATTTTCGCGTCGACCACACTCAAGGACGCTGTCTACTTGAGCAAGCAGGTTATGACGAGAATCTCCGAGTTGGACCTGCTGTGCGTCTGCGTCACCTTTCTGGATGAACTGGCGTCGTTGAACGAGAAGATGGTCAGCATGGTCAGCACGGTCGACCCGGACAATCCGGCGGTGCGAACCTTCAAGCTGGAGCGCAGGCCGGCCGACGGACTGGCGTATGCCCTGTCGATCGCCGAGAAGTATCGCGTGACGTACGACTGGCTGAAGGAGCGGATCAAGCCATGAAGGTGCTCCTGATGCACCGGGACCGGGATTTCGACCTGCAACAGAAACTACCGGACAGCGAGGCGACCTTGGTGCAGGATCTGGAGCTCGACACGCTGTTCCGCGCCATGGCGGGCGAAGATGAGTCCCTGTTCGATGTGGCACGGAAAGCTGTGCTCTCGGGCTTGCAGAATGATGCAGACACGATCCTGTATCGGCAGGAAATCTTGAAGGACTGCCTGCAGAACCCGGCGGTGGTCAAGGATCTCTACGACCTCGCGGTGGAGGCGATAGTGAGCCGCAAGAAGCATTGGTTCGGCGGCCTACTCAGCAGGTATCCGAGCGCTATCCTGCGCGGCTCGATCGACCTGCTGCAGACCTTCGTGGACATGCTCAGGAAGCTGAGGGGCATCGCCGAAGAGCATGGCGGCCGATTCGCGTCCGCGGGATTCACGGCGGTCTTTGCGATGTTGGAGAAGGAATTGAGCGATGAGTATTTCGCCAGCATCGAGAACCATCTGCGGGAACTGAAGTTCCGCGACGGCGTCGTGGTGAGCGCCGAGCTGGGCAGGGGCAACGAGGGCACCAACTACGTGCTGCGCCAGGCGCGCGGCCGGCGCCGGAACTGGCTCGAGCGCGTCCTGGGCAAAGGGCCGGCTGGCTATACGTTTCGCATCGCGGATCGCGACGAGGCCGGCGCGCAGATCCTATCGGAGCTGAGGGACCGCGGGATCAACTTGGTCGCCAACGCGCTTGCGCAGTCCACCGATCACATCGTGAGCTTCTTCCAGGTGCTGCGGGCGGAGCTGGCCTTCTATGTTGGCTGCCTGAACCTGCACGACCGACTCGTGGACAAGGCAGAGCCGATCTGTTTTCCGGGGCCCGAGCCCGCAGGCACACGCAGGCATTGCTTCACCGGTCTGTACGACGTTTGCCTGACGCTCAGCATGGAGCCCCGGGTGGTGGGCAACGCCGTCGACGCCGACGGCAAGAGCCTCGTGATCATCACGGGGGCGAACCAGGGCGGGAAGTCGAGTTTTCTGCGGAGCATCGGGCTGGCGCAGTTGATGATGCAAGGCGGCATGTTCGTCGGGGCCGAAGTCTTCACCGCTGAACTCTGCCCTGCCCTGTTTACCCACTACAAGCGCGAAGAGGACGCGACGATGAAGAGCGGGAAATTCGATGAGGAGCTCGGCAGGATGAGCGACATCGTCGACCGTCTCGCACCGAATGCGCTGCTGCTCTTCAACGAATCCTTCGCCGCCACAAACGACCGGGAAGGGTCAGGGATCGCGCAGCAGATCGTCGATGCATTGCTGGAACAGCGCATCAAGGTCTTCTTCGTGACGCACCTGTATGAATTCGCGCGCGGCTACTTCGACAGGGGGATGGACGACGCCATCTTCCTGCGCGCCGAAAGACAAGCTGACGGGACACGAACCTTCAAACTGGTCGAGGGCGAGCCGTTGGAGACCAGCTATGGCGAAGATTTGTACAGGCAAGTATTCGCGGTCGAAACAGAGGAAGTCAGCGCGGTATGACTTCGTGGCGCGCTGAGGACGAGGTTGTGGTCACGGTCGCGCCTGTCTCACTCATGCCATCACTGGCTGTGTGTCCCGGCAAACTGGGCGCGGGCCCCCAATTCCGCTTCGATGCGCATCAACCGATTGTACTTGGCCGTGCGCTCGCCACGGCACGGCGCGCCGGTCTTGAGCTGGCCGGCGCCGGTCGCGACCGTGAAGTCGGCAAGGAAAGTGTCTTCCGTCTCGCCCGAGCGGTGTGACGCCAGTGTACGGTAGCCGGCGCCGCGAGCGACCTGGATGGCTTCGATGGTCTCGGTCACCGTACCGATCTGGTTGAGCTTGATCAGCACTGCATTCGCCACGCCTTCGTCGATCCCTTTGCGGATGATTGCTGGATTGGTGACGAAGATGTCGTCGCCCACGAGTTGGATGCGGCCGCCCAACTCGCGTGTGAGCAGCTTCCAGCCGTCCCAATCATCTTCGCTGAGCCCGTCCTCGATCAGGATGATGGGGAAGCGCTCCACCGCATCGCGGTACCACTCCACCATCGCCTGTGCGCTCAGTTGTCCCATCCCGGAGCGCTCGAGGACGTAACGGCGAGATTCGTAGAACTCGCTGGCCGCGGGGTCGAGGGCGAGCGCAATTTGGTCTCCGGGTTTGTAGCCCGCTTTCTCGATCGCTTCGACCAGCAGCTCCAACACCGCTCCGTGAGAGCCCAGGTCCGGCGCGAAGCCGCCCTCGTCACCGACCGCGGTGCTGAGCTTGCGCTGAGTGAGTAACTCCCGCAGGCTGTGATACGTCTCGGCTGCCATGCGCATGGCTTCGGCGAACGTCGGCGCACCGTGTGGAACGATCATGAACTCCTGGAAGTCGAGGCGATTCAACGCGTGTCGTCCGCCGTTGATGACGTTGAGCATGGGCACGGGGAGCAGCACGGCATCATCACCGCCGAGGTAGCGATAGAGCGGTTGCCCGGCGGCTGTGGCCGCCGCGCGTGCAACGGCCATGGAGACGGCGAGAATCGCGTTCGCTCCGAGTCGCTGCTTGTTCGGCGTGCCGTCGAGTTCACACAAGCGCTGGTCGATTTCTGCCTGGTGACTCGCATCATGTCCTCGCACCGCCGGAGCGATCGTTTCGAGCACGTTCCTTACGGCCTGCCTCACTCCTTTGCCGCGAAAGCGCTGCGCATCGCCGTCGCGCAGTTCCA
This sequence comes from uncultured delta proteobacterium, assembly GCA_963729835.1. Taxonomy (GTDB): domain Bacteria; phylum Desulfobacterota; class Binatia; order HRBIN30; family HRBIN30; genus CAVSQF01. The sequence goes on along the minus strand of CAVSQF010000036.1, from coordinate 103,217 downwards.
CCGCTTCGCGTTGGCCCGTCGACGCTCCCGAGGGGACCGCCGCGCTGCCGCGTGCACCGCCAGCCAGGGAGACCTCGACCGCAATCGTCGGCAGCCCGCGCGAGTCGAGAATCTCCCAGGCCTGTATCGCTGTAATTGCTAGCTTGCTCATTTGCATCTCCCTCGTCACCAGGAAGCCAATCCACCATTGGAGTGAAAGTCGAAAAAGTCGCCGGCAGCGAGGCCCAGGCCGATCCCCACAAGCGCCACCGAGATAGAGCCGCGGATGGACAGCACGCTCGCAGCAAAAGCGAGCAGCATCCGCCCGGATGCGATAAACGAAACGTTGGTGGTGTGTTCCATTCAACCCCTACCTCCTGAAAGCATTCCGTAGGGGTCATCAACCCTGGGGGGGCAGCGACCCGAGGTCAGCGACCCCAGCGGGTGGTTATGCGGCGAACCCCATCGCCGTTTCGCTCAATCTACGCGCGCCAGCGCCGCCGGTCAATGCGGATCGCGCCGCGCCGACGTACTCCGAGGCACCGCCGGCAGCGAACTCCTTGATGTTGCCGGCGAGCCCGAGGGCGCGTGTGGGCCTCACTTGCCGTCATGTGGCCACGAGCTGCACGCCGTAGCGACGAAACTTCGGGTCGTGCGTAATGACGATCAGATCCTCCAGCTGCGCTTGTGCGATGAGCATGCGGTCGAACGGATCATCGTGATGCCGGGGCAGCGCGCCCGCGCTTTGCGCATGGCGCGCGCTGATCGCCAGCTCGGCAAACCCATTCGCCTCGATCTCGGCCACCAGATCGCTGTCTCGCACGTTCAGCCGTCCGAGCTTCGCCTTGATGGCAATTTCCCAAATACTGGCCGCGCTCACGTGGACGATCGCGTGCGGTTCGCGAATCGCGTCACGCGCCGCCGTGGACAGCTTGCGGTCGTCGCTGAGCCACCACAGGAACGCATGCGTGTCCAGCAACAACCTCATTTCGCCCTCATGCCGAACGCCTTCGCGATCGCCTTCGGCAACGGCGCGTCGAAGTCCTTACCGATGCGAATGCGCCCTTTCAGCCGGCCGGGCTTTCGTTCAGGTGGCGAGACGGCAGTCAGCTTCGCTACCGGCTTGCCGTCCTTGGCAATCACGATCTCCTCCCCACGCGACACGCGAGAGAGCAGCCGCGAGAGATGCGTCTTCGCCTCGTGCACGTTCACCATATCCATAGGCGTTCGGAATACGCAGTTAGCTAATGTTAGTCAACCGGCATGACCAACGCACCGCCGCCACAACGCACCGCCGGCGCTCGACAGCCGTTTATCTGCGCCGTATAGGGCCGTCCGAAGTTTTCCGGGCACATCCGGGATGGTGGAACCGTCTGATATCCGCTCTCGACAATTGCCCCATTAATGGGGCCTACCCGCCCCAAAATGCTCAGGGGCTATTTGCGGCGTACGGGGCTTCTGTTAACATTTGCTCGTACCCCAATCAAGGAGACTGCCATGGCAAATGTGTCTGTCGATCCCTCCAAAGTGGGAGCTCTGCAGTCCGCGTTGCGCGGAACACTGATCCAGCCCGGAGACGATGGCTACGAAGTGGCGCGCAAGGTGTACAATGCCATGATTGACCGGCGCCCGGCGTTCGTGGTGCGTCCCGCGGGAGTCGCTGACGTCATCACGGCGGTGAATTTCGCGCGCGATAACCAGCTCGATCTCTCCATCCGCGGCGGCAGCCACAACGTCGCCGGTTTCGGCACGAACGACGACGGCTTGGTGATCGACCTTTCCTCCCGGCGCGGCCTGAGAGTCGATCCGGCGAGGCGCACCGTGCGCGCCGAAGGCGGCTGCACCTGGGGCGACCTCGACCACGCTACGCACGCCTTTGGCCTGGCCACGCCGGGTGGCGTCATCTCCACGACGGGCATCGCCGGACTCACGCTCGGCGGCGGTTTCGGCCACCTGACGCGCAAGTACGGCCTCTGCTGCGACAACCTGCTTTCCGCCGACGTCGTGACGGCGGACGGCAAATTCCGTACCGCCAGTGCGACCGAAAATCCCGATTTGTTCTGGGCGCTGCGCGGCGGCGGCGGCAACTTCGGCGTGGTCACTTCGCTCGAGTACACACTCTATCCCGTCAGCACGGTGATCGGCGGGCCGATCTTTTTCCCGCTCGAAAAAGTGCGCGAAGCACTTAAGCTCTTCAACGACTACATGAAGGTTTCCACCGAGGAGCTGCAAGCATTTTTCACGATCCTGATCGTGCCGCCGGGACCGCCTTTCCCGGAGCACCTGCACAACAAGAAAGTCTGCGGCGTGGTTTGCTGCTACCAGGGCACGCAGCAGGAAGCCGCCAAGGCCGTGAAGCCGTTCACCGATTTCGGCCCGCCGCTCCTTGCGCACGTCGGGCCGGTCCCTTATCCCGTCCTGAACAGCCTCTTCGACGCGCTGCTCCCGCCCGGCATGCACCACTACTGGAAGGCGGACTATATTCGCGACCACACCGCCGAAGTCGCCGAAATCCATGCGAAGTTCGGGCCGCAGATCCCCAGCGTGCCGTCGGTGATGCACATCTATCCCGTGAACGGCGCGGTGAAGCGCGTCGGCAAGAACGACACCGCTTACAGCTACCGCGACGCCGAGTTCACGCACATTATCGCCGCCGTCTTCCCGAATTCCGCTCCGATGGCTGCCGGCCGCCAGTGGGTCCACGACTACTGGTCCGCGCTCCATGAGCACTCCGCCGGCGGCGCTTACGTCAACTTCCTGATGGGTGACGAGGGCCAGGAGCGCGTCGCCGCCAGCTATCGCGATAATTACGGGCGCTTGCTCGAGATCAAGAAGAAGTACGATCCGGCGAACCTCTTCCACATGAACCAGAACATCCGGCCGGTCAGCGCGACAGCCATAAGCTGATAGTACTTGTGCAGCGTGCTGCTTGAAGGAACGGCTCTGACCGAAGCTCGACGCTCTTGGGCTAGTGCAGTTTGAGTGATCGTAAGCGTTGAGCACACGCTAAGGTGGCTATGCCGCTGGTGATGCTAAAGATTTGCCGCCTGCGTGCGGATCGCATCCAGGCGTGCGTCCACGGCGGCCAGCGCCGCCAACTGCCCGTCGATTGCTGCTTGCCTCGCCTCTGCCTGCGCGCCGCTCTGGGCGCGCTCGACGGTCCCCGCCTCGATGGCGCGGCGGATACTGTCCAGTGTGAGGCGGATGCGCTCCGCCAGGTGCTCGCCGAAGCGATCCACGCTCTGCTCGATGCGCGTCAGCAGGTCGTACCGCAGCCGCCCGCAGTTGCGCTCGGCTTCGATCGGGACGTGCTTGAGCGCGCTGGCCATTACGAAGTGGCGCGTGAAGTAGCCGGGCAGCAAGGTCGAAAAGTAGATCGGCTCGATGCTGAGCAGGATCGGCTCCTCGCCCACCATGTAGTACAGCCGGCTCTCCGCGCTCAGCCCCTCGACGCTCGCCAGCGGCACCGAGGGCAAATTGAACAGCGCCGCCGACAGCTCGACGACGCGGGCGATGATCTGATTCGCCGCGTCCACGAAGCGGCCGGACAAGCCGCGGAAATCGGCGTCGAGCCGCTGTTCCTTGGCGCGCCGCCAGCCCTCGAAATGGTCGATCAACACCCGCTTTAGCTCGTCCTGCAAAGGGTACGCGAGAGTGCGTCCCTTCAGCTCGGGATGGCTGTCGGCAAAGGCGTGCAACTCCGCTTCGAGGACGGGAACCTCTTGCGTTCTGAGCACCGCCAGTTCTTCGTCGAGTACGTTCATCAGCTGCTGCGCTTCCGCTTTCAGCAGGTGCTGGAAGTCGCGGTGCTCTTGCTCGGCCCGTGCCCGCAAGCGGTCGAACTCGGCCAGCTTCTCCTCCAGTTCTTCCAGCGGCGTCGCCAGCGCCCGCTTTTCGACCTCCAGCAGAAACCGCGCCTCAGCCGTTAGCCGCAGTGCGGCCCCCGCTGCGGCGGTGAGCGCGACGCGTCCTTTCTCGTGCAACAGAAAGTGGTCGAGCGTGGCGCGGAACGCCGGCAGACCACCGTCCTCGCCGCCATGCAGCGCCGCGGCCAGCGCCCGTTTGGCAGAGAGCGGAAAAATCTTCGGCTCGACGATGCCGATCTCGGTTGCCAGCACGGTGTGGAGGAACTCCAGCAACTCACGCCGCTCCGTCTCGCTGACGTAGTCGATCTTGTTGAGGATCAAGAACAGCTTGGCCGCGTATTCACGAATGGCGATCAGGAAATCCTTCTCCGCCTGGCTGAGTGGCGGATCGACGGAAGCTACGAAAATGGCGGCGTCCACCTGCGGCAGGAACTGATAGGCGACGTCGGTATTGTGCTCGTAGGTCGAGCCAATGCCCGGCGTGTCGATGAGCACCACACCATCGCGCAATATCGCGGCAGGGTACGTGACCTCGACACGGGCAACGTCCTTGCGGTTCTGCGGATTGTCACGCTCAGTGACATACTCGACGACTTCACGGATCGAGATCGCCTTGGTCTGGTGGTTGCGAAAATGCACCACGGCGCCCGCTTGCTCGCCGTACTCGATCAGGGTGACGATCGACGTCAGCGGGACGACACCGGTCGGGAGGAGGTCGGCGCCGATCAGGCCGTTGACGAAGGTGGTCTTCCCGCGCTTGAACTGGCCGAGCACGGCGAGATGGAAGCGGTTGCGGGCCAGCTTATCCGCGATTGGAGCGAGTCGCTGCGCCAGTGGGCTCCAGGCGCCGTGAGACAGCAGCCCCGTCAGCTGCGAAACCGCTGCCTGAAACGTCTGCTTGAGCGCACCGTACGTGGCGATCTCGGGTTCCGCCGCGGTTGGTTCCATCGTCGCCAACAAAAAAGCCTCACACCTTTCCGGGTAGAGGCTGTACGAAAAACCCCTACCCGCGTTCCACCGAGTAGGGGTCATTGACCCGACCTGGCTTCGCGCTCAGCCCGGATGGTTAGGGGCGGACCCCACCGCCGCTGGCTGAATACGTACCGAAGCTGTCGCCGCGAGTCAACTGGGCTGGTTCGGGAGAAGGAACTGCGTGCTACAAGGAATGAGCATGAACCGCGCAGGGCACCGGCGACAACTGATTCTCTCCAGCGGCGCCCTTCGAGACGCCGCCAGAATCCTTCGACGCGCCGCAAAGGAGCGGCTGCTCAGGAGGCGGCTCCTCAGGGCGAGCGGTTCTGTTGTTGTTTTCCAAAGACAATTTCCGCTCACCCTGAGGAGGTCCCTTCTTTGGGGACCGTCTCGAAGGGTGTGGTTCCAGTTTATCGACAGTCTCTTGAGCGGAGCGCTATGATGCCACGTCACTGGCGGTTCGCAGATTCGGAGTGTGCATGAGCAACGATATGAATCGAGAGTCTCCCCAAAACACGCGGCGGCGCGTCCTCATCGTCGGCGGTGTCGCGGGGGGCGCATCGTGCGCGGCGCGCTTGCGCCGGTTGGATGAATCGGTGGAAATTGTCGTGTTCGACCGCGGCCCCTTCGTTTCCTTCGCTAACTGCGGGTTACCGTACTACGTGGGGAACGTGATTGCCGACGAGCGCAATCTCCTGGTCGCCTCGAGCCAGATGTTTCGTGACCGGTTCAACGTCGACGTGCACACGGAGACCGAGGTCATCGCCGTCGACCGTGCCGCGCAAACGATCACGGTGCACGACCTACGCGGCGGCGCCACGCGGCAGGAACACTATGACGTCCTCGTGCTTTCGCCGGGCGCCGCCCCCATCCGGCCCGCGCTGCCCGGCGTGGACCTGCCCGGCGTCTTTGCGGTCCGCAGTATTCCCGACTCACGCCGCATTCGGGCGTGGATTGCCGAGCGCGACGCGAAGACCGCCGTGGTCGTCGGTGGCGGTTTCATCGGCTTGGAGATGGTTGAGAACCTGATCCACCGCGGGTTAGCGGTCACGCTGCTCGAGCAGCTGCCGCAGGTCATGCCGCCGCTCGACCCGGAGCTGGCCGCTCCGGTCATGCAGCATCTCGAGTCCAACGGCGTGCGGCTCCACCTCGACGACGGTCTGGCGCGCATCGAGGAGCAGGGTGATGGCGCGCTGCTCGTGGTGTCGGAAAGCGGCGCGCAGCTGCCTGCCGATCTGGTCATCCTCGGCATGGGGGTGCGTCCTGAGACGGGCTTGGCGCGACAGGCCGGCCTACAGATCGGGCCGCGCGGCGGCATCGTTGTCGACGCCCAAATGCGGACCTCCGATCCGCACATCTGGGCAATGGGTGACGTCGTTGAATCGCACGATGTGCTCACCGGACAAGAGACGGTGCTGCCGCTCGCCGGGCCGGCGAACCGCCAGGGCCGGGTGGCCGCAGAATCGATTGCCGGGCGTGCCACCCATTTCCGTGGTGTGCAGGCGACGGTTGTGGTGGGCGTCCTCAAACTGACCGTGGCGGCCACCGGTGCCAACGAGAAGGGACTCCGGCGCGCCGGCATCACCAACTTCGAGAAAGTGTACCTGCATCCTGGGCACCACGCCGGTTACTACCCCGGCGCGCAGCCCATTCATCTCAAACTGCTCTTCTCCGTGCCCGACGGCCGCATCCTCGGCGCGCAAGCGGTGGGAATGGAAGGCGTGGAGAAGCGGATCGACGTCATCGCCACCGCCATCCAGTTCAACGGTACGGTCCACGACCTAGCGGAGGCTGAGCTGTGTTACGCCCCGCAGTTCGGCGCCGCGAAGGATCCGGTCAACCTCGCCGGCATGATCGCCGAGAACGTGCTGAACGGCGACATGCCGCTGGCGCATTGGGAGCAGATCGGTGCGGGCGAGGCGGTGCTCCTCGACGTGCGCGAGCCCGACGAGTTCGCGCGGGGGCACGTGCCCGCGGCCATCAATCTGCCGCTGTCGCAAATGCGCCAGCGCTATGGAGAGCTACCGAAAGACCGTACGATCTGGATCACCTGCGGCGTCGGCCAGCGGGCCTACTACGCGACGCGGTTCCTGGCGCAGCACGGTTACCGGCCCCAGACCGTCTCCGGCGGTTACACGACATACAAAGCGCTGGAAAAGGCGATCAGCTATCAGCGTTCAGCTCTCAGCGAGTGATGGCATTGCACCCAAAGTCGCACTCCGCAGCCCCTGCCCGCGCCCAGATCTGGAGGAATTCACGGAAGAAATGCCGGGCAGGGGCAGGGAATTCTTGGGCAAAACTGCTAGTGACATCGGAGTCAGGAAAGCAGTAGAGGCAGGCTCCGAGTGACGCGGGCTGCGCGGCTCACTGCCGTGCGTTTCGGTGGCGGGTTAAGAGGCTGCTGACTGAGGCTGGGATTCAGGCCAGAGCGCGGTGACAATCAATCCGACCGCGATGCCAACCGAGATTTCGATGCAGCGGTGAATGGCGATGATCCAGGCGGGCTGCGTGCGCGCCACCAGCATGACAATGACCAGCGTGATTCCCGCATAGCGATACGCGCTTCGCTCGATGCGCAGGATGGCGCACAGCACTCCCAACGCGAACAGGCCGGCGCCAAACACCGCTACGTTTTGCGCCGCATAGGTCGCCAGCAACCCTCCCGCAGCGGCGCCGAGCGCAGTTCCAGCCAAACGATCTTTCGAGACGCTCCATGCCGCGCCAAGCGTTGATTGCATGACGATCATGGTTGCAATGGCGGCCCAGTATGACTCCGGCAACCGGCACCAGCGGGCAATCAGCAAGGAAGCCACCGCTGCGACCGTGGTTCGCAGAGCATGTATCAGCTCTCGCTGATCCACGCGCCGCCACGTCAGTTTCTTTGGGTCTGTCATTGGCGCCTCCCGGATGTCGCGAATCCTTCGCCTCTCGACTGCGAACTGTCAACCGGCGGGCGCGTGGGCAGCGCTCGCGTTTCTCCAACGCGAGGGATAGGCAGCCGTGATGGTGCGGCGCCTGCAAGACGGCAGCAATCCGTCTTCGTCAGTGTCGGTCACTGATCGACCTGCGCGCCGCGCAGCGGATCGTCCTTGCCTGCGCCATCCGTATCGGCTCCCGAATTCCAATTTCAGGGGCTGACCCCTCAGCCTGCACCAGGGGCTGACCCCTCAGCCTGCACCACGCTGGGGCCAGCAGAAGCGCCACGAGTGCCGTTACGGGGCGTACCGAGGAGAGAGTGACCGAGTCGCATGCGCATCCTGTTGCCCACTGCGCGCAGCGGCTGTATGACCGTTGTCGATTCGAAACACGGAAGGGGAGGTCATGAAAGCTGTCGTTCTCGTGCGCTATGGCGTGGCCGAGCGCGCCTTCGAAGTGCGTGAGCTACCAACGCCGGAGCCAGCTCCCGGACAAGTGCGGATCGCGGTCGAAGCGTTCGGTCTCAACTACGCCGATACGTCGGCGCGGCAGGGCATGTACCAAGACGCGCCGCCGATCCCGTGCGTGATCGGGTACGAAGTGGTTGGCCGCGTGGAAGCGGTGGGAGAGGGCGTGGACGCTCCTGCGGTCGGAACGCGGGTGACGGCATTGACCCGTTTCGGGGGCTACGCCACAAACGCCGTGACCGATGCGCGGGCCGTCGTCCCGATTCCTGATGGCATGGATGTGGGTGTTGCCGTCGCCTTGCCGACGCAGTACGGCACGGCGTACCACTGCGCCGAAGAGATGGTGCGTCTGCATCCGGGTGATCATGTCCTCGTGCACGCGGCGGCCGGTGGCGTCGGCACCGCACTCGTACAGCTCTGCAAGCGGCGGGGCTGCATCATTTACGGGACGGCCGGCTCGGAGGACAAGCTCGCGTACCTGCGCGGGTTGGGTGTCGACTATCCCATCAACTATCGCACGGCCGACTTTGCCGACGTCGTGCGCCGCATTCGCGGCCGCGACGGCCTCGATGTGATCTTCGATTCCCTCGGCGGGGCCGCGGTCCGCAAGGGGCTGAAGCTGCTCGCCGCCGGTGGACGGATGGTCTGCCTTGGCGCGGCATCGCGTGTGACCGGGAACCCGCAGATTCTCCATGACATCCCCTTTGCATTGTCCTTCGGCTTTCCGCACCCGATCCCATTACTCATCCATTCGAAATCCATCATCGGGGTAAATATGCTCCGTCTGTCCGACCAGCGACCGTTGGCTCTGAAGCGCTGCCTCGATGCCGTCGTTCGCCTCACACTGAACGGTGAGCTTCAGCCCACCGTTGGCGGCCGCTTCAGCGTCAAGGAAATCGCCAAAGCTCACGCGTTTCTCGAAGGCCGCGCCTCCATCGGTAAAGTGGTCGTAACGTGGAATTCCTAACCCAGCAGTCCCCCGCGTTCGACGACGCCCAAGGTCCACGACCGCCCGGCGCTCGCTTTTTTCCAACGCGAGGGACAGGCAGCCGTGATTGGTGCGCGCGGAAGACGGCATCAATCCGTCTTCGTCAGTGTCGGTCACCTGATCGATCTGCACGCCGCGCAGCGGATGGTCCTTGCCTGCGCCATTCGTTATCGCTTCCCGAATCCCAATTTCAGGGGCTGACCCCTCAGCCTGCGCTTCTTTCCCGTGTCGGCGGCCTGCATCACCGCTACAAGTGGCGGGAAGCTGCTTGTAGATGGAATGTTGGTGAGATACAGGCGAGAAGCAAAGGGAGGAGCGGTCATGGCCAACGTGCTTGTGGATGAACGGGACCATCAATTCGTGATGCAGGAGATGCTCGAGGTGCAGAAGCTCTGCCAAACGGAGCGTTTCAAGGAACACACGCCCGAGACGTTCGAGATGGTCCTAGACGCCGGCTACCAGCTGGCCCTGAACGAGATCTGGCCAACTTACCAGGCGGGGGATCATTCCGGAGGCGCGAAGCTCGTCAACGGAAGGGTAGTCCTACCGGAGTGCTTCGTGGGCCCCTATCAGAAGTTCGTCGAGGGAGGCTGGCTCACCCTCGAGATCCCCAGCGAGCACGGCGGACAGCAAATGCCCATGAGCGTCGCGATCGGCGCCATGGAAGCTTTCGCGGCAGCCAACCCCGCTTTTTTCTTTCTCACTTTCGGTGCTGTTGGCGCGGGCCGGCTCGTCGAGAACTTCGGCGACGACCGTCAGCGCCGCCTTTACATGGAGCCCCTCTACGAGGGGCGCTGGGGCGGCACGATGGCCCTGACGGAGGCCGGGGCGGGCTCCGACGTGGGCGCTCTGCGCACTACGGCGATCCGCCTGCCGGACGGCCGCTTCAAGATCGAGGGCACCAAGGTCTTCATCAGCAACGGCGACCAGAACCTGAACGAGAACATCGTCCACCCCGTGCTCGCGCGGATCGAGGGGGATCCCCCTGGGACCAAAGGGATCTCGATCTTCCTTGTCCCGCGAATCCGGGTGAATGAGGACGGTTCCCTGGGCGAGTACAACGACGTCGTGACCGCTAACATCGAGAAGAAGATGGGTCTCAAGGCTTCCCCCACCTGCCTCCTCAACTTCGGCGAGAACGGCGAGTGCATCGGGGAGCTCCTGGGCCAGGAACGCGGCGGGATGAAGATCATGTTCCAGATGATGAACGAGGCCCGCATCCATGTCGGTCTACAGGGTCTCGCCCACAGCTCCGCTGCCTTCCTCCACGCGAGGAACTACGCCAAGGAGCGCGTCCAGGGCAGCTCGGTCGCGAACATGAAGGACCCGAAGGCCCCCCGGGTTCCGATCATTCAGCACCCGGATGTCCGCCGCATGCTGCTGTCCATGAAGAGCACAACGGAAGGAATGCGCGCCCTCATCTTCTACGCCTCCTACTGCGTCGACAAGATGCACACGACCGAGGGAGAGGAGGCGGCACGCTGGGACGAGCGCCTGGCGCTGCTGACCCCCACTATCAAGGCGTACTGTTCGGACCAGGGATTCCGGGTCTGCGAGACGGCCATCCAGATCTACGGCGGCTACGGTTTCTGCCAGGAATACCCGGTCGAACAGTTCCTGCGGGACTGCAAGGTCGCCTCGATCTACGAGGGGGCTAACGGGATCCAGGCGATGGATCTGATCGGGCGGAAGCTTGGGATCAGAGGCGGCCAAGCGCTTTTCGATCTCTTGACCGAGATCGGGGAACTGGCCGGTCGCCATGCGCAGGGCCCTCTAGCCCAGGAGGCGGCCATCCTCGCGAAGGCGACAGAGGTTTTCGGCGACGTGGCCATGCACCTGATGACCTCGGCGCAATCGGGCGGGTTCAAACAAACGCTCGTGAACGCCTGCCCCGTCCTCGAGCTCATGGGGGATCTCCTTCTGGGATGGTTGCTGCTCTGGCAGGCCGGGATCGCCCAGGCGAAGCTCGAGAAGCTCGCCCCGGGCGCCGAGGACGCGAAGCTCGAGGAGCTCTGCGGAAAGAGCTCGGATATCGCCTACTACGTCGGGAAGCTTGCTACCGCGCGCTTCTTCCTCCACCGTGTCCTGGCGCTCGCCGCGGGCAAGGCAGAGGTGATCAAGGGGACGGACGACGCAGCGGTCTGGGTCCCCGAGGTGGCGATCTGACCTGAGACTCACTATGGGGCGAGATTCTCGCGGTAGGTGAGCACGGCACCCGCCGCCTTGCCTCTCTACTGGTCGTCCTCTTCTTGCCTGAGGATCTCCTCGATCTGTTCGAGCAAGGTTGGCATCTTTCGAATCGCCACGTCCCACACGATCTCGTAATCCACTCCGAAGTAGTCGTGGATGAGACGGTCTCGCATTCCCGCCATCGCTCGCCATTCAATCTGAGGATGACGTTTCCTGAAATCTTCCGGGACCCTCTTCGCTGCCTCCCCGATGATCTCAATGCTGCGGACGAAGGCCCGCTTGAGCGTGGCGTTCCGCGCGAAGCTCTCTTCGGTGAGGTCGCGGCTCTCTTCCTGCAGGTAGCGCGCTTCATCGCGAATGTGCCGTAGATAGTCACGCGGCGACTGCGACATACTCGACCTCATCAAGGATGCGCGGGCCGATATACGGACTGAGCGCTTCCGACGTCACCACCTCAACCCGCCTGCCCACTAGGTTTTCGAGGAAAAACGCAAGCGCGATGAAGTTATCGAAGGTCTTTCGGCGCGGTTCAAATTCGACGAGGACGTCAACGTCGCTGTCGGCCCGCTGCTGCTGGCGTACGAAGGAGCCGAACAGGCCAAGCCGTTTGACGCCAAGGGCGCGGATCTCCGCACGGTGCTCGTGCAACAGCTTGAGTAGGCTGTCTTTGGTCAGATGGATCGCCATCGCGCTCAACGAGCATAGCCCGAGTCCGCGTTGAATTCCAAGATCACCGGACGGCTAGCGTCATTCCCTTCGTAGCCCACGGTTGGCGTCGGGCTTGGAGTTTGCGTGGGCGTCGGACTTAAGAACCTAACACCCTGCTTTTCCAAGTCTCCGGATCTGGGTGTGGGCACTGGAGATGATGCAGGTGGTCTCGGAGCTTGTGATCAAGTCGGGCGACAGGTCCGCGACGAGCAGCCCTCCGGCGGGTCCACTGCCCGGAATCGGACTCCGCAGCTGACTGCTGATGGCTGACTGCTGATGGCTGACTGCTGACTGCTGCTAGTTGGCGGCGTCCAAGTCCGCGTCGCGCAGACTGCACGCAGAAGAACACGCGCCGGGCGCCACGCCCACTCGGATCGATACTCCAAGTCAGAAATTCCAGGCGCGGCCCTCTGCCCGCGTCTGCGAGCTCGCCGTGAGTCGCCCCCAGCTGACCGAGAGTGACCCTCGCCGCTGTACTTCTCGTTTCAAGGGCTGACCCCTATCCTGTGCCTGATTTGTATGACCGCATCGTGCGACGTTATCGCACCGTTCTTGAAACACTGAGACCCGTGGTCGAAATACCGATCCGAACAAATCGCTGAGGAAGTCCCTATCGAGGCTTGTTCCACCTCACGAGTGCTGCCTTCCTAGCGCTCTCGCTGCGCTGCTTCTTGGTCATCTTGGCCGCCCGCGCCGGGCCACCTTTGAGCCCACCACGGCGCCCTAGCAAGACGGCCGGATTCTCGCCTTCGCCGGCAATGATGCGAAGCGTTGCCGCCGCCGCTTCGTTTTCATCCCGGTTCAGAAGCAGGCTCAGCACCTCAGACCAGTGGGCCTTGAGATCCGGCATCACGGCGAGAAGTAGGTGAAGCTGTTGTGCTCCGAGATCGCCGCGTATGTGCGCGTTCTCCGCGTCACGCGGGATGATTTGAATGTGAGCGCGTTCGAGCTGTTCAACGATGTCCTTGGCTATCCGTGAGCGCTTTGGCATATCCAGAGTATGGCAGAATTTTCAACCAAGTCCAGTCATCGCTTCGCGCACTGGGCAATGGATCACATCGCCGGACAGGAAAGGCCTACGCCCCCTGACAAAAAGCCACTGTAGTGGCGCGGTGCGTCGCTGGGCTGATCTTGGCTATCGGTAAACGACACCCGAATAGTGCCGCTCGTCTTTGCCAATTTGGCGTAGATATCCTCGGCACGGCTGAAACGCAAAAACCCGACGACGGGCTCGCCTTGCGGCATTGAATGCGATACCTGATCCCACAGTGATTGATTGGTCAACTTGACATCGGATAGCTGTATGGACCGCACGAAATCAAGAAGTGCCCGATCCGTTGCCGAATCCGAGCCGGGATCTGGCATCCGATGATGTTCGAATGTGAAGGTCTCCCCGGCCGTCTCGACAATAAGACTGAAATCCCTGATCGACGCCGGGGAGCTTCCTTGGTTCACGACCCGCATCAGCACTAATATGGTTGTTCGATGGTCCGGGTCTTGGCTGCTAACAAGAAACGGATCCGACATGATGTCGGCGCGAATGCGTGGCTTATGGCTCCGCAACTCTAGAAGCTCCGTTTGCATCGCCACCGCCCCGCCCCGCAACTTTTCGTTTTCGGTCTGCAGGTCCAGATTTGCCTCCCTCAAGGCCGCATTTTGATTTACGGCGTCAGGATATTTGGCGGCCACTTCATACTGCTTGCTCCAAGCAAGGAATCCCGCGATAAATAGACCGATAACAAACAGACTGCGGAAAATAAAAACACGCCATTCTTCACCGCCCATCACCGAGTCAAGCCACTCTATGTGTTTCTTCCTCAGCACAAGCCCTAATCCGTCCGGAATGAGCATCACCGCCGAAAACAGAGCGGCCCAGTTGCTAACCAACTCACAAAGATAGTGCCCAAGGTCAGCCATACAGACTCCCCCGCGGAAGAGATTTCCACTTCCGTCGAGAGTGCGGAGTACCCCAATTGCCATCTACCCGTCAACACCGGGACACTCTCCATCGTCTGCCTGACCGCTCACACATAACGCCGTTCGTCTCAAATCTGCCCACTACCCGCAGAACGGCGGCCGTTGCGCGCACAACATGATCGGTTTATCGTGCATACGATGAGCAGTAGACCGAAGATGCGCGTTCTCGGACGACATGTCGTAAGCGATCCGCGCATTTGTCATGGGAAACCAACTTTCCGCGGTACGCGGGTGCGTGTGGAAGACGTCCTCGAACAAGTGGCGAGCGGCATGGCGTGGGAAGCGATCGTCGAAGAATGGAACCGCAGCGTGACGATCGAAGCTATCCGGGAAGCTGTGCAGCTGGCCAGCCAGGCGCTGGCCAAGCACGCCGATGAGTTTGTCCCGGTGACGAAGTCCGCGTGAACGTCCTCGATGAGGATATTCCGAAGGGCCAGCGGTTGCTGCTCGAAAGCTGGCGTGTCCGGGTCCGCCAAATCGGTGTACACATCGGGCACCGCGGTATGGCGGACGAAGCGATCCCTCCGATGCTGTTGCACCTTCGGCGCCTGACATTCTTCACCCGCGACGAAGGCTTCTACGACCGGTCGCTGTGTCACCCTGGATACAGTCTCGTCTATTTGGACGTGAACAAGTACGAGGCGGCGGTGTTCATCCGCCGCGTCCTCCGGCAGAGAGATCTGAACACGCAGGCGAAGCGGATGGGCACCGTCGTCCGCGTGTCCGCAGCGGGACTGTGGGTGTGGCGTGTGCATGCCAGCCGCGCTGCCCGCTTGATGTGGGACTAGAACGCCCGTGGCGCTCGACGCGTGTCTTTCTGGGGCGGTCGGCGCGACACGGGTTCCGGTGGAAGCGAACGAGGTATGGACGGCTTGACGGTGTGATCGGTCGCACCGGAGAGGCCAAGGCGCGACGAGATCATCGCCTGAAGGGTTGACCTCATCCTCCCGGCGCTCGCAAAGCGGCGGCCGTTGGCGTTAAATGATAAGGGTCAGGAGCGATGAGAATGGCCAAGAAGAATGTCACGGCGCGTGTAGACGAGATGCAGCTAAAGCGCGCAGAGCGTTACCTGAAGACGCGCGGGCCCGCCGCTACCGTGCGCGCAGCGTTGGACTTTGTCGCGGAGAAGGCGGCTCACGACGAGATCGTGCGCCGATACAGTGGCGTCGGCCAGCCGGATGCCTTCCGGGAGAGTTGACCTCGCGGTCCTCGATACGTCTGTCTACGTCGAGAACTTCCGCACCGGCCGCTTCACCGAACGCATCACCCGGAGTCATTTCCTGGTCCGCGGGGTCTCCGTCGTGATTCATGAGTTGCTCCGAGGCGCACGCCGACCAGAAGAACGGGAGTTTGCCCTGGCACTCGCAAGCCGTTTACGGCTGTACAACCCAACTGAACGCATTTGGCTGGACAGCGGGACGATCGTCGCGCGAATCGCGGCCGCCAAAGGCTACGAGCGTCGCAAGATCCAAGAGCTTTCTTTCGACACGTTGATCGCCCTGACGGCTCGCTCGATCGGTGCCGCGCTCGTCACGCTCAATCGACAGGACTTCGAAGATATCCAGGCCTACCGCCACTTTCGGCTCGTCTGCTGGGATTGATTCCGGTAGACGAGGGGCAGGCATGGGTGGCTGGACCGTGTCATCGGTCGCACCGGAGAGCCCAAGGTGCGATGAGATCACCCGCTAACCGAAGATCTTTCAGTCGATAGCTGAGGAAGGGGCGTGGGGTCGCGTCTGGACTTTGGACATAAGGCATCGATCCGAGCGGGCGTGGCGCCCGACGTGTTCTCCTGCGGTCAGCGCGACACGGCTTCCGGTGGCCGCGGGTCAGGCATGGACGGCTGGACCGTGTTGCGTGTCCCTTCGACAGGCGCGCATGCGAGGCGCCCCCTGCTTTGAGTAGACTGCCCGACCATCTCGACCGAAAAAGGATGCCCGAATGAAAAGCAGCTGTGGTCAGGTCATTTCGAGTACCGGAACTGCGACCGTTCGCATGCTCTGCCCACCGCGCGACGCCGCGGCTTCCATCCGCTTCGCAACTTCGGCGGTGAAATACTTCTCGCCACACTGCGTGCACACGCCGGTCGGCACACGCTCCAGGATGAAGAGCTGCCCGTGGTAGCGATAATCGATGCGTTCCTGCCGCTCAACGATCCGCCCGCCGCAATACACGCAGTCTCCGTACGGTGTCATGTGCCGCTCCTTTCTGTCGGACCCTTCCATTTCGGCAGCGTTGGGACGTACACAGTGATCACCACGAGCCATCCCGCCGAGTTCCGCCCGCATACCACGTGCACGGGCCTGCTTGCTGCGGGCCCATACACCAAGCACGATGGGCCCCGTGGGTCGTTCGGGTAGTCTTCGAGAATCTCTCCGCTGAGAATCGCCTGCTCGACATCGGCAGTGTTGAGCCCCTCGTCACGGCGCTCTTCATCCGCGTGAAAACTGTACAAGTACTGGTTAGCTCGCACCCGTTCATGAATCCAATCGAGCCGTAGCGACTCAGCCATCGTTCGCGCCTGGAGTCACAATAAACAGTCGATGCCGAGAAGTCCATCAATGGTGGCGGGGCAGCTTCCGACCTCCTCGCACCGCCTCGCTCACATCGGGCGGCAGGTCCACGTCGGGCCGTTGGCTAGCGTCGCGGCTGGACTTTGGACATAGGACATTCACCCGAGCCGGCGTGGCGCCCGACGCGTGTTCTTCTGCTTGCGGCCCGCGCACGCGTTCTGGTGAATGGCGATCACGGATGGACGGCTGGACCGCGTGATCGGTCGCACCGTGTTTGCACGGGACAGCCCAAGGCGCGATGAGATCACCCGCTAACCGAAGACCTTTCAGTCGACAGGCGATAGTTATGGCAAACGCGTCTCCAGGAGGTCCTTCCGATCCTGCCATTTGGGAACGGGCGATATCGAAATCTGCTCGAAACGCAGGTGGCTGCGGCGCAGGAGATCGGCCTCGTCACGCGGAATGCTGATCGTGCCGATCTGATCCGCGAGCCCGGAGAGATGCGCATTCGGCCGCGCTGCCGCGCTTCACTCCGGGGCCTCCTGTAGGACTCGCTTGAGGGCAGGGAGCAAAGGTGGGAGTTCGTCACACACTGCCTTCCAGACGATCTCCAGATCGACGGTGTCGTAGCCATGCACGATGCGGTTGCGGATACCGCGCATCTGCCTCCACGGCACCTGCGGGTTAGCTTGCTGAACCTCAAGCGGTACATGCCCAGCTGCCTCACCCATCGTGATGAGGTTCCAGACAACAGCCTTCGCCGTCTTCGGATCAGCACAGAACCGCTGGTAGTCGAGACCTGCGACGAACGCCTGGCACTCCGCGAGCGCGTCGATGATATGCTGGATGCGGACCTTCCAGAGAAGTTCTTCAGAAGGCATTCACCGCCTCGGATAGGATCCGGTCCTTCAGCTCCGGCAGGACGGCGCGCCGCAGCACCAAATCTACCTTTATCCCGAGAAGGTCTTCGAGGTGTTGCTCAGTGCCGATGAGGTGCAACAATCCGATCTGGCGGTCAAACTCGACCAGGAGATCCACATCACTTGCCTCAGTTGCCTCGTTCCGGGCCGCGGAGCCGAACAGGGCGAGTGACTTCACACCGTACTCGCAGCGCAACTCGTCGCGGTGCGCAGTTAACATCCGGAGCACCTCATCGCGCTTCATGTGTAGAATCCTTGCGCGCACCCGATGCGCCTGTCAACCACGCTGCACGAAGCAGGGGGACGTAATCCTCGCAGCCTCCGGCCGCGGCCCCATGCGCCCGACGCGTGGCTTCTGGGGGCGGTCGGCGCGACACGGGTTCCGGTGGAAGCGAACGAGGTATGGACGGCTTGACGGTGTGATCGGTCGCACCGGAGAGGCCAAGGCGCGACGAGATCATCGCCTGAAGGGCGGCCTCACCCTTCCGGCGCTCGCTATCAAGAACAGCCCGCGTGAGATTCTCCTCATCACGGTGTATGATCCAAGCCTGCAACCGGACAAAGGGGAGCCGGATTTTCGTCATCGGAGGAAGCCGTGAAACGACGCTATAATCGGTGCCACTTCTGCGGAGGGACCGTCGCGGAAAAGCGGGTGGTGGTGGACTACCGGTGGGGCGATGACCTGCTTGCCATCATCGAGGATGTTCCCGCAGGTGTGTGCGAGGTCTGTGGCGAGCGCTACTTCAAAGCATCCGTCGTGAAGCAAATGGAGCGGACTGCACACTCGCAGGCCAAAGCGCGCACCACCGTCGAAGTCCCGGTGCGTCAGCTCAAGGTGGCGTAGCAACGGACCGTCTCCGGGGAGCGCCCCACTCCTGCCGAGTCAATGCTCCAGACACCACGTCCTGGCGTTCTGAAACAGTCGCAGCCACGGAGACGCGGGAAGCTCGCGCTTCCAGTCCCACGGCATCCACGGCCACTGCCATTTGAGAAAGCAACGCTCGGGATGAGGCATCATCGCGAGATGCCGCCCGTCCGGCGTGCAGAGCGCCGTCAACCCTTGCGGCGAACCGTTCGGATTGTACGGGTACTCTTCGGTGGGCGTCCCGTCGGGATCGACATACGCGAGCGGCGCGAGTGATCCGCGGCGGACCTCGTCGAGCAGCGACGGCTCGGGAAACACCAACCTCCCCTCGCCGTGCGCCACCCAGATGCCGAGGACCGATCCTTCCATGCCGCGGAAGAAAATCGACGGGCTTTCGGCGATCTGCACCGTGACCCATCGGGATTCGAAGCGGCGGGAAGTGTTACGGATGAAGCGCGGTTGCGCGGTTTCGGCAAGGCCGTGCCACGGTATCCGCCCGAGGAGTGCCATGAGCTGGCACCCGTTGCAGACGCCGAGCGAGAAGGTGTCCGAGCGGCCGTAGAACCGGTCGAACATCTCGCGCAGCTTGTCGTTGAACCGGATCGCTCCAGCCCAGCCTTTGCCGCTGTCGAACACGTCCATGAATGAGAACCCTCCCGGAAAGACGAGTCCTCGGAAATCGTCCAAGGTTGCCCGTCCGGCGAGAAGATCGCTCATTGTGACATCCCACGGCTCGAGTCCGGCGGTGAAAAACGCCGCCGCCATTTCCCGATCGCCGTTCGTGCCTTCCTCGCGCAGGATCGCTACGTGCGGCTGGTCGGAGGACGCTCCCGGGATGTCGCTGGGACCTGCGGTCGGCGTCGGTTCGGCGGGACCGCTCCCCTCCCTCGACGGGGCTCGGGACAGGGTTGGGTCGCTACGAACTACCAAGTCCGACAGGCTGCTAGTCGGATGGAATGACAGGTCGTACTGCGGAGTGGCGATCCTCGCGTGCGTTCTCCGCGCGGATTCCGCAGTCGAAGCGTTGCTTTGGATGAGTTCGAGGCGGTCGCTTGTCGCTTCCCACCACGAACGGAGTTCACCCAGCGATTTCTGGAACAACGGAGCGTTCCCTCGGGAAGCGCGCACGGTGAACTGTTCTTCCGATTGCGTTTCGCCGATGCACCCGAAGGACAGTCCGTACAGCGAGAGGACATGGTCTATCGAAACACCCTTGTCCGGGGAGTACTCGAACGCGAAGCCAAGCTCCTCGTTGAAGAGCGTGGCCAGAACGTCCGAGCCGTCCGCTATCTCGTCCGCGTCGATTGCCGCCCCGCAGTTTGCCGCAAGGCACATTTCGACGAGGGTCGTGATGAGTCCACCGTCGCTCCGGTCGTGAAGCGAAAGAATCAATCCTTCGTCGATCAACTGCTGGATCGCGGCGAAGGCGTTCTTGAGGAGTCCGGCATCGTCGACGTCCGGGCAATCGTCGCCGATCTGCCCGAACGCTTGGGCCAAGCTCGAGCCGCCGAGGCGGTTCTTGCCATTCCCAAGGTCGAGGTAGCCGATCTTCGTCTGGCCGGGCCGCTTGAAATCCGGAGTCAGCGCTTTCGTGATGTCGGACATCGGCGCGTAGCCCAGCATCACCAGCTCGCCGGGAGATTTGACGACGGCACCGTTCACGGTCGCCGCCATGGAAATGCTGTCCTTCCCGCCGTCCGCCGCGATGCCGAGCGCGATCATGATGTCGCGCATCGCCACCGCCGCGTCGTAGAGCAAGGGGCTTTCGCCCGACAGCTTCGCGGGCCACATCCAGTTCGCCCGGCAACGGACATCGCCGAGCCTGCTGATTTTGGCCGCCGCCATGTTCGTGATCATCTCGCCGACGGCCATACGTGCGCCTGCCGCCGGATTGATGAGCATCTTGACCGGCTGTTCGCCGATCGCCGTGGCCGCTCCGGTGAGATCGAAGTAGCCGTCAGCGGTCACCGAAACATCAGTTACCGGTATCTGCGCCGGACCGCAGCATTGCTGCTGCGCGACGAGGCCGGTGACGCTCCGGTCGACTTTGTGGACCAGAAATCCTTTTGAGCCGACCTGCGGGAGAAGGAACACTTTGTGAAGCGCTTCTTCGGCCGTAAGGCCGTCCGGAAGGGTGAGTGGTTCGAACTTCCGCGGCAACCGCTCTGACGTGAAGGTCTTTTGCGGGATGCCGGTGAGGATCTGCTCGAGGTTGAGATGGACGGGGGTTGTTCCATCCTGCGAATCGATGACGGTGACGTGCCCGTCGCCGGTGATCGTCCCAACGACTTCGCAGTTCACGCGCTCGCGCTCGCAGATGGATTGGATCTCCGCCAAGCGGTTTTCCCTAATGAGGAATCCATACCGTTCCTGATATTCGGCGCTCCAGATTTCGAGCACCGACATCGTCCGGTCGCCCAAGGTGATCTTGCGGATGTCGATCCTGCCACCGGCGGGTTCGAGCAGCTCGGTAAGAACGTTGCTCGGCCCTCCGGCACCCTGGTCGTGGATGCTCTCAATGGGATTGTTCTCTCCCATCTCAAGGCACGCCCGGATGACGCGGTTCGTCCGATTCTTCATCTCGGCGTTTCCGCGCTGGACGGAGTTAAAGTCGAGATCCTCGGTGTTCGCGCCCTGCATCATACTGGAGGCGCTGCCGCCACCGACCCCGATCCGGTACGCAGGCCCGCCGATCTGGATGATGAGCATGCCCGGTTCGGGCTTGTGTTTCTCACAGTGGATCGCTTGGATTCTGCTAATGCCGCCGGTGTAGAGCACCGGCTTACGGAATTCGCGCCGCTCGCCGTTCGCCATCTGGCCGAAGGTCCGCATGAGGCCTCCGATCAGCGGTTCGCCGAAGCGGTTGCCGTAATCGGAAATGCCGTTGCTGCCCTCGATCAAGATGCGCACGGGCGAGGCGTATTGAACCATTTCTTCCCCGCCGATGTTCTCGCCGGGAATTTCGTGGCCCGAGAGGAACAGGTTGCCGACGCAGTATCCGGCGATCCCGGCGTACGGCAGTGCGCCGCGTCCGGGAGCCGTGTTGTCCCTGATGCGCCCGCCGGAGCCAGTTTCGGCGCCGGGGTACGGAGCAACGAGCGTTGGATGGTTGTGAGTTTCGGCTGTGCACGCGATGTGCCAGACGCCGTTCCCGCGGACGAGCCGCGAAGGATGCCCTGGGCGTTCGGCAATGAACGCGGCGATTTCATGCCCGCGGATCACTCCGGCGTTGTCCCGGAATGCCAAGATACTGTTCGAGTCGACGATGGCCCCCAGGGGCGCTCGCACGATATTGAACAGCGACTCCGGCATTTCCCGGCCGTCGATCACGAGCTTGCCGCGGAAGAACCAGTGTCGGCTGTGTTCGCTGTTGGCGTTGCCGACCTGGAAGAGTTCCACGTCCGTCGGGTTTCTTCCGACCCGCCTGAAAAGGTCCGCGTAGAACGCGATGTCCCACGCATCCATTCCCAGGCCGAGTTCGGCGTTCAATTCCCGCAGCGCGGCTTCACCGCGCTCAAGAACTTCGATGATCCGCGTCGGCTGCGGCGCGAGATTCACGTCGAATGTCGTAATTGGTTCGCGGTAGATGGTTTGCGTCATCCGATCCAGCCGGGAAGCGACGATTGCTTCCTCGGTCATGCCGTCGGACAACGGATAGCGGCGCGACTGCTCGATCCGCGTGACCTTGTTGAGTCCCATGGATTGGCAGATCGCAACGGCGTTGGAGGAGAAGGGGGTTTCGACGTTCAGCCTCGGGCCGATCTCCAAAGCGCGGCTGTGCGCGAGGAATGGTTCAAGCCGAGTTTGCGTCGGCTCAAACGTTTCCGCCGCCAGCCACACGATACGCTGCGTTTCCTCTCCGGTGAGCGGTTCCACGCTTTCCACGTAAAAACACGACTCGATCCCGTCATCCGTCTGGCGATACAGTTTGAGCACAGAGGCCTCCAGAAACGTCATCGCAGTGCCAGCATATCCTGACATTGCCTCAGTACCACATGCGCACCGCGTGGTCATGCAGGCCGTGTCCTGTATTTGGGCCTTGCGGTCGCAAGAGTTTCTTTGCCCTTGTGCCACTGAGGTTTCGCGCTTTCGGCATAGTCTGGGGTGTCAGTCCCGAAAACCGGCGATGGGCGGGTTCGAAATCCACAAGAACTGTGGTACATGGAGGCGCCATGTCGATCAAACGTACCAGACAGCCAAGCTACTCTCCGAGACAACGCGACGACGATCCGGGACTGCCTTCGGCGAAGCCTGCCGAGCCCGAGAAGTCCTGGGATGACCTGGTCGCGGGTCAGGCCGATGATGTGTTTCAGCCCTTCTCCTTGAAGACCCGCTACGCCAAGGGAGCCTTCCTCGCTCATCCGACGTTCGGCAAGGGCATCGTGCTCAACGCCGGCCCGACGGTGATCGAAGTGATGTTCAAAGACGGCAAGAAGAAGCTCGCCCACGGCATGCCTTAGAGGGATGAAGAGGACACTGAATCCGCCGCTGAAATGAAAGAAGTTGAATATGATCTTTCTTACTCCGCGCCTGTCAAGATGTATTTACCCCTTGATCTTTGATTTCATCTCCAAACATCGTGATCCATAATGATCCCTGAAGCGGTACTGCCATGACCCCAAAGACCACCGAGAACAAGAACCCCATCGGTCAGCGCCTGGCCCAGCTCCGGCAGGAAAAGGAGCTGTCCCTCGAGGAGCTCTCCGAAATGACGGGCCTGAAGCTTCGCGACCTCGAAACCATCGAAGCCGGGAACGTCTTCCCGCCGGTGGGCGACATCCTGAAGATATCGCGCGCCCTCACCGTGGACCCCGACAGCCTGCTCGGCGCATCCGCGATCGCGCCCGAAGAGCTGAAAAGACAGCGCATCGCCGATTTCAACAAGCGCGCGGCATCGTATCTGTACACCATTCTCACGCCCGAGGCCGTCAACAAACACCTGCGCGCCTTCCGCGTCACCATCCCGCCGCGAGCGGAGCACCCGAAGATCAGCTACCAGCACGAAGGTGAGGAGTTCGTCTACGTCCTCGACGGCACAGTGGAAATCACCGTGGGCAGGAAAAAACACACGCTCAAACCAAACGGGGCGCTTCACTTCAATTCCGGAGTGAAGCATGGGCTTAGAAACCCCGGAAAACGCGAGTGCATCCTCATCGTCGCGGTGTATACGCCATGAACCTCCCGCTCACCCAAGAACAACTGATGATTCGCGACATGATCCGCGAATTCGCCCGGGGCGAAATCGAGCCGATCGCCCAGGAGTACAATCGGAAAGGGGAATACCCGGGAGCGCTCGTCAAGAAGCTGGGAGAGCTGGGCCTTTTCGGCATGATGGTCCCTGAGAACTACGGCGGCTCGGCCGCCGGCGCGGTAGGCTACAGCCTGGCGCTGCAGGAGATCGCGTTCTCCTGCGCCTCCATCGCCGTGACGCTCAGCGTGACCAATCTTGTGACCGAGCCCATGCTCGCCTTCGCCTCCGAGGAGCAGAAGCGCGATTTCCTCATCCCGCTCGCCTCGGGGGAGCACATCGGCGCTTTTGCGCTCACCGAACCCGAGGCCGGCTCCGATCCCAGCGGGCTTGCGACCGCAGCGGTTAAAAAGGGGAACACCTACGTCCTCAATGGCGTGAAGCAATTCATCACCAACGGGGAATACGCCGGCGTGTCCGTCGTCATCGCCCGCACGGCGCCCGGCAAGAACGGGCTTACGGCCTTTCTCATCAACAAAAATACGCCGGGGCTCATCATCGGGAAAGAAGAGGACAAGATGGGCCTTCGCGCCTCGAACACCGTCGAGATCATCCTTGAGGATTGCGTCGTTCCCGCGGCAAACATGTTGGGCAAGCCCGGCATGGGCCTGCAGATCGCGCTCAAGGCGCTGGACAGCGGCCGCATCGGCATCGCCTCCCAGGCCACCGGCATGCTCGCCGCCTGCCTGCACGAGGGCGTATCCTACGCTGCTGTGCGCCAGCAGTTCGGGAAGCCGATCATCAAACATCAGACGATCCAGAACATGATCGCCGATATCGCCGTGGACCATGAGGCGGCGTCGCTCTTGGTCTGGAGCGCGGCCTCGCTCAAGGACGCCAAGAGACCGTTCACCCGCGAGGCCTCGATCGCGAAGCTCGCCGCCACCGAGTCGCTGAATCGGTCCGCCTACAAGGCCCTGCAGATTTTCGGCGGCTACGGATACATTCGGGACAACAAGATCGAACGGATCTACCGCGACGCGCGGGTGACCACAATCTACGAAGGGACCTCGGAGATCCAGCGGATGATCATCGCCCGCGAGACGGAAAAGGACGTGATGCAGGGAGCCGCGACGTAGGGCGTGTGAAGAAATTGGAATTTCCGGCCACTTTTCATGCGGCGCCCAGATATCCGTCCGTGACGACTGTCGGCTAGCCAAAGGCGCTGGGAGCTTCGATAAGCATCCCGCTGTGGGTCCCGAAATTGCCTCGTGGGACTTCGCGTGCGCGTGCGGCTGTGCGACGTGGACTCACTGACGGAGCCCGTTTCAGACCGCAGGGCTTGGTGCTATGAGGACATCATGACGGTACAGGTCAATCTCACGCCCGAACTGGAAGAACGGCTGCGGTACGAAGCGGAGCGCAACGGTGTACCGGAAGCCGAGTGCATTGTCCGTATCCTTGACGCCCATCTCCCGAACGCCAGTCGCCGAGCGCAAGCGGTCGCGCTGCTACAGTCGTGGATCGATGGGAAGGATGCCGATGATCAGCGTGAGACCGGGGACTACCTCGTGCGCGTGCTGGATGAGGATCGGCTCTCGGATCGAAAGCTCTTCCCTCCGGAACTTAAGGGCCAGACCTGGTGATTCAGGTTGTCCTGCTCGATGCCGGGCCTCTTGGTCTGGTTACGAACCCACGCCGGTCGCCGCAAAGCGCCGCCTGCGCCGCATGGCTGCAGTCGCTCGTCACGGCGGGCGTTCGGGTCGTGATCCCTGAGATCGCCGACTATGAAGTTCGCCGCGAGCTGCTGCGAGCCAAAAAAACGGCAGGCATCGAGCGCTTGGACGCGTTGGCAGATCTGCTCGAATACCTGCCGATCACGACGACGGCGATGCGGCAGGCCGCTGCTTTCTGGGCAACAGCCCGCCAGCAGGGCCAGCCTACGGCCGGCGACAAGACAATCGACGGAGACATGATCTTGGCGGCTCAAGCCATCGCACTCGGCGCTGCCGACTTCGTCATTGCGACGACTAACGTCGATCATCTTTCGCGTTTCGTCGCGGCCAAGCTGTGGCAGGGCGTAACTCTCGATGAGGTTCTGTAGGCAGATGGAACGACTAGTGACGAAGTACACTTTCAATGTTCACAACGGAGCTGAAACGCGGGCGGTCACACAGGAGGACTTGAGCCGCTACGCGGACTTGATAGGTCTGAGCCGGGCCGCACCTTGCCGCTATTCGTGGCTGTTTGCGCTGGATCTCTATGTGTACGAGCAGACGAGCGGCATCGAGCCGATGGTGATTGTAGAGGAGATCAAGCGCCTTGAGAGCGGGTCGACTGGTTTCGGCACAAAGCGCGCAGCGCAGTTTCAAAGAGAACCGCTACGGGGCTTTTGGCACAAGCATTTCTTTTCCGCGCGTTTCATCGGCCAAAACCTGCTCAACGAACTACGCGGTGGCCGACTAGAGACAATTGCAAGGGAAGTATTCGATCCTAAGAGGTCACCTGTCGTTACGAACGAGATGATTCGTGAATTCTCTCGTCGTGTGGTCACCGAGCCAATCGAGCGGCGCGATGCCGCAGGAAAGCTAACTGGGGAATGGATTATTTTCGCAAAGCACGAGGGGCTAAACTACTATCTGTGCATCGCCACGCACACGAAGGATGTCTTAGGCGATCAAGCGATCCATGATCGCATCAAATTGGTGTGTCTCCCGCAGTTCCCATTCTTATTCTCACCTCGTGTAGTGCGCGCCATTCACACGATGTTAGGTCTGATGCCTGACGGGGGTCCGGGCGTTTGACGAAATGCCGCGGGGGGGACGTAGAGACAATTCGGACCGGGCTCGAAATGCCGCGGGAACACCCTGACGTGCGGAAGTCGCACGGCGTCCGTCAATGTTCACCGCCAGGGACGTATGGCCGATTCGGCCGAGTTGGCAGATTCAACCCGCGGCCCAGGCGAGCGGTTGGAAGCGGGGCTGGTTCAGTTCAGTCGCCGATGAAATCGGCTGGGGTGCAGCGACGGCGGGCAAAGGTGTCGGCGGCGCGCTCAAGACCGCGCGCGATGCTCTGGCGGGACACATGGAGGTGGCGAGCCACCGCAGTCACCGACAGGCCGTAGTGGCAAACGGCGAGGTGGCCAAAGATCTTGGACCGTTCAATTCCGCGGACGATGAGGTGGTGCAGGGCACCTGGGTAATCGAGGCGCGGCCCCCGCCGCATGTCGATAGAATAGGGCTATATGGCATGTATAGTCAACTATTATTCGAGGCCCGGGACTCGGACGACTCGGCCATACGTCCCCGAGAGGCCCCCGCAACGCGAGAGACTTGTCGACCGCATCGAGGATGGCCTTCCGGTGATACGCACGTAGCCGCAGCAGATCCTGTTCGACGCTCTCGGCATACTCAATCTCGAACATCCAAAGGCGCGCTCCAGCTCTCGTGATGCACGCGTTTTATGGGTTGCGTCAAGGCTTACAGCGGCGAAGCAATTGAAGCCAGATCAAGCGATAGGCTGGCCGGTTTGGCCCCCGGACCTTTTGGCCACTCCCGAAATCGTTGAAGAAAAAGTGCGAAAGGGGGGACTTGAACCCAAGGCGCCGCTCGAAATGATTGAGGAATCTCGTCGACAATGTTGCGCCGTGTTGCGTAAATTGGCCCCTGGGGGCCAATTTCGGTTTTGCGGTGGCGCAGGGCGAGACGGAGGCGGAGGCCGGGTTGAACGGTGAACTGGGCGGCGGGGAGAGTTCCGCAATCTTACGGAGCGATTTTTTGTTGACATTGCCATTCGGCTGTGAAAGCTAGCTGACGAAGGCAGAGTCGAACGACGCGAGGCACACAGCGCACGCGGGTTGGCGCAGGAAGGCGGCCGGGCAAACGACAGCAGGGAGCGAGTGCCCCGGTTCAGAACTTCGGCAACGTGCCGGCTGTCAGCCGAGACGCTCACGAACATACCCCGTGCGTGCGGTCGCGGTCCGGTGCTTGGGGGGAATTCCGATGAGGGCCGCCAAGATACCGATTGCCGCAGGGTTGATGCTGGTGGTCGCGGGAGGGACGAGCGGCCGGCTCAACGCGTGGGCGTGCCCGCTGCAGAGCGGCAGCACCGCCGCAGCCGTCCCCGGCACCCTCGCGGCTGACGCGAGACCCGGCGGCGCGCCTCGCGGTACGGCGCGCCTGGCCCGCCCGCCGGTCCGGCCCCTGGCCCTCCGTACCCGCCACAGGCAGGTCAAGAAGCGCCTCCCGCTACCCGCCGCGAGCCGGTCTTGCTGGTCGCGTCGACTCCGCGGCGTTGAGGCCCAGCCGGTCGTTGGGCCTCACGAGCGGGCGCCATCGCACACCCAGCTCCCTCGTGCACCCCCGCTTCCCTCCGTCCACGCATGACGTGCCCGCCCTGAGCACGCGGGCGTCGCGCCTTTTCGGGCCAGCCGGTGCGCATTGTTCGGCTCAGGTGATCCACACCCAGAACCTGACCCGCGCTGGCGGAGTTTTCCGGTGCGGTGGATTCACAATTTGTCAGACAGGAGGGATGACATCATGACGAAAGCGAGTGTGACCGTGGCGGCGTGTGCCACGGTGCTGTGGACGGAGGCGGCGCTGGCGATACCGACGGCGCAGCAAAAGTGTGAGGCCGGGAAAAATCTGGCGGCGGGCAAGTACGCGGCCTGCCTGCAAACGGCCCAGAAGAACTTGGTGCTGAACGGCGACACCATTAAGTACAACACCGCCGTCGGTAGGTGTGATGCCACCCTGGCGAAGACATGGACGACGCTGGAAGCCGCAGCCATCAAGAAGGGCACCACCTGTCCCTCGACCGGCGACGAGACGGCGATGCAGACCTTTCTGACTGCCAATGCGGATACCGTGGGCGGGGCGTTGCACACGCCGCCGCTGATCACTGACGTGGCGACATGCAATGCGTATCTTGCCACCTGTAATGCGGGCACGGCGGTGGCGGGCAACGTGCTGAGCGGCAGGACGTTTTCGAGTAGCGCCGGGCTGGGGGTCACCGGGACGATGCCGAACAATGGCGCGGTGATGCTCACGCCGGGCACGGCAGACCAAGCCATCGGGGCGGGCTACCACAACGGCTCGGGCAAGTGCGCCGGGGACGCTAATCTGACGACCGCGAACATCAAGAGTGGCGCCAGTATCTTTGGCGTGAGCGGCGGCGTGATTCAGGCCAGTGGTAACGCGGCGGGGGGCGACGTGTTGTCCGGGCAGACGTTCTCCAATGCCAATGGCGCGAGCACTGGGACGATGCCGAACAATGGCGCGGTGATGCTCACGCCGAGCACGACAGACCAGGCCATCGTGGCAGGCTATCACAATGGCTCGGGTTACTGTGCGGGTGATGCGAATTTGGTGACGGGTAACATCACGAGTGGCGCCAGTATCTTCGGCGTAACGGGGACTGCGGGGGTGGTGCCGGCGCAGCCTCTGCGCACGGGGCTGACACAGTGCGCGACTGGCGCGACGGGAACCGGGGCGTTCGGGGCGTGTCCCGCGACAGTGGTCGGACAGGACGGCGACTTTCAGAAGGGGACGGCACGCAGCTACACCGACAACGGCGATGGCACGATCACAGACAACAGGACCGGGCTGATGTGGGAGAAGCTGGACGACAATAACGCCGGTGGCATCCACGACAAGGACAACACGTACACGTGGTCCACCGCGTTCACGACGAAGATGGCGACGCTAAACAGCACAAACTTCGCCGGGCACAACGATTGGCGGCTGCCGAACCGGTTTGAGCTGGAGACGCTCGTTGACCCGGGCCGGTATAACCCCTCGATTGACCCGGCGTTCAACACGGGCTGTGCCGCCAGCTGTACCGTGACGACCTGCAGTTGCACGTACCCCTTCAATACGTGGTCGTCCTCTACAAACGTGAACAATACGACCTACGCGTGGGTCGTGGAATTCGCCGGCGGCGCCGTGGTCGCCGACGATAAGCCCAGCCCGGGCATCTTTGCCCGTGCCGTGCGCGGCGGCTTGTGATCGATCCGTTTTCTTCTGGCACGAAGTCGGGGGAGCCTTCGGGCTTCCCCGGATCGTGCTCATAAAGCCGGCGCGCTCGGTCCAACGCATTCCCCGTCGTCGGGGCACACCCGAGAGCCGCGACCGCATGGGGGTCGATGCTAGTAACTACGAGCGCCCAAAGACCGATTCGCCCCACGCCCACGCCGAAGCGCTCCAATTGCGTCCGTGGCAACGCCGGCCGCCAGGGACGTATGGCCGATTCGGCCGAGTTGGCAGATTCAACGCGCGGCCCAGGCGAGCGGTTGGAAGAGGGGCTGGTTCAGTCGCCGATGAAATCGGCTGGGGTGCAGCGACGGCGAGCAAAGGTGGCGGCGGCGCGCTCAAGACCGGTAGGCGGCCTAAGGGGACGTTGCGACGATTCGGACGTTGCTTCTGCCGTTGCCTCTGTTGCAGCTCGCCATCGGTGCTTGCGTCTCCGCTCCGAGCCGGTCACCGCCGCGCTGACGTCAGGCTCGGTTTGTGGGATTGCGGGAACAGGTACTTCTGCAGCGCGTGGCGCTCCTCCTTCAGGTCGCTGAAGGTGGAGCTGACGAAGATGTGGAAGGTTCGTGTCGCTTGTACCACGCTGCTGTCGCCCCCAATAGATGAGTGTCAGCTCCCGAAGCGCCGCTGCGTCGACGGCGCAATCGCTACTGCTGCTCGATCAGGTACCGATGTCGTTGGCCGAGGAGACACACGACGTTGCCCGGTCGATCGACGACCGCGGCAAACAGGCCGGTAATGTCACGCCCGAGCACGCCCATGTCGAGCGCCTCGATGTTGGTGACGCCAGCAAATTCTCCACGGAATACGACCGCGCTGCCGTCCTCCCGCCGCAGCCGGATGCCGGTCTCAACGACCACCGAAGGCGCCTTCCCACCTAATCCGGCGACGCCGCCGGTGCTGGCGATTGGCGTGAGCCCCAGGAGCAGCAGGGTCGACGCCGCGAACACTGTCCGATCAGCACCCGTGTCAACCAGGAATTCAGCCGGCTGCCACTGACCGGAGCGGGTCAGTATGTGCCCGCGAATCACCGGTCGATGAACGCCGTCGTCGCAGAGCAACCATTCCCCGCTAATCAACATAGACGCGGGCCAACTTCTCTTTCGGGATGTAACGGACGAAGCTGCCGTCATCCTCGGGGTGAGCAGCCGTCGCCCGCGCAAGCGCCTCCTCGGGCGTGTCCGCCACGAAAAGCTCCTCGCCCGCGACGCAGATGCATCTGCCGCGATGGTGCGTGTACACTTCGCTCGCATGCGCTTGCAGCCACGCGCTGTTGCGGTCGAACCGTTCCCATTGCGCCCGCACCCGTGCCAACTCCTCGGGGTCGGTCACTTCCTCCATCACGACCGAGCCATGATTGTCTGCCATTGGACGTTTCCTCTTCTTCTCGCATTCTACTTGCCGACCGCCGTTGGAAGCAATCGCCGAGGGGGAGGGGGACGTCGCCCTTTTCGCCTACGTCCTAACCCGGCAGAGCCGGAACCAAACAGGAAGAAAATGACAAACAGGAAACCGAAAACCGGCGATGGAAAACCGGCCAATTGATCAGTTTCCCGTTTCCGGTTTCCTGTTTTCCATTCCTCTTCTGCTCTGCCAAAGACTTTACTCGTAACCGCCTGGGAATTCATATTCACTTGGGTCACGACCTGCCGGCGATCAGAACGGTGGGTGGACGGTCATAAAGGTGAACACCTCCATCCCGTGGCGCTCGGCCTGGGTCGGTTCGCGTCCAAGAGCGGACGTTGCGACGATTCGGACGTTGCCGCTGTCGTTACCTTGCCTGCTGAATCTCGCATAATAGGGTGACAAGCTGCGAGGTCGTGCCGCGACGCAAAGCTCCGCCCGGCGAATGAATTCGCGGGCTACGTCAGCCAAGTCGTGCTCCAGCGACTCCCCGCCCAGCCCCGGCAGGCGGGCAGCAGACGGCGGGGCGGGGAGCCTGCGCAGGCAGGCTTGGTGCAGTTGGTAGCGCGCGGTTTCAACCGCTGCGCGGCTTGCGGCCGACGGCATGTCGTTACTGTATTATGCGAGATTCAGTAAATCCTCCGGGCGCTCCGCACCACGCCATGGCTTGAGGCAGCAATTCCGGTCATCGTCGTCAGGAGCATGCGTCGGCGCGGCGCGCGTTGTTAGCGGTGGTGGGTTTCCGCCTCCGCGCGGCAGGAGTCGCGACGCGCCAGAGGCATGCCCTCGTCTAGGACGGCGCGCGCGAACCCGTCGTGGCGCTCGGCCAAGGCATGGCACTCTGATTCGGTGTAGGCGATCACGTCGCAACCGATGCCCACACCGGCGAAATATCGGGTGAGATCCGGAATGCGCTCGAGAAACGGCGGGGCACCATCGCGCAGGACGATAAAAAGATCGGCGTCGCTCCCTGGCCCTGCCTCGCCCCGGGCGAGCGAACCGAACAGCCTCACCTCCAGTACGTCGTGCCGCTGCTCCAACAACACGCGGGCCCGTCTCCGCAGACGGGCCAGGGTTCCCTCGCCGCGCGTGTAGCTCACTTCCACTTTCAAGGGCTGCATCTGCTGGCCAGCGGAAACTGGTCACATTCAGTTCGCCAGATAGAGAATGCAGCAGCCCGCACAGATGGGCATCAGCCCCGCCTTCTGCATGTGCGCGCGCAACTTGCGGTAGCGCTCTCCGTTCCACAACGCTGTAAAACTGTGCTCGTGGAGGTTGCCCATGACCAGGTCGTAGAAGACGTGACACGGTGCCAGCTCGCCGCTGGCGGTGATGTCGGCGGCGAGCCAGGGCACGCAACAACCCGTGTACGTGTCGGCCATCTCATCCCAGCGTGCCGCGCAGTAGGCGTCAAGGCTCGCCGCCGTGAGGGTCGGCGGCAACAACTGCACCGCCTTTCCCCGCACTTGCAGATGCTGGCGCACGCGGTTCGCCTGACGTGCCAGCTCCGCCGTCGCGATGCCGGTGAAGTCTCCGGGCGAACGCAGTAACGCACGCCAGTAGCGCTCGCTCGAGAGCCCGAACTCGGAGCGCAGCAGCCGTGCATAGGCCGCTCCCATTTCCGGGGTCACGTAGTTCTGCATCTGGATCGTGACGGTATCGATCGCATCGAGGTCGAGATCATGCAGGAAGAGTTGCTCGATCGCGGCATGGTTCTCGGGCGTGACGGTGTAGATGATGCCCACCAAGGGGCTATCCTTCCCGGCCGCACGTTTCTCGCGTTGCAGCGCCGCTATGCCATCGATCGCCGCGTCGTAGCTCCCTGCCCCGCGCTGGCGATCGTTGATCGCGCGGGGTCCGTCGAGCGACACACGCACCAGGTCGAAGGCCACGTCCACCAACATGGCCGCATGCTGACGAAGCAGCGTGCCGTTCGTCGGCGTGTCGATGAGCGAGCCGGCGTCCTTGACCGTTCGCACCAGCTCCTCGAGACCGGGATACAGCAACGGTTCGCCGCCGAAGAGGCTGTACATGGGACGGGCGGGCTCCAGCTCTCGGACCACGCGCTTCGCGAGTTCCAAGTCGAGCACCGACGCCTTGCGTGGGCCGTCGGAGCGGGTGTAGATGCCCGTCTCGCCCCAGTCGTAACACATCGTGCAACGCAGATTGCAGGCGTCCGTGACCTGCAGCGAAATGCTTTTGGGCAACCCTTGAGCGATCTCCGTGTTCATGAATGCACGCCGCCTCTCCGCCGACCTGGCATAATCCAGGGAGACGCGATTTGCCAGACATCAGTCTGCTCCTGTCGGCGGACTCCCCGCTAGATACTCACCGCCGGTTTCTTTGCCTCCAAGGGCACGCCTTCACGCAGCCACTTCTTGACGCGGCGGCGATAGAGGTCGCGCTTGAGCCGGCTGATGCGATCGATGAACAGCTTGCCGTCGAGGTGATCGATCTCATGCTGTAACGCGACGGCGAGCAAATCGGTGCCTTCGATCTCGATCTCCTTCTCGTCCGGCGTCCATCCCTTGACGAGCACATGCTGGGCGCGCGTGACCTCGGCGGTGAAGTCGACCACACTCAGGCAGCCTTCCTCCCACACGATCGAGCCCTCGGCCTGCACGATGACGGGGTTGATCAACTTGATCAGGTGCTTGCCCGGGTTTTCGTGATCGACGTCGAGGACGATCACGCGGTCCGCTGATCCAACTTGCGTGGCGGCGAGGCCGACTCCCGGAGCGGCGTACATCGTCTCGGCCAGGTCGGTGACCAGCCGGTTGATCGTGGCATCGATATTGTGGACCGCGTGCGCCGGCCCCTTCAACTCGGGAGCCGGGTAGGTCAGGATTTTGCGGAGCGCCATGGCGTTGCAAAAAACTACATGTCGGGTGCCGGTCCGGTCAACCTTCCGTGCCCGACCATCGAGGGCCTCAAAGTCGCTGTGGCCGCGCCGGAGAATGGAATTCTCCGGCTACGGTTTCTGAGAAGTCCATTGAAATAGACTCCTGCATCCATGAGTCGTCCCTTCGACTTCGCTCAGGACAGGCTTCAGACGACTTGGTAGCCAGGGAATCGATTCCCTGGCGGTGCGCCGGCCCCTGACCCGGCTCACAGCATGCTGTAGGGGTCGACATCGACAACGACCCGGACGCCGGCCGCGCGGGCGCGGCGCCGGACGGCCTCACTGGCGGCGCGGGCGGCGCTACGGATACTGGCGCCGCTGCTGCCGCGCAGCAGGAGCTGCCAGCGAAAGCGCCCACGCAGCCGCTCGAGCGGCGCCGGCGCCGGGCCGAGGACGGCCACGCCCTTCGCGGCCGCCGCGCGCGCGGCGACCGCCAGCGCCTCAGCGACGCGCTCGGTCGCATCCAGGCGTTCACCTTCACAGCGGAGCTGTACGAGGCGCGCAAACGGCGGGTAGCCGAGCTCGCGACGCGACGCCAGCTCTTGTTCGGCGAAGTTGCCGTAGTCGTGTTGCGCCGCCCACCGCAAGCTGTAGTGCGTTGGTTGCAACGTCTGCACGATGACGCGCCCGAGCTGCGTGCCGCGGCCGGCGCGGCCCGCGACCTGGGTGAGCAGTTGGAAAGTGCGTTCCGCCGCGCGGAAATCCGGGAAGTTCAGCGATTGATCCGCCAGCAGCACGCCGACCAGCGTCACACCGGGGATGTCGTGGCCCTTGGTGATCATCTGTGTGCCGACCAGGATATCGAGATCGCGGCGTTCCCACGCGGTGATGATCTCTCGCTGCGTTCCCTTCCGGCTCGTGGTGTCACGGTCCATGCGACCGATCCGCGCCTGCGGCAGCAGCGTTCGCAACGCCATCTGCACCTGCTCGGTCCCCGCTCCCCACGCGGCCAAACTCAGGCTGCCGCAGTTGCTGCACGCCCGCGGAGTCGGGATGGTGTAATCACAATGGTGGCAGCGTAAGGCATGCCAGCGGCGGTGCAGCGTCAAGCTGACGCTGCAGTTCGGGCACGTCAACGTCGTCCCGCACTGATGGCATTGCAGAAAATTCGAGTAACCGCGGCGGTTCAGGAAAATCAGGCTCTGCCCGCGCGCGACCAGATTGGCCTTTAGCGTCGCGGTCAGCTCTGGGGACAGCATCAGCGCGCGTCCGGCTGCGGAACTGCGGCGCAGATCGACGATGTCGACGGCCGGCAGCGGGCGCGCTTCCACCCGCTGGGGTAGCGTGAGCACCTCGTACCGGCCGGTGCGGCCGTTGTGAAAGGTTTCCATCGCCGGCGTGGCGGACCCCAACACTGCCGGGCAACCCGCCAGCTTGGCACGCATGACCGCCACGTCGCGCCCGTTGTACCGGATCCCGTCCTCCTGCTTGTAGGCCGAATCATGCTCTTCATCGACCACGACCAGACCGAGGCGCGCCAGTGGGGCGAACACCGCGGACCGCGCCCCCACCACGATCGGCGCTTCGCCACGGGCAATCCTCCGCCATTCATCCCAGCGCTCCCCATCGCTCAGCCCGCTGTGCAACACGGCGACGCGCGCCCCGAAACGCGCGCGCACGCGGTCGATGAGTTGGTGGGTGAGCGAGATCTCCGGCACCAGGATGAGCGCGCCGCCGCCGGCGGCCAGGCAGGACGCCACGCACCGCAGATAGACTTCCGTCTTGCCGCTGCCCGTCACGCCCCACAGGAGGAACGTGCGGAACTCCTTGCCGAGAGCATCCGCCACCGCAGCCACGGCGCGTTCCTGCGCCGCGCTCAAATCGACGATGCGATCCGCTGCGGCGGCCTCCGGCAGCACCGCACGGTACACCTCCTCGTCGATGGCCGCGACGAGTCCCCGCTTGCTCAGCGCCGCCACCTTTTGCGCGGCATCCGGAAAGGTCACCTGCAGCTCGCGCGCGCTGGCACGGCCGAGCGGATGCTTGTGCAGGTAGGTAAAGAGCGCGTGCTGGGCCGGGCGTTGGCGCCGCCACGCGCGCTCCTCTTCGACGTCGAGAGCGCGCACAGTGCGATAATACCGCGCGCGCTTCGTGGGCCCGGCGCCGCCCCGCAGCTCTTCACGCACAGTGACTACCCCCTGCCTCTCCAACGCCGTCACCCAGCGGCGCGCCTTCGTCCCGAACCGCTCGGTCACCGCCGCAACACTCTGCGGCCCATTTGCCGTCAACCAGTCGAGCAGCTCGCGGTAGCGCTCCGCAGCGTCCACAACCGTCCCCGTCAGTGCGACGGTGCGCTCGATCTCCATGCGCATGCTGCCGGGCAACGCCGCGGAGAGCGCCTCGCCGAGCGAGCACAGATAGTAGTCGGCCATCCACCGGCAGAGGCGCATGAGGCAGTCGTCGAGTAACGGCTGCGGGTCAATGGCCTGCAGAATCGGCTTGAGATGCGGATGCTCCGAGGTGGGCAACAGCTCCGTGACGATCCCGGTCGCCCGTCGTGTCCCCAACGGGATCAGCACGCGGACGCCGGGGCGGACGCGATCTCGCAGCCCCACACTGACATCATAATCGAGCGGCGGAACGTCCCCGGCGCCGGGGATGAGAGCCACGCGGGCAATCACGGGTAGTGACCCCGTAGCGTATCACGCTCGAACGCTCCGCTCTATTGCGAAACGCTCGGCGCGTGCACAGCCGCTTCGAGCAGCTCGACGACTTTCTGCGAGTACTCGCCCGCACTGGGAGCCGGCACACCAGTGTGCAACGAAGCGACAAACGCCGCCGCCGCCAAGGCTAACGGTTCCTCGCTGCCGCCGGCGATCGTTTCGGTG
This sequence comes from uncultured delta proteobacterium, assembly GCA_963729835.1. Classification (GTDB taxonomy): domain Bacteria; phylum Desulfobacterota; class Binatia; order HRBIN30; family HRBIN30; genus CAVSQF01. The sequence continues at coordinate 66,505 of CAVSQF010000036.1, read as the reverse complement.
GCCTGGAATGTCGGAATCGGAACGACGTTGTCGGTGACCGAGGCCGGATCGGCGACCTCGTACTCGAAAAACCGCAACGCGCGCTGACCGAAGCGGCCCTCGTAGTGCAACATGCCCTTACTGCCGACGGCAACGATGCTCGCCACCTTGAGCGGGGAAAGCCAGCTCAAATACACATGCGCGGAGACGCCGTCCACGAGGCGGACGGTCGCAACCGCAAAGTCGGCAAGTCCCGGCTGCAGGTAGGTAAACCCGTCGAAGTGAACACGCTCGAGGGCGGCGGGCGCCAGATAGCGGAGGATCGAGAGATCGTGCGGCGCCGAGTTCCACCACACGTCGGAGTCGCGGCGGATACGCCCCATCCCGAGGCGCTGGAAAGAAAGGTGGTACAAACGGCCGAGGCGGCCGGTGTCGATCCAGCCCTTCGCATGCTGCAGCAAAGGATCGTACAAGAACGTCTCGTCGACGAACAACGTGAGGTGTCGCTGCCGCGCCGCCTCTACCAACTCGCGGGCTTCGGCGGCGGCCATGGCCAGGGGCTTCTCGACCCAGCAATGCCTGCCGGCGGCAAGCACGTCGCGCGCGAGCGTGTAGTGCGTCGATGGCGGTGTGGCCACGAGCACCGCATCGATGTCGTCCCGCTGCAGCAGCTGGCGCGAGCTGCCGACCGTGTCGATGTCGGTTATGGCGGCCCAGCGACGCGGATCACTGTCGCAGACCGCTTGGACGCATACGCCATCGAGGTTCCGGAAGGTCCGGAGCAGCTTCTCGCCCCAGTAGCCGGCCCCAATCAGTCCGAGTCGCAACATGGTCAACACCCTCCCTCGGAGCGCAGCGATAACCGGTTTTGGCGTAAATGAAAAGGTGCCCGCCGGAGGAAACCGAGACCGTTTTCGATCCCTTTCTTGCCTCGCAATGCTCAGAGCTTGTGATCAAGTCGAGCGCCCGGTGCATGACGGGTAGCCCTCTGTTGACGTTTGCAGCGACCAACACGTCCGCCGAAAGCCTCTGGAGTGCGGACGGGAGCGGGCCCCGCCGCACGGACGCGGGGCGCAGCCCTCAGGCGCCGTCGACCTCGCTGCGCAACAGGCAATGTTGGAGTTCCTCGCGCACGGCGGCCCAGCGGTACAAGTCGAGCGTCGTCGTCAGGCCGCGTTGCTCGATCGCGCCGCGAGCCAGATCGCGAGCGATGCGCGCCGGCAGCACCCCGGTCGGCGCCGCACCATCGGTGAAGTGCAGCGTCGCCCGCAGGTCCCGGCCGGCCCCTGACACCGACACCAGCAGGAGCGCCTCCGGGCGGAGACCCTGCTCGGCCGCGTGCGCGAACTCGGCGCGCGTGACCCGATCGACAACCCGGTCGATGAGCCGATAGATCAGAGGTCGCTTTGCCGGGTTCAACAGGCGGATCAGGCCGAACACCCAGGCGGGCTGCGGTGTGACGTAGGCCCAGGTGCGGATCTCGCGCAGCGCGGCACGTGCGGCGAGAACCGGAACGTCCAGTGTGGGCACCTCCAGCAACAGGCGTGAGCCGAACGGCGCCGGCAGCTCTGCCGTGCGCATGGACTGCCCGAGACGCACCGGCCTGCGCTCGCCGTCGCGGATGCAGTACGGACGGTAGACGGCATCGAGCACGCCGCCCATCACAGTTGCCTTGCCGCCGTCAGGATACGCATGGCACAGTTGGGCCCACACAATGTCGACCGCCTCGGCCGCACCGTGCTGGTCGAGCAGATATCCCGCAAGCAGGGTCGAAATACCCGGGATGACGCCCGCACCGGTGACCAGCAGCGTACCCGCCGAACGAGCCGCTTCGCGCAGATCGAGCAAGCGCTCGTAGTGCACCTGTTCGTTGGCGCAATCGACGTAGTGCCGGCCGCTCTCGATCACAGTGCGCGCGATGTCGGCACCATCGCGCGCAAACGGTCCGACGGCGTTGATGACCACATCCACCGCCGCGCATGCCCGCCGCAGTTGCGCCGCGTCGGCCGCATCGAGCTCCAGTGTCTCGAAGCGTTCACCCCGGCGGGCATCGAATTCCTGTTGCAGGCGGTCTCTACGACGCCCCGACGCGAGCACCGTCTGCTGCGAGGTGCGACAGAGCTGCTCGACGATCGCTCTCCCCGCCAAGCCGTAGGCGCCGAGCACGAGAATCTTGCTTGTATCACTCATGACAGCCACGCTTGAGCTGTGGATTGCTGATATTGCCGCAGGTAAGCCACACGAGTGGCGGCGGAACTCCGCGCCTCTCTTGAAGTTGAACGAAATCCTCGTCTTTGGTCATCACAGACGACAGGCCTTCGGCCGCGCGCAGCCTTATCGCGCGTCCGCTGGATTGCTCTGTTCGGCCTCCCGTGTCGTTGCAAGGATCGGTTGCCCTTCGACGTAGAGGGTGTCGTAGCTGAGGTCCAGCCCGTTCGCCCACTCAACGGAGCCTGCAACGACTCGTACCGCTCGAAATGCATCGTGGTCGTGGAGGCGCACGAAGATGCCGCGATCTAGATACGGCTTGACGTCGAATCGCCGAGATTCGCCGTTGTCGAACGAGACCTCCAACTCATAGTCTTCCAGCGCTCGCACGGACTTGACATGTGGATTCATTGATCCTCCTACTTCAACGGGTCGATCCTGAAGACTTCCTCGCCGTTTACGGCCAACTGCCAATCGGCCAGAAGCTCGTCGCGATGTATCTCGATCCACGCCTGCACGAGCCGCGTCTTTCCCGGAGGCAACCGACCAGCGAGCACTTCTCCCGTCAGAATCGCGAACACGGCCTCATCCCCGGAGCACTCCGCATGCACGTGAGGCGCGTGGTGCTGCTTGTCGTCGAGAAGTACATTCGCACGACGATACCGTAGAACATGGACAGAATCGGCATGGTCGTCTTTCACCGGATTCCACCGTAGCACGTTGCGCACGACTCGCCGAACGCTGACCGTGCGCCGCACCCTGCCAGCCATCCAAAAGCAGGCTCCGCTTACCGGGTCGCCCTGAAGACGGCCGCGGTGCCGGCGCGGTTCGCTCTGTTCACGCGGAACGGCGCAGCGAAGTCGGCCGCCAAGCAGGCAGCGCCGGCATTGTTGATGACCTGCACCGACACCTCACTCACGCTGGACGGAACGGGCACAGTCGGATCGGAGAGATTGCCCCCTTTTCCATTGAAGAGAACCGTCGGTACGCGCGGCCTCCCGGCGACGATCTCTCATCTTCATTTCCCGCGTGACGTGTCAATTTCGGAGTTCACACCCGGCTGCACGATTGGCCGCGAAAGGCTTGTAGGTTCCGGACGAACTCGTCCGGGACACCGAAATCGAAACGCTCGTTGCGGATCATCTCCAACGCCAGATAGCCCTCACGTCGACGCTGCAGCTCCTGGGCACGCGTGAGCTCGAACTCACCGTGGTCGCGCAGGTCGTCGCGGATCATCTCCTCGAGGACGTCATAGATGCTGGGGGCCAGCAGGTGGATGCCGAACCAGCCGAGCCAGGTCGCGGGCGGGAGATCATCGACGAGCAGCGTTTCACGAGCAACCGACACGTCGGGTTTTTCAATGATCAGCGACACCTCGATCAGGCGCGGGTCGTCGCGTCGCCGCCTTCCGGCGATGATGCCGTAGCTTCCAAGCTGCTCGGCGTCGAGGGGGTTCACGGCGCTGACGCTCCGGCCCTCGGATACCGCCGACATGCTCGCGAGCTCCGCGAATGGCGACGCCCGCGCGCCGCGAAACAAGTGATCGCCCAAGGCCACCAGCACCGGCTGGCCGCCGGCGAACTGCTTGGTCTGATAGACTGCGTGGCCGTAACCCAGCGGCTCGCGCTGCACAGCAAACACGACCCGGTCGGCGAAGCGCCGCATCTGCTCGGCTTCACGGAGGAGAAGCGGATAGCGTTCGAGGCGCCTGAGCACCTCCGTGTTCGGGCCGCGCAAATAGTCACGAACCAGGTCGTCCTCGCGGGGGCGCACCACAAGGCAAATCTCTTCGATGCCGGCGCGGTCGAGCTCGATCAGCTGATGGTGGAACAGGGCGCGCGCGATGCCGTCCGCGCCGACCACCGGGAAAAGCTCCTTCTTGACCGCGTGCGACGCCGGAAAATGCCGCGTGCCGACTCCGGCCATCGGGATGACCGCCTTGCGGATGGGTGCGCTCATGGCTTCGGCGTCCCCCAACCGGCGACGCCAAACCGATAGCGCCGCGCGCCGAACTCCAGCGCTCCCGGGGATGTGTCTTTGAAGATGTCGGGTTGCACACCGACGCGACGGGCGTACTCCGTGGCGACCTCGGGGATGTGCCTGGCCAACGCGGCGGTTCTGCCGAAGACGGCGACGGTTCCTCCCATCCCGCCGCCGGTGATCTTGGCGCCGTAGAGCCCGCTGGCTGCTCCCCGCTGGCGCACAGCCTCCACGAGGAAATCGATCTCCTCGGTCGAGAGATGACAGTGGTCTCGATAGCTGGCGTGCGCTCCATACATGCAGTCACCAGCGGTGATGAGGGCGGCCTCGTCACCCTCGCTGCCGGCTCGAAGCACGTCCATGAAAAGCCGCGCCCGTTCGTCCTCTTCGATGGGATGGCGCGTGGGACCCGCCACTCTGTAGGTCGCGTCCGGTTGGATCGCCGTGGCGGGATCGTCGTGCGTCTGGTGCCGGGCGACGAACTCGCGGCCGAGCAGCGTCTCCGGCAGGCATCGTTCGTAGTGCTCGCGGAGCTCCGCAGGGGAGAGCTCGGTGAGATACTGGAGGGGCGACTGACCGGCCTGAACGCGGACGTCGTTGATGATCTTCTTGCCCATGAACGCGCCGACGCGCGTGTCGCGGTACTGGCTGCCGGCAATCGAATGGTGGACCATCGAGTTGATACCGACGAAAGCGGTTCCCTTCGGGATCTCCACCTCGCCCATCACGTCGCCGGGCCGGCAGAGGATGTGGGTCAGGTACCCGCGTCGACCGCTGGCAATGGCGACCTGGTCCATGATGCCGCACGGTGCCCCGACGACGTGATTCTCCGCCATCTGCCCGAGGCGCGCGAGGCGCGCTGCGCCGAGGCCGAGGCCCAGATGCGCGTTCAGACAGCAGAGTGTACCGACCTCGACGGCCGCGGAGCTGCCGATCCCGACGTTCATCGGCACCGCGCTCAGGAGAAGGAGGTTGAAGCCGAATCGCAGCTCAACCGACTCTTCCTTGAGCAGGGTGAACACGCTGCCGCCGACGTACGCTGCCCAACGCGTGAGCGGATTCGCCTCCAGGATTTCGCGCACCGCGGCATAGTCAGCGAGCCCGTCGCCCGACTCGAAGGCGTCGAGCGGGATGCGAGTCTCACCGGGCAGGCTACGGGGACCGATCTGCATCGTCCGAATCCGCAAGGTTCGGTCTGTGCGCGGCTGGAGCGCGATCAGCATGCCGCGGCCGAGGAGGGCTTCGCAGACGTTTGCCCCGGAGTAATCTGCGATGCCGCCCATGACGTCGAGCCGAGCGGGCACGCGAGCGATCGAGATCTCACCGCTCGTGAAGAGACCGGCCAAGCCAGTGGGGTCGCTGTTGGGTTTGGCCAGAAGGCGCTCGAACTCCTGTACCTCGATGGGCGATGCGTTGTCGTTCATCGTCGTGTCCCCGACTGTCATACACGGTCGGCATGCAACTCCGCCAGCCCCGGGAAGGGGACTCCAACAAGGCGCCTACAGTCGGCTTCAGCCCAATGCCAGTAAGTTTAGGACGGTCCGTGGCCAGCGGGCACCCTTCGAGACGGCCGCTGAGAAGACGCGGCCCCTCAGGGTGAGCGGTAACTTGTTTGGCTGCATTGCTTTTTCCGCTCATGCTGAGGAGGCGCCATCTGTTCAGGCGCCGTCTCGAAGCATGCGATCTTGGCATGAGGCCGCTTAACTCACTGGCACTGAATCTAAGCTGCGCGCGGCGCCGACGCCTCGCGCACTGCCGCCGGCGCCTCGATGGGAATGACCACCTGGAAGCGCGTCCCCACACCGAGCGTACTCTCGACGCTCACCGCGCCGCCGAGCACTTGCGCGAAACGTTTGACGATGAACAGTCCCAGACCGAATCCGCCGCCGGTCAAGGTTGCTCGGGAGTAACGTTCGAAGATGTGCGGCAGCGCTTCCGGCGCGATGCCTTCGCCGGTATCCGCTACCGCGAAGCGCACGGCGTCTTCCGCCGGCTCTTTGCTCACCGCCACGGTCACCGAGCCCGCCTGCGTGTGCCGCAGCGCATTGTGGAGAAGGTTGCGAACGATCGCCTCCACTTTGCCGCGATCAGTTCGCATTCGCAGGGACTCGGGCGGAGCCTGCCAGAGCACCGGTGGCGTCGGCCCGCGCTGGCGCACCGGCAGGTCGTCACGAATACGGTCGAGCAACTCGGCGACTTCGAACTCCTCCACCGATACGTGCAGGCGGCCGGACTCGATACTGTCGAACTCGAGCATCGTCAGCAGCAGGTCGACGGCTCGATTCGATTGCTCACGGATGCGCTGGATCGCGCTGCGCACTTCATCGGCATCGCTGAAGACGCCTGCAGTGAGCAGCTCGCTGAAATTGCGAATGGCGCCGAGGGGGGTCCGTAGCTCGTGCGAGAGGATCGACACCAGATCCGATTTGGCCCGGTTCGCAGCCCACGCCTGGTCGCGCAGCCGGCCGTTCTCCGCAGCCAGCGCGGCCTGACGCAACCCATCGTGGAGGATGCGCGAACGGTACTGATCCATGGTGTGTGCTCCGGCCGCAAGCACAACGAGGAACGTGACCAGCGCCGATGCACTGTACCACACGGGAAACGCCGTGGTGGTCCCGAGTTGCAGAACAGCGCCGTAGCCGAACAACGGCATGATGCTCGCCAGCAGCTGATAGCGCAGCCCCACGGGAAACGTCACCGTGAAGCCGCCCAGCAGCACGGTGATCGCGAGCACGCACAGCTCGCCGTTGCCGCGCACCAGGGGAGAGTAGGCGAGCATGGCCGCACAGACGGCGCTGACTCCGCCGACCGCTACGTGTACCGCCCACCGCGGCCGCAGGCGCACCAACGCGACGCACACGACCGCGGTCACAACGTAGAGCGTTCCCACGAAGACCAGCGCCGTCCGATGCGTAGGACGAGTGATCCACTCGAGCACCCCAAAGCACGATACCACCGAAAAGAAAGCCTCCACGCTCGGCAGCAAGTGCTCGATGACGATGCGCTGGCGATCCCCTGCTTCGACTTCCTCAAAAGGCAAGCTCGGGTCCGTCGCCGGGCGAGCCCCGGCGCCGCTCGTTTGGACCATGGCGTTCCCCGTTTTCCCCTTCGCTTATCCGGACTGGCGCCCCCAAACCAACACCCGATGGAGTCTATCACGCCCGAGTGACCCACGCCCGCGTTTATTGCCGGCCGCAGCCCAAGCGAGGCATGGCCTCGCTACTCCAAGACTCTGGAGTGGCGAGGCCGCGCCTCGCCAACTTCGTCGTGCCACGCGATCATCCACGGGTTGCGTAGCTCAGGGCGAGCGGCAAAGCCTTCCCCCGTTTGCTTGAGCTGCGTTGGCGTCAGGGAGGCACGCAGGTCGCGCCGTATTCCTGCCGCACGCGGAACACGCCCTCGCGTTGTGCCCGGTTGAAGCGCCGCAGGTTCCACCATACCGTCGCGGCCACGATTACGAAGACGGCGGTCAACAGACTCAGCCAGCGAGCCCCAGTGCAGTCACCGTAGCCGTGGAGCAGGAGCGCGCCGGCGATGCCCCACAGGAATGCGGTCTCACTGCGTCGCGGGTCGGCGATGATGAACCGCAGCGCCAGGAGATCCCGCATGACGATCACCGTCCGGCTGAAGCCGTAGTGGGAGGCCCCGTGTTCCCGCCGCCGGTCGGTGACCGGGGCCTCGGTGACATCACTTACAGTGACACCGAGAATTGCCGGCAGGAAACGATTCATGCCGCGCGGGAGCTGCGCATGCCGAAGGACCTCGCGCCGGTACACCTTCAGCCCGCAGCCGTTGTCGTGGACCGGGATACGGGTCACCGCGGCGATGAGCCCGTTCGCCAAACGGGAGGGCAGCACGCGCAAGACCAAGCCTTCCTGGCGCTCCTGGCGCCAGCCCGAGACGACGCGATAGCCGCCGCGCTCGAAGATTTCGAGCAACCGCGGAATGTCGTGCGGGTCGTTCTGACCGTCACCGTCGAGCGTGATCACCACCGCTCCGCGCGCCGCCTGGAACCCCGCTGACAATGCCCCGGCTTCACCGAAATTGCCGTCGAGATCGAGGATGCGCAGCTCCGCATGGCGCGCCACGAGGTCGCGGAGCTGCTCGGCGGTTGCGTCGGTGCTGCCGTCGTTGACGAAGATCACTTCGAAGCGGCGCCCCAGCGCCCGCATCACCTCGTGAATCTCGGTGAAGAGAGGAACGACGTTTCCCTGCTCGTTGTAAACCGGCACGACGACGGAAAACTCCGGCGCCGTGCTGTTTGCGGCCGTGCCGCTTGCGGCGGTGCCGCCCGCGGTGGTGCCGCCCGCGGCGGTGCTCATCGGCCGCCACAAAAGGCAACGACGCCGTCCGCCACCTGCTCGACCTCGGCGTCGGTGAGATCGGGGAAGACCGGGAGCGACAAGATCTCCTGTGCGAGCGCCTCGGCGCGCGGACAGCCCGGCGACGCGCCGTAGCGGCGTACCCACGCCGGCTGACGATGCAAGGGCACGGGGTAGTGGATGCCCGTCTCGATGCCCCGCTGTTTCAGATGAGCGCTCAGGTCGTCACGCCGCTTCGTGCGAATCACAAATTGATGGTACACATGCACTTCCCCCTCGCGCTCGAGCGGCACGCGCACGTCGCAGGCCGCGAAGCGGCTCCGGTAGTGCGCCGCGATGTCGCGCCGGCGCTGATTGCGCGCCTCCAGGTACCGCAGCTTCACGCGGAGTACGGCGGCCTGCAGCTCGTCCAAACGGCAATTGAAGCCGTAGAGGACATGGTGGTTCTTCTTCTCCTGCCCGTGGGTCTGCAGCAGACGGAGGCGCGCCAGCACCTCGCTGTCGGCGGTGGTGATGAATCCCGCGTCCCCGTACGCTCCCAGGTTCTTCACCACGCCGGCGCTGAAACAGCCGACGCGCCCGAACGACCCCACCTTGCGCCCGTGACGGCTCGCGCCGTGCGCGTGCGAGCAATCCTCGATCAGGGCGAGGTGGTGGCCCTCGGCGAGCGTTTCGAGCGCCGCCAGGGGGAGCGGCGAGCCGTAGAGATGGACGACCATGATGGCTTTCGTGCGCGGCGTGATGGCGCGCTGGACACCGTCCGGGTCCGGTCCGAGGCCGTCCGGCTCGACATCCACCACCACCGGCTGCGCGCCAGCGTAATGCACCGCCTCGGCCGCGGCGGCAAACGCATTGGCGTGGATGATGACTTCATCACCCGGGCCGATCCCGAGCCCCAGCACACCCAGCAGCAACGCGTCTGTCCCGGACGCCACCCCGCAGGCGTGCGGCGTACCGATGTACGCGGCGATTTCGCGCTCGAAGGCGGCCACGTTCTCGCCTTTGAGCAGGTGCATGGTCGCCAGTGCCGCCGCCCACGCTTGTTGCAACTCCTGACTAATGACCGCGTACTCGCGTTTCAGGTCCAACAATGGAATCGTCATCGTCCCCTCCTCTTTCCCTTCCGCATTCCGAGTTACGGATCGGTGCTTGCAGCCCCTCGGCGTCGGTGGGGCAGTCGTAACGGCCAAATGGGCGCACCCATCCTGTCACATCGCTTCAGTCGCGGCTACCAGCGTCCACACGCCGGATCAAGATGAGGCGGCGGGGGTCTGGTGTCGCCTCACGATCCGGGAAAGTGACTTCCTCGTAGTGCCCTTGCGCTGCCGCTTGGGCACCGTCCCATTCTTCCTGCGGCAGCAAGATGTAACGGGGAGCCGCGACTGCCGACAGTGCTCCGTCATAGGTCGGAATGTGGGCGTTCCAATAAAAGACCGCTCCATAGTCCAACACGTGGTAGAAGGATACCTCCTGCTGCGGCCCAACGATCTGCCGAACCTCAGCCATGAATGCGCGCCGGGTCTGGTGGCGGGCGACGCCAGGCAAGATGATTTGGCTGACGGCCATCGTCGCCGCGGCGACGCCGCAGAACAGCGTCCCGCTCATTGCTGTCCACCCGGTGACCCGCGCGGCGCGCGTTGTGCCATAGAAGCTTGCACCGCTCAATACCAAGAAGCCGAGGAGCGGCCAGCAGCCGCTGCGAATCACGTCGGTCACCCACGGGGCGAACGGTTGTGCGGCGGCGGGACACCAGGGGCGCACCGTGGCCACGATGGGTACCCCGAGCCCTTCCAGCAGCACCAGGAGCGCCAGGACTCCCAGCACCCCCACCAGCGCCCAGCTGATCGCGGCCAGCAAGCGCGCCAGCCACCGCTGCTCGCCCACAGGCGCCTCGGGCGCGGGCGCCGCGGGCGCGAGCGCCGCGCTTTGCTCGTCCGCCCACCAGCCGAGCAGCAGCGCCACGGCGGGATACAGGGCGAGGAGATAGACGCTGCGCTTGGCGGCGGAGACGGCATAGAAGCCGAACACGACCGCAATCCAGACGAGCAGATAGACGCGGGGATCACTAACAGTGATCTGCCGGCGCTGCCGCCACAGTCGCGCCCCCACGCCGGGGAGCAACAGCGTCCAGGGCAGCAGGCCGAGCAAGAGGGTGCCGAACAGATACCACGCCCCGTGGCGATGGCCCTCGCCGAATGCGGGGTTGCTTAGGAACGTAAAGATATTCTCGGCGAGCACCTGCTTGCGAAAGAACGCCCAGCCGCCGAGCACCAGCGCCGCCACATACCAGCTGCCCGCGAGCACACCGACCGTCACCGCGCCGTACCCCAGCCGCATGTCGCGCAGCGGGCGCAGGTCACGGCTCAGCGCCACAACGGCGAGCGCCGCCAGGCCGGGCAACGCCACACCTACGGGCCCCTTGCCGAGGACCGCGAGGGTGACGCCGGCGTACAGCGGCACCAGCCAGCCCTGCGACCGGTGACGGAAGAAAAACAACGAGCTGAGGAAGGCCAGCTGCAAGCCGAAGGTGAGTGTCATGTCCACCCGCGCCCCGGTTGCCGCGCGCGCCCATTCGAACATGGTCATAAGCGCCAAGGCGCTGAGCAATCCCGCACGGGACGTCCACAACGCGGCGCCGGCTGCGTAGACACAGAGCAGCGCCAACAGCGACAATCCGGCGGAAGGAAACCGGATGCTCCATTCATCGGTGGCGCCGTGGAGGAGGGAGGTTATGGCGCCCAGCCAGTGAAACAGCGGCGGCTTGGACGGCAGCTCCATGCCGTTGCGGCGCGGCAGAATCCAGCCCCCGTGGTGCGTCATTTCCCATACGACCAACCCCTCGCGCGGCTCCCCAACCGTGTGGAACGGCGCCTTGCCCAATCCCCACAGCTCCAGGGCCGCCCACGCGAGCAGCACGATGCACAGATGAACGGCGACCCACAACACGGCCGACCGGCCGCGCGCGCCTGGCGTGCCGCGCGGAGCGGATTCCGCTGACTCACCCTCAGTGATCTCAGTCATGGTCATTGAAATTGACGACGATTTCCTTCTTGTGATGGACGGCGATCTGCCGCGGCGGCGGATCCAGACGCGGGCGCAAGGGATCGAGCTCGTACCAGTTGATGATCAGGAAGACTCGGCGGCCCGAACGCCAGGCCTGGATCAACTGCTCGTCCGTCTCCCAGAAAAACGCCCGCTGGTCGCCCTGAAAACTGCCAAAGCTCAGCTCGCCCCGACCGTTCGCCATGATGATCCGCCGCCGGCCGTAGAAGGCGAGGGCCTGGACGTAATGCCGGTAACTGATCACCGCATCGTCCGGGCGGGCTTCCCGGCGGATCACCTTTCCGAGGTCGCCGTACTCCTCCGCGGCGCCCCGCCCACTGATGGCAACGGCTTGCAGCAGCAGCATGCCGAACAACAGCACCACGAAACTCTCCCAGACCGCTCGCCGCCGCGCCAGTGCGAGCGCCACCAGCGCGGCGCCCCCGAGCACGACCGCACCGACATACAGGCGCGGCACGATGATATCGACCTGCCATGCGTGCGCCACCTGCCCGGCGATTACCGCGCCCACTACGCAGCCGCCGGCGAAGACCAGCAACGCGTAACAACTCCGCACGAACATATCAGCCTGACGCTCCGCAACAACCCGCTGGAGGAAGCGCGCCGCCAAGATCGCCAACGGGCAGAACAGCGGCAACACATAGGTCGCCAGCTTCGAACCGGACAGGCTGAAGAAAACGAACACCACGGCGCTCCAGCTCAGACAGTACCACGCCGCCGGCGACAACCTCCGCAGGTGCCGCCAACGCAGGAATTCCCGCAGGCGACCGGGCGCGCACAGGACGCACAAGCTCCACGGCAGCATGCCGCCGAACACGATGGGTACAAAAAACCACAACGGCTGCTGGTGTTCCTCAGGACTGAAAAAGCGCGCGAGGTGTTGCTTGACCACAAAGAATTCAATGAACTCCGGATTGCGATAGCTGACGAGCACGAACCACGGCAGCGTGATGAGACAAAACACCCCGATCCCCCACGGTGACAGCAGCCAGCGCAGGGCCTGAAGATCACGTTGTGACAATAAGAAACCCGCGATGATCGCTCCCGTCAGCAGCGCCGCAACCGGCCCCTTGGTGAGCACGCCGAGTGCCGTTGCCACGTACAGAACGAGCACGAAGCGGCGCCGCTCCCGGTGCGTGTACGCGAACCAGAAAGCGGCCAACCCAATGCCCATCAGGGCACTCAAGGGCATGTCGAGAATCAGGATCTGACCGAGCCCGAAGTACAGTGGCGTGGTCGCGAGCAGCGCCGCCGCAACCGCCCCGACCCATTGCCCGTACATTGCCCGCCCGAGGAGATATGCCGTGACAATGCCGATGCACGCGAACACCGCCGGCCACAGGCGCAGGACGAATTCGCTCAGGCCAAAGGACGCGACGTTCAGCGCCGTCAGCCAGTAGACGAGGGGTGGCTTCTCGAAGTACTTCACGTAGTTCAAGTGCGGTGTCACCCAGTCGCCGAGCTGCAGCATCTCGCGGGCAATCTCGGCGTAGCGCGGCTCGTCGGGCTCGCCTAACCCGTAGCCGCCCAGCAGCCCGAAGTAGGTCAGCAGAACCATGAGCCCGAACGCCCACATCAGCCAGGTCGGTACACCGGGCGGCGCCGCACCCCGCGTTGCCTGCTGCGCGCGGTCGTCCAGCATGCGGGCGGCATCCTCACTCACCGGCGGGCTCCTGACATGCCACGGTGCCGGCGCGGCCCGGAATCACACGCGGACGGACACGCGCGACGGGTGGAGAGACCTCCCGCTCGGCGACGTCGGTGAGCCGCAGGAAGCGGACTTCGCCGCGCAGTGCGTCGAGCAGATCCGTGAGGAGCGCCACGTGCCGCGTGCCTTCCATCTCCGCGTGCACGGTGTGCACGTTGAACGCCGCATGTAACTGATTGTGATAGACGGCGGTCAACTCGCGTGCGCTGGTGCCGACACGGCCGTAGGTCTCGTCCAGGGTCGGCCAAGTCGTGGGGATTTCGAGTGTCCGAAATCGCTGCCCGTCCATCTCGGGAAGGTACGGCGCCGCGCCGCGCGTATCGGTGTGATAGACGAAACCGGCGGCGTCTTCAGCCGCCAAGCTGGCCGGCGTGCATTGCCAGCCGGGCGCGCCAAAGGCGCGCGGCGACACGCCGATCGCCTCGATGAACGCCGCGCGGCCGCGCGCCAATTCCGCGGCGATCTCGGCGGGCGACAAGCTGGGCAGCCGATCCTGCCAGTACACGTGATCGTAGCCGTGCATCCCGACCTCATGTCCCGCCCGGACGAGCGCGCGCGCCGTCGCTGCAAACGAGCGCACGATCTGCGGGCCCGGCAACAGCGTGCCGTAGAGGATGGTGCGCCAGCCGTACATGCCGACGGCACTGGTGCGCAGCATCTTGGTCAGGAAGCCGGGGCGCAGGATGCGGCGCAGGGCGCGACCCGAGTGGTCCGGGCCGCAACTGATGAAGAAACTGGCGCGGATGCCGAACGTGTCGAACAGCCGCATGAGCGCCGGCACGCCGTCCCGCATCCCGGCGTAGGTACAGACGTCGACCTTCAGTGCGAGGACCGGTTGGGACGGTGCTGCAGTGTGCGGCGAATTCACGGTCAAAGGCTGGTGCTGCGGAACCACTCCACCGTGCGCGTCAAGCCGTCACGCAAAGGCGTATCCGCATGCACGCCGAGCACCTTCTCCATTCTCGTCGCATCGGGCACCCGCCGTGGAATGTCTTCGTAGCTGGACCCGTACACCGACTCTTGACTGACGAAATTGATCGTCGAGGCCGAGCCCGCGATGTCGATCATCAAACGCGCCAGTTCCAAAATCGGCGTTTCCACGGCTGTGCCGATGTTAAACACCTCCCCGTCGGTGCCGGGCAGCACGCCGGCCGCGATCGTGGCGCGCACCGCATCGTCGATGTAGGTGAAGCAGCGCGTCTGCATGCCGTCGCCGATCACCGTCAGGGGTTTGCCCCGCAAGACCTGCCCCATGAAGATGGTGATGATGCGCCCGACGTCGAGTTGGTCGAGCCGCGGCCCATACACGTTGAAATAGCGGGTGATCGTCACCGGCAACCCCATGTGGTGATAGGCGAAGCAGAAATGCTCGCCGACCGCCTTCGAAGTCGAATAGCACCAGCGATCGATGCGCGTCGAGCCGAGGACGCGGTCGTCGTCCTCTGACCACGGGATCTTCGGATTGCGGCCGTACACCTCTGATGTGGACCCGAACACCACCTTCTTCTGGTGCTTGAACGCGAGCTTCAACACGTTCTGCGTGCCGTTGACGTTCACGTTGAGCACTTCGTAGGGATCGCCGACGTAGTACTCCACGCCGACCACCGCCGCGAGGTGGTGGATCAGATCACATTTGACGATCAATCCCTCGAGGATCTCGATGTTGAAGATGCTGTCGCGGATGTAGTGGAACGCCGGGTTCCCCATGAGGTGACGCACCTTCTTCACCGTTCCCGTGTCGAGAATGAACACCTCGTCGCCGCGCGCGACGTAAGCGTCCGCCAAGTGCGAGCCGACAAAGCCGCCGCCGCCAGTGATCAACACCTTCATGTCAAACGCACTCCTTTGGCGATGCCGTGCCGGCTCGCCCATTCCGCGCCGGGCAGCTCAGATTCGTTCTCGAACTGCACCCGGGTGAGTTGCAGTGCTCCGCTGGCCGTTTGCACGACCGGGTGCGGCGCCGTCGCGATGACCGTCCCGGGGGGCGCACTGTTGTCCCCCGCACCCATGGCGAGAGTGGCAGCCCAGACGTAGAGTTTTCGTCCGTCAGCAAACGTGAATGCGCCGGGGTAGGGGTGGGTCACCGCGCGCACGAGGTTGAAAATCGTGCGCGCCGGTTTGCTCCAATCGATGCGACCATCTTCGGGACGGCGCCCGCCGAAGTAGCTGGCGAGGGCTTGGTTTTGCGGCAGCCGCGGCGCGGTCCCGGCGCACAGCGCGGGATAGGTCTCGCGCATCAATGCGGCGGCCGCTTCCGTGAGCTTGCGGAACAGCGTCAGCGCGGTGTCGTCATCGCTGATCGGCACGGCTCGCTGCGCAACGATCTCGCCGCGGTCGGGCTTCTCCTCCATGTAGTGCAAGGTCACGCCGGTGCCGCGTTCGTCGTGAATCAGCACCCAATTGACCGGGCAGCGCCCACGGTACTTCGGCAACAATGAGCCGTGCATGTTGAGCGCCCCGAGTCGCGGCACCGCCAAGACCTCCTTCGATAGCAGCTTGCGATAGTAGAAGGAGAAGATGAAGTCAGGTTGCCACGCGGCAATCCGCGCCACCCACTCGGGCGTGTTCACGCTCGGCGGCGCAAACACCGGCAGGCCGTGCGCCTCCGCCAACTGGCGCACCGAACGGAACCACACCTCTTCGGCCGGATCGTCCGCGTGCGTCAGGACGGCCGCCACCGTGTCGCCCGCGCGCAGCAACTCCTGCAGGCACACGTAGCCGATATCGTGATACGCAAAAACGACCGACCGCATCAGTGACGGACCTGATGAATGGCTCTGATGCGATACGTCGGACGGCGGCGTACCTCGAGATAGATGCGCCCCACGTATTCCCCGACCAGACCGACCGCAAAGATCAGAATGCCAATGAAGACGAACAAGATGGCAAACAGCGTGAACACCCCTTCACTCTCCGGCCCGACGAAGTAGCGGCGTACGAGCAGGAAGACGCCGAAGCCCACGCCGACCAGCGACACGAGTATCCCGGTGATGCTCATCATCTGAATAGGCAGCAGCGAGAATCCGGTGATCAGGTCGAATGACAGGCGCATCAGCTTCAGCAGGCTGTACTTGGAGCGCCCACTCCATCGGTCCGCGTGCTGCACGTCGATCTCGGCGGTCTTCTTGGCCAGCGAATTCGCCAGCGCCGGGATGAAGCTCGAGCGCTCGTCGCAATCGATGATTTGGCGCACCACACTGCGGCGATAGGCGCGCAGCATGCACCCGTAGTCATTCATCTTCACGCCGACAGTGAGCGACGTCAGCCGGTTGATGACGTCGGAAGCGGCACGGCGGAAGAGCGGATCCTGGCGATCTTCGCGCCGGCCGCCGACCACTTCGTACCCGGCGTCGATTTTCGCGACCAGGCGCGGGATCTCTTCCGGCGGGTTTTGCAGGTCGCCGTCGAGGGTGACGACGATCTCGCCTTGCGCCGCCGCGAACCCGGCGAGCACGGCCGCGTGCTGGCCGAAGTTGCGGGTCAGTTCGATCACGCCCACGCGTGCATCGCTCTGGGCGATCGCACGCAGCAGTTCCAGCGAATTGTCCGTACTGCCGTCATCGACGTACCACACCTCATACGACCGGCCCAAGCCCGCCACCGTCTGCGCCAGTCTGCGGTGCAACATGGTGATGTTATCCGCTTCGTTGAAGATCGGGATCACCACGGAAATCTCCGGCCGCGCTGCTGCCTCCTCCGGAGCGCCGCTCCGGGTAGCTGCTTCGGCATGCGGCAAAGACGACACATTGGCGGACACGGACGTATTCCTCTCGGGGGGCGTGTTGAACGTAACCACAAACCACAAATGCGCCCGGAATTCAATGCATGCGGTGCGGTCGCTGTCCTACAACAATTGCCGCAGCTCGCATTCTGAAACCTAACCCCCTCGCCCCCCTTCCCGACACGGGAAGGGGGAAGCAGCAGCTCCCCTCTCCGCGTCGGAGTTACCATGTGCTCGGTTTCGTAGTGTTGCAAATAGGAAAGGGAGCCATGACCCTCCTGAGTAGGTCAAGCATAAACCGCTGCGGTGAGCGCCGCAGCCAGAAGGGAGGCTCCCATGGAGAAGATAGGTGTAGTCGAGGGCCGACGGCAAGAGGGCGTGCCGCCGCCGAAACGTCCGGCGGACGGGACGCCGGTGTGGATGGCCATCGACCTCTCGCGGTCGAAGGCCGTGTACTGCTTGCGGTGGGCGGGCAGCGAACAGCGACGGCTGAGCACGCCGTGGGGCGTGGAGCACTACCGCGGCTGTCAGCTGCATGTGGCCTACGAGGCCTGTGGGTTCGGCTACGAGCTGGCGTGGTGGCTGCAGGAGCACGGGGTGCGGGTGAGCGTGATTGCGCCGAGCCGCGTGGAACGGGTGCCGGGGTTGCAGGTGAAAACCGATCGCGTGGACGTGGGCAAGCTGGCACGCAAGCTGGAGAAGGGCGATCTGAAAGCGATCTACATTCCGAGTCGCACCGTGCACGAGCAGCGACAGCTCGGACGCACCTACGCGCAAAGCCTCAAGGAACGCAAGCGCGCCCAGGTGCGCATCCGCAGCCTGATGCAGGAACAAGGGCGGCTGGGTCCGCTGCCGGCGGCGGGCTGGAAAGTGTACAGCACGTGGCGGGCTGGTCAGGATCTGCCGGAGCCGGTCCGGCTGTGCGTGGAGGCGCACCAGCAGTTGCGCCGCGTGGCCGACCAACAGGCCAAGCGGATGAACGCGGAGCTCGACCAGTTGGCGCGCAGCACCGCGTATCAACCGCTGGTGGCGGCGTTGAGTGCGCAGTCGGGTGTCGGCTGGCAGTCGGCGATCCGCTTGGTCCTGGAGTTGGGGGACATCGAGCGTTTTCCCACCACCGACGCGTTGCCGCACTACTTGGGGCTGACGCCGAGCCAGTACAGTTCGGGCGAGCTGGATTATCGGGGGCACACGCTGAAGTGCGGCCCGGGCTTTCTGCGTGCCCTGCTGCTGCAGTGTGCCTGGAGCGCCGTCCGCCAAGGGTGCGACACCGAACTCCAGGAACGCTTCGCCACCCTGGCTTCCCGCATCGGGCGCAAACGAGCGATCGTGGCGGTGGCCAGAAAACTGACGATCAAGTTGCGCAGGCGCACCCACCTGCTGGCCAGCGACCCCGCGCCCGCGTTGGCGGTGTAACCGCCGGGGCACTCCGTCAGCACCGGCTGGCACAGGACTTCGCGCTCGACTCTCTGCGCGGCCCCTCTTGGTCCACCATGGCGCAGCGCCGCGTGTGGACGCTTCAGAGTTTGGCAGGGAGCGATCATTGCACAGCACTGGCTGCGGCCACGAATAACAACTTGGTGCGTGTCCTGCGGGGCACACACGAATGGCAGAATGGCCTACTGCAGCCGGTGCGGCGGAAAAAAGAGAAGACCCACCCCACCGCGGCGCTTGGCTTTGTACGGCCGCGCCGCCCCCGCCTTCGTGTGCCCGCTGCCCGCACTCTCTCGCCAGCGGCCTCATGCAAGAACTCGGAAGGCGAACAATGGCTCTGATTTATGCGCCACTTGACAAAGAGCGCCATGGCAGAGGGGCCGGAGGAGAGGTTCGCGTGGTTCGCGCAAAGACGTTGTATTCGAACTCAGGACAGCACCCACATGCGGGTAGTGGCCTAGTGTCTTCTTAACGCCGTTTGATCGGGTTCCCCTCTGGACTTCGCTTCCACGAATGTCCATACTCGGCTCATGCA
This sequence comes from uncultured delta proteobacterium, assembly GCA_963729835.1. GTDB lineage: Bacteria > Desulfobacterota > Binatia > HRBIN30 > HRBIN30 > CAVSQF01. The sequence continues at coordinate 47,555 of CAVSQF010000036.1, read as the reverse complement.
AAGGCGCTCAAGGACGGCAGCTCGTGACGTTATCGAGCGGATTGAGGCAACCGGCGTTCAAATCATCCCCCGCGGCGGCGATGACGCTTATATCCAGGGTCCGCTCGGATTCTCACAAGCGGAACGGCTAGGGGCCCTCTGGTCGCAGCTCCTGGAACACTGGCGTGAAATCCTGATGCTACTATCCAACCGGGACGGGGTAGAGGCCGCCGTCGCGACCATGCGGGTTTTTACGGGGCGCACCGATGAACCGCAGAAGAACCCCGCAGCGGTCGCCCTCGGGAAGCTCGGCGGCAGCAAGGGTGGATTGATCCGCGCTAAACGGCTCAGCAAGAAGCGGCGGCAAGAGATCGGGAAGAAAGCCGCTGAGGCGCGGTGGAGCAAGAAGTGAAGGCCACCGCTCAACAGCCGGAGCTTTTACCGTTCCTCCGACGCGACAGCACGGCACGGCCGATTTTCACAACCCAGCATGGCGCGCTGTTCGACGGCGATTGCCTGGACATTCTCCCGCAACTCGCGGATGCCTGCGTTGATACCGTATTCGCTGACCCGCCCTTCAACCTCGGGAAAGAGTATGGCGACGGCGTCAATGATCGGCGCGCCGATCAAGAGTATCTCGAATGGTGCCATCGGTGGATTGACGAATGCGTGCGCGTGCTCAAGCCCGGTGGCGCGATTTTTCTCTATAACCTGCCGAAATGGAACGTGGAGCTTGGCCATTATCTCATGTCCCGGGACATGCAGTTCCGGCACTGGATCGCCATCAACATCAAGTTCGGATTGCCGATCGCCGGCCGGTTGTACCCGAGTCATTACAGCCTGATCTATTACGCCAAGGGCAAGGCTAAGACGTTCCGCCGCATCCGCACGCCGATTGAGACCTGCCGCCACTGCGGTGGCGAGATCAAGGACTATGGTGGGCACCGCGGTGCGATGAACCCGGCCGGCGTGAATCTGACTGACGTGTGGAACGATATCCCGCCCGTGCGCCATTGGAAGTTCAAATCGAGGAAGCGCCGCGCCAATGCGCTCTCAACTAAGCTGCTCGATCGCGTGGTTGAGATGAGCACGGTTCCCGGTCAAACGGTCTTGGATCCATTCGGGGGTAGCGGCACGACCTATGCGGTCTGTGAGCGTAAGGGGCGCCGCTGGCTTGGTGTGGAGCTAGAGTCAGTCGATGTGATCGTTGAACGACTGACGAACGGAGATCTTCATTATCATCCGTCACGAGATTTCGTGGAGGACGCTACCACTTCTGAGGCTTCGCAGTCCCGCTTGCGCGCTTCGGCTGTTTCGCCAACGCGGCTCCGGCACCGTCGTGCTCTAGGCCGATAACGAGAATCGGAAGGTCCTGGGCGCGCGCCCGTTCCACGGCCTGCGTTGCAGCCGAATAGTAGGCGGCCCGGTCCGTCAGAAATACCGCTAGGCGATCCGAGGGCGTCACCAGCACGCCCACGTCGATTGAGCCGTCGATGATCTGCTGACGCAGATGGTCCACGTCCACGATGAGCAGATCGCTGCGCGCTGAGACTTGGATTTCTACACCCATGCATATGTGGGCACCGTTGACGGTGAGGCACTTGGTCCAATCAACATCACCGGTCTGTTTCTTCTGCCAGCCGCCAGCCTTGCTGAATTCTTCGTCGATGAGCTTGCGCACAGCCGCGCCACCGTTGCTGTCCTTTTCTTCAAGCACCACGAGCCGAAAGCCTGTGAGGATCGCTTCGAGTTCGGTCCACAGCGGCGTGAGCCCGAGTCGTTGAATCCTGGCTTCCGCTCCGCCGTACGAGTGTTTATCTACGATGCGTGGCACAGTAGGCATGGATACATCATTCACCGGCACAAATGCAAAGAGAGCTTTCACGGCCCCAAAGAAAACCATGCGTTGCTTGTTTTTGCGTCTCAACGCTTACCGTCCCGGTTGCGTTTTTTGACGGTCCAGATCTCGAAGAACCTAGTGCGGACGGCGCCAGCTTCCGATCACTCACAACGATGACTGCTGGAGAACGCGACGCGGCACTCGCGTTCGGAGCAGTCGCCATTGAGTTAGCGAAATGGATTGGGAGCCAGTTTGAGCTGCCGATACCGGACGTCCCGAGCTTGCGCGGATTTGACCAACCAGAGGCCGCTGCCGAAGCCTTGCGAGCCGAATGGGGACGTGGGCAGCGCTCTATACCCAATATGGTCCATCTACTCGAATCGCATGGTGTGCGCGTGTTCTCGTTGCCGACCTCAAGCACTAGCGTTGATGCGTTCTCCCTGTGGCATCGCGACGTTCCCTATGTCTTTCTGAATACGGCGAAGTCTGGGGAGCACGGTCGAATGGACGCCGCGCATGAGCTAGGGCATTTGACGCTACATCGTCACGGCGGTTCGGTGAGAAATCGTCACGCCGAAATCGAGGCTCAGCGCTTTGCATCAGCGTTTTTGATGCCACAAGGTTCTGTTCTCGGATGCGCGCCGCGTGCCCCGACTATCGACAAACTCATCTCCCTTAAACGCACTTGGTCCGTTTCCCTTATAGCCCTAACGCACCGACTCCATGCGCTGAAACTGCTTAGCGACTGGCAATATCGAACACTCTGCATCGAAATTTCAGAACGCGGATTTCGAAAGAGCGAGCCCAGCGGTATCCAGCGAGAAACTTCGCAGGTTCTGAATAAGGTCTTTGGCATCCTGCATGCCGACGGAATCTCGCGCGGCTCGGTGGCACGGGCAGTTCACATTGAAACAGCCGAGCTCGAAGCCCTCATTTTCGGACTTGTCATTGCCGCTGTCCCTGGCGGAAGACAGAAGTCAACCAGAACGGAGAAATCGCCAAGACCCCAATTACGGTTGATCTGAACGAAGAATTACAGCCCTAGGGCCACATTCGCCCTTGCCGATGCTTAGGCGCTTAAGTATACTACTGCCATGAAGACGTTGAGCCGAGAGCGCAAATCTCAGATCGTCCGATGCCTAGTTGAAGGTGTGAGTGTCCGCGCCACCGCTCGCATTACGGGTGTCAGCAGAACCACGATTCTCTCGCTGCTCGAAGAGCTTGGCGAAGTGTGCTGGGAATATCAGCGTGATCATCTCCGCAATCTGAATTGCCGACGCATTCAGTGTGATGAGATCTGGCAATTTGTGAACATGAAGGAAAAGCAGGCGAAGCGCAAAGGCGACAGACGACCGCCGAACGTTGGCGATGTCTGGACATGGGTGGCGATCGACGCGGACACCAAACTCGTGCCGTCTTGGTTCATCGGCGAGCGTGACGCGGGCTCTGCCTACGAGTTCATGCTTGACCTCGAAAGCCGTTTGGCGACCCGCGTGCAGCTGACCACGGACGGCCACAAAGCCTACTTGTCAGCCGTTGCCGGCGCATTCGGCACCACGGGGATTGATTATGCGATGTTGGTGAAACTCTACGGCCCGGACCCAAACGAAGATGAGAAGCGCTATTCACCCGCGCAGTGCATCGGGTGCGAGGCCACGCGGGTTTATGGCGACCCGGACCCGGATCACGTCTCAACGTCCTACGTGGAGCGCCAGAACCTCACTATGCGGATGAGCATGCGCCGCTTCACGCGCCTCACGAATGCGTTCTCGAAGAAAATCGAAAACCACGCCTACATGATCGCCTTGTTCTACATGCACTATAACTTCTGCCGCATTCACCAGACACTGCGCGTCACGCCTGCGATGGAAGCCAAGATGGTTGGCCCGGACGGCAAAGAGAAGGCAGTTGCCGATCACGTCTGGGACATCGAGGATATCGTGGACCTGCTGCCGGAAAGAGTGGCGCTCCGATGAAACGCGGTTCGACTCACGTTGGGCCAGTACCCACATGCGGTGCAGGGTTGACACGCCCCGGCACTACAGGCAAGCCTTGAGGTATGGCGCATCTCACACAGAAGGAGTTTGAACGGGCCATCAGGTTGCTCGCCGATGAGATCGGCTTGCAGCGTTTGCGGGATCGCTTCGTGCGCCTCAACGCGTTGGTCACGCGCCGCAGGGTGGCGTCGGCGCAGCTCCTGGCCGACCAGTTGTACATGCTCTCCTCGGGGCTGCGACGTCAGGTGCCGGCCACACTCGCGTTCTTTGAGGTGTGGAATCGGAGCCTCAGCGACAAGCTCGGTGAGGAAGGCGAGAAGAATCTCGAAAAGCTCGCGGAAGCCGTCAACGCCTGCCTCGGCGAGCGGGACGCGATCATCGCCGAGAAAGCGGCGGAGCTGGACACGGCGCTGACGGAATACGAAGGCGCACTGAGCGCGGCGGTGGGCGCCGAAGCCGCCAGGCTGGATATGCTGCTGAAGGCCGTCCACGCGGTCGCGGAAAAGCTGCGGGCGCGGCCGCTCGCGGCGCCGCCGCTCGCTTCGCCGGGCGCCGAAAGTGCGCCGGCTCAGGCAGAAGCCCCGGCCATTGCTGCCGAGACCGATGCCGTGAAGACCGAGACGTAAGCCGGCCCCGCCCCTGCTTTACGTTTCACGCTTTTCGTTTTACGTTTCAGCGCGTGAAACGCCTCGCTGATCTTCTTCGCGACGTGCCCTTCGAGCTGGTTGCCGGCGAGGTCGACGTCCCGATTCGTGACATTGTCTCCGACTCCCGCCTCGTGCAGCCGGGCGCCGTGTTCGTCTGTCTGCCCGGCTACTGCAGCGAGGGTGGCGAGGTGCGCGCCGATCGCCATGCATTCATCGCCGCCGCCCTTGAGCGCGGCGCCACCGCACTGGTTGTCGATCGGCCGGTCGCCCCCTCGTATCCGGTAACTATTGTCCGTGTCGCCGATTGCTGGGCGGCGATCGCGCGCATGGCCTGCGAGTTCTTCGATCATCCGTCGCGCACCTTGACCGTGATCGGGGTCACCGGAACGAGCGGCAAGACCTCGACGACGTACTTCATTGAATCCGTGCTGGCGGCGGCCGGCGTCACCGCAGCGCGCCTGGGGACAATCGAGTACCACATCGGGGCAACGACTTTGCCTGCCGCGCAAACCACGCCGGAGGCGCCGGAGCTGCAACGGTTGCTGCGGCGCGCCCTCGACCAGGGGTGCCGGGCGGTCGTGATGGAGGTCTCCTCGCACGCTCTGGAGTTGCGGCGGGTCGCAGGCATTGCGTTCGACGTCGCGGTCTTCACCAACATCAGCCAGGATCACCTGAACTTCCATCCCGACATGCCTCATTACGTGCGTGCCAAGGGCCGGCTCTTTGCGGAGCTGGGCAGCGGTGGAAAAGCCGCCACGGCGGTGGTGAACGCGGATGACGACAGCAGCGCGCACATCATCGCTGCGAACCAGGGCCGGCTCCTGACCTACGGCATCGAGCGGCCCGCCGCCGTGCGGGCGCACCGGATCGAAAGCAGTGCGGCGGGGACACGCTTCGTGGCGACGACCCCGGAGGGCGAGATCGAGGTGCGCCTGCCGCATTTGGGGGAGTACCATGTCTACAACGCCCTCGCGGCGCTGGGCGCAGCCGTATCACTTGGTGTGAATATCGAGGATGTGCGTCGCGGCCTGGCGAAAACGCCGCCCATCCCCGGGCGCTTCGAGCTGGTCGACTGCGGGCAGGACTTCACGGTGGCGGTGGATTACGCGCACAAGCCGGACGCGCTCGAACGGGCGCTGCGGAGCGCGCGCAAGCTGACCGCGCGCCGCCTCCTCACCGTCTTCGGCTGCGGCGGCGATCGTGATCGCAGCAAACGACCGCCGATGGGGCGGATCGCCACCGAGCTGAGCGATCTGGTGATCGTCACCTCGGACAACCCGCGCTCCGAGCCGCCGGAACAGATCATTGCCGAGATCATGGCAGGCGCCCAGCAGGTGCCCGGTTGCGGGGAGCGGGTCATCGCCGACGCGGACCGCGCGCGCGCCATTGACAGCGCCATCCAACTCGCCGGCCCCGGCGATCTCGTGTTGATAGCGGGGAAGGGCCACGAAGCCTACCAGCTATTTGCCGACCGCCGCATCCACTTCGACGACCGAGAACAGGCCCGCGCCGCCCTCCGGCGCCGGCTGCACGGTGAGATCAGCTAACTTATTATGACCGTAATGTTGGACCGCATCGAGCGTGCAGTGCGGCCGCTCCGCCGGGGAGTGAACTCCCCGGCTCAGTGAAAGAAAGCCGGCTGGAAGCCGGCTCCGGCCTCTTCAGCCCACTTGCACGACAGAGGGGCGACGAGCTGACGTACGGAAGCCTGCAAACCAGGCCACTTCCCTGCTACTTGGACGAGGGGCGGAGCAGTGATGTCCTGCGCGTCCCTTCCGCGCCAATTACAGCCCTTGCAACCGGAACTCTCCCCGCGCTTGCGTCTGCGCCCCGGCTGACTTAACGTTCTGATCATGCTCGATCGTATCAAGGTGGACCCGCGTGTCTGCGAAGGAAAGCCCACAATCCGCGGGATGCGTATCACCGTCGATTTCGTTCTTCGGCTGCTGGGCGACGGATACACGGCCGAGGACATCGTGCGTGAGTATCCCGAGCTCGAAAAGGAAGACATCTACCAGGCCGCCAAGTATGGCGCCTGGCTGGCCAGCGAAAAGACCTCTGCCATCGCATGAGGCTGCTGGCCGACATGCATATCTCGCCCCGTACGGTCGAGTTCCTCCGCAGGCTCGGACACGATGTCGTTCGCGTGAGCGAGATCCTGCCACCACAGACACCGGACGAGATGATCGTGTCGCGTGCCGACGAGGATCACCGGGCCGACCGCGTCTCTTCCAACTCGGCCGTTGCGGGTGGCCCCAAAACCTGTAAGCCAAGGCCAGCGCAGGGCTTTCACCCGAGAGTGAAGCCCTGCGACTGGCCGGTTCGGCGTCACCCCGATCACGCGGGAGTCCCTCCCAGCGGAAGTGGGTGCGTACTGGTGCAATCGCATCAATCTTCCAAGATGCCTTGCACCTCAAGGATAGGGCTCCGCTTCTATTTCTTGCCTCCTCGCCCTTGACAGTGGCGTGGAGCGGCTATATTAGACCTTACAGGTCTGGATTAGGGAATGACCGTTCCGGAGCGTGCTCTGACACAACCGCTCGTATTCCGGGAAATCCCTAGGAGGATGAATGGGCCGCGTAATCTATATGGACAATCACGCCACGACGCCAATGGATCCGCGCGTCTTGGAGGCCATGCTGCCGTACTTTACGGAGAAGTTCGGCAATGCGGCGAGCCGCAACCATAAATTCGGCTGGGAAGCCGAGGAGGCCGTGGACCAGGCGCGCGATCAAATCGCTCGTCTGATCAATGCCAAGCCGAAGGAAATCATCTTCACCAGCGGCGCCACGGAATCCGACAACCTAGCGCTGAAGGGCGTGGCCGAGTTCTACAAAGACAAAGGCAACCACATCATCACTGCGGTAACCGAACATAAGGCGGTGCTCGACACGTGTAAGGCGCTCGAACGCAACGCGAAGGCGCAGGTGACGTACTTGCGCGTCGACAAGACGGGCCTCGTCGACCCGGACGAAGTCCGCAACGCCATCACCGATAAGACGATTCTCATCTCCATCATGTACGCCAACAACGAGGTCGGGACGATCAACGCCATCCGAGACATCGGCAAGATCGCCAAGGAGAAAGGCGTCCTCTTCCACTGCGACGCCACGCAAGGTGTGGGGAAGGTCCCCACGGATGTCGAGGCGATGGGAATCGACTTGATGTCGTTCACGGCCCACAAGATTTACGGTCCGAAAGGCTGCGGCGCGTTGTACGTGCGCTCGAAGGGCCCGCGGGTGCGCCTGACGCCGATGATGGACGGCGGTGGGCATGAGCGCGGGATGCGCTCGGGAACGCTGAACGTGCCCGGCGTCGTCGGGTTCGGTAAGGCCTGCGAGCTGTGTGGCCACGAGATGGAAACGGAAGCCGCACGCCTCCTGCAACTCCGCGGCCGTCTCTACAAAGGCCTCTTCCAGCAACTCGACGAGGTCTATCTGAACGGCCATCCCACGGAGCGTCTGCCCGGCAACCTCAATGTGAGCTTCGCGTTCGTTGAGGGGGAATCGTTGCTCATGGGTCTGAAGGACGTGGCGGTCTCCTCGGGCTCGGCATGCACCTCTGCAACCCTGGAGCCCTCGTATGTGTTGAAGGCGTTGGGTGTCGGCGAGGACCTCGCCCACACGTCGATCCGCTTCGGGTTGGGACGCTTCAACACGGAGGAGGAGGTCGATTACGTCGTCGACCGCGTCGTCAACGAAGTGCGGCGCCTGCGCAACATGTCGCCGCTATACGAGATGGCGAAGGAAGGCGTGGATCTGAAATCGTTCAAGTGGGCACGGGAATAACTGGCCCAGGGCGGAGGAAAGCTACATGCCATATAGTAAAAAGGTGCTCGATCATTACGAAAACCCCCGCAACGTGGGGTCGTTTGCGAAAGATGAGCCGAACGTCGGCACCGGCATCGTCGGTGCCCCGGAATGTGGCGACGTGATGAAGCTGCAGCTCAAGATCACCGATGACGGGGTCATCGAAGATGCCCGCTTCAAGACCTTCGGCTGCGGCAGCGCCATTGCCAGCTCGAGCTACGTAACCGAACTCCTCAAAGGGAAAACGCTCGACGATGCCGTGGCCATCAAAAACACCCAGATTGTCGAGGAGCTGAGCCTGCCGCCGGTGAAGATCCACTGCTCGGTGCTGGCAGAGGATGCGGTGAAAGCGGCGATTGCCGACTGGAAGAAGCGCAAAGGCGCCGGCGGGGCAGACAGCACATCTGCTCCCAAGGCCGTCTCGAACCAGTAAGGAGTGAACGACTGTGGCCATCTCCCTCTCGGAAAACGCAGTAGCGAAGATCCGCCGTCTCTTGGAGCAGAACCGCGACAAGCCGGCCACTGGGCTGCGCGTCAAAGTTGTCGGCGGGGGGTGCTCCGGGTTGCAGTACAAGATGGACCTCGACATCGAGCGCCCGGGCGACAAGGTCTTCGGCGACGACACCGCCAAGGTCTTCGTGGATCGCAAGAGCTTTCTGTACTTGAACGGTACCGAGTTGGATTACAAAGAAGGCTTGATGCAATCCGGCTTTAGCCTCCAGAACCCGAACGTGAAGCGGTCGTGCGGCTGCGGTGCCTCATTCACAGTGTAGGACGTGATTGACATGGGCTCTGTTCCGGCTTCGGCAGCGGGGCGGGAAGGAGCGATGCAGGCCGCTGGAGAGCGCGTGAGCTGTTGGCAATGTAACGCTGATCACTCTCCCGATCTCTTCTGTCCCACGTGCGGCGCCATCCAGCTCCTCCCCGAACGCGCAGATTACTTCCAGGTACTCGGCGTGCCGCGCCGGTTGCTCGTCGACGCCGAGGCGTTGCAGCAACGCTACTATGAGCTGAACCGGCGGCTGCATCCGGATCTCTATCAGACCGGCCCGGAGAAGGCGCGCCAGGCCAGCCTGCAAAATACGGCGGCCGTCAACCGTGCCTACCGCACGCTCCGTGACCCCACCGAGCGGGCCCTGTACTGGCTCAGCCTGCACAACGAGAAACTCAGCTCCAACAACAAGAGTGTTCCCCGCGAGCTGGCAACGTTGGTCTTCGAGGTGCAAGAGCAGCTTGAGGAGCTGCGGGCGGCGCGCGGCACCGACGCACAGAGGGCCATCGAAGAGGACATAGCCGCGGCGCGTACCGAGCTGCGGCAGCGGCAGGCCGTGCTGACCGAGGCGCTGCAGGAAAACTTCCGGCGCTGGGACGCAGCCAACGCGGATGTGCCGGCGCTGACGCACGAGCTCAAGAGCATTCTCTCGAGCTTGGCGTATCTCGGTACGCTGGCCCGTGACGTGGAAAGGGAACTGGACAAGTGATGGAGCGGATTTTCGGGATCGACCTGGGCACCACCAACAGCCTCATCGCCTATTCGGACAACGGCGTCCCGCGCATCATTCCGGATCGGCAGACGAAGTCACCGCTGCTGCCGTCGGTCGTGTCGTTCCCGGTTCCTGGCGAGATCGTTATCGGCGCGCGCGCCAGGGAGCTTGCGGCGCACCACCCCTTAGCCACGATCGCGTCCGTCAAGCGATTCATGGGTCTGGGCATGGAGCATGTGACCACGGAGGACCGCGAGCATTACGCCTTTGCTGACCGCAGCAAGGATATCGTGCGCTTTCGCGTGTGCGACCGCGAGTACACCCCACCCGAGATCTCCGCGCTGATTCTGAAAGAGCTGAAGCACCGCGCCGAAACCGCCCTGGGGGAAGAAGTGCGCAAGGTGGTCATCACCGTGCCGGCCTATTTCAACGACAGTCAGCGTCAAGCGACGCGCGACGCGGGACGCTTGGCTGGCCTCGAGGTGCTCCGTCTGGTCAATGAACCGACGGCCGCGTCGCTAGCATACGGCCTGGACAAGCGGAACCAGGGATTCATCGCGGTCTACGATCTTGGCGGCGGCACCTTCGATATCTCCATTTTGAAACTGCACGAAGGCATCTTCGAGGTCCTGGCCACGAACGGCGATACGCGCTTGGGCGGGGACGACATGGATCGCCGGCTCGCACATCTGCTCCTGCAACGCGTGCCGTCCAACTTGCGCAGCGATCCGGAGCTGGTCGTCCAAGCCCTGGCGGCGGCCGAGCAGGCCAAGATCCGGTTGACCGACTCCGAGTCGGCCCCGCTGGAACTGCACCGCGGGTCGGTCCAGGTATCGGTCACGATCACGTGCGCCGAGTTCGAGGCGCTGGTGGCGGACATCGTCGAGCGGACGGTGGCCCCGTGTCGCCAAGCCATGAAAGACGCCGGTCTCGCCCCCGGCGATCTCGATGAGGTCGTGCTGGTAGGCGGCTCCACGCGCGTCCCCCTGGTCCGCCGGCGCGTGCAAGAGCTGTTCGGTCGCCCGCCGCACACCGAGCTGAATCCGGAAGAGGTGGTGGCGTTGGGCGCCGCCGTGCAAGCCGGCGTGTTGTCCGGCGGTCACCGCGACATGCTGTTGCTCGACGTCGTGCCGTTGTCGCTCGGCATCGAAACGGTGGGCGGCGTCACCGAACGCCTCATCGAGCGCAACACGACGATTCCGACCACCGTCAGGCAGATGTTCACGACCTTCGTGGACAATCAGACCGCCGTCGATTTCCACGTCGTGCAAGGCGAGCGGGAGCTCGTCAAAGACAACCGCAGCCTGGCGCGCTTCAAGCTCCGCGGCATCGAGCCGCTGCCCGCCGGCATGCCGCGCATCGAGGTCACTTTCATGATCGATGCGAACGGCATTCTCAATGTCACTGCTCGTGATGAACGGACCGGCCGTGAGCAATCGATCGACATCAAGCCGTCGTACGGGCTGACGGACGAGCAGATCGAGCACATGCTGGAGGAGTCGATCGACTTCGCCGAAGAGGACGTGCACGCGCGGCTGCTCATCGAAGCGCGCAACGACGCCGACGGCCTGCTCCGCGGGGCGCGAAAAGCCTTGGCAGATGCACGCCTGGACGAGCCGGAGCGCTCCGCGATCGCAACGGCAATGGCGCGCCTCGAGGCTGCCGTGGCGGGCACCGATTACAATCAGATTCGTGACCGCAGTGACGCGCTGAACCAGGCAACCACGCCGCTGGCGCAGCGCATCATGGACGCCTCGATCAAGACCGCACTGGAGCGCCGGCGCGTCGACGAGGTTCTCTGAGGAGGCAGGTCATGGGACTCAAGTGGGATGATACGGAAGAGATTGCCCTGGCGTTGCTGGATGCGCATCCCGATGTCCACCCTCTGCACGTGCGCTTCACCGATCTGCATCGCTGGGTAACGGAGCTCGAAGACTTCGATGACGCCCCGAAGACCTCGAACGAAGGGAAGCTCGAAGCCATCCAGATGGCCTGGTTGGAGGAATACTCCGACAGCCAGGACTGAATGAGGAGGAACACGCCGTGTCGATGTTGCAGGTCAGCCGGAAAGTCGATTACGCCCTGCGCGCAATCATCTACCTCTCGACGCAAAGCGGGGGCCGACCGGTTCCCGTCAAAGAGATCGCCTACCGGCGCCGTATTCCAACCAAGTTCCTGGAGAAGATCATTCAGGATCTGATCCGCGCGGGGTTGGTGAAGTCCCATCGCGGGGCGCATGGCGGCTACACACTGGAACGCACTCCCGATCGGGTGTCCTTCCGGGACGTTATCGAGGCCATCGAAGGGCCGATTTCTCTCAACGTTTGTGTGACCGAGCGGCGTGACTGCTCGGTGCTTTCGAGTTGTAATATGCAGCGGATCTGGCAGGAAGGCCAACGGCAGATGCTGAAATATTTCTCGGATACGACTTTAGCTGACCTCATTCCGCTGCTACCCTCGAATACGAGCTCACAAGCGACCGTCTAAGGAGCCAACACCGGTAGGACCAAGGAGTGCAGCCGATGCGTGACACTATCGCCACCGATACCTTCTCACACCTCCTCCAGCCAGACACCTTGCTGCCGTCGCAGTACTTTGCGGCGCTGCGGCGAAAGGGATGTCATGAACCCGAGCGCCGATTGGCCATCGCGGTTCTGCAGGACGCGGTGGATTGCTTCCAGAAGCACCTGTGTTCCCGCGACCGCAAAGCCCGCCAGCTGTACCTGGATGCCGAAGAGTGGATCTGTAGTGAGGATCGGAGCTGGCCGTTCTCGTTCGAGAACATCTGCGACTTGCTGCAGATCAACGCGGAGTACCTCCGCCGTGGTCTGATCGCGTGGAAAGAGGGCCACTCGGGGGAGGGTCTGCGGGCGAAGGTGGTTTCGATCACGCCGCTGGTGCCGCACGACGAGCCAGACGCCGCTTCCCTGCAGAACGTGAGCGCACGGTAACGGGACCGGGAAACCGGTACGCGGCGGTGGGGATCGCACCGCCGCCGCAGGTTTTTGTGGTTTTTGCGGCTCCCGTCCGTGGCTGCTAAGGAGCAGTACATGTGGCGTCTTGCCCGTCGGTATGGGGCGCTGGCGTACTGGAACGTATCCGAGGCACTGCTGCGCGCGGTGGGCCGCCGCCGGCCGTACGCCATCCTCAAGCTCGACCTGACGGGCCATGTGCCGGAAGAGCCGATCGAACAGCGGCTCTTCGCGCTGCCGCAGCGCAGCCCCGGCGATCACTTCAGCCTGACAACGCTGCTGCGTTGGGCGCGTGACGATCCGCAGCTGCGCGCCGTGTTGGTCCGCTGCGGCGAGCTGCGGGCGGGGTGGGCCAAGATTCAGGAGCTGCGGCGGGGCCTCGTCGGATTGCGGGACGCCGGCAAGTTCGTCTGCGTATGTCTCACGCAAGCCGGCATGCCGGAGTACTTGCTCGCGTCCGCCGCCCAGCAAATCGTGTTGGCGCCGGTGGGCACGCTCGACATCGCCGGGCTGTCCACCGAGGTCACCTTCGTCGCCGGCACCTTGCGCAAGCTGGGCATCGAGGCCGAGCTCGTGCAGATGGGAAAATACAAGTCGGCTGCGGAGACATTCACACGGAGTGATATGTCGGAGGCGCATCGGGAAATGGTCGAGAGCTTGGTGCACGACCTCTATGAACAGATCGTCGAGGCCGTCGCCGGCGGCCGGCGCATGGAGCCGGCGCAGGTCCGCGCCCTCCTGGACGCCGGGCCGTTTGTGGCGCGCGAAGCCGAACGTGCCCGCCTCGTCGATGCCCTCCTGTATGAGGATCAAGCCGAAGAACGCCTGCGGGCGCGCTACGCAAACGCCGCGGTCATCGAACATCGCGACTACTTTCCGCGCCGGCGGCGCAGCGTGCGCCGCGCGGTGCTGCGTACCGGCCGCGGCACCGTTGGCGTCCTGCACGTCACCGGCACGGTGAAGATGGGGGAGAGCATTCCAGGTCCCGACGGGGCGAGCGCCTGCGGCCTGACGGCGCTGACGCGTGACTTGAAGGCGCTGCGCGAGCGCACGGACATCAACGCCATCGTGTTGCGTGTATCGAGCCCCGGTGGGTCCGGCTTGGCGTCGGACCTGATGTGGCATGAGGTGGCGCGCACGCGGGAGCGCAAACCGGTGGTGGTCTCGTGCGGGGATGTTGCCGCCTCCGGCGGCTATTACCTCGGCGTGGCCGGCAAGCCGGTGATCGCTGAAGGCGCCACGATCACCGGATTCATCGGCGTGCTCGCGGGCAAGGCGCAGTTACGTGGGTTGTATGACCGTGTGGGGGTCACCAAAGAGGTCATCACGCGCGGTCGCCACGCAGCGCTGTACTCGAATTACGTCCCTCTCGGCGAAGAAGAGCGCCAGCGCCTGAAGGCTGAGGCGGAATACTTTTACGCCGAGTTCATCGATCGCGTCGCTGCCGGCAGGCAACTGAGTCACGAGCAGGTCGAGGCGGTCGCCCAAGGGCGGGTATGGACCGGCCGCCAGGCCTGCGCACGGGGGCTCGTGGACCATCTCGGCGGACTCGAACGCGCCCTCGAAGAGGCCAAGGTATTGGCCGGACTGGCGCCGAGCGATTTGGTTGCGGTGGAACGGTACCCGAAGCCGCGGCGCTTATGGAAGCTGTCGTTCAACCTGAGTCCGCGCACCACCCCCCTCACCGTCCTCGCTCCTTGGCTGCAGTTCCTCGGCGCCCAACGGGTGTGGGCGATCATGCCGTTTCATTTCCGGTTCTTCTGACGGGTCAAGGACAATCACGCCGACCGTCACTTCGGCGTAGAGGTCGGCGACCGCCGCGCAGGAGGGTGACCCAAACATGTCTTGACAATTTTGTAGTGACCAGCGTAGCATCGCGCCGCGGCAGAGGGATATCTCGAACCTACAGGAGAATGCCAGAGACGCTCTGGCGAGGCGAAGGAGGGGCGATGAAGGGTACAGCGCAGCGGTGGGTGGTGGCCAGTGTTGCCAGCGTGGCCGTTGCCATGGCCGCACAGATGGCGACAGCGGCGGCCGACGTGACGGACGCAGACCGAACGTTCAGCAACTATACGCACGAAACGGCTACCGTGGGTGACGGCCAAATCCGCCTCGAAGTGCGTGGGTTCACGGAACAGGACGAAGGAAACCACGTTCGTTTGAGCGTGGCTGGCCTGCCCTTGCGGGAGCTCTACCCGCATGCACGCGTGGAGTCGACCGATTCCGGCATGCTTGACCTCATCGGTTCGTGGGGCTTCATGAAGAACGCCGAGCTTGGATTCCTCGTGCCAGGGCTGGTTCAGTCGACGCGGTTCAGACAAGGCCCACCGGATTTCAAGAGTGGCGGCCCAACGGTAAACGACGCCGACATCGGGGACTTTCTCCTCTACACCAAATTCCAGCGGCCGGTGGCCGAGCATTGCTCGGTCGGTGGCGGCCTCGAGCTGACGTTTCCGAACGGCCCAGCCGACAAGGGTTTCGGAACCGGGGACTTCGGCGTCAGTCCATTCGTCTCGACGCGTTATCAATACCGGATGATCGCCGTGGGCGCGAACGTGGGCTATCAGATGTATACTGGCGAAGCCCACGATGTCTTCAATTACGGCACCGAGATCATCTTGCGCGTCAGCAAAGTGTGGGCACTCCGTACCGAGCTTGCGGGTCGGGTTTTCAACGCCGTCGGGACGCAATTCCATGAGATCCAGGTCCTCCCCGGCCTTGATTTCGATCTCACCGACCGGCTCACCATCCGTCCGACCGGAATGGTCAAGGGCACGGACACCGCACCGGATTGGGGCATCGGCGTCGGGATCGCGGTCACGCTGTGATGCAAGGCGTTGGGGTGTTACGGTGTTCGACCGCGGCACCCTAATCGTAGGTAAGAGGTCGTTCCATCACCGGCGGCGCATCATTGCTGTGGAGCGCCCTTTCCTGATGCCGGGGTCGCAACTTTTGTCCGCTGTTTACGTTTCCGGTGCTTGGCCGCATGCTGCTTGTTGCTCTTGACGCGCTTGGCGACGGAGAGTTTCGCGCGTGACGCCCCGGCTTTTCCGCGCGTAGCCGCGCCGGGATGAACGTGGGGATGCGGTGTCTTCGTCGCCACGTGCTGCTGAGGTGTTGCCGCCGCCTCGGGCGCCATAACGGGAGTCGGCACAACCGGTGTGGACGGAGACGCAGGCGGTGGCTCGACGAGCCGGACGTATCTTGTTTCGCCCGCGAAGGCGTCAACCGCCGTACGCACAATTCCCGCGTTCAGCGTCGAGGAGACGGTCTGCTTCTCCGCCTCGAGCACCCCGGCGTGGTACGGTACACCATCGCGCAGATAGACGACCACGTCACCCGGCGCGGGTTGCGTGACCGCGCGGAATCCGTGCCCGTTGAGGAGCTGCTCGATGGGCTGGAAGTCGATCGCCCAGCCGGCGGACTGAAACATGTGCCAGATGAAGAGCGAATTGGGCACGAAGTTCACCCCACCGGTCTGGAACGACTGCCGCATGGCGTCGACATCGACACGGCTGCTGAAGATGTGCGGGGACGGTGGCGGCCCGTCGATTCGCCAGTTTCTCTGATCGGCGGTCCGTACCCGAAAACTGATCGTCTCGAGCTGCATCGTGTTATCGACTCCGAGCGCCGACACTCTGGCGACGACTTGGGAGCGCACATCGACCGCGAGCGCCGTGCCATCGCCCTCGACGGCGTGCGGGTTACCCACCTCGTATCCGGCGATCAGCAAAGCGTGGTCCCACGCCGGTTCAAACGCCCAGCTCACCAGCGGCGCAACGTCATTCCATCCGGCAACGCTGCCCCGCTGACCGAGTCCATCGAGCTGACAGAAAAGGCGGACAACGCTTTGCGGGCCAAGCGGCGGTGCGGGCTCGGCTGCGGACACACGGGCGATTCGCGGCGGCGCTGCCATGAGCAGGAGCGCGGCGGTGACGGTGACGAGCGGCTTCGATCCCAGCATGATGAACTGCTCGGGTAGCCTGCCACAGGATGGCACTCGACTCCAGTGCGACGCCGCGGCTCACCTGCCATGGCGCCCCGGCGTCTCACAGAACCCCTTTGGAACCTGTTGCTGAACCAGGGCGAATTGAGCATTATTTCTGCAGCGATGTGGCGCGATGCGACGATGACACCGGCGGCCTTCCGCTTCGGCGTAGCGGGAACCATTTCCGCGGCCCTGCACGTGGCGCTCGCTCTGGCCGTGATGGGAATGGTTGTACGCGCGCCGCGTGCGACCATCCCGCTGCGCGTCGTCTTCTATGATCCCGCACCGCCTCCGCCGGCTGGGTCGGCCGGCACTGCCACCGTTGCCGCGCCGGTGCCAGCCGAACCCGTGCCGCAGAATGTGAAGCCTGAACGGAAGAAGGGCTTTCGCATCGCCAAGCGCTCCGCACCGCAGCCGCAGCAAGCCGCGCCGACCACACCGACAGGCCCTGAGCTGGCGCCCATGGGGAATATCACTGGTGGTGAACCGTTTGGGGTCGAAGGTGGCGTCCCCGGCGGCAAAGCCGGCGGGATGCTCGGCGGCACCGGCAATATGCTCCTGCCGGCGGACCAGGCTGCGATCCTGCCCGTGCCGATCTCGAAGATCATACCCGAGTACCCGCGCCTCGCGCGCCAGCGCGGCATCGAGGGACAGGTGGTCGTCGAGGCCATCGTCGGCACCGACGGCAGAATCGAGCCGGAGGTCACGGTGATCCAGTCTGTGCCGCCCCTCGATCAGGCCACGATCGCGGCGCTGCGCCAATGGCGCTTCCGTCCGGCGCGTGACAACGACGGCACGCCGGTGCGCGTCAGCCTCCGCGTCCCCTTCCGGTTCGTGTTGCGATAAGGCACACAGCATCTCGGCAAACTCGCCGGAGCCCGTGGAGTGTCAATGTACGGGCTGACGAAGCCGCTGCCCGGGCTCGGGTGGCACGTACCGGACCCCTTCTGGTTGCCGACCCCGCACATGCTGCTGGAGATGCGCCGCAAGGGATACCGGAGCTTCTTTCGTCTCTCACTCTCGTAGCCCAGTAGCCAGTCGGCAATTCGGGGACGATGGTGTGCGCCGCAAGAGGCGCGGAGGACCAGTGGACGAGAGTTCCACTCGAACAATTGTTCGGTTCAGTTCGATAGCTATCCGAGCGGCGTTGGGATAACCCGCGCCGTCGAAACTTTGGGACAAAGGTTCACACGGGGTGAGCGGAGCAAACCTCCGCGCCAGGCGGTTGCTCTTTGCCTTTTGCCGTGCCCCCGAGAGTAGGCTTGGCTTTGCGGGTGTTTCACCCGCGCTGAGACAGACTGCTTGAACGGTGCGGCTTACGCGCAATCGTCCTCAGCCTCGAGACGCCGCACAATCTCCAAGAAGTGCTCGACGGGTTCGAGGTGGTCGAGCGCCTCGATCACGCGCTCCATATCCAGTCTCGCGTACTCGTGAATGAGCACATTGCGAAAGCCCGGCAGGCGTTCGAGTTCACCGACCAGCGCAGCGGGAAACCGCTGATCACGGCTCAGATTCCGTACCGCCTGTGTGTAGTCGTCAAATTGATCGCCTCGGCGTGCCGATAACTCGCCAGCGATGTCGATAACCAATTGGCAAACTGTCAGCAGGGAGAAAAGCACGTCGTTGTGCAGCGAGAGATCACGTTGCAGCACCTCGCGCCCAGACACACGCGGACGGAGGTCGCGCAGGTGGTCGAGGTGCCGGCGCAGCTCGGCAAGACGCTCGACCAGATAGGTCATCGCGCGATGGCCTCTAGTGTGAGCCGGCGCATGCGTTGCAGAAAGGGTTCGAGGTCTGCCGCCCGCAGCTGCACGTCGCGGACAAAAGCATGGTCGCGCCCGCGATTGGAGCAGAATACGTGTCGCCCGGTGTGCACGACATGTCGCGCCAACTGGGGTGCTGCATCGTTGAGCACCACGACGTCAACGGCCTGCCAGTGCAGCTCCGCTTGCAGCCAGGCGGAAAGCCGCACACGTTGCTCGAAGCGCTCTCGTGGGGTGGGATAGCTTTCATGGTGCAGCAAAATGCCGATATCGAGGTCGCTTTCACGATGCGCCGTTCCGTCCACCTGGCTACCGAAGACGTAGGCGGAAACCAGGCCAGGCGGTGGGGCTGCCACCAGCAAGCGTCCGACGCGCTGAACGAGATCCACTCCCCCAGCGGTTTGTGCCACGGCGCGCATGGAGTCGAACCTATCACGTGACCTCTACCGCTGCCACTGCGCGGAAACGGTGGGCGGAGCCTTCCTCTGAAGCCGGCGTCGCACCCAGCCGAGGTGAAGAGGCTGGGCATGTCCCTTACCCGTGCGCGATCACCGCTTCAGCTGCCACATAGCTAACAATCTACGTACGTTGCCGCTTCTCAATGGACTTACGGCGTCCGGCAGGCGGAACGGCTGTGGCGCCTGAAGGTGCGACCGCGCAATTGAATTCGCAAAATGATTCGTGTAGCGTGGCAAAACCTGCGCATCAGGACAGTGCGAAGAAGGTCCCATGACTCACGTTTTGATTACCGGTGCTACAGGTTTCATTGGCGGTCATTTGGTGCGTTCCAACCTGCAGCGCGGGCATCTCGTTTCGGCGTTGGTATTGCCGGGTGATCGTGAAACCGCGGCATTGAGAAACCGCGGCGTGCAAATTCACGAAGGCGACATCCGCAACCTGGACGATGTGCGCGGTGCGGCTGTCAACAGCGACATCATTTTTCATTGTGCTGGATTAGTAAGTGACTGGGGTCCCACACGACAGTTTCAGGAGATAATCGTCAACGGCACCGAGAATGTATGTAAGGCCGCATTGGATGTGAAAGCTTCCCGTCTTGTCCATATCAGCACCAACGATGTGTTCGGTCATGATGAAGCGCACGTGATGGACGAATCCGGGCCACTCATACCTTGGGGTGAACCATATCCGGACCACAAGATAGCGGCTGAAAAGATCGTTTGGGAGTACCACCGGAAGTTTGGCCTGCCCGCTACCATGGTGTATCCATGCTGGGTGTACGGGGAGGGGGATCAAACCTTTGTGCCTTTGCTGGCTGATGCCATCATCAAAAAGGACCTTATTTTTTGGCGCCGCAACGCGCTGGTGTGGCCGGCATATGTTGGCAATGTCGTCGATTTGCTGATGTGCATCGCCACCGACCCGAGAGCTGTCGGGGCACGGATTTCTGGTACACGACGGGGAATCAACCACCTTGCAAGATTTTTGCGCTAGAATTGCCGACGCGTTGTCGGTGCCGCGCATCACAACACACATTCCATTTGCGGTTGCCTACGCGGCGGCAGTGGTTTTGGAAGGGGTGTGGCGATTGGGGCACAAAAAGACCCGCCCCCTTCTCACCACCTATGCGGTGACGAACCTGGGATCGCGGCTCCGTTTTTCGATAGCCAAAGCCGAACAACAGCTGGGCTGGAAGCCGGCCGTCACCCACGCCGAGGGGTTCGCCAGAACCATGCAGTGGTTGAAAACATTAGACCTGCATCAGCTCAAACAAAAATAGGACGATACCAACAAGCGTCTGGATGAAGCACTCGACATCCGGGCGCGCTTGGCTGTGGAAGCCAAGCGCGCCGCCCGATGGTCGAGTCGCCACGAATCTGGTCAACGAACTGCGACAGGCACTGGATGATCTCGGACTCAGCGGTCGAGTTCAAATCTTGAGTTGATCCTGTACCAACGTTTCCTCGTCGTCTATGAACTTCCGGAATAGTGCGCCGCCCTTGTCGTGGCGCACTTGCTACTCCGGCCGCCGTTGCCTGGTCACCCAAGCTCTGTCAGCAGGTGCGCGAGCGCCCCGGGCGGTTTCCAGTTGAGAGCGACCAGGCGACTGCCGGAGTGCTGGCTGAAGCGCAGCACGCTCACCGAGGCGGTGTTGATCACGATGCGCCGATACGCGGACATGTCCATGGCCAAGTAGTGCGCCAGCAGCAGTTTGATCGGATCGCCATGCGAGATGAGCACAACCGCCCCGCCGCCGGGCTGCACCCGCACGCGTTCTGCCACGCCGATCGTGCGCTCCTGGACGCGCGCCGCGGACTCGATGGCAGCGCACGTATAGGCCGGATCTTCCCCGTAACGTTGTAGATCGACGTCATCGCGCAGTTCGTCCCAGGTCTTCCCCTGCCAGTGGGGCGCCACCCACACCTCATCGAGTCCCGGGTCGGTGCGGATGGCGAGGTCGTGCAAGCGCGCGATGGGTTGAGCCGTTTCCTGAGCACGACGTTGTGGGCTTACGACCACCATGCGCACCGGTACCTCCCGCAGCGCCTCTGCCAGTGCTTCGGCTTCCGCGTGGCCCCGCGCATTCAATCCGATATCCAGTCGGCCCATCAACCGACCGGTTTCATTCCAGTCGGTCACACCGTGCCGGACCAGGAACAGGTCACAGAGCGGCGACACCACACTAGGCTCTTCTTTCGAGTTCCCACATTTTTCTTCTCTCCGTCCCATCGTGGTGTCCTCCGCGTCTTGGCGGTCTCTACTCGCACCGTGCATTGATTGACGCAATGACTTGGATCATTGTGCAGCTATGGCAGAAGCGATCGAAGTCGACAGCTGGCGCTTCATCCCGCCGCGTTTGGCGCTGCTGCTCAAAGCGCGCGTCGAGGCTACACCACCCGTAACCTCCATCCCGTTCACACCGTTGCGCGCGCCGCTGGCCGCGGCACGCATCGCACTGCTGTCGACGGCCGGCATTTCGTGCCTTCCTGATCCACCGTTCGACATGGAGACCGAGCGTGCGAATCCGATGTGGGGCGATCCGTCCTGGCGCCGCATTCCGGCCACCGCCACCGCAAATGATGTCGAGATCAACCACCTGCACATCGACACCACTTACGCCAAGCGCGACCTGAACGTTGCGTTGCCACTGCAGCGTCTCGCCGAGCTGGTGGCGGCCGGCGAAGTCGGCAGCATGGCAGCGTCGCACTACTCGGTGATGGGTTTCCAGCTCGACGCGACCGCGCAGCTGACCCAGTCCGCGCCGGCGATCGCCGAGTTGATGAAGACGGAGGGCGTGACGGGTGTTGTGCTTGCCCCTGTTTGACCGGACTGCTGCCGGTCCGTGGGACTGGTTGCGCGCGTGATCGAAGAAGCCGGCGTCTCGACGGTGGTCCTCAGCATGATGCCTGCCTATCAGCCGGCCGTCGGCGCACCGCGGGTTGCGGCGATCGCCCATCCGTTCGGCCGGCCGTATTGAGAGTCCCCTGGTATTCGCCATCCGGGATAAGTATCCGGTTGCACCAGGGTACGTGTTGGTGGGTTACTCCAAAGCGGGCACGGGCACATCACTTCGGCAGGTACCGCCTCGCGGTCGGAGACTTGCATCGCCAGCGACGGGTAGCGACTGCCTGCCTTGTGCTGGAGTGCAGACCGAGTTGTTGTGATGGCGAATGTCAACCCAGGTGGGACCTCTTTCGTATCTATCGTATAGATATGGCAGCGGCAGCACGCCGTCATACGAAAGGTTGAGGTCACCCTACGCATTGACGCCGACGTGATCGAATGGTTCCGCGAGCGCGGGAGGAGGCTACCAGACACGGGGCGGATGTGGCGGCCCAAGGGGTGGCCGTACCACGTGAATATCTACGACTACCCGAGGCTCGCCGTGGGGCCGACGATTGCCTACGACGCCTACCATGTCGCACGCAACGAGGGGTTCGTCAACGTGGGGACGAGCCGTGACACAGCCGAGTTTGCCGTCGAAAGCATCCGGCGCTGGTGGCGGCTGTATGGGCAACGGCACTATTCCCACGCCGGGCAATTGCTGATCTGCGCCGAAGGGGGTGGTAACAACGGCGCAACCGCGCCTGGAAGTACTTTCTGCAGCAGCTGGCTGACGAACATACGCTGGACATCACCGTGTGCCATGACCCGCCCGCTGCCAGCAAGGGGAAGAAGATTGAGCATCGGATGTTCTCCTTCATCAGCCTGCACAGAAAGGGTGAGCCCCTGGTGAGCTACGAAACCGTCATCAACCTGATCAGCACCACGCGCACGCAGGGCGGCCTCTGTATTCGTGCCAGACTTGCTTGGCGGTTGCACGAAGCGGGCGTCACCATCTCCGACGATGCTTTGAACCGAAGAGGATATTATGCGGCGAATGGGTGTAATCATAGTCCTGGTCGTTGCCATATTGGCGGCGGTCTGGTCATTCTGGTCAAGGGTAGACAAGGCCCCCGTATTCCGCACGGTACCGGTGAAACGGGGAGACCTTGTTGGCACGATCAGCGCGACGGGCACGGTCGAGCCAGAAGCGGCGGTCGATGTGGGCGCTCAGGTTGCAGGCGTCATCATCGCCTTCGGCAAAGATAAGAACGGCGGGCCTGTGAATTGGGGCTCTGAGGTCGAGGCAGGTACGGTGCTGGCTAGAATCGACGATTCTCTTTACGTCGCTGCCGTAAAGACCGCAAAGGCTCAAGTCGATCAGGCCGAGGCAAATGTGCTCGCGAGCAAGGCCAATGTGCTTCAGCAGAAGGCAAACCTCCTTCACGCCACTCAGGACTGGGGAAGGGCCCAGAAGCTTGGCCCCTCCGACGCCCTCGCGCAGAGCGCCTACGACCAGTACAAGGCGAATTACGAGGTAGCCAAGGCCAACCTCGCCGCGGCCGAGGCAGCCGTGGGGCAGGCGCAGGCCGCCGTGGAGCAGGCGAAGGCCAATCTCATCACGGCGCAGACAAACCTCGCCTACTGTACGATCAAATCGCCCGTGAAGGGCGTGGTGATCGACAGGAGGGTGAACATCGGGCAGACCGTCGTTTCCTCACTGAGCGCACCGAGTCTCTTCCTCATAGCGAACGACCTGAAGCGCATTCAGGTGTGGGTCTCTGTCAATGAAGCGGACGTGGGAAGCATTTCCTCGGGCGAGCCTGTGACGTTCACCGTGGATGCCTTCCCCGGTCAGGTGTTTCACGGCCGGGTCGGTCAGGTTCGCCTTAACGCGACGATGACGCAGAACGTTGTCACCTATACCATAGAGGTCGACATCGACAATTCTGACGGCAAACTCCTCCCTTACCTCACAGCCAACGCACAATTCGAGATAGGCCGTCGGGAAGGCGTGCTCCTCGTGCCGAATGCAGCGCTCCGCTGGTCGCCGCAGCCTGGGCAGATAGCACCGGAGCTCAGGCAAAAATCGTATAACCCCTCTCGCCGTGACCGCGGCCCTGACAATGCCGGGGTGCGCACGACCATCTGGGTCGAGGACGGCAAGTTTGTCCGTCCTATTCCCGTAAGCGCAGCGATTTTTGGGGGCCTGATGATTTGTCCACGTTGCAAGAGTATCCACACCAGACCACGGGTCTCCAGCGGGTCGAGTCCTCTTCCGCAGACTTCTTTGCACCGTAGCCGGAGAATTGCATTCTCCGGCGGGTGGTCGCGACGACTCTGCCGTGGCCCTGCTGCAGATGAGTTCCGCCGTTGGTAGGCCGAGAAGTCGATTCTCGGGCGGCGCGGCGATGCCGGGCCACCGGACTTTGCCGTGGCTCTGATCCACACAGTCGGTGCCGTTTCGCGCAGACAGCAACGATATCTCTAATTAAATATGGCGGTACTCTCCCGTGAAGCAGTGATGTAGCAGCTGATCATGCGGGATGATAGCCTGGTCGCTCATCTCAATTCCGCCATATTTGATTAGACTACCGCCCCCGCGTGTGCTAGAAGATCGCAGACGTGCGGCAGGAGGAAGAGGGGATGGTCTCATTCGATTTCGTGAGCCGGTCGGTGGTAGGGACTGCGGGCTCGTTGTTGGTGCCCGACGATGATGAAATCACGCGCAAGCTGTTGATGCTCATCGAGGGAGAGTGTGAGGGGGTGGGGCCGTGTGCCGCGGCGGCGAAGTTCGATTTCAGCAAGCAGCGCTATTTCCAACTGCGGGCGGCATTCATCGAGAGGGGGGCCCTGGCCTTGTTGAGCCAGAAGCGCGGGCCCAAGACCAACTACCGGCGCACCGACGAGGTCGTGCGCCAGGTGATCCGTCACCGCTTTCTCGATGCGGAGGCGTCCGCCGAGGTCATCGCCCAAATGCTTGTGCAGAGCGGGTTGGCGATCAGCATCCGCAGTGTGCAGCGGATCATCGAGAGTTTTGGCTTGCAAAAAAAAACTCTACTCCTATCGGCCCGGGCCGCAGAAGCTGATTGAGACCCAGCACACCAAACAACGCGTGCAGCTGAAGTCCGCCACCCCGCGCAGTCTCGAACGCGAAGTACGCCAACTGCTGGCGGATAAAGTCAGCGGCAACATGGTAGGACTGTGGCTGCTGGTCCCCGAGCACTTGCGTCTGGGCACGTGGGACCTGCTCCGCGCCTGGAGTGCGGGCGGGCCCGAACACGTCGAGCCCCGCTTGGCCCTGCAGTTGGTTCATGAGGCCGCGCTGTGCACCACGGGCATCCGCGCCAAGCGGTGTTTGTCGCAAAAGGGGTTCGAACTCACCAACGGCCTGCCCTACGTCGGCAGTGACCAGGCCATCCACGATCTGCTGGCGGCGCACACGGTAGGAGAGGCGCAAGGCCTCCAAATCGCCCTCGGCAAACTGCGCCGCGCGGGCGGCGACTTCGGCGGCAAGCTGCTCGCGGTCGATCCCCACCGCGTGCGCAGCTACAGCAAGCGGCAAATGCGCCGCCACCAGAAGAGCCCGCAATCCAAACCGAGCAAGATCGCCCAGACCTTCTTTGCCCTCGATGCCGAGAGCCACCAGCCCCTGTGCTTTACCACCGCCACCGCGGCGCGCTCGGTGACGCAAGCCACCCCAGAGTTACTCGACATGGCCGCCGCCATCCTCGACTCCACTGCCACCACCACAGCGCCCACCGTCCTCGCCGATTGTGAACATTTCTCCGTCAAGCTCATCGAGCACATCCATGAACAAACCCACTTCGACCTCTTGGTTCCACTGCCCCAGCGAGCTTCCCTCGACAAGCGCCTGCGGGCGATCCCGCCCGAACAGTTCACCCGCAGGTGGGCCGGCTATGCCACCACCACACTGCCCTACACCCTGACGGCCAGCCACGCCGGTCCCTTCTCCCAACTCGTTCAACGTCTGGGCGAAGATCCCGGGCAGTGGCGCTTCAAAGCTTTCCTTTCCACCACCCACGGAGATGAACTCGATGCCCTCACCCTCGACTACCCCAAACGTTGGCACATCGAAGAGTTCTTCAACGCCAATCAAGCTCTTGGCTGGCAGCGCGGGGGAACCCTCAACCTCAATATCCGCTACGGGCAAATGACCATGGCGTTGATCGCCCAGAGCGTCATCCACCAGCTGCGCCGTCGCCTCCTGCCCCCGATCTCCGGCTGGGACGCATCCCACCTCGCCAGCGCCCTGTTCCAGGGACTCGATGGGGACATCCGTGTCAACGAGGACACAATCCTCGTCACCTACTACAACGCTCCCGATGTCGAACGTCTCCGCCACCACTACGAGAACCTTCCCGCCAAACTCCGCTCCGAAAACGTCTGCCCTCGCATCCCCTGGCTCTACGATTTCCAACTCGATTTCCGCTTCCGCTGACTGTCAAATCAATTGGCCCCCAAAAATCGCTGCTTTCGCGGGGCTCACTAATGGCACATTCACGGAAGTGGAGGGCAAGGACCTGACCGAAGGTCTCCGCGCCGTTATCGGTGAGAGTACGAGGGAGGCTGAAACGGCTCAGACTCTCGACCGCAATCCTTTTGCGCCACAAAGCTTTCGCGAAAACTTTCGCGGACAGCATTCCGGTCAAGGCCAGGGAGCCCCATCTTCCGGCGACAGTCGATAGAAGACAAAAGGTGGCCGGGTGAGCGATTTAATCAATCTGAAGAACATTCACAAGACCTACCACCTTGGCGAGGTTGATCTGCCCGTACTCAAGGGCGTGTCGCTCAAGGTCGCCAGGGGCGAGCTAGTAGCGCTCATGGGCGTGAGCGGCTCTGGTAAGAGCACGCTCATGAATATCCTCGGGTGCCTCGATCACCCCACGTCGGGCGAGTACTGGCTCGACGGCCTGGAGATTTCCCGTTTTGGGGCAAAGGAGCGGGCCCGGCTGCGCAACCGGATAATTGGCTTCGTCTTTCAGAGCTTCAATCTCCTTCCCCGCGCGAGTGCGCTGGAGAACGTTCTTTTGCCCCTCAGCTACACGAGGGAGAACCTGCCCGAGCATCTAAAGAGGCAGCGGGCCGCGGAGATGCTTGAAAAGGTAGGCCTAGCCGACCGGGCTCATCATCAGCCGTCCCAGCTTTCCGGCGGAGAACAGCAGCGTGTCGCCATCGCAAGATCGCTCATCAACCGTCCCCAGGTACTCCTTGCAGACGAGCCCACGGGAAACCTCGATTCGCGTACGAGCGAGGAAATTCTCGACATGTTTGAGAAACTCAACGGGATCGACGGGATCACCATTATTCTCGTCACCCACGATCCGGGCGTGGCCCATCACGCCCAGCGGACCATCCGCATCAGGGACGGCCTCATCGAGGGATTGGGAGGCACCCTATGAGATTGCTCGGTATCCTGAAGACAGCCGCAAGTGCGCTCAGACGGAACATCATGCGTACCCTGCTCACCACACTCGGCATCGTCATCGGTGTCGCGGCGGTCATCACCATGATGGAAATCGGCAACGGAGCGACCCTCGCCATCCAGCGCACACTCACAAGCATAGGGGCCAACTCTCTCATGGTTATGTCGGGCGCCCAAAATGTGGGCGGCATCAACTACGGCATAGGGAGCATCACGACCCTGTCTCCGAACGATGCGGATTCTATCGCCAAAGAGTGTTCCGCATGCGCCAATGTGGCTCCCATCGTGCGGGCCCGCACGCAGATTGTCTACGGCAACCGAAACTGGGTGCCCACGTACATTTATGGCTCGACCCCATCCTTTCTCCAGATACGCGATTGGACCGACATGGACGCGGGCGAAGCATTCACCGAGCATGACGTCCTTAACGCGAGCAAGGTCTGCATCGTAGGCCGCACGATCGTGAGGGAACTCTTCGCCGGACAGTCGCCCATCGGCAAGGAGATCCGCGTCCGAAACGTAGCCTTTAGGGTGGTCGGCGTCTTGAGCCCCAAGGGCGCGAACATGATGGGCCAAGATCAGGATGACACCCTCCTTGCGCCATGGACGACGATCAAATATCGCGTCGTTGCCACCTTCCTCTCGGGCGGCAACCAGAGCATCACGGATACCTCGAATACCACGGAAGTCAACTCACTCAGCCAGATCTATCCGAACATCACCACGAGCCTCTACCCGGTCCAGTCGAGCAACGAGCTCGCCGACGTGCCCCAACCTATCCGGTTTGCCAACGTGGATCAGATCCTCACCAATGCGCGGAGCGCTGAAGAGATCCCTTCCGCCATCCGACAGATCACCGACGTGCTCCGGGAGAATCACCATCTCCGTCCTGCCACTCCGAACGATTTCGCCGTTCGCGACATGACGGAGATCACACAGGCCATGAGCTCAACGACGGAGCTTATCACGAAGCTACTCTTGTACGTAGCCATGATCTCCCTCGTGGTCGGCGGCGTCGGCATTATGAATATCATGCTCGTCTCTGTCACGGAACGGACGCGCGAGATTGGCCTGCGCATGGCAGTGGGCGCCGAGCCAAATGATATTCTCAGCCAGTTTCTCGCCGAGGCCATAGTGCTCTGCCTACTCGGCGGCATCATGGGCATCCTTGTCGGACGGGGTGCTTCTATTCTCGTCTCGAAGGTGCTCAACTGGCCAACAGCACCTTCGGTGGGCGCCATCGTAGCAGCGGTGGTGGTATCGGCGAGCGTAGGCGTTATCTTCGGTTTCTATCCTGCCTGGAAGGGATCGCGGCTCGATCCTATCGACGCCCTTCGATACGAATGAGGTACTTATGAAAGCAAACGTGCTCACCTGCCTTGTACCGATGCTCGTCGCCGGGTGCGCGGTCGGCCCGGATTACCATCCTTCCGAGCCGTCTCTTCCCACCTCCTGGGTGGGCGTGACGGAGACGCATCAGCCATCGGTCGTTACCGACCAGCCCGCTGACCTTGCCCGATGGTGGCAGCAATTGGGGGACCCGACACTGACGGCGCTCGTCGAGGAGGCGCTAAGAGCAAACCTCAGCCTCGCCCTCGCGGAAGCGAGTCTGAGGCAGGCCCGGGCCGTGAGGGGCATCGCCGTCGGAGGTTTGTGGCCGTCCGCCATAGCTTCGGCCGCCTATCAGCGACAGACGGGCCCTCAATATTCCCCCGATGGGAGTTCCCGCAGCCTGTATCAGGCGGGTTTGGACGCAGCATGGGAGCTAGACTTTTTTGGAGGTATGCGTCGGAGCGTGGAATCGGCGGACGCGGGTGTCCAGGCCGCCATCGAAGACATAAGGGACGTTCAGGTGAGCATTGCTGCCGAGGCAGCCCTCGATTACATACAGCTTCGCGGCGCCCAGCAGGAGATCGTCACTGCGCGCAATAATCTGAAGGTTCAGCAGCAGACGGCTGACATAACCCGCAAGCTCTATAAGGTCGGGTTCGATAGTGGCCTCGACATGGCAAACGCGGAAAGCACCGTGGCGACGACTGAATCTCAGATTCCGGTCTTCGAAACGGCTGCGCGCCAATCCATCTATGCGCTGAGCGTGCTCCTCGCCCGGCAGCCGGGAGATCTCGTGGAACGATTGTCGCCCATGGGTGACCTACCCGCAATACCCGAGCAAATTCCTGCCGGGATTCCTTCCGATCTGCTCCGGCGTCGGCCCGATATTCGCCAAGCTGAGGCGCAGCTTCACAGTGCTACCGCGCAGATCGGGGTGGCAGTGGCACAGCTCTTCCCCCAGTTTTCTCTCACCGGCGACATGAACTGGCAGAGCAACATGGTCAATACCTGGCTGCAAAGCTCACGCCGTTCCCTCTTCTTCGGCCCTGCGGTGACATGGCCCGTCTTCCAAGGCGGTGCCACCGTCTCCAACATCCACGCTCAGGAGGCCCTTCGCGACCAGGCCTTCATCACGTATCAACAGACCGTCTTGACCGCCTTGCAGGACGTGGAGAATGCGCTCATTGCCTTCGCAAAAGAGCAACAGCATTATAAGTCGCTGAGCGATGCGGTTGCCGCCGACCACAAGGCCGTGGACCTGTCCTTGCGGCTGTTCCAGGAAGGGCAAACGAACTTCCTTAGCGTGCTCACCGCCCAGCGAACGCTCTACACGGACGATAGCGCGTTCACCCAGAGCAGGGAGAACATCGGTGCCGACCTCATCGCTCTTTACAAGGCCTTGGGAGGTGGTTGGGAAGTACGGCTGGAAGCGAGTTGATGCCTTCCCGGAGTCCCCGGGTAGAGACAATGGTGTCCGAATCTCTGCTTTCTCTTTGTGCCAAATGCTCCTATATTTAACAAGATACTTGACAGGAGTGGCAGTATGGTGGTCTATATATCGCTGAAGGCGGTACTCATAGCGCACTATTAGCCATAGCGCGCAGGGGGCTCCAACGTAGAACAGACCAGTAGACGCATGCATCGCCGCCCGGTGCCCAGATGAGCCGCGTTGGGGTAACGTCGGCGCCCGGCCCGGCCTATTGGTCGATGTTTGCGTAGGGATCGCTCAGGCCGGTGTTGACCGGGTTCCAGCTGCCGCCGCTGTCGGTGCTCTGGAAGACGCCCCCCCCATAGTAGATCCCGGCGTAGAGCGTGCTCGGCGTGGCCGGGTCGATGGCCAGCGCGAAGACGTCGAGAACAAGGCCGCGCAGGCCGGTGTTGACCGCGCTCCAGCTGCCGCCGCTGTCGGTGCTTTGGAAGATGCCCTCACCATAGGTCCCCGCGTAGAGCGTGCTCGGCGTCGCCGGGTTGATGGCCAGCGCGGTGACGTCGAGGGCATCGCCGCTCAGGCCGATGTTGACCGCGCTCCAGCTGTCGCCGCTGTCGGTACTCTGGAAGACGCCCTCTCCATAGGTCCCGGCGTAGAGCGTGCTCGGGGTGGTCGGGTTGATGACCAGCGCGTGGATGTAGAGGGCATCGCCGCTCAGGCTGGTGGTGACTGCGCTCCAGCTGCCGCCGCTGTCGGTGCTCCGGAAGATGCCCCCGCCATAGGTCCCCGCGTAGAGCGTGCTCGGCG
The DNA here is from genome assembly GCA_963729835.1 of uncultured delta proteobacterium. Taxonomy (GTDB): domain Bacteria; phylum Desulfobacterota; class Binatia; order HRBIN30; family HRBIN30; genus CAVSQF01. The sequence goes on along the minus strand of CAVSQF010000036.1, from coordinate 16,780 downwards.
TGGCCGGGTTGATGGCCAGCGCGGTGACGTCGAGGGCATCGTCGCTCAGGCTGGTGGTGACTGCGTTCCAGCTGCCGCCGCTGTCGGTGCTCCGGAAGACGCCCGCAGCGGTGCCGACGTAGAGTGTGCTCGGCGTGACCGGGTTGATGGCCAGCGCGGTGACGGTGAGGGCATCGCCGCTCAGGCCGGTGGTGACCGCGCTCCAGCTGCCGCCGCTGTTGGTGCTCTGGAAGACGCCGGCAGCGGTGCCGACATAGAGTGTGCTCGGCGTGGTCGGGCTGATGGCTAGCGCGAAGATGTCGAGGGCATCGCCGCTGAGGCCGGTGGTGACCGCGCTCCAGCTGCCGCCGCTGTTGCTGCTGTGGAAGACGCCCGCTCCATAGGCTCCGGCGTAGAGCGTGCTCGAGGTGGTCGGGTTGATGGCCAGCGCATCGACGTCGAGGGCATTGCCGCTGGGCGTGCGAGCCGGTGTTGGCGTAGGGGTTCCTGGGTTCCCGCTGCTGTTGCCACCGCAGCCGCTGAGTGTGTAGGTGGTTGCAAGCGCCACGAAAAACGTGACGACGGCTCCTTTGCGGGTGGTCATTTTTGGTGTGGCCCTCCTGGTCGTGCGTCTTGGCACGGGCGAATGAGGCTTGTCAATGGAAGGTGAGTTTTTCAGTCGGTGAGCGCCACGGGTACGCTCTGCTCGCGTGGCTCGTCCCACACGGGTTGTGTGAGCGCTGCCGTGGGATTATCGAGCGTCGCTTGGTCGGCCGTCGTGAAGAGGAACATGCCGTCCGTAACCGATGCATCAGCTCCCTCGACAAGCGCATTGATTCCCTTGAGAAGCGCGTGGATGAAGGGCTCGCCGGGGTCCGGAGTGAAATGGCTTCCCTGGAAAGCGGCAGGAAATGCACGCAAGGAAGATGGTCGCTGGCGGGTTGCCCGCGCGGCCCCGGCTTCGGCGCTAGCCCGTAGTTCTCTCTCCTGCAGACGCATATTCATAAGCCTGCAACATCACGGCAACACCTCGCACTGTAGACACCGCCCGTTGGTAAAGGCGCCTGACGGGACACAGAAAGCTCTGTGATCGCGCCGCCCGCGGCGGTGGGGCGATTTCATGCAACCGTAATGTACGCGCAACGCTCCGGTCAGCTTGGCGCCGTAAGCTGCAGCCAACTTCAAATCAGTAGAGGAGGGAGCGACACATGAATAGGGTGACACGTTCACAGCGGACGGAGATGCGACCGCGCACGAGTGGACCACTCATTGGCCCAACACTGGTACTGGGCCTCCTGATGCTGGCGGCAATTGCATCACCACGTTGCACCGCTGCGCAAAACACAGCCCCGGACACAAGAGCCCCGGTTTTGTGGACGGACCCGGAAACCAGTGAAGTGTTCGCCAAGCCTGGCCCGGGACGCGTTCCGTTCAACCCTCAGGGCGCGCCGTCGAACGAGCAACCAAACAGCCAGATCCAAGGGTTGCAACAGGAGACGCAGCAGCTGAAGCAGCAACTGCAAGCGCTGACCAACAAGAACGGCATCCAGTACGGCGGCGTCAATGTGAAGCTCGGAGGCTTTATCGAAGCAGCGGGCATTTATCGGACGCGCAACGAGGTTGCCGATGTCGGGTCGGACTACAACCAGGGCATCCCATTCAATAACGATCCGAAGGCGCATGAGAACGAGACCCGCTTCTCCGCGCGTCAGAGCCGCCTCTCCTTGCTGACGACGGGCGATGTGTCTCCCGATACGCACTTGGCCGCTTACTACGAGATGGACTTCCTGGGTTCCGGCACCACCTCGAATTCGCGGGAAAGCAACAGCTACACGCCGCGCAGTCGGCTTCTCTATGCAACCCTCGATCAGGATGACTGGGGCTTCCATCTCTTGGCCGGCCAGAACTGGAGCTTGCTGACCACCAACGGCAAGGGCATCATCCCGCGCCAAGAGCAGATCACAATGACGATCGACGCGCAGTACGTCGAAGGGTTCAACTGGCTGCGGGTTCCGCAGTTTCGGCTCGTGGAGGACTTCGGTCACGGCCTGTGGGCGGGCGTGTCCGCGGAAAGCCCGCAAATGGTGACGTCACCGATCACGACGCCCAGCAACGTCAACTACACCAACCCCGGTAACGGCGCCGGGTTGCTTAACAGTACGACGTCGTACTCGAATGACTATATTCCCGATTTCATCGGAAAGATTGCCATCGAGCCAGGTTGGGGTCATTACGAGATCAAGAGCCTCCTCCGCACGTTCACCGCGCGGGCTGCCGGCGCGAATCGCAGCACGACGGGTTATGGGTTTGGCGGCGCCGCCACGCTGCCGATCGTGCCAAAGTTCGTCGACCTGCAGCTCAGTGGTCTCGCCGGTTATGGCATCGGTCGGTATGGCTCGGGCCAGCTCCCCGATGCCGCGTTCAAGTCGGACAATGTTCATCTTGTTGCCATTCCCGAGGCACAGGGGTTAGTCGGTCTCATCGGTCATCCTTGGACCGGCAACGACCTCTATCTCTACGGTGGGTGGGAGCATGCCGACCGCGCCGGCGCGGCAAGCACCTCCGGCTACGGCTGGGCCGGCCTCAATGTCAGCGGCTGCGAGACCGAGGGTGCTGCGTCGTCGACGTGCCAAGCCGAAACCAGAGACCTGAGACAAATCACAGCAGGCTTCTGGCAGGACGTCTATAAGGGCAGCTACGGCCGCTTCACTTTGGGGCTCCAGGGAGGGGAAATATGGCGCGACGCCTTCTCCGGCACGGGCGGCAAAACGCCGAGAACCAACATCGGGATTTTCATGACATCGGTCCGCTACTACCCGTTCACGTGATCAGCCGCGCTGGCACCCAACACGTTTTCCAACTAGAGGGAGATGACAATCATGGAACTCTGCTTCCGAATCGTTCTTGTGGGGGTCTCCTGTGCACTGCTGGCAACACCCGCGTTCGCGCAACTGCAGCTCAACGGTGCCGGAGCCACGTTCCCGTACCCGATCTATTCGAAGTGGTTCAACGAGTACATCAAGGTCGATCCGTCGGTCCGTTTCAATTACCAGTCGATCGGCAGCGGCGGCGGCATCAAACAGATCACCGAGCAGACGGTCGACTTCGGCGCCTCTGACGGACCGATGACCGACGAGCAGCTGCAGGCTGCGCCCGGCCACCTCATGCACTTCCCGACGGTCATGGGCGCGGTGGCGCTGACGTACAACGTCGCCGGCCTCACCAGCGGCTTGCAGCTCACCCCCGAGGCGATTGCCGGCATCTTCCTGGGAAAGATCACGAAGTGGAATGATCCGGCCCTGGCCGCGGTGAATCCGGGCGTGACGCTGCCCAGCGAGGACGTCATCGTCGTGCACCGCTCGGATGGCAGCGGCACCTCGTACATCTTCACCGATTACCTCAGCAAGGTGAGCAAAGAGTGGAACAACAAGGTCGGCAAAGGCACCGCTGTCAACTGGCCGGTCGGTCTGGGTGGGAAAGGCAACGAGGGGGTGACCGGCCTGGTCAAGCAGACGCCGTTCTCCATCGGCTACGTCGAGCTGATCTACGCGCTCTCCAATGAGCTGCCGTTCGCTGACGTGAAGAATGCGGCCGGCACGTTTATCAAGCCGTCATTGGAATCGGTCACCGCGGCGGCCGCGGCCGTCGCGGCGAACATGCCGGACGATTTTCGGGTGTCGATCACCAACGCGCCGGGCGCGCAGGCGTACCCGATTTCCGGGATGACCTGGCTGTTGGTTTATGAAAAGCAGAAGGATGCCGAGAAAGGCAAGAAGCTCGTGCAGTTCCTCAGCTGGATGCTGCGCGACGGGCAGAAGGACGCGCCGGAGCTCCACTACGCGCCGTTGCCGAGCAGCGTCGTTACAAAGGAGGAGCAGGCCATACGCCGTATCGTGACGACTGACGGCGCGCCGCTCCAAGGAAAATGACCTGCGGTCCACGTGATCGTTCGCATGGCGTAACATCCTTGTAACAATCCCGGGCTATACTTGCGCCGAGGAGGCCGTACGATCATCGACTCGCGCACACCAGCCACCGCTGCAACCCAACCCGTATGGCCGGTGTTGAGGACGGCGTTGCTACGCATCGGCCGCCGGTTCAACGCCGGCGATCAGGTCTTCCGTGCGCTCACGGGATTGTCCGCCTCGGCGCTGCTCGCTGTTCTGGGCTCTATCCTGGTCGTGCTCAGCTGCGAATCCACGGGGGCGATTAAGACCTTCGGCTGGAAGTTCCTCACGTCCACCACGTGGGACCCGGTCTTCAAGCACTTCGGCGCCTTGCCGTTCATTTACGGGACCGTGGTGTCGTCGCTTCTCGCTTTGCTGCAAGCCGTGCCGCTGAGCATCGGCACGGCGGTGTTCTTGAGCGAAATGGCGCCGAGCTGGCTGCGGGCTCCCGTCTCGTTTCTGGTGGAGTTGCTGGCCAGCATTCCCAGTGTGGTGTACGGGCTGTGGGGCATCTTCGTGCTCATACCGTGGGCGCGCAATTACATTGAACCCGCCTTGGCGTCCGTGTTGGGCTCCTTGCCGCTGTTCCAAGGACCGCAGTACGGTGTCGGCATGCTCACCGCGTCGATGATCCTGGCGGTCATGGTCGTCCCGTACATCACGTCGGTGACCCACGAGGTGCTGCGCGCCGTCCCCACGGCGCAACGGGAGGCCGCCCTGGCGTTGGGGGCAACGAAATGGGAGATGGTGCGTATGGCAGTGTTGCCGTACGGTCGAACCGGGATCGTCGGCGCAGTCATGCTCGGCCTCGGGCGGGCGATCGGGGAAACCATGGCGGTCACCATGGTCATCGGCAACCGGTCGGAGATCGCGCTGTCGCTCTTCGCTCCGGGAAACACCATGGCGAGTGTCATCGCCAACGAGTTCAGCGAGGCGACCTATGACCTGTACATTCAAGCCTTGGTCGAGCTCGGGCTGGTGTTGCTGATCGTCACCGTGGTGATCAATGCGTTGGCGCGTTTGCTGGTGTGGAGCATCGCCGGCGGCGCATCCGAAGGGCAGAGGGCGTGATGTTAGCGGCAGATCGGTACACCCGCCGTCGCCTCGCCGATGTCGCTGCACAATCACTCATGGTGATGTGTACCGTCGCGCTGCTCATTCCCCTCGTGCTCATCTCTGGCTACTTGGTCGTGAAAGGCGTCACGTCGCTGAACCTCGACTTCTTCACGCAGCTGCCGAAGCCGGTGGGTGAACCCGGTGGGGGCATGGCCAACGCGATCGTCGGCACGCTCACCCTCATCGGCCTGGCGTGTACCTTCGCCGTGCCCGTCGGCGTGGCGACGGGTGTGTATCTCGGCGAGTACGGACACGGCCGTTTCGGCTGGAGCGTGCGCTTTTGCGCCGATGTGCTCACCGGCGTGCCCTCGATCGTCATCGGCATCTATGCCTACACACTCATCGTGAAGCCGATGCACAGTTTTTCGGCTTACGCCGGCGGCTGGGCACTCGGCGTGATCATGTTGCCGATTGTCGCGCGCACCGCCGAAGAAATGGTGAAGTTGGTTCCGGACTCGCTGCGCGAAGCGTCGCTGGCGCTCGGCGTCCCGGCATGGCGCACGACACTCTGGGTGGTCCTGCGGACGGCACGCGGTGGAATTGTCACCGGAATCATGTTGGCGATCGCCCGCATCGCCGGTGAGACCGCACCGTTGCTGTTCACGGCATTTGGCAACCAATTCTGGCATCACGGGCTGGGCGGACCGATTTCGTCTTTGCCCGTGCAGATCTACACCTACGCGATCTCCCCGTTCGATGATTGGCACCGCCAGGCGTGGGCCGGGGCGCTGGTGTTGCTGGTGCTCATCTCCCTGACCAGTTTCGCCGTTCGCCTGCTGACCCGCGGCCGACTGCGGCCGGCATTGTAAGAGAAATTTCGGTGAATCTGCGACTTACCAGCATGCGGTACGGCCGGGAAATAGAATTTCCCGGCGCTGCGCTGAGTTTCGGCGCGCCCCGCCGTGTGCCAGACGACCGCTACTCTCCAAAGGGAGAGGCATGAAAAACAAGCTCGATGTCATCAGCCTGCATGCGTGGTTCGGCACCCATCACGTGCTGCAGGACGTCAACCTGACGATGCCCGAGCGCGCCGTCACCGCGATCATCGGGCCCTCCGGCTGCGGTAAGTCGACCCTCATCCGCTGCCTCAATCGCATGCACGAGGTGGTTCCCGGCGCTCGTGCTAGCGGCAAGGTCTTGCTGGACGGTGAAGACATCTACGCGTCCGGTGTCGACCCGGTGCAGGTTCGTGCCAAGGTCGGGATGGTGTTCCAGCGGCCCAACCCGTTCCCCACGATGTCGGTGTTCGACAACGTCGCGGCGGGCCTGCGCTTGAACGGGGTGCGTCGCTCGCGCCGCGAGCTTGCCACGGTGGTCGAGCACAGCCTGCAACAAGCGGCCCTGTGGGACGAGGTGAAGGACTCGCTACGCGCGTCGGGCGTCAGCCTCTCGGGCGGGCAGCAACAACGCCTCTGCATTGCACGGGCGTTGGCCGTCGAGCCCGAGGTCATTCTGATGGACGAGCCGTGCTCCGCCCTCGATCCGATCGCCACGGCCCACGTCGAAGACCTGATCCACGAGCTGAAAGAGCAATACACAATCGTCGTCGTTACCCACAACATGCAGCAGGCCGCCCGCGTGTCCGACATGACCGCTTTCATGTATCTCGGCAGCCTCGTAGAATCAGGACCGACGGAACGGATTTTCACGACGCCGGAGAAGAAGGAGACAGAAGACTATATCACCGGCCGGTTCGGCTAACGGAGACCACACGTGGACGCACGCTTACACACTGACAAACATTACGAGACCGAGCTGAAAACGCTGCACCTGAAGATCCTCGAAATGGGCGGCCTGGTCGAAAAGCAAATCACCAACGGCATGTCGGCACTCATCAATCGCGACGACGAGCACGCCCGGGTGACGATCGACCGCGATCATGCCGTCAATGCCATGGATGTCGAGATCGACGACCTGTGCTTCCGGTTGCTGGCGTTGCATCAACCCGCCGCCAAGGACCTGCGCCTGATTACCACGGGGCTGAAGATCACCACCGATCTCGAACGCATCGGCGACATGGCCGTAAACATGTGCGAGCGCGTGTTGGAGCTGAACCAGGAAACGCAGCTCAAACCCTTCGTGGATCTGCCGCGGATGGCCGATGTGGCGCAGGCCATGCTGCGTGAGAGCCTCGATGCGTTCGTCCGGGAGGATGTCGATCTCGCCCTCAAAGTCTGCCGCGACGATGACATCATCGACGACCTGACGCATCAGCTCTTTCGGGAGCTGCTCTCGTACATGATCGAGGACCCCACGACGATCACCCGGGCGATTCGCCTCCTCTTCATCGCCAAGTACATCGAGCGCATCGCCGATCATGCCACGAACATCGCGGAGATGGTCGTCTTCATGGTCAAGGGCAAGAGCATCCGGCATCTCGGCCAGGTGCCGCCGTCGGTGTGAGCCGCAGGGCCATGGAACGGAAACGGATTCTCGTCGTCGAAGACGAAAAGGACATCAGCGAGTTGATTCGCTTCAACCTCGAGCAGGAAGGCTTCGCGGTCCTCGGGGCTGTGGACGGCGAGCAGGCGTTGCAGCTGGCACGTCGCGAACGGCCGGCGCTCGTCATTCTGGATCTCATGCTGCCCGGGATTTCCGGGCTGGAAGTGTGCCGCCGCTTGCGCGGCCAGGAAGCGACGGCGCGCTTGCCGATCGTGATGCTCACTGCCAAGGCGGCGGAGGCGGACCGCGTGGTCGGCCTCGAGCTGGGGGCCGACGACTACGTCACCAAGCCGTTCAGCCCGCGCGAGTTGGTGGCCCGGATCCGCGCCGTGTTGCGGCGCACCTATGGCGCCGAGCCCGAACGCCCGCCGGAGGTATACGAACGCGGGCGCCTGCGCATGGACTTCGATACGTACGAGGTCTTTCTCGACGGCACGAAGGTCGACCTGTCGCTGCGCGAGTTCGAGCTGCTGCGCTTCTTCGTGCGCTCGCCGAACCGCGTCTTCGATCGCTTGCAGATCCTCGATCTCGTCTGGGGACACGACACCTACGTCGAGCCGCGGACGGTCGACGTGCACGTGCGCCGCTTACGCACACGCATCGAGCGGGACGATGCGCATCCCGAACTGCTCGTAACCGTGCGCGGAGTAGGCTACAAGTTCAACGACCGTGCGTTGGACAGCGTAACCTCCTCACCCGGCTCCTGGCGCCGTATCTGTTCGCGTTAGTCGCGATCGCCGCCAGTCTCTACCTCTACGGCGCCCGCGTCGCTGAGGACTTGTACCTGGACACCTTAGGGGATGGCCTGCTGCACGAGGCACAGCTCGCCGGACAATTGCTGCCGTGGGATCTCCGTGGTGCGGCAATGGATCAGTACTGCGCCGCGGTGAGTAGGCGAATCGGTGCACGGATCACGGTGATTGCCGAAGACGGCACGGTGCTCGGTGAATCTGATGCCCCCTCGGCGCAGTTGGAAAACCATCGCGAGCGCGAAGAGGTCCGCGCCGCGTTGCGTGACGGCGATGGGCACAGCGTGCGCCTGAGCGCCAGCGTCAATCGCCCGCTCTTCTACCGCGCCTGGCGTCAGACCAGGGCTGCTGCCACAGGGGCACCACAAGGCGAGCTGCGTGTGGTCCGGCTCGCGGTTCCGATGCCCACCATCGAGCGCGCGCGTCATCGGCTGCGGGTTGCCATTTGGGGTGGGCTGGGCTTAGCGGCGCTCGTCGCTTTCTGGCCGGCCCTCGTCCTGTCGCGGCGGCTGTCGCGCCGCGTCGCTCATCTGTCTGAGTTCTCCGACGCGGTCAGCGAAGGGCGCGAGCCGCCTCCCGGTTCGCTCAACGATGCCGACGTCATCAGCCGGCTGGAGGCCAACTTGCTCGCCCTGGCCAACCGCCTGCGCACCGAGCTGCAAGCAGCACGCGAAGAGAAAGGCAAACTCGAAGCCGTGCTGCGCGGCATGGTGGAAGGCGTCTTGGTGATCGACCGCTCCGCCACCATCCGCCTCTCGAATCAGAGTGCGGACCGGCTGCTCGGCATGGCGCCCGGGAAAAGCCTCGCCGGCGTGCCGCTGATCAATGTGTCCCGTGATCCGGATCTCCACGAGCTGGTTCGTGAGGCGGCCCGCAGCGAACCCGGCCAGACGTTGGTCCGAGAGTTCACGTTGGAGAGCAGCCGCGGCGCCGAGGTGTTTCACGTGACCGCGACACCCATCGCCGAACTGAACGGCAAGTTCCCGCTGTTCATTCTGGTCTTTCACGACGTCACGGAATTGAAGAAGCTCGAAACCATGCGCCGTGACTTCGTTGCCAACGTTTCGCACGAGCTGCGCACGCCACTCACCGCCATCCGGGGCTACGCCGAGACACTGCAGAGCGGCGCCCTGAACGATCCCGAACTGGCGGGCAAGTTCATCGACGTGATCGGGCGCCACTCCGAGCGGCTGGCGCGGCTCACCGATGATCTCTTGACGCTGTCCGATCTCGAATTGGGTCGCACGGCACTGCGACGCGTGCCCACGGCGCTGGACCATGTCATTGACGCGGCGATCGAGGTGCTTCGGGAAAAGGCGGAGCAGGCCCAGGTGGAGATTCGCCGTGAGTGCGCACGGGATCTTCCCGCACTCGACGCCGATCCGGATCGCATCGAGCAGGTGCTGGTCAACCTCCTCGACAACGCGGTGAAGTACACGCGCGCCGGGGGCCGGGTGACGGTGAGCGCACGGACCGCGGCGCCGCTGGCGGAGCGGAGCTCAGGCCAATGGATCGAGATCAGCGTTGCCGATACTGGTGTCGGTGTTCCGAAACACGATCTGCCGCGCCTCACCGAACGATTCTACCGCGTCGACAAGGCGCGCTCGCGCGAGCTGGGCGGCACGGGCCTAGGCCTGGCGATCGTCAAGCACATCGTCCAGGCCCACGGCGGCATCCTGCGCATCGAGAGTGAGCTCGGCCGCGGCACCTGCGTGCACGTGTACCTGCCCGTGCCGGATCCGCCGCTGAACCTGGGTGCAGCCGGGGCTGCTTGAAGAGCCGGCTGCGAACACGTCCGCCGCGACACTCCTACTTGGCGCGCTTCGGCAGCGCCCCCGTGCGATAAGCGAAGCGGATCATCTCCTCGAGCCATTGGAGGCGTTGCGCGGGTGTCGCTCGGAGCATATGCAGAAGTTGCTGGCGCCGGTTGTCCTCCCAGTCGGCTTGCCAATCGTCTGCGCGGGGACTTGCATCGCGTTCGTCAGACATGCCCGCGCTCCTTCAGGATCGTTTCCAGATCCGCGATGTCGATCAGCGGGAGACAGGTCGGCCGTAGAGCAGCGCCAGACCGCGCGCGAATTTGGAGTCGCGCGACGGGGTGAGGTCGAAGCGTTCCTGCAGAAGGGCCGTCAAGCTCCTGATGTCTCGTGGCGTTCCCCGCCGGGCTTCGATCTCGACCTCGCGGTACGTCGCCAGCGCGCGCCGCGGGCGCTCCGGCGCCATCAGACGCACACGATCGAGCGCGAGCTCGGCGATGACGGTACTCTCACTCTGTGTGATATCCGTTTCGTGCGCGAGCACGTCGAACAGCCGGCGTTCGATGCGCGTGACGAGTATCGGGACCAGCCGCCGCCGGCCGAGCAGCGCGCCGAGCTGCGGGCGCAGGCCGGCCGGCACGGCACACGGCAGGTGGGGCGCTCTCGGAAGCGGCACGGTCAGCTCGGGGCGCTGATGCACCGTGCCACGCACACGTCCCGACCACTTAACCGTTGCCTCCCAGCGCCGGCCGCGGCGCCGCAACCGCAAGGCAACGCCCTGCTGGGCCAAGGTCATGTCTCGGGTATCGAGATAGACCGAGTGCAAGCGTGCCGTGCCGCGTGCCCGCAAGCGATGAGCGCCGAGTTGCTCGATCTCGGCGATCGCGTCGAGGACCGCGGCACTCGGGACCAGCAATTTGGCCTCGATCTCTTCCGGGATCGAAGTGGCTGCACGGCGCATCGGATTCATCGGGGGCGCGCTCGTTGTAGCAATCGACCGTTGTCTCCTCCACAAGTTTGTCAAGCCTCCTCTTGCTGACGCGCGGCCGCCGCGCCCGTCGGACGTCCAGTTGCGCAGCGACGGAGCAAGCCACTAATTGTATGCCATTCTGGCGGTGCCCGCACGACTGTGGAATCGTCCGGGTTCTATTGCGCGGCGGGCGTGGTAGGAGCATTTTCCACGGCGAACAATGAGAATGTCTTACGTGCGGGGACAGTACTAACTTTGGCGCGATGATGGGGCACGTCGGAGACCTCTGGGGCGATTGGTACGCAAGAGCTGCCCTATCTTACTGGCATTGGACTGCAGCCTGTGACTGACCTGCCGTCCATTTTGCGCGTGCCGGGATGGGAGCGCATTCCGCAGCTCGTACACGGATTTTTCGGCCGCCGCGGCGGCGTGAGCCGCGGGACGTTTGCCGAGCTCAACGTGTCGCGGCGCGTCGGCGATGATCCCGAGTCGGTCGACCGCAACTGGCGCCGCGTAACCGCGGTCACCGGCGGCGCGTTGCGCTTCGTCACGATGCGCCAAGTGCACGGCACCGAGATTACCGTCGTGGACGAGCCGGAGCACGCTGGCGGAGATGCCGACGCGCTGGTGACGCGCGCACGCGGCGTGGCGCTGAGCGTGCTGACGGCCGACTGTGTGCCGATGCTCTGGGTGGCCGCGACAGCGGCAGTGATCGCGGCCACGCATGCCGGCTGGCGCGGTACACTGGCGGGCATTGCCGCGCGAACACTGCACTGTCTGCAGGGCGAGTTTGGCGTCGAGCCGGCGGACGTGTCCGTAGCGCTCGGTCCGGCGATTGGCGCGTGTTGTTATGAAATCGACAGCGAGATCGTCGATCAGCTCCAGCACCGCTGGGGCGCCATGCCAGACGCCGTCCGGCGAGCCGGCGCTGCGAAATCAATGCTGGACCTGCGTGCCGCGAACACCGCCATCCTGACGCGGCTCGGGGTGCCGGAAAGCCGCATCACGGCCATCGGCCCGTGTACGCGGTGCGCGGCGAAGCAGTATTTTTCGTACCGAGCCGCGGGCGGATCGACGGGGCGGCAGTTGAGCTTCATCGGATGGAAAACGGAGCAGTCGCGACTATGAGCTCCCGACCGTCGACTGGCAGGCATCCGCAAGACGTTCAGCTTGGAAACGTTGGCGGGCTCTGTTAGACTCGTTCTGGAGGGTAGTTCCATGAAGCGGTTCATCATTGCCGGGCTCCTAACAATGGTCCTGACGTTTGCCGCCGGCCCGGCGAATGCCGTTCCAGATGACTACGACGACATGCAGTCGTACCCGTTGCGGGTAGCGGCGTATCTCGTGTACCCGGTCGGGTTCACGGCTGAGTGGCTCATCTTCCGCCCCTTGCACTACGTCGTTTCACGCCCCTATCTCGAAAGCTTCTTCGGCCACACGCCACATCAGGAACTCGGCACTTATTAGTGATTGACGAGGCCGGGCCTCGGACCTGCCCGACATCGGTCGCGCTGCTCCCGGTAAGCGTGACCTGATTTCGACCAATGCCGGGAGACGACCGATGCGAGGGCCGGGAGGCGATCCCCGCACACGTTCAGCGGCAGCTGCCGGCAGTTTACCAGAGTCATGAATTCCTGGCGGGTCGCCTGATGCGTGCGAAAGACCCCCAGCATCGCGCTGGTCACCACCACCGAGTTCTGTTTCTCGACGCCGCGCATGCGCATGCACAGATGCTCCGCGCGGAGCACCACTCCCACCCCGAGTGGGTCGAGCGCCTCCATGAGCATGTTTGCAACTTGCGTTGTGAGGCGTTCCTGCACCTGCAAGCGCCGTGAATACACTTCGACCAGACGAGCCAGCTTGCTGATCCCGACGATACGGTGCTTCGGGATGTATGCAACATCCGCCGTGCCAAAGAACGGCAGGATGTGGTGCTCGCACATCGAGAAGAAATCGATGTCCTTCAGAACGATCATCTCCGAATACTCTTCAACGAAGAGCGCGCCGTTGATGACCGACTTCGGGTCTTCGGAATAGCCCTTTATGAGGTATTGCAATGCGCGCGCGACGCGCTCCGGGGTCTTCACCAACCCTTCACGCTCGGGATCTTCCCCGATCAGCCGCAACACTTCGACAACCGCTTTTTCGAGCGCCTGCTGAGACATGGAGGGGATCTTAACGGAAACGCAGGTCGCTGCAAGCCGTGAAAGTTCGGCGCCGAACGCGCCCACTGAGCGGGTGTCCCTTCCGCGGGTTCACAGGGTCCGAAACAGCAAGGGCGATTTACCGCCCGCTGCGTTTTTCGACCGCTTTCACGCGCTGGTACCGGCGATAGTCGTACCCGGTGGCCATCGCCATCAAAATAGGTTCCATGCCACCGGCCCGCTCACGACGAAGGATCCGCAGGCGATCGTAGAAATCTTGGAAATCCTTGTTGATCCGTTCGCGCTCGTCGACCGGGTTGAGGAAAAACTCGCGCAACCGCGTGACGGTGAGCCGAAAAGCGGAGAAACGCAATTCATTCGGGAACGCATCCCACTCGGCCAAAGACAGCGTGCGCAGGCCTTCGTACCCTGCGATCAGCGCTTCGAATTTTTTCACCGAGTAACGACCACTCCCAAAGCAGAGGGCGTTGACGGCGGTCGCCAAGTCGAAAATGAACTTGCCCCTGCATGCCGCCTCGAAATCGAGCACCGCAACAACCTTCTCCCCTCTGAATTTGAGATTGTCAGGAAACATGTCGCCGTGGATGATGCCCTTGGGGAGCTTTCCTTCCAGGTAGTGGTGGAGATAATCGAGTTCCTCGTCGAGCGTTCTGATGATGCGCTTGAAGTAAGGGGGCAGCCGGCCGCGCGCATCCAAGTACACTTCGGCAACACGATCGAAGCCAAAGCGGTTATCGATCCCTTTCTTGTACGCTTTACCGACGAGATGCAGGTCGGCCAGCACTCGGCCGACATTTTCGAGTTGGTTTGGCGTCAGATCATCCGGATCGACGCAGTGGCCGTCGATGTACCGGTACACCGACAGCGATTTCCCATCGCACTCGCGATAATGCCGGCCCCGCCGATCAGCGAGGGGTGCCGAGCAGGGAAAACCGTGCTTTCGCAAAAAGAGCAAGAGATCCAGCTCGCGCTTGACCTCCATTTCACTCTTCACTTCGTCGATCTTGACGAGAAACTTCCCCTTCGCGGTCTCGACGAGGTAATGGGTGTTGACCGAGCCGTCTAGAACGTCACGCGCTCCAGTAATGCGGGGTAGCCCGTAATCAACGGCGATCTCGTTGAGTTCTTTCTTTGAGACCCTCGTGTCGACGGTCATTCGAGTGTACGCTCAGCAGCTCTCCCTTTTAACCCGCAAGCGGCTGTTTTATAACAGAATCACAAAGACATTACATCTCGCGGCTCAGAATTGTCAAGGAAATTCTCCACGCCGCGGGACGAGCTGTCTGATAAAGTCTCTCCTGTCGGAATGTAGGGACGATTCGGGAATCCCCCAGGCGGCGGTAGCGATTCGTTGCGTCGTTTGGGCGGTTCGCGAACTGCCCCCTACACCGGAAACGACGCAGATCCGAGAAAATCGACAGTAATCGCCAGCCAGTTCGATGGGCAAGGTGGTCGGTTAATGGTAGGCCGCTTTGTCTATGATCAGCGGCCACCGTTTCGCAAGTTTGGAAGATTTTCCTTCAGATTTTCCGCCACTTGAGCTGCTTCAGCAGGGACCTTCAGGCCGATGTTCGTGCGCCGGAGCAAAATGTCATCGGGCTGCAACGCCATCTCCGTCTGGACGGCATAGGCTGCCTCTGCCCAAATATCAGGCATCCCCGTTACGAGAGCACGTTTGAACTCCTCTTTTGTCCCGGCCAACGCGAGGACTTCTGGCGTCCGACTGCCGTAGCGTTGGGCCAGATGCAGGAGCTGCTCGCGAGTCAGGTCGTGTCCGTTGCGGGCGACCAGCTCATCGACGATGCGGTCTGCGTCTTCGCTGCACCCACCGGGTAACGGCTTGGCGCGCGTGCGATCTGACTTGCGTCGCGCTTTCGGGACACCTAGCCTCTTCGCTACTAGATCGGTGATCTGCCGGGCGATAAACCGGTACGTGGTGAGTTTGCCGCCCGCGAGCGTAATCAGTCCCGAGGGGCTCTCGAATATCTCCTCTTCGCGAGACACTGCGGACGGACTCTCGTCCTCTCCAGCCGCTACAAGCGGTCGCAAACCGGCGTAGGTGCTGATGACATCGGCAGTTCCCAAATTCGCCCACGGGAAGAACCAGTTCGCCGAATCAACGAGGTAATCGATGTCGTCCCGGTCAGCGCTGACGTCGTCAGGCGAGCCGTGGAAGTCCGTATCCGTAGTGCCGATCAGATCATGCGTACCCCACGGGATCACGAACAACACCCGCTTGTCCCGTGGCGAGTGCATGACGACGGCCTGACGGTTTCCCACACGATCGCGGGGCACGATGATGTGGACGCCCTTGGTGGTGCGAACGCATGGCTTGGATGCGGGATCGTCGAGTCGGCGAACATGATCGGTCCACGGCCCGGTGGCATTCACCACGCAACGTGCCCGGACGCGTATCGCCGTGCCCTCAACGCGGTCCGCGAGCATGGCACCGACGATGCGCCCACCGTCCTTCAGGAAACTACGCAGCTCGACGTAGTTGGCGACGACCGCGCCCTCCTCCTTCGCTGCCAAGATTGTTTCCAGCGTGAGCCGAGCGTCGTCGGTGAAGCAGTCGTAATACAGAGCGGCCCCACGGAGGCCTTCGCTGCGCAAAGCGGGCTCCAGACTGAGCGTGCGCGCCCGGGAGAACATCCGATGGCGTTCGATGTTGCGGAAAGCTGCAAGAACGTCGTACAGCCACATGCCGATGCCCAGCGGAATCACCCCAACCGGGTCACCGCGATAGACCGGAAATACGAAGGCAAGGGGCTTCACCAGGTGCGGCGCCAAGCGCCGGCGCAGGAGATCCCGTTCGCGACAAGCAACATGGACCAGGCGGAACCGTCCGTGCTCCAGGTAGCGGACCCCACCATGGATCAACTTCGAGGACTTGCTGCTGGTCCCACTGGCAAAGTCGCCCTTTTCGACCAGCGCCGCGCGCAAACCGCGCATCGCCGCATCACGCGCAATTCCGGCCCCATTAATGCCCCCACCGATCACGAGCAGATCGAACTCTTCGCGTGTCAATCGGTCGAGGCGGCTGTCGCGATCACCTGACGACAGCGGAAGCCGCCGCGGTATTCCGGTCATGATCCGCAAAACCCCCTACGGCACTCGATATCACGAACTCACCGCATTTGAGTCACTGCAGCAGGGCTCGGTAGTTTCACTCGTCCCACATGGCGCGCGCACCCGCGCCCCGTGCGTCGCAAGTTCGTACATACGCCCCCTTTCTACAGCGGGATATGCAGCTCGATCTCGTCGCACACGACGCGCGGGGCTTTCCGGCCCTTTGTACCCGATCCTGCTTCAGACTCCAGTTCCACCAGGCCAAGCTGCGTCAAGTAGTGAACCTCCGCGTTCACGTTCTTCAGATCCCGGCCAACGCGGCCCGCCAGCTCTTTGATGGAACGTGGATCGTAGCGGCGGATGGCCCGGAGCAATTCCAGCCGGCGGTCAGAGAAGAATGTGCGTAAAGCCGCGGCATTCTCAAAGTACAGTGACTCACCCGCCTTGCCCTGCTGACCCGCGGCAGCGCGCCGCAGCTCGCGTTTCACCGCACCGCCCCAGTTATCCACGCTGCGAATGCCAATGACCATTTTACGAACCTTCATCGTTCACTCCTCACGAAGACGCGTAGTCGCTTGATCTCGAC
>CAVSQF010000035.1:0-58025 GCA_963729835.1 uncultured delta proteobacterium | reverse complement strand
TCTGCCATCGCGCGGCGGCTCGGTTCAGTTCGGGCCACAGAGCGTGACCGAGGTGCTGCCGGATCTGGCGAGCCCGACCGCGCTCGCCGAGCAGACTGAGACGCCGTCCCGGATCGTCGCCGAGGGGCAGGGCATCTACTTCGAGGGGGGCCGCCAGGTGCTCGCCCCGGGTGGCACCCTGACCGTCACGGCGCGCGCCAACCCCTCGAATGCCGTATCGGCTACGCCCGAGGATGCGCGCATACGCGTCGATACGGGGGCGACGATCGACGTGTCAGGAGAGTGATGCGACCGCGTCGGTCTCGCAGGACATTGTCTCCGCGCAGCTGCGCGCCAACGAGCTCGCCGACTACCCGGCACAGCGCAACGGAGCGCTGCGCGGCCAGACGGTCTTTGTCGATACGCGGGTCCTGAACGCGCAGGGCGACCCGATCGGCACGACGATCGCCAACGTCACCGGCGAGATTGCCCTTGTCCCGCAGACGATCCAGCAGCGCACCTCGGCCGGCGGCTCGATCGTGCTCGACTCGACGGGCGACGTGGTGGTAGCCCCCGGCGCGACGCTCAACGTCTCGGGGGGCAAGACGACCTACAGCGGCGCCTGGATCCAGACGACGAAGCTCGTGACGGCGAATGGCACGCTGGTCGATATCGGCAACGCCGATCCGCTGCAGACCTACGTCGGCGTCGTCAATCCGTCGGTGCAGGCGGTCTCCAACCGCTGGGGCGTGGTCAGCGAGATTCCGACACCGGGCCTGGCGACCTACGACCCCGGTTACGTAGAGGGCAGCGCCGGCGGGACGGTCCAGGTCCTCGGTCGCGCGCTCGCGCTGTCCGGCAATTTCATCGGCCAGACGGTGTCGGGGCCCTACCAGCGCGTCGGCGACGCCCGGGTCAGCGGCGCGACGTTTATCGTCGGAGATCCGGCCAACTCGCTGCAGAACGGCGATTTCCGCGCGGGGGCCGTTGAGCTCGTGGTCGCGGCGACCCCGGTCGCGGTCGGCGATGACAGCCCCTACCCACCGCCGCAGACGCTGCAGCTGCCCGCCCAGTCCCTGTTCGATCACGGTTTCTCGACGCTGTCGATAGCAAGCAACGACCACATCACGCTCGATCCGGGAACGCCGCTCGTGCTGCCCGCGGGCGGCGCCCTGGACCTCATCGCACCCCGGGTCTCGGTCGATTCCAGCATCGATGCGCCCGGCGGCAAGGTCAGCGTCAGCGGCGCACCAGGCCTGTTCGGTACGCCAGCGCCGATCTATCAGCCCGGCGTCTACGTCGCCAACGGCGTCGTACTCGACGTGCGCGGCGATTGGACCAATGACGTCTCGTTGACGCCGAAGCCGCTGCCAACGACGCCGATCTATGCCGACGGCGGCAGCATCTCGCTCAAGCAGAGCAATCTCGACGGCACGCTCACGATCGGTTCCGACGTGCGCCTCGAACTCAGCGGTGGCGGAGCGCTCAGCAGTGCCGGCAAACTAACCTCCGGCAATGGCGGTACGCTCACGCTCGCGGCCGGCCCGCAAGGCACGGTCGACCTCGGCAGCCAGATCGCACTCGACGCCTTCGGCCTGCAGGGCGGCGAGGGCGGCACCTTCTCCCTCTCGGCGTCGCGGATCTCGATCGCTAGCGGTGGGGCGAGCTGGGCGCTGGCGCAGACGCTGCTGCCGGACCCGGCGTCGGGGACGGCGCTGCACATCGATGCGACGCTGTTCGACAAGTACGGGTTTCAGACCACCTCCCTGACCGCCGACGGGCCAAGCTGCCGGCCGATCCGGGGAGCGCGAGCCTGCGGGTCGTCGACGGCGCTTCGCTCGCGCTGGCGACACCCGTCGACGTACTGCCCCTGAACCCGGCGGCCGAGCCTTCCGCGAGAGACGTCAGCGGCTTTGTCAGACAGGCGACGCTGCCGGCGTTCGAAGCGCCCTCTGAGTCGCTCACGCTTGCTGTACAGGCGAACGCCGCGGGCGCGAGCGGCGCGACCGACACCATGGGCAATCTCGTCGTCGGCAAGGGCGCGTCGATCACCGGTGATGCGCAAAGTCGCGTCGTGCTGACGTCGGATTCGGACCTCTACTTCGCGGGCCAGGTCCACCTCGTCGACGGCGCGGTCACGCTCGGCATCGTGCCGCGGCAGATCAACGACGTCGGCTATATCGCCACGCAGGGCATCGAGATCGGCGCGACCGGCACGATTGACGTCTCCGGTGGCGCGATCTACACGCCGAACAACGCGGGTCTGGAGGAGGGCAGCGTGTTGGGCGGCGGTAGCGTCACGCTGAACGCGCGGCGCGGGTCGGTGACGACGGATGTCGGTTCGCTGATCAACATCTCCGGTACCGCGGCGCCGTTCGACGTGATCGCACCGCATCCGAACACGCCGGTCGCGCACGAGGACGTGGCCAGCGCCGCGGGCTCGGTCACCGTGTTCGCGCCCGAGCAGATCTCGCTCCTCGGCACGCTCGAGGCGAGCGCGGGGCACGGCTCGACAGGCGCGGTCGCCGGCGGCACCCTCAGCGTGACGCTCTCGCGGCTGCCGGAACTCGGCTTCGCGTACCCGGGCCCGGTGCTCGGGGCGACGTTCCCGACGGGCCCGAGGACTATCGAACTGATGCCGGCAGCGCCGCTGACGGTCGCCGCACCGGGCAGCGCGCGCGCCATCCTCGACCCGACCCGAATCACGGCGAGCGGCTTCGATGCGCTCACTCTCTCCGCCGATCAGGTGCAGCTCGACGCCGGCACGCAGCTGTCCCTCGGCCGGGAAATCAGCCTCGTGACGCCGTCCCTGATCGTCGGCGACGGGGCGCATGCGTCCCTGAGCGCCGCCTATGTCGCCGCGGGGAGCGGCCTGACGACTTACGCCCCTGCTGTCGCGAGCGCCGGCACGGGGGCGCTGGTGCTCGCCGGCAGCGAGGCCGTGGACCTGATCGGCACGCTCGCGATCAGCGGCGCCGGTTCGACGTTGATCTCGACGAATGGCGAGCTGGGTCTGCGTGGCCAAGAACTCAAGCCGCCGTCGGTGGGTGCCTTGAACGTGGCGGGTGCCCTCACGCTGGACGCGGCGGACATCGTGCCGGCGACCGGTAGAATTCCACGGTCACCTCAGCCGGCAGCGGGTCGAACACGATCACGGTGCAGAGCGCGGGGCCGGCGCCGTCCTCCACGCCGCTGTCGGTCGGTGGCAATGTGACGCTGAACGCCGACACGATCGTCCAGTCCGGCCGGCTGTGGGCGCCGTTCGGGACGATCACGCTGAACGCGCCCGGGTCTCGCTCTTAAGCGGCAGTCGGACCTCGGTCAGCGCCGATGGGGCGCTGTTGCCGTATGGCACTGTCGAGAACGGCACGACCTGGCTGTGGGGTTATCCGACGAACGGTTCCACGACGGTCGGGAACTTCGTCACCGTCGGCGGCGTGCCCACCCGGGCCGTGACGTTGAACGGCCACGACGTGACGGTCGCCCAGGGCGCGGTCGTTGACCTCGCCGGGGGTGGTGGTATCCTGTACGCGTACGAGTGGGTGCCGGGTACCGGTGGCACGCGCGATGCGCTCGCTCCGGCGCAGACCCAGGGGCTTTACGCCGTGCTTCCGTCCCTGAAGAGCAGTTTCGCGCCCTACGACGCGTTCTTCTACTCCGGCACGAGCGTGACGCCCGGCGAGAGCGTCTATCTCGGCGGCGGCGGCGGGCTCGCGGCCGGCTCTATCCGCTGCTGCCGGCGCGCTACGCGCTGCTGCCGGGCGCGTTTCTGGTCTCGGCGGCCGCGGGCTACGCGAACCTGCCGCTCGGCACGACCGTCGCGGCGGCGCAGGGCTCGACGGTGGTCGCGGGTTACCTCAGCTTCGGTTCGACGGGTCTGGGCAGCGCCCAGACGACGGGCTTTCTGGTGCAGCCCGGTAGCAATGCCAGGCAGTACGCCGACTACAACGATCACTATGCGTCGAGCTACTTTGCGGCACCCAGGCGACGAATGCGGGACTGCCGCGCCCGGTGCTGCCGGCTGATGCCGGCACGCTGACGGTCGAAGTCTCCGGGTCGCTCGTGGCCGGGACGGGCACGGTGCTCGGTGCGCCGGCGAGCGGTGGGCGAGGGCGCGACCGTCAATGTCGCGACGCTGGCCGCGAACGGCGCGCCGGCGCCGCTGCTGTACGTGGCGGCCGGCAGCGCCGGCGCGGCACCGGCTGGCGCGGTGACGGTTTCCGATACCTTCCTGGACGGGGCCTCGGCCGGGCGGATCGTGCTCGGCGGCGTGAGCGAGGCGGCGGGCGCCCTCGCCGTGACGGCGTGCGGTGACGATGGCCCGGCGCGACGGTGATCGCCGACGAGGTGTTTGTCGTCGCAAACCAGTCGATCGATCTGCAGGCGGCGCAGGGCGCGAGCGCCGGTGCCTTGATCGAAACGCGCTCTGCCGCCTCAGGCAGCGCGCCGGCGCCGGGTGCCTTTGCGACGCCCTCGACGCTGACGCTGGCCGGTGCGAACGCGAGCGGCGCTGCGCTGCTGAGCGCTTCGGACCTCGCGACCTACACGGTGGCGCGGCCGACCGCTGCGCCGGCTGCGCCGGCGCCGGCCATGATCGCCATCGACGCCGGCGCGCAGGTTCGCTCGCTTGGCGCGGTGGGTCTCGATGCGCCGGGAGGCGCTACAATGACCGATGGCGCGAAGAACGGCACCGGTCTTGCCGGCGCCGGCGCCCGCTTCACGCTCGGCAGCGCCGATATCGTATTCGGTGCTGGCGCGCCGACACCGGGTACGCTGCAGATCGATCCGGCGCTGCTCGCCGCGCTAAGACCAGGGCAGTGCGCTCATCCTCGACGAGCTCGCACACGATCACGTTTGCGGCGAGCTATCCGGGGATGTCTCGATTCGGCTCTGCGACGCTGTCGAGCCTCGCGGTGAGTGCGCCGGCGATCCAGAACGACAAGCCGGGCAATGCGGTCACGCTCAGCGCTGGCGACGTCATGCTCGGCGGTGCAAGCGGCGCGACGCCGGTGCTGCACGTGCCGACCGATCCGGCGAGCGGCGGCACGCTGCTCGTGCACGCCTCGACGCTAGAGCTCGCCCGGGCACGCTCGGCGTTGGCGGCTTCGGCGACATCACGCCGAGGCCAACCTCGTGACCGGCCAGGGCAACGGTGGTCTCGTCGCGACTGGCGCCGTGACCGGCCAGCCCGCGGCGGTTGCGGCGAATCTGCACGTCGAGGCGGCGACGATCACCGCGGCGAGCGGCGCCGACACGACGCTCGGCGCGCCCCTCGGTGAGCTCACGCTGTCGAGCAACGGCGGGGCGGCGGCGTCGCGCGCGCGGACTTGTCGCCGGGTGGTTAGTTGTCCTTCATCGGCCAGGGGATCCAACTGACAGCACCGCGATCACCGTGCCTGCCGGGACCGTCTGATCTGTCCGCCACTGGCGCGAACGGCTCTGGCAGCATCGCGCTGGCGCCGACGGCGGTCATCGACGCGGCCGGCTACCTCCCGCAAGGAGGGCTCGTCCAGCACGGCTCGAACGGCGGCCTGATCTCGCTGACCGCGAGCGGTGCGATCACCGCGGCGAGCGGCTCCTCGCTCGACGTCGCCGGATCGCTCGCGGCCGCCGGAGGCGCGCTCGTGGTTGACGTGGGCGGTGTGCTCTCGCTGGGCTCGACGCTCACCGGCGCTGGCGGCACGGGCCAGACGGTCCGGGGCCGCGATCCGTACGGATCGCTCGCGAATTTCTCCACGCTCAATGCCTCGCTCGAGGCCGGTGGCTACACCGGCGAGCGCACGATCGAGGCGCGCAGCGGCGATCTCGCGCTTGCCGCGGGTCAGCAAGTGACCGCCGCGCAGGTCACGCTGATCGCCGATGCCGGCAGCATCGAGGTCGCCGGCGCGATCCACGCACAGGCCGACGGACAGGGCGGCGACATCGCCCTCTACGCGGGTACCGGCCTCGAGATCGCATCCGGCGCGACGCTCGACTCCTCGCCGTCTAGCGCAGTCGCCCGCGCCGGCACGATCACGCTTTCGACGCTCGCCGGCACGCTTGGCATCGGTGGCGGCGCGGTTCTGTCGGCGGCGGGAAGCGACGAGTCCGGTCGCGTCGTGCTGCGCGCCCCGGCCGTCGGCAATGACGTCGCGATCGGGGCGTTGCCTAGCGACTGGTCGCACGTCAACGCCGTCACGGTCGAACCGATCGTCGGTGGGCTGCCGGTACTGCCCTCCGCGCCGACGAGCGCCGACTGGACCGCGATCCAGGGCGTGGTCGCCAGCTACGTGACCGGCGCCGCGCCGACGATTCTCGGGCGTTTCAGTGGCACGAACGCTACCGGCGTCGTGGTCTCGCCGCTCGTGGATCTCGTCTCGACGGGCGATGTCACGCTCTCGTCGCTCGATCTGAGTACCTGGCGGTTCAACGGCGAACCCGCAACCCTCTACCTGCGCGCGGCGCCGGTCGCGGGTGGCCAGGCGGGCAACGTCACCGTCAACGGCGTCGTCTCCGACGGCGTGACGCCGACAACGACCACCTCGGGGCCCGGGCTTGACCTGCTGCCCGGGCGCTCGACGTCGATCACCATCGTGGCGGGCGCCGATCGCGCCTCGGCGAGCCTCGACGGCACGGTCGTCGCGGCCACGGCGGACCTGACGCTCGCATCGGGTGCGATCGTACGCACCGGTACCGGTGATCTCGGGCTCTATGCCGCGCGCGACGTTGTCTTCGCGAGCGGCGCGAGTGCCTACACGCTCGGCACGCCGGGCGCCGCGAGCACGCCGTTCGATCCGGCGACGAATGTTCCGGTATCGCCCGCCATCTCGACCTACCCGGATCACGGCGGCAACGTCTCGATCGTCGCCGGGCGCGACGTGGCCGCAACTGCCGTTCAGGCGTCGATCGCCGATTGGCAGCCGACGTTCCAAAGCACCGCATCGACCGGAGTCGCGCAGTGGGGTGTCGACCCGAATACCTTCGACTGGAGCGTCGGCGCACTCGGCGGGGGCAATGTTCGCGTACAGGCCGGTCGCGATGCGACCAACCTCTCTGCCGCGGTTGCCGACTCGGCGGCACCGAATGCTGCCGGCACGCTCGTCTACTACGGCGGCGGAGACCTGTTGGTCACGACGGGGCGTGACGTGCTGAGCGGCTACTTCTATGTCGGACGCGGCACGGGCACCGTCCTCGCCGACGGGGCGCTCGGCAGTGCGCGGGCGACCCAAACCGGCGTGCCGCTCGGGACGCTGCTGCTCGCCAACGACGCCTCCTTCGCGATCAGCGCGCAGGGCAACGTGCTGTTCCAGGGCGAGTACGCGGCGAGCTATTTGAACTATGATGCGGCGCCGACGACGACGACGGTCAACTACACCCGGTACAGCCCGACCTCGGCGCTGAGCCTGTCGAGCGCCGGTGGCGGGGTCTCATTCAGCGAGGTGCTGGGCGATCTCGCGATCCCGTTCGTCGGCCCACCGCGGCGTCCGGCGGCGCCGGCAACCTGCCGCCGACCGTCGACGTGGCGGCCTACGGCACCGACGTCAACCTGAGCGGCTTGCTCGCCACCGAACCTGCACCGCGGGGCCAGTTCGCGCTCTACGCGACGCGGGACATCTATACGAGTTCGATCGGCACTGCCGTCGTGCTCGCCGACGGCGCGCCGGGGCAATTGGGAACACCGGATAATCCGTTCCCGAACCCGCCACCCGCGCAGGCACCCGAGCACGTCGGCGACCCGGTGCCGGCGACGATCGTCGCGGGCCGCGACATCATTGCGCTCAATGCGTCGTTCGCGAAGCCCGCCCTGATCAACGCCGGGCGAGACCTCGTCGACTTCAACTACAGCGGCCTCAACCTCGGCTCGAACGACGTCACGCAGATCAGCGCCGGCCGCGACCTGACCTACACGGCGAGCGCGACGTCGAACCGCATCGTGCTGTCGGGCGGCGGCACGCTTGAGGTGGTTGCCGGACGCGAGCTGAACTTTGGCTTGTCGGCCGGCATCACAACGCAGGGCAATCTCGCCGATCCGCTGCTGCCGACGACGACCGGTGCGAGCGTTGTCGCCTTCGCCGGTCTCGGCGCCGCGCTCGGTGTGGACCCGCCCGGAAATGGCACCCACAACGATTTCCTGAGCAACATCGTGCTCGCGGCCGAGGATCCCAGCCGGCCCATCACGGTGACGAGCGTGACCAGCGCCGGCGTCGTGTTCGGGACCACGCGGCCGGACGTTTATCTCTACCGACAGTCGTTGATCGACTACATGGCATCGCACGGCGTGGTCACCACCGACGTCAACGTCGCGGCGAATGCGTTTCGTGCGTTGCCGATCTACCTGCAGCGGCCGTTCCTGTCGCAGATCCTGTTTGCGGAGCGCGCGCTCCGGACGCGAAAACAACGCGGTGCCGGTGCCGACGACGTTCCTCGGCACGAACGGCCAGCCGGTCAGCGCCTCGGAGGCCGCATCGATCGATGCCGCGCTGGCGAAGGAGTCATCGCTCGCCAAATACCTGCAGTTCGTCGTCAACGGCTCACCGCAGTTCGAGCAGTCGCTCGAGACCTACACCTCGACCGTGACCGGCAAGACCTACGCCACCTACGAGGCGGCCCTGCGGGACTTCGTGCAGTTGCCACTGCCGATCAACGCGAATGCGGCGGCGACGGCGACCGTGCCGTCGCTGCAGGGGGACTTCCTGTTCGCGCGCGGCTACCAGGCGATCGATTCGCTGTTTCCCGCCAGCGAAGCATTCGTTCCGGTCGTCAGTTCGGTCGAGAAGCAGATCAACGCGAACTACACCTCGCTCGGGCGCTCGGCGCCGTATCCGAACCCGGCGTCGGGCCCCTCGCCCTACGCCGGCGACCTGACGCTGTCCTTCAGCCAGATCTACACGCTGAGCGGCGGCGACATCACCCTGCTCGTGCCAGGCGGCCTGATCAACGTCGGGTCGCGGTCACCCCGCCGCTCGAGGTCGGGCGCGCTCCGCCGTCGACGCTCGGCATCGTCGCCGAGGGCCCGGGCAACGTCGACATCTACACGCAGGGCGACGTGAACGTGAACGCCTCGCGCATCTTCACGCTCGGCGGCGGCAATATCCTGATCTGGTCCGACCAGGGCAACATCGACGCCGGTCGTGGCGCCAAGACCTCGATATCGGCGCCGCCGCCGACAATCACGGTCAACCCGACGACAGGACAGCTGATCGTCACCTTCTCGAGCGCACTGCACGGCAGCGGAATCCAGGCGCTCCCGACTTCGTCGAGTGTCTCGCCCGGAGACGTCGACCTGTTCGCGCCGCACGGTGTCGTCAACGCCAACGACGCGGGCATTGGTGCGCCGGGAACCTCACAGTCGCCGCCACGGCCGTGCTCGGCTCGAACAACATCAGCGTCGGCGGCACGTCCGTCGGCGTGCCGACCGTCAGCGACCGGCCTGGGCGCGAGCTTCGCCGGTGCGGCATCGACCGCGGCCGGCGCCGAGCAATATGGCCGCCAGTTCGGCCGGTGCTTCCGCGGCGCAGTCGAAATCGCCGCTGGTCGATGCCGCGCTCTCGTTGCTCGAAGTGTTCGTCACGGGTCTGGGCGAGGAGAACTGCCGGCCCGACGACCTCGAGTGCCTCAAGCGGCAGAAGAAAATGAGACAAGCGATGTTCCCGGGACTGTCACGATATCCGGGATCTGACATTTTCGGCGACGTGCGGCCTAGCGCCCGACGGTAATGGCGAGCGAACGCTTATGACTCAAACCGCGCTGCGTCGCGGCGGAGTGCTGGGGCGGCTATTGCACTCCTTTTTCGCACTCTGGGCTGCGCGCTGGCCAGGCGGCTCCTGGTGGAACGGGGATTGGAAGTTTCGCAAGGAGATCGGCTTCGATCTGTCGCCGACGGCGGCGCCGACGTCGCCGGCACGGCCGCAGGACGTGCCGGTGCTCGTGCGGCTGTCGCTGGCCAATTTCAGCTATTTCAATGACACGAAGGCCGATGGCTCGGATTTTCGTGTGCTGTCGTCGGCGATGACAAGACGCCGCTGAAGTTTCACTTCGAGCGATACGATGCCCAGAACCAGATGGCGTTCCTCTGGATCCATGTGCCGCAGCTGACCGGCGGCGCCAAGACCGACAAGGTCTACGCTCTATTACGGCAACAGCGGCGCGCCCGCTGGAGCCGCCGACGTCCCCGGGACCTACGACGCCAATCAGGCGCTGGTGCTGCAATTCAGCGAGGCCAGCGGGCTTGCCGCAGGACTGCGACCGCCTACAAGAACAACCCGAGCGCCGTCGACGGCCGAAGCGTTCCGGCGTCGCTGATCGCCGGCGGCGCTCGAAGTTCTCCGGCGCTCAGGCGATCGACGGTGCCCGCCAGTCGCGAGCCTGCGACTGCTGCCCAATCAGGGATTCACGGCCTCGGCGCTGGGTCAAGGTGGAGCGCCGCCAGCAGGCGCGCGGACGTGCTCTCGCTCGCGGACGGCGGACACGAATTGACGCTCGGCATCGACGGCACGGCAGCTTTCGCACGCTTATACCGGCGGCAAGGCGCCCGTGACGGTGACGCAGCAGGCGACGGCGAACTCTCGCAGCGGCGACTGGCACCACTTGGCGGTCACCGCCGGTGCCGGCATGCTTGACGCTCTACGTCGACGGTGCCCTCGGCCGGCAGCGCGCCGGTGTAGCGTTGCAAGAGATCGGCGGCACGCTGACGATCGGGGCCGGCGCGGGCAACGCGCAACTTCCTCACCGGCGAGGTCGACGAGGTCGGCGTCGCCAAGATCGTCGCGCAGCGCGCGACTGGATCAAGGCAGTCGCGCGAGAGCCAGGGCACGAGGCGCCGCTGGTCGTGTACGGCGCCGACGGGCAGAAGGAGGGCGGGCCAGGAGCTCCTACTTCGTGACGATCGCGCAAGAACCTCACCGTCGACGGCTGGGTCGTCATCGGCATCTGCATCACGATGCTGTGATCGCGCTCGGCATCATGGTGCTGAAGGCCTTCTTCCTCGGCGCGCGTCGAGAGCGGAAACAACGCGCCTTCCTGCGCGATACGAGCGGCTTCGCCGCCATATTGACGCGGCGGCGCTCGACCAGGCCGAACAGCTCGAAGATCAGGAATTCGACAGCGAGTCGCCGACCATGGCGGCTCTGGTCGAGCACGACGGCCGCTATGGCGCCTCGACGCTCTACCGTCTCTACCACATCGGCGTCGGCGAGGTGCACAAGCGGCTGGCGGGCCAGTCGGCCGGAGCGCGGCGCAGGCCAGGTCCT
Organism: uncultured delta proteobacterium; assembly: GCA_963729835.1. Classification (GTDB taxonomy): domain Bacteria; phylum Desulfobacterota; class Binatia; order HRBIN30; family HRBIN30; genus CAVSQF01. Next base: position 46,818 of record CAVSQF010000035.1, on the reverse strand, counting down.
TTCGCCGCAGTCGATCGAGGCGATCCGCGCGTGCGATGGATGCGACGCTGACCGCGGCTGCAGCAGCGCCTGTCCGCACAGATGGTGCTGCTGACGATCGCGATCTCGGGCGGCCCGTTCCTGGGCCTGCTCGGCACGGTGATCGGCGTCATGATCACCTTCGCCGCGATCGCGGCTGTCGGGCGATGTCAACGTCAACGCGATCGCGCCAGGACCTGCCGCGGCGCTCGCCGCGACCGTCGCCGGCCTCGCGGTCGCCATCCCGTGCCTGTTCGGCTACAACTGGCTCAACACGCGCGATCAAGTCGATCACGGCCGACAATCGAGTGTTCGTCGACGAGTTCGTCGCGCGGCTCGCCGAGCAGTACAGCTGACCGATCCGAACGCAGCGGAGGCACGCATGTCAGGCTCGATCGACAGCGGCGACAAGGACGTCTACGACGATATCAACATCACGCCGATGCTGGATCTCGCCTACGTGCTGATGGTGATCTTCATCATCATGACGACGGCCTCGGTGCAGGGCATCAAGGTCAACCTGCCGAAGGCGAGCGCGGCGCCGTCGCTCGCCAAGCCGCAGACCAAGGCGATCACGATCACGGCCGACGGGACGATCTATCCTCGACACCTTTCCGGTGACGCTGCCGGAACTCGAGAACCTGCTGCGGCAGTACAAGGCGGCCAATCCGCATCTGCCGGTGATCGTCAAGGCCGATGCCGCGATCCAGTACCAGAAGGTCGTCGATGTGCTGGACCTGATCGGTCGACTCGACATCACGCAGCTCGGGCTCGTGACGCAGCGCATCGTCAAGTGATCTGAAGGCGATGGCCGACAGTCCCGGGTTCAAGGCACGGTTGCCGAAGATCGCGCTCGGCGTAGCGCTCGTGCTCGCGCTCGTGGCGGGCCTCTGGTTCGTGCTGAAGGCGCTGGGGACCAAGGACAACAAGCCGGCGCGCACCGTGCAGACGATCCAGGTCATACGCCCTCCGCCGCCACCACCGCCGGACGAGAAGCCGCCTCCGCCACCGCCGCCGGAAAAGGTCGAGCACTTCGAGCAGTCGCAGCCGGACCCGACGCCGACCGACGAGCCGGCGCCGTCCGAGGATCTCGCGCTCGATGCCGCGGGCACGGCCGGTGGCGATGCGTTCGGCCTCGCCGCCAGGCCCGGTGGCCGCGACATCACCGGCGGTAGCGGCACGGCGCCGTTCGGCTGGTATCAGAACCGGCTTGCCAGTCAGCTGAGCGAGAAGCTGTCCGCGGATCCGAAGCTCAAGGGCAAGAAGTTCACGGTCTCGGTGCGTGTGTGGATCGATCACGACGGCCGGATCAAGGAAGTCGCGGTCTCCAACGGCACCGGCGATTCGGCACTGGACAGCGCCGTCCAGGCAGCGATCAGCGGAATGCAGAAGTTCGCCGAGGCTCCGCCTATGGAAATGCCGCAGCCCGTCACGCTGCGCATCGTCAGAAAATCATGAGGTCTGCCATGCACGCCGACACGTCACGCCGCTCCCCGTTCGCGGTTCGCCGCCGCTCTACGCCGTGGCCACTGATCGCCGCCCTCGCGACGTGCGCGTTCACTGTGTCCTTTGGAGCGAGTGCCCAGACACAGCGCAGCGGCGGCGGCGCGAGCAACCAGATCATGCAACAGTACCAGCAGGTGTCGGCTGAGCGAGCGGCCTTGCAGGCCGATAACGCGAAGCTGAAGAAGGATCTCGAAGCCGCGACCGCTGAGCGTGATGCATTGAAGAAGGAACGCGACGCGCTCAAGGCCAAGGCAGGAAGCGGCGAGGCGAGCGCCGCGCAACTCGCCGAGGCCAGGCGCTCGGCCGATGCGAGCGTCGAGCAGCAGAAGAAGAAGACGGAGGAAGTTGTCGCGCGCTTTCGCGAGACGGCTATCGCTTTGCAGGAGGTCGAGAAGGACCGCGCAGTGCTCAAGACCGAGCTCGCGGCTCGGGATGCCGAGCTCGGCCAGTGTGCGCAGCGAAACGTTGAGCTGGGTCAGCTGACCGACGACGTGCTGACCCGTTACGAGCACCAGGGATGGTTTCACAAGGCGACGATCGACGAGCCATTTACGCGCATCACGCGCACGCGGGTGCAGAACCTGGTCGACAGCGATCGTGCGCGGGCCGAGGCGCTCAAGGTCGCTCAGCCTGCCGCCGGCGCGGCGCCGCCAGCCACGCCCTAGCGCCTTTCGGCTCCCGAGCGTCTAGCGCTGGCTGACACGCCAGCGCGGCCGGGCAGCCTTTACGCAGCCCTGCGTTTGTCCCGAGCGGTGTCTCGGCAAAGGGCCTTTGCCCAGGCACTTATGGATCTACGCGGCGCCGCTCCCCGGGCACTGCGCCGCCGTCCGCGCTAGGCCCTGCCGGTCGCCGCGTTCCGCGATCCAGGGCCGTCCGGCCGCCGGCGCGCCCCTGCACCCGATGGCCGGCAGCGCGGTTGTGAGTTCGCGGCCCTAAAACCAAAACGAATAAGCCGCTTACGAGCACCTTCTGAGGGCTGCTGGCGATTTAGCGCTCAAGTAGCCGAAACGAAAACAAAAGCGGGTACAACCTGCTGACATCACGTCGGCGTACTCATGACATAAGCGATTGAGTCGTCATCGAATCGACCCGAGAACGCCATACACGACCTCTACGTTTGACGGCGGAAGATGTTTCGTAACCTCGTGGGGGAGCTGACGAACGTGAATGAAAACCGAAAACAGGCGGTGTCGATTCGGCTCAGTACAGGTGATGTGAGGAAAATCAAGCGCTTGGCTGAACGACTGGGCGTGCGCGATTCGGATGTGATCCGTTTCGCGGTCAAATCGACGTTGCAGCGCCTAGCGCCGCTCTGCGACCCCGAGATCCGTGGCCGGAACCTGGTTCCGTTGTTTGTCGAGGGTGCGAGCGACCTGATCGTCTACTTCGATCTCGACGCCTTTCGACTCGAATCGATCGTCAACGAGGGAGCCGACGAAGAGCGGCAGGTCGAACACGAGGACATCCAGATGCTCGCGATGAGCGTCACGCAGCAGCCTTACCTGAAGCTGCGCCTGGGCGGCGCGAACGGCGCCGACGGTGCCTCTGAGCGCACCGCGGAGTCGCTGCGCCAGTACCTGTATCGCAAATACGTCTATCGCGCGGCCGAACCTCGCAACGGCCGTGACACGACGGCGCACGAGCTTTTCGCCGACGCCGTGGGCCGCTGACCGTGCGCAGTCGTACTTCAGCAATGGGTGTCGCGATAGCGCGCGCCGTCGGGGCCGCCGGTCGCCGGGGCGTGGCGAGCGCGCTCAACCGGACTCAAACAAACGAAGGGGAATCGACGATGAGGATCAAGGCCATGGCGCGCTCCTGGCGCGCGCTGCTGCTCTGCGGTCTGTGTACGACCGTGGTGCCGGCACATGCCGCTGCAGTCCTAAGCGGTCCGATCACGTTGCAGACGAGTCAGCAGGCGGTGCTGAGCTCGTCGACGGTGAACGGTGACTACATGCTGCCGACGTCCGGCACGTTGACCGTCACGCTGACTGACCAGCTGTTCCCGGCGGCACTGTCGAGCCTGGACTTCAGCCTCTACAGCGTGGGCACCGGGGGCGCGACGAAGCTCCTCGACACGATGACGGCGACCGGCACGACGCCGAACCACGGGCTGACCGAGAGCTTCTCGGTCGCCTCCGGGCATGTCTCGACGCTGTTCGTGGCGGTGACCAGTGGCACCGACGTTGGCCTTTATACGAGTCAGCTGACGTTCACGCCGACCGGGTCGACCGTACCGCTGCCCCAGGGCGCTGTGCTGCTCGTCAGCGGGCTGATCGCGCTGGGCTTTGTCACCCGTACGCGCTCCACCCGGCGCGCGCCGGCCATCGCCTGAGGAAGGTGCGCAGGCCGAGCCACGCCCGGCCCGTGCGGGCGTGCGGCTATGGCGAGCGGAGCTTGGTCAGCCGTTAGAATCGAACTCAGCTGCGGTTTGCTGCGCGCTCGATCCGAGTCAGTTCGTCGTCGATGAGGTCGGCGAGCGTGTCAAGCGTGACCACGCCGCGCAGCAGCCGCCCGTCGATGAGCGTCGAGGGCGTACCGCTGAGGCCGAGTCGCTCCGCGACCGCCGCGTCACCGTCGACGATGGCCTCTGGATGGCCATTTCGCAGGCACTCGTCGTAGGTCGCCCCATCGACGCCTAGGCCAGTCACGGTCTCGCGTATTGCCGGCGGCGCGAGCCGGTCGGGCCGGGCATAGAGCGCCGTCAGCGTGTCCCAGAACTTGCCCTGCCGATCCGCGCAGACCGAGGCGAGCGCGGCTGCGTAGGCATTGTCATGCAGTTCCGTCAGTGGCATGTGGCGATAGACTAGCCTCACACGGCCCGGGTACTTCGCCACGGTGTCGCGCAGCCTCGGCATGATCTTCGCGCAGTAGGGGCACTGAAAATCCGCGAATAGGACGATCGAGATCGGTGCCTGCGGATCACCGAGCGTCGGGCCGACGGGCTCAACGGGTAACCTGAGTGGATCGAGCAGCACGCGCGCATGGTACTTCTCGCGCAACGATTTGAAGTACGCGGCCCTCGAGGCTTCTAGGCGTTCGCTGTTCATCTGCTGCCGCAGCGGCTTCTCGACTTCGGCGTAGGGTCGATTGATCTCGGTGCGGTGCTCCTCATAGGTGCGCCGGGCTTCTTCGTCAGTCACCGGCGCAATCTTGAGTCCGACGAGGAGGGCTTCGGGCGTCGTCCGCTTCGCCTTGGCCTCGAGCGCGAGAACGCGCTCGTTGAGACCACGCTCGACGGAGGCCCGCAGTGTCTGGTCGCGTTCGGTCAGGCGGCGAAGCTCGAGCTGCTGCATCTGCACGCGATACTCGCGGTCGAACTTGTCGAGCGCGGTGGAGAGCGAGGGCCCAAAATCGGGCTCGGTCAGCACCGAAGTGCCGATGCGTGCGAGCGGCGCCGTGGGACCGATCGCGGGATCGATCGCCGGATCGGCGGCGCGCACGACGCCGGGCGCCGCGGCCAGCAAGGCCAGTGCCATTGCCTGACGCATGCGCAGCGAGCGTGAGGAGCGGGTGCGCAGCATCAGAGTCCTTCGCGATTCGACGAACGGGTGAGGCGCGTACGGTACTGAGTCGGCACGGTGACCGCAAGCGCTTCGGGCCGGCCTCGGCGAGCCGGCGTCACGAGATCGTCACACCGCGTTCCTAGGCTTACCGGCTACCTGTCGCACCGTGGTTTCTCCAATGCGAATTGCCTCCCGCCCGGCACCTCGGCTGCTCGTATGCCTCGTCATCGTCCTGCTCGCGTCGTGCCAGAGTGCCGAGACGCGCAAGGCCAAGTACCTGAAGAGCGGACTCGCCTACAGCGCGCAGGGCAACTGGGACAAGGCACGAGTCGAATTCGCGAACGCGCTTCAGGTGGCGCCGAATGACGCAGACCCGAGCGTAAACTCGCGGGGCAGAAGACTGTACACGATGTTCGTGTACTCCAGTTTCGAGCGCAAGCGGCTCAACGCGTACTCGGCGATGGCGTTGTGGTCATACGCCAGCGCCGGCAGCCCGCGAACCGGGAACCATCGCATGGAAGCATACTTCGGATTATCTGCCCGGGCGCGGCCCTTGCTCGGAATCAGCGCGAAGTGAGCAATCGACACCACGTGCGCGTGCGGGTCGCGCACTGGGTCCCCGAACGTTCGCAACTGTTCGAGATACACATCCTCGATACCGGTTTGCGCCAGCAACTCGCGCGTCGCCGTGGCTTCTGGAGCTTCCGCAACCGGGACCAGTCCGCCGGGAAATGCCCACCGGCCGGCAAACGGACCCGATTTCACCTGCACCAACAGCGCCGCAAGCTCGCCGGCATCGATCGTGAAAATCACCACGTCGACGGCCACCTGAGGGGAATTGAGGGATTGACGGATTGAAGGATTGAGAGAGTGAGTAGATTGAGTCATTGATGGATTGATCGATTGTTTGATTGTTGGATTGACCCCCAATCCCTCAATCACTCAACCTCCATCACTGGCTCAATTCCAACATGCGCCGCAGGGAACGTTCGGCGCCGGCGCGGACCTCTTCGCTGAGAGTGATTTGGTGCTCCATCCGTTCGAGGGCGCGCAAGGTTCCTTCCAGCGTGATCATCTTCATGAACTGGCACAGTTTGCAGGCCTTGTAGAACTGTTTTTCCGGCACCTCGATCAACAGACGATCCGAGAGGCCACATTCGGTGACTACGAGGAACTGCTGCGCCGAGCTTTCCTTCGCGTACGTCACCATGCCACTCGTGCTCAGCACAGCGTCCGCCAGCGCGATCACGTCGGCGCGACACTCCGGATGCACGAGGACGCACACGTTCGGCAGGGCATCCTTAATGGCCTGGATGCTCTGCGCGGTGATCTGATGGTGCACATAGCAGTTGCCGTTCCAAGAAATGACCGTCTTCGTCGTCTCATGCTGCACGTAGTCGCCCAGATGCTCATCGGGGACGAACAGCACGTGTTCCGTCGGCAGGCGGTTGACGACCTTCACGGCATTGGCGGAGGTGCAGCAAACGTCCGCAACCGCTTTGACGTCGGCCGTCGTGTTGATATAGGCGACGACCTGGAGGTCGGAGTACAGCCGGCGCAGGGCGTCGCGGCGCTCCACCAGCTCTTCCGCAGTCACCGTGTCGGCCAACGAGCAGCCCGCTCGCAGGTCGGGGAGCAGCACGGTCTTCTCCGGATTCAAGATCTTGGCCGTCTCGGCCATGAAGTGCACGCCGCAGAAGACGATGACATCCGCAGTGACGGTGGTCGCCTGGCGGGCCAACTCGAGCGAGTCGCCCATGAAATCGGCCACCTCGAAGATCTCCGGACGCTGATAATTGTGCGCCAGCACCACGGCATTGCGCTCCGCCTTGAGCAAGCGAATCCGGTGAATGGCATCCGCCAGCTGGGCGCACGCCGCGTCGTCGTAAATCCGCGGGGTATTGAGGCAGGCGAACTCCTCGTGCAATTCATCCGCCGTTTTCTCGTAGGTCGACAGCATACCCACTCCCTGTTCGTGTAGTAAATACACTTAGTCGCGGGTCACCGTCAAGGGGGCCGGGGCTGTTGCTCGTACCGACCGCGACGGGACCGCGACATTTTCGCCACTTGCGCCGCGCGCGTTCTCCTCATAATCATGGGGCTACTATGCGCAGCAGCGGAACCCAGATTGCAGAGGCCCAGGGAAAGCTCGGCGTCCTCCTCGTAGGATTGGGAGCGGTCAGCAGCACGTTCATCGCGGGTGTGGAGCTCCTCAAGAAAGGCGTCGGAAAACCCATCGGGTCGCTGACGCAGATTGGCACCATCCGACTCGGCAAACGATCGGAGAGACGCACTCCGCGGATTCGCGATTTCGTTCCCTTGGCTGATATCGGCGACTTAGTTTTCACCGCCTGGGACATCTTTGCGGACAATGCGTATCAAGCGGCAATGCGCGCCGGCGTAGTCGAACCGGCTCTGCTGGATGCCGTCCGTTCGGAACTCGAGGCTGTGGTCCCGCAGCCCGGGGTCTTCGATCGGGAATACGTCAAGCGCCTGGACGGAACCCACGTAAAGCGCGGGACGAGCAAGCTGCATCTCGCCGAACAAGTGCAGGCGGATATCGAAGCGTTCCGCACCCGCTCCGGGGCCAGCCGGCTGGTCATGGTGTGGTGCGGCAGCACCGAGAGTTTCTTGCGGCCTGGGCCGGTGCACCGCTCGCTGGCGTGCTTCGAAGATGCTCTGCGCACCAATGATCCGGCCATCGCACCGAGCATGATCTACGCTTACGCGGCGTTGTCGCTCGGCATTCCGTTCGCGAACGGCGCGCCGAATCTGACCGTCGATATCCCGGCGCTCACGGAGCTCGCGGATCGCCGCCACGTACCCATCTGCGGAAAGGACTTCAAGACTGGCCAGACGCTGATGAAGACCATCATCGCGCCGGGTCTCAAGGCGCGCTTGCTTGGTTTGACCGGGTGGTTTTCCACCAACATTCTCGGCAACCGTGACGGCGAGGTCTTGGACGAACCCTCCTCCTTCAAGACAAAAGAGGAGAGCAAGCTCTCCGTGCTCGACGTCATTTTGCAGCAGGAACTCTATCCGGAGCTGTACAAGGATTACATCCACCGGGTGAACATCCACTACTACCCACCACGCGGCGACAACAAAGAAGGCTGGGACAACATCGACATCTTCGGCTGGCTCGGCTACCCGATGCAGATCAAGATCAATTTCCTCTGCCGCGACTCGATTCTCGCCGCGCCGCTGGTCTTGGATCTGGCGCTCTTCCTCGATCTGGCGCAACGCGCCGGCATGAAGGGCATTCAGGAGTGGCTCTCCTTTTATTTCAAGAGTCCGCAGACGGCCCCGGGACTGTACCCCGAGCACGACCTGTTCATTCAGCTGATCAAACTGAAGAACACGCTGCGCTTCCTGCGCGGCGAAGAGCTGATCACCCATCTCGGCCTCGAATACTACGACTGAGAGGTTGTGATTAAATCGCCAAATCGCCGGTTTCGATATGAAGAATCGCAACGATTTCAAGGGCCGATTTTTCGTGGGTTCGATTTGGTCACAAACTCTGAGGGCTGCGCCCCGCGTCCGTGCGGCGGGTCCGCTCCCGATGGTCGCTGCAAACGTCTACGGAGGGCTGCCCGTCATGCCCCCCGGGCGCCCGATTTGATCACAAGCTCTGACCGTTGCCGCGGGCCGTGCCCCTGCTTCACCTGGCCTCTTCGGCTCTTGGAATGCGAGAAACCTCGCCCGGCGGGCCGAAAAAACGCTAAAAAACGCCGAAAATGAGGCCGGAGGGGCGCTTTAGTCTTGACACGGGTGGCCGGCTCGTAGCACTAATACTATGTTATCTGCTCGTAGGGAGTGCGTCGAGGAGTTTAAAACCTGAGGGGAGGTAGGGCGATGACAAAATCACAATTGGTTCAGAAGCTGGCTGAGGGCGCTGAGCTCAGCAAGAAACAGGCAGATATCGTCTTGCAGGGTCTCGTGGATCTGACTGTCAGTTCGGTGCGCAAAGGCGACCCCGTCAAAATTCCAGGCCTGGGTACATTCCGGAAAGTGCAAACCAAGGCACGCATGGGGCGCAATCCGCAAACCGGTGAACCCATCAAGATCCCGGCCCGCAAGAAAGTCCGTTTCTCCGTAGCCAAGACTTTCAAAGAATCTGTGCTGGGCGGGAAGAAGTGAGCGTCCACATCCGGCCGCAACGGCCGGATGTGGAACAGCCCAAACCGGTCCGCGTGATGCACGGTTGGGGTGTGTATTCAGCAACCTAGTAATCAGTCTCGGTCTGCTGCCGCAGGAGTGTTCTCCATTTGGTGAGGCTTCGACTTCATGGCTAAGGTTGAGGTTAAAGCGGGACGGTGTTGGGGGGAGGCAATGACGGAACGACCCTTCGGCTTGTTCGAACCGGACGCGCTGCTGCCGGCGCAGTTCTATGCGGCTTTCCGCGGCGGCTCGGCGGTGCGCGGCGAGAAGCGACTGATGCTCGCAGTGCTGCAGGACGCGCTGGATTGCTATCGGAAATATGCGTTTGCAAAAGATGGGCACGGCCAGCAGCTGTTCGCCGATGCGAACGAGTGGATCTCGTGCGCCGACCGCAAGTGGTACTTTTCATTCGAAAACATCTGCGAGACGCTGGAAATCAGTCCCGAGTACCTGCGCCGCGGCGTCCAGGAATGGCGGCGGCGTACCATGCGGCGCGGCTCCGAACCAGAACGCCGCACGAATCACGCTGACGATCGGATGGTGGCTTTCGGCTAGCCACACCCGGTGCACCTGCGGCTAAGTACCCGTCCTTCGTAATCTGGTAAGGACATCCTTGCTGGAGAGGGTGCCTTTTGCTCTGTTAGGCTCTCACCGGAAAAGTCTAAGCAGAGCGGAAATGAAATGGAAAACCGGAAACAGGAAACCGCAAACTGGGAACTGATCAATTGGCCGGTTTTCCATTTCCGGTTTTCGGTTTCCCGTTTTTCATTTTCTTCCTCTCTGGTTCCGGCTGCGCCGGGTTAAGGCCCTATCCGTGAAGGTCATCGGCCTAACCGGGGGCATTGGCTCAGGCAAAAGCACTGTCGCCCAAATCCTTGCGGATCTTGGCGCCGCAATAATTCACGCCGACACGGTGGGCCATGACGTCTACCGGCCGGGGACCGAGGGCTGGCGGCAGGTTACCCAGGCCTTTGGCACGGGGGTCCTCGCAGCGGATGGCACGATCGATCGGCGCAAGCTCAGCGCCATCGTCTTCACAAACCCGCGGGCACGGGAACAACTCGACGCAATCGTTCACCCCTTGATTGCCCTGGAAGTCTATCGCCAGGTCGAAGCATGCCGTGCCGCGGGGACGCCGTGCGTTGTGGTGGAGGCGGCACTCCTCGTCGAAGCGAACTGGGTTGCATTCGTGGATGAAGTCTGGCTCGTCGTGTCCACCAACGACGCGGTCGTCGAGCGTCTCGTCGCGCAGCGCGGCCTCTCGCCGGACGAGGTCGGGCGGCGCCTCGACGCACAACTGAGCGATGCCGAACGCCGGCGATTCGCCGATCGCGTCATCGAGAACACCGGATCCGTTCAACAGTTGCGGGAGAGCGTGCTCGCAGCCTGGATTGCAGCCACGCACGCGGAGGCCTGAGCCGGACGCCGGTTTGAGATGGTGATGAATTCCCAGATCGGCAAGCTGCAGAAAAAGGGGAGTAACCCATGAAGTGCACAGTGATCGGAGCCACCGGATTCCTTGGGGCAAACCTTGTCCATGAGCTCGTAAAGGAAGGCCATGAGGTTACTGCGCTCGGCCTGTACGGCTCAAACACAAAATACATTGAACGGCTTCCGATAGCACTTGTATTCGGGGATGTAACAATTCCCGGTGATGTCGACAAGGCTGTCGGGAGCGGCGAGATCGTTTTCAATGTGGCAGGCGACACCTCATTCTGGAAAAAGCTTTTTGACAGGCAGCGCCGGATAAATGTCGAAGGCCCTGCCAATGTTGCCGAAGCCTGTCTGAAGAACGGCGTCAGACGCATGATCCACACCAGCACGGTTGATGTCCTGGGTTTCAATCCCAACGGGCTGGCCGATGAAAACTGGGACCAATACAATTATGCGAACACGGGCTACAATTATGCCGACACCAAACGGGTCGGCGAGCAGATGGTCCAGTCTTATGTGGGCAAAGGCCTGGACGCCGTAATAATCAATCCCGGTAGTATGATAGGGCCGTATGATTTCACCCTACAGTTCGGCCGGCTCTTTGCCGACCTTCGCGACAGGAAGGTCCCGGGGTTCCTGCCGGGCGGAGCGCCATGGGCGCATGTGGCTGAAGTCGCCAGGGCTCATGTCTCCGCAGTAGAAAAAGGCCGCAGGGGCGAGAGGTATATCTGCGGAGGGATAAACGATTCCTACAAAACGGTTTTCACCCTGATCGCGAAGAAGATGGGCGCAAAGCCGCCCGCATTCACGATGACGCCATGGATGACGGTTGCCTATGGTTATCTGATGGAGTTCATCTCTGACTTCACCAACAAGCCACCGGACCTTAATCCCGGACAGGCAAGATACATGTCCGTTTTCCCGAAATATGATTCCAGCAAGGCCGAGAGAGAACTCGGCTTCAAATGCGTCCCGATTGAAAAAATGATTGACGACGCATACGACTGGTATAAGGCAAATGGGTTTCTATAAATATGGCATGAGGCAACAGCGCGTTGCGCATTCGTCGACATCCCCTGTTTGCCACGTCTGGTCTTCCCCGCCCCAGTGTGGTAGCCGGACGTCCGATGGAAACCGCACTGCGCCGTGCTCTGCTTCTCGGCTTCTTGCTGTTGTCCGTCGCCGGATGCGGCGGCGACGACGAGTATTACGGGGCGACAACCCCGCCAAACGTGCCGCTCGCCAGCGTGCCGCCGATGGGATGGAACAGCTGGAATCATTTTGCGTGCAACATCAACGAAGCCATCTTTCGCGAAACCACCGATGCGATGGTCGCGTCGGGCATGCGCGACGCCGGGTACCGCTACGTCAATATCGACGATTGCTGGCAGCATGAGCGCGACACGAACGGTGCCCTACAGGCAAATCCGCAGCGCTTCCCCAACGGCATCAAGGCGCTGGCGGACTACGTGCATGCGCGCGGATTGAAACTGGGCCTGTACGCCAGTCCGGGGTCGCACACCTGCGCCAGCAACGCCGGAACGTATCCCGGCGGCTTCGGCAGCATGGGCCATGAGGAGCAGGACGCGCGCACCTTCGCTGCCTGGGGTGTCGATTATCTCAAGTACGACTGGTGCGGCGCGGACAAGGACGGGCTCGAAGAAATCCCGGCCTATACCAAGATGGGTGCGGCCTTGCGCGCCACCGGCCGGCCGATCGTCTACAGCCTCTGTGAGTACGGGCAGGGCAAGCCGTGGCTGTGGGGACGCAGCGCCGGAGGCAACCTGTGGCGCACAACTAGTGATATCATGGACGCTTGGCTGGCGGTGCGGATGATTCTCTTGCGACAAGCACCGATAACGCGCTACGCCGCTCCCGGCGGCTGGAATGATCCGGACATGTTGGAAGTGGGCAACGGCGGCATGAGTGACAACGAATACCGCGTCCACTTCGGCATGTGGGCGCTGTTGAACGCGCCTCTGCTGGTGGGCAGCGACGTGCGCTCGATGACCGCAGCGACCACCGCCATCCTGCTGAATCAGCAGGTCATTGCGGTGGATCAAGATTGGGGAGGCCGGGCCGGCTTCAAGCTCCGCGACGACGGTGACGCGGAGGTCTGGGAGAAGCCGATGTCCGACGGCTCCGTCGTCGCCGCGTTGTTGAACCAAGGGGAGCAGCCCGCGAACATTTCGGTCACCGCATCGGAGCTGGGCCTGCCCCCGGCCGCCGCATACACCGCCCGAGATTTGTGGGACCACGTTGACCGTGAGTTTGGGGACACGGTTCAAGCAACCGTGCCTCCTCATGCCGTGGCCATGTACCGTCTCAGACCGCAGTAACGTGCTGGGCTTGAGGACAATGCCTTTAGCACCGTCCGTGGCCGATCGAAGTGAAGTCCGCGTCACGCGCGCGTACCGCCGATGCGGCGGGCATCGAGCGCTTCCTGGATCACGACCGGGGTGGTCGATGGGGCCTCGTCCTCCACACCGGCACCGACGTCTACGTGCTCTCACGCCGCGTGATTGCGGCCCCGGTGAGCCGCGTGCTCGGTTGATCGGTTTGACCTCTTCGTACCCTCGCTCTGCGCGGAAGGCGGCCAGCAAGGCGCGGCGTGCGCGCCCGCCGGCTCCAGAATTCGAATTCGTGCCCTTTCTGGACCCGGGCTGCCCCCAGCCCGGCTTTTTGGCCAAAGCTGTTGTTCCGCCTGAATCCCCTCCCCTGTTGCCACCTCCGGCAACCGGGGAGGGTTAGGGTGGAGGCCTTCTTCTCGCGCTCAGCCCTCAGCCGATCTCCGCCAACTCCAGCCGGCCTGCCCAGCGGTGCGCCAGCACGGTGCGCAGCGGTTGCGACTCCGGCCGTTCGAGCTTGGGATCCGTGCGCAGCCATTCGGTGGCCGCGTGGCGCGCTTCCTCCATGATGCCGCGGTCGCGAATCAAGTTCGCCACCCGAAAGTCCGGCAGCCCGGCTTGCCGCGTCCCCAGCAGCTCGCCCGGGCCGCGGATCTCGAGGTCGACCTCGGCGATCTTGAAGCCGTCGGTCGTGCTCGCCATTGCTTCGAGTCGCCGATACGTCTCGTCACTACGATGATACGGCGTGATCAGGATGCACAACGACTGGTCCGCGCCGCGACCGACGCGCCCCCGCAGCTGATGCAGCTGGGCCAGACCGAAGCGTTCGGCGTTCTCCACGACCATGATCGTCGCATTCGGTACGTCGATACCTACCTCGATCACCGTCGTGCTGACCAGCAGCTGCACGTCGCCGGCTTTGAATCGGCGCATCACCGCGTCCTTTTCGCTCGCCTTCATCCGCCCGTGCACCAGACCGACCCGGTAGCCGTGAAAAACCACCCGCGCCAACTCTTCGGCCATCGTTGTCGCGGCGCGCAGCTCCACGGCATCGGAGTTGTCGACCAGCGGATACACCACGTAACCCTGGTGGCCGCGGTCCAACTCGCGCTTGACCAGGTCGTACACCCGTGCGCGTTCGCCTTCGTGGCGCAGCAGCGTGCGCACCGGCTGGCGCCCCGGCGGCATTTCGTCGAGCACCGAGATGTCGAGATCGCCGTACACCGTCATCGCCAAGGTCCGCGGGATGGGCGTCGCCGTCATCAGCAGGATGTCCGGCGAGAGATCCCCGGTCCCGCCGAGACGGCGCAGGGCCGCCCGCTGCAACACGCCGAAGCGGTGTTGCTCGTCGATGACCCCGAGGCCGAGCGCCCGGAAGGCCACGCCCTCCTGGATCAATGCATGCGTCCCGACGACCAGTTGCACATCACCATTAGTGATGCGCTCGTAGGTGGCGCGGCGCTGTGCGCGGGTGAGCGCGCCCGTGAGCAACGCCGTCCGGATCTCCAGTTGGTCGACGTAGCGCTGGATCGTGCCGAAGTGCTGCTCGGCCAGCAGCTCCGTGGGCGCCATCATCGCTGCCTGGTACCCGTTTTCGATCGCCACCAGCGCCGCAAACAACGCCAGGATCGTCTTGCCGCTGCCGACGTCGCCCTGGACGAGACGATGCATCGGGTGCGGCGTTGCCATGTCGGCGCCGATCTCACCCAGCACCCGGCGTTGCGCGCCGGTCAGCTCGAACGGCAGCAACTCGTGCAAGCGCCCCGTGAGCGCGCCCTGCTGGCGCAGGGTCAAGCCGGACTCGACCTCCACAGACCGGCGCCGCAGCGCCATGCCGAGCTGCAGAAAGAACAGCTCATCGAACACCAATGAGCGGTGGCCGAGCGACCGGAACGCGTTGATCTGCTCAACATCGGCTTCGCGCGACGGGTGATGCAGCAGCGCCATCGCTTGCCGCAGGTCGGTGATGCGCGCCGCGCGTGCCACCGGTTCCGGCAACACGCTCGGCAGCCGTTCCGCCCAGTCGGACGCCGCCTGCTGAGCGATCTTGCGCATCACCCCGACGCTCATCGTCGTCGGCTTGTTGTAGACCGGGAGAACGCCTTTGCTCTCGAGGTCGGGATCGACGTCGATCTCCGGATGCACCATGCGCTTCTGCATGGTGGGGCCGCCCTCGACCTTTCCGTGCACGAGGCAGCGCTGCCCCACTTGGTAGCGGCCGCGGAAATACGGCACCTGATGGTACCAGGTCAGCGCCAGCAAGCCGGTCTCGTCGCGCAGCACACCTTCCAGAATGCGCCGCTGGCTGCGGCCGACGTAACGCTCGGCCAGATGCGCGATGTCGCCCATCACGCTGGCCGTCTCGCCGACACGGAGATCGCGGATCTTGCTCAGCGTGCGGCGGTCTTCGTAACGGAACGGGAGGTGGTACAGCAGGTCCTCCACCGTTTCGATCCCGAACTTCTTCAAGCGCTCAGCGAGACGCGGGCCAACGCCGCGCGCAAACTGCGCCGACTGCCCAAGGACTTTCAGGTCGCCAGCGACGTCACCCGCCCGGCGCTGATATGCTGGTGGCTCGCCGCCTTGGCGGCGGCGCGCGATTAGCTGCTGACACCGCGCGACGTGCTCGCGCCGGCGTTCCGGCGGAGCGGCGTCATAGGCCAGCAACTCCCGGCAGAGCGCCTCCAGATCGCGCCTGAGCCCGGCATCACTAGTTGTAACCAGCAGACCTTGACACCGCCCAAGCAGCGCCCGCACCGGCAACTGGGTCCGGGCGACGGCCGCGCCCGATGCCGTCGCCAGAAACTCCAGCGGCCGGCTCAAGGCCGCGAGAAAGGCGTCAACTGCGTCGCCTGCTGGCATCTGATTGCGTTGCGACGTCTTCGGACCCCGATGCTTGCGTCGCCAGGGGCTGTCGCCCCAGGCTCAATGCGGGCCGCCCGTTGGGGCTGTTCGTATTCCGGCTCACGGCCTCAGCCGGTGGACGCGACGCGAGGAGTAACGCCGGCCTCTTCTCCGACACGACGGTGATGCTCCTGCAACGGGCACACGTCCAGCGCCTCACGCTGCAACAGCTCGACCCCTTCGGCGGCGGCTTCGGCACCGGCGATGGTCGTGAAATACGGAACCCGGCACTCCAGAGCGCTGCGGCGGATCTCAAACGAGTCCAGCTCGGGGCCGAACCCCTTCGGGGTGTTGATCACCACCGCGATATCGCCGCGGCGCACGGCTTCCACAATGTGCGGGCTGCCTTCGATCACCTTGTTGATGGCCTCCACCGTGAGGCCGTGCTGGCGCAGCAGCGCCGCCGTTCCCTTCGTCGCCACCAGGCTGAACCCAGCGCGCGCGAAACGCCCGGCAATCGGCGCCACCAGCGGCTTGTCCTCGTCACGTACACTGATGAACACCGCGCCGCTCTGCGGCAGCATGGTCCCGGCGGCAATCTGGGCCTTTGCAAACGCCGCCCCAAACGAGGCGCCGATACCCATCACCTCGCCCGTCGATTTCATCTCGGGCCCGAGCAGCGTGTCGACGCCGGGGAACCTGGCGAACGGAAAGACGGCTTCCTTCACAGAAATGTGTCGCGGCACGATCTCTTCCCTGACACCCAGCTCATCCAAGGTGCGCCCAACCATGACACGCGCGGCGACCTTCGCCAGCGGGACGCCAATCGCCTTGCTGACGAACGGGATAGTCCGCGAGGCGCGTGGGTTCACTTCGAGGATGTACACCAAGTCCTTCTTCACCGCGAACTGTACGTTCATCAAACCGACGACGTTCAGCTCCAAGGCCAACGCGGTCACTTGTCGCCGAATCTCCTGAAGCACGGTTGGGGCGATGGACTTGGTCGGTAGTGAGCAGGCGCTGTCGCCCGAATGTACGCCGGCGCGTTCGATGTGCTCCATGATGCCGCCGATCACGACGCGCCGGCCGTCGCACACGGCGTCGACGTCGAGCTCGATGGCATCGTCGATGAACTTGTCGATGAGGATGGTGCGCTCCGGCGCAGCTTCCAGCGCCCGCACCATGTACTGGCGCAAACTGGCCTCGTTGTAAACGATCTCCATGGCGCGCCCGCCGAGCACGTACGACGGGCGCACGAGGACGGGGTACGTGAGCCGTTCGGCAATCTGCACGGCCTCGCCGACCGTACGGGCGATTCCGTTCGGCGGTTGCATGAGGTCGAGCTTCGACAGCAAGGCGGCAAATCGTTCGCGGTCTTCCGCACGATCGATGGAGTCGGGCGACGTCCCCAGGATGCGCACGCCGGCCTGCTCGAGCGGCACGGCGAGCTTCAACGGCGTCTGTCCACCGAACTGCACGATGACGCCCTCCGGATTCTCGCGGCCGATGATACTCAAGACGTCTTCGCGCGTCAGCGGTTCGAAATACAACTTGTCCGACGTATCGTAATCCGTGCTCACCGTCTCCGGATTACAATTCACCATGATGGTTTCGAAGCCGTCCTCACGCAAGGCAAAGGCGGCGTGCACGCAGCAATAGTCGAACTCGATGCCCTGGCCGATGCGGTTCGGCCCGCCGCCCAGAATGACCACCTTGCGGCGCGCGCTCACAGCAGACTCGTCCTGCTCCTCGTACGTCGAGTACAGATACGGCGTGTAGGCCGGGAACTCGGCACCGCAGGTGTCGACCATCTTGTAAACCGGCTCCAGCTTTGCAGCCAGCCGCGCGTTGCGGATCTCATCCTCGGTGCAGTCGCACAGCTGTGCCAAACGCACGTCGGAGAACCCGAGGCGCTTTGCATCCCGCAGGATCTCGGGCGAAGATGCCCCACTGGCGCGGATGGCTTCTTCGCCTTCGACGATCTGCTTGACGTTGTCGAGAAACCACGGATCGATTTTGGTGAGATCGTACAGCTGTTCGGTGGTGTAGCCGGCGCGATAGGCATCGGCGAGGTGCCAGAGGCGGCGCGCGTTGGGCACACGCAGCTTGGTCTCCAGGGCGGCCTGGTTCTCGGCCTGCGGACCGCGGCCGCGTTCATCGAACCCGTACGAATCGATTTCCAGGGAGCGGATCGCTTTCTGCAGCGACTCCTTGAACGTGCGGCCGATGGCCATCACCTCGCCCACCGATTTCATTTGTGGCCCGAGGACGTCGGTGGCTTGCGGGAACTTCTCGAACGTGAAGCGTGGAATCTTGGTCACCACGTAATCGATCGTCGGTTCGAAGCAGGCCGGCGTTTCGCGCGTGATGTCGTTGGGGATCTCATCGAGCGTGTAGCCGACGGCTAGTTTGGCAGCGATCTTGGCGATCGGGAATCCCGTGGCTTTGCTCGCCAGTGCGGAGCTGCGCGAGACGCGCGGGTTCATCTCGATGACCACCAGGCGCCCGGTATCGGGATGGACGGCGAATTGGATATTCGAGCCGCCCGTATCGACGCCGATCTCCCGGATGATCGCGATCGCGGCGTCGCGCATGATCTGGTACTCCTTGTCGGTGAGCGTCTGCGCCGGCGCGATGGTGATGCTGTCGCCGGTATGCACGCCCATCGGATCGAAGTTCTCGATCGAGCAGACGATGACGACGTTATCTTTGCCGTCGCGCATCACCTCCAACTCGAACTCCTTCCAGCCGGCGATCGACTCCTCGATGAGCACCTCGTGGGTCGGCGAGGCGTCGAGGCCCCAGCGCACGTACTCGTGGAACTCCTCCGCGGTCCCGGCGATGTTGCCGCCCGTACCACCGAGCGTGCGTGAGGGACGGATAATGACCGGCAGGCTCAGCTGCTCGCGGATCGCGCGGGCCTCCTCCATGCGGTGCGCGTATCCGCTGCGCGGCAGGTCGAGGCCGATGCGCTGCATGGCAGCTTTGAACAGGTCACGATCCTCGGCCTTCTTGATGGCGTGCAGCTTGGCGCCGATCAGCTCGACACCGTAGCGCTCCAGGATGCCGCCTTCTGCCAACTCGATCGCCATGTTCAACCCGGTTTGGCCGCCAATCGTCGGCAGCAGCGCATCCGGCCGTTCGACCGCGATGATCCGCTCCAGCATTTCCACCGTGATCGGCTCGACGTAGGTGCGGTCGGCAAACCCCGGATCGGTCATGATTGTCGCCGGGTTCGAGTTGATCAGGATGACGCGGAAGCCCTCTTCCTTCAGCGCCTTGCACGCCTGTGTGCCGGAATAATCGAACTCGCAGGCCTGACCGATCACGATCGGTCCGGAGCCGATGAGGAGAACGCTCTGGATGTCAGTGCGTTTGGGCATGTTTGGCCTATAGCATATGGCTTATGGCATATGGCCGGAACCAAGCACTCTGGCCATAAGCCATACGCCATATGCCATAGGCCTCAGTTGGCCTCCATCAACTTGACGAAGCGTGTGAACAGATAATTCGCATCGTGCGGGCCGGGCGAGGATTCGGGATGATACTGCACCGAGAACAACGGCAACTCCGCGTGCGCCAGACCCTCCACCGTCTGATCATTCAGGTTGACGTGCGTCAGCTCGGCGATGCCCTGGAGCGATTCGGTATCGACGGCGAAGCCGTGATTCTGCGCGGTGATCTCGACCCGGCCGGTCGTCAGATCCATCACCGGTTGATTGCCGCCGTGATGCCCGAACTTCAACTTGTAGGTGCGCCCGCCGAGCGCCAGCCCCATGATTTGGTGGCCGAGACAGATCCCGAAGATCGGCTTCCGGCCGATCAGCTCCCGCACGATGGCGGCGTACGGGCCCACGTCCGGATCACCGGGTCCGTTGGAGAGGAATACGCCATCCGGATTCATCGCCAGCGCGTCCGCCGCCGGGGTGGTGGCGGGCACGACGCGCACGCCACAGCCGGCGCGCAACAGGTTACGCAGGATGTTCCGCTTGATTCCGAAGTCGTACGCGAGAACGAAAGGGTGATCGACCGTCGCCTGTCGCTTGTCGACTGTCGTATAGCCGCGCTCGAGCTCCCACGTGCCTTCGTCCCACCCGTACGGCTCACTACACGTGACTTCGCGGACGAGATCGCGCCCCACCAGCGCCGGATGGGCGCGGGCCTTCTCCGCCAGACTGCGCGCATCGAGATCCACCGCGGAGATCACGGCCTCCTGTGCACCGTGCGTGCGGATGTGGCGCACCAAGGCACGTGTATCGATGCCTTGGATGCCGGGGATACCGTGTTCGCGCAGATACTCGGCCAGGGTGCGCTGCGCGCGCCAGTTGCTCGGCTGTTCCCAATATTCTTTGACGATGAAGCCTTCCACGAACGGCCGGCCCGATTCCACGTCCTCCGCGTTGATGCCGACGTTGCCGATTTCCGGGTAGGTCATCGCCACGAGCTGCCCGCGGTAGGATGGATCGGTGAGGATTTCCTGGTAGCCGGTCATGGAGGTGTTGAACACCACCTCGCCAGCCGCCTCCCCCGGCGCGCCGAAGCTGACCCCTTCGAACACCGTGCCGTCCGCGAGGGCCAACAGGGCTTTCATCAGAAGGCCTCACGAAGGCACTGTCGCCAGACGGGGGCCACACCCTTCGAGACGGTCCCAGAAGAAGGGACCTCCTCAGGGTGAGCGGAAGTCGTTATTTGAAAACAGCAACAGAGCCGCTCGCCCTGAGGAGCCGCCGTCTTCTGACGGCGTCTCGAAGGGCGCCCGTCGGAGAAGACCGACACTCTCCGTGAGGAGGGGATCGCCCCGCGCACCTGCAGTTGATGCTCACCCATCGGCCCTCCGCCATACCACGCGGCCGCCGACGAGCGTCATCACCACCTGTCCTTGCAGCTCCATGCCTTCGAAGGGCGTATTGCGTGCCTTCGACTGAAACTGCGCGGCGCGTACGGTCCAGCGCCGCGCCGGATCGACGATGGTTACGTCGGCCGGGACGCCAGGCGCCAAGCTACCGCCGGGAACGCCCAAAATACGCGCCGGGTTCGTGCTCAACGCCATGACCAGCGCACTGAGAGTGATATTTGCCTCCTCCGCCATGCGCAGCGCCAGTGGCACGGCCGTTTCCAATCCCACGACACCGTTCGCCGCCTGGTCGAAGTCGGTTTCCTTCGCGTCGTGATGATGCGGCGCGTGGTCCGTGGCGATGGCATCGATCGTGCCGTCGGCCAAGCCGCGCCGGACGGCATCGACGTCGCGCTGCGTGCGCAGGGGCGGGTTCATCTTGGCATTGGTGTTGTAAGCCCCCACCGCGGCCTCGGTGAGCGAAAAGTGATGCGGCGCCACCTCGGCCGTCACCGGTAGTCGGCGCCGTTTGGCGTCGGCGACCAGCGCCACCGAGCCGAGCGTACTGAGGTGGGCGATGTGCAAATGCCCACCCGCACGTTCCACGAGGGCGATGTCACGCGCCACCATTGCCTCTTCGGCGGCGGCCGGGATGCCTTTCAGCCCCAAGCGCAGCGACACGACGCCTTCGTTCATCACGCCCTCACCGGCAATCGTCTGGTCCTGCTGGTGCACGATGACCGGCAGATTGAACATGCTACCGTACTCGAGCGCGCGTCGCATCAACCCGCCGTTCATGATGGGCATGCCATCGTCCGAGATGGCGACGATGCCGGCGCGGTGCATCTCGCCGATTTCTGCCAACTCCTCACCCTGGAGCCCTTTCGACACCGCCCCGATCGGGTACACGCGCGCCAATGCCACCTCGCGCGCCCGCTCGCGGATGTACTCCGTGACCGCCCCGTTGTCGTTGACGGGGTCCGTGTTGGCCATACAGGCCACGGCCGTGAAGCCGCCCGCGACGGCGGCGCGGGTCCCCGTCTCGATGGTCTCCTTGTACTCGTACCCGGGCTCGCGCAGGTGCACATGCATGTCAATGAGACCAGGGAACACCAGACAGCCGGACGCGTCAATCACGGTGACATCCGTGCCGGCGCCGCCTTCCGGTTCGATGACGGCGCTGATTTTGCCGTCGCGAATCACGATGTCACGGCGTCCGTTGACGCCGCTGACGGGGTCGATAACCACACCGCCACAAATGACGAGCCCCTTCGGGCTGGTTACTGGTTGAACGTTAGCGGCCATGAGTCGAGACTCCTTCGAGATGCCGGGCGCAGCTCCGTCACCCTGCCTTCCTCCGTAACCGCGGTGCCTCAGCGGCGGATTCCCCTGCCACCGCCTCGTCGGAAACCGTTTCCGTCTCGAGCTGCGTGCGCGGGCGATTGATCAGCAGGTAGAGCACCGCCATCCGCACGGCGACGCCGTTGGTGACCTGATCCATAATCACCGAATACGGGCCGTCGGCGACATCGCTGGCGAGTTCCAGCCCACGGTTTATCGGCCCTGGATGCAGGATGATCACATCGGACTTCGCGTGGCGCAGCGCGGCCTGCGTCAAGCAGAAGTAGCGCGAGTATTCGTCGGTCGTGGGGAAGAAGTTCTTGCCTTGCCGCTCGAGTTGGATGCGCAGCATCATGATCACGTCGGCCCCGCGGATGCCTTCATGTAAGTTGTGGTATACCTCGCCCCATTCGCGCAGTTCCGGCGGCAGGAACGTCGGGGGGCCGACGAAACGTACAGTGGCACCGAGGGTGCGTAGCGCGTGCACGTTCGAGCGTACCACACGGCTGTGCACGATGTCGCCGACGATGGCGACGGTGAGCCCTTCGATCCGCCCCTTGCGTTCACGGATGGTCACCATATCGAGGAGGGCCTGCGTGGGGTGCTCGTGCGCGCCGTCACCGGCATTGATGATCGGGCAATCGACCCGCGCGGCCAGGAAGTTCGGCGCGCCGGAGGCGTAGTGCCGCAGGACGATGGCGTCGGGGCGCATGGCGTTCAGGTTGCGCGCCGTGTCGAGCAGCGTCTCACCTTTTGTGACACTGCTGCTGCCCGACGACAGGCTGACGAAGTCGGCGCTCATCCGCTTGGCGGCGATCTCGAACGAGGTGCGGGTGCGGGTACTCGCCTCGTAGAAGAGGCACACCACCGTTTTTCCGCGCAGGGTGGGCACCTTCTTGATATCGCGCTCGGAAATTTCCCGGAAGGATTCCGCGGTGCTCAGCAGGAACATGAGCTGCTCGCGGCTGACGCCTTCGAGACCCAATAGATGCCGTTGTTCAAAGGGCATGTTAGCGCTCCTCGGCGTAGGCGATGACGACTTCGTCGCGCCCATCGCTCTCCAAGAGTCGGACCTGCACCGACTCGTTCGCTGCAGTGGGAAGGTTCTTGCCAACGTAATCCGCACGGATGGGCAGCTCGCGGTGGCCGCGATCGATGAGCACCATGAGCTGGACGTTGCGCGGCCGGCCGAAATCCATGAGCGCATCGAGCGCCGCCCGGATCGTGCGTCCCGTGTACAGCACGTCGTCCACCAGCACGACACGCTTGTCATCCACCGCAAAGTTGATATGCGTCCCGCGCACCTCCGGCTGCTGGCTGCTGCGGCTCAGATCGTCGCGGTACAACGTGATGTCGATGATCCCGGTCGGGAGCTCGACGTTTTCGATCGCGCCGATCTTCGCGCGTAAGCGCTCGGCCAGATGCACGCCGCGCGAGCGAATACCGATCAGCGCGAGGCCCTCGGTCCCTTTGTTGCCTTCGAGGATTTCGTGCGCCATACGGGTCAGCGCCCGCTCGACGGCCTGCGCATCCATCACCACACGTTCGTAGTCCATGCGAAAAAAAAGCCCCCTCGTGACCGAGGAGGCCTATGATCTCCGTGTTCTGTTTGAGGTTGCCATCGTCGCCCTTTCTGGCCTCGCCGGACCAGGTTAAAGGTTACTGCCAACAGTGTCTGTCTATCGCTCCGCTTCGCCGAAGTCAATGCCGCCATCAACCATCAGCGTCGTGGAAGCAAAATAATTCGCTGGGCCGCAATGTCAGGGCCCGCGTTCCAGGGACCGCTGCGTAAACATCTCGTCGCCGATACCGGTGTCGTACTTCACTTCGCTGAAATCGACGACAGTGTGGCTGCCGCCCTGGACGTTCTTCATCTCCATGTGGAAGGCGGTTGGAATGGCGCCCACCGGGCGGATATCACCGAGCATCAGCTGCTTCTCGAGCCGCTGCTGCTTGTCGTACATCTCGAATTTGACCATGATAAAGTCGTCGGCGCGCAGCCAGCCGAGGATCTTGCCGTAGCTGAGATCCTTGCCGGTGGGCGCGAACTCGATCACATGGCAGCTCCGTCCGTCCACCGCCTCGTCGCGGAGCAGATTCGCGCGCGCATCGGTTTCCGTCCAGTCGCCGATCTGGCTGACGATCGCCACGTCGTCGTAGCTGAAATCCGTCCCGACAAAGCTCTCATGCTTGGTGCCGGAGCTGATCTGGCGCACGCGCTTGAGCTCCGGCAGGTACAGCCACTGCTCATCTTTGGCATGCGGGTCGGCCCATTGCAGGAAGCCCACGCCTTTGACCTCCGGCGGCGACTCGAAAAACAGCATGGTCCGATTGCGATCTTCGGGGTACTTCTTGAAGTACATGAGGAGTGTCCGGCTACGTTCGCCGCCTCGGCGATCGACGATGCGCAGCTGCAGCCGCTGCACCTGATCGTTCCATTTGCGGGTTGTCTGATTCAACTGCCGCGTGTGATCCAACAACGCTCGGGCCGAGGTCTGGCCGAACGCGAGCGACGCCACGGAGAGCAACAATAGTAATGATACGTTACCAAACGTTGAAATATAATTCATAACTAACCTTGATGAGACAGAACACCGGAGAGCAAATAGCCGCCCGAGCCTTGCCAGTGCAGGTTCCCCGGCCTTGGCGCCGTGTTTCCCCAACCGCATTGTTTGTGCATTCAGCGATTCCCTCGTGTCGTCATGCCCGCGGAAGCGGGCATCCATGCCCATGCGCCCCTCCGCCGCTCCCTGCCTGGATTCCCGCGTGCGCGGGAATGACAGCTTCGAATGACGCACCAGGGGAAACAGATTCATCTATTGTCACATCAAGGCTAATCATGTAGTCCCTTGCCGCTGATACCACAACAAGCCGCTGTACACGTAATGCACGCCGGAGATGGTGATCGTCGTACCGGTCAGATACCAGGTGACGAGGTTGACCATTGCCATGGGGAGCTCCGGGCGCGCCAAAGTCAAGAGCGCGAAGCCGATGGTGAACATCTCGTTGAACGTGTTCAGCTTGCCGACGAATGTTGGATCGATCTCCATCGGCGTACTGACGAAGTAGATCACCACGTAGCCGAGCAGAATCACCACGTCGCGCGTCAGGACCAGGATCAACAGCCACGGCGGCACGGCGCCCAGCCAGGTGAGCATCACGAACGAGCTGACCAGCAAGAGCTTATCCGCGAGCGGGTCCATCGTCGCCCCCAACTCGCTCTTGGAATCCGTCAACCGCGCCAGTACGCCGTCCACCGTGTCGGTAATCCCGGCGGCCATGAAGAGGACCAGCGCCGCACCGTAGTGGTGGTTGATCAACAGAATGAGAAACGCCGGCACGGCCATGATCCGCAGCAGCGTCAGAAAATTGGGCAACGTCAACATACGTCGCCGCAAGGCCTATCAGATCCGAGGCAGGGCCGACAACTCCCGGAGGGTGGCCTCCACCCTAACCCTCCTCCGTTCGCGGAGGTGCTCACCGGAGGAGGGGAGCTGACCAACGTCGGCCGTTCGCGGAGACGCTCACGGAGGCACGGAACTGATGAACTGCCTCCAGCGGCCAAGTGTTCGTAAGGCTCTTGTCCCCTCCCCTGTTGCCACCTCCGGCAACGGGGGAGGGTTAGGGAGGAGGCGCGTCACCAGGCGGCGC
Organism: uncultured delta proteobacterium; assembly: GCA_963729835.1. Lineage (GTDB taxonomy): Bacteria > Desulfobacterota > Binatia > HRBIN30 > HRBIN30 > CAVSQF01. The sequence continues at coordinate 21,178 of CAVSQF010000035.1, read as the reverse complement.
TTCGCAGCGTGCCCGATACCGCCCCTACGGACACAACGCATCGATCCGCGCTGCAATGTCGGCGTCCGATGGAATGCTGGGATCGATCACGCGGAAGCTCGGCGGCACCGGCGGCAGCCCGAGCAGGCGGCGGGCGATGTAGACGATGTCAGTGGCGACGTCGACAACACCGTTCGCGTCAACGTCCAAGCCCTGACCGATCACATTCACGTTTGCTGCGATGTCGCCGTCTGACGGGATACTCGGATCGAGTGCGCGAAAGCTGGGCGGGACACAGGCCAGTCCGAGCAGATAGCGGGCGATGTACACGATGTCCGTCGCGACGTCCGGCGGTAGCCCGCTGCCGTCTACATCGAGAGAGCCGGCGCTGATCGTGTTCAGGCACTCCTTGCTCGGGTCGGTGCCTTTCGACGGGTCGTGCGGGTCGACTTGGTTGGTGGCGATGGTTTGTTGGAAGTCGAAGCTGATCTGGGCGACGTTGCGGATTTCAGTACCCGTCGTAAGCCCCGGCTTGGGTTTGATGACATACGAGAAATAGCCCTGCCCGCGGCCGGTTCCATCCTCCGGCGGCAGGAAGCCAATGTCGACCGTTGGTGGGAGCCCGGTGAGCGGGTCAATGGAGTAGGAGTTGGCGTACACCTCACCCGTAGTGAGATAAATGCCCGCTTCGATCTGTACTTCAAAGCTCACGCCGTTGTAGCTCATCGGCACGGACGTCTCGAAGTGCTGTGAGTTGGCGGGAACGGCGATGTGCGTGTCGCCGAAGCCGACCTCGGTCAGGTCGAAGGTGGCCCAGTCCAGATCCGCGTCGAGTTGGTCGGTTACGGTTACGATCTGCGTCGGCGCGGTGGCGGTGGGTTCGTTCTCGAAATCAACCCGGTAAGCCAGCGTGCCGCTGGCGGTGATTAAGCCGTATGTGCCGAAGCCGGCGGGGCCGGTCTTGCGGTTCGGGTCGACTGTCTTGACAATGACCGATGTCTCCGATTGCTCTTCCTGCAAGAGGAGCTGGTATTCCTGGCGCAAGTCCTCGGCCCAATCCTGGCAATTGTAGGTAATGCCATTGTATAAGGACTTTCGGCTGCCCCCCGCTGCTGTCAGGTTCGCGATCGCCTGTCGAATCATGGAATCATTGAACTCGCCGGACGTAGGAACAGCCCCGTTGGGTATGGCTTCTTTGGTGAAAAGCCCGCTCGCGTCGCCAGAAAAGTAGAAAAATCCAAAGCCGGTGCCCCCTGACCAAACCCGATGTTGTCTCCGTTATCAAATACATACTGCTCGTGAACCAACTCAAGATTAGCCCAATCAGCAATCGGGTTCAGGAGGAACGCGTATGTCACCACGGGATTTACACTCTCAATAGGCAGGAACCACTTCACAAAATGTCCGCAGCCGCCCGGATCAGCCTGCGAGGCCGGCGAGTTCCTGACATATGCGTAAAGATTGTTGTCGCCGCCCAAGAGGTTCAGCGGGTCAATACTGTGAAATCTACCCAGCCCGGATTGATAGTATCTCGCCCGCATGAAGTTCAGCCCATTCCCTTCCTGCATGGCGCCAAACTGCCCCACAAACTGGAACCGATTCGGAATTGCCTCGGTCCGTCTCAGCAGCGCGCCGAATGGCGCATAGGCATACGCATTGGCGATGGTACTGGCGGAGGTCACCAGTTGGTGCGCATTCCCGATGGCGTCGAAGGTGTAGTAGGCTGGATTGTCGGCTGCGTCTCTCTGCGACAGCAGGCTAAGGCCGTGGTCGTAGTGGGCGAGGAGATTTCCCGTGCCGTCGTATTCGCCGACGACGTTACCCAGACCGACGGGGTCAACAACTAACCGATTCGTCGCACCGTTCTCAGTGGTGGCAACGCGATTGCCCACCGCGTCGTAAACATATTGCCAAGTGTCCGCGCCTTGGCTGACCGCAATGAGCCGGTTCTCGTCATTATAGCTGTAGGTCGTGGTGCCGCTGGATGAGGTTTCCTGAATCAGGTTGCCGTCGAGGTCGAAAGCATAGCTTGTGTCGCCGACGCTGACATACTGGTTCAGATTGTTGGCGGTGTAGTTGGTGGTGATGCCGTTCTCGATTGTGCTGATGCGGTTGCCCAAGGCGTCGTAGACGTAGGTGAGGTCCTGGTTGGGAATGCCCGGATCGGTCGAAGTCAGGACAGCATGCGTCAACTGGCCGACGTCGTCGTAGTCGTAGGCCCAGGTGCCGTACTGCGCGGCCATCGCGGTGCGGCGGCCACGCGTGTCGTACGTGTAGTTGAACCACGAGATCGGCGTCCCGTCGGCCAGGCTGTTGGTCAGGGTCAGCAGTTGGCCGGCGGCATCGTAGCTGTAGGTGGCGACCATGCCGTTGCCCAGCGTCTTCTGGGCCAGGCGGCCCGCTGCGTCGTATTCGTAGCGCACTACCAACTCGCCCAGTTCGTTGGTCATGCTGTCGAGCCGGCCCGCCGCGTCGTAAGAGTACGTCAACTGGTGGCCGAGTTGGTCCACGCTGGATGCGCGGCGGCCCGCCGCGTCGTAGGTAAAGGAGAGCCATTTGCCGCCCGTAGAGGTGATGCTGGTGAGGCGGTCGTTGGTGTCGTAGGTCATCACCGAGGAGTCGAGGGGCGAAAGGCCAGGGTCGAGGGTCGTGGCGTTGGTCAAGTTCCCGTGCGCGTCGTAGGTGTACTCGGCCTGTGAGCCGTCGGCGAATGACTTCGAGGTGAGCTGGCCGTTGGCGTTGTAACTATAAGTGATCGGATGACTGCGGCGATTGGTCCACGTTGTGGCATTGCCCAGGGCATCGTAGGCCCAGCTTTCGCTGCTGCTGTCGGCGTACGTGATGGACTGCAAGTTGCCGGCGCCGGTGTAGGCGTAGCGCGTGAGGTTACTCTTCGCGTCAGTCACCGACGTGAGGCGGTTGAAGGCGGCTTGATACGTGAACCGTGAAGCGTGGTCCAGTGGGTCGGTGCTCTGCGTGAGATTGCCGTTGCCGTCGTAAGCGTAGCCGTAGGAGCGGCCCGCCGGATCGGTCAGGCGCACCAAGTTGTAGTTGTCGTCGAAGTCGAGATGGACAGCATTGCCCAGTGCGTCCTCGGTCTTCACGAGCAGGCCGCGATTGTCGAAGTAGAAGTTGCTTGAGTTGCCAAGCGCGTCGGTGACGGTGACTTTCCCCGACGTATCATAAGCGAAGCTGACAGCTTCCGCATTGCCCGCCAGGTACGTTCCAGCGAGGTGGCCCTGTGCGTCAAAGTCAAAATAGCGCTGGTTGCAGCAGGAGTTGGCGACCTGAGTCAGTGCGTGCTGGGCCGGACCAGTGGCGAGGTTGTAAGTATAATTGGCGGTGCGGCCATCGTAATACTGCGCGGCCAACAGGTGCTCGTTCGCACCGTCGTAGCTGAAGGCCGTTTGTCGGCCCAACTGGTCGGTGATGCTCTGGATCCGCCCAGCGCCGTTGTAGGTTAGCTGCAGATACTGACCCGAAGAGTGCGTGAGGCTGGTGAGCAGGTCGCTGGAATAACCGCAACTGATGCGGTTGCCGTTCGGGTCTTGCACGTAATCCAGTTTGCCGTCGGCGCGGAAAACGCGCAGCAGGCCCGCGGGCTCGCGCAATGAGAAAGCGCCACCGCCCAGCGGTGTGAGTGTGGCGTGATCGCCGGGCTGGGCAAAGTATATCCCGCTGTATCGGCTATCCGGCTGGAAAACGCGCCGCGAGCCACCGGGGCCGACCACCGTCACCGTGCCATCATCCGCTACGCTGAGCGAGTATTGCCAGTTGTGCGACCAGCCTCTGCCGAACGGCCCGAGTTCGAACCGTTGCGAGATCGACTCCGGGAACGAGCGCGAGAAGACCAGCGGCAGGCCCGGGGCTTCCACCGCTGCGTCCACCGCACTGGCCAGCGTGCGGAGCGGATTCAATCCATCGGCCTGCAGGAACTCGAACGCCAGCACTTGCCCGACATCCAGCACGCGCTGACCCAGTCGGCCGAGATACGCCGCGTTGTCATCGAGCATTCCGACGTAATCGCCCCAGGTCGTGCCGACTTGGCTCGTGAAAGCAGCCCAGATCACTTCCCAGGCGTCGGCATCGATGGACGCGGGCTGCATGCTGGTTTTCAGCGTGGCCCAGTCCACCGCGGTGGTGTCGTCCGCCCGGAGGACGCCCAGGTTCCAGTTCATGGGCGGATAGGAGAAGTCCCACGGCTGTTGCCAGCCGGCGTAATAGACCGGCACGCGCGCCGACTCGCCGGGTTGCAGCACACCCGGCGTGTCGCCGCTGGCGAGCAACTGGACGGAGTGGCTGAACCCTTCGGGAACGGCGGAAGTCCAGAAGCCCGCCACCAGCTGCGTGGGCTCCAGGGTAAGGAACGCTGCTGCCCGCACGATCTGCGTGGCGGTCAGCACCAGCAACGGCGCGGGCATGGCGGCGTTGCCGGTGTTGCTGTACTCGACATAAATCGTGGCGAGTCCGTGATAACCGAGTTGGCTGGGTACAATGAGGTTGGTTTTTAGTTGCGCTCCGCCCGCCGGCAGAACCTCGAACGCGTTGGCCACCGTACTCGTGCCCCACAGGGGCGACGAGACCCGCAGGGAATACGCGCCGCCCACGGGCACACCGCTGAGGTCGAACGTCGCCGTCAACTGCGTGAACGAATCCGCGGAGACGCTCGTCGCGCGGTACACCGTGCCGTCAGAGGCGACCAACTCGGCCGCGGTTGTGGCGTCGAATCCCGCGCCCGTCACCGTCAGCACGGCGACCGCGTTTTGGCCGTAGCGGCTGGGGGTGACGCCGGTGACCTCCATCTGGGCAGTGGTGGCCTCAAGCGTGAACTGCCCGGCGCCAGGCACCGACTCGCCGTACACCAAGATGTAATAGGTGCCCGGCGCGGCGGCGGGAATGAGCAGTTGCTGGTCCGCGCTGCCCGGCGTGGTGGCCTGAAAGTCGAACGTGCTGCGCGTGGGCAGCGCGCCGAAGCGGACATAGACTTCGTTGGCCCCCTGATTGTCCGCGTCGTCCAACCGGATAAGCAGGTTCTGCCCGGCGGGGACATCAATGCGGAAGTATTGCTCGTCGCCGTCGCCGCTGAGGTTGCCCGTCAACGGAACGGCATCGGTGAGCTGGGGAACCAGCAGGTACGTGGCCACGGCAAACTCGTTGTTGAGTTGGTGGCGCTCCAGGACCTGCCACTCGTCATCCACCGACAGCAGCAGGTAATACGCGCCTTCCTCGACCGCGGGTAGCGTAACGGTCAGCGTGTTGGTGTAACTGCTGCCGACGGCTACATTCTCGGAAACCGCCGCCGACACCAGCAACTGATCGTTCACGTCCAGATACGGATCGCGCGAAAGGTAGAGCGCGTCCTTCCAGGATTGGCCGGAGAGATCCCCATCGCCGGCGTTGCGAACGGTATAGGTGATCTGCGCCGGCTGGCCGATGGAGAGGTTGGCCGGTACGTTCAGTTGGGTCACTGCCAAGTCGGGGATGGGACCGGTGTCGGGGACCACGGTGATGGTGCGGATGTCAGGGACGCCGACTGGGTTCTCTTGATTGTCACGTACCTGGAGGGTGACATGATTCGTGCCCGGGGTCACGAAGCTGACGATCCCGGGATTTGGCAAAGTGGACGACCGGCCGTCGCCGAAATCCCAAAAGAAGGATGGCGGCCCAAGATTCGCCAGCACTGTCGCGCGGCCGGAGAAGCGCAGGCTATCGCCGGCCATGATCTCGCCAGAGTGTATCGGTGAAACAATTTGCCCCGGACTAACTGGCGCCGTGGGCGCCACCCGGACAGGGTCATCGTTTCCTTGACCAGGACTCGATCCGAGAAAGCCGTTGCTTCCGCTGGGCGAGGAGTCGAGGACGTTTTGATCCGTGGCTTCTTCGTTAAATCTCCAGTAGCCAACGAGTCCAGGCTCTTGTCCGCTGAGTGAGACGTTCATCGTCTCGGCGATCTCGCTTTCCGACCGGGCATAGTTCCAGATGCGCACTTCCTCAATCTGTCCAGTCAGGAAATACGGGAACCCACCTACGTCATTGAAGCTGAAGTAAAGCGGGCTGCCGTTCCCCACGGGTATGCGGCCGACCACCTTTGAGGCGATAGGGGAGCCGTCCAAATACAACCTTATCTCCTGGCCGTCGTAAGTTCCAGCCAGATGGTACCAGTGACTGGTTTCCAGTTGGGCCGGCCAGCCCACAGTCCGTTGTCCGGTCCAATATTCGCCAATAGAAAACGCCAGCGAAGATGTGCCCTGGCTGCAGTTGCCCCCTTGTGTAAGGTAGTACGCACCGGTTGTCCGGTCACCACCCTTACAGATCGGAAATTGCCCGTCGGTGCCGGAGTAGCCTCCTCCACACGCAAGCCTTCCGAAGTTGACCCAGCATTCGACCGTGATTTCCGAAGGGTTGAGTGATGGTGCGTTTGGAATGGTGACCAGATCGTTCCCGTCGAAAGCCAGCGCTTCATCCGTGGCGCTTGCGCCCGCGGCCACGGTCTGGTTGGTCGGCTGGGGCCTGATCGCTCGTGGTTCTTGGGCCAGGGCAAGCGTGCAAGAGGCGAAACACGTGACCAGCAGAGCCCAAATCTCTGCCGCATAAGAACCCGAGGGGCGCAAGGATGGGAACCACGGATGACGCGGATGGAGCCGGGTGGTGTTGGTTCTGAACAGAGAAGCGTAACCCCGCCCCCAGCTCGCCGTGAGAGCGCCCCCGAATTGCGCAGCGCTGCTCTTCGCCGCGCTTGATGACCTATCTCCACTGCAGCGCGAGCGACCTCGGACCTCAGCCATCCCGTACCTCCCTTCCGGTTTGAACTTCAGACCGTGACAGACGGACTCAGGAACCCCTTCACCCACCGGCGAACGGCGAATCCTGAATGGGGAATGGTGAATCGTGAGTTTCGGATGGGGTCCGCTGCCTCGCCTGCTGCGAGCTGCATCGCAGCTTGTCGAAGGACCGCGTCCGGCCTCGTTGAGCATTCACCAGTAAGGATTCGAGATTCGCCACCCTCCCGTGGGAGAACAACCTGTGTGACTTCTCCGACCATTTGGGTGCCGGCGTCAAGGGGCGAATAGCCAGGGCGTTGAAGGCGCCTCCACCCTAACCCTCCTCCGTTCGCGGAGGTGCTCACGGAGGAGGGGAGCTGATGTTCCGCCAGCCTCTTGTCCCCTCCCCTGTTGCCACCCTTCGACGGGCTCAGGGCAGGCTTCCGGCAGCGGGGGAGCGTTAGAGAGGAGGCGCTATCCGACGCTGCGTTCGTGTATAATGCGCCGCATGCACGACACCCCGCCCAGCCGCTGGCGCTCGTCCGCAGCTTTACAAATGCGTGCACGTGAACTCCGTCGCGCCCTGACGCCCGCCGAGCAGCGTCTGTGGCAATACCTGCGTTCTGGCCAGCTCGCGGGTTACGGCTTTCGCCGCCAACATCCGGTCGGTCCGTTCATCGTGGACTTCTTCTGCCCTGTGGTGAAGCTGGTCATCGAATTGGATGGGGACAGTCATGCGGAGCAGCTGAAGTATGATGCCGAGCGGACGCGCTGGCTTGAGGAACAGAAGGGCTGCCAGGTGATCCGGTTCACGAACGAGCAGGTGCAGCACGACATCGAGGCGGTGGTGGAGGCGATTAGCGCTGTGCTCAAGAGGCCTCCACCCTAACCCTCCTCCGCTCACGGAAGTGTTCGCAGAGGAGGGGAGTTAATCAACGTCACGCGTTCGCAGAGATACTCACTGAGGAGGGGAGCTGATGTTCCGCCAGTGTTCCCTCCTCTGTTGCCACTTCCGGCAACGGAGGAGGGCTAGGGAGGAGGCGTCGCGCGTCCGTTGCCGGTCTCCCCCACCGCCCGCACGGCTTTGCGCACCTGCCCTGCCAGCTTGGGCGGGACCAGTGCGGTGACCTCGACGTGGCCGTCACGGTAGTCCTCCTGCACAATCGTCCCCAATGAACGCAAGCGGGCGAGGAGATCACCACGAGTGAGCGGCAGCCGGATTTGCAGGCGTTCGAGGCTGGACTTCACAACCGTATCGATCGCCGCCAGCAACTCGGCAACCCCTTCGCCGGTACGGGCGGAGATGGCGCAACGCACGCCCTCGCCACCCACCGGCCGATGCCCCGGCGGCAGCAGGTCGACCTTGTTGAGCACGGTGATGCGCGGCTTCGCGCTCGCCTCCAACTCCTGCAGCACGCGCTCGACGACGGCGGTCTGCTCGATCGCATGCAAGCTACTGGCATCCACGACGTGCAGTAAGAGGTCGGCCGTGCGAACCTCTTCGAGGGTGCTCTTGAACGCATCGACGAAACCGTGCGGCAACTTGTTGATGAACCCCACCGTATCGATGACCAACGCCATCCGGCTGTGGGGCAAGACGAGACGGCGCACGGTGGGATCCAGCGTGGCGAACAGCTTGTCTTCCACCAGCACGCCGGCCGCGGTGAGGCGGTTCATCAGCGTCGACTTGCCCGAGTTGGTGTAGCCCACCAGCGCCACGGTCGGATACGGCACGCTGGCGCGGCTGGCGCGGTGCAACCGCCGCGTGCGCGTCACCTCGTCCAAGCGGCGGCGCAGCGCACTGATGCGGGTGCGCACGCGGCGGCGGTCGACCTCCAGTTGCGTTTCCCCGGGACCGCGGGTCCCGACCCCGCCGCCGAGACGCGACAGGTGCTGCCACTGGCGCGTCAAGCGCGGCAACAGATATTCGAGCTGCGCCAGCTCGACCTGCAGCTTGCCGGCGAGGCTTTGGGCACGGCGTGCGAAGATATCGAGGATGAGCTGACTGCGATCGATCACTTTCACACGCAGGCGCCCCTCGAGATTGCGCTGCTGCGCCGGCGACAGCGGATCATCGAAGATCGCCACGTTGGCGCCCAGATCCTGAAGCAGCCGGCGGATGTCTTCGACTTTGCCGGCTCCGACGAAGGTGGCGGGATGGATACGCCGCAGCGCTTGGAGCGCCTTGCCCGCAACGTCGACGCCGGCGGTTTCTGCCAGCCGCTCCAACTCCGCGAGCGATTCTTCACCCGACATGGTCGATGGTCGCACCGCGGCGCTCGTGCTCTGGGGGCGCGGCTGCTCTGAACCGACGAGCACGGCGCGCTCCCGTTGCGCGGCAGTGGCTTGCAGCTTGCCCTGCTCGTGCTCGGTGCGGCGGGTCACAGGAACGACGTCACCCCGTTACCGAAGACGCGCTCGACGTCTTCGACGAGGCGTTCGGTGGGTGCAACTTTGAGGTCTGCCGGCAGGGCGATCACGGTCTCCGTACGGTTTGGTAATAGCAAATGCAGGAACGCACTGCACGGGCCGCGATGCTGCGACAACGTGCTGCGCAGCACCCGCAGGCCGGCTTCGTCGACGCGCTCCGCATGCAGGGCGAAGTGGACCTGTTTGACCGACTTCTCTCGCGCCGCCGCCAGCGCAGCCACCTCATCAGCGATAATCTGACAGCGCTCGTCGCTCACCTCCAAGGTCCCCTTCACGAACACCGGCTCGTCGGAGTGGATGGCCGTCTCACAGCGCCGGTAGGTCTCCGGCCAGGCGATGACTTCGACCGCCCCCCAGCGGTCTTCGAGGTGGAAGGTCGCGTACCGATCACCCTTGCGGCTGTTCTTCAGCTTCAGCGTCAAGACGACCCCGGCGAGCTTGACCTGCTCCTGATGGGCGCGCGTGCGCAGTTCGTCAGTAGTGGCGTCGGCGAAACGTTTCAAATCGCGCTCGTACTTGTCGAGCGGATGCCCCGTGATGAAGAAGCCGATGGTGTCGCGTTCGGCGCGCAGCCGTTCCTTGACGTCCCACTCCGGTACGTCGGGCAGTGGCGGCGGCTGGCTTGCCGTCACGGTGATGCTTCCCGGCGCGAACAGACCCATCTGGTTGAGCGCTTCGACGCGGTTGCCCGGCGCGGCCCATTGGCAGATCCGGTCGAGGCCTTCGAGCAACCGCCGCCGCGGCTCGGCAGTGAAGTCGAAGGCGCCGCACTTGATCAAGCTCTCGATGACGCGCTTGTTCACCTGCTGGCCTGGCACGCGCCGGCAGAAGTCGGCCAGGCTGCCAAAGGCGCCGTCGGCCCGCGCCGCCAGAATGGCGTCGATCGCCTTCGAGCCCACGCCGCGCACTGCACCGAGTCCGAAGCGAATCGGCCGGTGCTTGTCAGCCCGCGGTTGACCGACCGTAAAGTCCTCGCGACTCTCGTTCACGTCGGGCGGCAGGATCGTCATGCCGTGCTCGCGGCATTCGGCGATGTTTTTGTAGGTCTTGTCGGTCTCGCTCATTTCGAGGGTCATCAGCCCGGCCATGAACTCCTCCGGGAAGTGCGCCTTCAGGTAGGCCGTTTGATACGAGACCAGCGCGTACGCGGCGGAGTGCGACTTGTTGAATCCGTAGGCGGCGAAGCCTTCCATTTGCTCGAAGATCTCACGGGCGAGCTTCTCGGGAATCTTGCGTTTGACGGCGCCGGAGATGAAATGTTCCTTCTCGCGCTCCATCTCCGCCACCTTCTTCTTGCCCATGGCGCGGCGCAAGTTGTCGGCTTCGCCGAGTGAATAGCCTGCCAGAGCCTGGGCGATCTGCATCACCTGCTCCTGGTAGAGGATCACGCCGTACGTATCACGCAGGATCGGCTCCAGATCGGGATGCGCGTACTTGATCGATTCCTTGCCGTGCTTGCGCTTGCTGAACTGCTCCACCATGCCGCCCTCGAGCGGGCCGGGGCGGAAAAGCGCCAACACGGCGATGATGTCCTCGAACGTCGACGGGCGCAGCTGCGCCAGCAGCTTGCGCATGCCGCTGCTTTCCATTTGGAACACGCCGACCGTGTCGCCCTTGGCAAGGAGCTTGTACGTGTCGCGGTCGTCGAGCGGCAGCTTGCTGACATCGACCTGCACCTGGCGGTTGTCGGCGATGCGCTGCACGATTTTGTGAATCATCGTCAGCGTTTTGAGCCCGAGGAAATCGAACTTGATGAGCCCGATCGCGTCGACGTCGCTGTACGGATACTGCGTCATCACCGCACCGTCCTTGTCGACGAACAGCGGCAAGCTTTCGACCAGCGGGCGCTCGGCGATGACGATGCCGGCGGCATGCTTCGAGGCGTGGCGCAGCAGGCCTTCGAGGCGCAGGGCGTGATCGAACAGCAAGCCTTCGCGCACGCCGCTCTCCCGCAGGCCTTTCAGGCGCGGTTCCATCTCCAGCGCCCTCGCGAGCGGGAAGTCCTTGCCCTGCTTCGGCGCCGGATAGAGCTTGGCCATGCGGTCGGTCTCGACAAACGAGAAGTCGAGCACGCGTCCGACGTCTTTGATCGCTTGCTTGCCCTTCAGCGTACCGAACGTGATGATCTGAGCGACCCGGTCCTCGCCGTACTTCTCGCGCACGTAGCGGATGACCTCGTCACGGCGCTCGAAGCAGAAATCCATGTCGATGTCGGGCATCGACCGGCGCGCCGGATTCAGGAAGCGTTCGAAGAGCAGGTTGTACGGCAGCGGGTCCAGATCGGTGATGCCGAGCGCGTACGCAACCAGACTCCCGGCCGCGGAGCCACGCCCGGGGCCGACCGGTATGCCCTGACGCTTGGCGTAGTTCGTAAAGTCGGCAACGATCAGGAAGTAGCCGGCGAACCCCATCTTCTTGATGGTCTTCAGCTCGCGCTCGAGGCGCTCCTGATACGTCTGTTCGCGCTCGGCGTTCCAGCCCTCGGCCGCACGCAGCACTGCAAGCCGATTCTCCAGGCCCTCGCGCGCCAGGCGGTCGAGGTACTCTTCCAGGCTCTCGCCCTTGGGGGTGGCAAACGCCGGGAACTGGTACTTGCCGAATGTCAGCTCGAGATTACAGCGCCCGGCAACTTCCAGCGTGTTCGCAATCGCCTCGGGGCACTCGGCAAACGCTGCGCGCATCTGCGCGGCAGGCTTGACGAACAGTTGGTCGGTCTCGAACCGCCAGCGCTTCGGATCGCTCAACGTCTTTCCCGTCTGAATGCACAGCAGCACCTCATGCGCCTTGGCATCGTCCGGCTCCAAGTAATGGCAGTCGTTGGTGGCGACGATCGGCAAGCTCAGCTCCCGTGCCAGGCGGATGAGCTCGACGTTGGCGCGTTCCTGCTGGGGCAGGCGGTTGTCTTGGACCTCCACGTAATACCGGCCATCGAAGAGGGTGCGGTATTCCTCCATCACCGCGCGGGCGCGCTCGATGCTGCCCACGGCGATCGCCTGGTTGACTTCGCTCGCCAAGCAGCCGGAGAGCGCGATCAACCCGCCATTGAATTCGCGCAGCAGCTCCTTGTCGATGCGCGGCTTGTAGTAGAAGCCTTCCTTGTAACTGAGAGTGACAAGGCGGCATAGATTACGATATCCCTCCTGCGTCATGACGAGCAGGACGAGGTGGTGATTGCCGCCGGCTTCGAAGTCGTCGGCCCGCCCGCCTTTGTCGAACCGGCTTTTGGGTGCCACATAGACCTCACAGCCGAGGATCGGCTTGATGCCCGCGGCAGTCGCCTTCTGATAGAACTCCACGGCGCCGAACATGTTGCCATGGTCGGTGATGGCAACGGCCGGCATCCCCGCCGCTTTGACCTTCGCGATCAGCGCCTCAACCTTGTTCGCCCCATCCAGCAGAGAGTATTGCGTGTGGACGTGCAAGTGAACGAAGCCCATTCCCCCCCTCCACCAACTCAATCCTCAATCTTTTTCTCGGCTATAGTTCGGCGGCTCCTTGGTCATGAAGACGTCGTGGACGTGGCTCTCCTCGAGCGACGAGTTCGACACGCGGAGGAAGCGCGCGTGTTCGTGCAACGCCGCGATCGTGCGGCAGCCACAATATCCCATGCCCGCCTGCAAGCCGCCCACCAGTTGGTGGACGATGAACGACAACGGGCCTTTGTGCGGCACCCGTCCCTCGATCCCCTCGGGCACGAGTTTCATCTGGTCCCACTCTTCATCATCTTGCATGTAGCGGTTGCGGCTGCCTTCGCGCTCGCGCATCGCTTCGAGGGAGCCCATGCCGCGATACAACTTGTACGTGCGGCCCTGGTAGAGGATCGTTTCGCCCGGACTCTCTTCCGTACCGGCGAAGAGGCTGCCGATCATCACCGCGTGTGCGCCGGCCGCCAACGCCTTGGTGATGTCTCCCGAGTATTTGATCCCGCCGTCGGCAATCACCGGCAGGCCGTAATCCCGCGCCACCTTCACACAGTCCGCGATGGCCGTGAGCTGCGGCACGCCGACTCCGGAGATCACGCGCGTCGTGCAGATGGACGCCGGGCCCATGCCGACCTTGATCGCGTCGGCTCCCGCACGCGCCAGCGCCCGGGCCCCTTCGGCCGTCGCCACGTTGCCGGCGATCACCTCGATGGTGGGATGGGCACGCTTGGCATCGCGGATGGTGCCGATGACGTTGGCGGAATGGCCGTGCGCCGTATCGATCACCAAGACATCGACCCCCGCCCGCACCAAACGCTCCACGCGATCCGCCCGATCATCGCCGGTACCGACCGCACCGCCGACACGCAGCCGGCCCAGGTGGTCCTTGCAGGCGTTGGGAAACTGCGCCGCCTTCTGGATATCCTTCACCGTGATGAGCCCCCGCAGCCGGTTCTCGCCATCGACGATCAGCAGCTTCTCGATGCGATTGGCATGCAGGGTCTCCTTGGCCTCTTCGAGTCCGATGCCCGGTGGTCCGGTGATGAGGTTTTCCCGCGTCATCACCTCGCGCACTTTGCGATCCAGGCGTTTCTCGAAGCGCAAGTCCCGGTTGGTGAGGATGCCCACGAGCTTGCCGTCTTGGGTAACCGGGAGGCCGGAGATGTGGCAGCGGTGCATGATTTCGAGCGCATCGGCGATGGGGCGATCGGGATCGATGGTCACCGGATCGATGATCATGCCGCTTTCGAACTTCTTCACCTTCTCCACTTGCAACGCCTGCTCGTCGATGGAGAGATTGCGGTGAATGACACCGACGCCGCCTTCTTGCGCCATGGCGATCGCGGTCCGCGACTCGGTCACGGTGTCCATGGCGGCGCTGACCAGCGGGATGTTGAGCTTGATGAGTCGCGTCAGCTGCGTGGAGCAATCGGCGTCGCGCGGCAGGAAATTCGCCTCGGCCGGCATCAGTAACACGTCATCGAACGTCAGTCCGTCGGGCATGTCGTAGGAGAACATGGTGAACGTTTACCTCCGGCCAGCCGCGGCTGAGCCCCTATGCACCCGGGCCGACCCGCCGGTCAACAGATGGGCCCGCGCTGCGCCCGAACACGTGATTCGTTTGACCATGGACTCTCTTAACAAACCGCTACCGATCTGGCAAGGGCGGTCGCGCGCCTACTAGATGTTGTGGGTGGGCGTGGAAGAAAATGTCACGCCGTAGCCCCGAGGCGCGTCGCAGCCGCAGTTTCTTTCTCCAGCGATCAACGTTACTCTTTCAAATTGTGCAGCGCCAAGGCTATGCGACGGTGGCATCCATCCATCGCGTGCTCGCGTGGACATTTGCTGTCGTCGGACTGATCTTCCTGCTCGCGCCCAACGGCACGGTGCGCACCATCAACGCGATCGGCAGCATCTTTCGCATCTTTCCGCCGGCGCCGGAGTCGGAGCTGCGCTTCTGGCTGAGTCTGGGCGTCGCCTACATGGCACTGGTCACCGTGCTGGCGTGGCGTATTGCCGACGATCCGCGCGCCAACCGCGGCCTGATGCCCATCCTCGCCGCCGGAAAGTTCGTTTCCTCATTCACCTGCCTGTTGTTCTTTTTCCTGAGCCGCCCGACCTTCCTATATCTGTTGAACTTCCTCGCCGACGGCTCGATCGTGCTGATCGTGCTCGGGTGTTACGCCTGGGTGGGCGCGGTGGAGGAGTCGTCGCGCCGTGCCGCGGAACCGCCGCGGCGTGTTGCCGAGCTATTGGCGCTCCTCACCGATACGACGGCGCCGGAAGGCGGGGCCTTCCCACTCGGAGCCTGCACCCCGAAGCTGCGGCAGACGGTGTGGAACTACTTCGCGCAGCTGCACCCGTTGGGAACCGTCTGGCTCACCGCAATGCTCTACGTGTTCGAGTATGGACCGTACGCCTTCGGGCCACGCCGCTGCCGCTTCTCGGCCATGCGTCCGACCGAACGCGACGCGTATCTCGCCGGCTGGCAGAGCTCACGGCTGGCCGTGCGGCGGCAACTGCTCAACGGCTGGAAGCTCGCCGTCATGCTGCACTTCTACGATGCGCCCGGGGTGTGCGCGCAGATCGGCTACGACAGCACCTATCTCCACAACAAGCTGTTGGCCGGACCCAACGCCGACTCTCATCGCGCTCGCCTGCAACAGAATTCACCCGCATGATCATCGATGGCGCCACAGTCAACCGGGACTGCAACCTGCGCACGCAAGTGTGCGTGGTCGGCTCGGGCGCGGGCGGCGCGGTCGTCGCCACGGAACTTGCCGAAGCCGGAATCGAAGTGTGCTTACTCGAAGAGGGCGCTTATTGGCGCGGCACGGACTTCACCGGGAATCCGCGCGCGATGATCGATCTCCTCTACCGCAATCGCGGCCTGACCGGGACCGTCGGCCGTCTCACCATTCCGATCCCCCTGGGCAAGTGCGTCGGCGGCACGACGACGATCAACTCGGGCTCGTGTTTCCGCGCGCCCGATTACGTGTTGGAATCTTGGCATCGCCAGCATGGCGTGGCGGACGTGCTGGAACCGCAGATGCGCCCGTACTTCGAACGGGTGGAAAGCGAGCTGAACGTTCGCCCGGTACCGGATAAGACTTACGGCAACAACAGTCAGCTGTTGCAGCGCGGGGCGGCGGCCCTCGGATTCGCCGGCGCGCGGATCCGGCGGAACGAGAAAGGTTGCATGGGCACGGGCGTGTGCGTCTTCGGCTGCCCGCAGGATGCGAAGCAAGCGATGCACGTCAGCTACGTGCCGAAAGCCGTGAGCGCCGGCGCCACGCTGTACACGCGCTGTCGAGTCGACCGCATCCTGAGCAGCGGCGGCACCGCATTCGGAGTTCTCGCCGCCTTCGTCGATGCGAATGACCGCGACACCGGCCGGCAGTTGCGCGTGCTCGCCGATCGCATCGTCGTCTGCGCCGGGGCGCTGCTGACACCGGCGCTGCTCGAGCGCAGCGGGGTTACAGACGCGTCCGGCTGGCGCGGGCGCAATCTGCACATACATCCTGCCACCCGCGTCAGTGCGCTATTCGACCAGGAAGTCCGCGGCTGGGAAGAAGTGCCGCAGGCGTACAACATCCACGCGTTCACGCGCGAAGGGATCTTCATTCAGGGGCAGTTTGTTCCGCCCAGCATGGAAGCCGCCGTGTTGCCGGGCATCGGCGCGGCCCACAAGTCGTTGATGAGTCAGTACCCGCACCTGGCATCCTGTGGCGCGCTGATTTCCGATGTCTCTGCCGGGCGGGTGCGCGCACGGCGCAGCGGCTGGCCACTGGTAACGTACAGAATGTTGCCCGAAGATGTGAGCAAGTTGGCGCGAGCGATCAGCTTGACGGCGCAGATCTTCTTCGCCGCCGGTGCGAAGGCGGTTTTCTCCGGCATCGCGCCGCGCCCGGTGTTGCGCAGCGCCGCCGAGGCGCGGGCGCTGCTCAGCGAGCGGTTCAAGCCGACGGACTTCGAGATGATGGCCTTTCATCCACAGGGCACGTGCCGCATGGGCGAGGATCCGACGCGCGCGGTGACGGACTCCTACGGCGTGCATCACGGCATGCGCAATCTCGTTGTCGCCGACGCCAGCCTCTTCCCGTCCTCCTCCAAGGTGAACCCGCAGCTCACCATCATGGCCCTGGCAACGCGCGCCGCGGCGCGGCTGGCGGACGAGCTGAAGCGGTAGCGGCACATTCCGAACCGACCTGGCAAGCGGGCAGTCACGTGCGCACGCTGCGTCGGCCATGTCAGCGGCCTCCATCGTTCCAGCTGCAGCTCGGCTGGGCTTGGCGGCCTACCAGTTAACGTGTTGACCAGCCTGGCGTGGCGGCTCAACACAGCTCGATCTGACATGAAAGTACGTTCCATACTTGCTTGAACGCATGGCGGATTCCGGTGTATGAGGTGTTCATGGAAGCGGAGGTGTTGACCCGCCCGTACCGGCGTGGGTTGGGGATTCCATTGATACGCCGAATTCAAAGTTAGGCTTCACGAGACACATCATGGCAACATCCGCCTTCGGGCATTTGTATAGAGCAGTCGGTGATTCCCATTCGCTGGAGGTGGCGTACGACAAGGTATTGAGAGATCTTTTCGAGAGTCCGCTCTGGGAAAGCGGCACAATCGAGCTTCGGCGGGTCCTGTGGAGTCACGGGTGGCAGGCGCGAACCGAGAATATGACCGCCTTCGGATCACCGGGGCTATACCTCTGGGGCATCAAAGACCGTCCGCTCTACATCGGAATCACTCGAGGGTCGTTCAGCAAGCGCTTCTCCCGGTACATCTGGCACGCGCGATCCCAATGCAATCTCGCTCACGAGTTCGAGGCTGCGCTTGTCTCGGATGACATCAATGGCTTCCCGGCCGAGATCAGAGAATGGTATGCGCAGCAGTTTGGCGGCAGCAAAGTCCGGCTTCGCGGCGCCGTGCGATTCGCCGAGGAAGGGATTGCAGACGTCTGGTTCGCTCTGCTTCCTCACAACGACCCGGCCGAGATCGAGGAGCTTGAGCGAGCGCTCGTACCGGTGGCGGAAGCGTGGAATAATCGTCGGGGTGTCCAGCCACTTCTCAACGTGGAGTTCACCCGCCGGAAAACACAACGCAACCGAAACGGTGCCTAATCGGCTCGCCGGGACTGACCCGTGAGGGCCAGCCCGGCTGCCACACCACCGTACGTGCGGGTCCGCATACGGCGGTTCCGATCAGATGCGGGCCTGCGGCCCGTAGTGAAGAACAATCCACAACGTGCGCATGTCGGGAACTCCCTGTTCGTGCAGCCAGCGGTTATTCAGGGCACGTTGGACGATGCTGTTGGCACTCATCCGCCAGTACCCTTTACGGCTTCGCGTGGCCATGTGAACCTCCTTGGGTGGGATACCCAAGACGATCAGATGGCGGCGGCGAGTCCGGGGCCGTTTCCATTGCTTCCAGTAGTACAACCGCACTCTTCGGCGTACCCATTCCTCCAGTTCCAGCAACGCCGAGTAGGTGTGGCTGATGCCGAAGTAGTGGAGCCAACCGGTGACGTCGACCCGCGGCAGTTCGTCGATGACGTCCTGCACCCGATGCCCCCGGTTGCGACGGGTGATCTCTTTCACCCGTCGCTTGAAGCGCGCATAGGCCTTGGTCGTCCACACCGCTCTGCCTCGGGCGCCGATCTGGAAGCCCAGAAAGGTGCACTGCTTGAGCGGGGCGGCTTGGCTTTTGACCCGGTTCACTACCAGCTGAAGCTGCCCCTCTACGTATCGCGTCAGGCTTTTCATCACCCGTTCGGCCGCTTTCGCGCTCTTGACCATAACCAGGAAGTCGTCGGCATAGCGGGCAAACCGATGTCCGCGCCGTTGAGCTCCTTGTCTAACTGGTCTTCGACAGTCATCAGAACGAACATGCGTAAGATCAAGGGGTTATGACGACGCTCGGGTGGCTTGGCACCATGTGATCGCCACGCGCGTGCGGAGATCATTCAGGAATGGCCTCCCGCGCAGAGCGCAGAGTTGGGGGCAGCGCCACGCCAGGCGGCTTTGAAGGCCGCGCTGCAACTGCCACGCGTTACGGTGCGTAGATGCACGCGCTTGCCTTCGTGCGTGAGCTCCACCTCTTGCAGGGCATCGAGGTCGCGCAGGACATCGGCCCACTCGGGAGGCTCGCCCAGAGGGGCGAGTCGATCCTGGAGTTCCTTGCGCAGCACCAGCGCAAGGAATGAACAGAACACATGCCCCGCAATGGTCTCGTCGCGTTTGTGATAAATCGGCCGGCTCTCCAGGATGGTCTTCATCGAGCGGAACATCTGTTCCACCATCCAGAGCTGCTTGTACTTCAGCGCCACCTCGCGATCGCTCAGCGCGGTGTTCGTGCGCAGGACCCAGAGGCCGTCGTAGCGGGCCTCCGCGGTGATCTTCTCTTCGTTGACCTGCAAGGCGTTCTTGGGCGCCGCACTCAGATACTTGCGGTATCCCTTGTTGCCCACCAAGGACTTCGCTCCATGCTTGAGCTGGTCGCGCAGGCCGGCCACAATGGCCTCCCGATCTGCCGCATCCTTCTTCGCCTGATCCTCGTTGCGGCAGACCACATAACGACGCCCGTCGATGCACACGCCCTTGACCTGCAACGGCGAGGGGTCTGTCCGGATGGGGCTCTTCGGATGAACCACCGCAAAGGGCGCCGGGTCTGCCAGCACCGCCCGGCGTACCTCCCCGTCGGCACGCAAGCGCGCCCTGAGGATGTACGCCCACTGCCGCGTCGCGCACTCCAGCTGCGTGAGCACCGCGCGGCTGATCATCCCGCGGTCCGCCACCACGCAGATCTGGCGGATGGCAAACCGCTGCCGCAGCCGGTCGACGACCGGGATTAGTGACTTTGCATCACTCGTGTTGCCCGGCCAGACCTCGCAGCACAGGGGCCGCCCCTGGCCGTCGAGCACCACGCCCACCACCATCTGGCGCAGGTCGGGCCGATGGTCTTTACTCTTGCCGCGCTGCCCCAGGCTTTCCCCACCCGCCCCCTCGAAGTAAATCGACGTCGTGTCGAAGAAGACGAGATCCAGGGAGCTGAACAGGTCACGCCGTGCCGCGAACAACTGCTCATCGAATCACATCCTTGGTCCGTCTGACCACCGTGGTTTTCCCTACCGTGCGCGGGGCTTCCGTCTCGGGCAGCGGGATTTCCTCCCCGAGCCATGCCATGGCGCGGTAGAGATGGTGGAGCTGCAGGGAGCTGGTGCCCGCGATGCGGTAGTCCTCTCGCCACTTGTCCGCCGCGCGGTCCGAGCCGGGATCAAACAGGCGGTGCAAGACGGTCAGAAAAATCGCCCGCTCAACTGGAAACTCGAACTGGCGCTCGGCAAGCAGGTGCTCGATGGTGAGGCGGCACCCAGTGCTCGCTCCACAGCCGCTCGAAGACCAGTGCCGGACCGATGCGCCACGCCGCGGTGGTCGCCAGCGCACTGTGGCGCGTCGCGCTCAGGACGACCGCGGCCTCGCAGAACCGCGCCCCGGAGGCGAGCAGGGCGGACAGGTGACCGGAGGCTTCGAGCTGGTCGAGGCGTCCGAGGGTAGCGATGACGCGCTGTTTGACCGAATAATCTTCCCACCGGTTTTCCACGATCTGCCGATAGGCATGGGAGCCGGACTTCTTGGCGCGGAAGAACATGGCGCACCATAGACACCATAATTGACGGTAAGAGTCAATGTCCTACAAGACATATTACTATTATCTGTGGCACTAGGTTTTTATCGCCAACACCCAGTTTTTCGGGAAAACACCTTATAAATACTCGCAGTCCACCTCTGGCGCAGACCCTCCACTGTCGAAGATCCGTCTAAGGGGTCGAGCGTGATGTTGGCCAGCAAGGGCGACAGCGGCCCGCCCTGCGGCACTCCTTGAGGCGTGGCCTCGCGGGTACCCTCGGGCAGCACCACTCCGGCTTCGAGGTAGCGGCGGATCAGACCCAGGACCTTGCGGTCCCGGATCTTCTCGCGCAACTGACTCATCAGCCGGATGTGGTTGACGCTATCGAAGAAGGATTTGAGGTCACAGTCCACCGCATAGTGGCGTCCCTCATGCCAGCAGGCTTCCACTTCCCGCACCGCCTGATGGGCGTTGCGGCCTTCGTGGAACCCGTAGCTGTGAGCACTAAACCCGCTTTCAAAGAGCGGGGTCAGCACCTGCGCCAACGCCTGCTGAATCAGGCGATCCAACACCGTTGGCACCCCCAGCGGGCGCAGGGTCCCGTCGGGTTTGGGAATGAATACCCGGCGCACCGGCGCCGGGCGGTACGTCCCCGCCATGAGCGCGGAGCGTATCCGTGGCCATTGTTCCCGGCAGAACGCCGGAAACGCCTCGACGGTCGTGCCGTCGAGGCCCGGAGCCTCCGCGTTGGCCTTGACTCGTCGCCAGGCCACCCGCAGATTTTCCGGGGCCAGAACTTGCTCCATCATGGTCTGCTCCTGAACGCTCCCATGCTTCCCTGCGGGGCGGCCCTCACCGCTTCCTGGCCTGCCGGCGTCATCGGTCGCGATGTCCTCCACGCGGTCGGAACGTTCCTGTTCGGTTCGGCCCTTCATGCGCATCAAGACTTCCGGTGTG
>CAVSQF010000034.1:0-12343 GCA_963729835.1 uncultured delta proteobacterium | reverse complement strand
GACATGTGGGTCTGCTTGCGGATCGCTTTCACGTCGATCACTTCCGGCACGTGCACAATGCAGCCGTGGGTGTTTTCGCCGCGGGCGTAGGCCAAGGCTTCCCGCGCTCCCTGCAGGATGCTGTGCCCGGCCTTGGTTGTTCTCTTGGCTCTGCTCATAGTCTTGCCCTCCTGTAGCTCTCCGGGAGCACGAAGAAAATCTCTTTCAGCTCGTTTTTTTCGGCCGGACTCAGGTCACTTTTTTCGTTCTTGGCGAACATCGACAACAGGAACACCGGAATATCCGCGCCGCCGTAAAACGTGATCACCCGGTAACTGCCCCCCCCCGTTTCCCTTGCCCAGGTCTGGCCAGGCGTCTCTTGCGTGCGCCGCCGGTGCCGGGTATCAGGTCGCCGCCCTGGGGGTCGGCTGCCAGGCACGTGACGATGGCCGTGCGTTCATTCTCGGAAACGCCGCACTCCTTGGCCCGCCGCAAAAACGCCGGTGCTTTCCACAACCGTATGCATAGCCTATTATACGCCAATGACGTATTGAGTCAAGGAACTTCCGGCGCCAGCGTGTGCACGCGCAATGGGGACTCAGAACTTGATCACGCGCAGCGCCCGGCGCTCCTGGTCGGGGGTGACCTCGATGTAGCGCTGCGTGGTGGCGAGCAAGATGGCCGGCGCTGATAGATGACGTCGACGGCGTTTATCCGCCGTCCGGCCGCACGCCCTCTTTTTCGTTCGCTGCGCTCGTTGGGCCGGACGACGGATCAAACCCTCTTCGTGTAGAGTCGAGATGTGGCGCGGTGGTTTAGGCCGGAGTTTGGGTTCCCTGTTGCTCGCCCTTTCGTCTGCGAGTGTCCCATGATCCCAGCCATGCTCCGTTTCCACATCCCGCTCATCAAACCGGACGTGCGGGTTTCCCGCATCAAATGTGGTGCACCACATTTGATGCGTTATGTGGCCAACCCGCTTATGTGGCGTTCAGTCCATGGGGCCTTGTCCTCTCAGCGAAATGGGCAAACCGAACGCCACATAAGTAAAGCACTACAGTGTGCGCAAGAATGCCATCACGCCTGGATCGTGCCAACGCCTGACCGTGTTGCCGTCGCCGATATCGCATTTGGTGAGCGCCTTCGCCTTCATCTCAAGATCGACTTCGGCGTAGATGTTGGTCGTGTCGAGCGAGACGTGTCCAAGCCAACCTCGTATGGTGTTGATATCGACCCCGGCGCGCAGCAGATGGCAGGCCGTCGAATGGCGAATCGTATGCGGGCTCACGCGCTTGTTGGCCATCGAGGGCACGCGGATTCGTGCGCGACGTCCATAGCGTTCGACGAGCGTATGGATGCCGAAGCGGGTGATTGGTTCACCGCGGCGATTGAGAAAGACGTGCTCGGTAGGGGAGCGTCCGTCGCTCAAGGCATGCAGCTCGCGCACGGTGACTGACCACAGTGGGCAGTGGCGTTGCTTGCCGCCTTTGCCCACGATTCTTACCGAGGCAGAGGTGAGGTCGAGGTCGTTGATCAGCAATCGTGCGGCTTCGTCGGCACGAGCGCCTGAGTTATAGAGAAACAGCATCAGGGCATAGTCCCGCAGACCTTGAGCGGTGCGGCGATCGGCCTCGGCGAGGAGGGCATCGATTTCGGGCTTATCGAGGTAGGCGATCGCGGGGCGGGCGGTGTTCTTGAATGGCACCGAGCGGATTTGACCACACCACGCGACGTGCTCGGGGCTGTGTTCGCCGACAAATCGGGCGAAGGCGTGGAGAGCGGCGAGCCGCTGGTTGCGGCTCGCAATCCGACAATGGCGAGCGGCCTCAAGATCGGCCAGGAACTGACGCACGAGATCAGCCGAGATATCTGCGACGCTCAGTCGGTCTACCATTATGTTGAGCTGCCGTGCGGCGAAGGGCAAGAGCAGACGGAATGCGTCGCGATAGCTGAGCCGCGTGTTGCGGGCCAGATTACGCTCTGCGGCGAGATGTTCCAGCAGGAAACGCCGAACCCAGGGGCCAAGCAACATCGCGTCAGTCATGATGCGTCCCTCCCATCGCATAGCGCTCGAAACGCTTGCTGGCCGCCGCCAGCAACTCCGGTGTCAGGGTGAGATACCGCTGGGTGGCGGCGAGAGTGCCGTGGCCGAGGTAGGTCGCCAGATGCGGGACCAGGCGTTGCACATTGGCGCCGCTGCGATACCACGACAGCAGCCGATGAACCGCGGAACTGTGTCTCAGGTCGTGGAGCCGCGGCTGATAGCGCGCCCTATCGTCGCGCCGCACGCCGGCCTGTTGCCGGAGCCGCTGAAAGGTGTTTTCGGCTGTCGGTCGTGTCACCGGCTTGCCCGTGCGCGAGAGCAGGAACGGCGTGTCGGCAGCGCGCTGATCCGCCGGTCGGGACGCCAGGTACTGAGCGAGGGCGCCGAGCAGATCAGAACTGATCGGCACAATCCGGGTCTTGTAGAACTTGCTATCACGCACCTGCAGCAACCCGGCGTCGAGATCCACATCGGCCAGGGTCAGCGCCAGCGCTTCACTCACCCGCAGGCCTGCGCCATACAACAGCAGCAGGAGCATGCGGCACGTCAACGGGTCCAGCAAGCGGCGCGGATTGTGGCAGACTGCGCTCGCTGCCAGTAAACGTTGCAACTCGGCGTGGGAGTAGATGTACGGCACAAACGCGCGCTCGGGTTTCGGTACAGTCTTCGGCAGCGGCGTGTGGGGTACGTAGCCGCGGGCGATCGCAAAGCGATAGAAGCCGCGTAGCGCTTCATGCTTGCGTTGCCAGAAACGGGTGATGGGGCCGGTGCCGGCGAGGAAGCTCCGTACCTGCTCGGGCACGATTTGCGTGAGGTCGACGTTCCCGCAGTGATCACAGAAGGATTGCAGGGTACGGCGCTCGGTGTGAAAGCGCATCCCCATGGACTGTTTGTGCGCCACGTATTGCGCAACGGCATCCGTGAGCTTCATAGCAGACCTCCTAGACTGAGCTGGGCTACTTCGCGCAATGCGACGAGATCCACCTTGGCGTACGTCCGGGTTGCCTCGGCACTGCGGTGACCGAGGTGGTCGCCAATCTGCTTGAGCGAAAATCCCTCGGCGAGCAGATGCCCGGCGCAGGCGTGTCGTAGCGCGTGCGGTCCGCGACAGCGGCTGCGGATCCCCAGGGCGTCCAGCCGCCGGCGGACGATGTCATACAAGCCGCCGGTCGACAGGGGGCGAGCCGGGGCACACAAACGTAAGAACAGCTCACGGCACGGGCTGCGCGGCCGGACGTGTTGGAGGTAGCGCAGGATGGCCTCGCCCACTGAAGGCAAGAGCGGATACTCTTGGGCACAGCGTTGCTTGGGGCGCCGCAGACAGATCCGATCGTGTGCCCACTGCACGTCATCCAGCCGCAGCTGGGCCACTTCTCTGCTGCGAAACCCATAGACGGCGAACAACTGCAGGATCGCCGCGTCGCGAATATCGCGCGGGGTCTTGTCGTGGGCGCTGTCGATGAGGCGCCGCACATCCTTCCAGTCCGGCCCCAGCGGCAGTCCTTCGTGCGCGAACACTCGCGGCCCGACAATGCCCGCTGCCATACCAACGGCGCACCACCCCCGGTGCTCGGCGTAACGGAAGAATGCGCGCAACGCCTTGGCGCTGGTCGCCACGGACACTCGGCTCCAGCCGTGTTGACCCTGCAGATCCAGATAGGTGTCAATGTCTTCGATGACCACCTGGGTGAAACAGCGGCGCTGCTCAGCCAGCCACTGGAGGAACTTCTCGACGTGCCAGCCGCGGGCGTGGATCGTGCGCGGCGATAAGCCACGCTCCGCCCCCATATAGACGGAAAAAGCGTCCAGCAACTCTGCACCGACCGTGGGCTTCGCCTGCGACGCTTCCAATCGCCCCAAGAAGCGCAGCCAGCTCATCGCCACCTGGACAAAGAGCTGCCGTGACCCGCGTGGGTCCCCAATCCGCCCCCGTCGCCGTTGCTGGCGTGCCCAGCGATCGGCGGCGCGTTCAATTTGCTGACGGGTGAGCGGTGTCGCTGCGGTGGTGTCCAGGTGTGTGGCAACCACCAGCAACTCACGCGCGATGCGCTGCAAGGTGCCGGGCGCGAGGCCTTCGTTCGCGCAATGCACGAGAAAGCGCTCACGCGCTTCCGCCAACGGCCCTTCACGGTGGCGCGCCAGAACGCGGGGATACTTCAATAAGCGTTCGAACATGATCGGACCTCCAACACAGGAGATCCAACCATATCGATTCCCTTCCTACTTATGTGGCGCAGACCTCTGCCAGTACCCCGGCGCAGCGCCACTTCCCGGTCGGGACGCCACATAAGCGGGTTGGCCACATAACGCATCCGGCTTTCGGACAGGCACTCACGCGTTCGCCCACGCAAAGTTGCGCCTCCGGTTCGTCAACCGGACGAGGTTGAGCCTCTGGTACAGGTACGCATCGGGGAAGCGTGCGAATCCCCGACCCTGCACCTGAGACTTCCGTCGCAACCACTGGCGTAGCCGACTGGCCGTGTGTCGATCCACAGCCCGGTAGGCTCTGCTCACCGGGCCGAGGCAGAAGTAGTTGGCCCACCCACGAAGCCGGTGGTTGATACGCCCTACCTGCACCTCGGTGTCGATGAGCTGCCATCGGCGCTCAGTCAGCTCGCTGATCTCGCGACACAGTCGCTGGATCGCCTGCTTCGACGGCGTGGTGCCGATATACACCTTCCCCGTCTTCGGCGAGTAACATCGCCCGATGGTGTACCCCAGAAAGTCGATCGCTTCGTCCCCGACGCGGCACCGCCGCGTCTTCTCCTCGTTCACCGTCAGCCGCAGTCTCCGCATCATCTCCCGCATTGCGGCCATCGCGTCCGTGGCCGTTCCGCGACAGCAGATCACGAAGTCGTCGGCATAATTGACGATGTATGCCCGCAGTCGTCGTTCGTGTCCGAGGACTTTCCACCCCAGCACGAACCGTCGCATGTAGAGGTTGCTCAGCAGCGGGGAGAGCGGCGCCCCTTGCGGGGTGCCTCGTCCCTGGTCCTTGTTGCGGGTCGTTCGCTGGTGCCGCCCCCGAGCGTCGATCTCCTCCACCGGTGCTTCCAACCACATCTTGATCAGATGCAGCAGGTGCCGATCGCTCACACGACGGGCAACCGACTTCATGAGTTCGGCGTGGGGGATGCTGTCAAAATACCCGCTGAGGTCTGCGTCCACGACCTCCGCATGCCCCGTGTTCACCAGACTGTGCACTTTGCCCACCGCGTCCAAGGCGCTGCGGTTGGCTCGATACGCGTATTGCTCCGGCTGCAGATCGGCCTCGAAGATCGGCTCCAAGACCAGCACCGCCGCCATCTGCGCCACGCGATCTCTTACCGTCGGGATGCCCAACGGTCTCTGCTTGCCGTCCGGCTTCGGAATGTAAACTCGCCGCACGGCTTGGGGGCGATATCTCTTCTCCCTGAGTTCTTGCGCCAGTTCGCCGAGCCACTTCTTCACCCCATACGCTTCGATGTCTTCGAACCTCTGGCCATCGACGCCGGCGGCGCCGCCGTTCTTCCGGCAGCGTTCGTAGGCTTCGCTCAGCACATCGGCCCGATACACCTTGTCGTACAGGGAGTAGAAGCGATAGCTCGGCGAGTGCTTCGCTTTGGCGTGCAACGCCACCTGGAGTCTCTGAACCTTCTGTCGAGTTGGTAGGCTCATCGCCAATCTCGCGGCTCTCCTGCCCCTTCGTGCGTTGGTCCTGAACTACGGCCCCTTCGCTCCGCCGGCGTTCCCCGGCTTCGTCGCTACTACGGGCCGATCCGTCACCCGCTGCGGCCCGGCCTGTCCCTCGCGGGCTGCCGGTTGAGGTCACGCGCCTCACCGCATGGGCTTCCCGTGTTCCGCTCGGATTCCTTGTCATGCATGCCCTCGCCAATACCCCGGTGGGACTGATGGGGCACCTGTCGCTCGGTTCCCCCACACCAGCAGCGGCCTTCCCCGTATGATAGGCGGGTCGGCTCCCACGTTGACTGTTTCGAGGCCTGCTCGGCGTTCACTCGCATTACGGCCTGCACGCTCGCTGAGTCGCCTGTCGCGACCCTTCTACATCGGAGTGTTTCAGTGAGATTCGTTGCCTCCTCTCCCCGCTCCGACTGCTTCCGGCTGGAGCGACCAGTTGCCGGGTGGGATTCGCACCCACTGGAACCCGCCGTCTTTGCACGGCACACTATCATACGCAGTCAAGGCAAGCCGCTCCACCAGATGGAGCGGTCGCCGATGGGCAAGATTTGGGGTCTAGGAACTGGGACAGTCGTTCAGGCCCGCCGACGCTATGGCGCCTGACTACACTCATCGGTAGCGCCAACACAATCACTATTGCACGGGATGCAGGCCGCAATCTCAAAATTGAAGCAGCTATTGTAGTTATTCTCTTGAAACAGCAACCAGTCGAGATCTGACATCCCGCTAGTAAGAAAGGCCTGCAAGTTGTTTTCAATGCTTTGTCTGTACGAGCATGTGATGCCTTGACAACTGGTGGAATCTGGGATGCAGGACTGAGCGGTGTTGCAGACCGAGGTACCAGTCGTGGAGGGACAGCCGGGGCCGCTGAAGCCGCACGTCGTGCCGTCGTCGATGTTGTGGCCGCCATCAATAACGGCGCCAGCGCAATTGCCGCCCGAGGTGCTGTTGGTGAGGAGGGTGTTGGTGACGGTGACCGTGCCGAAGTTCGCGATGCCGCCGCCGTAGCCCGCGCTATTGCCGGAGAAAGTGCTGTTGGTGACCGTCAACGCGCCGCTGTTGTTGTAGATGCCGCCGCCGCCGTTGCCGCCGCCATTGCCGGAGAAGGTGCTGTTGGTGACCGTCACCGTGCCGTTGTTGTTGATGCCGCCGCCGACGACGTTCGAGCTATTGCCGGAGAAGGTGCTGTTGGTGACCGTCAACGCGCCGTTGTTGTCGATACCGCCGCCGCCGTCCGCGCTATTGCCGGAGAAGGTGCTGTTGGTGACCGTCAGCGTGGCGTAGTTGCTCGATGCCGCCGCCGCCGGCGTTCGAGCTATTGCCGGAGAAGGTGCTGTTGGTGACCGTCACCGTGCCGTAGGGGTTGAAGATGCCGCCACCGTTGCCGGTCGCGGTATTGCCCGTGAAAGTGCTGTTCGTGACCGTCAGCAGCGTGCCGTAGTTCTCGATGCCGCCGCCGGTGTGGCCGCTCGCGCGATTATTGCCGGTGGCGACGGTCAAGTTCTGGACCGTGAACTTGACGCCAGTGCTCACGGAGAAGACGCCCACGCTGTTCCCGCCGCTGATCGTGATCAGACTCCCGCCATCAATGGTGGTATCGGCACTGATGGTCTTGGTGCTGGTGACGGTAATCGTGGTGGCGCCCCCGCAGTTGAAGGTCGCGCTGCCCATGAACCCACCACCCCCTGGCAAGCACCAGTCTAACGCCGCCTCAGTACAACTCCCGCTAGTGCCAGTCCCTACAACCGGACAGGCCCCGAAGGTTGGTGCGGGGGTGCCGCCACGAACGGCACGGACGGAGGCGTAGTAGCTCTTAAGGGCATTGAACGCCGAGCCGTAGGCCACGCTCCACGCGTCGTTTGCCCCGTTCTGGTACGTAGTAGACGACCAGTTGGTGCCAAACGGGCAGCTGCACGTGAGCACCGTGCAACTCGCGGCGCAGCTCGTGTTAAACACCGCGTCGACTGCTGCTGGCTCGTAGTTCTGGTAATTAGCGAGGCTCAGCAACTCGTTCACGTTCGGAATTCGCCAGTCCGTGTGGCCGGCGAAACCGCCTCCCGCATTCAGGGTCGCCAGAAACGTCGTTACCATCGTCCCGTTCATTGTGTACGGCGAGGACGTCATGCCCCACGTGTAGGTGTTGCCACAGTCGTGGATGCCGCCCGACTGATCCTTTTTTTCCCACATCAGGCCCGTCGTATTGTCGGTGATCGTGCCGTCGCCGTTGTCCGTGTAGGACCGCGCCGCCCCTTCCTGCAAATTCCCGTCGCTGCCCGGCCCGTAGTCGCTCGTCTGCCCGGTTCGCAGCAGTTGGGACGAGCCGCCACGAACGGCACGGACGGAGTAGCTATTGCTCTTACCACCGTTGGAGGAGTCCACGTAGCCGGAGAAGAAGCTCACGTACCACGCGTAGCCGGGAAAGTCCTGGTACGTAGTAGACGGCCAGTAGTCGCCGAAGAAGAACGACTGCGTGCAGCTGCACGTGAGCACCGTGCAACCCGCGGCACAGCTCGTATTGAAGGCCGTATCGACGGCCGGCGACAGGTTCTGGTAGTTCACGATGCTCTGCAACTCGTTCACGTTCGGAATCCGCCAGTCCGTGTGGCCGGCGAAACCGCCTCCCGCATTCAGGGTCGCCAGAAACGTCGTCACTATCGTCCCGTTCATCGTGTACGGAGAGGACGTCATGCCCCACGTGTACGCGGTGGCCGTGAACATGGTGCCCCAGTCGTGGATGCCGCCCGACTGATCCTTTTTTTCCACATCAACCCGGTCGTGTTATCGGTGATTGTGCCGTCGCCGTTGTCCGTGTAGGACCGCGCCGCCCCTTCCTGCAAATTCCCATCGCTGCCCGGTCCGTAGTCGCTGGTCTGCCCGGTTCGCAGAAGTTGGATCGGCATCGCTGTAGGCGTGTCAGTTGGGCTCGGCGTGTCCATCGGCGTTTGAGTGACCGTTGGCGTCTGCGTGGGCGTATTGCTCGGAGTGGCTGTCGGCGTGCTGGTCGGTGTCGGCGTGGGGGGCGGCATCAGAGTGTTGGTTGGGGTCGGAGTATCGGTTGGGGTTGCCGTGGGCGTCGTCGGTGGGCATCGGCGTCGCGGTGGGTATCCCGGCAAGCGCATCTATGTTCGCCGCGATAAGAGGGTCAGAGGGAATATTCGGGTCCACGGCCCGGAAGCTCGCCGGCACCGGGGGCAATCCCAGCAGCGTCCGCGCAGTGTAGACGATGTCGGTCGCGACATCGACAACGCCATTGTTGTCGACATCGAGCGCTGCGCGGATGGCGTCGATGTTCGATCCGATTACCGTGTCGGACGGGATGCTCGGGTCAGCAACTCGGAAGCTCGCCGGCACCGGGGGCAATCCCAGCAGCGTCCGCGCGATGTAGACGATGTCCGTCGCCACATCGACCGTGCCATTGCCATCAACGTCAAGGGGTACGGCCGCCCGTGCTGGCAAAACATGTATTGCCGCGCTTCCAAGCCCTATTATGAGCAACTGCACAATGGAACGCCGGGGCAGCTTCATGATGGTCACCTCCCCCCGCGGCCCTTCTAACGCCTATTTGCACCGCACGTCAAGAAAAATTACCAAACACGAGCAGACGCGGCCTTCAACCTCGGTCCCTCGATCAATCATGTGTCGCGAACCGGTCGGTAGCTGACGGCTTTTCGCACAAGAGTTCTTTCACGACAGCCGGAGGACGGACGGGAAGCGGGCGCAACAGTTAGCGCCCATCACACCTGTGGTGAGCTTTGCACAACAACTCGAACCGGTGGAAGAACCACCCAATCTGAGCTCGTCATGCCCGCGAAAGCGGACATCCAGGTGGGGTGGGGCATACGCCGCGCGCTGGATTCCCGCTTTCGCAGCGATTTTTTGGGGCTTGATGATTTGTCCGCGTTGCAAGAGTATCCACACCAGACCACTGGCCTCCAGCGCGTCGAGTCCTCTTCAGCAGACTTCTTTGCACCGTAGCCGGAGAATTCCATTCTCCGGCGGGTGGTCACGACGACTCTGCCGTGGCCCTGCTGCAGATGACTTCCGCCGTTGGTAGGCCGAGACGTCGATTCTCGGGCGGCGCGGCGATCCGGGCCACCGGACTTTGCCGTGGCTCTGATCCACACAGTCGGTGCCGTTTCGCGCAGACAGCAACGATATGTCTAATTAAATATGGCGATACTCTCCCGTGAATCAGTGATGTAGCAGCTGATCATGCGGGATGATAGCCTGGCCACTCACCTCAATTCCGCCATATTTGATTAGACTACCGCCCCCGCGTGTGCTAGAAGATCGCAGACGTGCGGCAGGAGGAAGCGGGGATGGTCTCATTCGATTTCGTGAGCCGGTCGGTGGTAGGAACTGCGGGCTCGTTGTTGGTGCCCGACGATGATGAAATCACGCGCAAGCTGTTGATGCTCATCGAGGGAGAGTGTGAGGGCGTGGGACCGTGTGCGGCGGCGGCGAAGTTCGATTTCAGCAAGCAACGCTATTTCCAACTGCGGGCGGCATTCATCGAGCGGGGTGCCCTGGCATTGCTGAGCCAGAAGCGCGGACCCAAGACCAACTACCGGCGCACTGAAGAGGTCGTGCGCCAGGTGATCCGTCACCGCTTTCTGGACGCGGAGGCTTCCGCGGAGGTCATCGCCCAAATGCTGGTGCAGAGCGGGTTGGCGATCAGCATCCGTAGCGTGCAGCGGATCATCGAGAGCTTTGGCCTCCAAAAAAAAACTCTACTCCTATCGGCCCGGGCCGCAGAAGCTGATTGAGACCCAGCACACCAAACAACGTGTGCAGCTGAAGTCCGCTACCCCGCGCCGTCTCGAACGCGACGTCCGCCAACTGCTGGCGGACAAGGTCAGCGGCAACATGGTCGGACTGTGGCTGCTGGTCCCCGAGCACTTGCGTCTGGGCACGTGGGACCTGCTCCGCGCCTGGAGTGCGGGCGGGCCCGAACACGTCGAGCCCCGCTTGGCCCTGCAGTTGGTGCATGAGGCCGCGCTGTGCACCACGGGCATCCGCGCCAAGCGGTGTTTGTCGCAAAAGGGGTTCGAACTCACCAACGGCCTGCCCTACGTCGGCAGTGACCAGGCCATCCACGATCTGCTGGCGCGCACACGGTGGCAGAGGCGCAAGGCCTCCAAATCGCCCTCGGCAAACTGCGCCGCGCCGGCGGCGACTTCTGCGGCAAGCTGCTCGCGGTCGATCCCCACCGCGTGCGCAGCTACAGCAAGCGGCAAATGCGCCGCCACCAGAAGAGCCCGCAATCCAAACCGAGCAAGATCGCCCAGACCTTCTTCTCCCTCGATGCCGAGAGCCACCAGCCCCTGTGCTTTACCACCGCCACCGCGGCGCGCTCGGTGACGCAAGCCACCCCAGAGTTACTCGATATGGCCGCCGCCATCCTCGACTCCACTGCCACCACCACAGCGCCCACCGTCCTCGCCGATTGTGAACATTTCTGCGTCAAACTCATCGAGCACATCCATGAACAAACCCACTTCGACCTCTTGGTTCCACTGCCCCAGCGAGCTTCCCTCGATCGGCTCGCCGGGACTGACCCGTGAGGGCCAGCCCGGCTGCCACACCACCGTACGGTGCGGGTCCCGCACCCGGCGGGTCCCGACGCACACGCGGGCGCCGCGCCCGTAGCGGAGTCAACCCACCCCGTGCGCATGTCGGCAACTCCCGTCCGTGCAGCCAGCGGTTATTCAGGGCACGTCTGAACGCTGCCGTGTCGGCACTATCCGCCAGTACCCTTTACGGCTTCGCGTGGCCATGTGAACCTCCTTGGGTGGGATACCCAAGACGATCAGATGGCGGCGGCGAGTCCGGGGCCGTTTCCATTGCTTCCAGTAGGACAACCGCACTCTTCGGCGTACCCATTCCTCCAGTTCCAGCAACGCCGAGTAGGTGTGGCTGATGCCGAAGTAGTGGAGCCAACCGGTGACGTAGACGCGCAGTTCGTCGATGACGTCCTGCACCCGATGCCCCCGGTTGCGACGGGTGATCTCTTTCACCCGTCGCTTGAAGCGCGCATAGGCCTTGGTCGTCCACACCGCTCGGCCTCGTGTTCCGATCTGGAAACCCAGAAAGGCGCACTGCTTGAGCGGGGCGGCTTGGCTTTTGACCCGGTTACCACCAGTTTGAGCCGTCCTTCTACGTATCGCGTCAGGCTCCTCATCACCCGTTCGGCCGCTTTGGCGCTCTTGACCATACCAAGAAGTCGTCGGCATAGCGGGCAAACCGATGTCCGCGCCGTTCGATTTCCTTGTCCAAGGGGTCGAGCGCGATGTTGGCCAACAGGGGCGACAGCGGCCCGCCCTGCGGCACGCCTTGAGGCGTGGCCTCGCGGCTACCCTCGGGCAGCACCACCCCGGCTTCGAGGTAGCGGCGAATCAGTCCCAGGACCTTGCGATCCCGGATCTTCCGCGCAACTGACCCATCAGCCGGTTGTGGTTGACGCTATCGAAGAAGGACTTGAGGTCACAGTCCACCGCATAGTGGCGTCCCTCATTCCAGCAGGCTTCCCATTCCCGCACCGCCTGATGGGCGTTGCGGCCTTCGTGGAAACCGTAACTGTACTCACTAAACCGCTTTCAAAGAGCGGCGTCAGCACTTGTGCCAACGCCTGTTGAATCAGGCGAT
>CAVSQF010000033.1:0-75909 GCA_963729835.1 uncultured delta proteobacterium | reverse complement strand
TGCCGGGGCGGGGGGCGCGTGTCATGTCGGTGAAATTGAACGCTGTCTTCCGTACGATGAAGGTGGCAATTGGGCACCTGGTCAAACAACCGGGTGGGACGCATGATCAACGGTGCCGTCCTAGTGGCGGGTTTCGGCACTCTCGCGTAGGTGGTCCCTCCGGGAACCGCCCCCCCCTGTCGCGCACCTAGTCAACGTTCCCGTCTTGCATATTGCCCGCGAGACTGCAATAAAGATTGGAGTGTGATTGGGAACAAGTATGGAGTGAACCTTCCCGGATGTACGGATCACTCTGAGCGATGTAGGCGGAGTGGGGAAGCAGTCAAAGAGGAGGTCAATAGTATGCGTAACCCAAATCTACGCTTGAACGATCTGGTCACTCGCGGCAAGCGCGGCCGGGAAGAGTCCAAGCTGATGAACGTGAAGGTCCCTGCCAATGTCTTGGCGCGGATCGACAAGGTGGCGTCCAATCTCGGCGCCACAAAAACCGAGGTGGTGATCGCGATCCTCAATGAGGGTCTCGAGGCTGCGGAAGGCGAACTGAAGGGCTGGAAGCCGCCGCCCAAGCCGGTCGTTCCGAGGGAGCGGCGTTGCACGATCAAGGGCTGTGAGCGTGAGCGTGTGGCGAAGGGGCTGTGCGCTACGCATTACCAAGCACAACGCCGCGCCCAAGCGGCTGCGTAACGTGCGTGGCAGCCGCACCCGCCCCGTAGCGACGTCCGCGGGGCGGGTGTGGTTGCGCCGGTCTTCCGTCCACCGGCGAAACAGGCTAAACGGGTATGATGCGAATACGCATCGAGGTGGTCGTTTGGGCTGCTTTCATTGTTGTAGCGACAACGTGTGCGGTTGGCGGCTGCGGCAATCAAGATCTGGTGTTTCCTGGGATGTTGTACACCGCCAGTCCCACACCGGCGACGCCGACCGCCGGTTGTACCTTGAGTGGAGACGTCTGTGTTGCCGGTGTCGGTTGTTGCTCAGGCAGCAGCTGCGATCCCATCACCGGCACGTGCCCGTGAAAACCTTGCTGCGGCGGCGACGCCGCCCCTGCAGCGGCCCTAGCCGGCCAGTATCCACAGCAGCCACAACGACCAGACGACTACCGCAGCAATCAACAGCGCTCCGCCCGTGTAGCTCGCTTGCGGCCGGATACGCCGGTGTCGTGCCCGCACCCGGCGCACGACTCTGCTCGGGGACCATATAGTAACAATCCGCCATCGGGTGAATCCCGCCGTGCGTAACCGTTCATCTACGGCGCGCCGTGCTGCCTCCGGTTCGGATTCCGACGTCTCGATTACTCGGACCAGCGCTTCGAACTCTCCCATGCCGCCCCCGTTCCTGTGTGCCTCCCGAGCCGCGACCCTTTTTGCAGTGACCTACCCTCAGACGCGCCAAGTGACGGACTTCCCGACCGCCCTTAAAGCATAATTCTTCGCGGATGTTGAGAGCCGCGTCGCGTGGCCGCGGGCGGCCGATGCGCCGATGCCGGGTGGCCAGGCGCTGATAGAACGCCCTGGACTATTGTGCTAGTGGATTGATGATGCAGTTGCGCAAAGTGAGACACCGGTGGGCCGCAGGGCTCATCAGCGGGTGCTGTGTGCTTGCAGCCGGTTGCGCCGCGGTTCACAGAAAGGTTTCTCCCACCGGCTTTCCCTCCACAACCGAATTGGGAACGACCGAGCTCGGCAAAGTCGAACCGTCTGAGGACACTGTGGCGATGGGGCATTTCCTGAAGGCCGAGGTCGCCGAGAACTCTGGGAACCATGCCCTCGCAACCCAAGAGTACGAGCGCGCGGTCGCCGCGGACCCCGCCTCGCCCTTGCTCCGGCAGCGTCTCGCGGTGCTCTACGTGCGCGCCAACCGCCTCAAGGACGCCCTTGAGCAAATTCAACGGAGCGTCGAGATCGACCCAAACAACGTGCCGGCGCGCATCTTGCTTGCCGGCGTCCTCTCAGCCCTCGGGCGCGAAGACGAGGCGATCGCTCACTATGAGACCGTGCTGCAACTCGACCCGAACAATCAGGAAGCGCACCTGTTTCTCGGCGCGCTCTATGGGAAGCGCGGCGAATTCGGCAAGGCGGTGGAGACGTTGGAGCGGCTGACCCGCCTGAGCCCGCACTCGTTCCTCGGCTTCTATTACTTGGGGCGTGTGCACGCCGCCGCGCACAACTTCGACGACGCAGAAAAGGCGTACAAAGAAGCGCTGCGCCTCAGCCCGCAATCCGAAATGGTGCTGCTCGATCTGGGACTGCTGTACGAAGCCGAGAACAGCCCT
This sequence comes from uncultured delta proteobacterium, assembly GCA_963729835.1. Taxonomy (GTDB): domain Bacteria; phylum Desulfobacterota; class Binatia; order HRBIN30; family HRBIN30; genus CAVSQF01. The sequence continues at coordinate 73,637 of CAVSQF010000033.1, read as the reverse complement.
GACAAGGCGATCGAGATCTATCAGCGTATCCTCAAGATTGATCCGCAGAGCGCCGAGGTCCGCAAACGGTTGGGCAGTGTCTACGTGGGACAGAAGAAGCTCGACGAGGCCCTGTCGCAGTTCAAGGAGCTGGAAAAGACCGAGGCAGATCCGCAAGAGACCCGCGTGAAGATCGGCCTCATCTACTTCGAAAAGGGAGACTATGAGAACGCGGCGACCGAGTTTACCCTCGTGCTCGGGGCCGAGCCCGACAACTACCGTGTCCGCTACTATCTAGCCTCCGTTTACGGCGAGTTGAAAGACTTCGACGCCGCGGTGGAGCAGTTCGAAAAAATTCCCCCAGAGTCCGAGTACTATTCCGATGCGTATGTACACGTCGGCTACATTCGACAAAAGCAAGGCCGCATCGAAGACGCCATCGCCTGCGTCAAAAAAGCCCTCGACGCCAAGCCGGGCAGTCCCGATTTGGTCGGATTGCTGGCCTCCATGTATCGCGACCAAGGAGACCTGCGCGAGGCGATCCGTCTCGTCCGAGAAATGGTCGAACGCGATCCGAATAATGACAAGTACCATTTCACCCTCGGCGCCCTGCAAGACGAAGCCAAAGACAAGCAGGCAGGCATCGCGGAGATGCGCAAGGCTATCGAGTTGAACCCGCAGAATGCTGCTGCCTTGAACTATCTCGGCTACACCTACGCCGAGCTCGGCGTCCAGCTGGACGAAGCGGAGGATCTCATTCGTCGAGCCATCGCCCTCGACCCCGGTGACGGCTTCTACATCGACAGCTTGGGCTGGGTGTACTACCAGCGCGGTCAGTACACGGAGGCCGTCGAGCAGCTGGAGCGGGCGGTCGAGTTGTCGGGCGAGGATCCCACCATCACTGAGCATCTCGCAGATGCCTACCGGCGGACAGGCAAATCACAGGATGCGTTGCGGCTCTATCAGGAAGCCTTGGGCCGTTCGAAGGAGAAGGAACAGGTCGAGCGCCTGCGCGGCAAGATCCACGTCCTCGAAGGCAGCCGCCCCGAAGGCGGGCGGGACTCCTGAGCGAGGTGGTGCCGGCGGTTCTCCATTCCTGATTCCCCGTTCCCCCATTCTTCCCCAATGTGGCGCGCACGAATCATCCCCGTCCTGCTGCTGTGCGCCGGATGTGCGGCAACCCGCCCGCCCACGCCGCGCCCGGCTCCGAGCAACTTACCGCCGGCAGCCGAGTTGCAGGCGGCGTTGGCAGCACGGCGCGACGCCCTGCACAGCCTGCGCGGCATCGCCCATCTGCGCTATCGCAGCCCTGAGGAGTCCAGCTCCTCTCGCGAGGCGATCATCGTTGCGCGCCCGGACCGCTTGCGTGTTGAAGTGCTCTCGATGTTCGGCGCGCTCTTTGTCCTGACTGCGGAGCATGGGACGATGACGGCCTACGCGCGACAAGAGGACACGGTTTACCAAGGACGGGCGTCGACCGAAAACCTTTGGCGCTATGCTCGGCTCGCTCTCCCCGTGAGTGATATCGTCGATATCGTCCTCGGCACGCCACCGCTCCGGCAGGCTCGCCGGGCACACGTGTCGTTCGAGGACAGTACGGGCTGGGTGCGCCTGGACCAGGAGAGCGACGACTGGATGCAGGTCGTATGGTTCAATGATCTGCAGTTGCCGACCGCGGCCGAAGAGTCGGACAGCGACGGCCGCCCGTGCTGGCGCGCCCGCTTCGATGACTACGAGTCACGTGCGGGCTTGTCTGTGGCCACCCGTATCCGGCTCGAATCGCCCGCAGCGTCGCGGACGATGGAGATTGCGCTGGGGGACGTCGACGTCAACCCACCTCTGGATCGCTCGGCATTTACGTTCCCGATCCCGCCGGGAAGCAAGGTCGTCGATCTTGATGCGGCGCATCTCGGTCGGAGCGGCCTCATCGACAGCGTGGACTGATGCGGACGCCGCTCCTCTTTGCGGTTCTGGTGCCGGTGCTCGCTGCATGCCAGAGCAGCTCCGAGCCCACAGCAACACCGGTCGCGGCGAAGAGCCAGCGAGCCCAGCACCTCTTTCAGGCGACCATCAGCGATCCGAAAACGTTCAATCCGCTGCTGGTGGTCGACTACACCTCCGCCTCGGCCATCGGCGATATCTTCGACACTCTGGTACGCATCAATCCGCTGACCACCGAGGCCGAACCCGCTCTGGCCGAGCGCTGGGAGTACAACGCCGAAGGGACGGTGTACACCTTCCACCTCCGGCACGGCGTGCGCTGGCACGACGGCCAGCCGTTCACGGCCGCCGACGTGGCGTTCACCTTCGATGCCATCTTCGACGAGCACGTGCCGAACAGCAGTAAGCACACGCTGACGATCGATGGGCAACGCATCAAGACGGACATCGTCGACGATTACACCATCCGCCTGATCCTCCCACGGCCGTTCGCTCCACTGATCAACTCGCTCGGAGAGGACATTCTGCCCAAGCACATTCTAGGGCCGGCGCTGCAGAACGGGACTTTTGCCCAGCAGTGGGGCATCGACACGCCGCCGGAAAAAATCATCGGCACCGGACCCTACCGCATGACCCGTTACGTGCCGGCGCAGTTCATCGAGATCCGGCGCAACCCTGACTATTGGATGAAGGACGATGCGGGCAATCCATTACCCTATCTCGAAGCGCAAACCTTGCTGATTGTCCCGAACCAGGACACCTTGTACCTGAAGTTCATCTCCGGCCAGATCGACGTGATCTCGCCGCGGCCCGAAGAGGTCGCCGAGCTCCGCGCCAAAGCGGAACAGCGCACGATCGCCGTCCAAGAGATCGGCCTCGATACCGGCACCACCTTCGTGTCCTTCAACCGCAACCCCCGTCATTACGTCCGAGACGGCAAGCGCGATCCGCGGCTCAGTTGGTTCACCGACCTGCATTTCCTGCGTGCCATCGCGCACGCCATCGACAAGCAGGCAATGATCGTCAACTGCCTGAACGGCTACGGCAAGCCCGCCGTGGCGGAGATCTCGGAAGAGAACAAACTGTATCACAATCCGAACTTGAAGGATTACGCCTACGACCTCGACGAAGCGCGGCGTCTGCTCAAAGAGGGGGGATACATCGATCGCGACGGCGACGGCATCATCGAGGATAGCGCCGGCAACCCCGTTGAGTTCTCACTCAACACGAACGCCGGAAACCAAGTGCGCGAGAAGATGTGCTCCATCCTCAAGGAGGATTGGACCAAGCTCGGCATGAAGGTGAATTACCGGCCGCTCGACTTCACGACGATGGTAGAGAAGGTCGACCATACCTACGACTGGGACGCCATTCTGTTTGCCCTGACGGGCACACTGGAGCCCAACAACGGCGCCAACGTGTACCGGTCCAGCGGCAACCTGCACCTCTGGAACCCGAATCAGCCGGAGCCCGCAACCCCGTGGGAGGCTGAGATCGATGCGCTCCTCGAGAAGGGCTCGCGCGAAATGGATGACACCAAGCGGCGGCAGTATTATTGGCGCCTGCAGGAGATCCTCAGCGAGCAGTTGCCGATGATCCAAACCGTGCGGCAGACACGCTTCATGGCGTACGAGACCTATTTGAAAGACTTCCGCCCAACGGTGTGGGGCATGTACCGCCCGGAGCTCATCAGAATCAATGAAGATTGAAGGATTGAATTATTGGATGATTGAATGATTGGATTGACCAATCATCAAATCAATCAATCACACAATTAATCAATCATAATGGGTTCCTATCTTCTTCGTCGCTTGGCGCACATGATTCCCCTGCTGTTGGGGATCACCTTCCTGGCGTTTCTGGTGATCGATCTGGCGCCGGGCGACTACTTCAGCGCACTGAAAATGAACCCGTCCATCTCACCGGATGTGATTGCGGAGATGCAACGCCAGTTCGGCTACGGCGATCCGCTGGTTTTGCGGTACGTGAAGTGGCTGTGGCGCGCGATGCATCTCGACCTGGGTGTATCGCTCGCCTATCGGGTGCGCGTGACCGACCTGATCGCGGCCCGTGCCGGCAATACGATCATCTTGGCCCTGGCGAGTATGCTGCTCACCTGGACGCTGGCGATTCCGATCGGCATCGTGGTCGCGTTGCGGCCCAATTCGGTTTCCGACCGCCTCCTGTCCTTCGTTGCGTTCTTCGGCATGTCGCTGCCGAACTTCTTCCTGGCCTTCCTGCTGATGTTCCTGGCCTTGCGCACCGGTTGGTTTCCGATCGGCGGATCATTCTCGATCAACTACGACAGCTTGCCGCTGTGGGGAAAGCTGGCGGACCGGCTGCATCACTTGTGCTTACCGATGATCGTGTTGGGCACCGGCGGCATGGCGAGCTTGATGCGGTTGATGCGCGCCAACATCCTCGAAATCAAGCAGGCGGACTTCGTGCGCACGGCGCGCGCCAAAGGGCTCAGCGAGCGGACCGTGGTATTCAAGCACGTGCTGCGGAACGCCTTGAATCCGTTCATCACGCTCGCGGGTTACGAGCTGGGGAGCTTGCTGGGCGGCGCCGCACTCGTTGAAGCGGTGATGAATCTCCAGGGCCTCGGGACGTTGATGCTGGAGGCGGTGCGGTCACTCGATGTGTATCTGGTGATGGGCTCCGTCCTCATGGGCTCGGTTTTGTTGCTGACGGGGAATGTGTTGGCCGACCTGGCGTTGACGCTGGTCGATCCGCGCATCGATTTCACGCGGCGGCAGCGTGAGACCTGATGAATGTAGAATGAAAAATGGAAAATGGAAAATGTAGGATGCGGGCTACGCTGCAACCTGTAGGTGCATAGGAGATGTCTTCCATTTTCCGTTTGTCATTTTCCATTTTCCATTTTCCATTTTCCGTGTTCCATTCTTCGTTGTTCCCGGGAGCATCCGCATGACCCGCCCTCGTCCCGGCCTGATCGTCTGGACCAGCGCCTTGCTGCTCGCGCTGTTCTACCTCACGGCCTTGCTGGCGCCCTGCGTCGCGCCGTACGACTTCGCCGAGCAAAACCGTCGCTTCCCGAACTGCCCGCCGTCCAGCCTGCACGTGAATTCGCCGCGGGCGTGGCGCGAGGCGCTCCTGTACACGCATCCGTACGTGCTGCGCGACCCGTTGACGCGGCGGTACGAGGAGGAGCGCGCCATCCGCACGCCTATCCGTCTCTTCTCCCGCGGGCACCTGTTCACCACCGCGCCCGAAGACGGGAGATTCTTTCTACTGGGCACGGACAGCCTCGGGCGGGATCTCTTCTCGCGCATCGTTTACGGCAGCCGCATCAGTTTGTCGATCGGCATCGTCGGCGTAGCGATCAGCTTCACGATCGGCACCTTGGTCGGCAGCATCGCGGGATACGCCGGCGGCTGGGTGGACAACGTGATCATGCGGCTGGTCGAGGTCGAGATGTCGCTGCCGTCATTCTACTTCCTGCTTGCCCTGGCGGCGGTCATCCCGCCCAGCCTGTCGTCGGCCGCGACCTTCTTTCTGATCGTGATCCTCATGAGTTTCATCAGCTGGGCGGGCTTCGCGCGGATCATCCGCGGCATGGTCGCCTCGCTGCGGGAATCCGAGTACGTCACGGCGGCGCGCGCGCTCGGGGCATCGCGCTGGCGGATCCTCACGCGCCACATCATCCCGGGGACGTTCAGCTACACGATCATCGCCGCGACCTTGAGCATCCCGGCGTTCATTCTCGGCGAGAGCGCGCTGTCGCTCCTCGGCTTGGGCATCCAGGAGCCCAGCGCCAGCTGGGGCAACCTGCTCGCCGAGGCGCAAAACGTCCAGAATTTGACCAGGTACCCGTGGCTCCTCACTCCCGGTGTCTTCATATTCCTCACCGTGATGGCCTTCAATTACCTCGGCGACTACCTGCGCGACCGCCTCGACCCGCGCACGCTCGGGCGCTGAGGGCAGGCGCCTCTGACCTTCCTTCGTCAGAAACTGCGTTAGATTTGAGCACTATCGCAGGATCCGAAAGAGCTCAAGCATCGCCTCCGTATCCCGTCGACAGTACGCGAGTAGATTCGTACGGAGCTCAGCCACGCGGTCGCGAGAAGTTCTTAGGTCTCGTAACTCCTCGTACGCAAGCGACGCAAGTAGCCCATCGCCGATCTCCAGATCGTCGTAGCCGGGATGCGGCACGAGCGCCGGCAACACCTTCTTGATCGAAAAGGAGCCGTGGAAGGCGGGATCGTAGATGTGCGCCTTGATGATCGGGTGCAGATCGAAGAGCCGCGCGCGCAGCTGCGCCAGGCGCGGGGCGAGTTCGGGGAGCGCGGTCTCCAGTTCGCGCAGACAAAATTCCTCGTAGCCGGTGTACACAACGACTGAACCTGCATCGCCGGCAGCGTCGAGCAGCGTCTCGGCGAACCGCCGCCTCGGATCGTCGCTTCCGTCGTGCAGATATTCGCGGTGACTGACCTGGCCGTCTTTCGACAGGACATGGTCGGACCACTGAAAGGGTATGGTCTGGCTCCCGCCGCCCCGGCAGCTCTGCGATCGGATGCTCAGGTTCATCGCCATGACAGTAATCGTAGAACGAGCACACGTATGGGCTCGTACACTGCGGCCCCGTTGCGATCGGCGGCGGGACGTCAGCCCATAGTGGTTCCCGCATCGCGCTGAGCGCCACAGTGACATCGGCCTGTAACGCGCGCACCTGCTCGGTGCGGTCGGCGCAGGTGAACAGCTGCTCCAGATCGTAGGCACCGCCTTGGTACACGTAGTCGCGGTTGAGGTGCATCAGGTATGTCCGGCCAACGGACACGTCGGCGCCTTCCAAGACATACAGCTGCACGGCGAGGTCGAAGAGGTGCACATCCTTGACGCCGGTGGTGGACTTCACCTCGATAAGATCGAACTCGTCTTTGCACTGGCGAACCAGGATGTCTGCGCGCACGGCAATGTTGTCGTATGTGAACGCCGCCTCGTATAGTGCCGGCACACTCGGGTCAGCGAGCAGCGCCCTGGTTTCGGCCTGGGCCTCGGCGTGATGCCGATGGTCGTGGGCAATCAGTTGGCCGCCCCCAAAGCGCTGGCGCGCCAGCTCGCCAACAGCGGTGCCGACATCGAACCGTGTCTGAGTCGTCTCGTCAAGTTGTCCGGCCAGCTCCGGCGCGTAGAGCTCCAGATAGAGCCGCTTGTGGCACTGCAGACCCGCCATGAAGCGGGACTTCGACAACCGCGGAATCGCCGCGCGCATCACCCAACCCTACGCAGCCGCCACCCCCAGTAGCTGAGCCGTCTGGCACCCCAGATCGCGGCGCCGTTCATCGTGTTGCGCCGCCCGGCGGCCTCCAGCACCTCGCCATCGCCACTGACCTGGACCGACGCGCCGTCTCCCCGCCATATTCAACGTGGAACAAGTAGCACTGGCCGGCAGTAGCTGCTCCCGCGAGCGAGGCGATGCAGTTATCCATTCGTTCCCCTTCTACGATGACCGCACCAACCGTGTCCAGGAAACTCACGCCGATGATGTGTGGCAGCGGGATCGGCGGGCGAGCGGTGGGCTCTGCGGCTCCCAGCGATGCGACCGTCGCCACTGACGCCGGATGCGCGCGGTGCCGGCGAATGGCGCGCTCGACGAGGCCGCCAAGGCGACCGCGGTGCGGCTCTCCGTAGTTGGCAAGAAACGTGACGAGGCGGTTCACGTCCCTGTTGGAATCAGGCTTCAAAGTCTCGCACAAGTGCGCCGCGACACGTGCCATCCCCCGGCGGATCTCCACCTCTGTCGCGTGTTGCAGAATCCGGATGTGGCTGCTGACCACCTCCGGGTTTGGTGCTGCACTCTCATCCGAAGGGAAGCCGACGAGCAGCCGCAGCAGCGTTTGCAGCTCCAGCCGGTTGGTCATCGCTCGTTCGAGGACGACGTGACGCAGGGCGTATGTGAGCGTGCCCAGATCGGGCGGCAGGTTCATGAGGGTGCGGTTCAAGCTGCGGTACGATTCTCGCGTGGGAGAAAACACGTCCCGCCATCCGATCAGCGCATTGATACGGTCTCTCACCGGCAAGGACCGGTTGGCCGGCGCGCAGGCGAGAGGCCGCTCCTCGCGTCGTGACGGGGTTGGCGCGGGATGCAGCTCAGACGGATCTTCGACAGTGGAGGGTCTGCGCCAGAGGTGGACTGCGAGTATTTATAAGGTGTTTTCCCGAAAAACTGGGTGTTGGCGATAAAAACCTAGTGCCACAGATAATAGTAATATGTCTTGTAGGACATTGACTCTTACCGTCAATTATGGTGTCTATGGTGCGCCATGTTCTTCCGCGCCAAGAAGTCCGGCTCCCATGCCTATCTGCAGATCGTGGAAAACCGGTGGGAAGACGGTGCGGTCAAACAGCGCGTCATCGCTACCCTCGGACGCCTCGACCAGCTCGAAGCCTCCGGTCACCTGTCCGCCCTGCTCGCCTCCGGGGCGCGGTTCTGCGAGGCCGCGGTCGTCCTGAGCGCGACGCGCCACAGTGCGCTGGCGACCACCGCGGCGTGGCGCATCGGTCCGGCACTGGTCTTCGAGCGGCTGTGGAGCGAGACCGGGTGCCGCCTCACCATCGAGCACCTGCTTGCCGAGCGCCAGTTCGAGTTTCCAGTTGAGCGGGCGATTTTTCTGACCGTCTTGCACCGCCTGTTTGATCCCGGCTCGGACCGCGCGGCGGACAAGTGGCGAGAGGACTACCGCATCGCGGGCACCAGCTCCCTGCAGCTCCACCATCTCTACCGCGCCATGGCATGGCTCGGGGAGGAAATCCCGCTGCCCGAGACGGAAGCCCCGCGCACGGTAGGGAAAACCACGGTGGTCAGACGGACCAAGGATGTGATCGAGGAGCAGTTGTTCGCGGCACGGCGTGACCTGTTCAGCTCCCTGGATCTCGTCTTCTTCGACACGACGTCGATTTACTTCGAGGGGGCGGGTGGGGAAAGCCTGGGGCAGCGCGGCAAGAGTAAAGACCATCGGCCCGACCTGCGCCAGATGGTGGTGGGCGTGGTGCTCGACGGCCAGGGGCGGCCCCTGTGCTGCGAGGTCTGGCCGGGCAACACGAGTGATGCAAAGTCACTAATCCCGGTCGTCGACCGGCTGCGGCAGCGGTTTGCCATCCGCCAGATCTGCGTGGTGGCGGACCGCGGGATGATCAGCCGCGCGGTGCTCACGCAGCTGGAGTGCGCGACGCGGCAGTGGGCGTACATCCTCGGGGCGCGCTTGCGTGCCGACGGGGAGGTACGCCGGGCGGTGCTGGCAGACCCGGCGCCCTTTGCGGTGGTTCATCCGAAGAGCCCCATCCGGACAGACCCCTCGCCGTTGCAGGTCAAGGGCGTGTGCATCGACGGGCGTCGTTATGTGGTCTGCCGCAACGAGGATCAGGCGAAGAAGGATGCGGCAGATCGGGAGGCCATTGTGGCCGGCCTGCGCGACCAGCTCAAGCATGGAGCGAAGTCCTTGGTGGGCAACAAGGGATACCGCAAGTATCTGAGTGCGGCGCCCAAGAACGCCTTGCAGGTCAACGAAGAGAAGATCACCGCGGAGGCCCGCTACGACGGCCTCTGGGTCCTGCGCACGAACACCGCGCTGAGCGATCGCGAGGTGGCGCTGAAGTACAAGCAGCTCTGGATGGTGGAACAGATGTTCCGCTCGATGAAGACCATCCTGGAGAGCCGGCCGATTTATCACAAACGCGACGAGACCATTGCGGGGCATGTGTTCTGTTCATTCCTTGCGCTGGTGCTGCGCAAGGAACTCCAGGATCGACTCGCCCCTCTGGGCGAGCCTCCCGAGTGGGCCGATGTCCTGCGCGACCTCGATGCCCTGCAAGAGGTGGAGCTCACGCACCAAGGCAAGCGCGTGCATCTACGCACCGAAACGCGTGGCAGTTGCAGCGCGGCCTTCAAAGCCGCCGGCGTGGCGCTGCCCCCAACTCTGCGCTCTGCGCGGGAGGCCATTCCTGAATGATCTCCGCACGCGCGTGGCGATCACATGGTGCCAAGCCACCCGAGCGTCGTCATAACCCCTTGATCTTACGCATGTTCGTCCTGATGACTGTCGAAGACCAGTCAGAACAAGAGCTGAGCACGCACCCCCATCCGTCGTTGCGTGACAAGAGCCGCAATCGGGAGTTTGCCTACTATGAGACCATCGCCGGCGGTGCCGGCGGCGGGCCGCGCCGTGCCGGCGCCTCTGCCGTTACCACCTGCGGGCGCGATCCGGCGGGAAGGGCAGGCACCCGGGCGGTGACGGTGTCGTGCGTGAGATCGAGTTCCTCGCGCCGGCACGCGTCACCTTGCTGACCGAACGCCGCCGCACGCTCCCCTATGGCTTGGCGGGCGGTGGCAATGGCCAGGCCGGCCGCAATTTACTGAGCCGGGGGGCGAGGACGCGGATGCTGCCGGGGAAAACGGGGCTTGCAGCAGAGGCGGGTGATCGGATCCGCGTCCTCACGCCAAGCGGAGGAGGTTGGGGGCGGCGCCGCTAACGGTGCCGTCGCGTCCGCCTCAAGCAGCAGTCGACTGACGAGAGAGGCGCCGTTCGAGATCGCGCACTCGCTTGTTCAAATGGTTCACCTCAGCGCGCGAGGCGACGTCGAGACGCTTGACCAACGGGCTGACCACTCCCCCGATGTGCCCCTGGACTTTGTCCGCAACGTCTTCCGCACGTTTCCGCGCCTTGTTGACTGCCTTCTCCGCGTTCTTGCGCAGATCCTTCTGTGCACGCTCGACGTTCGCGGTCAGGCGCTTCAGTGCTTTGCGTGGACCCGCCGGCAACAGATCGGTGGCGTCATCAATCCCTTCACGCACCCGCTCTTCAACCGTGCGGCGCAGTTCCTTGATTCGCCGTGGCAGGGCCTCTCGCAAGCTCTCGGACTTCTTAGCCGTCATGATCTCTGACCTCCTGGCCTGCTACTATAACGCAATGCGTCATAAAGTCAATGCGCCGCGTCATACATGGGGAAGACCTTACCGCAACCAACACGTCCGCCGCACGGACGCCGGGCGCAGCCCTCAGAAAAGCGCGGCGGCGATCTCCTCGTCCGACAGGCCGGCCATGCGCAGGATATCGTGACCGTCCGCATTCAAGCTCGGTGCCGGACGGTTGCCGAGCATCTCGAAGGCCGAGAGTTTCACGGGCGGGGCAATGGTTTCGTACTCACCGGCGGTCGGGTGTTGCACCTTCTGGAAAACCCCGTTCGCACGCGCCTGCGGGTCGGTGATTGCTTCCCCCATCGTGCGCACCGGGGCCCAGATGAGGGAATGAGACGCGAGGTGGGCTTCCCATTCGGCCAAGGTGCGCTGTGCGAACGTGCCGGCCAACTCGGCCGTAATCTCCGCCGAGTTCCGCATCCGACCCATTATGTCGCCGAACTCTTCGTTTGCCGCCAGGTCGGCGCGGCCGAGCACCGCGCAGAGCCGCGGCCAGTACAGGTCCGACTCGATCATCGACAGGAAGATCCAACGCCCGTCCTTGGTCTGATAGTGGTTCCAAAGGGGATTCATCGGCGCGCGGCGATCGTGCCGCGGTGGTGTCTGATGGGCGACGAGGCTCAGGGCGGCGTCGTTTCCTTGAATGTACAGACCCATATGGAACAACGACACATCCACGGTTTGTCCCGCGCCCGTGCGGTCACGTACGCGCAGGGCCGCGAAGATGCCGGAGACGAGCGCCAATGCGGCAGCATGGTCGCCGATGCCCGGGCGCTGGAATGTCGGTGGCCCATCGACCTCGTGCAGGATGTCCATGAAACCCGTGCGCGCCCAGTACGCGGCGTAATCGAACGCCGGCTTCGACGCCTCCTCGCCCTGCGTGCCGTAGCCATTGACCGCGGCGAAGATCAACTCCGGCCGCTGCGCCCGCAACGTTGCCGCGTCGAGACCGAACTTCTCGAGCCGTTGCGGGAGCATGTTGGTGAGCACGACGTCTGCGGTGTCGATCACGCGCAGCAAGGCGCGCCGGGCCTCCGGTTTGGCCAAATCGAGCGCCAGTGAACGCTTGCCGCGGTTGTCCATTTGGAAATGCGGTGCTTCGAGGAAGTCGCTGTCGAACCCCATCACGCGCGGAAATGCCCAGCGATAGATCTCGCCGCGCGGCACTTCGACCTTGATCACCTCGGCGCCGAGGTCAGCCAGCAACGCGCCGGCGGAAGGCGCAGCCACCCAGTTGGCGATCTCGACGACCCGAATCCCTTCCAATGGTGCGAGCATTGACTCACCTCCAAACACTGTGCTTCAACTTTGCAGCAAGACACAAAACCTGCGTTAGAGGAAGTAGGGGCACCCCCGCCACGAAACAGATACAAAGGCCGGCTGGAGGAAACCAAGCCGACGGATCTCAAGACCCTGTGATACCCCAGAACGCTCCCGCTTCGCGGCGCAACGCCGCGAGATCCGGCGGATGCCAGACGATCTCCGGATCGGCGCGAAACCAGGTGAGCTGGCGCTTCGCCAGACGGCGTGTGGCTTGCTTCATGCGGGCAAGCGCGGCGGGGAGATCGCACAAGCCACGCACGTATTCGCCGATCTCGCGATACCCGGGACTGCGCAGGGCAGGTAGCTCGGGGTCGAAACCGCTGGCGTACAGACCGCGGATCTCATCGACCAGCCCTTCGCGCACCATGCGCTCGCAGCGCGCGCCGATGCGCGCGTACAACTCCGGACGCGGCACCGTCAGCCCGAGCACGCGTATGTCCAGCTCACGTGTGGCAAACGCATGCTCGGCTTGCCAGGCGCTGATCGGTCGTCCGGTGAGCTGGTAGACTTCCAACGCGCGAATCAGACGCAGGCGGTCATGCGGGTGCAAACGCGCCGCGCCGGCCGGATCCACGGCGAGCAGGCGCGCGTGCAGCGTTCCGGGTTCCGCGTCTTCGGCCCGCTCCAGCTCGGCGCGCAGCACCGGGTCACGCTCCGGCCCGGCGAACACACCACCGCGCAGCACCTTGAGGTACAGACCCGTGCCGCCCACCACCAGCACACGCTTGCCACGACCGACAACGGCGTGGATCGCGTCCAGTGCCAGACTACGAAAACGCGCGCAATCGAACGACTCGTTCGGCTCGACGACGTCGATCACGTGGTGCGGCACCGCCGCGCGTTCTGCCGGTGTCGGTTTGGCGCTGCCCACGTCGAGCCGCCGGTACACCTGACGCGAGTCGGCGTTGACGATCTCGGCATCGAACGCTCTCGCCAGCGCAACTCCGAGCGCCGTCTTGCCCACACCGGTCGCTCCGACAATCGCCAGCACACGCGGGCGGCCTCGACCCCTCGGGTCCTCGAACCCTCGAACCCTTGAAACCTCGGACCCTTTTCCACTCACGTTCGTTTGAACAAGCGCTCCAGGTCGGCGCGCGGCAGCGTAATGAACGCCGGCCGGCCGTGCGGACAATTGCCGGCGAACTCCACGGTGTCCATCGCCAGCAGCAAGGCGCGGATCTGCTCGGGACCGAGACTCTGGCCGACACGGACCGCACTATGGCAGGCCAGACGTGCGAGGACGGCTTCGGCAGCTTCCGTCACGCGCCGCGAACGGCCGACGTCAGTGATCTCCTCGGCGAGATCGCGCACCAACCCCGCGGGGTCCGCATCGGCCAACAAGGCGGGCACGGCCCGCACCGCGAAGCTGCTGCCCCCGAAGGCCTCCAATTCGAATCCCAGGTTCTCCAGCTCGTCGAGGCGCTCCGCCAGCAGCGGTGCAGCCTGCGCGCCCACGTCGACGACGGCCGGCACGAGCAACCGCTGCCGCGCCACGCCGCCGTCGGCGTAAGCGCGCCGCAGCCGCTCGAAGGTGACCCGCTCGTGCGCCGCGTGCTGGTCGATCACCAGCAAGGCCTCACCGCTTTGGCAGACGAGATAGCCCTCGAATGCCTGGCCGATGACTCGCAGGCTCGAAAAAAAGCCCGTGGGAGATGGCGCCCGTGCCGGGGAAAACGGCGGTGCCGGAGCACCTGCTGCCGGGATCGGTGCGTCGTGCACGCCGCCCGCCCGCGGCCCCGCGCCAGAGAGGCTCGGTTCGGGGCGCGGCGCCGGCGGTGGGGCGCCGGTGGATATCATAACATGTGATGAATCGTTTAGCTGCGGCGCCACCGGCAGCGGCACCAGCCGCAAGGGTGCCTGTGGACGCGGCTGCAGGGCGATCGTCATCTGTTCGGCCGCTTCGACCGGTACCGCCTCGGGCCGAGTGGCTGCCGCGTCCGGTGGCGGTTGCGACCGGAGCCGTTCGTTGACGCCGCGCGTGATGAGATCGTGGACGGCGCCACCGAGGCGAAATCGCACTTCCGACTTGGCCGGATGCACGTTCACGTCGACGTCTTCCGGGGGAACGTCGATGAACACGACGGCCGCCGGATACCGGCCGTGCATCAGCAGCGTGCTGTAGCCTGCGACGACGGCGTGACTGACAAGCTTGTCGCGCACATAGCGCCGGTTCACGTAGGTGAAAATCTGCCGCGCCGACGGGAAGCTCAGATGCGAGCCGGTCAGCCAACCGCGGATCGTGCCGGCGGCGCTGCGGCCGTGGAACGGCAGCATGGCCGCCGCTCGACTCGCACCAAAGACCTGCGCGACGCGTTCAAACGCGTCGGCGACGCCGGCGTAATCCAGCAACGTGCGCGAGCCGTGCCGCAGTGTGAAACTGACCCGCGGCCACGCCAGCGCCGTGCGTGTCACCAACTCCGTCACGTGCCCCACCTCGGTCGGCGCCGCCTTGAGAAACTTGCGGCGCGCCGGCGTGTTGCCGAACAGGTCGACCACTTCCACCCGCGTGCCGGGCGCCGTGCCGACGGTGCGCACCTCCATGACCGTGCCGCCGCGGGCGAGGACTTGCGTACCGCTGAAGTCGGCCGGGCGTCGCGTGATCAACGTGGTGGTGGAAACGGCGGCGATGCTAGCCAGCGCCTCGCCGCGAAACCCCATCGTCGTGATGCGCGACAGGTCTTCGACGCTGGTCACCTTGCTGGTCGCGTGGCGCGCAAACGCTCGGACGGCATCCTCGGCGTGCATGCCCTCGCCGTCGTCGATCACCGCGATCACGCCGATGCCGGCATCTTCGAGATCCACCCGGACATGGCGCGCCCCGGCGTCGAGCGAGTTCTCGATGAGCTCCTTGACGACGGATGCCGGGCGCTCCACCACCTCGCCGGCGGCGATCTTGCCGGCGACCTCCGGCGGCAGCACGCGAATCCGAGGCGGGGCCTGCGCCACGGCGTCCATGGCTCACAAGATGTACTGCTCGAGTTTGCGCGCCAGCCACGCGTCGACCTCGGCGCGCTTTTCCTCGAAGCCTTTGCGGCCCACTTGGCCGTACGTCAGCCGCTTGCTTTCCTGCACGCCCGGCTGATCCAACGGGTTGATCCTGTATAGGGCGCCGGCAAAGACCACGGCGACTTCGAACAGATAGAACAGCTGACCGAGCGTGAACGCGTTGAGCTGCGGCACGCTGAGCGTGATGACCGGACGCTGTTGCTTCACCAGCGCCAGCTCCGTGGCGCGCTGCTCCAAATTGAGCAAGTGGCCGAGCCCCGTGCCGCCGAGATATCCGAGGCTGTCGAGATCGGTATACGCCGCCGGGATCGGCAGCTCGCGCCCCTGGTCCTCGACGCGCAGCAGCACGATCACCTTATCGGCGGGCCCTTCGGCGTACAATTGCAACTGCGAGTGCTGGTCCGTTGCCCCGACGGCGGCGACCGGCGTTTGCCCGGTGTGCGCCGGTGTCCCGTCGAGCGTCTGTGCCTTCCCCAAGCTCTCTGCCCACAACTGGGCGAACCACGCCGCCAGCCCGGTCAGCCGGTCGCTGTACGGCATCATCACCACGACGTTCCGCCGATGCCGCGTATCGGCGAGATACAACAGCGTCGCCAACAAGTGCGCGGGGTTGCGCCACAAGGGGGCGTCCTTACAGCGCTCGTCCATCCACGCCGCCCCGGCCAGCAATTCATCGATCTTCAGACCAGCGACGGCCGCGGGGAAGAGGCCCACCGCCGTGAGAACCGAGAAGCGGCCGCCGACGCCGGCGGGAATCGCCAGGGCGCGAAAGCCTTCATCGTGCACCACCTGACGCAGGGCGCCGGTGACCGCGTCGGTGGTGATGACGATACGCCGCACGTAGTCCACGGCGCCGAGTTGGCGGAGCAAGAGGTCGCGCACCACGAGGAACTGCGCCATGGTCTCCGCCGTCTCTCCGGATTTGCTGATGACGTTGAAGGTCGCCCGCTGCAGGTCGAGACCATCGAGGAGGCTGCCGAAGCTCCACGGATCGATGTTGTCGGCGACGATCACGCGCGGCGTGGACGGCCCCAGGGCGCCGATGAGCGTCCTCGTTCCCAGTGCAGAGCCGCCGATGCCGAGCACGACGAGCGTGTCGCATTCCGCGCGCACCTCGTTGCCCAGGTGCTTGATCTCGGCGACGGCGTCCTTCTGGTACGGCAGGTCGTAGAAGGGCAGCTCGCCCGTGGTGCGCTGGGCGGTCAGCTCCCGCACGATCTCCGCCGTGCGTGCACCCAGCGCGTCCACCTCCTCACGTCCAATCCCACCTTCGGCGATAGCCTCCGCCATCACGCCGTTGACATCGAGCCGCACGCTCATCGCCTCGCGCGTCGCCCGTCGACGGTAGTCAGGCATGGGTTGTTCCTAACATCAGGGTGCCGTGTTTACAACAAACCCAGCCGGAAGAGGACCGAACGAAACTTCAGCGACGTACGCCTCAGGTCAACGAAGAAATGCGAAATCGGAAACCCGAGACCGGGAATGAGAAACTGGTCAATGGAGACAACGCACGAGCAGCGTCAGAAACATCGCCAGCCACGGGATCAACGAGCAACTGCAGTAGACACCGGCCACGATGCCCAGTGCTCCTTGCGCCAGCTCCAGTCTCATCGCCATGGGGACCACGGCCAGGGCCGTGCAGCCAAACGACTTGAGGACCAACAGCGTCGGCCCAACACCCCAAAACCCAAATGCGGCTCGGAGCAGCGGGTTACCCTCTTTGAGACCGAGGGCGATGCCGTTGTAGGTAGCCACGGCATCGAAGACCTGTAACAGCACGTTGGCGATGAGCAGTTGGTAGGCCGTGTGCTTGGCCAGCGCAGATACTGCGTGGCTCACAGAAGACGGCGGCTGCGGTTGCGTTTCAGCAGCGAGCCGGGTGGCAACTCTGTGCCCATCATTTGCGTTCGCCAGATCCACGAGTTGGTTCCCCGTTCGACAGTCGTTTTGCTGTCTCGCGCACGCAAGATGCGAGCCGAGCACGCGGCGCAGGTTTCGACACACCCGCCGAGCCGGCGCCAGGCCAACGGGTGGTTGATTTCAGCCGCTGGAATCTGATTTCAGCCACCACGTGCGGCTGAATATGAGTCGTTTCCCAACCGCTCGGTCGGCCACGCGCCTACACCACCTGGACCTCGCGCTGTTCGAACAGGTGTTGGAGCCAGAGGGAGGTGAGCTTCTCCGCCGCGGAGTTCTGCCGCAGGCGCGCGTGTAGGAAGCGGAAGTCGACGCAGTCGAGGTGTTGGTCCTGATTGAAGCAGCTGAACACCAGGGTCTCCTTGCCCGTCTCCGGATCGACCTGACGCTGCAGGCATTGCGAGCAGACCTGTTTGAGCATGCACTGCATCGGCGAGTTGATCGAGCCGATCGCCACGTGCTCGGTGCGCAGCACGTCTTTCAACGTCGTGTGCCGGGCAAGGCGCACCGCATCCATCATGCGGTCCGAGCCGATGCAGATGATCCGATCGACATCCTGCAAGCGCACGGGCGCGGCGCCGAGCTTGCCCTGCGCGTACCACTCCATCGCCTGGACGATATTCCCCACTACGGTGCGGTCCTGCGGGCGGCGGGTTTCGATGGGCTCGCCGTCGTCCACGCTCCACACGACGAGGTCGCACGCGTCCTCAATGTACCGCCGCTTGAAGAGGTCGGCGGCGCGCCGGTAGCCTGCAAAATAGATCACGCGGTTGCGCCGCGCTTTCAGGGCCGCGGCAATCGAGAACAACACCGCATTGCCCAGCCCGCCGCCGGCCAGCAGCACCGTCTCGTCATCGGGGATTTCGGTGGGCGTCCCCGTCGGCCCCATCAGCACGATCTCCTCGCCGGGCTCCAGAATGCTGCACAACCGTGATGAGCCGCCCATTTCCAGCACAATGAGTGAGATCAAGCCGCGCGCCGGATCCGTCCACGCGCCCGTCAGGGCCAAGCCTTCCATGGTGAGACGGATGCCCTCGACCACGTCGGCAGTGGTTTCGTAATTCTGGACGCGATAGAACTGTCCCGGCTGGAAGTTGCGTGCGGCCATCGGCGCCCGGACGATGACCTCGACGATCCGATCGCCGATGCGGATCGCGTCGACGACCACCGCCCGCAATCCATCCTCCAACACCTCGGCAAACCGCACCCACGCATTCTCGCGCTCCGCCTGTTCCTCGGGAACCTGGGCGGCGATCTCGCGCTCGAACAGCGACGTGATCTGCTGGTAGCCCTGCTGCGCCGAGGCCATTGCCTTCACCACATTGCCGGCAAAGACCGGATGCGCGTCACCGTAGAAGGTGATGAAGCGGCCGTATTTCTGGTACGAGGTGAAAAACCCCCTCTCCCCTTTCGGGATGCGTTCGAGATGACGCGTGCCGTCCGGGGCTTCGACGACTCGGTGCATGGCGAAGCACGCCTGCTCCTCATCGAGCGCAAAGGTGCCGGGTTGCTCCATCTCGTACACGACGTTCGGCGTCGTCCCAGCGGCGATGAGGATGGCGCGTGCCGGAAACTCCACCGGCTCGCCGGTATCCTTCCATTTCCCCTCGACGTACTGCATGCGGGTGCATTGCAATGCCCGCGTGTGGCCGCAGTCATCGAGGAGGGCCGCCACCGGGCTCATGCACTCGACGAAGCCGATGCCTTCTTCGAGGGACTTGATGACCTCCTCATGGTTCAGCCGGTAGGCAGGCGAATCCTGCAGACGCTTGCGGTAGACGATGGTCACGCCGCCCCACGACCGCACCAAGCGCGCGAAGTCGGGTGGGCGGGCGGCGGCGCGCGCTGCCGCCCGCTCCGCCAGCACCATGTGCCCGTGAGCCAGCCAGGTGCGCGACGGTCCGGGTTTCCTCGCCATCGAGGTACGCCCAGATCGCGTCCTCGCCGACGCGCCGCCGAGGCGCTCGAAGCGCTCAAGCACCTTCTCCACCTGCGTCACGTAGTACGCCTGCGAGCTCGGTGGCCGTGTCGATCGCGGTCAGGCCGCCGCCGATCGACCACTGCGGGCAGCCGACCTGCAGGTTCGTGAGGGACTCCTCGATAGGCGCCGTGCCCTTGCAGCGCCATCAGGAAATCAGAGGCCATGCGCACGCCGCGTGCCAGGTTGTTTTGCATGCGGGACGATGGTCGGCCGCCCGGCGCCGGCGGCGATGGCGACGTGATCGAACCCCAGCTCCACGCGTCGTCGATGCGTGAGCGTGCCGCCGAAGCGCACGCCGTCGAGTAAGCGGAATTTCTTGCGGCGCATGAGGATGCATGTAGTTGATGTCGAGGAAGTTCTTGTCCCAGCGCACGGTGATGCCGTACTCGGCGACGCCGCCGAAGCCGAGCGTCGGGCGCTCGGAGAGCGGGCCGACAAT
The DNA here is from genome assembly GCA_963729835.1 of uncultured delta proteobacterium. Classification (GTDB taxonomy): domain Bacteria; phylum Desulfobacterota; class Binatia; order HRBIN30; family HRBIN30; genus CAVSQF01. The sequence continues at coordinate 54,113 of CAVSQF010000033.1, read as the reverse complement.
CTCGTCGATGTCGCGGATCGGGCGCGGCACGCGCCGTTTGGCGCCGCGCAGCTGCGGCGCCAAGGGCTCCACCTTCAGCCCCTCGATGCCCACCACGCCGAATCCTTCGTTGAGCAGGTGGTGCGCCAGCGTGTAGCCGGCGGGCCCCATGCCGACGACCAAGACGTTCTTGCCGTTGTAGCGCAGCGGATACGGGCGGCGCGCGTTCAGCGGATTCCAGCGGGTCAAGAGCGAGTACGATCTCGAAGCCGTAGGGGAGTCGCAAGACGTCGGTGAGGACGCCGGTCTCGATCTGCGGGATGTTCACCGGCTCCTGCTTCTGGAAGATGCACGACTTCATGCAGTCGTTGCAGATCCGATGCCCGGTGCCGGCCAGCAGCGGGTTGTCGATCATGATCACTGCCAGCGACCCGATGGGATCGCCGTCGCGGTAGAGCTGAATCATCTCGGAGATCTTCTCGTGCAGCGGGCAGCCGGCAAGCGGGATGCCGAGCGGGTTGCGTTGCACCGCCCCGTCCTTGGTGACGAACCCGACGTTGCAGGAGTCGCGGCCGCGCTCGTGGCAGGTGACACAGTAGTGCGCCTCGCGCAGGTTCTCGCGGCGGGTGAACCGCGGATCGGTCAGGTCGAAGCCGTCGCGGTGCCGGCGGGTTTCCGGCGGACCCATGAACAGCTCGGGAAGATCGGGGCGTGGTCTGATGCGCGGCACCAGATCGTCGTGATCGACCTTGTGCGGCACGTCGAAGCAGGTGAACTGCCGGCGCCGCTGCGCGAGGGCCGGGTGGAACCCGAGCGCCTGCACCCACGCTTCCACCGCGGCCAGTTGCGTCTGCGCCGCGGCGCGCGCCGCCGCTTCGCGGGAGGTATCGATGATCGTCTGCAACGTCGTGGTGACGACGGCCAACTCCCGCTCCGGGTCGGCGGTCAGGGCGGCGTCCGGCATGAGGGCGTCGACGACACCCCGGTAGGCGACTTCCAACTCGACCGGGTTCATCTGCGCCACGGCCTCCGCGCTCGGGGGGTTCTTGAAGATCCGGCGTTCGACGAACTGGCGTTTCCATTCGAACACGATCTGGTCGGCGCGGACGCGCGCGCACAGGGCGGCGTACTCTTCCTCGATGCGAAAGAGCCGGGCGACGAACGCGGCCACGTGCTGCGCGACGCGGATCAGCAGCTCGGATTCCTGCAAGCGGTCGAACCCCGCTCCGCGATCGTTGCGGTAGCGCAGGAGCTCCCTCGCCAGGACCTGATCGGCTTCGTGGAGCGTCGAAAGAAAAGCCTTGTCGAGAGCCTCGAGCCGCCGCACGCGGTTGAGATCCGCATACTTGAATCCGGGGACTCCGAGCTGAAGATTCCATGCCCGTGCTTCCTGTCGCTGATTGTCGGGCAGATGCTTCAACGCCATGTCGCGAACGTGCTCCTTTCCACCGTCACTGCCTGTTCTGCCGCTGGCTCGGACGATCGATGAGGCCGCGGCAACGGACTATTAGGTGTGGGGGCTACTTAGCGCCGTTTCGGGGTTGAGGAAAGTGGCGTGCCCGGCCGGGAGCTGCGGTGCTGAGGTCGCTGACGGCCACCCACGGCGTATTGGGGCATGCCCGGATAGGTGGCGCCGCCAGCAACAGTGTTCGGGGCGCCCCCGATGTGTGATAAGGATCTCATCCCGATGGAACGGCTGGCGGATCAAGAAGGGTTGTTGCAGGTGCAGCACCTCGTCTTCGACCTCTACGGCCTGACGCCCGAAGAAGTGCAGCTCCTGCGCAGCACCGCACGGCCGCGCGATCCGCTGGCGTTGATGGAGGGTGCGGGCACGTCGGAGCGTTGAGGAACTGCAGGCGTGTTTGATGCGAAGGCACGGCCCTGGTTACATCGGTGCAATTGTGTGCTGGCTTACTGACAACTCCACCATAATCATGGCCATCGCCACGGTGGTGACGGCGATCGCCACGGCGGTCATTGCCTGGGCAACGTGGGTGAGTTCGCGCCTTGTCCGCTTGCAAGAGAAGATAGAACGGGCGAACCGAATGCCCATACTTACTTTTGCGGAGGAACGGAGGGACGATTACCGCGAACTGTGCGTCAAGAACATCGGCTATGGGCCAGCACTGAACATCATCCGGATGATTATCGAACCCGGGAGCCTTCTCTCTCATGCGAGGCCACAGGAGCCTCTGCCCCTCGGCTCTTTAGCGCCGGGCGAGAAGGTCTACGCTTTCAACGCGACTCAAAGCCCCAATGTCAGTGTCTCCGTCCTTGACGACCCAAAGTTCCACGCGGTCATCGAGTGCGATGACGTTCTCGGCGCGCATTATGAGTTTGTCTTTCAAGACCGGACCCATTCGACGCCAGCGCCGCTCGCGAAAAGAAAGATGCCGCCGAGCAAAGCTCACAGGGTTTAAGGGTGAGCAAACACCCAATCGTCGGCTGCGAAGATCGACGCGCTTGAGGTGCCGCATGGGGCCATGCAACAGTCACTGCAATGGCGTGCGCTACGCGCTTCCGGAATGATCAATGGAGCTTACAAAAATTCTGATTCCGAAGGACAGGTTCTGTCAGATCCCGAAGGAAGAGCGAGTCGTCTTCGTCCTGCTCGGCCACTTGGCGAACGAGCTGAGCGTCTTGGGAAAGCTCATGGGCTGGTGCCGCAACGGCCCCTCCGCAAGCCCGGCGGAAGAAAATGCCCGCCTGTTCCAGACCCTCTTCATGGTAAGGCTTCTTGCGGGCAAGCTGAACGAAGGATGGCAGGCGCTGCAACGCAGCTTCTTCGGTACCGCGATCGCGCGCGAGTACGAAGGACTCATCGAGGAGCCACACCGATCCGATCTCCAGCAGCTGAAGCGTTACTTCGGTCGGGAGAATTCCATACACCGGGTACGCAATGACTTCTCGTTTCACTACTCGGTCGATGATGTCGCACGCTGCGTTGACTTGCCCGCTGAGCTCCGGGATGAACTCGTGATCTACCTTGGGAAGGAGCACGAAAACAGTCTCTACAGTCTGGGCGAACTGATCTGCAATCTTGCCCTCTTCCAGGCAGTTGCGGTCGACGATCCCCAAAGAGCTGTCATCACTCTCCTGAACGACGTATGGGAGGTGCGCCGGCTCTTTCTCAGCGTCATCTCAGGCTGCATGTGGGTGTTCGTCAGCCGGCACCTCGGCAAGGACCCTGGTGCGCTCAAAGCTGAAACGATCAGCGTCGACGCACCCACCGATGGGCGGCGGTTCGCCATACCTTACTTCGTGTCGACAAGCGGTGATGTCGGCACGGGGAGCGGCGTACGATGAGCGACGGTTGCAGATGCCCAGTCTGCGGCTTCGACGGCGCCATGAAGCAGGGGAGCGCGACGAGGCCTGTGCGTTCTTATGATTGCCCGCGATGCAGCAAGCACTTCATCTATGAGGCCGATGCCGACAGCGGCGTCATCGATCAAAGCTTTTCGGACAAGCGACATATACTCAGCGCGCTAAGCAGACGGGCCTCCGATGCCGGGCAGCCGCTCGAAATCAACCGGGACCGAATACCGACGCTTCTTGAATCGGTGTAGCCGCCTCGGTCGTTGTTCGAGCACATGGCTGACCTCGGGTACTTCGACGCGGAGAGGTCTACGATAACTGTCGAAGGATGGAAACGCATCGAAGCGCTGCGGCAGTCACGACCCAATTCGCGGCAAGCGTTCGTTGCGATGTGGTTTGACAAGAGTCTCGACGATGCCTGGCTGAATGGCTTCAAGAGGGGTATCGAGGTGGTCGTTGTTCCAGCGTTCGACAAAGGGCTGACGCGTCACAACCGCGCCCTCGCGCGCAAGTCACGCGCTCCGGGCCAGGCTATCGTGTACGTCCACGTCGACCGCATGGTGGCGTCCCGGCCCCAGGGGCTGACGCTCTCGGTGCTGTGACGGCGTGTCGCCGTGCTTCCATTTCTTATCGCAAGAGTGGTAGGCTTCCGATCGCGAGGAACGCGCCCTATGCGTGACGAAGACCAACTGCTGAAGCGGATCACGGTCGACCCCAAGATCTTTGGCGGTAAGCTGGTTATCCGCGGCAGGCGCCTGGCCGTCGAGCATGTCCTCGGAATGCTGGCGGCGGGTGACAGCCCGGAAACGGTGCTCGCCGGCTATCCCTGGCTTGAGCCCGACGATATTCGCGCCTGCCTTGTATACGCCCGCCGCCTCGTCGGCCACGAACGTGTTGAGCCGCTGGTGCTCAACTCGCGCGGATGAAGCTCCTCCTCGACACCTGCGTCTGGGGTGGTGCGAAGCGCGACCTCGTTGAAGGCGGTCACGATGTCGTCTGGGCCGGCGACTGGCCGGAGGACCCGGGCTACGAGCAGCTCCTCTCACGCGCGCGACGAGGGCCGAATCGTGGTGACGCTCGATAAGGATTTTGGCGAGCTAGCCATCGTGCGCGGCCAGCCGCACGCGGGAATCGTACGTTTGGTTGATCAGTCCGCCACACGCCAGGCCACTGTCTGTCTTCACGTCTTGAGTCTGTACGGACCAGTTCTCGAGACAGGCGCTATCGTCACAGCCGAGCCAGGGCGGCTGCGCTTCCGGCCGCCGGACTCTGAGCGTCCGACCGAAGAATGAAAATCCCCGACATCATTGACAACCAAGTTTGTCGCCTCGGATATTGCAAGCCGGGCGGGGTCGGTCGCCGGACCTGCGAGGGTCTCTGAGGCAACGGCTTCAGGCACAAGTAGTTCGCTCGCGAGCCGATCGAGCAACGGGAGCTGGGCGATCTTCGCCAGCGTGATGATGGGAGAGGCGTTGAGAACCCAGACCTCACTCACGCCGCGCCTCCTCGATGATCTCCTCGGCGGAGTACTGGAACGGCGAGACGCCAAAGCGTGCGAGCGCCGCGATGAACTCGCTCCGTGAGAGGCCAGCGATTTCGGCCGCACGGCCCTGGGAGACGAGGCACATCTCGTACCACTTTACCGCCGCGGCGAGCCGAAGCTCCTTGGCGAAAGACGTCGGGTCTTTGCGCAGTGCCGCGAGGGCCTCTTCCGGCATTTCGATAGTCATCTGAACCATGGGAGTGCTCCTCACCGAGTCAAGTGAATCATAGATTACAGGGAACAGGGAAGAGAGAACAGGGCGATCTCTTCCGTTCCTCGACTCCTGCTGCCATCTTGATCGCGGTAGGACCCCGGTATGAGATGCTCGCCAGCGGTGAGATTGACGCGGCCGGAGAACAGAAATGAACAGCTTGCCGGCCCGCCGACAGAGCGGCCTTCTCGGGCGCCGTCGGCAGCAGTTCATCCGCAACGGCGTCCGGCCCGACGATCTCCTCGACGCTCGCTGAAAGGTTGGGTGCGAAGGTGCTCTTACCGGCGCCGTTTGGTCCTGCCAGAAGCCACAGCCATGGCGGCTCGCTCATCCGCGCGACAATCTTGAGACGATGATTTCGGTCCCATCTTCGCCCACTCGCACCTCTAAGCAGTTCCCGTCGGATGTCTGCTTAACGAGCCTGCCGCGGCTATCCATGAAATAGACCGGGTTGTTCTGCTCGATGTGGCCTTGGAGAACTTGGGTTGCCGCATGCTGGCCGGCGTACGCGATGCGTTCGGACAGGTCATTCGTTTCGCCGACTCCGTTCAATTCGGGCGCATTCCACTCGATGTATGGGAGAAGGCGAGGGCTCCCACCCAAGTCGAACACCACGTCGAGGGAGACGACAACCGAAATTGTGCCGAGTTGGGTTACGCTCGCGGCGAGGTTGCGAATCCAAGGGTTCAAAGCAGCAACGATCTTGCGGCGGTCGCCGGCACCGAGCGGTGTATCGTCGCAGACGAGGATATCGTGGCGTGACGCCGGCCTGAACCCGGACAGCTTCTCGACCTTCTTCGTGATCGCTTCCTTGAGTGACGTACAGAACTGCCTCTCAACCACATCGCCGATCACACCTCCATGACCAGCTGGCCACAGGATCACGGGCTCTGGGTCCTTTCCAGATACTTCGGCCACAGCCTCCCTGCGGCGATATTCCCGCTCGGCTACGGTCATCCTGCGCTGCAACCACTGCGTCGTCGCCCGAGTCACTTCGAGGCCGGTCACTTCGCCAGATGACCATGTGAGCATGAAATCCGGCGATTCATGCTCCCTGCCCTGTTCGACCTGAAACGGGTAGCTGAGCAGCCTATGGGTACCGAGATTGAGGAGGTAGAGTCCAAGGCAATACCGCTCATAATCGTGGTGCTTTCGGCCTTGAGTTCGTCCCGGCACCGAGCGAACGCCGGCCCACAAACGTTTCACATCGTCAAATGAACGGATGTTCCAGGCATGGGGCATACCGGTCGCCGAGACAACAGTATGGCACCAGCGAAGCACGACCGCAAAGGTGAGAAAGCACATCCGCGCGGCGGCGCGGCGTTGGGTGGTTGCTGCGCATCGGCGCGCGGCCGGGCTGCAGCCGAACTCACGGTGATCGAGTCGCTTGCTTCCACCTCCTGATCACCTCGATAGCGGCGTCGGCGCGAGCCTGCTGCGAACGGCACCCCTCGATTGCCTGAATCATCCGCCTCGCCAGATCAACCAACGCCTGGACAGTCTTGTGATCCTCCACGTCGCTCCTTTCCAATCGGTAGTCGGCGCGGATTCTGGCGCTGTGAAGGTCGTTGAGTTGAGAACCGATCCTCGCCAGATCACGGTCGCCGCTGTTGCCGAAGTGACTCCGCACTTCACCGTGCCCCGCCGGCCCCTTGCTGATCGAGAAGCCCCACTGCCGAAGGGTCTCATCGCTGACGTGAAACGCCGCGTAGTAGGCGCGGCTCACTGCGGTGCGCAGCTCGGCTGGAAGCGGGTTCAAGACCAAACGCTGTGCGAGCCGCTGAAACTCGCGCGGGTTCATCGTTCAGGCAAGTCGGTATCCGAGGCGGATCTTGTCGCGTTCCGGCCAGGGAACTCGGGCGACGAACTCGCTGGCGTACTTATCGTAGCACTCGAGAAAACCCTCAGCGTCCGCCCTCACCATGATGTCGATCGCGACCCATTCCTCACCGGTTTCGGGGTCTTGCTCGGTCTCGAGGGTGGGTTCCTGCTCGCATGGAAAGCACCGGCGGACGAGATCCAGCGCAACCGATAGATGCGGGGTGAGTCCTTGCCGGTCGCAGAAACGTTCCACCTCGGGGGACAGGCCGCCCGACGTCGGTTCGGTCTGTAGGAAACTTAGTGACGCCATTGATGCCAACCTAACACATACGTCAGGGAAAAGGCCACCGCTCACGTTCGTGATTGGCACGCGCCGGCCGGAGTCACGCCCAGACTCGCAGCAGCAGCCGGCGGGCCGGTCGGCCGTCGACTTGACCGAGTTTCAGGAAGACGCATCTGTGCTCGTGAATCGGTGCACTCGATCACGAGCGGCGCTGTTGCGCCGCCCGCTTACCGGGGGGGTTACTTGTGCTCGCCCCCTTTTGCTGGGGCGGGTGCGGGTGGGCCGTGAGGGGGTGCCGGCCGCTGCGGACTCTCGGGGTGAGCGTGCGGCGGCGCCGCCCGCTCCGGTGGTGCCTGCCGCACTACTTCGGGGCGTCCATACATCCGGTTTGCAGGTTCTCCCGGCAGCTGGCGCGGCGCACTCGGCGCTTCGTGCCGCGGGGCTTGCGCGTGCGGCTCGTGTTGCGGCGGAGCCTGCGACGCCGCCGGCGCGCGCACCGCTGGGGCCTCGCGGCCCATTGCGGCAGGTGGTTGTTGCCCGTGCGCCGGGGCATGCGGTGCGACACTCTCGCGCTGTGCGGGCGCCACCGGCGCGGGCGCCGCGGGCGCCATGGGCGCAGGCGCCGCACCACCCGGCCTCGGTCCGGCCTGAGCTGGCGCGCCGCGCGTTTCTCGTCCCGCAGCCGGCTGCCTGCCGGGTTCGAACTGCGGCGGAGGCCCCGGACGCGGCCGCTCCGCCGTCCCGTGCTGGCCGAACGGCGGGCGCTCCGCCGCCACGCCGGCGGCTGGGCGGGAGACAACGTGTGGCGCGGGCGCGCTCACTGCTGGTGATACGTTCAGCCCTTCCTCCCGGAGCCTCCCGACCGTGTCGTGCGGTGGGCGGGTCGCGACCACCGCTCTCCGCAACGCCGCCTCCGGCGGCCGCGCCGCACGCCCGACCGCCGGCACCAGGCTGGCGCGATCGGGCCGCACCGGTAACGCTCCGTGGATCGGCTCGAGACGATGCACGTCGACTCCGGTCAGCCGGGCACTTTGAACAGGATCGCGTCCGAAGCGGTCGCCGCGCATCACGACCACGGCGTGACTCACATTCGCATTTTGGTACGTGATGTTGTTCACGTTCACCACCGTCGTTCGTTCGATCACGACGTTGTTCACGACGTGGGGGCCGCCCCATCCACCCCACCACGGTCGGCCAACGAACGCCGGCCCGCCCCACCACGGTACCAGCGGCTCGCCCCAGCCGAGGGCACACCAGCCAACAGGAGGCGCACCGATTCCAACACCGACCGAGACACCACCGCCACCGAAGAAGGCGACGAGCGCCGGCGCATAGACAGGCCTGGGCACAACCGGCCCAGGTGCCCATGCCCAAAAACCGCCCGTAGAGACCCACCGCCCGTAATGGTATGGCGCCCATCCCCACGGGGCGGCGTCAATCCATGTCCAGCCATAATGCGGATCCCAGATCCATCTGCCGGTGCTGTACGGCGCCCATCCAGGCGCTACCCCTCCCGGCACCCAGACCGGGCCGTATGTCCCGACCACTCGCCAGGTACCGTAATAATCGAGCGCGTCCACCCCATACATGCCCGGCGAGACATAGCGCGCACTGATTGCATCGATGAGACGATCGGTGCGCTCGTAGTTCCACTGATCCCAGCCATCGGCCTCAGGGGCCACGTAGGTTTCGACCTGCGACGTCTCCGTTCCTTGAACGACGACCTCCTCGCTCGATGCGATCGCTACCGCCTGGCCATTCGCAGGAATCATGGTTGCAGCCCCGCCACGGCGGGTGATGAACGTGGTGGTGTTCTCGCTGACGTCAACGCGGTAGTAACCGGTCCGCGCGATCGTGAATGCGGCATTCGGCGTATCCACCTCGATGGTACGTCCGGCAGACAGGCTGCGAAGGCTGATCGACGCGTGGCCAGTAGTGATATTCATTTGTAGCAGATCGGGCTCTTCGTTCTCGATCCCCAGCTGGGTGTGCTCGCCGGCGCGCACGTACGCCCGCGCCCCGACTTGCAACTCGAGATTGGCGCGGTCACCCGTGTAAAGGGTATCGCCGGGGGCGAGCGGCGTATTGATTTGGGCCGGAACCCAGTCGTCGGCACCAGGGCGCCAGAATGACACCTCACCGCTAGTGAAGCTGAGGCGTGCCGGCGTTCGTTCCACGTCCTGCGCTGGCGGCTCGTCGGCACCGGCCAGCGTGCCCCCGGTGAGCCCGAGGAAGAGTGCGAGAATGACAGTCATCCGTTTTCGCGACATCGACCAACTCCGATCTGCGCCCCTGCTTGATCCGGGACCTCCATCGTCCTGGCACCCCGGCGGTGGCTCTCAGGGTAGCGTGCCCTCACGCAGAATGAAACGCACCGCCGACACGTTGGTTGCGCGCTCCCAGCGGGAAATCGACGGTGTCGTGTCTGGGAGGCAGGGCTTGCCGCCCATGCCGGCGCGCGGCATATTCTCGCTGGAAGAGGTCGCCGCAAGAGCACGATGGGCAGGATCTTGAAACGCTACGCCGAGTTCGTCGTGCGGCATGCCCGGACCGTACTCAGTATATCACTGGGAGTGACGGCAATTGTGGCCGCGGGGATGAGCCGACTGGTTGTCGATCTCGACATCGAACAGCAGCTGCCCCCGAATCACCCCTACGTCACCATCGATCGGAAAATTCGCAAGGAGTTCGGCGGGAAGAATTTCGTCGCCATCGCGTTGGTACCGAAGACGGGCACCATCTGGCGGCCCGACGTGTTACGCGTGGTCAACGACCTCACCCTCGACCTGTTGAACGCGCCGAATGTGATCCGCCAGAACGTCATCAGCCTCTCCTCGCCGTACGTTCGCGTGCCGGTGGATCGCGGCGGCGTCCTGGCGATCGAGTATCTCATGAAAGAGGTCCCGGCGGACGACGCCGGCGTCGCCGCCCTCCGCGCTGTCTACCGCAGCGAGCCATTGTTCAAAGGCACGGTGGTGAGTGACGACGAGCGCGCGGCACTGATTCTCGCGGACTTCTATGACGATGCCTCCGTTTCGCAGATTGCCGCAACCGTCGAGGGCGCGGTGGCGAAGTACCGTTCCGCCGACACGGAGATCGCGGTCACCGGTTCCCCTATCTTCGAAAACATGCAGGCGGTCTTGGTGCGCCGGCAAGGCTTTTTCTTCACCGGGACCATCATCGCGATCGCGATCGTGCTGTGGCTGGCGTTTGGGCAGGTGCAGGGCGTCGTTCTGCCGATGGCCACGGCGCTGCTGAGTACGGCTGTGGCATTCGGATTCATGGGGTTCGTGGGTTTCCCCGTCAACTCGTGGACGGCCGCCGCCCCGTTGGTGGTGGTGACCCTCGCTGCCGGCCACTCGGCACAGATGCTCAAGCGCTACTACGAGGAGTTCACGCGCCTCGGCACGCGCGCCGCCGCCGTGATCGAATCCACGCAGCGGATCGGGACGGTGATGATGGCCGCCGGGACCACGGCGGGATGCGGCTTTGCGGCGCTGTCGGCGCTCGGCATTCCGACCTTGACGCAGTTTGGGCTGGCAGTGGCGTCTGGGATCTTCGCCGCCATTCTCCTCGAAATGACCTTCATGCTGGCGCTGCGCGTCATCTGGCCGACGGGGCACGCCACCGGGGCCGAAGGGCCGCTGTCACACTGGCTCGGCTATGTCCTCAGGCCCCTCAACGCGGCGGTGCGCACGCATCCGTACTGGATTCTCGCTGCCTTCCTGAGCGTTGCGCTGGTGTCGATGGCAGGCTACCCGCGACTGACCGCGGATATCGAGTCGCGGCAGTATTGGTCCGAGCGTACCCAGGTCGGCCATGACCTGCGCGTCTTCGAAAAGCACTTCCCGAGCACGACGACGCTCACGATCCTGCTCGAAGGCGAACCGGGCTCGATGAAGACGCCCGCAGCGCTGCAGCTGATGACCGGCCTGCAGCAGGCGATGGCGCAGGATCCCGGGGTCGGGCGTACGTCGTCGATTGCCGACATGGTGCGGCGCACGTACGAGGTGTTCGCCCCCGAGGAGGCGGCGAACGGTCCGCCGATGGAGCCAGAGCTGGTCTCCCAGCTCTTCTTTCTGGCACAGTCGCCGGCGTTCGAGCGCTACGTCGACCGCTCGTTCAGCCGCTCCGTCGTGCTCGGGTTCCTGAACGGCGAGGATTCCGCCCTCAGCCGGCGTGTCATGGGCCGGCTGCAGCGCTATCTTGCCGCGCACCCGGCCGGCAACATGCGCGTGTGGCTCGCCGGCGGTGTCGGGCCGACGATCTTGGCACTCAACGAGGACACGGTCAAAGGCAAAGTGCTCAACATGGCGGTGGTCTTTGGCGTCATCTTCGTCATCGCCAGTCTGCTGCTGCGCACGCCCCTCGGCGGCTTGTACGTGACCGCACCACTGGCGATGGCCCTGATCGTCAATTTGGGAGCGTTCTCCTGGCTGAACGTCGCCTTTGACATCAGCGGCGCTTCCATCGCGGCCATCGGCATCGGCATCGGGGCGGACTACGCCATCTACTCCCTGTATCGGTTGCGCGAGGAGTTTTGGGAAAGCGGCGACATCGACGCGGCGTTGCGCCTGACCATGGAGACCACCGGCCGTGCCGTGCTCTTCGTGGCGCTGGCGATCAGCGCGGGGTTCGGCGTGTATCTGATCTCCGATTTCTACGCCTTCCGCATCCTCGGCTTCTTCGTTCCGCTCACCATGATTGTCAGCTGCCTGACCGCGCTGACACTCTTGCCGGCGCTGGTGCTGTTGGTACGCCCCGGCTTCGTGTTCAGTCAAGTACGTCGCGACGCACGCAGGGAAGCGGTGGCGCCGGCTGAAGCACTTGGCAGGCAGGGAGAATCGCGCCCCGTATAGCCGTCCTGCACGTTGCTTGAAGAAACTGACGCCGCGCCGGATGTAATCGCGATACCGGGGCACGACGATGTCCGGCGTGCCTTGCATCACGTGGCCCGATCAGCCCGGCGGGCAACCGTTCAGGGCAGCGTTCACCGCCGCCAGAATCTCGTCGATCGTGATTTGGCCATCTTTGTTCCTGTCGCCAGCCTCACAGGCGGAAACGGGACGAGTGCCGAGCGCAATGTTCACCAATGTCAGTAGTTCGTTGATGTCCACGCTTCCACTGCCGTCACAATCACCTGGACATCCGGCAACGGCGGTGGGCGTGGGTGTTGGTGTTGGTGTCGGGGATGTGGCAGCCGGACACTGCCCAAGCGTTCCAATCGCCCCAGCGTTGTTCTGCGGCGTCGGCTCACCGAGCCGAAAGTCGGTGGCGTTGTTATTCGTTTCAGAGACGCGCACCAGTGCCATACCGAGCTGTGGGCGCACGGCCGGCGAACCAAATCCGCTGTTGCTGCCGGTGAAGTCGCCGTACGCGACGCAGTCGATTGTCCCGGCAAAGCACACTCGCCCATCGGGGAAGATCAACTTTCCCCCTGCAACCTGGTCGAAAGAAATCCCGAACAGCGCCTGCGCATCGCTAGTACCAATCAGCACGGGCGCGCCCGTGTCGGTGTTGCCCGTGATGTTGTGGTCGAAGACCCCGAAGTCGCCGGCGCTGCTCCCATCAGCATTCTGCGCTGCAACGGCCTTGCCGGTGACTTCACCCTGATTGGCGGAATACATCCGCAGCCGCACGTACTGCGCGTTCGGGCAGTCCTCCGTGCCAAAAAAGACCTCTTGGATGACAAGATGGTAGGTTCCGCGCGCCGGCGCGGCGGAACACAGCAGGGCAGCCCCGATCATTACGGTCCAAGTCTGCTTCCTTAGACGCATCTCTCGTCTACACCAACTCGGCGATCACGTGCTTCGCGACGAACTCGATCTGTTTGAGGTTGCGGCTGTCCGGCAGTTGCACGATGAAGAAACTGACGCCGCGCCGGATGTAATCGCGATATCGGGGCACGACGATGTCCGGCGTGCCTTGCACCACGTGACCCGCGCGGGCCCACATGTACCCCCGCTGCTTGGCCCATTCGAGCTGATCGCGCACCTCCTTTTCCCACGCGGCGGTGACCGTCGGCGTCATCAGGGAACGGTCGAGGCTGGCCGGGTCACGGCCGATGCTCCGGCAGTGTTGATCCAACACGTTGGCCTTGTGTTCGTACTCGGGCAGCGGACACGGAAAGTAGTTCCACACATCGGCGTGGCGCGCCACCGCGCGCAGCAGCAGCCGCTCGCCGGCACCGCCGATCGTGATGGGCGGGTGCGGGCGTTGCACCGGCTTGGGCTCACAGATCGCCCCATCAAGCCGATGGAACTTCCCGGACCACGTGGCGCGTTCCTCCGTCCACAGCTTCTTGATGACGGTGAGCCCCTCTTCCATTTGCCGGATGCGGGTGGCGACGGGCGGAAACTCATAGCCGTAGCCCGCGAACTCCTCCTGATGCCACCCCGCACCGTAGCCGAACTCCAGGCGCCCGCTGCTGAGCACGTCGAGGGTCGCCGCCATCTTGGCCAGCAGCGCCGGCGGGCGATAGCCGTGGCACAGCACCAGGGTGCCGAGCCGAATGGACGAGGTGGCGCCGGCGAGCACGCTCATCAACGTCCACGGCTCGAGAATGGTCACGTTATCCGGAACGGGAAAATGGTAGAAGTGATCGAATAACCACAATGAGTGATAGCCGAGCTGCTCGGCTGCTTGCGCGATGTCGCGCAGGGCGGCGAAGTCGGTGCTGTCCTGCGGCAGGCGCAGGCCGAAGCGGAGGACCATAAAAGTCAGAAGGGAAAAGGCAAAAGGCAAAAGTTAGTCATCCAAAGAAAACTCTCCCTTGCCTATTCTTTTGCCTTTTGCATTTTGCCTTTTTGGAGCGCGCCTTCTATTCGGTGATGGTCTCCATCACCTTGCCGGTCGTCTCATCGACGAGGTCGAACCGTGTGGCCTCGGCCACCTTGTGGCTGTCCTTTTGCTCCTTGATACGCTCCCGCATGCGGTCGGCGAACGTCGTCTTCATGTCGTCCGGCATCTGATCGAAAGGAAAATCCTGCAGGTAGACCCTTGCACTAGCAGCCCCGGTCCATTCGAGGCGCTGCACCTTCGGTCCGAGGATCGGCGCCTGGCGGAACATGGCTTCCGCATCGGCTTGGAAGGAGCCAGCCGGAGCGTTTGCTGCCGGCTCCGCTGGTGCCTGCGCCGGTGGCGCTTGCGCCGGTGGCGCCGGCGCTTCTGGCGCCGCCGCTGCCAACCCACCCGATGCCGGCGCTTGCGCGCGGGCCAGCACCTGGTCCACCTGGCTGCGGGTGGCGTCGTCGCCGGCAAGTGCGCGCGCCTTTTCGAGCGCGGCGATTGCCTTGTCGGTCTGACTCAGTCTGCCGTATGCGATGCCGAGATTGAACTGCGCCTGGAAAAAGGACGGGTTGGTTTTCAGCACGCCATCCCAGATCTGGATCGCTTCGTCCGTCTTGCCGGAACTGAGGTACATCGTGCCCAAGTCGGTGCGCACGTCGGGATCGTCCGGCTTCTCCTTCAGGTACCGCTGGTAGTAGCTGATCGCCACATCGTGCTGGTCTTGGTCGTAGGCGATATTGCCGAGATTGCGAATAATGTCCAGGTTGCCGGGCTCCCGTTCCAGAATATGATGGTAGGCTTCTGCCGCCGCCGTCAGATAGCTGGGGTCGATTTGCCCGGCGCGGTACTGGACCTCGGCGAGATGTTTCCACATATCGAGGTCGTCGGGAGCCGCCTCGGCCTTCTTGGCGAGATCACGAATCGCCTGCTTGACTTCCTCCGGGATGGCGATCGGCGGATGCCCTTCGGGGAGATTCCCAGCCGCGACGCTCTGGGAACCATCCTGGCGTGGAACGGAAGGGGCGGTAACGGGTGCGAGGCGGCCGAAGAGCACCGCCCCTCCAGTAACCACCACGACGCCCAGCACCACAAGCACCGGGGCGTACCATTGCCAAGAGAAGCGGATGCCCGTGCGCTGCGCCACCGCGCCGGCTTGGCGCTGGCCGCATTCGACGCAGAAGCTCGCGCCTCCGAGCAACTCAGCGCCGCAATTCGTGCAGAAACAACTCTCCATAGCAGTAACCGTATACGTCGCGCGTATCGTACGAGGTATCAGGTAGATTCCCAGCGTCCAAACTGTGGCCTGTGATAACGATTCGGGACGCGAACCGCAACGGCGCCGGCAGCCCGTGCCCGACGTGGTACGCCGAAAACATCTCTGCTAGTTGGATGACTCATTATGCCCGAGGTCAGGAGATGATGACGAGGTGCCGACTCACCGCGCCAGGCGGAATACGCGTCAGTGTTTGCGCCGCGGCGCTGGCGGTGCTGCAGCTATTGCTCGCGGCCCAACCCCTGCGCGCCATGATCGTCATGAAGCGGGACTTCCCGCAGCTGGTCGCACGCGCCGAGCAAATCGTCGTGGGGACGGTGACCGCGGTCGGGACGCAACTCGACGACTCGGGCGTCCCGTGGACGCTGGTCACGTTGTCCGACCTGACCGTTCTGAAAGGGGCGGCCGGACCGAACTTGGTGCTGCGCTTTTACGGCGGCGCTGCGGGCGACGTCGTGCTCCACGTGCCGGACATGCCGCGCTTCACAATCGGTGAACGTGACCTGCTATTCGTGGCCGGCAACGGCAAAACCGTGTGCCCACTGGTCGGCGTTTCGCAGGGACGGTTTCACGTTCGTTGGGATCCCGATCGAGGCGGCGAGGTCATTGAAGATGACCAAGGGAATGCCGTCGTCGGTGTAGCAAACGGGGAGTTGACGCGGGCACCACAAGCGCAAGCTGCGGCGCCCCGGGCGCTCAGCTTGGATGAGTTCCGCCAGCTGATCGCCGACGAGCTCGCCCATCCACAGGCAACCGGCGGTTCCCAATGAGATGCCCTCCTGCAATGAAGAAGCTGATCGGGGTGAGTCTTTTCGTGCTGCTGGCGGTGGGGCACGCCGATGGCTTTGTGTGCATCCACGACGCCAACGGTGACTGTGTGCACTGGGTGCAGGGTGGGGCGACGTTGCGCTCGTTCTTGGGTGCACCATCGGGGCCTTTGGCTAATGGAACGTCGAGCTGGGATCAGAACGCGATTGACGTCGGGAACGACTGGAACCGCGTCGGCGCAGCGTTCCATTTCACCGTGAACGTCGCGAGCCAGAACCAGTTCATTAATCCGTGCGGGACCGGTCCAGGGCATGCGTGCCCGAACTCCGGCCCGTCCGGTGACAATCCGATTTTTTTCGCGTCGAGCCAGTGCGGCGTCGATTTCGGCGACATCGTCGAATTGGTGAACGTGTGCTACACGAACACCGGTGCCATCCTGAACGCGCCGGTGTTCGTGAACAGCACCGTGCTCTGGAACGCGTATGACGGGCCGCTGCAGAGTCCCATCAACGACATGCGACGCGTTCTGCTGCATGAGTTCGGCCACGTGTTGGGTTTGGCCCATCCGGATCAAAACGGGCAGAACGTTGTCGCCATCATGAACAGCCATGAGAGCAACATCGACCGTTTGCAGCCCGACGACATCAACGGGATCCTCTCTCAATACCCCAACGGCGCCCCCGCCACCACTGGCTGTCAGCTCGGCGCGGCGCCCGCGGCTTCCATGTATGGGTGGCCGCTGTTGATTCCCGTTGCGCTGGCCTTTTTGCGGTCGACGGTCAGAAGAATCACGCGGTCCACGTAGGCGCGGTTCGGGAACCGCCTCACGCGGCGCGGCCCGCCGGTGTGGACATGCCGTGAATACGACGGCGCTACCAGCGGGGGCGGGGCGCTCCCCGGCCGGCGCCTTGCGTCTGCGATGAACAAACTGGTGCGCCAACACGTCAAAGAGGCGTTGTCCGTTGGCCGACACAGCCGTAAGGTTCGAGATGCTTCCCCGCGCGAAGAAGACCGGTAACTCGATGCGGGCGGCACCGGGACCGGTCGGCGGAATGCTCTTGTCGGCGGAGCACTCGCTGCGCACGTGTCCCGTGGCGGTCGGGGTGGTGACGGCCGCGATGATCGCGGTGATCACCTTCACGAAGTTGCGCACACAGGGCGAGCTGTCGCTGGCGTTGTCGTACGGCATCCCAGTGGCCTTGTGCGCGTATGGCATTGGGTTTGTGGCGGGCACGGTGACTGCGTTTGTGGTTGCCGTGCTGTGGCTCTTTGACGCGGCCGAAATTGGCATCCCTTCGCCGAACGAGGCGCTCGCGATCTTCGCCACCCGATTCGCGATGGACCTCGGCATTGTCGTGTTTGCCGCACTTGCCGCAATGGCGGCGCGCAGCCGCGAAGCGCACGCCGCCGCGCAGCGGGAGCTGATGCAGCTCCGCACGGATCTCGTGTCCGCCTTCTCCCATGATCTGCGCACACCACTGGGTGCCATTGTCAGCTACGCTCACATCCTGAAGGACGAGCTTGGCAACAGTGCGTCGCCGGAGGGCCTGCGGCGTGCAATCGAACGGATCATCACAAATGCGGAGCGCTTGAACCGACTCGTCTCCGACATGATGGGATCTCAACAAGGTGACGGCGCTACGCCCTTACAGGTGAGCCGCTTCGCGCCCGAGGCGCTCGTCACCGAGTTGCAACTCGAGCTCGATCAAGCCGTGCGGCGCCGCCCGGTCGTGCTGGACTGGGAGGTCGATCCACACACGCCACCGCTCCTGACGGACACCGCGAAGCTCACCTCGATCGTCCGCAATCTCGTCAGCAACGCCATCAAGTTCACCGCGCGCGGCAGCGTGCGGATTCACATCAGCTACGACCCGGCCGCGGCCGCGCACCGCATCGAAGTTACCGATACCGGCCACGGGATTCCCCCAGACGTGCTGCCACACATCTTCCAGCGCTTCTACCACGGAACCCAATCGGGTGCGGGGTTCGGCTTCGGTTTGTTCATCGTGAAGCGGTTTACCGAGCTCTTGGGTGGAACGATCCACGTCGAAAGCGAGGTCGGACGCGGCACGCGCTTCGTCGTGACCGTTCCACCGTTGTCCGCCGGGGAGCAACCGGCTGAGCCGTAGCGGGCTTGTGCGGTGGCGTCGCCGCTTATCGGGCCGGCGTCTTCCCTGCGGTCGCGTCGGCGAAGCGCTTCTCCACCACCGGCCAGTTCACGTTGCTGAAAAAGGCCTTGATGTATTGTGCGCGGCCGCCGGCGCCGTAGTCGACCATATACGCATGTTCCCAGACGTCCATCACCAGGATGGGCGTAAATCCGCCGACGTTGCCGTCCTCGTGCAGTTGGACGAAATGGTTGTTCAGCGCCCGCGCCACCGGGTCGAGATAGAGAATGGCCCACCCCACGGAGCGGGTGGCGCCCGTGCTGACGAAATCGTCCTTGAAGCTCTCAAAGCTGCCGAACTGTTCGGTCAACGCTTTCCTCAAGGCACTCGTGGCGCCAAGCTCCGGAGTCCCCGCCTTGAGGTTGCCGAAGTAGTACTCGTGCAAGACCATCCCGTTGTATTCGAACCCGAGGCGGCGCCGCCGATCCGCATACGCGGCGCTGCCGCCTTTGCCGTCATTTCTTAGTGATGCCAACTCACTGCGAAGGGTGTTGACCTGTGACACATACCCCTCGTACAGGCGCCAGTGTTGGGCGATCTGGTCTTCCGAAATGCCGGCCAGCCCGGTCGGCTTGAGCGTAAGATTCACTTCATACACCATGGCGTACACCTCCACATCGATTTTCGTCCATTAATACCCTGAAACGACTGCCAGTGCGACCACCGTTGGGCATATTGTCATCGAGGCGCAGAGATGCGAAAGGCAGTGATGGGAGCCATGGAGATGTGCGAAAAGTCCAGCGCTGCGAACCGGCGAGCAACGCCGGCGGATCGCACGGCGCGCGCGTTGCTGGCTGTCATGGTGTGCGTGGCCACGGCTTCCATGGCCGTGCCAGACACTACCGACCAACGCGCCCGCGACATTGTGGATCGCGTCGATCGCATGCTGCGCGGCGACTCCAGCGTGGGGACGATGACCATGGAGATACAGTCCACGCACTGGAAGCGTACCCTGGTGACCAAAGTGTGGTCGAAAGGCACGGACCGTGCCCTGATCCTCGTGCTCGAACCGGCGAAGAGGCGGGCACCGCCACCTTGAAAGCCGAGGAAAACATCTGGAACTATCTCCCCAAAGTCGAGCGCGTCATCAAGATCCCGACCTCGATGATGATGGGCTCGTGGATGGGTAGCCACTTCACCAATGACGACCTGGTCAAGGAAAGCCGCCTGATCCGCGACTATGCCATCACCATATCCTTCGAAGGCGAACGCGCCGGGACGCCGGTGTGGGAGTTCACGCTCACGCCGCACCCCGAGGCAGCGGTGGTGTGGGGC
This sequence comes from uncultured delta proteobacterium, assembly GCA_963729835.1. GTDB lineage: Bacteria > Desulfobacterota > Binatia > HRBIN30 > HRBIN30 > CAVSQF01. Next base: position 34,688 of record CAVSQF010000033.1, on the reverse strand, counting down.
AGAATTCTGCTCGAGGTGCGGCAGCTGGACCTCATGCCGACCTGGCAGCGCTACTACGACGAACACGGCAACCTGGTGCGCACGCTCACGTTTGGCGAGTACCGTCAAATGGGCGGCCGATTGATCCCGGCGCGGATGGAGATGCGGCCGGCCGACAAGCCCAACGAGTATACGGTAATCACTTACCGTGACCTCACCTTCGACGTGCCGTTCGACGACGAGTTCTTCTCCCTGCGCAGCCTGCGCACCGTGGCGCACACCTCCGACGAAGCGCCGGCCCCGGCCGGCACCGCGACGCCGAGCCAATCGGGCAGCGCGGCGGGCCGGAGTGACAGATGATCGTGCGGCTGGCGCGCATAGGCTGGTCGAATCTCTGGCGCAATCCGCGCCGGACGGGGATCACCGTCACCGGCCTGGCGCTGGGCATGATCATGCTCGCGGTCACGGTCAGCTTGACGGCCGGCATGAGTCGCGATCTGATCGAGCAAGGCACCGGCCTGCTGCTCGGGCACGTGCAGATTCACGCCCGCGGCTACCGGCCGGATCGCTCGATCTTCGACACGATTCCCGGTGACGGCATCCAGCTGGTCGCGCAGCTCCGGAAGCAGCCCGGCGTCCTGGGCGCCGCGCCGCGTGCCAACGGCTACGGCCTGGTGAGTGCGGGCGAGCAAAGCGCCGGTGCTGACCTGCTCGGGATCGTGCCAGAGCTGGAAGCGCAAGTGAGCACGCTGCGGCGGTCCATCGTCGCCGGCACGTTTCTGCAGACCGGCGGCCACCACCAGATCGCCATCGGCGAGCGCTTGGCACGCACGCTGGGCGTCACTCCCGGTGATGAGCTGGTCGTGCTCACGCAAGCGACCGATGGCTCGTTGGGCAACGATGTGTATCGGGTGACGGGGCTCTTCCGGACGGGAGTCGATCAGCTCGACGGCGGCTTGGTGGTGATGCGCCTGAACGATTTGCAGGAGCTGCTCGCCCTGCCGCCGCCGCGCATTCACGAGATTGCCATCCGCAGCGTCGATCCCGCCACGGCGAGCGTGCTGGCGGCTCGACTGGCGCAACACGTCGCGCCGGAAGGGATTGAGGTGGCGGCGTGGCCGGTGCTCGCGCCCGAGATCGCCACGTACGTGGCCATGAGCGACGGCTGGATGTGGATTCTGTACGCCATCGTCTTGACGCTGGCGGCCATGGCCGTGTTGAACACGATGCTCATGGCGGTGTTCGAACGCTTCCGCGAGTTCGGCGTCCTGACCGCCCTCGGTATGCGCCCGCTGCACATCATCCTGCTCGTCGTCAGCGAAGTCGCCGGCCTGGCGGTGGTCAGCCTCGTGGCGGCGGTGCTGCTCGGCACGCCGCTCATTGACTGGCTCGTTGTCAGTGGCGTCGATCTGAGCCGCATCACGGGTGGGTTCACGATGTTGGGAGTCGCGATCGGTCCGGTGCTGCGTGGTGCGTGGGTGGTCAGAGAGTTTCTCCTGTCGGCAGCGCTGCTCGTTGGCTTTGCCTTGCTGGCCGGATTGTATCCGGCGGCGCGCGCCGCGGGCGTCAACCCCGCCCGACTCACCCGAGGGGAGCTGCGATGACCGCGCGGCTCCTGCTGCGAATGGCGTGGCGTAATCTGTGGCGGCACCCGCGGCGCACCGGCTTGACCGCCGCGGCGTTCGCTGTCGGCGTATTCCTGTTGATCTTCTTTCTCGGCCTGGCCGACGGCATGCACGAGAAGATGATCGACACCGGCGTGCGCCTCGGCAGTGGGCACGTCGTCGTTGAGCCGGAGGGTGCCAGGGAGAAAGTGGCGACGAACCTGGTGCTCACGCCCGACTCGGTGCAGGCCGTCCAACGCGTGCTGGCCTCGGCGCCGGTGGCGCGCCGCATCAAGGGCTCCGCGCCGCGTTTGCTGACGTCGGGGCTGCTCAGCTCGGCGAACAACTCGACCGGCGTCGAGGTCATCGGGGCGGAGGCCGCGCGGGAAGCGAGTTTTTCCCTGCTGCCGGCGCGCCTGGTCGTGGGACAGTATCTCGGTCCGGACGGCACCACACCCCCGGTCGTCATCGGTCAGGCGTTGGCGGAGAAGCTCAAGGTCGGCTTGGACGCGAAGGTGGTGCTGATGACCCAGGCTGGGTCCGAGATCGAGAGCCAGCTGCTCCGCGTGCGCGGCATTTTCAAGACCGGCATGGACGAAGTTGACGGCCATGTGATCACCGTCCCGCTCGCCGACCTGCAGGCGCTGTTGTCACGTCCGGGGACCTTGAGCCAGGAGGCGATCTTTCTGCGGCGCGCCGACGATGCGCGCCGGGTGCGCGATCTGATCGCGGCGGGCTTGCACCAACGACCGGTGAGCGTGCTGACGTGGCGTCAGGCGATGCCGCAGCTCGACCAATTCATCGTCATCGACGATGCGGGGAATTACATCTTCAATGCCGTGGTGCTGATCATGGTTACCTTGGGCGTGCTCAACACCGTGCTCATGGCCGTGCTCGAACGCCGGCGCGAGTTTGGTTTGCTGGCGGCGCTGGGGATGCGCCCGTATCTCGTCAGCGTGATGGTCACGGTCGAGGCGATGCTGCTCACCGCGTTGGGTGCGGGAGTCGGTCTGGCTGCCGGTCTGGCGGTGCATCGGTACTACTCCGTGCACGGCCTCAACCTAGCCTTGGTGGGCAATTCCAACTTTTCCGCGGCGGGGGTGGCGATCGACATGGTGGTGAAGTCGTACCTCTATCCCGGCCGCATCCGTTGGTCGGTGGCGATCATCGCCGCGCTGGGGATGCTGGCGGCCCTCTACCCTGCCTGGCGCGCCGCGCGCACGCCGCCCACGGAGGCGACGCGCGGCCTATGAGCCCGATATCACCATCTGTGACTCCTGCGCCGTCCGCTACGCCGCCGGCGGTGGTGCTCGATGGCGTCACGAAACGATATCAAAGCGGCGCCGACGAGGTGATCGCGGTGAAAAACGTGTCACTCACCGTCGAGAAGGGCGAGTTCTGCGCCATCGCGGGGCCCTCGGGCTCGGGAAAAACCACGCTCCTCAACCTGATGGGGGCGCTCGATCAGCCGGACGACGGCCGCATTCTCGTGGATGGCGTCGACATCACGCGGCTCGGGCACGGCGCGCGCGCCGACGTGCGCCTGCACAAGATCGGCTTCATCTTCCAAGCCTACAACCTCATTCCAGTCCTCACGGCGCTGGAGAACGCCGAGTTCGTTTTGCTGTTGCAGGGCGTCGGCGCCCGCGAACGCGCGCAGCGCGTGCGCGAGATCTTTCGGCGCATCGGCCTCGAGGGGCTCGAAGCGCGCCGCCCGCACGCGCTGTCCGGCGGCCAGCAGCAGCGGGTCGCGGTGGCACGCGCCATCGTGGCGCGACCGGCGCTCGTGTTGGCCGATGAACCCACTGCCAATTTGGATTCGCACACCGGCGCAGCCTTGCTCGACGTCATGCAGCAACTCAACGCCCAGCTGGGTACGACGTTCGTGTTCTCGACTCACGACCCGCGCGTGGTGGAACGCGCCCATCGTCTCATTGACCTGCAGGACGGCAAGGTGGCCAACGACAGTGGGCGGCGGGCATAGACGGTCGGGCTGGTCACTGATTGTGATGTTCGTCTGCGCCGTGCGGGCGAGCGGCGCGCTCGGCATCGACCTGCACGTTCCCGGTGTCGAAGCGCTCTCGTTGCACGGCTACTACAAGAATTTCTTTCTCGCCCGGGAATCATCGGATCCGCTCATCAGCGGTGGGCAGGAGGATCTCAACCGCGCCCGCTTGATGCTGGAAGGGCAGCTTACCGAGCAGGTCGACTTCGCGGTGCACTACGAGCAGTTGGCGACGATCAATCCAATCGGCAACGATGCGTTGTTTCTCGGGTCCGCAGCCGGCGTGAAGCACCCGGGCGTCTGGCCGCTCGAGTGGCCGCTGCGCACCGACGGCACGGTGCGGTGGTTCCACGAAATCGACCGCCTGTACGTGCGCCGACGGCAATCGTGGGGGGACATCACCATCGGCCGGCAGGCGATCGGCTGGGGCGTGGGAGTCATCTGGTCTCCACAGGATCTTTTCGTGGGCTTCTCGCCGGTGGAGATCGATCGTGAGTTCCGCACCGGGGTCGATGCCGGGCGCATGCTGATGTCCCTTGGATCATTCACGGAGGCGGAGGCGGTGTACGCCGTCTTCGGCGACGGCATCGACCACCACGCGACCGCGCTGCGTTGGCGGACCACGCTGGCGGGGCCGAACCTCGATCTGGGTTTCATGGCCGGCAAGTTCTATGAAGACGCGGTGGTCGGCGGCTTGCTGTCCGGTGAGCTGTACGGCGCCGGCGTGCACGCGGAGGTGACCGGCACCCACGACTGCGAGGGCAGCCACCAACGCGTGGGGCCGCAGGACTTCGCGCGCGCCGTCGCGGGAGCGACGTACCGGTTCAGCGGCGACGTGAGGTTGCTTGGCGAGTACTACTTCAACGGCTTCGGAACGGAAGATCCTGCGCACTATCTCGTGCTGGCGACCTCGCCGCGTCTGACGCGCGGTGAGATCTTCAACCTGGGGCGTCACTACTTTGGTTTCGTTGCCGATTGGCAAGCCCATCCGCTGCTGCATCTGGCGGCGCAGGGGCAATGGAACCTCCTGGATAGCAGCGCGCTGATCGGCCCGGCGTTCACGCTCTCGCTGAGCGACGAGGCGCAGCTGGACGGCGGCGTCTACTTCGCCCTCGGCGAAGGACGTTCTGGCCTGGCCCTGCGGAGTGAGTTCGGCGCGTATCCCGACGTGTACTACGCCAGCGTAAAGATCTATTTCTGAACTCCGGCGCGAGTGAAGGTCAACCCTCCGCCGAAAACCAGCGTTTCTCGCCGTCGTCGATAATCCCGTTGACCCCCACTGGCCCGCGGGCGGCGTGTGCGACACGGGCCCGGTGACCATGACCCTCACGAAATGGGCGAAGAGGGAGATCAAGGTGACACCCCCGGTCGTGAAGTAGCGTACGATCCGTGGGACGGTCTTTTTCTCCCGACTGCGCTGCCGCCGATGACGTGGCCTGATGCGGTCGCTTTTGGCCGGCCGCTCGTGATAGGGACGCTAGCCAGAGGTCGCGGGGGTAAGATAAATGCGCCCAACCAACGGAAAGCTCCGGGTCGCCATGATCGGCGCCGGTGATATCACCTCGTTGCACCGCCCGGCCTACTGCGACTGTGCGGACGCCGAGCTGGTGGCGATCTGCGACACGGACGCCGAGCTGCTGGCGCAACGCCGCGCCGCCTGGGGCGTCCCGCGCGTGACCACGGATTACCAGGAGCTCTTGCGCGACCCGGACATCGACATCGTCGAGGTCAACGTCCCGCACCACTTGCACGCGCCGATTGTCATCGAGGCGCTGGCGGCCAACAAACATGTCGCCTGTCAGAAGCCGATCGCGGCCAGCGTGGCCGACGCCGAGGCGATGGTCCGCGCGGCCGAAAGCAGCCGTGGGCGGCTGCGCATCCTGGAAAACTTCGTCTTCTATCCGCCGTACGTGCGCGCCAAGGAGCTCCTCGACGCCGGCGAGATCGGTGACCCGCTCAGCGTGCGCTTCAAACTCGGGGCGTCGCTGTTCGGCTCGCGCTGGATTCCGCTGCGCTCTGAGCTGTGGCACCTCACCGAGGTGGAGAAGGGCATGGGGCAAGCGGTCTTCGACGATGGCTATCACAAGTTGTCGATGGCCATTTTCTTCTTCGGACCGATCGAGTCCGTCAAAGGGTTCATCGGCCGGTCGCTGGTGTACGCCGACGCGCCGGCCCAGCTGATGTGGCGCTACCGCGACCGACCGGTACTCGGCTGCTTCGACGTGGCGTTTTCACCGAACCTGTTCATTTCCTCAAAGTACTTCCCCGCCGACGAGCGCATCGACATCGTCGGCACGCGCGGCATGCTGCAGCTCAAAGGCTGCACCGGCCGGCTCACCGACGACGCGCCGCTCACCCTCTACCGCGACGGGCAGCGGATACTGTTCGAGGATCTCGAAACGGACTGGCAGGCCAGCTTCACCAACGGTATCCGCGACTTCCCGCGCGCCATCAAGGATGGACGCGATACGCTGCTGACGGGACGGCGGGGCCTGGAGATCCTGCGCTTCGCCTACGCGCTGATCGTAACCGCCAAGACCGCCACCGAGGTGCGTCCCGACGACGTGACCGACGAGTTCGTGCGCGAGCGGTTGGGGCTCGCCCCGGTGGGGATTGCCCCGCTGGGGTTGGCCTCTTCGCCGGGAGACGCCGAACAGCGAAAGGAGCCTCGCTGATGTCACTGCGGGTGCGTCGCGGCACGAGGGTCTTGTTGGGCGCCGTGTCGTGGGTTCTGGCGACGGGCGTGCGGTTGCTCTTGTCTTTGCCTGACCGTGCGCTGCTGTTCGTCCTGGGGGTGGCCGAGCGCGGCGCCAAGTGGGTTGGCAGCGACGTGACAACGGGGCTCGGAGAGCTGCGCGGGCTCCTGCGCGATGATCGGCAGGCAAGCCGCGTCCTGCGCCGCATAATGCTGGAGAGCCCGAAGAGTGAGATCCGTGCACTGCTGGGGGGTGCGGTGCACCACCAACTCTGCGGCGCATCGGAAGGATTGCCCGCGGTCCTGCCCGAGCGCCGCGGAAGCGCCGTTGGAATGGCGGCGAAATCGCGAATCAAAGTCGGCGTCGTCGCCGAGGGGCCAGAGGTGGCAGCGTGGTGCGCGGCGTACGGCGCGACGCCGCGCTGCGACGTGCAGCCGCTGTTGTCTGACAGTGCGCTGCCGGCCGGCCTCACGGCGCTCGAGCTGGCGGCTGCGCCGGAGAGGGCCGAGCGGCTGGCACTGGCGGCGCTGCAGGCTGGTGTGGCGGTGTCGATCCATCATAGCAGCGTCGCCTCCACCACAGTCCTCGAAACACTGCTCGCGGCGGCAAATGCGGCGGCCGTTCCCCTGCGCGTGCTCTACCTGCCCTTCTACTTCGCTCCAGTGCAACGCGCCAAGCAACTCATCGACGCCGGCACGATCGGTGTTCCGTCGTCGATCCGAGTCCGTGCGACGCTGGCCGGGAAAGGTGGCAGCGCGCCGCCGCCATGGCCGGAGCCCGACAACTACCTCGGACATCCGGCGTTCGACCACTTTCTTCTCCTCGTCTATCTGGGCGGGCCTGCGGCGCGCGTCTGCGCGTATCTGAACCCCATCACCGCCGACGCGGGTGGCCAGGGAGTCGTGAGCATCGAGTACCGGGCGCCGGCACGTTTCGGCGCGCTGGAGTGCACCGGTGCTCCCGGGCTGTACCTGCGCAGCGACGTTTACCCGTACGACCTGGAAGCGGAGGTGACGGGCACCGACGGCATCGTCTTCTTGCAGCGCGGCATGTCCCAGCGCACTCGCGAGGCGCCGATTGTCTTACGGGTCGGCCGGCGCGCCGAAGCCATCGGGGCCGCCTCAGGTCTCGCCGATGCCTGGGAGCAGGTCTACGCCGGCGCCGCCACCGAGTACTGTGCGATGCTGCGCACCGGTGCTCCGCCGTATCTATCGCGCGAGCAGCTCCTGGCAGCCTGGCGCCTGCGCGCCGCTGCTCAGCGAGCGGGGCGATGCGCTGAAACGCTCGACGTGTAGAGCGACAAAGGTGGCCGGCAGCCCCAGCACGGCGGTTTCCTTCCACATCTCACATATGCGCAGTGGCAGTCCGCTGACGATGGCGGCGTCTTGATCCCCGGCGCAGCGGGCCGCCGATGCCACCCCTTGCGCGCTTTGCGGATTTCCCGCTGAATGGGTCGGTGATCTCGAGAAGCGGAGTTTCATGCCTGCACGCGTATTCTTCAACAAGCCAAAACGTGCCGGCATCCACGCGGCAGTTGCTCTCGGACGGTTCGGCATCGTTGCCTGCGCTGCTGCGACGCTCTGTGGCTGTGGCCCCTTCGTGAGGCCGCGCGTGATGGCTCACGTCGACACCACCGGACCGTGTGTCCCCGTTGGTACGTGGGTCGTTCCGGCGACACATGAACAGCTGACGACACCCGAAGTCATCGACCGCGCCGCCGCGAGCCGGATCGTGCTGCTCGGTGAAGAGCACACGCGCTCGGAGGACCACCTGTGGCAGCTGCAAACCATCGCCGCGCTCCATGGACGCCGCCAACGCGTGGTGATTGGGTTCGAGATGTTTCCGCGCAGCGCGCAGCCGGTCATCGATCGGTGGGTGGCGGGCGAGCTGGATGAGCGGCGCTTTCTCGCGGAGAGCGGATGGAAAACATTTTGGCAGCTTCCCGCCGATCTGTATCTGCCGATCTTTCATTTGGCGCGCATGAATCGCGTGGTGATGCTGGCCCTCAACGTGCCGCGCGGTCTGGTCTCCCGGGTGGCCGCGGAGGGTTGGGACGACGTGCCGCCGCAGGAACGCGAGGGCTTGTCGCAGCCGGCGCCACCCGCACCCGAGTACGAACAATCACTGGCCGAGACGTACCAACAGCACCTCGAGGAGGCCCGAGGGCTGCCCAGCACGGATCTTTCCCGCTTCGTCGCCGCACAGCTCGTGTGGGATCGGGCGTTCGCGGAGGCGCTCCGCGCGGCGGCCCAGGCTCGGCCGGACGCGCTGGTGATCGGGCTCATCGGCAACGGGCATCTCGAGCACCGATACGGGGTCGCACATCAGCTTGCGTCGCTCGGCATCGCGGACGTCACGGTACTCTTGCCCTGGACCGAGTCGCGCGATTGCGCGGATCTCGTGCCCGACTTGGCGGATGCGGTCTTCGGCGTTACGGCGATGGGGACCGAGCGGGCACGGCCGATTCTCGGGGTGCAGATCGAGGGCGTCGAGGGGGGCGTTGCCGTGCGGCGAGTTTTCCCCGAGAGCGTGGCCGCCGCAGCGGGGATGCGCGACGGCGACGTGATCATCGCAGCAGCCGGGTTCGCGGTACAAACCCCCGCAGACCTGCAGGAGATCGTCGCGCGCCAGGCGCCCGGGACGTGGCTGCCATTGTGCGTCCGGCGCGGGGCGCAAGAGATCAAGATCGTGGCATGCTTCCCTAGTGATCTGTGATTATGGGCAGACGGTTGATAGCCGGCGCTGTCCTACTGCTGACGGCCACATCCGCCGCGACAGCGGCGGAGACACTGCGCATTCCGGTGCACCATCATCTCGCGGTGCGCATCGATCCGCAGAGTGGCTCGATCGATGGAACGGATCATATCCGCCTTCTTGCGCCCGGAATGACACCCCACGTCCACGGCTTCACGCTGGCAAGAGGTCTCCGCGTCGAACAGCTCGTCGTCGACGGGGCTGTCCGCGCGGTGGACGCCGACGCCGGCCGCTGGGAGATCACCATCACTACTAGTGATACGCACGAGATCACGGTGCGGTACCGTGGCGTCATCGCTGCCGCAGAGGGCGGCGACACGGCACTGCGGATCGAGCCGCTGGGGACGTTCTTGACTGGAGACGGCTGGTATCCGACGTTCGACACCGGCGTGCTGTCGTATGAGCTGGCGGTCGAGGTGCCGGCCGGGCAGCTGGCCGTTGCCCCGGGAAAGCTCCTCTCCGAGAAGACCAGCGAGCACGGCTACGCGGCGCGCTTCGCCTCGGAGGGTCCGACGGAGGGAATCGCGCTGTTCGCCGGCCCGTACCGGATGAGTGAGCGCCGCCATCGTGGCCGCCGGCTGCGGACGTACTTCTCTCCCGACGTGGCGGACCTGGCGGCTACGTATCTGGACAGGGCGGCGCACTATGTCGCTTTCTACGAGGAGTGGATTGGCGCCTACCCTTACTCGACCTTCAGCGTCGTCTCCGGCGTGCAACCGCTCGGTCTCGGGTTTCCGGGCCTCACCTATATCGGCGCGGTGGTACTGCGCTTGCCGTTCATGCCTGCAACGTCGCTCGGACACGAGGTGCTTCACAGCTGGTGGGGGAACGCCGTCTTGATCGATGCAGGTCGCGGCAACTGGGCGGAAGGCCTGACGACGTTCATGGCTGACTACAGGTACGAGGAGCGCAAGGGCTACGAGCCGGCGCGGGCGATGCGTCTCAGCTGGATGCGTGGGTACGCGGCGCTGCCGCCCGAGCGGGAACAAGCACTGACGGCGTTCCGCAGCCGCGTCCACAGCGCCTCGCAAGTGGTCGGGTATCACAAAGCGGCGACGGTGTTTCTCATGTTGCGAGACGAGATCGGTCGCGACGCCTTCGACCGCGGCATCCGGCGGTTCTGGCACCGCAACCGGTTCGGGCGGGCAGGGTGGAAGGACCTGCAGCAGGCCTTCGAAGGCAGCGCCAGACGCTCGCTGCAACCGTTTTTCGCGCAGTGGGTTGAACGCACCGGCGCGCCGCTGCTCGAGCTGCGTGAGGCCGCTGTGCGGAGAGTCGGCGCCTCTTTCGTCGTGTCGTTCGTCCTCGCGCAGCACGAGCCGGCCTACCAACTGCGTGTGCCGATCGTGATCCGCGGCAAACGTGGCGTTACCACCGAAGCAGTTCGTCTGAACGCGCCGCGCCGGCGATACGAGATCCGCACCGCACATCGGCCGGATGGGTTGTGCGTCGATCCGGATTTTCGGCTGTTTCGCCGGCCGCAGCCGGGCGAGGTCGCCCCGATTCTTCGCGCTGTCGCATTCGACCCCGCTGCCTCCACCGTGATCGCAGCGAAGGATGCAGGCGCGCAGGCAGCGCGCGCAGTAGCGCTGCAGTTGCTCGAACGCGAGCCGCAGCTCGTGACCGAGGCCGCGCTTCCGGACGGGCCGCTGCTCCTCACCGGTACGGACGCGGAGGTCGAGGCCGTGTTGGCACGCCAGGCGCTTGAGGGCCCGCCGGCGCGCATCGCCGGCAGAGGGACGGCGCGCGCCTGGGCGGTGCAGCGGCCAGGGAGAGGGACACTAGTTGTGATTAGCGGGCGCGATGCCGCTGCCCTGAACGACGTCGCCGGGCCGCTGCCGCATTACGGGAGCGAGAGCTTCGTCGTCTTCGATGGCCAGCGCGCAATCGATCGCGGCACCTGGCCGGCAGGTTCCAGCCCGCTGTGCGCCGATCTGGCCGAGGCGCCGGAGGATGAGGAGTAAGTTGTTAGGTTGGTACGTTATTATGTTGTTAGGCCTGGTAATCTAACAACCAGATACAGCCCAGTCCAACCCGGATTGTCAGGACGTGTGTCGCGCGGTGTCGAGCAATTCACGGACGATGTCGACCAACTTGCCGCTCTCCACGGTTGCGTGGAGCGAATGATCATCGTCGACCTCGATGAGGCGCACGAACGCCGGCGTGCCGCTGCGGGCGAGGAGGCGGCTGTCCTCGATGCTCACCACATCGTCTCGCGTGCCGTGCACCAGCCACACGTGAACGCCTTCCGGGAGACGGGCATCCAAGCCTTGTCGGAGGGCCGCTTGTGCGAGGAGGAGCGTCGGCTCGCGCCACAGCCCGTGCTGCAGCAGTGCGACCGCAACAGCGCCGCCGAAGGAAGAGCCCACCAGCACATCCGGCCGGAACGACGCGAGCGTGTCGGCGTGCAGCCGCACGCAAGCGGCGAAGTCGTGCGTGTCCATCGCCGGGGTCAGTGCCGTGAAGTGCTCGGCAAACAGCCGCGCTTTGATCCCCTGCGGGCTGCCTTCGAGACCGTGAATGAACTGGACGCGGGGTCTCTGCATGTCACTAAGATTGATGATCGCTCGGCCTCTGTCCAGAGCCCACAGGCACTCTGGTTGAGCCGTTCGCCAAAGACGGGCATAAGCATTAACAGGATGCAGCGATCACCGTAGAATGCGCGTCATTGCCGGCATTGCAAAAGGGCGTCGTCTGCGGACGCCGCGTGGGTTGAAGGTGCGGCCGACGGCCGACAAAGTGAAAGGCGCCCTATTCAATATCCTCGAAAGCCGCTTTTCGTTAGAGTCGGCATGCCTCCTCGATCTGTTCGCCGGCACGGGAGCGCTGGGGATCGAGGCGTTGAGCCGCGGTGCCGCTGCGGTCACTTTTGTCGAGCACGCGCAGGCGTCGATCGCGGTACTGCGTGAGAACCTGAAACTGTGTGGTTTCGAGCCGCACGCCCGGATCTTGCGCCTACCGGTACAACGCGCGCTGACTCAGCTGGGGCGGGAAGGGGCGCGGTTCGACGGTGTCCTCATCGATGCTCCGTATTTGCAGGATTGGGTGGGGCAAACACTGTTGGCCGTTGCCACGCAGGGGATCGTGGCTCCGGGGGGATGGGTTGTCGTCGAGCATCACCTCGACGAGGCCCCCAACCAGACGTACGGGCCGCTGCGATTGACGCAAGCCCGGCGCTATGGAAAGACAGGGCTCGCCGTATTTGTGGCCGACAATACCATGCCCGGAACACGCAAAAGCGAACGAACACCCCGCCGCGCCGTGTACGCGGGCTCATTCGATCCCATCACCAACGGCCACATCGACGTGGTCTATCGCGCCATCGAGGTGTTTGATCAGGTCATCGTTGCGGTGGCTGCCAATACGAGTGATCCGCAGAAGGATCGAGCCCTCTTCAGCGCCGAGGAACGGGTCGCGATGATCCGTGAAGCCCTGGCCAATATCGGCGAGCGCGCAATCGTGGACAGCTTCACCGGTTTGCTGGTCGACTACTGCGAGCAGGTGGACACCCGGGCGATCATTCGCGGGTTACGAGCAGTGTCGGATTTCGAGTACGAATTCCAAATGGCGATGATGAACCGACACTTAAAGCCGGGCATCGAAACGTTCTTCATGGCCGCCGGCGAGACGCATTTCTATACGTCGTCACGGTTGGTCAAAGAAGTGGTAGCTCTGGGTGGCGACGTGAGCGGCTTGATTCCCGACTCGGTGAACCAACGCCTGATCAAGAAGCTGCGCCCGCCCCGTTGAGTCGATAGTCGTTTGCACGTCTCTGTGGTCCCTGTCCGTGTGCTCTGTTAGGTTAGCAGGAGCATATGGAATTGAGCCGGCGACTGGGCCTCATCAAGCCCTCCGCAACGCTGCAGGTGACCGAAAAGGCCACCGCCCTGCGCGCCCGTGGCGTGGACCTGATTGATCTGGGCGCCGGTGAGCCGGACTTCGATACGCCGGAGGCCATCAAGAATGCCGCCGCCGAAGCGATGCGGACCGGCCAGACAAAGTACACGCCGGTTGGCGGGACCGACGCGCTGAAGGCGGCCATCGTGACGAAGCTGCAGCGCGACAATGGCTTCGCGTACGCGACGCACGAGGTGCTCGCCACGTGCGGCGGCAAACATGCGCTGTTCCTGGCCTTCCAGGCGCTGTTCGACGCTGGTGATGAAGTGATCGTCCCGGCTCCGTATTGGGTGAGCTACACGGACATGTTGCTGCTGGCGGGCGCGGCCCCACGCGTCGTGCGCACGCAGGAAGCCAACAACTTCCGGCTCACGGCTGCGCGGCTCGAACAGGCGATCACACCACGGACGAGGGCGATCATCCTCAACAGCCCCAGTAATCCGACCGGCGCGGCGTATGATGAGGCCGAGCTTCGCCCGCTGGTCGAGATCATCGCGCGCCACAACCTCATCGTCATCTCCGATGACGTGTATGAAATGATGGTGTACGGCGGATTCCGCCTGGGGCACGTGCTCGACATCCGCCCGGATCTGCGCGAGCGAACGCTGATCGTCAACTCGGTCTCCAAGACCTATGCGATGACGGGGTGGCGGATTGGCTACAGCGCCGGCCCCGCGAACGTGATCAAGGCAATGTCCACGTTGCAGGGACAAATGACCTCGAATCCCTCGTCGATCGCGCAGGCGGCGGCTGTGCAAGCGCTCGCCGGTCCACAAGACAGCGTGCCACTGATGATCCGCGAGTTCGAGAAGCGCGCGCTGTTCATGATGGAACGCTTACACACGATCCCCGGGGTGCGTTGCACGGAGCCGCAGGGGGCCTTCTACGTCTTTCCAAATGTGTCGGCGTACCTCAACCGCGGGGCGTCGCGGCCCGAAACCGGGGATGAGTTGGCAGCATACCTCATCGAGACGGCACATGTGGCCGTCGTGGGTGGCGCCGATTTCGGGTACCCGGAACACATCCGCATTTCCTACGCGAACTCGATGGCGAACCTCGAACGCGCCATCGACCGGATTGAGGCGGCATTGGCAAAGCTGGGCTGAAACACAGTGAAATATAAAATGCAAAATGAACAATGTAAAATGCGCTTCCCGCTGAGTTTGCATTTTACATTCTACGTTTTGCATTCTACATTTCACTCTCCCCAAACACCTCCGCCTCGAAGATCATGAGGCTGACGCCGGGCTGCTTCCAGGTGTCGGCGAGCAGCTCCGCCTTACGGCACAGCTCAGTCAGCAGCCGCTCGCGATCCCAGTGGTACATCGATGCAACCTGCGGCAGGAACACGCCCTTGCGGTCCGCGTACGCGATGCAGACGCCGTGACGCCCCGGGCACACGTCCTCCGGCCGTGCCGGCACCAGGTCGCTGAGGCGCGAAATCTCGATCGCAACACCGTCCAACTCGGCGAGCGCCAGCGGTGGGAAGCGCGGGTCGCCGACGGCCGCCGCCACGGCCATCTCGGTCACGGTCCGATACAGCGGGTGCTCGGGCGTGAGCGTGCCGATGCAGCCGCGCAGCATCCGGCTCTGATGCAGGCCTGACGAACGCCGCCGCCCGCTCGCTCAGTGCGGCACTGAGCACCGCCGGCACGGGCGGCGTCCCACCCTTGATGGCGGTGCGGATGCTGGCGCGTGCCAGCGACAGCAACGCCCGCCGATCGGCCGGAGCCAAGGGCTGCATGCGGATGATCACTGGTGACTCAGCGAGCATCCCAGAGGGCGGCGCCCGGTCCGCTTGTAGGTGAGGTAGTCCTGCAGAATCTGCGCATGGTCGAACGCCAATGATGCCGGCAACGATTCGGGGGCGAAGATCCTGGCCTCTGCGGCATCATCACCGCCGGCCGGAACACCGGTGGCGGTGCCGATGAAGACGATCGCGAGTGTGTGGCGGCGCGGATCACGGTTGGGATCCGAATACACGCCGAACAGTTCGACCAGGGAAACGGCGAGACCGGTTTCTTCGCGGGCTTCGCGGATGGCTGCGGTTTCGACCGTCTCGCCGTATTCGACGAAGCCCCCTGGCAAGGCCCACCCCGGCGGTGGAAAGCGCCGCTTGACCAGAACGATTCCACCAGAGACTTCGATAATGACATCGACGGTCGGAACCGGATTGCGTTGACTACTCAAGCGGTGGAAACGCTAACACTGCGCTCTGACGCAGTCAAACCAGACGTGCGGTGGGGCGAGCCACAGCCCTCGATGTCCCCCTGACTGATGCTGCGCCACTCGTAGGGTGAATCTTTGATCTAACTCTTGTTGTCTGGTAGATTGCGCGCGTTATGCTTCTGGTACACGTCAGCACGCTTAACGAATAGGCCTACGGAACATGGGGTTTGGCAGAAGCTGGTTTGATCAACTTCGTACCGTCAGCCGGTCGCAAGTCGATCAAGCACGAATCCGGCTCTCCGGAAACATGCCGATGCCTCTGCCACGGTTGGGTACTGTCCGAATTAGGACACTCGGGGCGGGAAACTAGGACACTGCGCACGCGAGCCGCGCCCCTTTGACCTTTTGCGTGTTCCGTGGTCTAGCATGCCCCCATTGTGGCGCGGAGCATCTTCGACAAGGGGTTTCTGTACGTCTTGCAACACTCGGTCGATATCCACCATTCGATCTACCCGACCGTGCCACCACAAGGCATCTACTTCGAGGCGTTGGTGGAGAAGACGTTCAACGAGATCAAGAAGCCGTTCTCCCTTGTCGAAGCCGGTGGCCGCAATCTACCGCGACATGACCTTCTGGTCGGAAAGACGCGCATCTCGCTGAAGACGGAAACCGGGATCGGCACACGCCGCGATTCCATCACCATCACGAAGCTCTGTACGACCGAACGAGAACCATGGAATGCCAAAACCTTGAAAGAGCGCGTTCTCGCGCATCTGAACCGATACGACGTGATCTTGATGTTCCGGACGATCTGGCAACCGCAGCTTCTTGTATACCAGCTGGTTCAGATTCCCGTAGCTTTGCTGAGGCTCATTGCCGATTGCACGCCCGGGCCCGTGGGCAGACGTGAAGGGCGCCAGAGTCTCGGCGCGACGGTTCTCCGCAGCAATCAACCGGTCTTCCGTGTTCACTTCGACGGTTCCGATGGTAAATGCTCGGTTCGCGGGCTGCTCGTTGCGGATTGCCGGCTCTTGCTCGAATGGGAGCGAGAACGGCGCACCGATCTCCCTATTCACACCGGCTAGACTTCCTGAATACCAGCCAGTAGCAGTGCTGACGCCGGCTGTGGTGTGCTCGTTTCCATTTCGGGTCAACGATCGGCCCTTTCCGGACCTTCACGATGCAATCGCAAGCAGAGAAGCCAACCGTGCGAGCCGCGAGGATGAAATCGACGTGTGCCCATTGATATCGGTGGTTGTGCACGTAGTCCGCGAGCTTACAGAGTAATATGCCGTCATCCCTAAGTACGCGCCACGCTTCGCGAAGGAACGGCGGATAGGTATGCGTGAAGTTATACCCATGCTCCTTTGGCGAGCGTACCCCCAGTCCGAATCGGGTGTTGAAATCCTTCAGGTTGTCCCGGCCTTGATTCGGAATGTGCGGCGGATCGTAGACCACAACGTCAAAGGCATCGGCGCAGAACGGCATTGAGCCATTATCCCCGACGATGGCCGGCTTGTGCGTTTTCTCAATATCGAGCCCGACGACGCGGCGAGTGCTGCCACGCCAAAAACGACCGCCATTGATCGTGGCATCGAGAATGCGCCGTGGACGCTTGTGCGGATAGAACCGCAAGAGACGCTCCAGGAGCGCGGCGTCTTCTTCGCCGTACCAGACCGAAGAGGGCGGTGCATAGCTAGGCTTGGGCTTCCGCTCGTTGACAGGATACAGGTCAACTACCGTCCTTCGCGCCCTGCTCACACCACCCATCCCGAGCCTCCGATGCTCCCCTTTTGCCTCGAACAGCCAACGTGTGTCAACGTCCTTCATCGGCCGTCCGCCTTCCCGCCCCGAATAACTCTAAGCTGCACCCAGCCATGCGGCCGGATCGGCGCGGGCGGCGGCATTACCGGGGGCGCTGCCGGTGCTTGTATCGCCTGCTCGATCAGCTCGCTGATGGTCCAGATGTGGTTGCTCACGCCCAACGCCATGGCTGGCGTGGTGCGCAACGTCTCATGAACGCGGCACAGGTTGTACCAGGCAATATGGAGGCTCATCGCTGCCCGATGGTTGTCAATCTTTCGTGAGAAAGCATTCGTCAACCTCGTAAACCTACGCAGTTGCATTCGTATTGTCAAGTTGTTCCGCTCTACATACGACGTGCTGATCTGTGCTTCCTCCGGGGCGCCGAAGACGATTTCCTTTTCGACGCGAACAACTCGCCCTGGCGAGTAGCGATTGGCGGCGTCGCGTCTTTCATCCTCCAAATCTTCTTCGTACACCTTCTGCAGCTGGGCGTAATCCACGTTCACGCCAAACGCGGCGCGGATGGTCGGCGCATAGGGTGCGTACCCATCAGACGTGATCTGCACCTGTTGGACCAGCCGAGAGCGCAGGTCTTGGATGAAAGTCCGGCAGTCGTCCCATGACCGCTTGCCGACGTGGTAGGACACAACGGCTTTGTTGGTGGCATCGAGGGCGATCCACGTGTAGCTGTCGCCCCACGCTGCCGGGTCGGTGCTCCGCAATCGCTTCTGCTTCTTGTGGATGAACGACCAGATTTCATCGAGTTGCAGGAGCTGCGTTGACAGCCCGCGGAAGAGCCGGTCATGGAGCCGGGCGCATCCTTGGCCGACGCGCACGCCCAGCGACATGATGGTATCGCGGTGTACGTCGGTCAGCCGTTCGGTGGCGCGGATATTGCCGCGACCTTGGCGACACCAGCGTAAGTCTTGTCTTTGTTGGAGCGCTCAGAGCGTGCGCGGCGAGCAGCTCAGAAAGAAAAGCGATGCTTACATGTAAATCTCCGGCGATCTGCTTCACATCCATTTTGGGTCCGTACACTTTCTCCATCATTTCTGGCAGCGTGCGCGGCTTTTCGGGTGCTATTTGTATGGGTTCATGCGTTCGCCATCGGCGCAGCGCCATTTGCTTCATCAAGTATTTGTACTGATGGACTGTCACGGCGTCCACCTCAGCCGCACGGCGGATAAGCGATGTCATTGCCACCATCCAGCGCGGCTTGAGCTGCTGGATGGAGCTGAGTGTCACCGGCGAGACAAGCTCTTCGCGCAACGCCGCAGCTGGTGTCAGAAACTCCGCAGCGAATTGGTTCGCTTCATTCTCCACCTCGGCAATCCGGCCCCGGACAGACTGGTGAAGCACGAGATGGCATAGCTCATGCGCGACACTGAAACGCAACCGATCACCCGGTTTGCCATCGCACACAACAATCACTGGTTTGTTATCAGCGGTCCAACCGGAAAACGCATCGTGCTTCAGGTCTTTGGTCGGCCCAGTGTCCGCCGTGCGCAATAACGACTCAGGCAACGAGAACACCAGTACGCCCGCCCGCTCCAGCAGCCGAATTAGCCCGTCAATCGGCTTATCGGGCGGCAATCCGAGCATGGCTCGCGTGAGGCTTGCGGCGCGTACCGCGCTTTCGTCTTCAAGGCGCGGCACCCGCAGGGGAAATGGTTTGAGGCGAGCGGATAACTTCTTTGCGATCTCAAAGGCAATCTGGGCGTAGCGATGGGCAGCGGCCTCCTGCCGTGATGTCATAGATGCGGGTGCCCGAAAGAGCAGAGAACCTAGCGGGAAGTCCTCGACCTCGCCCTGTTCGAAGTATTCCACGGGGAAGCCGGTTTCACTGGCGATCTTGGCGAGTAGTTCCGCCGATGGTTGGCGACGGTCAGATTCCACGAATGCAATCATGGCTTGGTCAACGCCCGTTCGGCGCGCGAGTTCGATTTGCGTTAGCTGCTTGAGTTGCCGGACCTGCTTGACGCGCGAGCCACTAACTAACCGAGCCATTCCCGTCGACCTCTTCGCCTTCGTCGGCATCTATGGGCTCGTACCCGATTGGGCCGGGACTTGGTTGTGAAGGGACTGGGCCAGGCGCACCCGCGGCAGCTGCTGGATGAGGAAGCGGGCGCCACCAGTATTCTTGGACGGATGGATACAGGAGGGCGACAAGAGGTTGTACCTCTATAACTACGGTGTCGGGCTGGCTGATGAGTGCGCTTGATATGGTCATAATATAACCCATAAAAGCGGACTGAGTCAAGAGGGGATCAGGGCGGCCCGCCGCAGCGGAGGGGCCACCCCCTTCTGCGGCGGCAGGCGCGTCATGGGCTGAAGCGTCCTTGCCCTGACGGCGCGAGCCTACTGCGGTGGAGTAGCCGAATCAAATCCGGATCCCTCGGCTTTGCCCAATTGACTTGCGTCAGTCCTCGGAGCGACAATCCCCTCGCGAATTCGTCCAACAAGGAGGGAAATCATGAAAGTGTCGCCTTTGAAAGTTCTGACTGCCGCTGTGTTCTTGATCTTTGTGGCTGGTATTCGCAGTGCCGGTGCCGGGTCCGCGTGTCCGCTCGATGTGGACAACTCGGGACCGCCGCCTGATGTCGCCACGGATGTCGTCTACGTGGCGCGCACGTTGCTCGGGCTCACCCCCGTGCCCGCGAGTTTCCGGGCGCTGGACCCGTCGATTCCGGCGGACAGTGTCGTTGCGGCTAATGTGGCGGCGCTCTGTCCGACACGACTCGTCGATAACGGCGACGGCACGGTTACGGACAGGCAGACGGGTCTGATGTGGGAGAAGAAGACTACTGACGGGAGCGCTCACGACGTGGGGAACTATTACACTTGGAGCACCTCTGGAACGGCGCCGGATGGAAGCGCATTCACGACTTTTCTCAATACGCTAAACGGAGGTGCAACCGGTGTCGGCAACTGCGTCAGTGCGGACGGAAGCACGCAGAGTGGCGGGTTTGCCGGCTACTGCGACTGGCGGCTGCCGACGATCGCCGAGTTGCAGACGATCCTGCTTGCACCGTATCCGTGCGGGACAAATCCGTGCATCGACTCAGCATTTGGACCCACGCAGTCCAACTTCTACTGGTCGGCTACTACCGTCGCTGGCGGTTCGTTCGGCGCGTGGGACGTGGACTTCTTCACTGGGGGCGTGGGCGGCAACATTAAGCCCAACGACCTCTACGTACGCGCTGTACGTGGCGGCTTGTGATCGATCATTTCAAACTAGGACACTCACAATTCCAAAGTAGGACACTCGGGGGCAAACCCGGACAGTACCCACTTGCGGTCGACGCCCGAAAAGTGCCTCAAACCCTTGTCGCAAGCGGGTTTCCGATGTTTTGCAGCCGGAATTCATGAATAATGCGGGCTAGCCAGGCTACCAGCCATATTCGTGTTGCCAGACACGCCAGGGCGTCCTGTCATCGAAGCGGAGCGCGAAACCTACCACTTCCTGATTTCTTCCAAGCGTGCTCTGTGACCAGGAGAATCCCTGATGACGATCAAAATCACGAAGTGTCCCACATGCGGCAGTGGCAAGATCAAGAAGGTGCGCCGCAACTGGAAGGGCAGTTACCGCGGGCGGATCTACGTGGTCCCGGCGCTGGAGTTCTACGTCTGCCCGGACTGTGGTGAGGAGGTCTACGATCGCGACGCCATGCGCAAGATCGAGGCGCACTCCCCCGCGTACGCCAAACCGCGCACCGCCTTGGCACGGTGACGAGATAACCGACCGCTCGGCGGTGGAAACAAGCGTCTCGAGGTGAGCGGCAGTGGCCGGATCAGCGCGGGGAGGATTCTGCCTGCCCGGTCGGATGCCCGATCGCGTCCTCACCGAAGGCGTACGCCTCGTAGCGGTAGAGTATCGCGGACGGAGAGCGCCAGGCGTCGGCGGGCGCACCTTGCTTGAGGGCCAGGCGCGACAGGAAATCCTCCGGCTGCGGGAGATCGCGCCAGACCTGCGGCAGGAACGTCGATCGCCTGCCGTTGTATTCGAGGATCACACCGTCCTTCCCCGGCCTGAGAACGTGCAGGTAGTCCTCCGGGCGGCTCACAGACACGCGTGCGGGGTAATCCAAGACGGAGATCGAGATGGACAGGTCGCGCAGCTCATCTTCGGCCACCGGTGGGAACCGCGGGTCATTCACTGCAGCGCTGACCGCTGCATCCTGGACGCCGAGGTACAAAGGCTTAGTGGGCATCAGGTCTCCGATACACCCGCGCAGGGTTCCCTTCTTCTCGAGCGTGACGAAGACGCCGCGAGGGATGCGAAAGATCGGATGCTGATCGAGCCACGCCCCCTCGGGCTCCGGCACGCGTCCGTGCCGCACCCGCTCCTCCACTCGCGTGCGCGCGAAGGTTAGCAAATCGCGCTGCTCCGCTTCGGTCAAAGAAAACGGTTCGTGAAAGGCAATGGCCGCGTAGCCGACGACGCGGCCTTTTTCACCGTTGGCATCGCCCGAGTTGCGCGCCATCAACAACGTCGGCTGCCACCCCCGCCGTTGGACCAGGGCCAGCAGCGTGTCCAGAACCTGGTCGCCGTCGGTGCGGGCCCTCATGATCGCCGAGCGGTCACGGGCCATCAGTGAATCGATGGTGTACTGATCCAGTTGGCGTGCTGTCTCGTCGGGATAGTAATGGGACAGGTCGACGCTGAAGACAAAGACCGTGGTGGGATCGACGTAGCCGTCAAGGATCGCGGCCAGGCGGTCCACCGCGTTGGTGTCCATGCTGCCAAAGATCATCGGCACGATCGAGTAATCCGCCGGGTCCGGCCGCCCGCGCAATTGGTGCAGAAATGGCAGCTCCACCTCGATCATGTGCAGCACGTGCGCCTGGGGCTCGTGCACGAAGAGCGCCGGATCACGCAGATCGTTGAGGACTCCCGAGAGCGGGATCTCGGCGCCCGGAATGGCGTAACGCGTTTCATCGGGGAGCGAGACACCCGCGAAGTTCACGGCGCCGTTGTGGTTGGACGCCAGAATGAAGACGCGCCGGAAGTTGCGGTCCAACTCGCGGAAGGACGCCGCCGCAACCGCCGCGCTGAACGGGTAGCCGGCGTGCGGAACGAGAATGGCGTGCACACCCCTGAGGCCGATGGCCGGCGACGCGGCGAGCAGGCGCGTGACCTCTCTGAACAGCTCATCCGGATCGGACGGATAGAACTGCCCCGCGACCACCGGCGCGCGCACCCGCGGCGCGCCGGCGAGCACCGGCAACGGCGCGGGAGGTTTCGCGACCACCGCCGCGTGCCGGCCTTTGCCGGGCCAAATCAGTGCCGCCACCGCCGCGCAGAGGAGGATCAGCACCGCCAATGCGATGAGCAGGCGAGAGCGTCGCCCGCGCTTCCAACCATTCGTTGTGAGATCTTCACTCATACCCACACTCCAGGAATCGTTTCGCCGCACGGACAGCGGCCGTTGTCGAGCCGGTTGGCCGTCACGCTGAATCCGCGGCGCTCGATGACCGTGCGCCCGCAATGCGGGCAGACGGTGTCTGCACCACCATGCCCGGGAACGTTGCCGATGAAGACGAACTGCAGACCGGTGTCCAGGGCGATCTGGCGCGCGTCGTCCATCACCTGCACCGGGGTCGGCGGCAGCCCGTTCAAGCGGTAGGCGGGGTGGAACCGCAAGAAGTGCAGCGGTGTGCCAGGACCGAGCGCGCGCACCACCCAGCGGCAGAGGGCGCGGATGTCATCCAGATCATCCGAATAGGTCGGCACCACGAGCCGACTGACCTCGAGCCACACGCCCTCCTCGCGCAGCACCTCGAGGCAGCGCAGGACGGGGGCGAGCTTCGCTCCGGTGAGCTTCTTGTACAAGGTGTCGTTGAACCCCTTCAAGTCCAGCGTCACCGCATCGATGACGCGGCACAGCGCGCGCAGCGGCTTCTCTGAGATATAACCAGCAGTGACGAGGACGTTGCGGATGCCGCGCGCACGCGCCAGCGCCGCCGTGTCGCGGACGTACTCGTAGAAGATGATCGGCTCGGAGTACGTGTAGGCGATCAGGCGGACGTCCCGCTCCGCGACGGCCTGCACCAGGCGTTCCGGCAACAGATCCGCGTTGTCCGTGTTCTCCGGCTTCGCCTGTGAGATCTCCCAGTTCTGGCAGTTGAAGCAGCGTAGATTGCAGCCGGCCGTGGCGAGCGAAAAAATCGGCGTACCGGGCAGAAAATGATACAGGGGCTTCTTCTCCACCGGATCGATGTGCAGCGTGCACGGGTTGCCGTAGGCGACGGTATGCAGCGTGCCGTTCTTGACGACGCGCGTGCGGCAGAAGCCGCGGTCGTTCTCGCCCAGAATGCACTCGTGCGGGCAGAGCACGCATTTGACCAACCCGCCTTGCGCCTCGTACCACTCCGCCTCGCGCGACCACTGCCAGAGCTCCGCCGGCGCGTCGTTTGAAAATCCCAGGCGCAACCCGGCGCTGCGGCTGTCGCGCAGCAAACCGGGCACGGTGTAGGCGCCCCACGCCAATCCGGCGCCCGTCATCAGGGCTCGCTTGATGAACACTCGCCGGTCCAGCCGTGGCGTGCTCATCGGACTTCCTCCACCGCCTCGGCAGGTGCCGGCGTGGCGGTCCCTTGCAAGGCGCGTTCGCCGCGCAGCAGCAGATCGGCAAAAGCCCCCACCGGGCAGAGCATCTCGCAGAAGCTGCGGCGCAGGCGATAACCGAGGATGATCAGCGCGGCCGCGACGCCGATGACGCCCGCGCTCACGGCAAACAGGTTATTGTAGAAGAAGGTGTACCAGTCGAACGCCACGGCCGGTTGGTGATCGAGATCCCACATGATCTTGAAGTAAGCGACTGCGGTGAAGCCGAGCACGGCGAAGGACACGGCCCGCCAGCGCGCCGGCACGCGCCGCGAGGCCTTACACACGCGCGCCTGACAGTCACTGAGCGTCCCGATCGGACAAGCCTGGTAGCACCAGAATCGCCTCTCCAGGTTCATGATCACGGCGGCCGGTACGAGATACGGCCGCAGAAAACCGAAGATGCACTTGCGCGGGCAGACGTGGCAGAAGAGATACGGCACGCTGAAGTAGCAGCGGAAGATCGGATAGCTGACGGCGAGAGAGAAGCTCAGGAAGTACGCCCACCGCAAGACGCTGACCTTGGTGGATTCATAGATGGTCCGACTGAAGCGCTGGACCGCCGCGCGGATTCTGCCGGGCGTCGCTGGCCGCCCGCGGGGCATGCCCTGTAGCCCGACGGCGCGCATGATACCCAGCGCCAGCAGGGCTGCCAGTGCCCAGTAGTAGACCGGCGCGAACGACACGGCGTACACGCCGCTGCTGGTTTGCTCAGCGACGATCAGCGTCCCGATGCCGGCGAGAACGAGGAGGCAAGAAACGAAGGCGAACACCGTGCCGCGAACGGGAGCGAGCCGAGGAGACGGAACGTCGATCGCGACCGTGCCCCGGCGCAACATCGCGGCGCTGAGGAGCTTCACCCCACCGAGCAACGCACAGGTCGCGCTGATGCCCATCAAGGGCACGCAAAACGCGCTGACAACTAGCGCCCCGAGGCATGCACCGAGCAGGTCGAACGCGTACAGGCTGCCGGCAGTTTCCTCGACCTGGGCCGGCGGCCACGTCCGGAACATGATGCGCGCCGCGGGCGGAAACTGCGCGCCAACCAGGAACCCAATCACCGCGTTGAGCAACGGGAAGATCACCGGCGGCGCCACCGCGTGCACGATGGCGCTGTCCGTCACACTGAGTGACTGCAGCAGCGGTATCAACAGGAATCCCGCCGCGCTCAACAGCGCGTCGAGACGGAAAAGCAGTGATGCGGCACCGACATGCGTCCGGCCGGACCACGCTGCCCCCACCGCCGCACCTGCCATGAAACCCGTGACGATGACGCCGATCTGCTGGTAGACGTACCCGTAGATGACCTGAAAGGCGATAAGCAGCACGACTTCGAGCCCCATGCCGGCAAAGCCGCTGGTGCAGAGCGCCGCCGGCACGGCGCGCGGGGCGACGCCAGCGAGCAGGCTGCCGATGAGCGCCAGCAACGCGGCAACGAAGCACATCGGCAGCAGCAGCCCGCCGCCGAGCTGACTCAGCCAATACCGCACGTAGACGTAGTAGCTGAGCGGACGAAAGTCGTGGTTAGTCGCGGCGGCAGCCGTCACCATCGTGCGCGCTGCAGCCAGACGGTCCGCGGTCAGTGTCGCCGCCAGGACTTCGCGGCGTACATATCGTGTTGCGATATGCTTCGACTCCAGCCGGGCGGCGATGTCGTACCCGAGGGGCCGCTCGGAGGCGACGAAGTACTGCCGGGCGCCCGGAATGACGAGCACGTTGGGGAACACCGCGGCCAGCGAGCGATAGACCGCGGCGGCCAGGAGCCGCATCTCCGGGGTGGCATAGTTCTCGGCGCCGCTCAGGCCGAGGCTGAATACGCCGCCGGCGCGCAAGGCGCGGCGCACCTCGGTGAAGAACTCGACGGTGTAAAACCGGTTGAGCTGCGCGGACGAGGGATCCGGCACGGCCATGAGGATCGCGTCGTACGCGCCGTGCATGGTGCGCACGTAGCGGCGCGCATCGCCGGCGATCGCGTGCACGCGCGCATCGCCGCCCATGCCAGCGACCGCTTCTGCGATCCGCAGAATGGCCGGGTCCAACTCGACGTAGTCGATGCGCGTCACTGGATACTTCTCCACCTCGTGCGTGGCGCCAACCAACCCGCCGCCAACGAGCAGAACATTGCGGGGCTCCGGATGCTGGACTAAGGCGTAGTGCACGACCTCCTCGGCAGCCGCAGTATCTTCCGTCGCCCCGATCGGGACGCCGTTCTCGTAGACGGTGAGTTGTGTGCCCTGACGGGTGACCGCAACGTTTCCATACGGTGTCGACTCCGCGTGGACGACGTCCAGGCCCGGGAACATCGCCTGACCGGTTCGGCGTTCCAGGTCGGTTTGCCACAGGAGCACGAGCGACGCCCCGAGCACGCCGACGATCGCTGCGCGCATGACCCGGCGGCCCGAAACGTGAGCGAGCCAGGCCGCCGCCAGCAGGTTCACGGTGAGGAGAAGGGTGGCGATCTCAAACGGCGCGAAGAAACGCACGAGGCAGAGCGCAAACAGGAGGCCGCCGACGATCCCGCCGAGCGTGTCGAGCACATAGACGTCGCCGATCTGCCGCCAGTCGCGGCGCGCCGATGCCAGGCCGGAGAACGCGGCCAGCAGGAATCCGGAGAGCAAGCAATACGGGAGCAGCAGGACGAAGGAGGCGCAGAAGGCCTCACCGATTCCGAGCATCAGGCCTGCGGGAAGCAGCTGTTTCGTCATCCTGATCCCGGCGATCTGGGCCGCCGGTAGCAGCGCGATACCCACCTGCGCGAGCAGCAGGGTACGGATCGGGTCGCGAATGCGGCCGGCGGAGCGGCCGAGCACGCCTCCCAGGCCGGTCAGCAACAACCAGTTGCCTAGCGTCAGGCCGAGCAGCAGCTCATTCCCGGAGAACAGGCTTAGAAGCTCCCGCACGGTCACCATTTGCGTGACGAATGCGGAGACGCCTAGGCAGGCAACCCCTAACAACACGGCGCGTCTCGTTGCGAGCGCGGTCGAATCCATGAGCCGTACCCTTGCGCTTACGCGCAACGCCCGGCGGCGTCAATGCCGATGATCAGCAATTGAGCTGGCGAATGATGTCAACGGAAGCGGACAGCTGCGAAGATCGTGGGGTCGTGTTGCCACCCCTGCCGTTCAAGAACCCGGATGACCTGCTGAGCGGTCGCGGTGAGGCGTGGCATTTAGCCCTGGCTAGACCTGTGGACGTAACACGTGCGCGCTCTGCAACGCGCGCTGTCCGGCGACCGGTTCGCGGGCGATCCGCTTGAGTTTGATGCGGTCGGCCCGGACGTGAGCAAGATCGTATTGCGCCTGCTGCGTCAGCCAGCTTTGAGCGCTGCCGCCGAACACCTGCGATAAGCGAATGGCCATCTCCGGCGAGATGCCACGCTTGCCGTTCACCAGCTCAGAAAGGGTGGTGCGCGTAACGCCAAGCGCGACCGCCGCGTCCGTGATGGTGAGGCCTAACGGCTCAATGCACTGGCGCAACACGACGCCGCCGGGGTGCGGGGGGTTCTTCATGGTCATGGGTCTTCCTCCTTCTAATGGTAATCAGTGTAATCAACGTCCTGCGCGTCGCCGTCGCTGAAGCGGAAGATGACGCGCCAGTTGGCGCGCACGGTGACCGCCCAGAAGCCCTTCCACTTAGCCTTGAGCGGATGGAGTCGAAAGCCGGGCATGTCCATGTCCGCAACCGTTGCCGCAGCGTCCAGCCGCGCGAGGATGTCACGCAGTTTTTGCACGTGTTCGGCGAGCACGCCGCGCGGGTCGTCGTCTTCGTGCAGGCGTCTCAACCCTTTGTGGCCGATCGACCGAACCATGCTGTAGTGTAACGCGTTACGTAACGCACGTCAAGAAAAGATCGCTGGCGCCGATTCCCGCGGTCGGAAGAAATGGCATGCGCCATTCATGGTCTGGATGGCTCCTACCGAACGTGCGCTGGGTTGCGGGCCTCAGCGAATGCATCTAGGCTTGCGGGGGAAATCTCCGCTCGTTCGCCATGTCCTCCATCGAGACCGAAGAGCTCGAGCTGTTGACTGAAGGCCCGCGTTTCTGGACGCGCGACACACTGCGCCAGATTGTCGGCCGTGTCTTGGGTCAACGCCAATTCATCGTCGTGTCGAACCGCGAGCCGTACGTCCACCGACTCGATGGCGAGGAGATCGTGTGCGAGCGCGGCGTTGGCGGCTTGGTCACGGCGCTCGAGCCGGTGATGCGCACCTGTGGCGGCACCTGGGTGGCGCACGGCGGCGGGAATGCCGACCGTGACGTGGTGGACGAGCACGATCATATCGGCGTGCCGCCCGAGCACCCCGAGTACACGCTGCGGCGCGTGTGGCTCAGCAAGGCCGACGAGGATGACTACTACTACGGCTTTGCCAATCAGGCGTTGTGGCCGCTCTGTCACATCGCGTATCAGCGTCCGATCTTCGAAGCCCAGGACTGGGAAGCCTACCGGCGCGTCAATCACCAGTTTGCCGAAGCGGTGCTCCAGGAGGCACGGGACAAGACCGCAATCGTGCTCATCCAGGACTACCACCTCGCACTCTTGCCTGCCTGCTTGCGCGAGGCGAATCCCAAGCTGCTGATTGCGCAGTTTTGGCACATCCCGTGGCCCAATCAGGAGACGTTTCGGGTCTGTCCCTGGGACCAACAGATTCTCCATGGGTTGCTCGGCAATGATCTGCTCGGCTTCCACGTCCGCTACCATTGCCAGAACTTCATCGATACCGTGGCTACCACCACCGAGGCCCGAGTGGATGCAGAAGCGTCGGCGGTCACACGCGCCGGCCACCAAACGCTGGTACGACAATTCCCGATCAGCTTGGACATTGACGCGATGAGCGAACAGGCACAGGCAGCCGACACCGCAGCGCGCGTGGCTCGGTTGCGCCGCCGGTTGGGCTTAACGAACCAGCGCGTGTTGCTCGGGATTGATCGGATCGATTACACCAAGGGCATCCCGGAACGACTGCGCGCGCTCGACCGGCTGCTCGCCACCCACCCCGAGTACATCGGCAAGCTGCGCTTCGTGCAAGTCGGCGCGCCCAGCCGCACGCGCATCTACCCTTATCAGGCCCTGGGGAAAGAGATCGAGTCGTTTGTCGAAGAGATCAATTGGAAATATGCGCAAGGGCGCTGGGCACCGATCGTCTATCGCCAGATTCCCGCACGGCCGGATGAAGTGATTGCCCTTTACCAGCTCGCGGATGTGTGTGTGGTGACGTCGCTGCACGACGGCATGAACCTGGTCGCCAAGGAATACGTCGCCGCCCGGCCTGACGGCGACGGCGTGCTGATCTTGAGCCGCTTCACCGGCTCCGCCCGTGGAGCTCGAGCAGAGCTTGCTAGTCAACCCGTACGCCACGGATGAAGTCGCTGTCGCCATGCACCAGGCACTCTGCATGGAGGAAGCGGAGCGTCGTGCCCGCATGGCCGCTTTACGGCAGACGGTGTCACGAAACAACATCTACCGGTGGGCTGGGAAGATCGTCAGCGAGCTGGGTCGCATCGATGCCCTGCGCCGCCTGGAGACCTCGGCATGAGCGCCCGTTGGCTCCGTGAGGTAGAAGCCGCCGACCTGCAGCGCATCGCGACGGCGGCGCGCGTGTTCTGCTTTCTCGACTTTGACGGCACCCTGTCGCCACTGGCACCGACCCCGGGCACCGCAGTGCCAGTGGCGGGTACGGCGGCACTTCTGCAGGAGTTGGCGGCGGCGCCTGGCACACAGGTGGCGCTCGTCACCGGTCGCACTGTGGCCGATGTGCGGCGCTTTCTCGACGTACCGGGGATCTATTACATCGGCGTTCATGGGCTCGAAATCGGCTTGCCAAACGGTAGTGTTGAATTGTCCGAGGGTGTTGCCGTCATCCGTTCGATGTTGCCGGCGATCAAACACCAGATCGAGCGCGCCGTCGGCAGCCGGCCCGGGATCCTGATCGAAGATAAGGGGCTCGCGCTCGCGTGTCACTACCGCCTCGCGTCCCGGGGCGATGCAGCACACGCCCAGCAAACGGTAACCGCCATCGCACAGGACTATCAACGCCGCGGAGCACACGTCAGAGTGACGCATGGTCACGAAGTCGTCGAGATCCGGTCCGCGTTTGCCAACAAAGGCAAGACGGTGTGCCGGTTGTTGGCTGCGTACGGTCCCTCGGCTCTGGCGGTCTACATCGGGGACGACCAAACGGACGAGGATGCATTCAAGGCGCTGCCGCCGGAGTCCGTCACGATCCGTGTCGGGCCGGCGGCAGTGCCCACCGCCGCCCGGTACCGTGTTGAGGGCCCCAGCGAGGTATTGCATTTCCTGCGCGCGTTGGTCGACCGGCGGCGTATGCGCGCCCTGGCAGCCGCCCCGGCGTCCGGAGGTTGACGGCACGTGAACGACAGTGGGAATCGCCAGTTGAAACCGTTTCACTTCATGTCGAGCCTGGACCTCACCTTGCTCACGAACCGCCGCGCCCGCGACCTCGCCGAGTTGTTGGAGCACCTGCGGGCCGTCCCCGGCTCGGTGATCTACTACCACACCCACCACTTCCTCGTGCAGCATCAGTATCTCTCGCCGGAACCGCCGAACGACTTCGCGTACTGGGTCGCCAACGTCCTGCAAGAGGATCGTCTCGGTGAGCAACTGGCGGCCATCGACCTGGTCCAGTTTCGGACCATCCGCACGCTGCGTGAGCGTATTGTCGAGGTCATCGAAGCCTATCTGAACGAATGCCCGCAACTGCGCGTTGCGCCCGAAGGCGGGGAGTTCCACTTCCGCGAAGCGGTGTCGTTCATCATTCCCACGACGCACGTGGCCAGCGACCTGAGCGAATTCGCGGAGTGTATGGAGCGCATCGGCTTTGGCTCGCTGTCGTTCCATTTCTTCGGCGCGCGCTTACGGCTGGAACGCGGCGAGGACGAATTTTCCGAGTGGTGCAGGTCCCTCGGCGAGCACGAATTGGCGCAGGCGATCGCTCGTCTCGATCCGTACACCTACACGCTGGACGGCCTGCGCAAGGAGGTCGTGCGTTTGGTACGGCGGCGCCTGCAGGAGATGCAGCCATGAGCCAGCTGCTCGACGGCTACGAGCCGTTCGTTGGACGCGGCACGCTGGATGAGCTGCGCTTGCTCGGCCGCCGCTTGGAAGGCCGGCGGATCGTTACGATCAACTCCACTGCGGTCGGCGGCGGCGTGGCCGAGATCCTCAACCGGCTGGTGCCGCTGTCGCGTGAGCTGGGGGTCGACATCCGTTGGGACGTCATCAAGGGAGGGGAGGACTTCTTCGGCGTCACCAAGCGGATGCACAACGCGTTGCACGGCAAGGCCGAGCCCTTCAGCGCCCACGATCGCGAGGTGTTTCGGGAAACCACCCAGCGCAACCTGGCGGACATGGACTTGGATGCGGACATCGTTTTCATCCACGACCCACAACCCGTGGGGCTCATCGCGGCGCGCGGCAGCGACCGGCGTCGGTGGGCGTGGCGCTGTCACATCGACCTGTCAACACCCCAGGACGATGTCTGGCAGTTCCTCGCCGACTACGTGTCCCGCTACGATGCAGCGGTGTTCTCGGCGCCGCAGTTCGCTGCCAGTCTCGACCTCCCGCAGGCGATGATCACGCCATCGATCGATCCGCTCAGCGACAAGAACCGCGAGCTGACGGAGACCGAGATCGCCCAAGTGTTCGAGCGCCTGAAAATCCCGCGCGACAAACCGATCGTGACGCAGGTCTCGCGGTTCGACCGGCTCAAGGATCCGGTCGGAGTCATTGCGGCCTTCCGTCTCGCACGCAAATACAATGAGTGCCGCCTGGTGCTGGCCGGGGGCAGCGCCACCGATGATCCGGAAGGCGCCGCGGTGCTCGCCGCCGTGCACGAGGCCGCCAACGGCGACCCCGACATCCACGTGCTCGAGCTGCCGCCGACCGCCAACATCGAGATCAACGCCATCCAACGTGGTTCGACGGTCATCCTGCAAAAGTCGCTGAAAGAAGGCTTCGGGCTGACGGTGAGCGAGGCGCTCTGGAAAGGCAAGCCGGTGATCGCCGGCGCAGTCGGCGGGATCCCACTCCAAGTGACACACCGCTACAGCGGCATCCTCACGCACACCATCGAGGGCACGGGCTTCTGGATCAAGCAGCTGCTCAACGCGCCCGATTTCGCGGGCCGCCTCGGCCAGAATGGACGCGAGCACGTGCGCACCAACTTCCTGCTGACGCGTCACCTCCGCGACTATCTCCTGTTGTTCCTGTTTCTCGACCACCGAAACGAGCGCATTATCAAGCTCGACTGAGGGCTGCGCCCCCCGTCCGTGCGACGGGTCCGCTCCCGTTGGTCGCTGCGAACGTTCAACAAAGGCGCGGCAACGTCGGCGGCAGATGCAAGAGAAGTATCCTGACGTGCCGCGTACTGGTGTGATAACCGGCGAACGTTTATACGAAGCGCAGAGGAACGGCCGAGGTGATTCGACCCGAGGATCTCCACTTTACGCATGCTGCCGCCCTCGGCGGCGCGGGCAACGTCCGTGTGACGTGGCTTGGCACGGCCGGCTTCCGCATCGAGCACGAGGGCGCGGTGCTCTTGCTCGACCCGTACCTCACCCGCGCCTCGCTCTCCCGTTGCTTGTTCGCACCGTTGCGCGCCGACGAGGCGCTGACGAGACGCTTGGCGCCGCGCGCCGCCGCCATCGTCCTTTCCCACACGCACTTCGATCACGCGCTCGACGCCCCAGTGATCGCGCAGCAGTCGGGCGCGCGCGTCTTCGGGTCGCGGTCGGCCCTCCGTCTGTGTCGCAGCCACGGTCTGCCCGACACGCAGCTGCAATGCGTTGAGCCTGATTCCGGCAACGGGCACTGCAAGGCCGAGGTCGGGCCGTTTCGCCTGCGCTTCTGGCCCAGCGCGCACGCCGCGTTCTTGTTCGGCCGGGTGCCGTTCCCCGGTGACATCGCCGACTGCACCGACGTGCCCATGCGCGCCCAGGCCTATCGATGCGGCGCCGTGTTCGGCACGGAGATCGAGGTCGCCGGCCGCCGTCTGTTCCACGTCGGCAGCGCCGAGCTGGTCGAGCGCAACTGGCGCGTCAAGCCGGTGGACCTCGCACTGGCGTGCGTGGCGGGCTGGACGACCACCGAGCGGTACCCGGAACGGCTCGTGGCGGCGCTCTCTCCCGGTGCTGTGCTGCTGCATCACTGGGACAACTTCCTGCGGGGCATTGACAGTCCGGCGCGCGTTTTGCCGGCGATGCGTTTTGCCGCGCTGATCGATCGGCTGAAAGCGGCAGCACCGCACCTGTCAGTGGGGACGCTGCCGCTGTTCGGCACGATCTCGCTGTGACACGATCACCTCGATGCCGCTGCGGAGGTTGTAACCCGCTGCTATCGTCCACCGTGATGAGCCAGCTGCTCAACCACGCGCACGAACCGGGCCGGCACTGCGCGAGTACGTCGGTGGCCGATCTGCTCCGCTATCACGGCATCCCCTGGGGAGAGGCGCTGTGTTTCGGCATTGGCGGCGGGCTCGGCATCTGGTACGGGCACCTGCCCGGCATGTCGCCGAGCCACGTGCTCCACGCACGGTCCATGGATTTCGAACGGCGCTTCTTCGAGCGCATCGGCATGGAATTCACCTGGCAGCGCGATAACGACCCGACGGCCGCCGAGGTCAATCTCAAAGCGGCATTGACGGCAGGGCGTCCCGCGCTGTTGCTCACCGACATTTACCACCTGCCCTACTATCGGTCGCAAACGCATTTCCCGGGCCACTGCATCATCGCGTGGGGGTACGACGAGGACCGGCGGGTCTTCTACGTCAGCGACACGGAACGTGAAGGGGTATTGCTGGTACCGTTTGACGACATGCGAAAGGCCCGCGTGAGCACCCAACTGCTGACACATCACGGCGACTTCTACGCACCGGCCGCACTACGGGCGCCGCGCCGCCTGGACGAAGTCATCACCGCGGCGATCATCGACAATGCACACCAACTCGCGGCTTCCGATCCTCCGTACATGGGAATCGGCGCCCTCGAGACGCTCCGGGGCAACCTTACCGACTGGGCGAACGTGGACGATTGGCAGTGGACGGCGCGCTTCATGTACCAGATCATCGAGAAGCGCGGCACCGGCGGCGGCGGGTTTCGACTCATGTACGCCGACTTTCTCATGCAAGCCACGCAATGGGTGGCGCGCATCGCCGAGCTGCAGTTGGCTGAGCTCATGCTGCAATCGGGGCGCGCGTGGCAGGCGCTCGCGGAGACGCTCAGGGTACTGTCCGAGCAAGAGACCGCAGACACCGGTCAGGTCGAATCTGCCCTGACGGATGTCATCAACAGCGAGCGCGGGTATGTCACCACCGCGGTGCAACTGGCATCATGAGGCGCCCAGCTGATGGGCGCTCTGTAAACCTAGGCGACTAACGTCGTGCCGCCCAGGCGCTGCGCGATTTTCGCCGGCGCCTGGAGTGAGTTAGCGCTCAGCTCAGTAGATGCACGCGTCGAGTATCGACAGCACTTCTTGCAAGACCGGTTCCGGTGCGCTCCCGATGAGCTTCGCGTTGCGAGAGCGGTAGTCCATCGACTTGACCTGCTCGACCATCACGACGCCAGTCACCGCCTGCCCATAAGGAATCGACACGTGGAAGGGGTAGTCGCGTCGGGTGTTGGTGACGGGGCAGGCAATGCACAAGCCCGTGTGCCGATTGAACAGGTCGTTGCTGACCACGAGGGCGGGTCGACGACCTCGCTGCTCGTGACCGGACTGCGGGTCGAAGGTCACGGCGACGAAGTCCCCCTTCCGAGGAACATAGGCCGCCATCTACCAGACCTCCCGGCCGACCGGGGGACCCCAGTCGATCTTCTCCGGCTTGTAGCCTTTGGGGATGCGCCCGACGAGCTGCTCAAGATCGAGCCTGCCGCGCACGCGGCGGACGGGCGTCACAACTAGGACGCCATCGCGCACGGCCACATCCACCGAATCCCCGACAGCGATCTCGACATCCGAGAGCAGCTCCTTGCTCAAGCGAAGCCCCTGACTGTTGCCCCACTTCTGGACCTTGGTGATCATTGGCGCACCTCCTATGGCTACCCGAAGTATAGCCCCATGGCTGCAGGAACGGCAACCCAACGGATGCGTCCGGCTGCAGCGCTAACGCCTTGCGCGTGAGCCGCGCCGTTTTTCAGGCGTCGGCTCGACGCGCTTGT